>CAVWCG010000002.1:0-288150 GCA_963753445.1 uncultured Actinomycetes bacterium
CCGCCCCCGGCCGGGTCGACTTGCCGCCGACGTCGAGGATCGCCGCGCCCGCCTGCGCCGATCCGCTGCGTGCGCGATCGCTTGTGCCAGGATCGACATAGAGCCCGCCGTCGGAGAACGAATCGGGGGTCACGTTGACCACCCCCATCAATTTCACGGCGGAGACCGCCACGGAAGGCGCGGCGGTGGAGCTAGCTCGCGTCGCCGCCGGCAAAACCCGGCCGCGGGCGCGTGACCGGGCGGGCGCCCTCGCGGGCGGCGCGCTCGGGCTCGGGAGTCGGCTCCGCGGGCGGGGTCGACTCCTCGTCGTCGTGGAAGACCTCGTCCTCGGGCTTGCCCTCGAGCAGGGCGACGAACTGTTCGGCCTCGATCGTCTCCCGCACGAGCAGCAGTTTCGAGATTCGTGCGAGCTGCTCGGAGTTGTCGTTCAGCAAGCCCTTCGCAGTCTGGTGGGCGCTCTCGACGATGCGGCGGATCTCGTCGTCGATCTCACGCGCGATCTCGTCGGAGTAGTCGGGCTCGGAGAGAACTCGCGGCCCAGGAACGGCTGGCCGCGATCGTGGCCGAAGACGCGCGGGCCGAGGCGCTCGCTCATCCCGAACCGCATCACCATCTGCTTCGCCGACTCGGTCACCTTTTCGAGATCGTTGGAGGCGCCGGTGGTGATTTCGCCGAAGACGATCTCCTCGGCGGCGCGCCCGCCCAGAGTCATCGCCATCGTGTCGGTGAGCCCAAGCGGGTGGTGAGGAACTTGTCCTCGGTCGGCAGGCTGATCGTGTAGCCGAGCGCCTGGCCGCGGCTGATGATCGAGATCTTGTGAACCGGGTCGGTGTGCTCGAGCAGCTGCCCGACGATCGCGTGGCCGACCTCGTGGTAGGCGGTGACGAGCCGCTCCTTCTCCGACATGACCCGAGTTTTCTTCTCCGGGCCGGCGATCACCCGCATGATCCCCTCCTCGAGCTCCTTCATCGAGATCTCGCGGCTGCCGGTGCGGGCGGTCAAGCAGCGCCGCCTCGTTGATCAGGTTGGCGAGGTCGGCGCCGGTGAAGCCCGGAGTCTGGCCGGCCAGCGTGTCGAGGTCGATTTGCCGGGCGAGCGGCTTGCCGCGGGTGTGGACCTCGAGGATGTGTTTGCGGCCTTTGCGGTCGGGCCGGTCGACGACGACCTGGCGATCGAAGCGGCCGGGGCGCAGCAGCGCCGGGTCGAGGATGTCGGGCCGGTTGGTGGCGGCGATCAAGATGATGTTGTCCTTCATCTCGAAGCCGTCCATCTCGACGAGCAGCTGGTTCAGCGTCTGCTCGCGCTCGTCGTGACCGCCGCCCATGCCGGCGCCGCGGTGGCGACCGACGGCGTCGATCTCGTCCATGAAGATGATGCACGGCGAGTTCTGCTTGGCCTGCTCGAAGAGGTCGCGGACGCGGCTGGCGCCGACGCCGACGAACATCTCGACGAAGTCGGAGCCGGAGATCGAGAAGAACGGCACCCCCGCCTCACCCGCGACCGCGCGGGCGAGCAGCGTCTTACCGGTACCGGGAGGGCCGTACAGCAGAACGCCCTTGGGGATCCGGGCGCCCAGCGCCTGGAACTTCTTCGGGTTCTCGAGGAATTCTTTGATCTCCTCGAGCTCCTGGACCGCCTCGTCCACCCCGGCCACGTCGCGGAAGGTGATCTTGGGCGCGTCCACGGACATACGCTTGGCTTTCGATTTGCCGAAATTCATGACCCGCGAGCCGCCGCCCTGCATCTGGTTCATCAGGAAAATCCAGAAGCCGAAGAAGAGGACGAAGGGAAGGATGTAGGTGAGCAGCGAGAGGATGCTCGAGCTGCCGGTGCCGTGGACGGTCGTCTTGACGTTGTGTTCGTCCAGCAGTTCGAGCAGGCTCTGCTCGGTGTTCGCCGGGTAGCCGGTGGAGAAGCTTTCGCCGTTCTTCTCCTTGATGTCGAGCGAGAGGTCCTTGTTGTTGATCGTCGCTTCTTCGACTTTGCCCTGGGCGATCAGCCCGCTGGTCGGGTTGACCAGTTGGGTGTAGGAGGGCGCTTCCGTGCCAGGATCGTTGGTGATCACCCGTTGGGCGATGAACGCCAGGATGACGACCAGCAGGATCGGAAATGCCGCGCTTTTGAAGAACCGTCTCAAGGGAGAAAAATCAGCGTACCAGGGCGGTTTCGCCGCTCAGTGCACCAACGCGGCGACGTAATCAAGGTTGCGGTAGCGCTGAGCGTGGTCGAGGCCGTACCCGATCGCGAACTCGTTGGGGATCTCGAAGCCCACGTACTTGGCCGGCAGGTCGACGCGCAGCCGCTCCGGCTTGGTCAGCAGCGCGCAGACCTCCAGCGAGGCAGGGTCGCGGGCGCCTAGGTTCCGCATCAGGTACTGAAGGGTCAGGCCGGAGTCGATGATGTCCTCGACGATCAGCACGTCGCGGCCCTGGATCGAGTCGTCGAGGTCCTTGAGGATCCGGACGACGCCGGAGGAGTCGGTCTGCGAGCCGTAGCTGGAGACCGCCATGAAGTCGATCTCACAGGGCACGTCGATGTGGCGCATCAGGTCGGCGAGGAAGAGGACCGCGCCCTTCAGCACGCCGACCATGACCAGGTCCCTGCCCTCGTAGTCGCGGCTGATCGCGACGCCGAGTTCGGCGATCCGCTTCTGAAGTTCCTCGCTCGAGACGAGGGTCGTGCCGATCGCCGGGTCGTCCACCGGCCGCAGTCTAGTCCCGCTCGGCCCGCAGCACGCCGCCTCGAGCACGGCGCGGACGCCGTCGCCGAGGTCGAGCCGCGAGCCGCCGCGGGTGAGGCCGGCGACCTGGTCGGCGAAGCGGGAAGCACCCGGGACCGGCCGGCCCGCGGCGGCGTCGGCGAGGCGCTGCAGGACGAGGCGGCGAAGGGCCGGCGGCAGCGCCGCGAAACGGGTCTGCTCGATGCGGCCGCGGGGCGCCTCGCCGGAGCCGTCGAGCTCGGCGCCAACGAGGGCGTCGAGCACCTCGGCCTCGTCGCGCAGCAGCGCCGCGGTGCGCAAGACGTTGGCGGCCGCGGCCGGGTGGATCGCCGCCAGCTCGGGCAGGAGGCCGTGGCGAACCCGGTTGCGGGCGAAGTCCTCCTCTGGTTGGTGGCGTCCTCGCGCCAGGCGAGCCCGCGCTCCTCGTCGTAGGCCGTCACCTCCTCTCGGGTGGTGCCGAGCAGCGGGCGGGCCAGCCGGCCGTCGCGCTCCTTCATCCCCAGCAGCGCCCGTCGGCTCGGCGAGGAGGCGAGCCGGTAGAGGATCGTCTCGACCTGGTCGTCGGCGGTGTGGCCGGTGACGATCGTCGCGTCGCGCGCCTCGGCGAGGCGCATCGCGGCGGTGTAGCGCACGTCGCGCGCCCAGGCCTGCAGGTTGCCGGGCCCCTCGACCCGGACCGGGCGCTCGGTCACCAGCTCGACCCGGATGTCCTTGCACAGAGCGGCGCAGAAGTCGGCGTCGTCGTGGGAGGAGGGACGCAGGCCGTAGTCGACGTGCAGGGCGATGACCGCGGCCGCGCCGCGGGCCCGCACCGCGAGATCGAGCATGCAGACCGAATCGCGCCCGCCGGAGAGCATCGCGACCAGCGGCGCCGGCGCCCCGAGCAAGCCACCCGCCTCGACCCGGGCGAGCAGGTCGACGCCCGCCATCGCCGCTCAGTCCTCCGCCGCGCGGACGACGAAGAGCTCGGTCGGCACCGGGAAGCCTTTCAGCGAGACCTCGCCGATCGGCTCGAGCCGCAGGCCGGGGCGCGCTTCGAGCGTCCCCGCGACCCGGTCGGTGACCAGCACCTCGCCGGCCAGCGCCCGGTTGACGATCCGGTGGGCGAGGTTGACCTGGCTGCCGAAGTAATCGCCGTCGCGATAGACGGCGTCGCCGTAATGGATCCCGACCCGCGGCTGCGGCCGGCGGTCGAAGCGGCCGAGGAAGGCGACCGCCCATTCGGTCAGCGCCGCCGCATCGGGCGACACCACCATCACCTCGTCGCCGATCGTCTTCACGATCGTCGCCTCGCGCGGCATCGTCTCCTCGACCGTCTCGACGAAGTTCTCGACCACGTCGAGCGCCTCGATGTCGCCCTCCTCCTCGGTGAAGCGGGTGAAGCCGGTGAGGTCGATGAAGCAGAGCGTGACGGCGACGTGCCCGAGCTCCAGTTCGGCGGTCGTCTGCTCGCCGCCGGTCTCCATATGGCCGACCACGTCCTGCTCGATGTAGTAGCGGAGATAACGGTTGTGGAGGTATTCGGAGAGCGGCGCGGCCAACGGCATGATTTCGGCGGCGAGGTCGCCCATCGCCTCGGCCATCTGCAGCTCGGGGAGGCCGTCGCGAATCAGCGGTTCGTGGACGTAGAGGTGGAAGAGGCGGATCTCGGCCTCGGCGATCCGGCGCAGGCTCTGCACGTAGACGCGGACCAGCTGCAGGAAGGCGACGAGCGGGAAGCCCGAGGCGAGGACCTGGGCGCAGAGGCGGATCGCGGCGGCGTCGGCGGCGGTGAGGTCGCGCTGGTGGCCGACCGGCGTCCCCATCATCACCAGGATCCGCTCGATCAGCTCCGACCTCGAGGCCGGTCTCCTCGGCGATCACCTCGATCGTCACCTCGCCCTCGTCCTCGGCGAAGAGCTCTTCGGCGAAGCCGAAGGCGAGCCGCCCCTCGCGCCCCGCCTCCTTCAGGTCCTCGAGCGAGTAGCCGCGATCGCGCATGCGGGCGACGACCCGCGCCTGGGCGGCGGCGGTCGCCGTCCAGCGCCCGCGGCGCACCGGGACGATCCTCTCTTCGGCCCAGCGTTTGAGGGTGGAGGCGGGGACTCCGGACCGCCGCGCCGCCTCTCTCAAGCTGATCCGCTCGTCGGCCACGCGCTGAGGCTAGTGCGAGACCGGGCGTTTAGGGTCGCGGGCCGTGCCCCGCCGACTGAATCCGACCGCGCAGATCCATCCCGACGCGATCCTGGTCGGTGACCCCGGGCGCGCCCTGGCGCTCGCGCAGGTTCTGCTGGAGCAGCCGAAGATGAGCAACCACGCGCGGGGCCTCTGGGGCTACTCGGGGCAGACGCCGGAGGGACGCAACCTGACCTTGCAGTCGACCGGGATGGGAGGGCCGAGCGCGGCGCTCGTCCTCGGCGACCTGGCCGAGCTCGGGGTCGAGCGCGGGGTGAGGGTCGGGACCTGCGCGGCGATCGACCCGGAGCTGCGACCGGGTGACCTGATCGCGGTCCGCGAGGCCCGGCGGTTGTCGATCGACCATCCCGGCGCGGGCGCGCCGGCCTTTCCCGACGAGGCCCTGGCAGAGCGGCTGCGCTCGGCGCTCGGCGAGGACGTGCGGTCGGGCCTGGTCGCCAGCCTCGACGTCCTCCACCCCTCCCCCGGCCACGCGACCCCGGACGGCGACGTCGCCGACATGCAGACCGCCGCCCTCCTCGCCGCCGGCGCCCAGCTCGGCATCGCGCTCGCCGCCGTGCTGATCGTCACCGACGCGGCGGGTCACCCCTCCCTGGACGACGAATCCCTCGCCGACCGCGTCACCGCCGCCGCCCGCGCCGCCGAGTTCGCACTTTTCGCCGGATAGCGACGAGAACTGCGAACTCAAGCTAGACCCTAACCCTCAAGTCGAGGGTTAGTCATTGACCTTTTCCGCGGCCTTTTTCTGGTCTTTTGCAGCGATTTTGCGGCGGAGGGAGGCGAGCTCGCGGGTCAGGTCGTCGAGCTGCTCCTCGACGTCCTCGAGGCGCTGCGAAAACGAGCGGATCCGCCGCTCGAGGCGCTCGACGTCGCCTGCCGAGGGCAGGTTGAGGGCGCTCATCGCCGCCTGCTGGGCCTCGATCGCCTTCTCGCGGGCACCGAAAGCCGCCTGCAGGGCGCTGTGGAGGTGGGGGCTGTCGATCAGGGCCTGGGCGATCTCGCCGATCGCCTGCTCGGAGCGGGCGCGGAGGCTCTCGCCGTCCGTCATCCCGTCCGTATCTCCGTACTCATCTGGACTCACGGTAAATCCAATCTTCTCGGTCCGTTGACGCCAGCTTAACGAGCACATCCGGAACAGATGGAAATCTCCCGCTTGCGGCATGAAGTGGACGATCGTTAAGGCCATATTGGGGGCGCGGCTTGCCGTTGCCCATGACCGACGTTGTGGGTAGCGTGAAGAACGAACCCGCTGGGAGGGGAACGGGTCGTGAACGCGGCCGTCCGTGGCAGCGGTATCCGAGGCGCATGAGAAGCAAGCTCGCACTGATCCTGGCGCTCGGCGCCTTCCTCGCGCTGGCAGTCGTCGGCACGGCGCCGGCTGCCTCACCGCTCGCATCGGTGACGGAAACGCTGCTGCCCGGGTTGACCCCGTCCGGCAACGCCGCGGCGGGCTCCGCCGGCACGACGACCACCCCACCGGCCGCGACGTCGACCACGCCCACCACGGCGACGGCGACGCCGCAGTGCTCCGACGGGATCGACAACGACGGCGACGGGCTGATCGACATGGAAGACCCCGACTGCTCGGCGCCGAGCGACAACACCGAGGGCCCCGAACCGGCGACGGCCGCCCCGACCGCCGGCGAAACGATCTCACCCTCGACCTCCACTTCAGGGTCAACCGAAGCGACGACGACGCCGGCGAAGAAGCACCACAAGGAATTCGAACGGGGCGAATCGCTCGAAGAAGAACCGGAAGCGGATGTCCGCGGCGGCGTCACCCACAACGAAAGCCTCGGCGACGCCAGCGGCGGCGGCAAGGGCGGCGCGGTCACCGCGCCGAGCGCCACCGGCGGCGGCACCCAGCCCCTCGCCGGAGGCTCCGACGGCGGCGCCCAGTTCGAACCGGGCGGCGCGCCGACCCTGGCCAACCCGACGACGACGATCGCGCCCTTCGGCCCGGCCCCGATCGGCGTCCCCAACTTCGTCATCAACTCCTTCGAGATCCCGCCTTTCCTGCTGCCGATCTACCAGGCCTGCGGCACCGAATACGGGATCCCCTGGGAGGTGCTCGCGGCAATCAACAAAATCGAGACCGGGTTCGGCACCAACCTCAACGTCTCCAGCGCCGGCGCGGTCGGCTGGATGCAGTTCCTCCCGTCGAGCTGGGAAACGTACGGCCTCGACGCCAACGGCGACGGCCGCAAAGACCCCTACAACCCGGTCGACGCGATCTGCGCCGCCGCCCACTATCTCAAGGTGGCGGGCGGCCAGAAGGATCTCTACGACGCGATCCTCGCCTACAACCACGCCGACTGGTACGCGCAGGAGGTGCTCACCTACGCCCGCGCCTACGGCCGCATCCCCTCCGACCTGGTCGGCTCGCTGACCGGGCTCACCGAGGGCGCCCACTTCCCGATCGCCGCCGACGCCCGCTACTCGGACGAACTCTCGGCCCGCGCCGCGCTGAAGACCTCGACCACCGACTCGCGGATCGCCGGCAACGCGGCCGAAGTGATCTCCTCCTCGCCGACCCGGCGCGGCATCAACATCTTCGCCAAGCAGGGCTCCCCCGTAGTCGCCGTCAACGACGGGGTGATCCGCAAGCTCGGCCGCTCGGCCAAGCTCGGCAACTTCGTCGTCCTCGAAGACACCTACGGCAACCGCTACACCTACGCCGGCCTCGGCAAGCTGGTCCGCGACGGCCGCACCGTCGTCACCCCGAGCGGCAAGGAAAAGAAGGTGCCGGTCGAAAGCCAGGAACTGCGGCCGCGGCTGCGCGCCCTGCCGCAGCGCTCCGGCGCCTCGGCGAAGGAACAGAAGATCGAGGCGAAGGCCGAAGAAGCGCACGAAAGGGCCGCGGGCGACGGCTCGATCCGGGTCGGCTCGAAGGTGATCGCCGGCACCGTCCTCGCCCACGTCGCGAAGAACGCCGAAGGCATCGACCCGCACATCAACTTCTCGATCCGCCCGGCGGGCAAGGGGGCGCCGCGGATCGACCCGAAGCCGATCCTCGACGGCTGGAAGCTGCTCGAAGCCACCGCGATCTACCGCGCCAAGGGCAAGAACCCGTTCAACGCGCGGCTCAGCGGGGCCGGCGTCCTGCTGCTCTCCAAGGAAGCGCTCCAGCAGCGGGTCCTCGCCGACGAAGGCCTCGACATCTACCAGTGCGGCCGCGAAGACATCGAACAGGGGAAGATCGACCGCCGCGTCCTCGCGGTGCTCGAGTACCTGCGCTCGAAAGGCTTCACCCTGCGGATCAGCGCGCTCGAGTGCGGCCACAGCATCCTCACCGAAGGCGGCAACGTCTCCGAGCACTCGACCGGCGACGCGGTCGACATCGCCGCAATCGACGGCGTCCCGGTGACCGGCCACCAGGGGCCGGGCACCCTGGTCCACCAGCTGATCGAAGACGTGCTCGAACTACAGGGGCCGATGCAACCGCACCAGGTGATCTCGCTCGAAAACTTCCCCGGCGAAGTGAGCTTCGCCGAAGCCTCCCACTACGACCACGTCCACATCGGCTACCGCCCGGTCGAAGCGGGCAACCCGCTCGAAGCCCAGTACCAGGCGCTGCTCAAACCGGACCAGTGGCAGCATCTGATCACCCGCCTCGGGCAGATCGAAAACCCGAAGGTGCCGATCGGCCCGTCGAAGTACTCGCTGCCCGACAACCCCAAGGGCGCCGGAGTGGAAAGCCTGCTCGGCGGCCACCCCCGCGGCGAAGACTAGGGCTCGCCTTGGCGCCGCCCGCCGCGGCGCGCCAGAATCATCGCCCTGAGCCCCTTCTTCGGATTCGCGCAGTTCGACTTCGCCGGCACGCTGCCGCTGGCCGACGGCCGCTACCTGGCCCACCGTGAGGCCGACGGCGGCGAGAGCGTCCTCGTGCTGCAGACGATCGCCGCGCCGCCGCGCCCGGCGCGCCGGCGGCGGCGTCCCCGCCAGGCCGAGGCGGCCGAGGCGCCACCCGAGCTGCCGCTGGCCCGGGCGACCGCGGTCCGCGCCTTCAAGCCCTTCGACGCGGCCGACGAGGCGGCCGGGTGGCTGGCCGCGGCCGGCGCCTCGGAGGAGGAGCTCGAGGCCGTCGTCGCAACCGGGATCGCGCTTCTGAACGACGCCCTCCACGCTCATGCCGTAGCCGCCGCCGACCCCGGCACGGCGACCCTCACCGCCGAGCGGGCCGTCGCGGTGCGGCTCGGCTACGGCAGCGGCGAGGAGACCGCCGAGGGGGCCTACAGCGCGGCCCTCGAAGTCGACGTCGGCGCGGGGGCCGGGTCGCGCCGTCGCCGACGCCAGGAGGAGCTGCGCCCCCAGGAACGGGTCGCCGCGGTGCTGCGCGGCCGCGAGCGGATCGACGTCTGCGAGCCGCTGCTCCTGCGTGCCCGAGCCGATCTCGACGCGGGCCGCCGGCGGGAGGCGGCGCTGCAGCTGCGGGTCGGCGTCGAGGCGCTCCTGGTCGAGTTGTCGGACGCGGTCGACGAGGACGGCCACCGCGGCGACATCGAGGCGCTCGCCGAGCGCTCACCGGCGGTCGAGGCGGCCGCCGCGCGGGCGCTGCGGGGAGATCTCGGCCCGGAGGCGGAGAACTCGGTGCGCGAAGCGCTCGAGATCGCCGAGCGGGTGCTGCGCCGCCGCCGCGTGCTCGATCTCTAACCGACGACGGTCAGCTCGACGACGGTGGCGTCGAGCAGCGAGGCGGCGATGTGGTGGGCTTCGATCAGCTCGATGCCGTCGACCGAGGGCACGCCGATCACCGTCAGCCCGGCCGCGCGGGCGGCGGCGACGCCGGTCGGCGAATCCTCGAGGGCGATCACCGCGGGCCCGGCCTCGACCCCGAGCCGGCTGCACGCCTCCAGGTAGGGATCGGGGGCGGGCTTCGGCGCCGCCACTTCATGGGCGCTGACGACGACGTCGAAGATCGCCCCGAAGCCGACGATCTCCAGCGAGCGCCGCACGAAGGCGAGCGGCGAGTTGGAGACCAGCCCGATCGGCGTCCCCTGCCCCTTCAGCCGTTCGAGCAGGTCGCGCGCCCCGATCATCGCCTCGACCCCGTGCTCGAGCTCGGCGACGACGAGCTCGTCGAGCTCTTCCATCAACACCGCGCCACGGCCCGGCTGCTCGAGCCATCCTTCGAGCAGCTCGGCGGCCATCGCGCCGGACTTGCCGACCAGCTCGCGCTTGTGAGCGGGCGTGAAGTCGAAGCCATGACGCTCGAAGAGATCGCCCTCGGCGCGGGTCCAGACCGACTCGGTGTCGAGCAGCAGGCCGTCGTTGTCGAAGACGACCGCGTCGGGTCGATCGGTTGGCATGGCGCGCATCATCTCAATCGCGCGCCGCCGACCCGGCGGTGCCGAAACCCGGTAGCGTCGCGCCCACGATGCCCTTCCACATCGAGGTCTCGACCGGCCGCCGCCACGCCCGCTCCTTCAACCTCACCGACGAGGAGCTGCGGCGCACGGTGCTCGACCCCTGGCTCGCGGGGCGCGCCGTCCTGCTCGGCGACCGCAAATGGACCCGCGACGAAGCCGACCTCAAGATCCTCGAGGGGCCGGAGCTGCCGGTCCAGGACCTCGCCTTCAGCCAGGGCTGGGCGAACGCCGAGCGCTCCGCCGGCGACGTCACGGCGACGGTGCTCGGCACCGCGACCGAGGCCAAGCTGGCGGCTCGTGGCCCGGCGACGATCGTCCTCCACTCCGACTCGGCGGTGCAGACGCTGGCCGACATCGTCTCCGGCCACGAAACCGAAAGCGTGCCGGTCGAGGAGGTCCGTGAGCGGATCGACGGCCGCGACCCCTCGGTCGCGGCCGTGATCCTGGTGGTCCAGCGGGACTAGGCCGTCGGCGCCGCGCCCGCGGCGCTCGCGGCCGGGGCACCGCTGAAGTCGACCGGCGCACCGCGCGGGACGACCAGCACCGGGTAGTTGGCCGCCTCGACGGCGTAGTCGCTGGCGGCGCTGAGGACGACTTTGCCCTCCGGGGCCTCCTTGCGGGAGCCGACGACCAGCAGGTCGAGCGGGCCCGAGCCGTGCTCGGCGACGGTCGGCGCCGAGCGCGCGGGCGAGGCTCTCGGCGGTCTGGCGGGCAGCCGGGTCGCCCTCGTCGATGACGCCGACGGTGTTGACCGAGACCGCCGGGTTGGAGCGCAGTCCGGCGGGCGCGACGGCGATCGCCGAGGAGCCGCCGAGCAGCAGTTTGTGGGCCGAGATGCCGGGCTTGACCAGCCCGTTCGCGGTCCGGTACTCGGAGCCGAAGACGATCACGTCGGCGTGCTCCTGCGCGGCGAGCTCGGCGAGGCCGACGCTGGTCGCGGGGTTGACGACGACGTACTTCGGCATGTCGGGGGTGCCGACCGACTCGGCGCCGCGGGCGAGCAGCTGTTCGGCCTCCTGCTGGTCGAGCGATTCGCCGAAGGAGTGACGGACGTAGGCGAGCGAGAGGTCGGCACCCGAGAAGGCGAGGAGCCGGCCGAGGGCGAGCGCGTCGCGGTCGTTGTCGGTGTCGTCGTAGGAAACGATGATCTTCAGTGCCATGAGATTTCTCCTGTCAGCTTGCGGGATTCGAAGTGTTCGTCGACTGTGGCACCTCCGCAGCATCAGCGCAACTGGAATTACTGCTAGCTATAATAAGTAGCGCTTATGCTCGACGTGAAGCGCCTGAACATCTTTCGCGAGGTCGTCTCGCAGGGCTCGTTCTCGGCCGCCGCCGACGCCCTCGACTACTCGCAGTCGGCGGTCTCGCAGGCGATCCAGACGCTCGAGGGCGAAGCCGGGGTGCCGCTGATCGAGCGCAGCCGCGGCGGCGTCCGCCCCACCGCGGCGGGCGCCGCGCTGGTCGGGCACGTCGGCGGCATCCTCGCCCAGCTGGAGGCGGCCGAGGACGAAATCGCCGCGATCGTCGCGGGCCGCGGCGGCCACCTGCGCACGGCCTCGTTCCCGACCGCGGGCGCGACCCTGATGCCGCAGGCGATCGCCGCCTTCCGCGCCTCCCACCCCGGCGTCGAGGTCTCGCTCGCCGAGGGCGAGCCGGAGGAGATCGCCCCACGCCTGCGGGCGGGCGAGTTCGACCTTGCGCTCCTCTTCGAGTTCGAGGGGGTCGGCGAGCACCTCGCCACCGGGCTGCGCCGCTTCGAGCTGTTCGACGACCCGCTCCACCTCGCCCTCCCCGCCGACCACCCGCTCGCCGGCCGCGAGGCGGCGCCGCGGCTCGAGGACCTGCGCGAGGAGTCCTTCATCCAGACCTCGGCGGCCAGCCCCTGCGCCCGCCACGTCGTCCGCTCCTGCATCGCCGCCGGCTTCGAACCGCGCGTCTCCTTCGAGAGCGACGATTACCAGACCGTGCAGGGCCTGGTCGCGGCCGGGGTCGGCGTCGCGCTGATCCCGCAGACGGCGCTGTCGACCGTGCGCGACGACATCGTGGTGCGGCCGCTGGGGCCCGAGAGCCCGGTCCGCAAGGTCTTCGCGGCGACGCCTCGCGCCGCGGCCGCCACCGCCGCGGTGGCGACGATGCTCGACGTGCTCAGAAGAGAAGCCCGAATCCGGAGCCGCCCCCCGGGAGGAGGACGGGGAGCGGCTCCGTGATTTGGCTCGGGCTCAGGCGGGTGGCGTCAAGCCGATCCCGCCGCCGGGGCCGCAGACCCCGAAACTCCGTCGGGATAGCCGAGTGACGGCACGTCCGACGGGTACACCTCGTGCCCGTGGACGGCGATGTCGCCGGTCTCCATTTCCGCCTCGCTCATCCGCAGTGGAATGAACAGGCCGACCAGCTTCAGCAGGATGAACGTGCCGATCGCGGAGAAGACGATCACCCAGGCCGCGGTGTAGAACTGCACCCAGAGCAGGTGCAGGCCGCCGCCCGAGATCAGGCCTTCGTGTTCGCCCGCCATCAGTTTGTTGGCGAAGATGCCGACCAGCAGACCGCCGCAGAGACCCGCGAAGCCGTGGGTGTAGATGACCCCGAGGGTGTCGTCGACGTTGCGGAATGGCGCCACCCGGCTCAGGTAGTTGAGCGCGAAGTAGACGATCGCCGAGGCGATGACGCCGATGATGATCGCCGCCCAGCCGTTGACGAAACCGGCGGCCGGGGTGATCGCGACGAGGCCGACGATCATGCCGTTGACGCTGCCGATCAGGCTCGGCTTGCGGCCGGTGGCGTAATCGAGGGCGACCCAGACCAGGAAGGCGACCGCGGTGCAGAGGTTGGTGTTGAGCACGGCCGCGGAGGCGATTTCGCCGCCGCTGTACCAATCACCGCCGTTGAAGCCGTTCCAGCCCATCCAGAGGAGGCCGGCGCCGACCGCCACCATCGCCAGGTTGTTCGGTGCGTCGATCTCTCGGTCACGTTGGAGCCGTGGTCCGATCACCGCCGCGGCGACGAACCCGGATACACCGGCGGCGAGGTGGATGACGTAACCACCGGAGAAGTCGAGCGAACCCTTCTGCGCGAAGAAGCCGCCGCCCCAGATCATGAAGGCGTTGACCGTGTAGATCAGCAGGGTCCAGAGCGCGACGAACGGGATCCACGCTTTGAAGTTGAAGCGGCCCAGGACGGACCCGAGCATGAGGATCGGCGTGATCGCCGCGAACACGATCTGGAAGTACGCCAACGTCGATTGCGGGAAGAGGAATTCTTCTTCCGCAAGCTCCGGTATGTGGGCCTGTTCCAGCAGGCTGTGGCTGTTGAGGATCGATTCCGGCTTCCCGATGAAGTTCCCGAAGAAGCCGCTGCTCGACCCGAAGATGTGGACCGGCTCTCCGAACCCCATCTTGAAGCCGACCAGGACCCAGAGGATGAGCACGATCGCGAAGGCGACGAACGCCATCATCATCGAGTTCACAGACCAGCGTTTCTGCATTACGCCGCCGTAGAGGACGACCAGGCCCGGGATGCTCATCAGGCCGACCAGGGTCGCGGCGGTGAGCTGCCATGAATTGGCGCCTTCGCTCAACCATTCCATTGAATTGATGCTTCCTTTCGTTCTAAGCGGGCCCGCACCGGCGAATCGGCTCGCCGGCGGCACAGCGCGCCCATCTGGACTTGGCGTAACCCTTTCGGCAAGCGACCCTCGCCACTACGTACGAGTGTCTAAAGATCGGTGGGCGATCTTCTCCCGCAGGGCGATAGGCGGCTCCCGCTCAGGCACGTAAGGTGCCTCCATGCCACTCGAAGGACATTACGAGCGCCAGACCACGCCGCTCTACAAACTGAGCTCCAGGGAGATCAGGGTCGCGGTCGGGATCGTCGCGGTCACCCTCGTCACGATCATCGCGATGGTCGCCTTCACCGGGGCGAGCAACAGCAATCCGGCCCCGGCCAAAGGGTGCATCAACCCGACCGTCGCCGGCATCGTCGGCGCCGAAACGCTGAACCGCTGCGGTCAGGAGGCGGTCGACACCTGCTCCCACGCGGCGGAATTCACCGGCGCGCGGGCCGAAACGATCGTCGCCAACTGCGAGAAGCAGGGCGTCAAGTTCTGAGCGAGGGCGCCACGCGGGGCGCCCTCCAAGCTCTTCCTACCTGCCGCTCCACTTGGGCGTGCGCTTGGCGAGGAACGCGCCGACGCCCTCTTTGGCGTCCTCGCTGGCGAAGGCGGTGGTGAAGCCGCCCTTCTCGGCCTCGATGCCCGCGTCGATATCGCCCTTGTTGGAGACCTGCTTGATCTGGCCGAGCGCGATCGGCGCCTGGGCGGCCAGCTTGCCCGCCCACATCAGGGCCGTCTCGAACAGCTCGTGGTCGGGCACGACGCGGCTGACGAGGCCGATGTCGAGCGCCTCCTCGGAGAGGATCGCGTCGCCGGTCAGGTTCATCTCGAGCGCCTTGTTCTCGCCGACCAGGCGCGGCAGCCGCTGGGTGCCGCCGAAGCCGGGGATGATCCCGAGCTTGATCTCGGGCTGGCCGAAGACCGCTGCCTCGGCGGCGATCCGGAAGTCGCAGGCCATCGCCATCTCGCAGCCGCCGCCGTAGGCGATCGCGTTGACCGCGGCAATCGTCGCGATCGGCTCGGTTTCGAACTCGCGGAACAGGGCGTGGGCGCTGTCGAGCATTTCTTTGCCGCCCGCCGGGTCCATCGTCGTGAACGCTTTGATGTCGGCGCCGGCGGAGAAGACGATCGGCACGGTCGAGGCGATCACCATCGCGTGCAGGTCCTCGTCGGCCTTGACCCTCTCCCAGACGGTCTTCAGGTCGGCGATCACCTGGGGGTGGACCGCGTTCATCGGCGCGTTGGCGAGCCAGGCGATCGCGACCGGGCCGCGCGTCTCCAGCAGCACTTTCTCCACCTGGTCGCCCGCGTCGGGCTGCGGGTAGGCGTAGAAGCCCTGGCCGGTGGTGATGCCGAGCCGGCCCTGGGCGACGAGGCGCTTCAGGGTGATCGGAGGAGTGAAGCGCTCGCCGTACTTCTCCTCGAGCGCCTCGATCTTCTCCAGCATCTGCCCGAGGCCTTCGACGTCGGCTTTCCAGAACGGGGGGAGCAGGCCTTTGCGCGGGTCGAGGCCGGCCCCGGTCATCATCCCGAGGTCGATGTCGCGGACCGAGGCGATCCCCTCCTCGACCAGCAGGCAGGACTCGATCAGGGCGCGGGCGCCGAACATGTCGATCAGCTCCTGCGCGTCGGGCTCGGCGTCGCCGGGGATCGTCTGCTCGCCGTCCTTGAAGAAGCCCTCGCCGCCGCTCTTCATGCCGAGCTTGCCTTCGCCGACCAGGCCGCGCAGGCCCTCGTGGACGTAGAAGCTCTCGCCGTAGGAGTGGTTGAGGTGCTCGGCGACGTGGAAGACGGTGTCGAGCCCGAGCAGGTCCTGCAGGAAGAACGGGCCCATCGGCGCCAGTTTGGCCTCGGCGATCGCCGCGTCGATCGCCTTCAGGTCCAGGCCCTTCTCCTCCTGGGCGCGCCAGATCTCCCCCATCGTCGCCATCAGGATGCGGTTGACGACGAAGCCGGGGACCTCCCCGCAGACGATCGGCTGCTTCTTGATCGCCTGGGCGAAGTTGTAGGCGGCGGTGGCGGTCTCGCGCGAGGTGTCCTCGCCGACGATCACCTCGACCAGCGGCATGATCGACGCCGGGTAGAAGAAGTGGAAGCCGACGACCTTGTCGGCGCGCAGGGTCGCCTCGCCCATCTCGGTGATCGAGAGCGACGAGGTGTTGGAGGAGAGGATCGCGTGGCCCGGCGTCGCCGCGTCGATCTCGCGGAAGACGGCCTGCTTGATCTGCATCTTCTCCGGGACCGCCTCGATCACGAAGTCGACGTCGGCGAACTCGGCGTAGCTGGTGGTGCCGGTGACGTTGGCCATCACTTCGGCGAGGCGCGCGTCGGCCTGCTCCTGGGTGATGCGCTCCTTCTTCACCTGGCCCGCGAGTTGGCCCTGGGTCACCGCGCCCGCCTTCTCCAGCGCCGCGTCGACGAATTTCTGGTCGATGTCCTTGACGACGACCGGAATGTCGGCGGCGGCGATCGCCTGCGCGATCTCCCCTCCCATCGTCCCTCCACCGACCACGGCGGCCTTGCTTACGAACATTCGACCCGGCTCCTCCCTGAATCTTGGATTCCTGCGGCTTGGCTGGGCGGCCGGCGGCCGCGCGAATTGGGAGGCTATCCGGATGGAGGGCCGGGCGGCATCAGGCCGTGACGAGTTGCTCGCCTTCGAGCTGGCGCTCGACCAGAAGGTGTGTGACGAGGTGCGGCGGGCGAGCTGGGGCCGGCTCTTCCTGACGCCGTCGGCGCCGCTGATCTGGGACAGCAACTGGGTCGGGATCGAACAGATCGGATTGAGCGTCGACGCGGTGGTCGCGATCGCCGACGCGGCGCTCGGCGGCGAGGGCTTCGCGCACCGCACCGTCTGCGCGCTCGACGAGGCCGACGGTCGTCGACTGGGCGAGGAGATGGAAGCCGAGCCGGCGCGTTGGCCCGGCTGGGAGGTCGAGCGCACGCGCTACATGGTCTGGCGCGGCGCCGCGGCCGAGCCCCCCGCAGCGCGTTCGCAGTTGGTTCCGGATAGCGGAACGAAGTGCGAACGCACGTTGGGAGTGCGGGAGGTGCGGCTGGCGGAGATCGAAGGGCTGCGGCGGGCGCTGATCGCCGAAGAGGCGGTGCCGACCGGGGTCGAACAGCCGGACGCGACGGTCGACCAGCTCTTCGACATCGACGGGCGCTACGGCGAGGCGGGCGGCGACCGCTGGTTCGTCGCTCCCGCCGAGGGCGAGCCGCTCTCCGCCTGCCGCCTGCTGGGGCTGGGGTCGATCGGCCAGGTCGAGGACGTCGGCACCCGTGAGCGCGCACGCGAACGCGGCTACGCGAAGGCGGTCGTCCTCGCCGCCGTCGCCGCCGCCCAGGCCGCCGGCGACACGACGATCTTCCTCACCGCCGAGGCGGCCGACTGGCCGCAGCTCCTCTACGCCCGCCTCGGTTTCGAGACGGTCGGCGATCTCACCATCCTGCGCCGCCGCGCCTGATTGCCGCATCCGGCTCTACATATGGGACAGCGCCGCCCGGCAAAGACTGTACGCGCGTACAAACCTCGGGTTAAGTCCTCGGCATTAGGCTCTTTTGGCTTTGTCTAGGGAGTTTTTGAACAGAAATCGATCGCGGCCGGCCACCGGACGCGCCGCCAAGTGAGGGACAAGCCAAGCGATGAGCCGAATCCGCCAGCAGAACGTGACCGCAGCCCAGTGGAGCTCCAACGGTGAGTCTCTCGGCGCGCTCGATCTGACCCTGCCCGAGAACGCCGCCTTCGGCGCCAACGTCTTCGACGTCACGGTGCAGAAAGAACGGCTGCCCGACGACGTCTTCCAGAAGCTGCAGGCCACCCTCGAACACGGCGACGCGCTCGACCCGAGCCTCGCCGACGCGGTCGCCGAGGCGATGATGGAGTGGGCCCTGGAGAAGGGCGCCACCCATTACACCCACATGTTCCAGCCGCTGACCGGGTCGACGGCGGAGAAGCACGACTCGTTCTTCGAGCCCGCCGGCGAAGGCAAGCTGATCGCCGGCTTCTCCGGCAAGGAGCTGATCCAGGGCGAGCCGGACGCGTCGTCCTTTCCGACCGGCGGCCTCCGCGCCACCTTCGAGGCGCGCGGCTACACCGCGTGGGACCCGACCAGCCCGGCCTTCATCCTCGAGAACCCGAACGGGACGCTGCTGGCGATCCCGACCGCCTTCGCCAGCTGGACCGGCGAGGCGCTCGACGCGAAGATCCCGCTGCTGCGCTCGATGGACGCCCTCTCGCAGGCCGCCGTCAAAGCGCTGCGGCTGCTCGGCGACAAGGAGACCGAGCGGGTCTTCACCACGGTCGGCCCCGAGCAGGAGTACTTCCTGATCGACGAGCAGTACTTCTTCGAGCGGCCCGACCTGATCTCCACCGGGCGCACCCTCTTCGGCTCCAAGCCGCCGAAGGGCCACGAGCTCGACGACCACTACTTCGGCTCGATCCCGGAGCGGGTGCTCGCCTTCATGATGGAGTCGGAACTGGAAATGCGGAAGCTCGGCATCCCGGTGAAGACCCGCCACAACGAGGTCGCGCCGGCGCAGTACGAGATCGCGCCGATCTTCGAGAGCTCGAACGTCGGCTCCGACCACCAGCAGCTGCTGATGCGGACGCTGGAAAACGTCGCCCGCCGCTACGGCCTGGTCTGCCTGCTGCACGAGAAGCCGTTCGCCGGCGTCAACGGGTCGGGCAAGCACAACAACTGGTCGATGGGAACGGACACCGGCTCCAACCTGCTGAACCCGGGTGACACGCCGGTGGACAACATCCACTTCCTGTTCTTCTGCACGGCGGTGATCCAGGCGGTCAACAAACACCAGGGCCTGCTGCGGGCCTCGGTCGCCAACATCGGGCAGGACCACCGGCTCGGGGCCAACGAGGCGCCGCCGGCGATCATCTCGATCTTCCTCGGCGCCGAACTGGAAAAAGTGTTCGAGGCGATCTCGACCGGCGAAGGCGATCCCAACACGCCGGCCTCGTTCCTCGATCTCGGCTCCTCGGTGCTGCCGCCGCTGCCGCTCGATGGTGGCGACCGCAACCGGACCTCGCCGTTCGCCTTCACCGGCAACAAATTCGAGTTCCGGGCGCTCGGCTCGAGCATGTCGCTCGCCTTCCCGAACACGGTCCTGAACACGATCGCCGCCGAGGCGATCGACGAGCTGGCGGGCAAGCTGAAGGAGAAGCTCGACGCAGGCTCGGGGATGCCCGAGGCCGTGATGGAGATCGTCAAAGACTCCTACCTGGCGAACAAGGTCGTCTGCTTCGGCGGCGACAACTACTCCGAGGAGTGGCACCAGGAGGCGGAGCGGCGCGGCCTCAAGAACCTGAAAACCACCCCCGACGCACTGCCCGAGGTGGTCGCCGACGACACCGTCAAGGCGTTCGAGGACTACCACGTGCTCAGCAAGCGGGAGCTCGAGTCGCGCTACGACGTGTGGATCGAGCAGTACGCGATCCGGGCGAACATCGAGGCCGAGGAGACGTTCTCGATCGGCCAGACGTTGATCCTGCCTGCCGGGCTGCGGCAGCTGGCGCTGATCTCCGAGGCGGGCGTGTCCAGTCTCGAGGGCGAGGTCCGCGAGCTGGTCGACGACCTGGTCGGATCGCTCGGCGAGCTGAAGGGGGCCAACGCCGTGCCCGGCGACCTCGAGGGTCTGGACCTGGCGATCTACGCCCGTGACCACCAGCTGGCGGCGATGACCAAGGTCCGCGAGGCCGCCGACCAGCTGGAGCGGATCGTCACCGACGACTTCTGGCCCCTGCCGAAGTACGAGGAGATGCTGTTCATCAAGTAGCGCGTTCGCACTTGGTTCCGGATAGCGGAACGAACTGCGAACTCACGGAGAGGGCGGGTCTTCGGGCCCGCCCTCTTTTTTGCCCGGGTCGTTCGCGTAGCGGTACTCCGGTGAGGACGGGCGCTCCTCGGGCGGCAGGTCGTTTTCCGGATTGTCCTTGACGGCGCGCCAGATCAGCCAGACGACCGCGACGGCGCCGACGATCGGGATCATGCCGCCGAACAGGACCGGCTCCCAGGCCTCTTCGGCGCGGGCGAGGCGGATCCCGGCGGCGACGGTGTCGGGGCCGATCACGCGGGCGCCTTCGGCAGGCCGGGGCCGCCGGCCAGCGGGTTGAGGTCGGCGAGCAGCTCGAGCAGGCGCGGCTCCGGCTCGGAGTCGTCGATCACGATCGCCGTCCCCGGCCAGGCGAAGCGGCAGTAGCGCGCGTAGGCCTGGCGCGAGGAGAGGTCGGGCTCGTAGATCCAGCAGCCGCTGTTCCAGTAACGGGTTGCGCCGCGGGTGGCGCGGACGTCGGCGAGCGGCTGGTGGGTGTGGGCGAAGACGATGCGGTCGGTGTCGCGGTCCCAGCCGAGGTTGGCGACGACCCGGGAGAAGGCCTCGAGCGCGTGCTCGGTCGGGCTGCTGCGCGAGAGCACGGTCGGCTCCGGGTACTGCGCACGGAGCGGCGGCGGTCCGGGCACCGGCTGTTCGCGCGCCTGGCGGGCGGTCTCGTCGCGGACGACGGCGTCGAAGTGCGCGGCGCTGGGGAGCGCCTCGTCTTCCGCGCCGCCGGTGCGATCGCGCACCTCGGCGGCAAGGCGGCGAGCGCCGCGGACCGGCGCTCCGGCGACGGCGGCGAGGCGGCCCGCCCGTTGGGCGGCGGCGAAGACGTTCTGCTGGGCGTGCGTGCCGTGGGGCATCTGGGCGGCGATGTAGAGCCACTCGGTGAGCAGCGTCGTCACCGACTCGTAGTCAGCCTCGCAGGTCGGCTCCTCGGGGCCGCCCGAGGCGATCGCCCAGAGCGCCCGGGTCAGGAGCCGGGAGCCGCGTGAGCCGGTCATCCGCGCGTGCGGGTCGAGGTAGTGGCCGTGCGTGCAGAGGACGCCGGCGCAGGTGTAGGTCGGGTAGGCGATCTCGACCTCGACGCCGGGCAGGCGGCGCTCGAGGAAGGACCGGAAGAAGTCGGGACCGGGCGGCTCGCGCGGCGGCACCCCCTCGTCGCGGGGGGCGTCGCCACGGGCGAGCGCCGCCTCGACGACGCGGCTCTCGTCGTCGCGGTGGACGAGGTGGTGATCGTGGTTGCCGGCCAGGAAGACGAAGCGCTTGCCGGGCAGCTTCGCCGCGAGCAGCGCCAGCAGGCCGGCCGAGGCGTCGACCGCGTCGGCGACCGAGCCGAAGAGGAAGTCGAAGAGGTCGCCGAGCAGGATCACCTCGTCGACCCCGTCGAGGGCCGGCGCCAGCCGGTCGAGGAAGAAGTCCTCGCGCAGGAGGTCGCGGCCGGTCCAGGCGCCGAAGTGCGTGTCGGAGATGACGAGCGCGCGCAAGGCGCGGGAGTCTAGGCGCGCTTCCTAAGGCGCATCTTCAGGCCGCCCCGTGGCGAGAGCGTCGGCATCTGGCGGACCGTCATCGTGCGGCCCGGCAGAGCGTCGGCGCGGAGCTGCTGCAGGAGCATCGTCGTCACCAGCTTCACCTCGATCTGGCCGAAGCGCTTGCCGATGCAGACGCGCTTGCCGCCGCCGAAAGGGACGTAGGCGCCGCGCGGCAGCGCCGCTTTGCGCTCGCGGCTGAAGCGCTCGGGGACGAACGCCTCCGGCTCCGGGAAGACCGACGGGATCCGGTGGCTGGCCCAGGAGACATAGTTGACGTAGGCACCGCGGGGCACCGTGAAGCCGCCGAAGTCGAAGTCGCGGACGGCGCGGCGGGGACCGATCCAGGCGGGCGGGTAGAGCCGCAGGACCTCGTCGACGACCATGTCGAGGTAGGGCATCTCGCGCTCCAGCTGGTCGATCGTCGGCGCCGCCCCGGCGAGCACCCGGTCCTGCTCCTCGCAGAGGCGCTCGAGCGCGTCGGGGTGGTGGGCGAGCTCGTAGAGGGCGAAGGTCACGGTCGAGGTCGAGGTGTCGTGGCCGGCGAACATCAGGGTCATCACCTGGTCGCGGATCTCGGTGTCGGTGAAGCGCTCGCCCTGCTCGCCGCGGGCGCCGATGAGAAGGCTGAGGATGTCGCGGCGGCCGCCGTCGGGGGTGGCGCGGCGGCGGGCGATCTCCTCGTAGACAATCTCGTCGAGCAGGGCGCGGGCGGCCATCAGCCGGCGCCAGGGCGAGCCCGGGCCGCGGAGCAGGCGCAGCGCGTAGTCGATGCCGAAGAAGCCGAGCGCCTCCTCGAAGGTCGCGGCGGCGACGGCGCCCCTGCCGCCGTCGTCGGGGTCGAGGCCGAGCAGCGCCCGCATCGCGATCCGCATCGCCAGCCTGCGCATCCAGGCGTAGATGTCGACGACCGTATCGGGGCGCAGAGCGGCGATCGCCACCTCGGCCTCGGCCCGCATCGCCGCGGTCGAGGCCTCGACCTGTTCGCGGTGGAAGGCGGGCAGCATGATCTCCCGGGCGCGGTCGTGGTAGTCGTCGTCGACCGTCAGCAGGCCGTCGCCGAGCAGCGGGATCAGATCCCCGAAGCTCGACTCGCGCCAGTGGAAGTTCTCCGGGTGGCCGACGGTGACGAAGTGGTTGGCCTCCGGGCCGAGCATGAAGACGACCCTGGTGTGGAGCAGGCGCATGCTGAAGATCGGCCCGAACTCTTCGTAGGCGCCGAGCAGCAGCGGCAGCGGGTCGCGGGCGATCTGCTTGGTGCGGGCGAGGCTGAAGTCGCTCGGCCCCGGCGGATAGGACCCCCTCCCCCGCCACTCGGCGGCGAGGTCGTCGGCGACCCGCCGAATCGGGTTCGCCGACATCCGCGGCGGGCGGGTGGCGATCGGCGCGGTGGAATCGACCGTGGCCATGCGCGGAGCTTAACTGGCCAGCCGGCCAGTCGCATCGCTCAGGCGGCCGCTTTGGCGGCGAGTTGCCCGCAGGCGGCGTCGATGTCGCGACCGCGGGTGAGGCGGACGGTGGCGGGGACGCGGTGCTCGGCGAGGATCGCGCGGAAGGTCTCGATCCGCTCCGGCGAGGAGCCGTCATAGGCGCCGGTCGGGTTGTACGGGATCAGGTTGATCTTGTAGATCCGCGGGTCGAGCAGGGTGGCGAGTTCGCGGGCGTGCTCGGGGAGGTCGTTGACGCCGTCGAGCATCACGTACTCGACGAAGACCTTGCGCCGGCGCTTGGCGCGGTAGCGGTCGCAGGCGGCGAGCACCTCGGCCAGCGGGAAGCGGTCGTTGACCGGCATCAGCTGCGAGCGAAGCGCGTCGTTGGGGGCGTGCAGGGAGAGGGCCAGCGCGATCGGCATCTCGTTCTCGGCGAGGCGGTCGATCCCCGGCACCCAGCCGACCGTCGAGATCGCCGTGCGGCGGTGGGTGACGCCGAGGTCGGGCAGGCGCCGGCAGGCGGCGAGCACGTTGTCGATGTTCATCGTCGGCTCCCCCATCCCCATGAAGACGACGTGGTCGATCGGTTCGACCCGGCGGAAGTGGAGCGCCTGGTCGAGGATCTCGTCGGCGGTGAGGTTGCGGCCGAACTTCATCTTGCCGGTCGCGCAGAAGGTGCAGGTCAGTGGGCAGCCCGACTGCGAGGACACGCACACCGAGCGCCGGCCGTCCCGATAGCGCATCAGCACCGCCTCCAGCGGGCGGCCGTCGGCGGTGTCGAAGAGGGTCTTGATCGTGCCGTCGTCGGAGCGCGCCTCGGCGCGGACGCCGAGCGTCGAGAGCGGCACATCGGCCTCGAGCCGCGCCCGCAGCGCCGCCGGCAGGTTGGTCATCTCCTCGTAGCCGGCCGCCCCGCGCGCGACCCACTCCCAGACCTGTCCGGCCCGGTAGGAGGGCTCCCCCGCCGTGGCGAGGGCCTCGTCAAGTCGCTGCGTGTCCATCCGACGAGGTTAGAGGGCGCCCGGCCCGCGTCCCTCCCGGGCCGCTTCCAACGCTTCGAGGTCATCGCGATCACGGGGACGGTCGCTTGCCCGCTTCATCGTCACCAGGTCGTCGAAGGAGCAGACCTTCACGGTCAGCCCTTCGAGGTCCACCTCACTGCTCCGCTCGTCGAGCGCGGCGAAGGAAGGCACCTGCGGCAGGCCCTGCAGGATGTCGATCCGACCGAGCGCGGTAAGGACCAGGGTGCGGTCTCCGGTGCGGAGAAAGGTCCTGATCGCGGAGGACCCGAGCAGACGCCCGCCGACCTCGACCTTGCCTCCCAGGCCCACAAGCAACGCGTCGAGCCGCGCGAGATTCTCTGGCGACGGGTCGGGCACGAGATCGACATCGCGGGTGGCTCGCAGGTATCCCCAGGCGTTGACGGCCAGGCCACCGACCAGCACGAAGTCGATCTCCGCCTCCCGCAGCCGCTGCAAGAGGAGCCGCAGGCGAAGCGGCTGTGCGCTCACCGCGGTCGGGCGGCGCCGGTGAAGGTCGAGAGAAATTCGCTCAGCGCCAACCCCTCCGCCAGGTTCTCGGCGAGAGAGCGGTCGGCGTCTTCCCGCAATTGACGGCGACGCGACTCCTCCCCGTCGGCCCAGATCTCGTCAGCTCCGCGGTCGAATCCCTGCTCTTCGCCGGTTTTCATGACGCCAAGGGTAGCTCGACGCCGCGCCTACTCGTGGATCTTCTCGCCGCGCTCGAGCATGGCGATGAATTTGCGCAGGCGGCGCTCGCGGGTCTCGGGTTTCTTCGCCTCGGCGAGGCGGTAGGTGATCGCGTAGCGGTTGGCGCTCTCGAGCTCGGCGAAGAAGGCGGCGGCGGCCGGGTTGGCGTCGAGCTCGCGCTGCAGGTCCGCGGGCACCTTGGCGGTGCGCTGGCCCTCGTAGGCGGCCTCCCAGCGGCCGTCCTCCTTCGCCGCGGCGACCTCGGCGGCGCCGGCCGGGCGGAGCGCGCCGACGGCCTCCAGGGATTCGGCTTTCTCGCGGTTGATCTTCGACCAGCGGCCGCGCGGGCGGCGCGGGGTGAAGCGCTGCAGGAAGTGGGTCTCGTCGAGACCGCGCTTCTGGCTGTCGATCCAGCCGAAGCAGAGCGCCAGCTCGACCGCCTCGGCGTAGGTGACGCTGGGCTCCGGGGCGCCTTTCTTGGCGAGCTTCAGCCAGATCCCCGGCGAGGAGTGGCCGTTGGCCTCGAGCCACCGCTCGAGCGCGATCGGGCCGGCGAAGAGGATGATCTCGAGCTCATCCGCCACGCCGGGCTAGAGCCCCACGGCGTCGGCGAGCAGATCGACCTGGGCCGGATCGTTCGAGCAGGGGAAGAGGATCAGCTCGTCGCACCCGACCGACGCGAAGGCGTCGAGGTAGGCCTTCACGGTCTCCGCGTCCTTGGCGGCGGAGCCGGCGATCCAGCCCGCGGTTTCCTCGCCGAGGAACGCGTAGTAGTCGCCGAGGTAGCGGTTCGCGTCGCCCTTGGGGTCGTCGCCGAGGGAGAAGTAGGCGAGCGCGATGCCGACCGGCTCGCCGTCGCGGCCGGCCGCCGACCAGGCCTCCTTGACCTTGGCGAACGACTCGGCGAAGGCGTCGGGAGGGCCGCCACCGGCGATCCAGCCGGCGCTGCCGTGCTTGGCCGCCCGTTCGTAGGTCGCCTGCACGCCGCCGCCGATGAGGAGCCGCGGCGGCGCCACGTCGGGGCCGATCGTGTTGTCGGCCCAGACCTCGGTGAGGCGACCGAGGATCGCTTCGACCTCGGCGGCGCGGTTGCCCATGTCGGCGCCGATCGCCGCGTAGTCGTCGTCGCGACCGCCGAGCCCGACCCCGAGCGTGAGGCGCCCGCCGGAGAGCGCGTTGAGGCTCAGCGTCTGCTTGCCGAGCATCGCCCCGTTGACCCGCAGTGGCGCCAGCAGCACCGCGGTGGTGAGGCCGATCCGCTCGGTGACCGCCGCGGCGGCGCTGAGCGCGATCAGCGGTTCGTAATTTCCGTAGGTGACCCGGTCGATCGTCCCGAGGCTGGAAAAGCCCCGCATCTCGGCCTTTCGGGCCCACTCGGTCAGCTGCCTGCCGGTCGTTCCCGGCACTGCATTCGGAAGTCCGATCGCGATTTCCATCCAAAGACCTCTCCGGAGTAGTAAGAAAGTGGTTGACGACGACACTAACTCAACGATCCAGGAGGACTTCATGGCTGCGATCCCCGACGAGGCAAAGCACCTCTTCGAAGGTAAAGACTTCGCCCACGTGGCGACCGTCAACCCGGACGGCTCGCCCCAGGTATCGGCCGTCTGGATCGGCCTCGACGGCGACCTGATCACCTTCAACACCGCCGAGGGCCGGGTGAAGCCGAAGAACCTGCGCAACAACCCGAGTGTCGCGATCTCGATCGCCGGCCAGGAGAACCCCTACGAGAGCCTGATCGTCCAGGGCAAGGTCGTCGAGATCACCGGCGAGGGCGCCGACAACGACATCGACGCGCTCGCCAAGCGCTATCTCGACGCCGACTCCTACCCCTTCCGCCAGCCGGGCGAAGAGCGGGTGATCGTGAAGATCGAGCCGGAGAAGGTCAACCACACCAACCCGTAGCGGGGACGCGGCCGCCGCTCAGGCAGGCAGTTCGGCCTCGAGCCGTGCCAGGGCGGCGCGGGCGAGGTCGAACACGCGGCGATCGCCGCTGAGGCGGAACCGCGAGTTGGCGCCCATCACGACGGCGTAGAGCTCGAAGGCGTAGCGGTCGGGATCGGCGACCCCGGCCACCTTCGCCTGGCGGCTGAGCTCGGCGATCCAGAGCTCCATGGCGGCGGCGATCGCGTCGCGGACCGGGCCGGGCCGGTCGTCGTACTCGCTCGCCGTGGCGCCCCAGAAGCAGCCGCCGGAGAAGGTCTCCAGGTACTCGAAGTAGCGCTCGGCCATCGCCCGCAGGCGGGGCGCGCCGTCGGCGGCGGCGAGCGCCGGTTCGACCACGACCCGGCGGAAGCGGTCGGCGGCGGCGGCCACGGTCGCCAGCTGCAGGTCCTGCTTCGAGCCGAAGTGGGCGAAAAGGCCGCTCTTGCTCATCTCCAGGTCGCTCGCGAGGCGGCCGATCGTCAGCCCCTCGAGGCCCTCGACCGAAGCCAGGTCGACGGCGCGGTCGAGGATCGCGGCACGGGTCCGCTCCCCCTTCGTCTCGGTTGCACCGGCCACACCGAGAGGATATAAAAAAGCACGAACGTTCGTACTAACAGGAGGGACAGATGGGGGAGTACGCGGTGAAGCGGATCGACGACATGGACGCCGCGCTGTTCGGCAGCTTCAAACGGGCGCGGGCGGAGCTCGGGGTGGAGTCGTTCGGGATGCAGGTGATCGACCTGCCCCCGTCCTTCGACGCCTATCCCACCCACGACCACACGCACGACGACCAGGAGGAGGTCTTCCTGGCGCTGCGCGGCAGCGGCGAGCTCGAGGTCGACGGCGAACGGATGCCGCTCGACGGCGATCAGATCGCGCGGGTGGGCCCGTCGGCGAAACGCAAGGTCTGGGCCGGCCCGGACGGGATCCGACTGCTGATCCTGGGCGGCGTCCCCGGCCGCGTCTACTCGCCGCCGGAAGTGAGCGAGATCGGCGGCCCCGACCCGAAAATGCCCTAGGCGACGGGCTCGTCGCCTGCGCTCCTCTCCTCCGCCCGCTCGAAGCCGGGGCAGCGGAGGACCGGGAGCGGCGGGTAACGGCGGAACTCGGGCTCGGTGCGAGAGCGCTCGCAGAGCGAGAAGACCGAGCCGCGCGTGTTGGGGACCAGCCGCTGGTGGCGACAGGAGTCGCAGAGGCCCGCAGGCGGACGGGAGGCGGCGCGCGGCATCAGCCGGCGCCGCCTCCGGACGCCGGCGCACCACCCACCGGCGGGGCCGCCTCGGCGCGCCGGGTGACGGAGCGCAGCACCCGGCGGGTGACCAGCACGTGCATCCGCGTGTCGATCACCAGGGCGCGGTAGGCGCGGCCCTTGAGGCCCGGGAACACGGCCCGGGTCTCGGCGACGAGGCGGGTGCGCACGCCGCCCAGCGGTTCGAGGCGGAAGCAGAGTGCGTAGTCGGAGAAGTGGTGGGACCCGGCGAGCACCAGCAGCCGCTGCGGGGTCAGCGCGGCGACGTGGAAGCCGGGGACGGTCGAGCCGACCTCGAGCGGCCGCGGCCCGCCCGCCTCGGCGTCGGCGCAGCCGACCGCCCGCGCGTAGCGCGGCGCCGCGCCGCCCGCGGTCATCCGCTCCACCGTGCGCAGGAGCGCCGGCCAGACGACGGCGGGTAGGGCGGCGATCTCGGCCGCGTGCTCGTCGATCCAGGGAAGCTCGGCTGCTCTTTCCGTCGAACTTGCCACCGACCCGACGCTACACGGACCTCCTCCGCCTCGCCGCCAACTAGCTTTGGGAGGGTGATGCGCTCCGCGACCTTGTTCGACGCCGACGCTGCCTCCTACACCGGCACGGTCGAGGTGCTGGGGGTGATCTTTCGCGCCGAGGATGACGGCTACGCGGTGCTCGAGGTGCAGGAGGCCGGCGGCGGCGACGGCTTCGCGCTGGTCGGGCCGGTCGCCCACCTGAGCGCCGGCGAGCGCGCCGAAGTGAGCGGCGAGTGGCAGACCCACTCCCGCTACGGCCGCCAGCTGCGCGCCCAGGGTGCGCTGCCGCTCGATCCGACCGACCGCGAGGGGCAGATCGCCTACCTGACCAGCCTCCGCCACATCGGCCAGGCGCGCGCCGAGAAGCTGGTCGACATGCACGGCGAGGAGGTGCTGCAGGTGATCGCCGCCGACCCGCAGCGCACCTTCGCGGCGCTGCGCGGCGTCAGCGTCGACCAGGCCGCGGCGGCGACCCAGTCCTGGCACGAGAGCCGCGCCGTGCGCGAGCTCCACGTCCAGCTCGCCCCGCACGGCCTCGCCCACCTGGCGGCGCCGATCCACGCCCGCTACGGCGAGCGCTCGACCCAGATCCTGCACGAGGACCCCTACCGGCTGACCGAGGTCGAGGGGGTCGGCTTCGCCCGCGCCGACAAGATCGCGCTGGCCGCCGACGTCCCGCCCGAGTCCGACAAACGCGCCCAGGCGGCCGCCGTCTACGCGCTGCGCGAGGCCGAACAAGCGGGCAACAGCTACCTCCCGGCCGAGGAGCTCGCCGCCCGCACCGCGAAGCTGATCGGGCTCGTCCCCGATCCGGCGGTGCTGGCCGCGGCGCGCGGCCTGGTCGACGACGAAGACGAAGGGCGGGTCTACCGCGAGCTGACCCTGGAGAGCGAGCGGGCGGTGGCGGCGACGCTGGCGCGGCGGCTGGCCGCGCCGCCCCAGCTCGACCACGACCCCGGCGAGAGCGACCCGGCCGAAGAGATGACCGAAGAGCAGTGGGCGGCGGTGCGCGGCGCCTTCGATGCGCGGGTCTCGGTCCTCACCGGCGGTCCCGGCGTCGGCAAGACCCGCTGTACGACGGCGATCGTCGCCGCCGCCGAAGACGCGGGCGCGAAGATCGCCCTCTGCGCGCCGACCGGCCGCGCCGCGCGCCGCCTCCAGGAAACGACCGGCCACGAGGCGCAGACGATCCACCGGATGCTCGAATGGGTCCCCGGCGGCGACCCCGGCTTCGGCCCCGGCCGGCCGCTGCCGGTCGACCTGGTGATCGTCGACGAGTCCTCGATGCTGAACCTGCGGCTGGCCGAGGTGCTGCTCGAAGGGCTGGCCGAGACGACCCACGTCGTCTTCGTCGGCGACGCCGACCAGTTGCCGCCGATCGGCGCGGGCAAACCCTTCGAGGACCTGATCGAGTCGGGCGCGGCGCCGGTCGTGCGGCTGACCCAGATCTTCCGCCAGGCGGCGCGCTCGATGATCACCACCGCCGCCCACGAGATCAACCGCGGCCGTCCCCCCACCTCGAGCCCGGCGCCGACCAGGACCGCGACTTCTTCTTCATCGAGCGCCCGTCGCCGGAGCGGGCGCTGGAGACGGTGGTCGAGGTGGTCGCCGAACGGGCCGCCGAGAGCTTCGGCGTCGACCCGATCCGCGAGGTCCAGACGCTGGCCCCGATGTACCGCGGGCCGGTCGGGATCGACGCGCTCAACGAGCGCCTGCAGGAGCGCCTCAATCCGGACGGGAAGCGGGCGGTCGGCGGCCGCTTCCGGATCGGCGACCGGCTGATCCAGACCCGCAACTCCCACGAGCTCGGCCTGATGAACGGCTCGATCGTCTTCCTCCGCCGCGACGACCGCGACGAGGAACGGATCGTCGTCGACACCGACGAGGGCGGCACCCTGGTCATGCCCTACGCGGAGACGGCGACTCTGAAGCTCGCCTACGCGATCTCGGTCCACAAGGCGCAGGGCTGCGAGGTGCCGGTCGTGGTCGCGGTCTGCCACCGCTCCCACACCCGGATGCTGAGCCGGCCGCTGCTCTACACGGCGATCACCCGGGCGCGCAAGGACTGCGTCCTGGTCGGCGACTCGGCGGCCCTGGCGGCCGCGGTCGGCCGCGGCGAGGGCAGCGGGCGCTGCTCCGGCCTCGCCGAGCGGCTGCGGGGCGCCGCGCCCGCCTAGCCGGCCCCTTCACCTGCCGCGCCCCGCCGTGTGCCACATTTGGCGGCACGTGACAGACGAGACCAAAGAGGCGCCGCGCGAGCGCCCTCACCTGCCCTGGCTGGAGATCGGAGTGGCGCTCACCGGCTGCATCCTGCTGGCGCTGCTCATCGTCCTCGTCCCCGCCCTGCGCCACGCCTCGGTCGCCGCCGTCCACGGCGAAACCACCGAGGTCCGCGAAGAAATCAAGTCGCTCGGCGCGGGCGGGCCGCTGATCCTCGTCGGCCTCGCCGTCGTCCACTCGGTCGTCCCCTACCCGGCCGAGATCGTCAACGCCGCCGCGGGCTTCGCCTACGGCTTCTTCGGCGGCCTCGGGATCGTCGTGATCGGCTGGATGATCTCGGCGCTCATCTGTTACTGGTTCGGCACGGGGGTGGCGCGACCGCTGCTCGACCGCTGGTTCGGCGCCGCGCGTTTCGAGCGCTTCGAGCGGATGGTCGACAGCGGCGGTGTCACCCTGCTGATCGCCCTGCGCCTACTGCCGATCGTCCCCTTCAGCCTGATCTCGGCCGCGGCGGGCGCCGCCCGCGTCCCCTTCCACCGCTACTGCTGGACGACCGCGGTCGGGTTCCTGCCGATCACCGCGCTGGCGGTCTACCTCGGCACGCGGCTGGAAGGGATCAGCCTCACCGACCCGGCGGTGCTCGGGGCGCTCGGCGGGGCGGTCGTCCTGCTGCTGGTCGCCCACTGGATCATCCGGCGCTCCGACGCGACGAGACCGACCTGCTTGACGCGGAACTTGTAGCGGGTCCAGTTGGTGGCGATGTTGCCCGCCTGGTCCATCGCCCTCACCTTGAGCACGTGGTGGCCGGGGGTGAAGCGACGGCGGAACTTCGTCGGGCAGATCCGCAGCGCTTCCTTGTCGACCTGGCAGTAGAAGGTCACCGGCGCCTCGTTGGCCTTCAGCTTGAAGCGGGCGACGACGCTGGGCTTCTTCGTCTTGATCACCTTCTTCGGGTGGCGGACGATCCTCGTCCGCGGCGCCTTGGTGTCGATCGTGAAGCTGTAGAGGCCGCTCGAGCCGCTGCGGCCCTGCGCGTCGGTGCCGGTGACGACGAAGCCGTGGGCGCCGTCGCCGAGCTTGGCCGGGACGACGTAGGGCGAGGCGCAGGCCTGGGGCGCGGCGCCGTCGATCTGGCAACTGAAGGAGACCGGCCGGGTCGAGCTGAATTCGAAGGTCGGGCGGCTTTCCTTGCCGAGCGATTTCGGCCCCTTGGTGATCGTCACCACCGGCGCCGGCGCGGCGGCTTCTTCTTCGAGCGAGGGGACGACGAAGCTGGGCGGGTCGTTGACCGGTGAGCCACGGACCGCGGTGATCGCCGCCATCGGCGTTGAGCAGCCCTTTGCCGACCGCGTCGAGGGAGGTGACCGTGGTGTAGGGCGTCGCCGAGGCTTCCATCGCGGCGAGAATCGACGCGGGCGAGGCGAGCGGTTCGGTCTGCTTCATCAGGGCGGCCACGGCGGCGGCGTGCGGGCCCGCCTCCGAGGTGCCGCAGAAGTGGAAAAGGCCGTCGCTGAAGCCACTGCGCTGGGCAAAGAAGGTGGTCGAGGCGCAGTCGGTGGCGTCAGGTTCGGCTTCCGGACGACTTCCGGCGCCGGCGATCGCGGCAGCGGGCGTGGTGCTGGTGACCGGGCTCGAAGTAGTGCGTGACCGGGCCGCGCGAGGAGTAGCGCTCCGGGGCGGCCGGCGCCGCTCGCGGATTCGGTGTACCTGACCGCGCCGAGGGTGATCGCCGCGGTCGGCGCCGGCGTGGCCGTAGATCGTCGGGCCGACCGTGATTCCCGCTCCAGCGATTCGAGGTCGGGTACTCGGTGCTCGAGACCCCACGGCCGTCCTCGAGCAGGTCGAACTTGAGCCGCGGTTTCGCCGTCAGGCTCGCAGAAGGATTGCAGTTCTTGATGCACCGGTCGATGACCAGCTGCACTTCCGCCGATCCGCTCGATTTGTTCAGCCACTGGAGCAATTCGGTCGGCTGACCAGAACCCTTCTCCTTCCGGGCCTTGGTCGATGTTGTTGATCGGGTTGGCGAAAAGGAGGGTGTTGCCCGCTTCGTTCACCAGGTAGGCGTCGAGATCGGTTTCGACCCCGTACCACGGTTCCGCCCACTGCAGGTCGATGGTCAGCGTCGCTCCCGGCTTGTACCGTGATGCCGAAGGTCGCGTCGGTACCGGTCGGCGACGAAGTTCATGCAGCGTTGGCGCCAGCCTTCTTCTGACGATCGAGCCGAGACTCCGGCGGACAGTTCGGTGTCGACGGTATTCTCGGCGCTTCCCAGGAGGCGATTTCGTCCGCTGCCTTCGACAGAGATTGTCGTTGCCGGCCGCGGTCAGGTAGGTGACGCCGGCTGCGGTCACCTTGCTGGATCGCCACCGCGACCGGCCCTTCCTGGAAGAACGGCTCGGTCGAAGTAGCCGACGTCGTCGACGATCACGTCGGCGCCGGCGCCGCCCGCGGCGACCGGCAGCGGCCAGCTGTTCGATGTGTGGGCGAAGGCGAGTTCGCCGAGTCGGCGCGTGGCGAAGGCGAGCTGCGCGTGCGGTGCGAGGTCGTGGACGACCTGCAGCATCGCCCGGCCCTCGTCGGTGCTTCTTCGGCCGGTCCTTCGGTCGAGCACCCGCACCGGCACCTGCTGGCCGCTGCAGGTGCTGGCCCGGCCCGGAAGGTCGTTGCTGACTTCGTCGTCGTGGGCTCTGGTGGCGACCGGGCCGCCTTCGATCGCTTCCGTCGCCGTGTTGAAGGAGTCCGAGATGACGCCGACCGTCTCCCCCGCCCCGCGGGCGCCGAATTGGGCCCGGGCGGCGGCGACGTTCAGCTGTTCGAGCCCCTGGCTGATCACCGAGCCGCCTTCGCAGAGGCCGTTCGAGGTGACCGCGGTCGAGCTGAGGCCTTCTTCGGCGGCGTAGAAGACCGGTGCTCGGGCCGGGACGACGCCGCTGACGCCGGGGACTTCGGCGACCGCCGAGAGCTCTTCCGGGGTGACCGACAGCGCCACCGTCTGGTAGCGCCGACTCGCCGTCACGACCTCCGCGCCCGCGGCTTCCAAGGCTCCCAGGCGGGCCAGCGCCCCTTCTTCGAAGTGGGCTTCGATGATCACCCGATCGCCTTCGCGCAGAAGGCTGCCGGGTCCTTCGGTGGGAAAGCCGACCGCTTCGGCCTGGGCGGCGGCGGGCGCGTCGCTGAGCGCCGGGGTCGCCAACCGGGCGAGTTCGGGCGAGAGCGGGCCGTCTTCGCCCCTGGCGGCGCTCGCCGCGCCCGGGGCCGCAAGGCCGAGGGCGACGACGAGGAGCGCGCAGGCGAGCGCGGATAGCGGAGATCTGAGGCCGTTCGACATCTAAAAGTTGGTATCGACAGGCCCGGACGGTCCTTTAGCCGGGCCTCTTCGTTCTCAGGAATGGTCAAGCGTAGGAGCCACGGCGCAGCCAGATCCAGAGGATGAGCAGCGAGACCACCATGCTGCCGCCGCCGATCACCCAGAAATCCGCGGCGCTGTTGATGTTGCGGACCATCCAGCCGAAGTTCTGGCCGAAGAAGCCGACGACGAAGGAGAGCGGCAGGAAGATCGTCGCGATCACGGTCAGCTGCTTGGTGATCTCGTTGAGGCGGTTGGAGGTGACCGAGAGGTAGGCGTCGCGGCTGCCGATCAGGAGGTCGCGGTAGGAGTCGATCTGGTCGGAGATGCGGATCGCGTGGTCGTAGACGTCGCGGAAGTAGTTGCGCGAGTCGGCCTGCAGGCCGGGGATTTCGAGGATGTCGTCGATGTGGCGGGCGAGCATGTCGCGCTGCGGCGTCACCACCCGGCCGAGCTCGACCAGGTCGCGGCGCAGGTCGGTCAGCGGCTGCAGGTGGTCCGGCGAGGGGTGGGCGAAGATCTCCTCGTCGAGGCGTTCGAGCCGGTCTTCGAGGTCCTCGAGCAGCGGGAAGAAGGTGTCGGTGAGGGCGTCGAGGACGCGGTAGACGACGAACTGCTCAGAGCGCGGCTCCTGCTCGTCGAGCCGTTCGCGCACTTCGTCGAGCGCCGTGCAGGCGCCGTCGTGGGCGGTGACCAGGTAGCCGCCGCTGATGAAGGCGTGGACCTCTTCCAGGTGGATCCGCTCGCCGCCCGTCGGCCCGGCCTCGGGCGGGGCGCCGGGCGGCGGCGGCGCGCCGCCTTCGGGCGCGGCGCCCCGTAGTAGACGAGGAACATGTAGTCGCCGAAGTCCTCGAGCTTCGGGCGCTGGCCTTTCTTGCGCAGGTCCTCGAGCGCCAGCGGATGAAAGTGGAAGATGTCGTCGAGGGCGGCGACTTCGGCGTCGCTCGGATCGTCGAGGTCGAGCCAGAAATACTCGTCGCGGCCGAGCATGTCGCCGATCGCGCCCCGGTCGATGTGGTCGAGGAACCGCACGGGTCAAAGCTAGATGTGGTCGCGGACGCACCGGGGCTCGCCAAGCCGAAAATCACGTCCAGACGGCGTTGATCCTGCTACGGTCCCGATCTGTAAGGGCCGGGATACCGGCTGTAAGTTTGTGTCTAGCGCTCGCATGTCGTTGCCATCAGCATCGTCAGCGTTTGCAGCACACGATGTGGAGGCAATGCATGCCTACTGGAACCGTGAAGTGGTTTAGCGACGACAAGGGCTACGGGTTCATCACGCCCGATGACGGCTCGAAGGACGTCTTCGTTCATCACAGCGCCATCCTGGGTGAGGGCTTCAAGTCCCTGACCGAGGGCGCCAAGGTGAGCTACGAGTCCGAGGAAGGCCCGAAGGGCCCCGCCGCGGCCAGCGTTCAGCAGACTTCGTAGAGCAAGCGCTCATAGACAGTCTGGGAAGCCCGCCCCGGTGGCGGGCTTCGTCTTGTCTGGACCCCTTCAGGGCTCGACCTCCTGCGCCTGATCCGCCCCACGACCGCCCCCAGCTACGCTCCCCGATCCCTCATGACCTCAACCGAGACGACCTACGCAACTGCGCGATCATCGCCCACGTCGACCACGGCAAGACGACGCTGGTCGACGCCATGCTGTGGCAGACCGGGACCTTCCGCAAAGGCCAGGACGTCGCCGAGCGGGTGATGGACTCGATGGACCTGGAGAAGGAGAAGGGGATCACGATCCTCGCCAAGAACACGGCGGTCCAGCACGGCGGCGTGAAGTTCAACATCGTCGACACGCCGGGCCATGCCGACTTCGGCGGCGAGGTGGAGCGGGCGCTGACGATGGTCGACGGGGCGCTGCTCCTGGTCGACGCGTCGGAGGGGCCGCTGCCGCAGACTCGCTTCGTGCTGCGCAAGGCGCTCGAGCGGCGGCTGCCGATCATCCTCGTCGTCAACAAGGTCGACCGCCCGGACGCACGGATCGCCGAGGTCGTCGACGAGGTCTACGAGCTGTTCATCGACCTCGACGCCGACTCCGAGCAGATCGACTTCCCGATCGTCTACACCAACGCGAAAGCGGGTTGGGCGGCGCTCGAGGACGGGGTCGAAGGCACCGATCTGATGCCGCTGCTGGACCTGATGCTGGAGCGGATCCCGGCGCCGACCTACGACGAGGGGGCGCCGCTGCAGGCGCACGTCACCAACCTCGACGCCTCGCCCTATGTCGGGCGGCTGGCGGTCTGCCGGGTGCGGCAAGGGACGATCCGCAACGGGCAGCAGATCGCCTGGTGCCGCGCCGACGGGACGATCAAACGGGCAGCGGTGTCGGAGCTCTACGTGACCGAAGGGCTCGACCGGGTCACCGCCGACGAAGCCGGGCCGGGCGAAATCATCGCCGTCGCCGGGCTCGAAGAGGTGACGATCGGCGAGACGCTCGCCGATCCCGAGAACCCGGTGGCGCTGCCGGTGATCACGGTCGACGAGCCCTCGCTCTCGCTGGTGCTGGGGATCAACACCTCACCGCTGGCCGGGCAGGGCGGCGGCAGCAAGCTGACCGCGCGGCAGATCCGGGCGCGGCTCGACCAGGAGCTGGTCGGCAACGTCTCGATCCGGGTCAACGACACCGAGCGCCCCGACGCCTGGGAGGTTCAGGGGCGCGGCGAGCTGCAGCTGGTCGTGCTGCTGGAGATGATGCGCCGCGAGGGCTACGAGATGACCGCCGGGCAGCCGCGCGTCGTGACCCGGGAGATCGACGGCAAGGTGCACGAGCCGGTCGAGCGCCTGGCGATCGACGTGCCCGAGGAGCACGTCGGCGCGGTCACGCAGATGCTGGCGGGGCGCAAAGGGCGGCTCGAGCAGATGGTCAACCACTCGACCGGCTGGGTGCGGATGGACTACCTGGTGCCGGCCCGCGGGCTGATCGGCTTCCGCACCGAGTTCCTCACCGAGACGCGCGGCAGCGGCATCCTCCACCACGTCTTCGACCGCTGGGAGCCGTGGGCGGGCGAGCTGCGGACGCGGCAGACCGGCTCGCTGGTGGCGGACCGGCGCGGCCAGACCGCCGCCTACTCGCTGTTCAGCCTGCAGGACCGCGGGACCCTCTTCATCGGCTCCGGCGAGGAAGTCTACGAAGGGATGATCATCGGCGAGAACGCCCGCGCCGACGACCTCGACGTCAATCCCGACCAAAGCCAAGCAGCAGACCAACATGCGGGCGTCGAGCGCCGACGTGCTGGTGCGGCTGGCGCCGGCGACGCGGCTGACCCTGGAAGCCTCGCTGGAGTTCCTGCGCGACGACGAGTGCGTCGAAGTGACGCCCGACTCGGTCCGCCTGCGCAAGCTGATCCTCGACAAAGTGACCCGGCTGAAGGCCTCGAAGCGGCGCGACGGCGCCCCGCGGTAGCACCGGGGGCGCGGTCGTCCTTTCCCGCCCCCACCCGGGCGCGGTCGTCCTTTCCCACCTATAGCGGCGGTTGGGTCGACCGCGGTTGGCGGCGGGCCAGCAGCGTGGCGACCCGCGCGATGATCTGGTCCGGTTCGCGGCGGAACTGTCGTTCGCTGACCCGGATCGTCTCGATCGCGGCGAGCGCGAAGTCGAGATCGCGATCGTGGTCGCTCTCGAAGGCGTCGCGGGTGCCGTGGGTCTCGTAGGCGTCGAGTTCGACGCCGAAGCCGAGGTCGGGCCAGTAGACGTCGATCTCGCGGCCAACCTCGTTCCAGCCGGTGGCGGGGCGCGGCAGGCCTGAGTCGACGAGGTGGTCGACGAAGCGGCGCTCGAACTCGGACCGGGTGAAGGCGGGCGGCTCATAGAGCTCCAGCGCGTAGCGGAGGCGCTTGGCGCCGTGGTGGCCGCGGTTGCGCTCGATCACCGCCCGGATCGCGTCGAGGTCGAGCAGTCCGAGCTCTTCGGCGCGGGCGAGGACACGGCGGAGCTGGTCGCCACGCAGCTTCCAGGCGAGGTCGAGCAAGGTGCGGGCGACCGAGGTCACAGGGATCCCGTCGACGATCGCCCGGTCGTCGTCGACCAGATTGCGCGCGCGATGCCGGACGATCCCGGGCGGCGGCTGGTGGCGGCGCGGCACGAAGGCGGTCACCTCGAAGGGCTCCGGCGAGCCCCGCCAGATCCCCCAGAGCCACCCCGCCGAGTGATAGCTGAGCAGCGCCCCCGGCCCGACCGCGAGCACCGCCGCGAGACATTCCCCACGCCGCGACAAATCCGTGTGCCCGACCGCGTAGACGCCCCGATGAATCCGGTGCAGCCGCCCTGCGGCAACGCCACGTGCGACGGCCTGATGGGAGAACCCGAGTTGCTGTTCCAGTTGCTGATCGAGACGACTCCATGCTGCCGTCCCGCAAGGCTCGCCAAACCCCGGTCCCGCTCCCCCATGCGCGGTCGTCCTTTGGCCCGGTTCTCGCTCCGCGGTCGTCTCTTGGCCCGATGACCGGGCCTAGGGTCGACCGCGCCCTCGGAGTCGCGCCCCGGCTCGTTTCGCGGTCGTCGCTTGGCCCTCACAAGGGGCCTAAGGACGACCGCGGGGTGGAGTTCCCCCCGCTTTCGTCCCTTGCGGCGCTATTTGGGGGCGAACTCGGCTTCGATGCCGTCGAGGAGGCGGTCGAGGCCGCGCTGGAAGCGGTCCGGTCGGACATGAACTCGACGATCTGCTCGAAGCTGGCCTCGAAGTCGTCGCCGAAGAAATCGCGGATCAGCGGGTAGTCGCCGGTCGCCAGTTCGCGTTTGAAGAAGTCGACGACCTCGGGCGACCAGCCGCGCTCGTGCTCTTCGGCCTCCTGGACCTCGCGCAGCGCAGTACCCGAAGACGTAGTCGTCGATCTGGCCGATCACTTCGAAGGTCTGCTCTTTGTCGAGGCCGAGGCCGGCGACCGCCTGCAGCGACTGCTCGAAGTGGCGCATGCCGTTGGGGCCGGGGCTGGCGTCGCCCATCCGCTCGAAGATCCAATGGTGGGCAGCGAAGGCGTCGCGGGTGCGGTTGCGCGATCTGGGTCAGCGCCGTGCGCCAGTGGTCCGACAGCTGCCCCTCGGGGACGACGATCTCGGCCATCACCGCGTCGCTCATCAGCGTGATCAGCTCGTCCTTGTTGCGGACGTAGTGGTAGAGCGTCATCGTCCCGGCGCCGAGGCGCTGGGCGACGCGGCGCATCGAGACCGCGTCGAAGCCCTCCATGTCGGCGATCTCGAGCGCAGCGCGGGCGATGTCGGCGCGGGTGTGGGCCGGTCGGCGCGAGGCCGGTTCCTGGCGGAACCAGACCATCGGCTCGGCCTCATCGTCGGTGCGCTCGCGCTCTGGGTCGGCCTCGCGCCCGGCCGCCCGTTCGGCGCGGTCGATCGCCCGCGCGACCTTCTCCCCCGCCCGGTCTTCGGCGTCGGCGACGCGCTCCAGCGCCTCGGCGATCTGCTCCTGGGCGTGCTCGGAGCGCTCCCGCACCCGCGCTTCGGCCCGTTCGGCCTTCTCCCGGGCGCGCTCGGCCTGCTGCCGCAGCCGCTCTTCCTGCTTCGAATCACTCGACATTTCGTACATCGTACTGCTAACTTGCTCGTACGCTGTACTACGACAACGTACGAGGTACGAAATGAACCAAGACATCCAGACTTCCCACGCCGTCGTGGCCGAAGGCCTCGGCAAGCGCTACGGCGAGCAGTGGGCGCTCCGCGACTTCGACCTCGCGGTGCCGACCGGCTCGGTGCTCGGGCTGCTCGGCCACAACGGGGCGGGCAAGACGACCGCGATCCGGATCCTGACCACGCTCGCCGCCCCCACCGAGGGCAGCGCCAAGGTCGCCGGGCACGATGTGGTCACCGAACCGAACCGGGTCCGCGACCAGATCGGGCTGACCAGCCAGGCGGCGACCGTCGACGGGCTGATGAGCGGCTTCGCCAACCTCGAGATGATCGGCCGCCTCTATCACCTCCCCCGCAAGGTGGCGCGGGCGCGGGCGACCGAGCTGCTCGCCGAGCTCGGCCTCGAGGACGCGGGCGACCGGCTCGTCAAGGAGTACTAGCGGCGGCATGCGGCGGCGGCTCGACCTCGCCGCCAGCCTCGTCGCCTCGCCCCCGGTCCTCTTCCTCGACGAGCCGACCACCGGGCTCGACCCGGAAAGCCGCAACGAGCTCTGGGACCTGCTGCGCCGGCTGGTCGGCGGCGGCACCACGCTGATCCTCACCACCCAGTACCTGGAGGAGGCCGACCAGCTCGCCGACGAGGTCGTCCTGCTCGACCACGGCGAGATCGTCGCCACCGGCTCGCCGGGGCGGCTGAAGGCCCAGCATGGCGGCGAACGCGTCGTCGTCACCGTCGACGACGGCGGAGGAGCTCGCCGCCGCGGCGAGCGCGCTCGAGCGGGTCGCCGCGGGCGCCGCCGAGATCGACCACGAGGGCCTCTTCGTCACCGCGCCGGCGAGCGAATCGACGCGGCTGATCGAGGTCGTCCGGGCACTCGAGGACGGCGGCGTCGACGCCCACGACGTGCGCCGCCGCGAGGCGACGCTCGACGACGTCTTCTTCTCCCTCACCTCGCCGCGCGGCGGCCGCGCCGCCGGCCCCGACCACCAACCCACCGACCGCGAGGAGGCGACCGCATGAACGCCAACGCAATTACCGCCACCGGCCTGCCCGAAGACGCCCGCCGGGCCCGCCCGCCTGCGCTGGGTCGCTGCCGACGCCTGGGTGCTGGCCCGGCGCCAGTTCGCCCATATCCGCCAGATCCCGGAGAAGCTGTTCGACGTCACCCTGCAGCCGCTGATGTTCGTGCTGCTCTTCAGCTACGTCTTCGGCGGCGTCATCAACGTCCCCGGCGGCGGCGATTACCACGAATATCTGATCGGCGGGATCCTCGTCCAGACGCTCGTCTTCGGGCTGATGGGACCGGGCATCTCGATGGCGACCGACCTCGGCGAAGGGATCATCGACCGCTTCAGCTCGCTGCCGATGTCGCGCCCGGCCTACCTGCTCGGCCACCTCTCGGCGGAGTTCTGCGCGACGATGCTGGCGGTCGCGATCATGGTCGTCAGCGGCCTGATCGTCGGCTGGGGGATCAGCTCGACGCCGCTCGAAGCGCTGGCCTGCTTCGGCCTCCTCTTCCTGCTGGCGATCACGATGATCTGGCTGGGGACGCTGGTCGGGATCCTCGCCCGCTCGCCCGACGGCGTGCAGGGGATCGCCTTCGTCACGGTCTTCCCGCTGACCTTCGTCGCCAACACGTTCGTGCCGGTGTCGGGTCTGCCCGACGGCCTCCGTCAGGTCGCCGAATACAACCCGGTCAGCTGCTGGGCGGCCGCGGTGCGGACCCTCTTCGGCAACCCGACGGCGCTGCCGTCGAACGCCGCCTGGCCGCTCGAGCACCCGGTGATCGCCTCGGTCGCCTGGTGCGTCGCGATCCTCGCCGTCGTCGTCCCGCTCACCCTCCGCGCCTATCGCAGGCGCACCACCGGCTAGACGTCGAGAACCGCCTCGACCGTCCGGACGCGATCGCCTCGCATGGTGCGGCGTGGTCGCGTTCGGACTGGTCGGCGTAGGACTCGGCGAAGTGGCAGACGGCGCGGACGCGCCCGTCGAGGCCGACCGCGACGCACCAGCCGAGGAAGACGTCCCCGGCCGCCTGCATCGGCCGCTGGCCTTCGACCACCCGGCGGCCGTGGTTGCGGAAGGAAGAGCGGGTCCTGGTCGTCGCGCCCGGCCAGGGCGAAGCTCGCCGCGAGCCGCTTCACGTCCCACTCCCACGGCCCCGGCGGGATCTCGTCGAAGTCGTTGAGGTCGAAGAAGAGCCGCCGGTCGGGCGCCGCGAAGGCGCCGAAGTTGGCGAGGTGGGCGTCGCCGCAGGTCTGGCGCGGAAGCCGGAGACCGGCGTCGTCGCCAGGTCGGAGGCCATCACCGCGGCGGCGCCGCGGAAGAAGGTGAGCGGCGAGGCGGCCATGCGGCCGTGCCGGATCGGCACCAGCTCCTGGACGGGCCGCGCGTCCTGGGCTTCGATGCCGCGATCGGGTCGGGACGGTTCGCGGCGGGCGCCCACTCGGAGTGGGCGGAGCGACGAGCCACCGAGCGCGCCGCCGACCCGCGGCGGCGCGCTCGGTGACCTCCCTCATCGGCTAGACGGCAGCCGCCGCCTGCTCAGCTTGCGAGTCGCGCGCGGCGTCGGCCTGCTTGGCCTGGGCCTCCGGCGTGACCTCGTCGATGTTGCGCGGCAGCAGCACCTCTTTGGCGATCACCAGGCGCTGGATCTGGCTGGTCCCCTCGTAGAGCTGCATGATCTTCGCGTCGCGCATCAATTTCTCGACCGGGTACTCCTTGATGAAGCCGTAGCCGCCGTAGACCTGGACGGCGTCGGTGGTGACCTCCATCGCCGAGTCGGCGGCGAACCGCTTCGCCTCGGAGGAGCGCAGCGTGTTCCGTTTGCCCTCGTCGAGCAGGACGGCCGAGTTCCAGGTCAGCAGCCGGCCGGCGTCGACCTTGGTCGCCATGTCGGCGATCATGAACTGGATCGCCTGGTGCATCGCGATCGGCACGCCGAACTGGACCCGTTCCTTCGAGTAGTCGCAGGCGAACTCGAACGCGGCGCGGGCGATCCCGACGGCCATCGCCGCGACGCCCGGACGGGTGCGGTCAAGGGTCATCATCGCCAGTTTGAAGCCGTGGTTTTCCTCGGCGAGCAGGTTCTCGGCGGGCACCTCGACGTCGTTGAAGGAGATCGTCGCGGTGTTCGAGGCCCGCTGGCCCATCTTGTCCTCCTTCTTGTCGACGGTGACCCCGGGGGAGTCGGCGTCGACGACGAAGGCGCTGATGCCGCGGTGACCGGAATCGGGGTCGGTCTTCGCGTAGACGGTGAACCAGTCGGCGTAGGTGCCGTTGGTGATGAAGCACTTGGAGCCGTTGAGGACGTACTTGTCGCCCTGCTTGACGGCGCGGGTCTTCATCCCGCTGACGTCGGAGCCGGCGTCGGGCTCGGTCAGGCAGAAGGAGGCGAGCTTGAAGTCTTCGGTGAGCATCCCGAGGTACTTCTTCTTCGTCTCCTCGGAGCCGCCGAGGCCGACCGGGGCGGAGGCCAGGCCGTTCGCCATCAGCGAGGTGCCGATGCCGGAGCAGCCCCAGCCGATCTCCTCCTCGATCACGCAGCCCGAGAGGTAGTCGAGGCCGGGACCGCCATAGGCCTCGGGGACGTGGGTGTTCATCAGGCCGACGTCCCAGGCCTTGCGCAGGACCTCGTCCGGCCAGGTGCCGTCCTTGTCGTACTCCCAGGCGACGGGGCGCATCTCTTTCTCGGCGAAAGAGTGCGCGAGCTCGCGCAGGTCTTTCTGTTCGTCGGTCAGGGTGAAATCAACCACCGCGGTGACGCTCCTTTTGGTCGTGCTTCCAAGTTTGTGCAGGAGCGCCGGTGGGCGTTCCCGATTGACTGGTCAGTCAATCAACCCGAAGAGTACCGGATGCCCGCGCCGGAAGGGGCGTCTAGGCTCTGGGGATGGATTTGGTGATGGCCCTTTCGGTGGGAACGAAAGCGGCGGCGGCGCTGATCTTCACCGGGGTCGTCGCGCCGCTGGTCGGTCTGGGGCTGAAGAAGCTGACCCGCGGCTGGGACTCCTACGGCGGCGGCCCGTTCGCGATCCTGCGCGAGGAGCCGGCCAGCAAGCGGGGCGCGCCGCCGGCCATCGACCCGGCGATCCAGGCGGCGGAGGTGCGCCAGATGCTGGCCGCCAAGGCCGAGAGGCAGAAGGTGCGGGGAGAGTCCGTGCTCGACGTCGAGAGCGAGTCGGCGCGCCTGCTCGCGGTGGCCGCCGAGGCCGCCCCGGCAGCCCACGACGACGAGCTGCGGGCGGAGGTGCGCCAGCTGGTGATCGCCCGCAACGAAAGGCGCCGGCGGGCGGGACTCGAGCCGCTCGAGGTCGGCGCCGAGATCGAGCGCCAACTGGCCGAGCTGGGCGGCTGAAGATCGGCCCCGATGGCGGTCGATCCCGAGGAGAACCTGTACGAGGTCGAGGAGCTGCTGGTCCAGCCCGGCACCTACTTCAACCCGCAGACCGAGGTCGTCGTGATCGTCGACGACTCCGCTTCGATCGACCAGGAGGTCTTCAACCTCGAGGCCTACGAGGGTGCCGAGTGGGTCCGCCTCTCCGACGAGGTCCCGGTCGACGAAGACGGCCGCGATCGCGTCCTCGAGACCTTCCAGACCCACTACCACCCAGGCTCCACCGGCTCCGTCTCCGAGACCGCGCTCGAACAGGGCGACGACGAGCTGGACGAGGACGAGGAGGGCCAGGAGCCGGGGCGCGAGGACTGATGCTCGAGCCAGGCGACAAAGCGCCGGCGTTCACGCTGCCGGACCAGGACGGGAACAAGGTCAGGCTGTCCGACTTCAAAGGCGAGACCGTCGTCCTCTACTTCTACCCGCGGGCCGACACGCCTGGCTGCACCACCCAGGCCTGCGGGGTGCGCGATCGCGGCGACGAGTACGCGAAGGCGGGCGCCAAGGTGATCGGGGTCTCGCCCGACGAGCCGGAGGCGATCAAGAAGTTCGACGACAAGTACGGTCTCGGCTTCACCCTGCTCGGCGACGCCGATCACGCGGTCGCGGACAAATACGGTGCCTGGGGCGAGAAGTCGATGTACGGCAAGAAGTACATGGGCATGCTGCGCTCGACCTTCATCATCGACCCGAAAGGCAAGATCGCCCGGGTCTTCCCGAAGGTTCAGCCGAAAAAACACGACGCCCTCGTGTTGAAGGCTCTCGCCGAACTCGGCGCCTGAGCGGAGGCGCTCCGGCGGGACGGGGAAGGGCGCGGCCTTTTCGGAGGCGACCCTCGCAGGCTGTGGCCGCACTTCGAACGGTCAGAAATCTGCGCGGTTACTTATCCGCCTATGGCGAGGGTTTCTAACCGCGCAGTTTTCTGACCGTTCGGCAATGCGGCATCTCTGTGACGAAACGACGCCTCTGTCCCGCCTCCACCTAGATCGCCACGACGACGATGAACGCCGCGTAGAGGGTGAACCAGCCGACGACGGCGGGAAGTGTGAAGCGATTGCCGCGGTGCAGGCTGAGGTAGGCGAGCAGGCCACCGGCGAAGCCGAGGCAGACCGAGATGAAGGCATTGGCACCGAGCGACCAGTGGGTGAAGAGCAGGCCGATGCCGACCGGGATCGTCGACTGGAAGACCATCGCGCCGCTGACGTTGCCGAGCGCCAGGGCGTCCTTGCCCTCGCGCACCCAGAAGAAGCTGTTGACCTTCTCCGGCAGCTCGGTCGCCAGCGGGGCCAGGATCAGCGCCAGGACGAGGGCGTCGACGCCGAGCGCGTCGGCGATCCCGAGCAGGTGTTCGACGAAGAGGTGGGCGCCGAAGATCATCATGCCGAGGCCGATCAGGAGCTGCGCGGTGCAGAGCCAGAGCGGCGGGTCGGAGCGATCGCCGGCGCGGCGGTCGAAGGTGAGCGGGTTGAGCGTCTCCTCCCCCTGCACCTCACCGCCGGCCTTCAGGGTGCGGCGCACGTAGACGACGTAGGCGAACAGGAAGACGATCCCGGCGACGATCCGCAGCGGCGCCGGTGGCCCCCAGGCGAGCGCCCCCGCCACCCCGAAGAAGGCGAGGAAGAAGAGCAGGTCGCGCTCCAGGGTCGGCGCGTGGGCGTCGAGCTCCACCCCCTGCCGGCGGCGCTCCCGGTAGAGGTGGGCGAAGAGGCCGACCAGGCCCATCGCCAGCGTGCCGAGCAGGAAGGGCGCGCCGACGATCGCGCCGATCGCGACCCCTTCCGATTCGGGGTCCGTGTCGAGCAGGGCGACGATCGCGATCAGCGTCTCCGGGGCCGCCGTGCCGACCGCGGCGAGGACGCTGCCGACCGCCCCCTCCCCCAGCCCGAGGCTGTGCCCGAGCCACTCGACCGCGTTGGTGAACAGCAGCGCGCCTCCCAGCACGATCGCGAAAGAGACGACGAGGAGCAGCTCGTCCATCAGGCGAAGTAGAACGCCAGCCCGAAGACGAGGTAGACGGCGAGCAGCTGGACTCCCTCGAACCAGGTCGACTCACCGTCCTGGATCACGTAGTTGGCGATCAGGATCGCGATCACGATCGCCCCCAGCTCGAAGCCGTTGAAGACGAGCGCCAGCGGATAGGGGCCGATGAAGTAGGAGCAGATGACGAGGACAGGGGCGACGAAGAGGGCGACCTGACCGCTCGAGCCGATCGCGATGTTGACCGAGAGGTCCATCTTGTCCTTGCGGGCGACGAGGACTGCGACCCAGTGCTCGGCGGCGTTGCCGACGATCGCGACGACGACGACGCCGATGAAGAACTCGGAGAGGCCGACCGATTTGGAGGCTTCGGTGATCGAGCCGACCAGCACCTCCGACATCACCCCGACCAGGACGCCGGCGATCGCCAGCGCGATCACCGAGGTGCGGACCGACCAGCCCCAGCTTTCCTCGTCCTCGTAGTCGGGGTTGAAGAGGTCGCGGTGGGTCTTCAGCGAGAAGAGGAGACCGAGCACGTAGGTGCCGATCAGGACGATCGCGACGGCCAGCGAGAGGTGCTCGACGGTGCCGCCGTACTGGGTCGCGGTGCTGCCGGGCAGCGGCAGCCCCTTGCCCTCGACCAGCTCGAAGATCGCCGGCATGATCAGCGCCGCGGCGGCCAGCATCAGCATCGAGCTCTGGATCGCGGCGCCGGTCCGGTTGAACTTCTGTTTGTCGCGGCCGATCCCGCCCGCCAGCATCGCGGCGCCGAGGACGAGCAGGATGTTGCCGATGATCGACCCGACGATCGAGGCCCTGACCACTTCCTGCAGCCCCTTGCCGAGCGCGAAGAGGGCGATGATCAGCTCCGGCGCGTTGCCGAAGGTGACGTTGAGGAGGCCGCCGATCCCCGGCCCCGAGCGGGCCGCCAGCTCCTCGGTCGCCCGCCCCATCAGCGCCGCGGTCGGGATGATGCCGAGCGCCGAGGCGGCGAAGACGACGACCGCCGAGACGCCCGCCAGGTCGAGCGCGACGGCGATCGGGATCAGCGGCGCGAGCAGGTAGGGGTAGCCCTGCGCGGTGCGCAGGAACGCCGCGTCGAGGCGCGGCTGTCCCGGGGGCTGGGGTGGCTCGGGGTCGTTCGCGGTCAGGCCGCTATTCCATCAGCGACGCGCACTTCTGGACATCGGCGGCGCTTTCGGCTTCGTCGAGACATTCGGTGAACTTCTTCGAGGTTTCCGCCGAAGGCAGTTCGAGTTCTTCGGCGTTCGGTGAGCTTTCGCCACCGAGGCCTTCGAGCAGGCCACCGAGTCCGCCGCTGCCGCCGCCTTGCAGGCCGCCCAGCAGTTCGAGCGGGTTGATGCCGAGTTCACCGAAGAGCTTTTCGATCGATTCGGCTCCCGCCGGGGCCGTGATCGTCTGCTTTTCGTTGACCTTGCCGAGGCTGAAGTCGAATTCGACTTCGACCTTTTCGCCGGCGCCCTTCGGTTCGACGGTCAGTTCGCCGGCGACTTTCCGGATGATGTGGTCGCTTTCGCCGACGTAGATCTCGATGTGGGCCTTCTTGATCGCTTCGGTGAGGACGCTCTCCTGCTTCTTCAGTTCGCCCAGCGGCAGCGGGCCCGCGGCTTCCAGCTCGGAGGAGCAGGCCGGGGTTTCCATCAGCTTGACCACCGCTTCGACCGCGCTCTTCGGGTCGAGGTCGCCGCTCAGCTTCGTCGTTTCGACCCCGTCGATTTCTTCGCCACCTTCGTTTTTCAGGTTTTCGACGAATTCACCGAGTTCGAGCGAGGTGGCGGCCTTCTGGCAGGCGGTGACTTCGCCGCCCTTGCTTTCCTTGGCGCCTTCCTGCTCGGCTTCTTCGAACCCCGATTTGATGAAGCTGAAGGTGGTCGGGTCGATTTCGTAGTTCTTGCCCTTGTAGGCGATGTAGGCGCGGTCGTTGAGGACCGTGATGCCGCCGTCGAAGTCGACCATTTCGCCTTCCGCTTCGCCGTTCGCCTTCACCGCCATCGCCAGTTCCGGCAGGCTTTCCTTGCCGGTCGACTGGAAAGGACCGGTGAGGGAGACCTTGAGTTCGCCGCCGCTCTTGCCTTCCGAGTCGAGGTTCAGCGAGAGGTCGAGTTCGCCGCTCTTGACCCCTTCGAAGGTCGCGCTTTCGATCACCTTCTGCGGATCTTCGCTGCTGCCACCGCCGCCTCCACCGCAGGCGCTGAGGATCGCGGTCAACGCCGCGAAGGCCGCGAGCAGGGCGAAGGTTCGTCTACGGCTCAAGGGATCGATGCTCCTTCGACTCGGAAACGGAGGACGAGACCCCCACTGTAGGGGCTCCGGCGGTGGGAGGTGGGCCGAAGCGCCTTCATTCGCCGCCGAAGCCGCCGCCGACCGATTCTTCGCCGGGCGGGCTCTTTTCGTCGCTGGGGATGCCGGCGGCGAAGGGCAGGAGCAGCGCGCCGAGCACGATCAGGGCGATGCCGACGGCGACCAGCCAGCGCACCTTGAAGAGGTGCCCACAGGTGCCGACGACGAATCCGACGGCCACCAGGGCGATGTATGCGCCGGGGCTGTGCGGCAGGGCCGCCGCCGGCAGGAGAAGGTCTGGCACGGGGGCGGATTATCATCGCCGCCATGTCCGACGACTCCGTAGAGGCCGTAAAGAGCTCCCTGGCGGAGGTCGGCTACCTCGCCGACGAGCCCGCCGCGCTGGTCTCCTTCCTCGCCCAGCGGCTCGGCAAGCCGATCCTCGTCGAGGGTCCGGCCGGGGTCGGCAAGACCGAGCTCGCCAAGGCCCTCTCCCGCTCCACCGGCCGCCCGCTGGTGCGGTTGCAGTGCTACGAGGGGCTCGACGAGGCGAAGGCGATGTACGAGTGGAACTACCGCAAGCAGCTGCTGCGGATCCAGGCGGGCGGCGCCAGCGGGGACTGGGACGATGTTCAAGACGACATCTTCGGCACCGACTTCCTCCTCACCCGGCCGCTGATGCAGGCGATCTCGAGCCCGGAGCCGGTCGTCCTCCTGATCGACGAGATCGACAAGACCGACCAGGAGTTCGAGGCGATGCTGCTCGAGCTCCTCTCCGACTTCCAGATCACGATCCCCGAGCTCGGCCAGATCAGCGCGACGACGATGCCGATCGTCGTCCTCACCTCGAACGACTCGCGCGAGCTGACCGAGGCGCTGAAGCGCCGCTGCCTCTACCTCTGGCTCGACTACCCGGGGGTCGAGCGCGAGATGGACATCGTCCTCCTCCACGCGCCGGAGATGCCGCGCGAGCTGGCCCGGCGGCTGGTCGAGGTGATCGAGATGGTCCGCGCCCTCGACCTCAAGAAGCCGCCCTCGATCGCCGAGTCGATCGACTGGGCGCGCACCCTGATCCTGATGGGCGTCGACGACATCGACCGCGAGACCTTCCAGAACTCGATGTCGATCATCGTCAAGCACCGCACCGACATCGACCTGGTGGCGGAGCGGGTCGGGATGAAACTGCCCGAGCGCGCCGCCTAGCCCGTCTCGGAGTAATGGCCGAGATTCGGATGGACGGCCGGAGGTGCGGGCGAGGGGCGGGCTTCGTGCGAAGTTCGTGATGGAGACATCGGGAACGTCACCGTGACGCGCGGGAGATGTCACCGATGTGACCCTTCCTTCGCAGCGCCCACCACGCATGTGCACTTAGCACCCCTATAGGGGGCCCAAGTGCACACTCGTCGGGAGGGCGTTGTGAAAGTGCGACGGATCCCAGAGATCGTGGCATCTCTGTGACGGCCCCTCCCCGCAGACCTCCCGTCCGGGCGTTTCGGAGGCGGCCACAGCCTGCCAGGGCCGCCGCCGAAACGCCCGGGCCTCCCGACTCCAATCGACCCGGCCGAACCCTTCCCCAGCCGCAACCGCCTGAACCCTTCCACCCCTACCTTTCGAGCTCGCTCGCGTCGAAAATCTCGGTGAGCACCTTGGGGTCGGGCGTGCCGTCGTAGGCGAGGCGGCCGTCGCGGATCGCGACGCAGCGGTCGGCGGCGGCGATCACGTCGGGGCGGTGGGTGGAGACGACGATCGCGGCGCCCGCGGCCTTGGTCTCGGCGAGCAGCTCGAAGAGGACTTCGCGGCTCGGCGGGTCGAGGCCGTCGAGCGGCTCGTCGGCGAGCAGGACGGCAAAGGGACGGACCAGGGCGAGGGCGATCGAGGCCTTCTGCCTCATCCCCTTCGAAAGTTCGGCGCCGAGCGCGTCCTCCCAGCCGTCGAGGCCGAGCCGCCCGATCAGCTCCTCGATCCGCGCCGCGGGCGCCGCGACGCCGTGCAGGGCGGCGACGTATTCGAGGTGCTCGCCGACGCTCAGGTCTTCGTAGAAGACCGGCGTGTCGGGCAGATAGGAGAGGGCGCGGCGGGCCTCGATCGAGCCGGGCGGCGCGCCCGCCACCTCGATCTTCCCCGTGGTCGGGTCGAGCAGGCCGGCGGCGAGGTTGAGGAAGGTCGTCTTGCCCGCCCCGTTCGGCCCGATCAGGGCGACCAGCTCCCCCGCCGGGACCTCGACGGTGAAGGAGCCGAGCGCGATGTAGCCGTCGTAGCTGCGGCCGAGCCCCTGGGCGCGCAGCGGCGGCGTGGGTGGCGCGCCGAGGCGCGCCACGTCGACGCCGCTCACATCGCCTCCCGTTCGCGCTTGTCGGCGCGCCAGGTGAGGACGGCGATCCCGATCAGGGCGAGGAAGACGACGATCGGGGCGGTGGTGAGCGCGGCGCCGACCCGCGTCCCGTCGCTGCCTTCGACCTTCCAGGCGGCCAGCAGCGGGATCGCGACGCCGAGGGCGGCGACGACGATCGGGGCGAAGGTGGCGGTCTGGGTCAGCTGCGGCACGAGGATGAACTCGTAAGGATCGTTGGTCGCGCTGACCGCCGCCGCGCAGGCGAGCAGCAGGGCGACCGGGATCAGGCTGACCGCGCCGATCCCGAGCGCCAGGCCGGGGTCGCCACCGACCGCCGCCGCGGCGAGGGCCGCGATCGCCAGGACGGCGCCGGTGGCGACGGCGGGCGCGACCAGGTGGCGGCGCATCAGCACCGCCCCGTGGATCGGCAGCAGCAGCCGCCGGGTCGGGTGATCGTTCTCCTGGGCGAGCGGCTCGATCAGGTCGAGCGCGGCGACGAGGAGCAGCGGCCCGGGCAGGGCGAAGAGGACCGGCGTCTGGCTGAAGCCGGCCGCCGCCGTCCCGCCCGCGGCGGCCGCGAGCACGACGACGCGGCCGATCCGCACGGCGGGCCAGCGCAGGAAGCTCTGCCAGGCGCGCCGCCAGACCGGCCGTGGCGAGGCGGCCCCGCCGCCGAGGCGCAGCCAGGGCTTGCGGCGGGGGCGCTCCGAGGCGAGCTGCCGGCGCAGCAGGATCACCGTGCGCAGGTCCTGGACCGAGGCCGAGAAGCGCATCTCGGCGACCAGGTCGGCGCGGCGGCGGGCGGCCTCGAGGCCGATCCCCCCGAGCCCGAGCAGGCCGCCGGCGAGCAGCGCCAGGGCGAGCGCCGCGCCCGCCGCGGCCAGCCCCGCGCTCGTCCCGTGCTGGAGCGGCAGCGTCGCCAGGTCCCCCAGCATCGTGGTCGGCGAGCTGCTCCACCCGAGCACCAGGTCGAGCACCGACCAGGCGATCAGCGCGACGCCGAGCGCCGCCGCGATCCCCGGCCGCAGCCGCCGCCCCGAGCCGACCAGCGCCGCGCCGAGCACGGCGATCGGGACCAGGGCGCCGAAGGCGGCGAGCGAGCCGATCCACTCGACCGCGGTGCCCGGGAAACGGCGGAAGACGAAGTTGCCGATCACGGCGCCGAGCACGGCGCCGGCGATCGTCGCGATCCGCAGCTGCGAGAGGGCGAGCGGCCGCAGCGCGGTCCGCCGCGAGATCGGCGCCAGCAGCGTGTAGCGGACCTCGGCCGCCTCGATCGCCAGCGGCCCGCCGCGCGCCCCGGCCCGCAGCCCGGCGTAGATCAGCAGGGCGATGGCGACGCCGATCACCGCCGGAGCGTGGGCGCGGATGCTGTCCACCGCGCCCGGATCGGCGGGCACTTCGTGGAGGGCCCCGGCGAGGAAGGCGAGCGCGAAGAGAGCGACGATCGCCCCGAGATAGACCTTGTAGAGCACCTCCATCACGTCGGTGCCGGCGACGTAGCGGCGACGGCGCGCCGCCCGCATCGCCTTCATCGCGGCGACCGGGTCGGCGGCGGCGCGCACCATCCCAGCCGACCGATCCGCCCCGCTCATCGGCCTATTATCGGTGCGTGAGCCCCGCGTCGCCCTACGGCCCCAAGGCCGACCCCGGACCGCCGGGGTTCGGCCCGAAGCTGCTCGGCTTCTGCGAGGAGCTGCGCGGCGAGGGGGTCGCGGTCGGGACGTCGGAGATCCTCGACGCCTTCGCAGCGCTCGAACACGTGCCCTGGACCTCCCAGGCCGACTTCCGCGAGGCGCTGGCGACGACGATCGCCAAGTCCCAGGACGACCGCCGCGTCTTCGAGCTGATCTTCGACCGTTACTTCTTCCGCGCCGCCGAGGCGAGCGCGGTCGAGCAGGGGATCGGCGAGCGCGACCCGAGCGAGATCAACCAGGGCGCCCAGCCCGACCTCGACGCCGACGCCGAGCGCCTCGACCAGGACGAGCTGCGCGAGCTGATCCGCGACGCGATGGAACGCGGCGACCAGAACGCCCTGCGCGACCTGGCGCGGCTCGCGATCGCCGCCTTCGGCCACGAGGAGGGCTCCGGCGTGGTCGGCGTCGACGTGCAGCGGATCCGCCGCTCGCTCGGGCTCAGCGCCGGCGCCCAGCCGCCGACCGAGAGTGGCGAGGAGCGGCCGCCCCTCGACCGCGACCAGCTGACCGGCTTCGAGCGCCACCTGCGGCGCGAACTCGAACGCGACCTGATCGAGCGGACCGAGACGCTGCCGAGCTCGCGCCCGCTGGCCGAGCTCGACCGCGCCCTGCCGACCAGCCCGACCCAGGATCTCGCCGCCGTCCACCGCGCCGTCTCGCAGATGAAGCGCCGGCTGGCGACGCTGGGCCACGAGCAGCGCGGCCGCAAGAAGGGCCAGATGGTCGACGTGCGGCGGACGATGCGCGCCTCGCTGGAGACCGGCGGCGTGCCGATGCACCTGCGCTACAAGCCGAAGCGGCCGCGCCGCCCCGAGATCTACGTCCTCTGCGACGTCTCCACCTCGGTCACCTCCGCGAGCGTCTTCTTCCTCTCCGTCCTCCACGCCCTCCACGATTCGTTCCGCAAACTGCGCAGCTTCGTCTTCATCGAGCGGATCTCCGAGGTGACCGACGTCTTCGAGCACGAGCGCGACTTCGCAGTCGTCGCCCGCCGGATCTCGAGCGAGGGCGGCGTCGCCGACGTCTCCGGCTACACGGACTACGGCCGCGTCTGGCTCGAGTTCCTGACCGAGATCTCCGAAGACCTCGACCCGCGCTCGACCGTGATCATCCTCGGCGACGCCCGCACCAACGGCCGCGAGCCGCACGCCGAGATCTTCGCCAAGATCAGCGAGCGGGCCGGCCGGCTCTTCTGGCTGAACCCGGAGCCGAAGCTCTACTGGAACTACGGCGACTCGGTGATGTCCTCCTACGAACGCTGGTGCGACGGCACCTTCGAGTGCTGGACGACCCGCCACCTGGAGAACTTCGTCGACGTCGTCGCGGGCGCGGCGCCCGCGGCCGAGTGACCCGCGCCGCCCGATGAGGGTCCTTTTCCTGCGCCACGGCGAGTCGGCGCACAACGCCCACACCGGCGAGGAGCGGCTCGGCGACGAGCAGGGCGACGTGCTCACCGAGCGCGGCCGTGCCCAGGCCGAGGCGGCCGGGGCGGCGCTGCGCGGCCAGGGCGTCACCCGTCTCCTGACCAGCCCGATGCGGCGCGCCACCGAAACCGCCGCGGCGATCGGCGCGGCGCTCGACCTCGAGCCCGAGCCGATCCCCTACGCCTTCGAGTTCCACCGCGAGGAGGAGTTCGGCGAAGGGATCGAGCGCGTCCACCGGCTGAAGGCGCGGCTCGAGGCCGACGCCGCCGACGCCGGCGAGGACGACCTGCCGCTGCTCGTCACCCACGGCATCCTCACCCGCTTCTTCCTGCTCGACTCGATCCTCGGCGAGGCCTTCACCGCCGACATGGTCCCCTGGATGTGGCACCTCGCCTCCTCCAACTGCGGGCTGACCACCTTCAAATTCGGCGAAGTCCGCGAGCCGGGCGGCGCCCCCGCCGCGGTCGGCTGGAGCTGCATCACCTGGATGGCGCGGCCGTGGGATCCGCCGTGACGATCCGGGTCGGCTCGTCGGGCGATACCTGCCACTGCTCGTTGACCTCGGCCCCGACCGGGGGCGCGACCGGGCCATCGAGCAGGGGGTCTTCGGTCTCCCGCATCCAGTCGTCGAGCCGTCGCCGCATCTCCGCCAGCGCCGCGGCGCAGGACGGCTCGGCTACCAGGTTGCTCATCTCGGCCGGGTCGAGCACCAGGTCGTAGAGCTGCTCGCGGGCGACTGTCCGCTCGCCCCAGCCGGCGTCGAGCCAGATCTGCTTCGAGGCCGAGTCGTCGCAATTGGCGAGCACCGGCCCGGGGAAGTCGTCGAACCGGCGGATGTACTTCCAGCGGTCGGTGCGGACCGAGCGCTGCGGCTCGTAGGCGGCGTGGTAGGTGGTCTCGGCAAAGGTCGCCTCATGCACCTGCTCGACCTCGCCGCGCAGCAGCGGCATCAGCGACTTGCCCTGCAGCCAGTCCGGCGGGTCCACCTCGGCGACCTCGCAGAGCGTCGGGTAGACGTCGAGGTGGGTGACCGGCTGGTCGATCACCTTGCCGCCGGCGAAGGCGCCGGGCCCGCGCATGATCATCATCACGCCGGTGCCGCGGTCGGTCAGCGTCGCCTTCGAGCCGGGGAAGGCGACGCCGTGGTCGGTGGTGCAGATGACCAGCGTGTCGTCGACCAGGCGGAGATCGTGGAGGGCGTGGAGGACGGCGCCGATGCCCTGGTCGAGCGAGCGCACGCTGGCCTTGAACTCGGCCATGTCGCGCCGGGTCGCCGGCAGGTCGGGCAGGTTCGACGGCGGCAGCGAGTAGAGCGTGTCGCGGACCGAGGTCGGCGCCGAGAAGTCGCGGTGGGTCTCGAAGAAGCCGACCGACATGAACCACGGCTTGCCCGCGCGCTTGGCCCCGCGCAGGGCCTCGATCGTCAGCGGCGCGACGTCCTCGGCCTTGTTCGACTCGACCTTGACCAGCTCGTCGTAGCCGATCACCGCCGGGTCCTTCGAGATGTGCTGCTCGCCGACCAGGATCGAGTGGTAGCCGCCGCGGCGCAGGGTGTGGACCCAGTGCTGACCGTAATCGCGGAGCTCCCAGCCGCGGTGGGCGAGCCCCTCCATCCCGTTGTTGTGGCAGTAGAGGCCGGTCAGCAGGCTGGCGCGGCTGCCGGAGCAGGTCGGCGCCGCGCAGAAGGCCTCGCGGAAGAGGACCCCCTGGTCCGCCAGCATCTGGATGTTCGGGGTCGGGACCTGGAACCCGTAGGGCTGCACGACGCGCCCGGTGTCGTGCGAGTGGATGTAGATGATGTTCGGCGGTCGTTCCACGCTGGCGATGATCCCCGATCTTTCGGGTATTTGTCCGGACCGCGAGGGGATTCCCTCTCTGGCCGATTGTTGATTAATCTACTCAGCAATGACTCCCGACCGCTCCTACATCGTCTGCGCCACCCCCCGAAGCGGCTCCACGCTGGTCTGTCACGCGCTCGGCGAAACCGGCGTCGCCGGGCACCCCGAGGAGTACTTCGAGGCCCTCCGCCACTCCGGCCGTCCGCGCCGCCCGGAGGAATACTTCCTCGGCGTCGAGGACCAGTCGATCCGCGACCACCTCGGCGAGCGCGCGGTCGGCTCCGAGCAGGCGCCGCGCTCGCCGCTCTGGAGCCGTGCCGCCTACGACCGCTACCTCGAATGGGCCTTCGAGACGGGAACGACCCCGAACGGCGTCTTCGGCGCGAAGCTGATGTGGGGCTACTTCGGCGACTTCGTCAGCCTGGTCCGCAACGTCCCGGCCTATCGCGACGTGCCGCTCGCCGAGCTCCTCCCCACCGTCTTCCCCGACCTCACCTTCGTCCGCGTCGTCCGCGCCAACAAGGTGCGCCAGGCGGTCTCCCTGTGGAAGGCGGTGCAGACGGCGACCTGGCGCGAGGACCAGCAGAGCTCCAGCTCGATCTCGATCGAGGAAGACGGCGCTCCCCCCTACCGCACCTTCATCGAGGAGCACCGCCCGCAGCTGCGCTTCCACTACCGGGCGATCAACCATCTGCTCGAAGGGCTGCTGATCGAGGAGGCCTCCTGGGACGCCTTCTTCGAGCACTCCGGGATCAAGCCGATCCTCGTCCTCTACGAGAACTTCGCCGCCGACCACGAGACCTCGACGCTCAACCTGCTCGACCGGCTCGGCCTCTCCCCGCCCGACGGCTTCGACTTCCAGCCGCGGATGAAGAAACAGTCCGACAGCATCAACGACGACTGGACGAAGCGCTACTCGGAGCTGCGCCTCGGGACCGAGTTCGACCTCGTCCCGGTGCCGACCGAGAAGAAGTAGCACCGCTTTCAAAATCCTCTGTAACGGCGCTTGAAGTCGGCCGACGCGGGTGCTTCCATCGGTCGATGCGGGTCTTGTGGGACGAACGGCGCATCGACCGACTGGAGAAGAAAGTGGACCGTCTTGACAGGAAGATGGACGACGGCTTCGCCGAGATGAGGCGAGAATTCACAGCGGTCCGCAGCGAGGCGCGCGATGACTTCCGCACGCTGCTCGCGATCCTCCTGCCGATGTTCATGGCGATGATCCTCGGCTTCGCCGGAATCCTGGCCGCGATCCTCCTTCAACACACCTGACGCGCGCCTCGCGGCGCGGGGCCTAGCGGGCGGCCCAGGAATCGGGCTCGGCGGTCAGCACCTCGACCGAGCGCGGCAGCTCGCCGGAGACGAGGTCGGCCAGGGTGACCTCCTCGAGCACCGAGCGGATGTTGGCGCGCACGGCGATCCAGACGTCGCGCAGGCTCTCCGCGTTGCCCGCGTATTCGATCGTCTCGGGCGGCATCGACTGCACGTTCGCGATCGGCCCCTCGACCGCGCGGACGACATCGGCGACGGTCACCTCGTCGGCCGGGCGGGCGAGCCAGTAGCCGCCTTTGGCGCCGCGGCGGGCGCGGACCAGGCCCTGGTGCTTCAGCTCGAGCAGGATGTGCTCGAGGAACTGCAGGGGGATGTCCTGCGAGGTCGCGAGGCGCTCCCCCTTGACGGGTTCGCCCTCCCCCGCGGCGGCCAGCTCGACGGCGGCGCGGACGGCGTAATCGGCCTTGGCTGAGACACGCATGTCACGAAGTAAAGCAACCGGCCGGGCGCCGAGCCTGCTCAGGCGGCCGGTTGGGACGCCGCTCGCTCCAGTTCGCGCCGGTGGCGCTTGTTGAGGTGATGGGGCGCGTAGAGGACGGCGCTGAGCAGGATCGCGGCGACCGCGGCGGCGATCGGCCAGACGGTCGAATCGCCCTTCTGGATGGTCACGATTCCCGATCCGACCAGGACGACGCCGAGCGCGGTGCGGATGAAGCCCTGCGGGGCGCGATCGGAGAGCGCGGCGCCGATGATCACGCCCGGGATCGAGCCGACCAGGATGTTCCCGGCCAGGCCGAAGTCGACGTTGCCGGCGACGATGTGGGCGAGGCCCGCGGCGGTGAGCAGGATCGCGGCGTGGACGATGTCGGTGCCGACCACCCGCTTCGGGGCGAGGCGGTAGACGGCGATCAGGAGGATCGCGATCACCGTCCCCGACCCCGCCGAGGTGATCCCGATCACGAAGCCGGTGGTGGCGCCGATCACCACCGCCGCGACTTTGTGCCGTTTTTCGACCTCGAAGCGGTCGCGCTCGTCGATCAGCCCGCGCAGGATCAGGGCCCGGGTCAGGGTCACGACGCCGACCATCAGGAGGGTGCCGCCGAGCACCGCGTAGACGAGCGAGTTGAGCCGGTCTTCGGAGATGTGGGTCTCCAGCACCGAGACGAGGGCGACGCCGGCGACCGCGGCGGGGACGCTGCCGAAGCTGAGCCATTTGACCAGTTCGAGGTTGACCGTGCCCATCTTCAGATGGCGCCAGCTGCCGACCATCTTGGTGATCGCCGAATAGACGATGTCGGTGCCGATCGCGGTCGTCGGCGAGGTGCCGAAGATCAGGATCAGCAGCGGCGTCATCAAGGATCCACCGCCCATGCCCGTCATTCCGACGAGCACGCCGATACAGAGTCCGAATAGGACGATTGCCGGGTCCATTGATCCTGGTGGTGATCTGGGTTGCTCCGCACCGGATGCTTCTCGACTTTCTCGACTTTTTAGGTCGACAGTGCGGAGTGCGGAAGGATAACAGCGTGAGCGTCGTCGCGCGAGGCCTCTCCCACTCCTACGGCGAGCTCCGCTCGCTGCGATCGATCGAGCTCGAGGCGGCGCCGGGTGAGGTGGTCGCGCTGGTCGGCCCGTCGGGCTGCGGCAAGTCGACGCTGCTCGAGATCGCCTGCGGGCTGCGCGAGCCGAGCGCCGGGACGATCGAGGTCGAAGGCTCCGCGGACGCGGCGGGGCGGCTCTCCCACTGCGCCTACATGCCGCAGCGGGACCTGCTCCTCCCCTGGTTCTCGGCGCTCGACAACGCCTCGCTGGCGCTGCGCAACCGTGGCGTCGGCCGGGCCGACGCGCGCCGCCGGGCGGGCGAGCTGTTCGACCGCTTCGGGCTGGCGGGCTTCGAGGCGGCGCGGCCGCAGGAGCTCTCCGGCGGGATGCGGCAGCGGGTCGCCTTCCTCCGCACCCTGGTCGCCGGCAAGCCGGTGCTCGCCCTCGACGAGCCCTTCGCCTCGCTCGACGCGATCAGCCGCGCCGAGATGCAGGAGTGGCTGGCCGGCGCCCTGCTCGCCGACCGCCGCACCGTGATCCTGGTCAGCCACGACATCGAGGAGGCGCTCTACCTCGCCGACCGCGTCGTCGTCCTCTCCGCCCGCCCCGGCAGCGTGGTGAAGGAGCTGCGGGCGCCCGATCCGCGGGCGGCCGATCGCGACCACGCGGTGACCGATCCGGCCTTCGTCGCGGTCCGCGAGAAGGCGCTGGAGGCGCTCCGGGCCGGTGCGCGCGGCCGGCCCGCCGATCGCGAGGAGGCGCGATGAAGGTCGACCGCCGCGTCGTACTCGGCTCGATCCTGCCGGTGCTGGTGATCGGCGGGCTGATCGGCGCCTGGCAGATCGCCGCCTCGACCGGCGCGATCGCCGAAGCGCTCAACATCGAACCGTTCCTGGTCCCCTCCCCGGCCGAAGTCGGCGACGCACTCTGGAACAGCCGGAGCGTGCTGTGGGAAAACACCTGGGTGACGCTGCGCGAGATCCTGATCGGGCTCGCCTTCGGCTTCCTCGCCGGCATCGCCCTGGCGGTCGCGATGCGCTTCTCGCGCCTCCTCCGTGACGCCGTCTTCCCGCTCAGCGTCGCGGTGCAGGCGGTGCCGATCGTGGTGATCGCGCCGATCCTGGTGATCTGGTTCGGCTACGGGATCTGGCCGAAGGTGATCATCGTCGCCCTCGCCGTCTTCTTCCCGATCGTCGTCAACACCCTCGACGGCTTCCGCGCGGTCGACCCCGAGGCGGTGAAGATGATGCGCACGCTCGACGCCTCGCGCTGGGCGATCTTCCGCCGGGTCGAAGCGCCGACCGCGCTGCCCGCCTTCTTCAGCGGCGCCAAGATCGCCGTCGCGATCGCCCCGATCGTCGCGCTCTTCTCCGAGCTGGCGGGCGCCAACGCGGGATTGATGCGGTTGATCGTCCAGGACAACAACAACTTCGACGAGGCGAGGGTCTTTGCCGCAGCCGTGATCCTCGCCGTGATCGGGGTCCTTCTGGTCGGCCTCACCGCCCTCGCACAGCGGCTCGTCGTCACTTGGCGGTAGAAAGCAGGGGATGAAGCCCTCCGCCGCCCGGGCGACCGCCGTCGCCCTCTCCCTCCTCATCCTCGCCCTCGGCCTCGCCGCCTGCGGCGCCAAGTCGGAGACCGAAAAGGGCGAACCGGAAAAGCTGACGCTCGATCTCGACTTCTATCCCAACCCCGATCACGCCGGGATCTACATGGCCCAGGAAGAAGGATTCTTCGAAGAAGCGGGGCTCGACGTGACGATCGACTCGCCCTCGGATCCCTCCGCGCCGCTGAAGGACGTCGCCGCCGGCCGCGCCGACCTGGCGATCACCTACGAGCCCGAGGTGATGCTCGCCCGCGAAAAGGGGCTCGACGTGGTCGCCGTCGGGGCCCTTGTGAACCAGCCGCTGACCTCGCTGATCTGGACGGCGAAATCGGGGATCAAAGGGGTCCCCGACCTGAAAGGCAAGACGGTCTCCTACGCCGGCATCTCCTACCAGGAAGCGTTCCTGAAAACGATCCTGAGGCGCGCCAAGGTGCCGGCCTCGACGGTGAAAGCAGTCAACGTCGGCTTCGGCCTGCTCCCCTCGCTGATCTCAGGGTCGGCGCAGGCGATGCTCGGCGGCTACTCGAACGTCGAGGGCGTCGATCTGCGCGAACGCGGCAAAGAACCTGTGATCACCCCGGTCGATCAGCTCGGCGTGCCGACCTACGACGAGCTCGTCTTCGTCGCGCGCCGCTCGACCCTCGAAGAACAGGGGCAGAAGATCGGGCTCTTCATCAGCGCCTTGAAGCGCGGCACCGAAGCGGCGGTGAAGAGCCCGAAAGCGGCGACCGAAGCGATCCTCGCCGCCAACACCGAACTCGAACCGAAACTGACCGAAGCCGAGATCGCGGCGACGCTGCCGCTGCTCGCCGCGCGCACCGCGGGCAAGCCCTACGGCTACATGGACCCGGAAGAGTGGGAAGCGTTCGGCGCCTGGATGCGCGACGAAGAACTGATCTCCGAACTGCCCAAAGCCTCGGAACTGCTCACCAACGACTACCTGGACGACGAAATCCCGGAATAGTCGAGCGTCCCGGCTTCGATCAGCCGGCTGATCTCCTCGGCCCGCAGCGCCTCGTGGAAGAGGTGGCCCTGGCCGAAGTCGCAGTCGAGGCGGCGCAGCTCGTCGAGCTGGACGTCTTTCTCGACACCCTCGGCGATCACGTCGAGCGAGAGCGCCCGGGCCATCCCGATCACCGCCTCGACGATCGCCGTCCCCTCCTGTTCGATGCCGAGCGTGTCGACGAACGAGCGGTCGATCTTCAGCGCGTGGAAGGGGAATCTGTTGAGGTAGGCGAGCGACGAGTAGCCGGTGCCGAAGTCGTCGAGGACGAGGCGGACGCCGAGCTCGTTGAGCGCTTCCAGTGAGGCGATCGCCGCCGCCGACTCCTCGACCAGCACCGTCTCGGTGATCTCCAGCCGCAGGTGGACCGGGTCGAGGCCGGTGCGGGCGATCACCTCGGCGACGTTGGCTGCGAGGCCGCGGTGGGCGACCTGGCGGGCGGAGAGGTTGACGGCGACGTCGAGCGGGCGGGCGTCGGGGCGCAGGTCGTGCCATTCGATGATCTGGCGGGCGGCGCGCTCCTGGACCCAGCGGCCGATCGGCTCGATCAGGCCGCTGTCCTCGGCGATCGAGACGAAGTCCCGCGGCTCGAGCAGGCCGCGGGTGCGGTGGCGCCAGCGGACCAGCGCCTCGAGCCCGGTCACCTCGCCGGTGCGCAGGCTGACGATCGGCTGGTAGCGCAGCTCGAGCTCCTCGCGCTCGACCGCGCCGCGCAGCTCGCGTTCGGTCTCGAGCCGGCGGGCGGCGCTCGCCCGCATCTCGGCGTCGAAGAGGACGGAGCGGTTGCGGCCACCTTCCTTGGCCCGGTACATCGCCGCGTCGGCGTCGCGGATCAGCAGCTCGGCGTTGGTCGACTGGCCGGCCGAGAGGCGCGCCACGGCGATCCCGATCGAGGCGTTGACGAAGTGGTCGACGCCCTGCATCGAGAACGGGTGGGCGAAGGCGGAGGCGACCCGCTCGGCGATCGCGATCGCCTCGGCGTCGTCGGCGAGACGGTCGATCAGGATGCCGAACTCGTCGCCGCCGAAGCGGGCGACGATGTCGCCGGGGCGCAGGTGCGCGCGCAGCCGCGGCGCGACCGCGCGCAGGAGGGCGTCGCCGGCGTGGTGGCCGAGGCTGTCGTTGATCAGCTTGAAGTGGTCGAGGTCGAGGAAGAGGATCCCGACCGGCGAGCCGGAGACCGTGGCGCGGCCGAGCGCGTCGTCGACCGAGTCGACGAAGCTGAGGCGGTTGGGGAGGCCGGTGAGGGCGTCGTGGAGGACACGGTGGCGGAGCGCCTGGTCGGCGGCGTGGCGCTCGAAAGCGTCGGCGAGGACGTTGGCCGAGGCTTCGAGGAAGGGGACGTCCTTGGGACCGAAGCGGCCCGCTTCGCCGGAGTGGACGTCGAGCACGCCGAAGGGCCGTTCTTTGCCGTCGATCAGGACGGCGAGCGAGCTGGCGGCACCGAGGGCCCGCACCGCGGGCGGCATCGTGAAGCGCTCCTCGATCTTCCAGTCGGGGACGATCACCGGCACGCCTGCGTCGAGCGCGGTGCCCGCGTGGGATTCGCGCCCGGCCGAGATGCGCCGGCCGGAGCCGAGCATGGTGTCGTCGAGGCCCGCCCGCAGGTTGAGCCGGCGGCCGTCGCGGGCGACCTCCCAGATGCAGGCGCGCTCGACCCCGTCGAGTTCGCCGATCAGGTTGACCGCGTCGCGCATCAGCGCCTCCGGGTCGCCGTTTTTGAGGGCGCGCTCGCCGAGCCGCGCAACCACCTGCTGCTGGGCGAGCGAGCGCTGCAGATCGATCTCGGCGCTTTTGCGCTCGCTGATGTCGTAGAGGACGCCGTGCCAGACCGGGACGCCCTCGGCGTCGGCCTCGAGCACGGCCTCGTCCAGCATCCAGACGGCCCGCCCGCCGGCGGTGAACATCCGGTACTCGACCGGGCGGCTGTCGCGGTTGCCGAGCGCGTCGCGACTTTCCACCGCCAGCGCCCGCATCCGGTCGTCCGGATGGACCTGGCGCGCCCACAGGGTGGGGTCGCCGAGGAAGTCCTCGGGCCTGAAGCCGAGGATCTCCTCGACCTGCGGGCTGACGTAGCGCCAGCGCCCGTTCTCGCCCAGCTCGGAGGCGTAGATGATCACCGGCAGACGGTCGATCAGGCGCCCGCTCTCATCGTCGCCGGCCCCGAGTCGGTCGAGGAACGAGCCGAACTCGTCTCCAGGCCAGTTGTGTTCCCCGCGCTCCGGCATCCGTGTCCTTATCGACAACAGAGCGTCGCACTTGATTCGCAGCGCTTACAGAAAGGTTTTCTGCGCCAATCCGTTGAGACACCGTCAAGCGCTCAGGCCGCCAGCCGCAGCGGCGGACCGCTCGCCACCACCCGGTGCAGGCCGGACAGCGTGAGCGAGCCGACCAGGCCGCGATAGGGCTCGTACGGCGCGTAGAACTCTTCGACCTCGGGGACCGTGGCGCGCCGCCCGAGCCCGGCGAGGCGGCCGACCAGCTTGATGTAGCCGAGGTCGCCGGCCGGGAGCGCGTCGGCTTCGCCGCGGCCGAAGAGGGCGAGGCACTGGACCGTCCAGGGGCCGATCTGCGGGGTGGCGAGGAGGCGGGCGTCGGCATCCGCGGCGGCGACGTCACAGCGGCCGGCGGCGACGTCGCGGGCGAGCCGGCGGAGCGCCACCGAGCGGCCGCCGGAAAGGTCCATCGACTCGAGTTCGGCGGGGGCGCGACCGGCGATCAGCGCGGGCGCGGGGACGTCGCGCAGGGCGGCTCGCCCCTGGCCGAGGCGGCTGCCCCAGCGGCCGACGATGCGGCGCTCGATCACCGCGGCGCGGCCGGCCTCGATCAGTTGCCCGCAGACGGCGGCGGCGAGCGCCTCCCAGGGCCAGAGCCGGCGACGCGGGCGGAAGTCGGGCATGCGGCGAAGGATCGGCCCGACCAGCGGGTCGCGGCGGAAGCGCCGGTGGAAGGCGCCCATGTCCTCGTCGACGCCGAGCGCGAAGCGGAGTCGGTCGATCGCCGTCGCCAGCTCGGTGCGGCCGGGCGGGCGGAGCTCGTCGCAGGCGACCGGGACGGTGAGCGCCGCCGGGTCGACCGGCTCGGCCCGGAAGGCGACGCGGCCGGGCCCCGGCTGCCAACCGCAGACGAGGACCGGCGCGCAGTCGACCGTGAGCAGACGAGAGGCGACCCCGCGCTCGACCCGCAGCGTGCGGTCGGTCGAGCCGCGGCCGAGCCGGAACGGCGAGGGAGGCCGGACCTCGACCTCGAGCGCGGGCACTGCCCTCACAGCTAACGGTCGAGCAGGTGGACGTCGACCAGGAAGGAGCGGCTGGCGATCACCTTGCCGGCCGGGCGGCGCCGGCGGGCGAGCCGGCGCGAGGCGCTCGCCCGCGAGCCGACCGCGGAGACGGCACGCACGGCGGCGACGGTGGCGGCGCCGGCCAGGACCCCGCCGGCGGCGGCGATCGCGGCGGTCTTCACCTCGCCGCGGAGCACCGGCAGCGGCGCCTCGGGCACCGGGCCGGGCAGCCTGCGGACCGGGTCGACGGCATCCTCGGCGGAAGCGTCTTCCTCGGCGACGATCTCCCCGTCAAGGTGGTGGTCGCTCACCGGATTCAATCTAGCGAGGGGTCAGGTCGGGTCCTGCCCGGCCGCCCGGTTACCCCGCAAACTGCGGGTTTGCGGACGTTCCACCGCGTCGCTACCTAGACTCTGGCCGATGAGCGAGACCGCCAAGGCCCCGGTCGACGTCTTCGCGAAGGCGCGCGAGCACGACCGGCTCGAGCAGCTCGAAGCCGCCAAAGAGCACGACCTCCTCCCCTACTTCCGCCTGCTCACCTCGCAGGCCGGCCCGGTGGTGGAGATGGAGGGGCGCGAGACGATCATGCTCGGCTCCAACAACTACCTCGGGCTGACCGGCGACCCGCGGGTCAAGGAGGCCGCCCGCGAGGCGCTCGAGACCTACGGCACCGGCGTCACCGGCTCGCGCCTTCTCAACGGCACCACGCCGCTGCATCTCGACCTCGAGCGCGAGCTGGCCGAATGGATGGGGACCGAGGACGCGATCGTCTTCACCACCGGATACCAGGCCAACGTCGGCACGATCGGGACGATCCTCGGCCCCGCCGACACGGTGATCTGCGACTCCGGCGACCACGCCTCGATCCTCGACGGCGTCCGCATCTCCGGCGCCAAACTGCGCCCCTTCCGCCACAACCGGATGGACAAACTGGAGAAGATGCTTGGGCGGGCGGCCGAGGACGGCGGCGGCGTCCTGGTCGTCGTCGACGGGGTCTTCTCGATGGAGGGCGATGTCTGCGACCTGCCACGGATCGTCGAGCTCTGCCGCGCCTACGGCGCGCGACTGATGGTCGACGAGGCGCACGGGGCCGGCGTGCTCGGGGCCCGCGGGGCCGGCGCCGCGGAGCTCTTCGGGCTCGAGGACGAGGTCGACCTGCGGATGGGGACCTTCTCCAAGAGCCTCGCCTCCTGCGGCGGCTTCATCGTCGGGCCCGCCGACGTGATCGAGTTCCTGCGCGTCTCCTCGCGCGCCTTCATCTTCAGCGCCTCGGCCGTCCCCGCCGCGGTCGGCGCGGCGCTGGCGGCGCTGCGGGTGATCCGCAGCGAGGGCCCCGAGCTGTTCGAGCGCCTGCTCGGCAACGCCGAGTACCTGCGCGAAGGACTGCGCGGCCTCGGCCTGCAGGTGGTCGAGCCGGGGACGCTGCCCGACGGCAGCGTCGCGACGACGCCGGTGGTGCCGGTCGTGGTCGGCGACGACTGGCAGGCGGTGCTCCTCTGGAAGGCCCTCTTCGAGGCCGGCGTCTACACCAACGTGGCGATCCATCCGGCGGTGCCGCCGGGCGGCGCGCTGCTGCGGACGAGCCTGATGGCGACCCACACCCGGGAGCAGCTCGACCGGGCGCTGACGACGATCGAGACGACGGTCGCCGACTTCCCCGACCTGCCCCGAATTTAAAAAGACTGTTACCGGCCCTTAACCACCAGTTGACATCCCCCGTCCGGGGGTAGTTTCAGACTCGTGCGGATAGGGACCATCGCGGACCTCGTCCGAAATTGTTGCTCTTAGCGACCGGACCGGGCGTCGATACGCTGACGTCGGGTTGACGTCGGCCACCCCCAAGACGTAGCTTCGTCTCCTCGTCGCCGCCACCCATGGGGACGGCCGGGCCACCAATCCGACCGGGTCAAGAGACAGGCAGGAGACCTGCGGTGGAGCGTCGACGAGACACCCAGTTAACGATTCCTTTGAAGGGAGGAGTCCAGTGGACGCTGCCGCGATGGCACCCGCAACGACGACCGCATCTCCAGAACCGCCCCAACATATGAGGGCCCTCGAACGCGCCAATTCCGTGCGGCTCGCTCGCGCCGAGCTGAAGCGCGCGGTGGCAAGAGGTGACCTCGACCCCGCCGACGTCGTCCGCGACTGCCCTTGGCAGACCGAGAGCATGACGATCTCCGAGCTTCTGACCAGCCAGCGCCGCTGGGGCCGCACCCGCGCCCGCAAGTTCCTGATGCCGCTCTCGCTGAACGAGAACAAGCAGCTGGGCACGCTGACCCCGCGCCAGCGCCCGATCCTCTCGACCGAGCTCGCCGCCCGCACCGCCAGCGGCGCGCCCCGCGGCATCCTCGCCTAGATCCAACCCCCAGGCGGTCCCGACCTGCCCTAGCCGCGCATTCCGCCGATCCGGAAGCTGAGGCCTCCGGAAGCGCGCTGGAATGCGCGGCGGGCCAGGTAGAAGGCCACCGCGAAGCAGACGGCGCCGATCGGCAGGGCGTAGGCGAGCACCAGCCCGGCCGCGTAGAAGAGGACGCCGACCACGACGACGAAGACGAAGCCGGCGAGCAGGGTCGTGTGCGAGCGGTAGCCGGCGAAGTGCTCGCGGATCGCCACCTCCATGCCGCCGACCGCGGCGAGGCCGACGCCGACGCCGATCAGCGTCTCGTGCGAGCCGAGGACCCCGATAGCGAGGCAGATGATCCCGGCGAGGATCGCCAGCTCGGCGAGCGGCGCTTTGCCCCACGGCGCTTCCGGTCTTTCGTCTGGTCCGGGGGCGCGGCCGCGAGCCGCCCGGCTGTCGGACATCCCGATGAGACCTTGACCCGCCACCACCCCATCAGCATCCCGAGCGGCCCGAGGACGGGGCGCGAGTGCCAGTGGCCGCAGCCGGGCTCGCCGACGTCGGCGCGGCTGATCCGCAGCCAGCGGTAGTCGGCGGGGGCGGCGATCAGGTCGGCGAGAAGCGCTCGGTTGGCCGCCTCGACGGCGGCGCGCTCGGCAAGCGCGCGCCGCGCGTCGGCGACGCGGCCGGCGAGCGCGTCGCGGAGCTCCTCGAGCTCGCCCAGGTCGAGCACGCGCGGCGGTCCGGCGGCGGCACCGACCCGGTGCGGCACCTCGACCCGGCCGAGCCCCTCGACGACGAGCCCCGCCAGCTCCAGCTCGAGCTTGCCGATCTGGCGGCGCAGCTCGGCGCGCGCCCGCGCCTCCTCAGCCTCCAGCCTTCTTCCTCTTGTCGCCCTCTGGGCGACAAAAGGAAGGGGGATCGCCTCCGCTTCCCTGTCGAGCAGATTCGGCATGGGGGAATCCTAAGCCGCCTCGAGGGCCGAGGCGGCAATCCAGAGCGCCTCCTCGACGGCGATCGTCGGCACGGCGCCGACCCCGACCGCGGCGATCGCGATCCGGCGGCTGTCGCGGTCGACCGCGTGGCCCGCCGCGGTGGGGCCGAAGAGGAGCCCGACCGGGCCCATCTCGTCGGCGATCGTCAGGGTGCCGCCGGCCAGCTCGGAGTGGCGGCCGGGGAGCGACTCGCCGGGAGCGGAGTCGCGGATGCAGAGCTCGCCCTCGAGCCGATCGGCGTCGAAGGCGCGCAGCGCGACGCCGGTCTCGACCGTGGCGATCGTCAGCGCGTCGGCGGGCAGGCCGCGGCTGCGGAAGCAGCCGTCCTGGAGGCGGTCGAGGACGAGCTGCTCGACCGGGGTGCGGTCGCGGTCGGGGTCGAGGCCGATCTGGCGGAAGAAGACCCGGTAGGCCCAGGGGATCGGCCGGCCGCGCATGCGGATCGCCTCGGCGCCGAAGAGGCGGTCGGAGAGGTCGCGGAGGCGGCGGCGGACGTGGCTCCGGGCTGCGCCCCGGCCGGCCGTCGACCTCCACCGTGGCGAGCGAGAGCCCGGGGAACTCCGCCTCCAGATGCGGCGCCACCCAGCCCGGCGTCGGCGCCGGCTCCCAACCGATCCCAACCCGTGGCCCCTTCCGCGCTCGCCATCTCAGCCCCTTTCCGCCACCCGCGTCGCGTTCAGAAGTTCATCGCACATGTTGGCTGAGGCCGCCGACGCCAAGTTCGCCGATCGCTGGCGCTCTCGAGGGTGCCGCCGGGGTAGGCGTAGGCGAAGGTCGGACAGCCGCCGACCCGGTAGAGCGCCGCCACGGCGCCGTCGCGGTCGAAGCCGACCGGCATCTCCCACCCGTGTTCGCGGACCAGTTCGCGAACCGTGCCGCGCGAATCGCGCACGTCCAGCGAAAGGAAGTTCACCCGACCACGGTACCGCTCGGCGACCGTGCTGACCACGTTTTGTTGGCGCTCGCAGTCGCTGTTCGGTCCCGAACCAGAACGAGATCACCAGCGGCCGGTCGAAGAGGTCGCAGACGCGGATCGCCCCGGGCGTCGTGATCTGGCAGGCGGGGCGGCGCGGCGGGTCTTCGGAGCAGGGCAGCGAGGAGTTGCCGCAGTCGTCCTGGTAGATGTTGGCGTCGCCTTCGAGCCGGCCCGCGGCGGCGGGGACGGCGAACTCGGGGAGCGGCCAGCGGGCGGGCTGCACCTCGAGGCCGAAAGTATCTTCGCCGCCGCCGCCGGAGAGCGTGTGGAGGGTCGCCACCGCGATCAGCGCCAGGAAGACCAGCCCGACCGCGATCGAGTAGCGGTCTTTCACGCCTGCCGCCCTCGCGGGCCGCGACGCTCGAGCAGGATCAGGGTCGCCGGCAGGATCACGATCACCCCGAGCAGGGCAGCCGCGAGGTCGATCACGGTGACCGCGCCGAAGTCGCGCAGCATCTGGATATCGGAGGCGACGAGGACCGCGAAGCCGGCGATCGCGGTGAGGCCGGAGGCGACGACGGCGGCGCCGGTGCGGGCATAGGCGCGGCGGAGCGCGGCGGCGGCGTCGGCGCCGACCGAGCGCTCCTGCTCGTAGCGGCCGGAGAGGATCACCGCGAACTCGGTGGCGATCGCGATCGTCAGCGCCCCGAGCGCCGCCGACATCGGGTTGAGCGGGATGCCGGTCAGCCAGATCAGCAGCGAGGCCCAGCCGGTGGCGAGCACGGTCGGCAGCAGCGGGACGAGGGCGCGCCGGAACGAGCGCAGCAGCGCCAGCAGGACCAGGGCGACGGCGCCGAGCCCGGCGAGCGCCAGCCAGTAACGGCTGGAGGAGAGTTCGGAGGCGGCTTCGGCGGCGATCACCGGCAGCCCGGCGAGGCGCACCTCGACGCCGGCGGGCGGGCTGCCGATCGCGGCGTGGACGCTGTCGATCAGCTGCTGCTGCTCGGCCAGGGTCTGCGAACGGATGCCGAAGGTCATCAGCGCGACGTCGCCGACCTTGCCGGTCCGCGGGTCGAGTGGGGCGACCTGGCGGAGGGAGTAGGCGGAGAGCGCGGCGAGAGTCGCTTCGATGCCGGACTCGGTCACCTTTCCTTCGCCGCGGGTGAGGAAGTCGGAGAGCGCGGGGCCGGCGGAGACTTCGTCCTCCTTGAGGACGCGGCGCTTGAAGCCGGCCATCCATTCGATCGTCGCCGGGGACGTCAGGTGTTCGGATTCGACCAGGACTTCCAGCGAGCCGGTGGTGCCGGTGGCGGACTCGAAGGTGTTGAGGTCCTTGACCTCCTGCAGGTTGTGGGGGGCCAACTGGCGGACTTCCGAGACCGTGGAGATCTGGGTGCCGAGCGCCCAGCCGATCAGGGCGAGCACGACCCCGACGGAAAGGATGGTGGCGGGTCGAGCTATCGCGAACGAGACAAGGGTTTGCAACGGGCGGGTCCTGTCGCCGCCGGGACCCACCATCCCTCCGGTAGCTGAAGCTTCCTCGGGATGGTTCCCCCCGCGGCGCCACCCCCCCGGTGAAGGGGTTTGTCTGGACGTGCTGCGGCGCAGCCCAAGGGCCGCGAAGCCTGCGGTCATCACGAGGGCGAAGGCGATCAGGACGCCGAGGACCAGCAAGAGACCGAAGCCGCGGACCATCGGCGTTGGAGACAGCAGAAGGACGAGGAAGCCTGCGGCGGTTGCTAAGCAGGCGGTGGCGATGGTGGGGCCTGAGAGGTTGGCGGCAGTCCTTGCTGCGGATTCGCCGGAGGCACCGGTCGATTGCACCTCGTCGAGGCGCGCCTGGAACTGGATCGCGTAGTCGACGGCCAGGCCGATCAGGATTGGCAAGACGGCGACGGAGGCCATCGTCAGGGAGCCTCCGACCAGGTCGAGGAGGCCGAAGACGATGGCGGCTGACGCCAGGGCGAGCGCCAACGGCAGCAGTCTGGGGCGGCTGCGGAAGACCAGGAGGAGGACGAGGGCCATCACCACGATCGCCACGCCGAACAGCAGGAGGAGGGCGGACTTCAGGGCCCGGGAAACGGCGTCGACGACGACGGGGGCGCCGGAGACGACGTAGCTGCCGCCCGAGAGGGCGAAGCAGGGTTCGGGCTTGCCGTTTTCTCCACAGGCCTCGCGAGGGGTCATTTCGGCGACGGCTTCCTCGATCAGGCCGATCGCGCGGTGGCGTTCGGCTTCGCTCAGGTCCGGCTTCAGCCGGATCACGATCTGGGCGGCGTGCGAGTTCGGGAAGAGGTAGGCGAGCCGCGCCTTCGGCGTTCCGCGCGCCTTGGCCAAGTCGAAGACCACCGTCGCGACGAATTCTTCGTTCTCGATCGAGGGCGCCGAGGTGATCCCGTATTTGGTCGCGACCTCGAGCAGGTATTCGCGGAACTGGTCGGGTTCGAGGTTCTTCGAGAGGCGCTCGAGCTGGGCGTCGATCTGCACCACCGCCTCGTTGAGGAAGGTCGCCGGCCCGGCCAGGAAGGTGACCGGTTCCATCGCGGCGATCTGTTCGCAGGCGCCGGGCAGCGATTCCGCGCCTTTCGGCACCTTGCCCGAGAGGCAGCCCTCGAGCCGCAGCAGCTTGACCAGGTCCTTGCCCAGCAGCAGCTTCGGCAGGCTCTCCTTGACCAGGACGACGACCGGTTCTTCGCCGAACTCCGCCCGCGCCCGCCGGGTCGCTTCATAGGTGGGGTCGCTCTGCCCGACCAGGGTGCCGAGGCCGGCGTCGGTGTCGACCTGGGTGGCGGCGACCGCGGCGGCGACCGCGATCAGCCCCGCCACGACCAGCACGGCGCGCGCATGGCGGACCGACCACGCGGCGATCGCCCCGAACGGGCGGCGGCCGGCCACCTATTGCTAGTCCATCGAGAGCGGGCCGCGAACGTCCGCGTGGAGGAACTGGTTGACGAACGGGTTGGACGAGTCGAAGACTTCTTCTTTCGGCCCCGACTCGACAATCTTGCCGCTCCACAGCACCGCGATGAAGTCGGCGATCCGCCGCGCCGTGTTGAGGTCGTGGCTGATCACCAGGTAGCAGCCGCCGTTCTCGGCGTGGATCTCGCGGATCAGCTCGCAGAGCAGCGCGGTGCGGACCGGGTCGAGGCCCGAATCCGGCTCGTCGAACATCACGATCGCCGGTTCCAGCACCAGCGCCCGGGCGAACCCGGCGCGCTTGCGCATCCCGCCCGAGAGCTCGTTCGGCATCTTGTAGGTCGCCTCGGCGAGGCCGACCTCTTTGAGCCGCCGGTTGACGATCTCGCCGATCTCCTCCTCGCCTTTGTCGGTGTGCTGGCGCAGCGGGAAGGCGACGTTGTCGTAGATGTTCATCGAGCCGAAGAGCGCCCCGTCCTGGAACAGCAGGCCGAACTTTTTGCGCACCTCGAAGAGTTCGTCGTCGGTCATGTTGGGGATCGATTCGCCGTGCACGAGGACGTCGCCGGAGTCGGGGTAGAGCAGCCCGACGATGTGCTTGATCAGCACGCTCTTGCCGGTGCCCGACGGTCCCAGGACCATCGACACCTGGTTCTCCGGCAGGCCGAGGTTGAGGCCGTTGAGGATGCGGGCGCGGCCGAACTGTTTGACCAGGTCGATGATCTCGATCGCGTCCTCGCCGCCGTGGTCGCGCTTGCGGCCGGTGTGGAAGCGGTAGGGATCGTGCTCGCGCGGGTCGACCCCGGGGATGACGAAGTCGCGTCCCATCAGGGCGCCGTCCTCGCTCACGTAGGGACCCTCGTCGGTGGCGCTTTCGGGATGGCCGGCGGCCGCCGGGCCCGCCGGCGCGGCCGGGTGCTCCGACTCGGCCAGCTCGGCGCTCGTCTCGGCCTCCGCCTCGCGGCCCTCCTCCTCGATCTCGTTGAAGCGCTCTTCCTCGTCGTTGCGCGTCACGTCACCCTCCTATCGGTGCCCTGGGGTTCGCTCCCCAGAAGACAAGGGTCCCAAGCATGCCGATGATGTGGACTAAGACGATGTTCAAGACCATCGACTTCGCCGTCGCGGTCCCCACCCCCACAGGTCCTCCTGAAGCCGTGTAGCCGTAGTAACAGCCGACCAGCACGATCGCGGTCGCCATCACCATGCCCTTGATCAAGCTGAAAAGCACGTCGGGGGGGTTCTGGAACTGCCAGAAGATCAGGAGGTAACCGCCCGAGGAAGCGTCGCCGATCTGCTTGACGACGGCGATGTAGCTGGCCAGGTACATGACGCCGATCGCCACCAGGTACATGAAGGGGAAGGCGATCCAGGCGGCGAGGAGGCGGGTCGCGCAGAGGAAGGTGACCGGCGGCACCCCCATCACCTCGAGCGCGTCGATCTCGTCGGAGATCCGCATCGCGCCGAGCTCGGCAACGATCCCGGTCCCGACCTTGGCCGAGAGCATGTAGCCGAAGGCGTAGGGCAGCACCTCGCGCAGGTCGCACCAGGCCGAGAAGACGCCCGCGTAGGCGGGCGCGCCGTTGGCGCGCAGCAGGTAGGCGCCCTCGATCCCGCACTGCAGGCCGAGCACGAAGACGAGGCCCCAGATCACCAGGGCCGAGCCGAGGATCAGGATCCCGGCCTGGCGCAGCGCCTCGCCGAAGAAGCGCAGCACCCGGCCCGAGTAGACGAGCCCGGCGACCCGGCCGCCGAAGCGGGCGATCTCGCCGAGCGAGTCGAGCCAGCCGCGCGGCACCTCGAGCCAGGCGTTCATGCGGCCGAAGTCCTCATCGGATCGTCTGGAGTTCGGGGTTGGTCGCCAGCAGCGTCTGGGTGAAGACGTAGTTGAAGGCGAAGAAGGCGAGGAAGGAGATCACGACCGCCTCGTTGACGGCGCGGCCGACGCCGGCGGCTCCACCCGAGGCCGTCATGCCTTTGTAACAGCAGACGATCGCGATGATCGCGCCGAACAGCGTGCACTTGAGCACCGAGCCCCAAAGATCGGTGACCGAGGCCTGCGAGAAGAGCGTCGCGAAGAAGCCGCCGAGGCTCTGGTGGTAGAGCAGCTCGGTGAGGATGCCGCCGGAGAGGCCGGCGACGATCGCGAAGATGTCGAGCAGCCCGGTGATCAGCATCAGGGCGAGGAAGCGCGGCACGACCAGGTTCTTGATCGGGTCGACGCCGAGGACCTGGAGGGCGTCGAGCTCCTCGCGGATCTTGCGGGCGCCGAGGTCGGCGGTGATCGCGGTGCCGGCGATCCCGGCCACGCAGACGCCGGTCACGAAGGGGCCGATTTCTCGGATCGCGGCGAGCACGAAGAAGCCGCCGAGCCGGTCGAGCGCCCCGAACAGGGTGAGGAAGTTGGCGGCCTGCAGGCCCGGCGCGCCGAAGTTGATCGCCACGGTCGAGACCAGCAGCGGGAACCAGCAGAGCTGCAGGGCGAAGAGGAACTGGCCGATGAACTCCTCGCCGTAGGGGTAGGGCGGGCGCACCGCGGAGGCGATGGTTCGACCGGTCAGGAGTACGAGCTCACCAACCTGTTCGAAGACCGACTTGGCGGGCAGGAACGCCCTGTTCACTGCGGATCCGACCATCTGCTCCTCCACCGGCCGCGCCTTCCGGACGCGGCAGCCCCACTCTTCGGCCGGAGTCTATGGGATGGATCGGCCCAATCCGTTAGCCGCATATTGAGATCGCGCTAACCGGGCCGACGTCCCGAAAATGGCTCCGTTGCGGGGATTCCCCGTGCTATGTTCGCGACGCTTTGCGGGGGACCGGAACACCACACCGGCGGGCCCGCCTTCGAGCCGCCGCGGTGGGTTCCGCGGCCTTGGCCATGGCGGCCCTTCTCGCTGCCTGCGGCGAATCGTCCTCCGACTCCAACCAGCAGACCGGCAGCTTCCAGGTGCAGGTGACCAAGGCGAGCTTTCCGGCCCGCCAGTTCGTCGGCCAGACCTCGCTGATGAAGATCGACGTCCGCAACACCGGCAAGAAGACGGTCCCGGCCCTGTCGGTGACGGTGGACATCGAGGGCAAGGAAGGCGAGGCGGCGCAGATCCCCTTCGCCGTCCACGATCCCGAGCCGGGGCTGGCCAACGGCGACCGCCCGGTCTGGGTGCTCTCGGCGACCTATCCGCGCCTGGCCGGCTCCTCGGCCCCCGGCGGCACCGGCAGCTCCTCGCCGAACACCTACTCGTTCGGCCCCCTGAAGCCGGGCAAGACGATCGAAGCGGTCTGGAAGCTGAGCGCCGTGCGCCAGGGCAAGTACACGGTCGGCTACGAAGTCGCCGCCGGCCTCGGCGGCGAAACCAAGGCGAAGACCTCCTCCGGCGTCGCCCCCGGCGGCACCTTCGTCGCCGACATCTCGACCGAACTGCCGGAAACCGAAGTGAACGCCGCCGGCGAAATCGTCGAAATCAAGCCGAAGCAGTAACCCTCCCAACCCCGGTCCGCCGCGAGGGCACACTTCCGCGCGCCCCCCAGGTCGATGGGCCGAAAACCTGACCTATAGGTGGCGTTTTCGGCCCATCGACCTGGTGATGTGACGGGAAGGGCACGAAATGTGCGCCGGGGGGTGCGGGCCCGGCTAACCTTGGCTGACCAGCCAAAGGGGACGGAGGAGTGAGCATGGAGAGCGGCACCGTGGGGACCAGCACCGAGACCAACGGCTCGAACGGCGCGGCGGCCACAGCCGAGACGCTCGAGGTCCTGAACCCCGCGACCGGGGAGACGATCGCCAATCTGCCGATCGACGGGCCCGACGCCGTCGCGGCGACGGTGGCGCGGGTCCGCGCCGTCCAGCCCGACTGGGAGGCGATGGGGACCCCGGGCCGTTACCACTGGCTCGGCAAGCTGCGCGACTGGCTGCTCGACAACTCCGACCGGGTGCTCGACACGATGCAGCGCGAGACCGGCAAGGTGCGCGCCGACGCCTCCAACGAGCCGACCTACCTGGCCGACACGATCAACTTCTACGGCACCCAGGCGCCCAAGTTCATCGGCGAGGAGAGCGTCCGCGCCCACTCCCCCCTGCTTGCCGCGAAGAAGCTGCGCGTCCAGTACCGGCCCTATCCGGTGGTCGGCATCATCAGCCCCTGGAACTTCCCGCTGATCCTCTCGCTCGGCGACGCGATCCCGGCGCTGATGGCAGGCGCCGCGGTGGTCATCAAGCCCTCCGAGTTCACGCCCCTGGGGATCGCCGAGGTGGCCGAGGCGTGGAAGCACGAGATCGGCGGCCCCGACGTCTTCGACGTCGTCCAGGGGATCGGCGAGACCGGCGGCGCCCTGATCGACGCCGTCGACTACATCCAGTTCACCGGCTCCGACCGGACCGGCCGCAAGGTGATGGCGCGCGCCGCCGAGACGCTGACCCCGGTCAGCCTCGAGCTGGGCGGCAAGGACCCGATGATCGTGCTCGCCGACGCCGACATCGACCGCGCCGCCAACGCCGCCGCCTGGGGCGGGATGTTCAACTCCGGCCAGGTCTGCATCTCGGTCGAGCGGATCTACGTCGAGGAGCCCGCCTACGACGAGTTCGTCGGCAAGCTCACCGCCGAGGTCGGCCGCATCCGCCAGGGCGCCGACGACGCCCGCGACCCGAAGGACGTCGGCGCGATGACCTCCCCCAACCAGACCGCGATCGTCGAGGGCCAGGTCGACGACGCGCTCGCGAACGGCGCCCGCGCCCTGACCGGCGGCAAGCGCGTCCCCGGCCCCGGCGACTACTTCGAACCGACCGTGCTGGTCGACGTCGACCACTCGATGAAGGTGATGCGCGACGAGACCTTCGGCCCGGTGGTCGGGGTGATGAAGGTGCGCGACGCCGAGGAGGCGCTCCGCCTCGCCAACGACACCCGTTACGGGCTCTCCGGCTCGGTCTTCGGCGAGCGCGGCAACGCCGAACGGGTCGCCCGCCGGGTCGAGTGCGGCGCCGTCAACGTCAACGACGTGCTGGTCAACTACTTCGCCTCCGACGTGCCGATGGGCGGCTGGAAGGAGTCGGGGATCGGCTATCGCCACGGCGCCCAGGGGATCCGCAAGTTCTGCCGCACCGAGTCGCTGGTGATCACCCGCTTCGGCGGCAAGCGCGAACCGACCTGGTACCCCTACACGCGCGGTCGCCGCGGCCTGATCGCCCGCCTCGCGACGCTGATCAACGCCCGCGACTGGAAGCGCCGCCTCGGCCTGCGCCGTTAGTCCTCGGGCGCCTTTGCGCGCTCGGTAGCCTTTGAAGTTCATGGCAGAGCGCGACTACATAGCGGCGGTGAAGGAACGCGTCGTCGTCTTCGACGGCGGCATGGGCGCGACGCTCGAGCAATTCGACCTGACCCAGGAGGACTACGGCGGGCTGCAGGGCAAATGCCACGAGGCGCTGATCCTCAACCGGCCCGACGTGATCGAGGGGGTCCACACCTCGATGCTGGAGGCCGGCGCCGAGGTGGTCGAGACCGACTCCTTCCAGGGCTCGCGGCTGAAGCTCGAAGAGTGGGGGCTCGGCGAGCACACGCTGGAGATCAACACCAAGGCCGCCGAAATCGCCCGCAAGGCGGCGGGGCCGGACCGCTTCGTCGCGGGCTCGATCGGCCCGACCGGCTTCCTGCCCGCCTCGACCGACCCGACCCTCGGCGACATCTCCTTCGGCCGCCTGGTCGAGGTCTTCGCCGAGCAGGCGAGCGGCCTGGTCACCGGCGGCGCCGACCTGATCATCATCGAGACCGCCCAGGACATCCTCGAGGTGAAGGCGGCGATCTTCGGCGCCCGCGAGGCCTTCCGCCAGACCGGCCGCACGCTGCCACTGCAGATCAGCGTCTCGCTGCTCCCGAACGGCGGCAAGATGCTGCTCGGCACCGACATCCAGTCGGTGCTGACCACGCTGACCGCGCTCGACGTCGACGTCGTCGGCCTCAACTGCTCGACCGGTCCTGAGGACATGCGCGACGCGATCCGCTTCCTCGGCGAGACCTCGACGCTGCCGGTCCACTGCATCCCCAACGCGGGCCTGCCACTGCAGGGACCCGACGGCGAGACGATCTTCCCGGAAGAGCCGGGGCCGCTCGCGGCGACGCTGGGCGAGTTCGTCGAGCGCTATGGCATCGGCATCGTCGGCGGCTGCTGCGGCACCAACCCGGAACACATCGGCGCGATCCGCGAGCGGATCGGCGAGGCGCGCCCGACCTCCGCCCGGCCCGCCCCGGGCCCGATCGAGGTCTCCTCGATGATGACCTCGACGGCGCTCGTGCAGGAGCCGCGCCCGACCCTGGTCGGCGAGCGGGTCAACTCGCAGGGCTCGAAAAAAGCCAAGGAACTGCTGCTGGCCGACGACTACGACGGCCTCACCCAGGTCGCCGAAGACCAGGTCGAAGGCGGCGCCCACGTGCTCGACGTCTGCGTCGCGCTGACCGAGCGCCAGGACGAGGACGACCAGATGGAGGCGGTCGTCAAGCGGGTCTCGCTGACCCAGCCGGCGCCGATCCAGGTCGACTCGACCGAGCCCGAGGTGATCCGCGCGGCGCTCGAGACGATCCCGGGCCGGGCGATCGTCAACTCGATCAACCTCGAGGCCGGCCGCGACAAGGCCGACGTCGTCGTGCCCTTGGCGAAGGAACACGGCGCGGCGCTGATCGCGCTGACGATCGACGAGGTCGGGATGGCGAAGACCGCCGAGCGCAAGGTCGAGATCGCCCGCCGGATCAAGGAGATCGCCTGCGACGAGCATGGCCTCGAGCCGGAAGCGCTGATCTTCGACCTGCTCACCTTCACCCTGACCACCGGCGACGACGAGTGGAAGCCGTCGGCGATCGAGACGATCGAGGGCATCCGCCGGCTGAAGGCCGAGATCCCCGAGGTGAAGACCTCGCTCGGCGTCTCCAACGTCTCCTTCGGGGTCAGCCCGCGGCCGCGCGCCGTGCTCAACTCGGTCTTCCTCCACCACTGCGTCGAGGCCGGGCTCGACCTGGCGATGGTCAACCCGAACCACATCACGCCCTACTCGGAGATCCCCGACGACGAGCGCGAGCTGACCGACGACCTCGTCTTCAACCGCCGCGAGGACGCGCTCGAGCGGTTCATCTCCCACTTTGAGTCGAAAGGCGACGAGGCGGAGGCGGAGACCGCCGACCCGACCGCCGGGATGGAGCCAGAGGATGCGCTCCACTGGCACATCCTGCGCCGCAAGAAGGACGGGGTCGAGGAGTGGATCGACAAATCGGTCGAGAAGATCGGCGCCGTCCCGACCCTGAACGAAGTGCTGCTGCCGGCGATGAAGGAGGTCGGCGACAAATTCGGCGCCGGCGAACTGATCCTGCCCTTCGTCCTGCAGTCGGCCGAAGTGATGAAGCGCGCCGTCGCGCAGCTGGAGAACTATCTCGACCGGATCGACGGCCACACCAAGGGCAAAGTCGTGATCGCTACCGTCTTCGGCGACGTCCACGACATCGGCAAGTCGCTGGTCAACACGATCCTCACCAACAACGGCTACACGGTGATCGACCTCGGCAAGCAGGTCCCGGTCGACGCGATCATCGAGGCGGCGGTCGAGAACGAAGCCGACGCGATCGGGCTCTCGGCGCTGCTCGTCTCGACCTCGAAGCAGATGCCGACCTGCATCGCCGAGCTGCACGAGCGCGGGCACGAGTTCCCGGTGCTGATCGGCGGCGCCGCGATCAACCGCGACTTCGGCCGCCGCGTGCTCTACCCGAAGGGTCGCGAATCCGACGAGGTATACGCGCCTGGCGTCTTCTACTGCAAGGACGCCTTCCAGGGGCTCGACACGATGGACGCGCTGGTCGACAGCGACGCGCGCGAGGCGCTGGTCGAGCGCATCCGCTCGGAGGCCCAGACGCTGCGCGAGAAGCCGGTCGCCACCGACACCGGCCCGCCGACCACCGACTCGAGCGTCCGTTCAGCCGCCCGCACCGACAACCCGATTCCCGTACCGCCCTACCTCGGGGTGCGCGATGTCGCGGTCGACTTCGAGGACGTCTACCCCTACCTCGACCGCCACGTCCTGTTCAAGCTCCACTGGGGCGGCAAAGGCATCAAGGGCGAGGCGTGGCGGGAACTGGTCGAGGGGACCGACGAGGAGGAGGGCTTCGTGCCGCGCCTCGAACGGATGTGGCGCGAGCAGGATTACCTGCACCCGAAGGCGCGGCTCGGCTACTTCCCCTGCAACTCCGACGGCAACGAGCTGGTCGTCTTCGACCCCGAGAACCCCGACGTCGAGCTGGAGCGCCTGGTCTTCCCGCGGCAGCCGAAGCACGACCGGATCTGCCTCGCCGACTTCTACCGGCCGATCGACTCCGGCGAACGCGACGTCGTCGCCCTCCAGGGCGTCACGGTCGGGGCCGAGGTGACCGAGCTGATGGACCGGCTCGGCGCCGAAGGCGAGGTCACCGAGCAGTACTACGTCCACGGGCTCGGCGTGCAGTCGGCCGAGGGCCTGGCCGAGTGGCTGCACGCGGAGGTGCGCCGCGAGCTCGAGATCCCGCTCGACCAGGGCCGCCGCTACTCGTGGGGCTACCCCGCCTGCCCGGACCAGGCCGAGCACGAGAAGGTCTGGCGCCTGCTTGGCCTCGAGTCGATCGGGATGACCCTCTCCGGCGGCTTCGCCGTGATGCCCGAGCAATCGACGGTGGCGATCATCGCCCACCACCCGCAGGCCGTCTACTTCGGCATGAAGTCGGGGTTCATCCCAGAGGGCAAGACCGCCGACGAACTGATCGCCGGGACCGAGCGCGGCGGCGACCTGCCGCCGGAGACGGATCCCGAGGACGTCGCCGACGAGGATCCGGCGAAAGCCGAGTCGGCGGCCGAGGCGGTCGGCTAGCCAGAGCAGCGGGGGCGGGCCGGCGATAGTTGGATGGCCCCATCGCCGGCCACGCGCCTCCCGGCGTGCAGGGGAGCCGGCCTGGGATCTGTGGCGACACCCCCTCAAGGGAATCGTAGCCCAATACACGAGAGTTTTTGGTGTGTTCAGCGAACGCTGCGTTAAGAGTCCCCGGCGCCGGGCGACGCTCAGGCGACGCTGCTGTGGCTGCGATCGCGGCGCGCGCGCCGCGGCTGCGGCTCCGGATCGAGATGCACCGGGGCGGTCGACAGCGCCTGGACGCGGAGGTCGCTCCAGGTGAGGCCCTCGCGGACCAAGGCGGGCAGGCCGAGCGTCACCGCGGTGGCGATCTCGACGCCCTGCAGGATGACGCCATAGGCGAGCGCATCGCCGGGGCTGACCCCAAATCCGGTGTGGAGCACGCTGATCACCGCCAGCTGGAAGACACCGATATTCGACGGGGTCGCCGGGACGACGGCGGTTACGTTGACTGCGAAGAGCACCGCGGCGGCGGCACCGATCCCCGCCTGGCCGTCGAGGCCGAGCGCGTAGAGCAGCGCCCAGCAGGCCGACAGCTGGATCGCCCAGGCGCCGAGCTGGGCGGCCGCGGCGGCGGCACCCTCGCGCGGGTCGCGGAAGATCTTCAGACCGGCGCGGACCTGGACCATCGCCCGGTGCGCGGCGGCGCCGACCCGGGCCAGCCTGCCGTTGCCGTTCCTCCGCATCACCAGCGGCGCGACCAGCACGACGACGAGCAGGACCAGCGGCACCAGGCTGAAGGCGAAGAGCTGCTTCGTGCCCGAGTGGAAGAGCGGCGTGGTCGAGACGATGATCACCCCGAGCAGCGCCAGCGCGACCAGGTTGATCAGGGTCTGCGAGACCAGCGTCCCGAGCAGGACCGGGAAGGTCTCCCGCATACGCCCGGTGCGGCGGGCGAGGGCGAGAGCCCTGGCGGGCTCGCCGAGGCGGGCCGGCAAGGTCGCCGACATCAGCACCCCGATCATCGTCGCCGAGGTGACGTCGCGGCGGCGGATCGCGCGACCGGGCAGGGCGGCGCGCGCGATCCAGTACCAGGACGCGGCGCGGAAGAACATCGAAATCGACATCAGGGCGAAGGCGACGAGGACCCAGCTGAGATCGGATCCGACGATGCTCTTGGTCACTTCTTCGACACCGATCCGCTTCAGCGCCTCCCAGGTGAGGAGGGTGCCGAGCGCAGCCGCGGCGGCGAGCCCGACGCGACGGGCGACGCGGCGACCGCGCTTGCCCTGCTGGGCGGGCGCGGGATCGAGCGAAGGCAGCTTCTGGGGCGGGATCGGCCGGTTGCCATCGGCGGGGCGCAGGCCCATCCAGTGCGCGGTCCGCGCGGCGGTGCCGACCGCCTGCGGGGCGGCCATCGCCCGCTCGTAGACCGTCGTCACCTGGTCGGCGACCCGCGGCCAGGCGTAGCGTTTGGCGCTGTGGCGCGCGGCGGCGCCCATCGCGGCGAGCCGCTGCGGCTCGTGGTGGACGCGCTGCAGCTCCTCGGCGAGGCGCTGCGGGTCACCGGGCGGCACCAGCAGCCCGTCGACGCCATCGGTGACGACGTCGCTGTAGCCGGCGATCGCCGAGGCGATCACCGGGGTGCCGGCGGCGAAGGCCTCGGTCAGGACCATGCCGAAGCTCTCCCCCGAGAGCGAGGGGGCGCAGAGGACGTCGGCGGCGTGCAGCTCTGCCCACAGCTCCTCACCGGAGACGCGGCCGCGCACGTCGATCGAGGCGAGCAGCTCGGGGTCGGCCAGCCAACGCTTGACGTCCTCCTCCTCGGCGCCGATCACGGTCAGCCGGGAGGGCACGTGCTCGACCAGCGCGTTGAAGGCGGCGAGCAGGATCGGCAGGCCCTTGCGCTCCTCGGGCCGACCGACGAAGAGGATCCGCAGCTCGTCCGACGGGGGCGAGAGGCCGGCGGGCGGGGCCCCGATATCGACGCCGTTGGGGATGATCGTGTACTCGCCGCCGAACCAGCGCCTGCCGGTCCAGGCCGCGGCCTCGGAGACGGCGATCCGCGCCGAGAGGCGGTTGAACACGCGCCGGGCGCCGAACGCGCTGGCGACGTAGTTGGGGAACGGCTTGGTCGAGTAGGCGTGGAAGGTGCCGACCACCGGCGTCTTGGCGCCGAGCACCGCGTTCCAGCCGACCAGCGGGGCGAGCGGCTCGTGGACGTGGATCACGTCGAATTCCCCGGCGCGGACCTCGTGGCGCGGGCGAGCGTAGCCGCTCCCCGGCGTCGCCGCGATGTTGGAGACGGCGCCGTTGGCGCCGAAGCCGACGCTGCGGCCGAGCGGCACCAGGTAGGCGGGCAGATCGCGCGGTTCCGGGGTCGACCGGTGCGTGGCACGGCTGATCAGGCCGGGGGGATCGGCCGGGGCGAGGACACGAACGTCGTGCCCTCTGTCGAGAAACTCCTCGGCGAGCGCTTCGACGTGCCGGTTGACGCCCCCTTGGAAAGACCAGGAATATGGCGAGACAAGACCTATGCGCACGAGCACCTAAGGGTAGACGACGGGACGGCCTGCACGGGAACTCTTACCCGTTCCCTGCTTGCGGATTACGCGCCGCGCGGCGATCCACCTCCCTCGGCCCAAGCCCAGCCGAGGAAAACGACGAGATAGACGGCGCCGATCTCGAGCAGCAGGGCGCCCGAATCGTTGGCCAGCGTGCCCACCACGGTGGCCACCACGGCCCCGATCAGGGCCGCCCGCATGGCCGGGGCGTCGCGCACCCATTCGGTGAGGCGATCGCGGCGCAGATAGGCGATGACGGCCAGCACCGCGATCACGGGCAGCGCGACCAGCAGCACCGGCCGGGTGAAGCTGTGGGCGGAGAGCTGGAGGCGGCGCTGGGCGACGTCGCCCAGCGAGCGGAGGCCGCCCGCGTCGAGCACCGACCGGGTGAAGTGCGAGTTGGCGCCGGTGACGAGGTCGGCGAGGGCGAGCAGTCCGAGGACGACGAGGGGGATCGCCACCACCAACGCGATCCAACGGCGGCGGCGCCCGGCGATCGCGACCGCGGCGCCCGCCACGCCGGCCGGGAAGACGATCGCCGCGCCGACGTCGGCGCCGAACTCGCCGGACGCGAAGATCGCCGCGAAGACGAGCCCGATCGCGAGGAAGGCGGCGGCGCCGCGGCCCGGCGAGAGGCGAGGCGCAAAGCCCGCCAGACCGGCGCCGATGCCGCCGACGATCAGCACCGCGAGCAGCGCCTCGAGCTCGTTGCCGATCCCGTAGAAGCGGACCCCGAGGCCGGGGTTGGGGCCGAGCAGCGAGAGCGCGCTGAGCGGCGAGCCGAGGATCGCGTCGAGGGCGTAGGCGACGACGGTGAGCGCCGCCGCGACGGCGAGCGCCCGGTAGTCGCGGAGCGCCGCCAGGGTGAGCGCGGCGAGGGCCGGCGCGGCGATCATCACCAGCAGCATTTCGGGGTACTCGGCCGGTTCGAGCGCGGCGCCGGCGAGCAGCACCAGCGGCAGGTAGATGACGGCGAGGCCGAGCAGGCGCACCCCGACCGGGGCGAGCGCCCCGCGCGAGACCAGCAGGATGAGCGCCAGGGCGAGCACCCAGGCGAGCAGGCTGAGGCCGATCACCGGGCCGCGACGGTGCGAGATCACCGCCATCCGGGCGCCGCGGGTTTCGATCCCGGCCGGGTCGATCGAGCCTTCGGTGCGGATCGGCTGCCCCGACATCTGGGACGGGACCGGGAGGCCGAAGTGTTCGAGGATCGTCGGGCCGATGTCGGTCGAGAGCACGTAGCCGTTCGTGCGGGTCGTGTCGGAGGTGAGATCGCCTTCGAAGCCGCGGCCGGCGATGCCGATCGGGACCGGGTTGCCGTCCTGCCCGGTCGGCGTGGCGATCGCGATCACGAGGCTGCGCGGGCCGGAGTGGCGGGCGAGCGTCGCCGCGTCGGCGAGCGAGGATCCGAAGGCGGAGAATTCCTGCTTGCCGGAGAGCCTGCGGTAGCCCGGTTCGACCCCCAGGGGACAGGCCGACGGTCCGATGCCGGCGACCGCGATGCCATGCTCTTCCAGCGTCCGCACAAGCAAGCCGGGCTCGATTTCGTCGGGGGCCGATTCGGCCCGGGCCACCGCCGTCTCGAACCAGCCGTGGCAGGCCGCCGCGCCCTTCGGCGGCGGCGGCAGTCCACCGTCGTAGAGCGAGTTGAAGACACGGTTGCCGGCGCCGATGTCGAGGTAGGTCTGCTGCGGCGTCACCGTCCCCAGCCCGGCGCTCATCAGGCCGGGCGAGAAGCCCGCCCGCGCCAGCTGGGAGACCGTCGTCCTGGCCGGCACCGAGACCAGATCCACTCCCGGCTTCCTCAGGGCGACCAGCCGCTGCTTCGTCGCCCCCGCCGCCTGGCCCGGAGCGGCTACCAGACACAGCGACAGCGCTATCGTCAGCGCCATGGCTGCCGACCGCACTTTCGCCAAATTCAGTTTCTTCAAAGTCGATCCCGCCTGGCGCCGTCGCGACGCCGACCTCCGCGCCGCCGACAAGCAGGAGTTCCTCGCCGCCTGCGAGGACTTCGGCATCGACCGGTCGCTGCGCGCCTACTCAACCATAGGAACGCGCGGTGACGTCGACCTGGTGCTGCTCAGCCAGAGCGCCAACCTCGAGGACATCCACACCTTCCACGTCGTGCTCGGGCAGTCGGGGCTGGCGAAGTGGTGCGAAACGCCCTACTCGTTCCTCTCGATGACGAAAGTCTCGCCGTACTCGGACGAGAAGGCGCGCCCGGAGATCTGCGTCTCCGACCGCAGGTACCTCTTCCTCTACCCGATGGTGAAGCAGCGCCGCTGGTACGGCCTCGAGCCCGCCGAGCGCGGCCGGATCATGAAAAGCCACATCGACATCGGCCGCCGCTACCCCGAGATCACGATCAACACGACCTACTCCTACGGCCTCGACGACCAGGAGTTCGTCGTCGGCTTCGAGGGCGACGACCCGGGGATGTTCCTCGACCTCGTCAACGACCTGCGCCCGACCGAGTCCAGCGAGTACACCGAGTCCGAGACGCCGATCTTCACCTGCGTCTCGATGTCGGTGGGCCGCGCGCTCGACGCGCTCGACGGCGTCCACAGCGCCGCCGGCGTCCCCGCCGTCTCCTGACTCTGGGCGCTCCGCCCGGCGCCGCTCGCCTATCCTTCCGCGTCCCCGTCCACGACAGGAATCCACCAGATAAATGCCCAAGATCGGTACCCCTGAGAACCCGCTTCGCGTCGCCATCGTCGGCGCCGGCCCGTCCGGCTTCTACGCTGCCGAGCACATCCTCAAAGACGGCGACGTGCACGCCCAGGTCGACCTCTTCGACCGCCTCCCCACCCCCTTCGGCCTGGTCCGCGGCGGCGTCGCCCCCGACCATCCGAAGATCAAGTCGGTGATCCGCGTCTACGAGAAAACGGCGGCGCGCGAGGGCTTCCGCTTCTTCGGCAACGTGAAGATCGGACACGACGTCGAGGTCGAGGAGCTCGAAGGGCTCTACCACGCGATCGTCTTCACGGTCGGCTGCGAGACCGACCGGGCGCTCGGGATCCCCGGCGAGGACCTGCCCGGCAGCCACGCCGCCACCGCCTTCGTCGGCTGGTACAACGCCCACCCGGACTACGCCGACGAGGACTTCGACCTCTCGGCCGAGCGCGCCGTGGTGATCGGCAACGGCAACGTGGCGATGGACGTCGCCCGGATGCTGGCGCTGACCGACCACGAGCTGCGCCAGACCGACACCGCCGACCACGCGATCGAGCTGCTCGACAAGAAGGGCGTCAAGGAGATCGTCGTGCTGGGGCGCCGCGGTCCCGTCCAGGCCGCCTTCACCAACCCGGAGATCAAAGAGCTCGGGGTGATGGAGGACGCCGACGTGATCGTCGACCCGGCCGACGTCGAGCTCGACCCGGCGAGCGCCGCCTTCCTCGCCTCCGACGAGGCCGACAAGACGACGCGGGTCAACGTCGAGACGCTGACCGAGTTCGCGGCGCGCGAGCCGCAGGGCAGGAAGCAGCGGATCGTCCTGCGCTTCCTCGTCTCGCCGGTCGAGATCAAGGGCGACGGCAAGGTCGAATCGATCGTGATCGGCAAGAACGAGCTGGTCGAGGAGGACGGTCGCCTGGTCGCCAAGGACACCGGCGAGCGTGAAGAGCTCGAGTGTGGGCTGGTGCTGCGCTCGGTCGGCTACACCGGCGTGCCGATCGAAGGCGTGCCCTTCGACAGCAAGCGCGGGCTGATCCTCAACGAGGGCGGCCGCGTGCTCGACTCCCACGATTCGGGCCACAAGGTCGGCCACTACACCGCGGGCTGGATCAAGCGCGGCCCCTCGGGCGTCATCGGCACCAACAAGAAAGACGCCCTGGAGACGGTGGGCCACCTGCTCGCCGACGTCGAGGCGGGCACCCTGCTGGAGCCGTCGAACCCCGCCCCCGAGGCGATCGAGCAGCTGCTCGACGAGCGCAACATCCGCTACATCTCCTTCGAGGATTGGCAGGCGATCGACCAGGCCGAGGTCGGCCGCGGCGAGCCCCACGGCCGTCCCCGCATCAAGTTCGTCCGCGTCGACGAGATGCTCGACACGGTCGGCGAGAGCGTCGGCTGAGCCCGATGCCCGTCGACCTCGCCGAGCTGCGGGCGATGATCGAGGCGGCGCTGCCCGGCGCCACGGTCGAGGTCGCCGACGAAGACGGCGGCGGCCAGCATCTGCGCGCCACCGTCACCGCCCCCCAGTTCGAGGGCCTCTCGCGGATCGACCAGCACCGGCTGGTCAGGGCCGCGGTCAAGCCCCGCTTCGACGACGGCACGATCCACGCGCTGTCGGTGAAGACGCAGCCGGGCTGAGCGCTGACAAAAAGTTACAATCTGCGCGCCATACGTGCGGAAGTTCTCCCTACGCTGGAGGGCATGGAGACGATGCGCTCGACCTGGACCGATTCGCGGCTGGACGATCTGAACGCTCGTGTCGACAAGATGAGCGACCGGATCGACACGATGGGTCAGCGTGTCGACAAGATGGGCGAGCGTGTCGACTCGCTCCAGCACGCGATCATTGTCGTCGGCGGGGGACTTTTCGCCGCCTTCGTCGCATTCCTGGTCGCGATGGTGGGGCTGATCGTCACGTTGCTGGTCACGTTCCACTGAGCCCACTGGGGCGCTTGGCTACCCTGTGCGTATGGCCGACCAAGAACTGAAGTCCAAAGTCGAAGAGCTGATCGCAGCCAACCCCGTGCTGCTCTTCATGAAAGGCACGCCGGACGCGCCGCGCTGCGGCTTCTCGATGCGTGTCGTGCAGATCCTCGACTCGATGGACGCCGAGTACGGGGCGATCGACGTGCTGCCCGCGCTGCAGCCGCTGCGCGAAGTCACCACCGAGATCGCCGACTGGCAGACCTTCCCCCAGCTCTATGTCAACGGCGAGCTGCTGGGCGGCGCCGACATCGTCCAGGAGATGTTCGAGGCCGGCGAACTGGGCGAGGCCCTCGGCCTCGAGCAGGCAGAGGCGGTCGCGGCGACTCCCGCCAACGATCTCCCCGCCCAGTCCCCGCCGCTCCAGATCGAATAACGCCTCCGGCGCCTAGACCGGCGCATCTCGGCGTCCTCGGTCGCTCGGCTCGGGTCACGCACCGGAGTGCGCTCCCCTCGCCTCGCTTCCCTGCGTCCTTTAACTGCTTGGTCTAGACGGCGGAGGCGGCGGCAGAATCCTCTTTCACTTGGAAAGACGATCCGCAACCGCAGGCGGCGACGACATTAGGGTTGTTGACCTGGAACCCGGCGCCCTGGAGGCCTTCGACGTAGTCGACCTGGGAGCCGAAGACGAACTGCATCGAGACCTTGTCGACGACGACGGAGACGCCGTCGACGGTGAAGACGTGGTCGTCGTCTTTGGCCTGGTCGAAGGCGAGCGCGTACTGGAAGCCGGAGCATCCGCCGCCGCGGACGGCGACGCGCAGCGCCTGGTCGTTCTCCCCTTGTCCGGCGAGGAGCTCGCCGATCTTGGCGACGGCCTTGTCGGAGAGGGTGATCGCTGCGGTGGTCGTGTCAGTCACTTCACAAAGTGTAGCGGGCGGGCGGCGGCAGTCATGACGGTCGCCGTTTGAGAGTATTCGCGCCGGTGACCGCCAGCGCCGAGACCGCAGTCGTCTGCGACAGCAGCCAGTACCTGCCCGCCGAGGTGATCGCCGCGAAGGGGATCGGGGTGGTGAGCCTGTACGTGTCGATCGACGGCCACCAGCAGCGCGAGACCGAGGTCACCGACTACGACGACTTCTACAGCCGGCTGCGCCAGTCGAGCGCCGGCGCGACCACCTCGCAGCCTTCGGTCGGCGACTTCATCGGCGTCTGGCAGCCGCTGCTCGAGGCGGGCAAGGAGGTCGTCTCGATCCACATCTCCGCGGCGATCTCCGGCACCTTCGAGGCCGCCAACCAGGCCCGCCAACGGCTGATCGACGACGGCCAGGGCGGCGACCGCGTCCACCTCTACGACTCCGAAATGGCCTGCGGCGCGACCGGGCTCTGCGTGCTCGCCGCCGCGGCCGCGATCGAGGCGGGCGGCGGCCCGGACGAGGCGATCGCGCGGGCGCGGCAGGTCCGCGAGACGCTGAAGATGTGGTTCGCCGTCGACACGCTCGAGTACCTGCGCAAGGGCGGCCGCATCGGCGGCGCCAGCGCCTGGATCGGCAGCGCCCTGAAGATCAAGCCGATCCTCACGATCGACCGCGAGATCGCCCCGGTCGAACGGGTGCGGACGCGGGCGCGCTCGCTGGAGCGGCTGCGCGGCTATGCCCGCCAGCTGCACGAATCGGGTGCCGACGCCTGGGTCGTCCAGCACATCCAGGACCCCGAGACGGCGGCGGTGCTGGCCGACGACTGCCGCGAGATCTTCGGCGGGAAACCGGCCTTCATCTCCGAGATCGGGCCGGTGATCGGCGCCCACGTCGGCCCTGGGCTGATCGGGCTCGGCGCGGTCTCCTGGTCGATCCTCGACGCGGGCTGAGCGCCCGCCCCGGCCGGGTCCGCGGGTGACGAAGCTGCTGCTGATCTCGGGCAGCCTGCGCGGCGGCTCGACCAACTCGGCGACGCTGCGGACGGCGGCGGCGCTGGCGCCGGCCGGGGTCGAGGCCGAGATCTACGACGGGATGGGCCGTCTCCCCCACTTCAACCCCGACGAGGACCCGACCGACGGGGTCGGGCTCGATCCCGAGGTGGCGGCGCTGCGGGCGGCGCTCGCCCGCGCCGACGCGCTCCTGCTGAGCACGCCGGAGTACGCGGGGGCGCTGCCGGGCTCGTTCAAGAACCTGCTCGACTGGACGGTCGGCGGCGGCCAGACCGACGGCATGCCGGTCGCCTGGATCAACGTCTCCGGCGCCGCGGCGCCGAGCGGTGGCGCCGACGCCCACGACAGCCTGCGCAAGGTGCTCGGCTACACCGGCGCCGAGATCGTCGAGGAGGCGTGCGTGCGGGTCCCGCTGGCGCGCGACGACGTCGGCGCGGACGGGCTGATCGCACCGCCCGATGCGCGCGAGCGCATCGCGGCCGGGATGACGGCGCTCGTCTCCGGTCTCTAGAGACCGGAGCGCTTGCGGCGACGACGACCGCGCATCAATTTGATCCCGATCAGGAACCCGACGGCGGCGGCGCCGATGACCAGCTGCTGTTTGTGCTCCTCGACCTGGCGGCGCCAGTCGGTCACTTCGGTCACCTTGCCGCGCAGCGCTTCGACGTTGGTCCCCAGTTGCAGCCGCTGGACGTCGATGTCGCGACGGATCTGGTCCGCCGTGCGGCCGGGCCGGCCGGTGGTCGAGGGCCGCGCCGGCTTGGGGTCGACGCTCATTTGTCCTCCTTCGACAGCATCTCTTTGGTCAGTTTGGCCTCTTCGATCGCCTGCGAGGGGACCGGCGGCGAGCCGGCCTTCACCGCTTTGAAGGCGATCAGCGCGGCGAGCGCGGCGATCAGCAGGAAGGCGGCGGCCTCGATGAAGAACCCGGGCCACGTCTTGCCGTTGAAGACCTCTTCGTTGAGGAGCCAGGCGATCCCCTCCATCACCAGGATCAGGGCGAGGAAGGCGAAGACGCCGGCGGCGATCCCGACCACCGCGCCGCGGGCGATCTTGCCCGCCTTCTCGGAGACCTCGGCCTTGGCGAGCTGGATCTCCTCGCGGACGAGGCCGGAGACCCCTTCGGTGACGTCGAAGACGAGCTCGCCGAGTTTGCGCTCGTCCTTCGGCACCTCGGGCGGCGGCACGGCGGGCGGCGTCTGCGGCGTGGTCGGCGGGGTCTGTTTGTCAGGCATCGGGTCCTCCCCTTACTCCGGCGGGTCTTCGCCGTAGATACGGCGGAAGATGATGGCGGCGACACGCGCGGCGGCGATGCTGGCAAGGGCTCCAGTTGCCGCCAGCAGTCCGCTATAGACCAGCCTCTTTACCAACTCGTTGTCCACTCGGAACGACCTTTCCCCTTGGGAAGCGAGGGCCAAACCCTAGTCAGCGCGGCTCGAGGCCGTCGCAGATCGTCGTCACCAACAGGTTTCTTGCTTCGTCGAAGCGGTCGTCGGCGGGGGCCACCTCGTCGAAGATCCACTCGGTCAGCAGCTGCTCGACCGCACCGTAGAAGGCCTGCGCGGCGAAGCGCGGGGCGATGTCGGAGCGGAACTCACCCGCCGCCTGGCCGTCGGCGACGATCTTCGCGATCCCTTCGTAGGCGCGGCGGATCTCCTCCAGGTGGGTGCGACCGAACGAGTTGGCGGCGCGCGTCACCTCGACGATGATCACCTTCATCAGCTCGGGGTCGTGGCGGTAGGACTCGAAGATGAAACCGGCGACCGCGGCGAGCTTGTCGCGGTGGGAGCCCTCGGTCCGATCGGCCTCGTCGATCGCGGCGAGCAGCAGCGACCAGCGCTCGAGGAACAGTTCGTTCAGGACCTGGTCCTTCGAGTTGAAGTAGTGGTAGACGAGGCCGTAGGCGACGCCCGCCTCGTCGGCGATGTCGGAGACGCGGGTCGCGTGGAAGCCCTGGCGGGCGAAGACGGTGACGGCGGCGTCGAGGATCTGCCGGCGTTTGTCGACGGCGCCGGAGCGCTGCTGGACCGAGCGCTGCTCCATCAGGCGCCCGCCTCGGTCGGGTCGGCGCCTGCGCCGACCGCGTCGGGCCAGGCGTAGGCCTCGGGCCGGCGGTTGGCGAGCGCCGGCAGCGACTCGCGGACCCGCTCCTGCGCGGCGAGGTCGAGGTCGGCGGCGACGAAGCACTCCTCGTCGGGGGCGGTCGCCAGCACCACTCCCCAGGGGTCGACGATCGCCGAGCGGCCGTAGCAGTCGAAATGCGGCGGCGCCTTGCCGACCTGGCCGGGCGCGAGGACGAAGACGGCGTTCTCGATCGCCCGCGCCCGCAGCAGCACCTCCCAGTGGTCGCGACCGGTCGCCGTGGTGAAGGCGGCCGGGACGGTGATCATGCGGGCGCCGCGGACGGCGAGGATCCGGTGCAGCTCGGGGAAGCGGAGGTCGTAACAGACCGTCAGCCCGGTGAGGACGTCGCCGACCGGCGCCGTGACGATCTCGGTGCCCGGCTGCTCGTGGGCCGACTCGCGGTAGGAGACGCCGCCCGCGTCGACGTCGAACATGTGGATCTTGCGGTAGACGGCGAGGTCCTCGCCGTCGGGCCCGATCAGCACTGAGGCGTTGAAGGGCTTCTCGCCGTCGCCGGCGCGCTCCGAGATGCTGCCCGCGAGCAGGTGGACGCCGAGCGTCCGCGCCCAGCCGCGCGCGGCGGTGAGGCTGGGGCCGTCAAGCGCCTCGGCGCCCGCGACCAGCTCCTCGCCGGGGGCAAGCAGGTTCCACTTCTCGGGGAGGGCGACGAGCTCGGCGCCGTCGACGGCGGCGGCGCGGACCAGCGCCTCGGCGGCGGCGAGGTTGCGGGCCTTCTCGGCGGTAGAATTGAGCTGTACAGCAGCGACGCGCATTGGTGCGTTTTACGGGGCTTTCCCAGGTCGTGGCGACCTGATTGACGAGTCAATCAAGGGGCCAGTATAGGCGCGAACGTCTAGGAATTCGCGTCGGGGGGCTTCGGGAAGCGCATGAAGGCCGCGACGATACGGTCGGCCAGCGGGGTCGGGAGGAGCGGCAGCAGCCGCGCCTGGATCTGCGCGTCGAGCCCGACCAGGTAGCGGGTGCGCGGCCGCCGCGACTCCAGCGCGTGCTGGACCTTCGCCGCCACCTTCTCCGGCGGGATGCCGCGTTCGGCGGTGTCCCGGATCACCTTGCGGTAGCGCTCGATCGCCGCCCCGTAGAGCTCCTGCATCCGCGGCGAGCCGGCCAGGCTCTCGTCGGCGCTGGCCTCGCCGCGCTCCCAGATCGGCGTGTCGATCGAGCCCGGCTCGACGATCACCACCCGCAGCCCCCACGGCGCCAGCTCCTGGCGCAGGCTGTCGCCGACCGCCTCGAGCCCGAACTTGGCGGCGTGGTAGGCGCCGGTGAAGGGCAGGGCGACACGGCCGCCGAGCGAGGTGACCAGGACGAGGCGGCCGCGGGCGGTGCGGATCGCGGGCAGCATCGCCTGGGCGACGGCGAGCTGGGCGGTGAGGTTGAGCTCGATCTGGCGGCGGAAGTCCTCGATCGGCATCGTCTCGAGCGGGCCCGGGATCGCGACGCCGGCGTTGTCGACGAGTCCGTCGAGCCCGCCCGGCTCGGCGTCGACCCGCTCCGCCGCGGCGGCGATCGCGTCGGCGTCGAGGACGTCGAGCAGCAGCGGCTCGAGCCGCGGCGAGGACCCCGCCCGCAGCGCCGCCGCGTCCTCCTCCCTGCGCACCCCGGCGAAGACCTTCCACCCCGCCCCGTCGAGGCGCCGCACGGTGGCGCGGCCGATCCCCGACGAGGCGCCGGTGACCAGCGCCGTCCTCACCCGCGCCGGTCTTCCAGCTCGGCGACCAGCAGCTTGGTGTGGAGCGAGGCGATCAGGTCCTTCAGGGGCTGGGCGCCGGCTTCGAGCATCTCGACCACCCGCTCCGCCGGCACCTCGCCGGCCAGCCGGTTCATCACGATGTCGACCTCCTCGCGGACGAGGGCCTCCAAGGCGGTCTTGTAGCGCAGGGTGTCGTAGACGGTGAAGCCGATCTGCTCGTCGTACCCACCGGCGCGGAAGCGGCTGATCGCCTCGATGATCGTCACGTCGGAGGGTGAGTACCCGCGGCTGTTGGGCGTGAGCACCTCGATCTCGGCGAGCCGGTCGAGCACCTCCTTGGGGACGCCGTAGCGGCGGCGCACGTCGGCGGCGCTGGTCCGGGTGCGCTCGCCGGCGAGGGCGCGGTCGAGGATCTGGTCCTCCAGCGCGAGCAGCGCCTCGGCCCGGTCGGTGCCCTCGTCGAGCACCCCCTTGATCGCCTTCAGCGGCATGAAGCGCTCCTCCTGGAGGCGCTTGATCAGGCGGATCCGGTCGATGAACTCGGGCGGATAGTAGGCCATGTTGCGACTCGTCTTCACCCCTTCCGGGAGGAGGCCCTCGCGCAGGTAGTGCTTGATCGTCGGCGCCGGGACGCCGCTGGCCTCGGCCAGCTCGCCCATCCGCAGCAGCTCGGTCGCGTTGGCCATCGCCGCCGAGCCTAGGCGGCCGCGGCGTCGCGGGCGGGGACCCCGAGCAGCTCGCGCGCCTCGGCCACGGTGGCCGGGCGGCGGCCGATGTCTTCGGCCATCTGGCGGGCTTTGCCGATCAGGTCGCCGTTCGAGCGGCACATCGTCCCGTCGGGCAGGTAGAGGTTGTCCTCGACCCCGGCGCGGACGTTGCCACCGAGGACGAGCGCGGCGCCGAGCAGCTTCCACTGGTCGCGGGAGATGCCGATCGTCTGCCACTGGTTGGGGCCTTCGGGGCCGCCGGGGATCTGGTCCGACATCAGGGTGACGTTGCGCGGGGTCGGCCGGATGCCGCCGGTGACGCCCATCACCAGCGAGATCTGGAGCGGCGGCTCGAGCAGGCCCATGTCGATCAGCGGGTCCAGGTTGGCGACGTGGCCCGCGTCGAAGCACTCGTGCTCGGGCTTGATGCCGAGCTCGCGCATCGCGGTGAGGAACTCGGTGATCGTGTCGAAGCTGTTCTCGAAGACCGCCTTGAAGACGAAGTCTTTGCGCCGCCGCGAGTACTTCGCGTAGTTCATCGAGCTCATGTTCAGCGCCGCCACTTCGGGCCGGCACTCGCGCAGGTATTCGAGCCGCTTGTCGATCGGGATCCCGATCGCCCCGGTCGAGTAGTTGATGATCACGTCGTCGACGGCGCCGCGGATCGCCGCGGTGATCGCCTTGAAGTCCTCGACCTCATACGAGGGCGTGCCGTCCGGCTTGCGGGCGTGGATGTGGATCTGGGACGCCCCCTCCTCGACGGCGCGGCGCGCCTCGGCGGCGTACTCCTCCGGCGTGTAGGGGATCGCCGGGCACTGGTCGCGGTTGGCGATCACGCCGCTGATCGAGCAGCTGATGATCACCGGCTCCTCGTAGCGGCTCATACCGGCATCACCCCGTGTCGTTTGTTCGGCTTCGTGACGTGTTTGTTGCGGGCCATGCGCAGGGCCTTGACGATCGTCGGACGCGTCTCGCGCGGATCGATCACGTCGTCGATCATCGCGTTGCCTGCCGCGATGTAGGGGTCGATGTTCTGGCGCACGGCGTCGAGCATCGCCTCGCGGGTCCCCTCCGGGTCGTCGGAGGCCTCGATCGCCGAGCGGCCGATGATGTTGACCGCGCCCTCGGCGCCCATCACCGAGATCTCGGCGCCCGGCCAGGCGACGATCAAGTCGGGCTCGTAAGCCTTCCCGCACATCACGTAGTAGCCCGCCCCGTAGGCCTTGCGGACGATCACGGTCACCTTAGGCACCGTCGCGCGGCTGACCGCGTAGAGCATCTTGGCGCCGTGGCGGATGATCCCGGCGTGCTCGACCTTCGAGCCGACCATGAAGCCGGGGACGTCCTGCAGGAAGACCAGCGGGATGTTGAAGGCGTCGCAGAGGTTGATGAAGCGGGCGGCCTTGTCGGCGGAGTCGTTGTCGAGGATCCCGGCCAGGTGCCTGGGCTGGTTGGCGACGATCCCGACCGGTTGGCCGCCGAAGCGGGCGAAGCAGGTGATGACGCTTTTGGCGAACCTCGGTTTGAGGTCGAAGTACTGGCCGTCGTCGACGATCTCGGCGATCACGTCGTACATGTCGTACGGCTGACGCGAGGAGTCCGGCACGATCTCGAGCAGCTTCTCTGACATCCGGTCCTCGGGATCGACGCTCGGCGCGAGCGGCGGCTTCTCCTCCCAGTTCGAGGGGAAGAAGGAGAGGTAGGAGCGGACCGCGGCCAGGCATTCCTCGTCGTCCTTCACTTCCAGGTCGCCGACGCCGGAGATCCGGGTGTGGACCTTGGCGCCGCCGAGGTCCTCCATCGAGATCTCCTCGCCGGTCACGGCCTTCACCAGGTGCGGGCCGGCGAGTGCCATCGCGCCCTGGCCGGCGACCATCGGCACGAAGTCGGAGAGGGCTGGGATGTAGGCGGTGCCCGCCGCGCAGGGTCCCATCATCGCCGCGACCATCGGCACCACGCCCGACATTTCGACCTCTTCGCGGAAGAGCGAGCCGGAGCCGGCGAAGAGCGAGCCCGCCGCCTCCTGGATGCGGGCGCCGGCCGAGTCGAGCAGCCAGACGAAGGGCATCCGCTTCTGCAGGGCGATTTCCCGCAGGCGGCCGACCTTGAGCTCGCCGGTCATCCCCATCGAGCCGGCCATCACCGTGAAGTCGTAGGCGGCGACGCAGCAGGGGCGGCCGTCGACGTCGCCCCAACCCGTGATCACGCCGTCCGCGGGCGCGTCGACGTTGTCCATCGCGCGCTGGGCGAAGTGGGGGCGGCCGTGGACGCCGAGCTCGACGAAGGTGCCCGCGTCGACGAGGAGGTCGATGCGCTCGCGGGCGGTCAGCTTGCCGCGCTCGTGCTGCTTGGCGATCTTCTCCTCGCCGCCGCCGAGCCGGGCCGCGTCGCGGCGCTCGTGGAGTTGCGCGGTCAGCTCGGCGAGCGGCGCCGTCCCCGGCAGCAGATGAACATCGTTTTCCGCCCGCGTGCTCGGCTCTCGCTCGTTCGCGCCCATCATCACCGGCGATCTCGCTCTCTCGCCACCGCGTCCGCCGCGGCCGGCGTCGCTCGGAGGGCCATCAGCGTCCCTCCCACTTCGGCTCGCGTTTTTCGAAGAAGGCGGCGACGCCCTCGCGCAGGTCCTCGGTGGTGAGGGTCAGCGTGAGCTGCGAGCGGAGGAACTCGAGCGCGTCGTCGACCGCCATGTCGCCCTGGCGGTGCATCGCGTCGTGGCCGAGCTTCATCAGCAGCGGGCTCTTGGAGGCGAGGCGGCCGGCCCAGTCGGCGACGGCGGCGTCGAACTCCTCGGCCGCCACCACCTTGTTGGCGAGGCCGAAGGTGACCGCCTCCGCGGCGCTGATCCGGTCGCCGAGCAGCATCATCTCGGCGACCTTCTTGCGCGGGACGTCGCGGTAGATCAGCGCCATGATCATGTAGGGGAAGGCGCCGACGTTGATCTCGGGGGTGCCGAAGCCGGCGCCCTCCTTGGCGATCACGAGGTCGCAGGAGAGGGCGAGGCCGAGGCCGCCGGCCAGCACGTGGCCGTTGGCCGCGCAGAGCGAGGGCTTGCCGAGCCGCGGCATCAGGCGGAAGAACTCGAGGAAGAGGTCGGAGGCGTAGTGCTTCTGGACCAGGGTGACCTCGGCGGCGAAGAAGCCTCCCAGGTCGGCGCCCGCGCAGAAGACCTTGTCCCCCGCCCCGGTGAGGACGACGGCGCGGACCTCTTCCGAGTCGCGCGCCATCTCCATCGCGGCGACGACCTCGGAGAGCATCGGGCCGGAGAGCATGTTGCGCTTCTCGGGGTCGTTCAGCGTCACCGTGGCGACGCCGCCCGAGACCTCGTAGAGGACCTTGTCGAAGCTGCCGGCACCCATGCGGCGGGAACGATAGCGCTTTATCGAAAGTAGGAAGTTCTACTTACTGCTTCAGCGTGTCGTGCCCGCCGCCGCCGATCAGCTTGTCCCGGCCGCGGCCGCCGATCAGGACGTTGTCGCCGGAGTCGCCGATCAGCTTGTCGGCGAAGCGCGAGCCGGTGACGTTCTCGATCGCGCGCAGCGAATCGTGCCCGGCCGACTCGAGGCTCTTGTGCCTGGCGAGGTCGACCACCACGCCGGCCGGTTCGGTCGAGTAGTCGACCGTGTCGGAACCGGGCCCGCCGTCGACCGAGTCGTGCCCCTTTTCGGGCAGGATCGTGTCGTTGCCGCCGTCGCCGCGCAGGGTGTCGAAGCCGATGCCGCCGGCGATGTGGTCGGCGCCGGGGCCGCCTTCGAGCGTGTCGATGCCGCGTTCGCCGCGCAAGATGTCGTCGCCGGGGCCGCCCTTGACGGTGCCGTCGCCTTCGTTCTCTTCGAGTTCGTCGTCGCCGGCGCCGCCGTCGATGTACTCGTTGCCGGTTTCGCCGTCGACGAAGTCGTTGCCGCCTTCGCCGAAGATGCGGTCGCTGCCCTTGCCGCCGAAGACCGAGTCGGCGCCTTCGCCGGCGCAGATCGTGTCGTCGCCGCCGAGGCCGTGGATCACGTCGTCGCCCGGCCCGGCGACGATCACGTCGCCCGCCTTGGTGCCGTTGATGTGGTCGTTGCCGGCGGTGCCGACGATCGTCGCCCGCTTGCCGTCGCAGGTCGGGCGGCCGCGGTGCGAGCTCGCGGTGGCGGGCAACAGGAGCAGAACGAGGGCGGCGATGGCAATGAGGAGCAGCTGGATGCGGACCACGCGTCCGAGGATAGGCCGCGGTGACCCCTGACGACGCCCAGCTCGACCGCCGCCCCACCGCTCAAGAAGACGTGTGTTTAGTTTCGGTCGCATAGGAACCAAACAACGACACAGAGATCCCTGAGCAAAACGGGCGGGTCCTCGGCAGCGCATCGCAAGGCGCGGGCTCGGCCGGTCTTCGTCGAAAGTAGGAAGTGCTACTGTCCACTCGCCTTCGGGGCGGGCACGGGAGCGCCCCGGTCAACCGACCAGAGGAGAGAATCGTGGCGACTGCCTCCAGCGTCATCAAGCCCGACCACGCGGCAGGGCGCAAGCACTTCATCTTCAGCCAGGAGCATGAAGACCTGCGGGAGTCGATGCAGGCCTGGGTGAAGAACGAGCTCTACCCCCACCGCAACGAGTGGGAGGACACCTACTGGCCGACCGCGGCGATGAAACGGGCCGGCGACCTCGGCTTCCTCGGCCTCTGCTTCCCCGAGGAGTACGGCGGCCAGGGGGGCGACTACTACTACTCGCTGGTGCGGGCCGAGTGCATGAGCTACTCGGGCTCGGGCGGGACCAACATGGCCTTCGCGGTGCAGTCCGACATGGTGCTGCCGCCGATCCACCTGCTCGGCACCGAGGAGCAGAAACGCCGCTACCTCGTGCCGGGGCTGAAGGGCGAGAAGGTCGGTGCGCTGGGGATCACCGAGCCGGGCGCCGGGTCCGACGTCGCCGGCATCCGCACGACGGCGCTGCGCGACGGTGACGAATTCGTCATCAACGGCTCGAAGACGTTCATCACCAACGGGCCGCGCGCCGATTTCATCGTGCTCGTCTGCAAGACCGACCCGGAGGAGCGCCACGCCGGGATCACCCTCTTCGTGATCGACCTCAAGGACGACGATGGCAACTTCGTCCCCGGCTACAGCGTCTCGGCGGAGCTCGAGAAGATGGGGATGCACGCCTCCGACACCGGCGAACTGGCCTTCGAAGACGTCCGCGTCCCGGCCGATTCGATCCTCGGCGAGGAGGGCAAAGGCTTCTACCACATCGCCTGGGAGCTCCAGGGCGAGCGCCTCGTCGCCGCCGCGGGTTGCCATGCGGGAGCGGAGCGGATGATCGAGAAATCGATCGAGTACGCCCTCGAGCGCGAAGCCTTCGGCCGCCCGATCGGCAAATTCCAGGCGCTTCGTCACAAGATCGCGGAGATGGCGACCAAGACCGAGGCCGCCAAGCAGTTCACCTACGCGACCGCCTGGCGCTTCGCCAACGGCGAGTACCCGGTGCGCGAGATCACGATGGCGAAGCTCAACGCCTCGCGGGTCGCCTGCGAAGTCGCCGACGACACGATCCAGATCTTCGGTGGCTACGGCTACATGAAGGAGTACGAGGTCGAGCGCGCCTACCGCGACGTCCGCCTCAACCGGATCGGCGCCGGCACCGACGAGGTGATGCTCGACGTGATCGGGCGCAGCTACGGGCTGTAGGGACAGTCAGCGGTTGCCAAGCAGGATCGTGGCGATCACGACCATGAAGCCGATGACCGTCGATCCCCAGAGGTAGAGGACCAGGTGTCGCAAGTCTCGAAAGTCGCCTTTGATCTTGCGGGCTAGTTCGTTCAGCCGCGCGTCGTTCCAGGTCGTCGGCTCCACGACTCGACCGTACTCTCCGTCCGCCCAGATTTCTGGCTTCGTTACAGAGAATTTGCAAATGGCCCGATGAGCACCCAGGTCGTCAAGGACAGCGGCGCGCGGGCGGTGCTGCCGCCGTTCGGCGAGGAGCACGAGGAGCTGCGCCAGACCGTGGCGCGGTTCGTCGCGGCCGAGATCGCGCCGCACGTCGACGAGTGGGAGGAGGCGCGGGAATTCCCCCGCGGCCTCTACCGCCGCTGCGCCGAGCTGGGCTTCCTCGGGCTGAAGTTCCCGGAGGCCTACGGCGGCCAGGGCGGCGACCACCTGCATGACGCGGTGTGGGTCGAGGAGCTGGCGCGCTCGGGCGGCTCGGGCGGCGTCGCCGCGGGGCTGAACGCGCACGCGTCGATCGCACTGCCGCCGATCTTCAACTTCGGCACCGAGGAGCAGCGCCGGCGGTGGGTGGTGCCGGGGATCGCGGGCGAGAAGATCGGCGCGCTGGGGATCACCGAGCCGGGCGCCGGGTCCGACGTCGCCGGGATCACCACCACCGCCCGGCGGACCGACGGCGGCTATCTCGTCAACGGCGCCAAGACCTTCATCACCAACGGCGTGCGGGCCGACTTCCTCGTCTGCGCCTGCAAGACGAGCGAGGCGGGCGGCCACGACGGCATCTCCTTCCTCGTGCTGGAGCCCGACATGCCCGGCTACGAGGTGACCGCGAAGCTGGAGAAGCTCGGCTGGCACTCCTCCGACACCGGCGAGCTCTCCTTCACCGACGTCGAGGTTCCGGCCGCGAACCTGCTCGGCGAGGAGAACGGCGGCTTCAAGCTGATCATGGCCAACTTCGCCTGGGAGCGGCTGCTGATGGCGATCGGCGCCGTCGGCGCGATGCAGCGCCTGATCGAGATCGCCGTCGCCTACGCCCTCGAGCGTGAAGCCTTCGGCCGCCCGATCGGCAGGTTCCAGGCGATCCGCCACCAGATCGCCGAGATGGCGACCAAGGCCGAGGTCTCCCGCGCCCTCACCTACGACGCCCTTCGCCTCTTCCACACCGGCCGGCCCTGCATCCGCGAGGTCTCGATGGCCAAGCTCCTCACCCAGCGCGCCGTCCTCGAGATCGCCGACCAGACCCTCCAGATCCACGGCGGCTACGGCTACACCCGCGAGTACGGCATCGAGCGCGCCGTCCGCGACGCCCGCCTCGGCCCGATCGGCGGCGGCACCGACGAGGTGATGAAGGAGATCATCGGTAAGGCGATGGGCCTGTGATCTATCTGCTGAGACACGGGGACGCCGAGGACGGCGACGGCGACGACGCGGCGCGCCGGCTGACCGAGAAGGGGGAAGGGCAGGCCCGGGCCGCGGGGCTCGCGCTCCGGGAGCTCGGGGCGGGGATCGAAGCCTGCCTCACCTCGCCGAAGGTGCGGGCTTACGAGACGGCGCGGATCGCCTGTGAGTCGCTCGGGATCGAGGTCGAGGTCACCGAGGCGCTCCGGGGCGGGGCTTTCGACGCGCTCGATCTCGCCGCCAGTCGAGGCGAGGTGCTGCTGGTCGGGCACGAGCCGGACTTCTCCGCCGAGGTGGGGCGGCTCACCGGGGCGCACCTGGCGCTGAAGAAGGGTGGGATCGCGGTGATGGACGGGTCCACTCTCGTCGCACTCTTGCGGCCCAAGGAGCTCCGCCGGATCTCCGCCGCAAGCGACTAGAGCGATCGCTCAAACCGAGGCTATCCTTCCATCGACAACCACCGGATGGAGGCCCGGATGTTGAATTGGATCGCAGGGAGGCTGGTCGGCCGCAGCATGAAGGCGCTGCGCGAAGGGGACCTGGGACCGACGGTCGCCATGTACTCGGACGACGTCAGGTTTCGATTCCCGGGGAACAGCTCGTTCGCGCCCGGAGCGAGCGGAAAGCCGGAGTTGGAAGAGTGGCTCGGGCGGTTCGCCCGGCTGGGCCTGCAGATCTTCCCGGACCAGGTGGTGATGACCGGCTTCCCGTGGAAGCAGACGATCGCGGTTCGGGGGCATGTGCATCTCGACGACCCCGACGACGGTCGCATGTACGAGAACCGGTACGTCATCTGGGGGCGTATGCGCTGGGGCAAGATGCGCGAGTACGAGGTCTACGAGGACACCGAACGCGCCTCCGCCCTGGACGCCTGGCTCGAGCGCACCGGCAAGGAGGCGAGGACGGCCGCGTAGAGCCGGCGCGAGGTCAGTGGAAGATCAGGAAGGCGGTGCCCCTGATCAGCAGCAGGCAGCCCAGGGTCAAAGCGACCCAGCCGCCGGCCCGCACGGCGTTTTCGGCGATCCACTCGCGGAACCTCACCACCGCGCGTTCGGTCCACTCCGGCGCCACCCAGAAGCCGAACAAGGGCGCCTCCAGGAGGAGCTGTTGGATCAGGCAGAAGACGATCACCGCGAGGGCGGTGGTGGCGGTCGGCCAGTCGAGCTTGGAGATCTTGTCGAGGGCGATGAAGTAGGAGGCGCCGGGCAAGGAGAGGATCGCCCCGACCGCGAAGGTGATCCGCATCGACCCGCGCCCGAGGAGCCGTTCGGGCAGTGACTCCTTCTGCTCGGCCGGCCCGTGCTTTTCCTCCTTGCGACGGCGGCGGCGCTCTTTGAGCTCGGTCACGCGGCCGGTGAGGAGGACCCAGCCGACGATGACCAGGATCGCGCCGAAGGCGAGGTCCTCGACCGGGCTCAGCGTCTTTTTCCCGATTCGACCCCGGCGCTGTTGTGGAGGGAGAAGACGATCGCCAGCCCCAGGCCGATGCTGGTCAGGTAGGCGCCGAGAAGGTAGCCGGTGATCAGCCGGCGCGGCTCGGGCAGCAGCATCATGATCGTCACCGCCGCCAGCAGCGTCGGGTTGAACATCGCGAGCAGCGACAAGAGGAAGATGCTGAAGACGCCGCCGCTCACGGCGCATTCATCTCACGCCCGGGCGCCGCGAGCAAACGGGGCGTGGCGATTTCGACCGGCGCCACCCCGGCCGCAGACTGGCCGGCGAGCCAGGATCTCTCCCGTCCGTGTAGCCTCCGCGACCGACTTCACGAGCTAGGAGAGGGGAACCATGGGACTTCTGGACGGCAAGGCCGCGATCGTGACCGGGTCGGCACGGGGGATCGGACGGGCGACCGCCGAGCTCTTCGCCGCCGAGGGCGCGAAGGTGCTGATCAACGACCTCGATGTCGACGTCGCGGAGCAGACGGCATCGGAGATCGACGGGGAGACGGCGGTCTACGCCGGCGACCTGACCAAGGAGGGGGCCGCCGACGCGCTGGTCGCCGCCGCGGTCGATGCCTTCGGCGGCGTCGACATCTGCGTCAACAACGCGGGCTACACCTGGGACGGGGTCGCCCACCGGATGACCGACGAGCAGTTCCAGGCGATGCTGGACATCCACACGATCGTGCCGTTCCGGGTCGCCCGGGCGCTCGCCCCGCACTGGCGCGAGGCGGCCAAAAAGGAGCGCGAGGAAGGCGTCGAGGTGTTCCGCAAGCTGATCAACACCTCCTCGACCACGGGGATGATGGGCAACGCGGGCCAGGTCAACTACGCGGCCGGCAAGGCCGGCGTCGTCGGCATCACCAAAACGCTGGCCAAGGAGTGGGGCCAGTTCAAGATCAACGTCAACGCGGTCGCCTTCGGCTTCGTCGAAACGCGCCTCACCGCCGCCAAAGAGGAGGGCGGCGAGATGACCTCGCCGACCGGCGAGAAGATCGAGCTCGGCATCCCCGAGCAGATGCGGGCGATGGCCGCCGCGATCATCCCGCTCGGCCGCCCGGCGACGCCGCTCGAGGCCTCCGGCCCGGTCCTCTTCCTCGCCTCGCCGCTGGCCAACTACGTGCACGGCCAGGTGCTGAACATCACCGGCGGCATGTTCGGCGGGATGTACACCTGACGCCATGACCGACGCGCCGGAGAGGCGCGAGCCGCTCCACCTCCGCTTCGCCGATCCGCTGTGGCCGGTCACCAACCGGCTGGCGGGCGCCCACACGTTCCTCTATCGACGGACGGGTGGGCGCCTCGGCGAACGGGTCCCCGGCGGCAAAGGGCGGATGCTGCTGCTCGACCACGTAGGCGCCAAGAGCGGCACGCTGCGCACCTCGCCGCTGCTCTGCATCCCCGACGGCGAGAACCTCGTCATCGTCGCCTCGAAGGGCGGCTTCCCCCAGAGCCCCGCCTGGTTCCACAATCTGCGGGCCAACCCGGTCACCTACGCCCAGGTCGGTCCGCAGCGGCGCCGGGTGCGGGCGCGGGTCGCGACGCCCGCGGAGCGCGAGCGCCTCTGGGGGCTCGCCGTCGCCATCTGGCCGGGCTACGAGGACTACCGGGCGCGCACCGACCGCGAGATCCCGCTGGTGGTGCTCGAGCCGGCCTAGCGCCGCTCCGCTGTGGTGAGAAACCGTCGCTATGCGACGGGAAGTCTCCACGGCGCGCCGCCTGACCCGCCGTTCGTCGGGTCCCGACGCGGCGCCGTAACCGCGCTTCACGGCGAGAGTAGGAAGCGACGACGGGCCCCGGCGCCCGTCCCCTTGCCCATGCCCGACATGAAGCCACAGGTGTACCTCGACGACCGCCCGGCGGAGTACTTCGACCAGTTCCACGCTTCGGCGCGCAAGGGGGCCGGCTGGACCTACACCCTCGCTCGCATCGTCGTCACGATCCCGACGATCCTGCTCTACCGGGTCACGGCGATCGGCCGCGAGAACGTGCCGAAGCGCGGCGCCGCCGTCCTCGCCCCCAACCACTTCAGCCAGGCCGACCACTTCTTCGTCGGCGTCCACCTCTGGCGCAAGGTCCGCTTCATGGCGAAGTCCCAGCTCTTCGGGCCGCCCGTCCTCACCTACATCCTCAAGGTCGGCGGCGTCTTCCCGGTCCGCCGCGGCCACCGCGACGAGCAGGCCTTCGAGACCGCCTACGAGCTGATCGACCAGGGCGAGCTGCTGCTCGTCTACGCCGAGGGCGGCCGCTCGCGCTCGCGTGAGCTCGGCACCGCCAAACCGGGGATCGGCCGGATCGCACTGGAGAGCGGCGCCCCGATCATCCCGACCGCGATCTACGGGTCGGCCGGCGTGCGCGGCTGGAAGCGGCTGCGCTTCCCCCGCGTCACCGTCCAGTACGGCGAGCCGCTGACCTTCCCGGTAGAGCCCGAACCGAGCCGCCAGCGCCAGCAGGAGGTCGCCGACGAGATCTTCGCCCGCGTCCGCGAGATGTACGAGGGGCTCGCTACTCGAAGCGGGGAGCGACCCGGGCATAGAAGTCCGGATCGTGCCCGGGCGTGATCACCGCGTCCGGGAACTGGGCGTGGAAGAGCCGCAGCTCCTGCACTGAGCGCCGCAGCATGTGGGCGTCGAAGGGGCGCGGCGCCAGCGGTTCGCGGCCCTCCAGCTGTCCCAGCATGTAGACGGCGTCGCCGCCGATGACGAAGTCGGCGCTCCCCAGCCGGCAGATCACCGAGCAGTGCCCGGCCGAGTGGCCGGGGGTGAAGGCGAGCCGCACCGAGCCGTCGCCGAAGAGGTCGAAGGTGCGCCCGAAGGTCGCGTAGGACTCGACCGCCTCGCCGTCGAAGTCGACCGTTCGGTACTCGAAGGCGAGGTCGAAGTGGGCGCGGCGGTAGCCGTTCAGGGACGGTTTCGAGCCGTGCGCGGCGTCCTGCCACTCGGCGGCGCTGACGACGAAGGTGGAGTCGGGGAACTCGGAGATCGCCGAGGAGTGGTCGAGGTGGAGGTGGGTCATCACGACGACCGGCACCTGGCGCGGCTCGATCCCCTTGGCGCGGAGCTGCGAGGGGACGTCTTCGCCCTGCTCCAGGCTGGGCCGGCCGAAGCGGTTGGCGAGGCCGCCGAAGTTCTCCGAGCCGCCGCTCGCGATCGAGGGGTGGAGGCCGGTGTCGACGAGGATCGTCCCGACACTCGGGTGGCGGATCAGGAAGGCCGGGACCGGGACCGTCTCGGCCGCCTTCGGGCTCGAAGATCGCCCGCGCCAGGCGCAGCGTCTTGAAGCTGCCGCCCTGGTCGACCATCGCCGCCCGCGGGAAGTCGACGTGCCCGGCGACCAGCGGTTCCACCGCGACGGTCGCGCCGGCGGATCCGCCCGGGAGGGCCTGGTTAAGCGGCTGCGGCTCGACGTGGACTGCCATGACGGTCCCACAGTACGCCTGCGGATCGCGACTGTAGGCTGGCCGGCGATGGCTGAAAGGTCGCGTTCGCGGGTGTTCAGGGACGGTCTGCTCGACGGCGCGGTCTGCGTCGTCTCCGGGGCGGGGAGCGGTCTCGGTCGCGAGACGGCGCTGGAGATGGCGCGGCTCGGGGCGACCGTGGTCGGTTGCGGCCGCCGCGCCGAGCCGCTGGCCGAGACGGCGGAGCTCGCCGCGGGGCTGCCCGGCGGCTTCGAGCACGAGGCGCTCGACATCCGCGAGGACGAGGCGGTCGACGCCTTCTTCGACCGCCTGCTGGAGCGCCACGGGCGCCTCGACGTGCTCGTCAACAACGCCGGCGGCCAGTTCCTCTCGCCCGCCGAGGCGATCTCGCCGAAAGGCTTCCGCACGGTGATCGACCTGAACGTGAACGGCACCTGGCTGATGTCCCACGCGGCGGCGACCAAGGCCTTCATCCCGGGCGGCGGCGGCAAGATCCTCAGTGTCACCCTCTCGCCCCACAACGGGATGCCGGGGATGGTCCACTCGGGGGCGGCGCGAGCCGCGGTCGAGAACATGATGCGGACCCTCTCGATCGAGTGGGCGCACTTCGGCATCACCACCTGCGGGGTCGCCGTCGGCCAGATCGCGACCGAGACGATGCTGACCAAGTATCCGCCCGAGGTGGTCGAGAACATCGCCCGGTCGATCCCGCTGGGACGGACCGGGCGCCCCGAGGAGGTGGCGTGGCTGCTCGCCTATCTCGCCTCGCCCGCAGGCGACTTCTACTCAGGGACGACGATCACGATCGACGGCGCCCGCGACAACTGGGTCGGGCAGTGGCCGCCGGCGTCGGTGGCGACGGAGACGGGGAGCCTGCCCGCCGAGGAGCGGCGCTAGGCGGACCGTGGCGACTTACTCGGTCTATGACCGAGTTTCTCTCCACAGCGAGGCTCAGCGGCGGGTGAGGCGCGAGGCGAAGACGAGGGCGAAATCGCGGAGCTGGACGGCGCGATGGAGGAAGCCGCGGGCGTCGCGGCCGGTGGCGCGGTGCTCGAGGTCGATCTCGTACTCCCCCACCCGGCAGCCGGCGCGGACCGCGTCGACCGTCATCCCGATCTCCATGCCGAAGCCGCGGGCGAAGGGCAGGACGGCGCGCAGGGTCTCGACGTGGAGGGCGCGCTGGCCGGAGATCGGGGCGCTCGCCTCGAAGCCGCAGAGCCGCCGCTCCGCCCAGCGCGCGAAGCCGAGCGCCACCCCGAAGCCACCGCCGACCCGCCGCTCGAAGGCGGCGACCGCGAGGTCGCACTCCCCGCCGCGACCGCGTCGACCAGCGGCCCGAGCCGCCCGGCGCTCGCCCCGAGGTCGCCGTCGCAGAGCAGCACCAGCCGCGGCGCCGGGGTCGCGCTGAGCGCCGCCTCGCAGGCCGCGGTCACGTTCCCCCCCTTGCCATGCGGCCGCCCGCGGCTCACCACCTGCGCGCCCGCGGCCAGCGCCCGCTCGGCAGTGCCGTCGCGCGAGGCGTCGTCGCCGACCCAGATCGCCGCGCCCGGGAAGGCGGCGCGCACCGCCGCGACGGTCGCCGCGATCCGCTCTGCCTCTTCGTGCGCGGCGACGACCACGGCCAGTCCCTCGCCGCCTGGCGGCAACTGAGCTGTGGTCATTTCCGGCGTGGCTCCCATCGGCGCCCATCTTCGCCTCGGCGGCGGCTATTGTCCCGGCCGATGCCGAACATCGAGGCTCATATCACCGGCAACGTCTGGAAAATCGAGGTCGCGGTCGGCGACTCGGTCAGCGAGGGCGACACCGTCGTCATCCTCGAGTCGATGAAGATGGAGATCCCGGTCGAGGCCGAGGACGACGGCACGGTGAGCGAGATCCGCTGCACCGAGGGCCAGTCGGTCAGCGAAGGCGACGTCCTCGTCGTCCTCGAGTAGTCCGATGACCGAGAGCCTGGCCGGGGGCAAGCTGCTCCTCGACCATCCGGCCGAGGCGGTGGCGCGGTTGCGGATCGCGAACCCAGGACGGCGGAACGCCCTCGACCACGAGATCCTCGCGGCGATCGCCGCGACGCTGCCGCGGCTCGACGACGGGATCGCCACCCGCTGCGTGCTGATCACCGGCACACCGCCAGTCTTCTCGGCCGGCTACGACATCGCCGAGTTCACCGACGAGGCCTTCGAGCGCGAGGCCGAGGAACTCGTCGCCCATCCCTTCCAGGCGGCGATGGAGGCGCTCGTCGCCCACCCCTGGCCGACCGTCGCCGCGATCAACGGGCTCTGCCTCGGCGGCGGCCTCGAGCTGGCGGTCAGCTGCGACCTGCGCATCGCCGCCGCGGGCGCCAAGCTCGGCATGCCGCCCGCCAAGCTCGGCCTCGTCTACGGCCACACCGGCCTGCGCCGCTTCCTCGAGACGATCGGCCTGCCGCGCACCCGCGAGATGTTCTTCACCGGCCGCAACCTCGACGCGGCGCGGGCGGAGCGGATCGGCCTCGTCAACGAGGTGGTCGAGGACGAGCGGATCGAGGAGGCGGCGGTCGGGCTGGCGGCGGAGATCGCCGCCGCGGCGCCACTCTCGACCCGCGGCAACAAGCGGGTGATCGACGTGCTCGCCGCCAACCCGGCCCTCTCCCCCGCCGAGGAAGAGGAGCTGGTCGAGCTGCGCCGCGCCTGCTTCGGCTCGGCCGACTTCCGCGAGGGCGTCCGCGCCTTCGCCGAAAAGCGACGCCCGGTCTGGACAGGGCGCTAGGCCGGTGGCGCGCAGGAGCGCCAAAGCGCGCCGCGAGGAGCTCGCCGCGTCCGACCCGGTGATGGCCGACCTGGTCGAGCGGCTCGGCCCGCTCGACTTCGCCAAACGGCTGCGCCGGCGCAAAGAGGAGCGGCCCGCCGACGCCTTCGGCGCGCTCCTGCGCTCGATCGTCGGCCAGCAGCTCTCGACCAAAGCGGCGCGGGCGATCCACCTGCGCATGCTCGACCTGTTCGATGGACCGCCGACGCCCGCGGCGATGCTCGCGGTGAGCGAGGAGGAGCTGCGGGGGTGGGCTTCTCGCGGCGCAAGGTCGAGTACGTCCACGATCTCGCCGCGCGCGTGCTCGACGGGGAGCTGGAGCTCGACCGGATCTCGACGCTCAAGGACGAGGAGGCGATCGCCGAGATCTCGGCGGTGCGCGGGCTCGGCCGCTGGACGGCGGAGATGTTCCTGCTCTTTCACCTCGGCCGACCCGATGTCATCTCAGGCGGAGACCTCGGGATCCGCAAAGCGATCATGGTCGAGTACGGACTGGGCGCGATGCCGACGCCGAAGGAGGTCGAGGAGCGCTCGGAGCGCTGGCGGCCGAACCGGAGCCTCGCCTCGCTCTACCTCTGGGAGTCGCTCCACGCCGTGCCTGACTAGCACGCCTGCGTGGCCAAAACGTCCGGCAACTCGGCACCCACAGTGAATGGTTCGGGCAACATCGCCGAAGATAGGGAGATGCGCCTGCGTTTGTGGATCGGACTCATGGCGGCCCTGGTGGTCGGAGCCGGTGCCGTGGTGGGCTCGATCCTCGCCTACCAGCACGAAGAGAACGAATTCCACACCCACCAGAAGGAACAGGCGGTGCGGGCGGCGCGCCAGGCCCAGTCGGTGGGGGCGCTCTCGGTCGGTGAGCTGGCCACGGCGGCGGCCTTCATCAAGGCCGACGGCAGCCTCTCCAAACACGAGTTCGCGGTGATCGGCCAGTCGCTGGTCAATGCCGACGTGCTCCACGCGGCCGCCTTCATCGACGTCGTTCACCAGTCCGAACGGGCGGAATACGAACGCGAACAGGGCGTCACGATCCTCGAACGCGGCCCGAACGGCCGCCTGGTCAAAGCACGGCAGCGGCCGGTCTACTACCCGCTCACCTACTCGGCCTCCCACGACAACGAGCTGGCCGCCCAGGCGATCGGCTACGACGTCGGCACCGACCCCGCCCGCGCCCCCTTCCTGCGCCGCGCCGCCGAAGACGGCCGCGCGACCGCGACCGGGGTGATCCCGCTGCTGGTCGGCGGCACCGGTATCAACGTCTACCGCCCGGTCTACCGCGACGGGGCGCCGACGGCGACCGTCGCCGAGCGCGAACGCGCCCTGGTCGGCTTCGCCGCGGGCAGCTTCCTGCTGAAGGACCTGGCCCAGGCGGCGATCACCACGCTGCCCGGCGACGTCACCGCCCAGCTGATGGTCGGCGACACCGTGGTCGGGCCGCAGGGCACGCTCGAAGATCCGGCCCGCGCGCAGATCAAGATCGCCGATCGCACCTGGCTGCTGATCGTCCACGATCCCGACCGGCCCGACGTCAGCGTGCCGATCCTCTTCGGCGCCGCCGGACTCGCCCTCGCCGCCGTGCTCGGGTCGCTGATCTGGGTCTGGAGCCGCGAGGAGCGGATGCGCAAGCTCCAGCGCGAGGCCGACGAAGACTCACTCAGCGGGCTGCGGACGCGGCGGCGCTTCGAAGAAGAGGTGCGGGCGGCGATGGCGCGGTGCCGCCGTGACGGCACCACCGGGGCGCTCCTGATGCTCGACCTCGACCACTTCAAGGACGTCAACGACTCCTTCGGGCACCCGGCCGGGGACAAGCTGATCGAGGAGGTCGCGGAAGTGCTGCGCAGGCGGACCCGCGAAAGCGACGTGCTGGGACGGCTGGGCGGCGACGAGTTCGCCGTCGCGCTGCCGAGCTGCCGGCCCGACGAGGCCGGCGTCGTCGCCGAGGCGATCGTCGGCGGCGATCCGCGATCACGCCCCCGCCGACCCGGAGGTCGACCTCGGTGACCTGCAGCCTCGGCGTCGCGCTCTTCGGCACCGACCCGCTGATGAGCTACGCGACGCTGGTCTCCGAGGCCGACACCGCGATGTACGCGGCCAAGGACGCGGGCGGCGACGGCTTCCGCATCTTCCACCCCGACGCGCTCCGCATCCACACCGGCGAGCGCCTGGACTAGCCGAGCGCCCCGCCCCGACCCAGTTCGGCGCGCAGGTTCAGGACGCGGGTGGCGGCGGCGAGGAACGGGGCGCGGCGCAGGCCGCCGCGGTGGAACTGGGCGACCAGGGCTTCGTGGCCGGCAAGGGCGCTCGGCAGGTCGTCGAAGAGCAGCAGGTCGTCGCCCGCGGCGGCGCCGTCGACCGCCGCTTCGCGCTGCCCGGCGAAGGCGGCGACGGCGCTCGAGCCGAGGCTGTCGGTGATCGTCACGCCGTGGAAGCCGAGCCGGCCGCGCAGCTCGCCGGTGGCGACCCGGTGGCTGAAAGCGGCGGGGCGCGGCGAGAAGGCCGGGTAGATCGCGGTGGCGAGCATCACCAGCCTGCCGCCCGCGGCGATGTAGGCGCGGTAGGGCCGCTCGTCGACGGTGCGCAGTTCGGACCGCGAGAGGGCGAGGCTCTGCGCTTCGAAGTCGGTGTTTTCGGTCGCGGTGCCGAGGCCGGGGAAGTGCTTGGCGGTCGCCGCCACCCCGCCCGCCTGCAGGCCGGCTGCGAAGGGGATCGCGGTCTTTGCCACTGCCGCCGCGGTGGCGCCGAAGCCGCGATCGGTGGCGGCGATGATGCCGCCGGGGCGGGCGACGTCGAGGACCGGGGCGAGGTCGACGCTCACGCCGAGGCTCTTGAGGTTGGCGGCGGTGGTGCTTCCCTGGCGCCGCGCGAAGGCGGGCCCTTCGCGGCCCATCGCGGCGGCCGAGGCTTCCGGCGGGCCGTCGACCCGCTTCACTTCGCCGCCCTCCTGGTCGGTCATCACCAGCAGCGGCAGGCGGGCGAGCTTCGGCGGGCGCGGGATCGCCTGCAGTTCGCCGATCAGCCCGCGGCCGGCGGCGCGGGTCGGGAAGTCGGCTTCGAAGAGGACGACGCCCGCGACCTTGCCCTCGCGCACCGCCCGGCGGAGGTCGGCGGTGATCCCGGTCCCATCGATGCTGACGACGATCCGCTCCCCGGCCAGTTCGCCGGGGCGGAGCGTCGCGGCGAGGCTCGGGCGCGCTCCGCCCGCCGACCCGCCCCCAGACCCCGACCCGGACGCCGCGGTCGTCCCTTGGCCCGTTGAGCGGGCCTTAGGACGACCGCCCGAGCCGGAGCCGCCGATGACCGCCCCGATCGCGAAGCCGCCGACCGCGAGCACCGCCAGCGTCGTCAGGGCGAACCGCCGGCGCCGCGCTCTCGCCCTCTCCATGGCGGCGATGCTAGCCGGGCGCACCGGGGCGCACGTATCCGCGGCGCGTCATAGCCTTGGGGACGTCCGGCCACCGGAAAAGGAACATCATGCCCCCTCTGATCACCCCCGACGAGGCCCTCGAGCTGGGCCGCCTCACCGACCCCGCCGAGATCGAGGCGCTGGTCGAGCGCGCCTGGCGCTGCCGCCAGGAGAACTTCGGCGACTCGACCGACATGTGCTCGCTGGTCAACGCCAAGTCCGGCGGCTGCGCCGAGGACTGCGGCTTCTGCGCCCAGTCGCGCTACGCCGACGCCGACACCGTCATGCACGCGATGATGGAGCCCGAGCAGATCCTCGAGCACGCGAAGGCCGCCGAGGCGGCGGGGGCCCACCGCTTCTGCATGGTCACCCAGGGCCAGGGGCTGTCGAAAAAAGACTTCCAGAAGATCCTCGAAGGCGCCGAACTGGTCGCCGAGCAGACCAACCTGAAGCGCTGCGCCTCGATCGGCCACATGTCGGCCGAGCGGGCCAGGGCGCTGAAGGAGGCCGGGATCCAGCGCGTCCACCACAACGTCGAGTCGGCCCGCTCCTACTACCCCGAGGTCTCGACCACGGTCCGCTACGAGGGCCGCCTGCGGACGATCCAGGCGGTCGAGGAGGCGGGCCTGGAGACCTGCGTCGGCGGCATCCTGAACCTCGGTGAGAGCGAGGCCCAGCGGGTCGAGATGGCCTTCGAGCTGGCCGCGATCGACCCGACCTCGGTGCCGATCAACCTGCTGATCCCCAAGCAGGGGACGAAATTCGGCGAGCGCGAGGTGATGGAGCCGATCGAGGTCGTCAAGTGGATCGCGATCTTCCGGCTGATCATCCCGGGGGCGCTCTTCCGCCTCTGCGGCGGCCGGGTCGAGAACCTCGGCGACCTGCACGGCATGGCGGTCAAGGCGGGCCTCAACGGGGTGATGATGGGCAACTTCCTGACCACGCTGGGGGCCGAGCCGGCGGAGGACCGGGCGATGTTCGAGGAGCTCGGCCTGAACGTCGCCCGCCAGCCCGACAACGGCTCCAACCCCCGGCCCGACAACCGCTCGGGCCGGCTCTCGGGCGAGACGCCCCGGACCCCGATGGAGGAGCTGATCGACCACCGCGACGAGGCGCCGATGTGGGACCCCTCGACCCAGCTGCGGGTCGTCAGGAAGGGGGAGCGATCGCCCTCCTACCCGAGCGCGGCCTAGGGGCGGGGCGGTGACCGACGTCGCGGCCGCCCTCGAGGAGCTGCGCGAGCGCGGCCTCCACCGCCGGCTGCGGCTGATCGAGGGACCGCAGGGCCCGCGCGTCCTGCTCTCCGGCCGCGAGGTGCTGCTGCTCTGCTCCAACGACTACCTCGGGCTGGCGGCCGACCGGCGGGTCCGCGAGGCGGCGGCCGAGGCGGCGCTGCGCTGGGGCGCCGGCGCCGGGGCCTCGCGGCTGATCAGCGGCAACATGCAGCCGCACCGCGAGCTGGAGACGCGGCTGGCGGCCTTCAAGGGCTACGAGCGGGCGCTCCTCTTCGGCTCCGGCTACCTGGCGAACATGGGGACGATCGCGGCGCTCGCGGGCGAGGGCGAGGTCGTCTTCTCCGACGAGCTGAACCACGCCTCGATCATCGACGGCTGCCGGCTGGCGCGGGCCGAGACCGTCGTCTACCGCCACAACGACGTCGAGCACCTGGAGTCGCTGCTGCGCGCCGCCGCCGGGGCGCCGGCGCTGATCGTCACCGACGGGGTCTTCTCGATGGACGGCGACGTCGCGCCGCTGCCCGAGCTGCTCGGAGCTGGCGCGCCGGTACGGGGCGCGGCTGATGGTCGACGAGGCGCACGCCACCGGGGCGCTCGGCCCGGGCGGCCGCGGCGCGGTCGCGGCGGCGGGGCTCTCCGGCGAGGTCGACGTCGTCGTCGGCACGCTCGGCAAGGCGCTCGGCTCCTACGGCGCCTACGTCTGCGCGAGCGGCGAGACCATCGACTACCTGGTCAACCGGGCGCGGCCCTTCATCTTCTCGACCGCGCCGCCGCCGCCCGCGGTCGGCGCCGCCCGGGCCGCGCTCGGCGTGCTCGAGGCCGAGCCGGAGCGGGTCGACCGGCTGGGCGCCAACGCGCGGGTGCTGCGCGAGGCGCTCGCCGCCGAGGGCCTGGTCGCGACCGCCTCGACCACCCAGATCGTGCCGATCGAGATCGGCGAGGCGGAGCCGACGATGGAGCTCTGCGAGCGGGCGCTGGAGCGCGGCGTCTTCGCCCAGGGGATCCGGCCGCCGACCGTCCCCGAGGGCTCCTCGCGCCTGCGCTTCACGGTGATGGCGACGCACGAGCCCGAGGAGCTGCGGCGGCGCCGCCCACCAGGTCGGCGAGGCGGCGCGGGAGATCGGCCTGCTGAAGAGCGCCACGATCGCCGTCTGATGGCGGGGATCTCGCGCGGCGGCTGGCAGCTGGCGCCGCAAAGCCGACGAGATCGGCCGGTCGCGCGAAGGCGCGCGGCATCTTCGTCACCGGGACGAGCACCGAAGTCGGCAAGACCGTGGTCGCCGCGGCGCTGGCGCGGACGCTGGCCGGCGAAGGCAAGCGGGTCGCCGTCTTCAAGCCGGCGGTGACCGGGAGGACGAGTTCCCCGACTACGACGAAGCGGTGGCGCGGGAGGCGACCTCGGCGGCGGGCCTGCCCGACCACGGCGCTGCTGCGGGTGGCCTCGGGCTCCTCCCAGACCGACGCCGAGATCGCCCCCTACCGCTACGACCCGCCGATGTCGCCGCACCTGGCGGCCGGGCTGGCGGGCGAGGAGATCGACCCGGAGCGGGTGATGCGCGCGGCGCGCGCGGCGGCGGCGGGCGCCGACGCGATCGTCTGCGAGGGGGTCGGCGGCCTGCTCGTCCCGCTCTCCCCGAGCTGGACGGTGCGCTCCTTCGCGGTCGAGCTCGGCTACCCGGTGGTGGTCGTCTCCCCGCCCGGCCTGGGGGCGATCAACCACGCCCTGCTCACGGTCGAATCGGCCCGGTCGGTCGGCCTCAAGGTCGCCGCGATCGTCCTCAACCCGTGGCCCGAGGACCCGACCGCGATCGAGCTCGACAACCGCGAGACGATCGCCGCCCTCTCCGGCGCCGCGGTCCTCACCCTCCCCCCGATCGACCTCAGCCGCCCCGACACCTGGCCCCCGTTGCGCATCCCGTAACGCCGAGCCGCCGATGGGCCGAAAACCGGACCCCTGGGCAGGTTTTCGGCCCATCGGCGGAGTTGTGCTGCGAAACCGTGTCGAGAGGCGCGGTCAGGTGGGGACGATCACGTCCAGGTTGCCGGGGCTGAGCTCGATGGTGAAGCCCGCCGCGGTGGCGAGTCGCGCGGCGGCCTCGGGGTCCTCGGGCGGCTTCTTTGCCTCGAGCAGCGCGCGGGCGACTTCGCCGCGCACCGCCTTCGCCATGTGGGACACCGGTTTGCGCTTGCCCTTCGTCTCGCTGAAGGCGCGCACGGCGAGGAGCTCGCGCGCTTCGGCTTCCACGCCGCGGCGTAGGCGCCGGAGCGCATGTCGACGACCAGGGCCCCCTCCTCGTCGGGCAGCGCCGCGGTCAGTGCGGGGCGCCAGAAGGCGGCGAGGCCACCGATCCCGTCGAGCTTCGCTTTCGCCGAGAAGCGGTAGTAGGGGATGCGGTCAGCGGGGCGCAGCACGCCCCAGAGGGCCGAGGCGATCAGCACCTGGCCCTGGGCGCGCTTGGGGAGCTCCGGCAGCCGCAGGCGGTCGTAGAGCACCCCGGTATAGACCCCGGCGGCCGGGCCCGCCGGGGCGGAGATCAGCTCCGCGTCAACGGCGACCTCGCCCGCCTGGCCCGTCGAGACCGCGAGCATCGAGACCGCCCGCTCGAGCGGCAGCTCCGCGAGCGCGGCGAGCGCCTCGAGCAACTTCTGCCTCGACTCCGTCAGCTCGGCGGCGTAGGCGAGCGCTTCGAGATCGACGGGCGGGCCCGTGGTCGGCGCGGTCTTCCCCTCCGACGGGGGCAACAGGATCAACATCGCGGCAGGACATTAGGCGACAACCTCCGGGGCAGTTTCTTTCAAGTGTTGGTACGTCTTGGCGATGTCCTCGCGGTCCATCAGCGCATCGACCGCGGCGTCGAGCTTGCGGCGCTGGGCGGCGGTCAGGGTCGAGGCGAAGGCCTCGAGGCCGTTGCGCTTCACCGTCGTCAGCTGCTCGACCAGGCCGCGGCCATCGGCGGTGATCCGCACCAGGCGGACGCGGCGGTCGGTCGGGTCCTCGACCCGCGTGGCCAGTCCCTTCTTGACCAGGCCGTCGACCGCGCGGCTCATCGCGGGCAACGAGGCGCCGAACAGCTCGGCGAGGTCGGTGACCTGCCAGGTCGAGGGGCAGTCGCCGAGGCCGCCCAGCTCGAGCAGCGCCTTGCACTGGGTCGTGGTCAGGCCGCTCTCCTCGACCACCCGCAGCTGGTTGCCGCGGTCGTAGAGGAAGACGTGGCGCATCAGGGCACAGATCCGGGCGGCGGTGTCGCGGGCCTCGGGCCCGGCCTCCTCGCTCGCATCGGCGCTCTCGACACGCTCGATCGCTCTGACATCGCTTGCTTGCATCCCGGTAATTGTTGCATGAGTGGAACCTTTTCTCAAGTGCAACTGTTGCTTGAGAGAGACTGTTGCGTGGATGAGAGGGATCTCGGGCCAGATAGATTCGGGGCGATGAGCGACGCCGCCCGCCTCAACGAGCTCGACCAGGAGTTCGTCTGGCACCCCTTCACCCAGCAGCAGGGGTGGAGCGAGGAAGAGCCGCTGATGATCGAGCGCGGCGAGGGCGTCTACCTCTACGACGTCGAGGGCAACCGCTACATCGACGGCACCTCCTCGCTCTGGTGCAATGTCCACGGCCATCACCACCCCGACCTCGACCGCGCCGCCCGCGAGCAGTTCGACAAGGTCGCCCACTCGACCATGCTCGGCCTCTCCCACCCCGGCGCGACCGAGCTGGCGGCGCGCCTGGTCGAGATCGCGCCCGCCGGCCTCCGCCGCGTCTTCTACTCGGACTCCGGCTCGACCGCCGCGGAGATCGCCCTGAAGATGGCCTTCCAGTACCACCAGCAGCGCGGCGACACGGCCCGCACCCGCTTCATCCGGATGCGCGAGGCCTACCACGGCGACACGATCGGCTCGGTCTCGGTCGGCGGCATCGACCTCTTCCACGCGACCTACCGGCCGCTCCTCTTCGAGACGCTCGCCGCCGAGCCCGGCGACGCCGACCACATGGAGCGGCTGCTGAGCGCCCACGAGGGCGAGGTCGCGGCGGTGATCATGGAGCCGCTGGTCCAGGGCGCGGGCGGCATGATCGTCCACCCCGACGGCTACCTGCGCGCGGTCCGCGAGCTCTGCGACCGCCACGGCGTGCTGCTGATCTGCGACGAGGTGGCGACCGGCTTCGGCCGCACCGGGACGATGTTCGCCTGCGAACGCGAGGGCGTCTCCCCCGACTTCCTCTGCCTCGCCAAGGGGATCACCGGCGGCTACCTGCCGCTGGCGGCGACGCTGACGACCGAGGCGGTCTACGAGGGCTTCCTCGGGGCGCCCGCCGAGGCGAGCACCTTCTTCCACGGCCACACCTACACCGGGAACCCGGTCGCCTGCGCGGTGGCGCTCGCCAACCTCGACGTCTTCGAGCGCGAGCGGACGATCGAGCGGCTGCGGCCGAAAATCGAGCTGATCGAGAGGCGGCTCGCCGAGATCGCCGCGATGCCCGGCGTCACCGAGGTGCGCTCGCGCGGCGTGATGATCGGGATCGACCTCGGCGAGCACGACGCCGAACTGCGGGTCGGCCACCGGGTGACCCTGGAGGCGCGCCGGCGCGGCGCCCTGGTCCGCCCCCTCTCCGACGTCGTCGTCCTGATGCCGCCGCTGGCGATCTCCGAGGCGGAGCTCGAATGCTCTGCTCGACATCACCGCGGAGTCGATCGCCGCCGCCCTCGCCTCCCTGCCCGAGCGCGCCGCCAACTGAGCGCCGGTGGGCGCGCGGCTCGCGCGTTCGCAGTTATCACCGCATAGCGAGGATAACTGCGAACTCGAGGCGGGGGAACATGGCGGTGTGATGGGTCGGTGGCGGGGCCGTAGTAGTGGCGTGAGTCAGACTGCGGTCGCAGAGGCGAGGGAAGCTCCGGGCGAGGCCGAGTTGGCGTTCGACCGGCTCTACCGCTCGAGCCGCGACGACGTCTACGCCTACGTCGCGAGCCTCCTGCGCGACGGCCCGGCGGCCGAGGAAGTGACCGCGACCGCCTTCGAGCGCGCCTACCGCAAGCGCCGCCGCTTCGACCCCAGCCGCGGCGAGCCGCGCGCCTGGCTCTTCGGCATCGCCCGCAACGCGGCGCTCGACGAGCTCCGCCGGCGCGGCCGCCAGGCCGAGCTGGCCGCCGAGCCCGCTGACCTCGACGGCGCCGCGGTCGAGGCGGGCGCCGAGCACTCCGAGCGGCGGCTCGCCCTGCGCGCCGCCCTCGCCCAGCTCGAACCGCGCGAGCGCGAGCTGATCGCGCTCAAGTTCTTCGCCGGCCTCGGCAACGCCGAGATCGCCTCGGTCCTCGGGATCAGCGAGTCGAACGCCGGCACCCGCCTGCACCGCGCCGTGACCAAGTTGAGGGAGGCCCTCGATGGATCGATTTGACGACGACACCCTGTTCGCCGAGCTGCGCGGGCTGCGGCCGACGCCGCGGCCGGAGTTCGCCGCCGAGCTCGACGAGCGCGCCGCCGCGGGCTTCCCCCGCCGCGAGACGCCGTCGGCGGCGCCGATGCCCTTCGCGCTGCTCGCCGACCGCTGGCGGGCGCTCAGCCCGAGCCGGCGCCTGATCCCGGTCCTCGCGCGTCGCGCTCACCGTCCTCGTGGTGGCGACCGCGGTCGTCGCGATCTCCCAGTCGGGCGGCGGCAGCGAACCCGGCCGAAGACGCCTCGCTGGGGATGGCCGGCGGCACCTCCAGCCCCGGCCGCGCCCGAATCGAGCGCGCGGCGCAGCGGCCGAAGCGGCCCCTCGGCATTCCGCCAAGCAGCCCTCCGCATCGGCAACGTCCACCCCCCGGCCGATGAATCGGCCGAAAAGGTCTACGAAGTCGAAGCGCCCCGGTGACGAACGGAATCGCCGCCGGGGCGACGAGCGGCGGCGAGGAAGACTCGGAATCCGCCGAAGAAGCGGGCGGCGCCGATCTTCGGCCCCTCGAAGGCGAGCAAGTCCGACAGCGCGGCCGCCACGGCCACCGCGACATCGAACGCTCCGCCTAGGTCGTCCTCGGCACCAAGCCGGGCGAAGTCGCGGGCGCCGCGGCGAAGGTCTACGCCGCGGTCCATGCCGCCGACGGGATCGTCCTCCACTCCTCCGTCCAGAGCGGCAAGAAGGGCGCGACCGGGGCAAGCTTCGAGCTGCTGATCCCGAGCGCCAAGCTCGACGACGCGCTCGCCGCCTTCTCCTCGATCGCCGAAGTGCGGGCGCGCCACGACGCGACCAACGACATCACCGCGCCGACCGTTTCCGCCGCCGAAGAACTGGCCGACTCGAACGCCGCGATCGACGGCCTGCTGAAGCGAGCTCGGCGACGTCGAAACCGAAGCCGAACACGAATCGGTCGAAGCGCGGCTGCACGAAGAGCGCCGCCGGCACGCCGCGATCCGCGCTTCCCTCGACCACCTGCACGAACGCGCCGCGATGTCGGAGGTCGCGGTGCGCATCGTGACCGGCAAGGGCGCCGGCGTCACCCCGTCACCCGTCCGCCTCCGACGGCGGCTGGGGCGTCGGCGACGCGCTCCACGACGCCGGCCACATCCTCACGATCGCCGCCGGCGTCCTCCTGATCGGCGCTCGCCGTCCTCGCCCCGATCGCGCCTGATCGCGCTGGTGATCTGGACGGCGAACCGCTTCCGCGTCCGCCGCCTCCGCGAGCGCACCCTCGGCTGACCCACCGCGGCGTTCGCACTTTCCCGTACTGGTTACGGATAAGTGCGAACGCGCCGGCGGGGGGCCTGGGAGCGCATAGGGTAGGCGCGATGGAGAGGCAGCGCGGCCCGGCGGAGGCACCGAACCACGGCACGCCGGTGACGCCGCGCCCGGCCGCCTCGGTGGTGCTCCTGCGGCGCGGCGGCAAGCACGCCCAGCGGGCGCTCGAGGTCCTGCTGCTGAAGCGCACCGAGAAGGCCGCCTTCATGCCGGGCGCCTGGGTCTTCCCCGGCGGCTCGGTCGACCCGGCCGACGGCGAGGGCCCCGACGGCTTCCGCGCCTGCGCGGTGCGCGAGCTGCGCGAGGAGGCCGGGATCGAGCTGCCGCGCCGACGAGGAGCTCGTCCCCTTCTGCCGCTGGGTCACCCCGGAGATCGTCTGGCGCCGCTTCGACGCCTGGTTCTTCCTCGCCCTCGCCCCCGCCCACACGCCGCCCCACGCCGACGGGGTCGAGACCGTCGACGCGCGCTGGTTCGAGCCCGCCGCGGCGCTCGCCGCCGCCGAGGCGGGCGAGCTGATCCTCCCCTTCCCGACCCGCACCCAGCTCGGCTGGCTGGCCGCCCACGCGACCTCCGACGCCGCGCTCGCCGCCTACCGCGGCCGCTCGACCGAGCCGATCCAGCCCGAACTGGTCGGCGAGGGCGACGAGCAGCGCCTCGTCCTCCCCGGCCTGCCGGACTCGATCCTCCTCACCGAACTGCGCGAGACGGACTAGGCTCGGCGCAGGAGGGGACGACCGGCGAGGGGTCGATCGCCGGGGCGTCGGGGAACGGCGCCAGCCCGGCGTGCCAGGGCCCGGGCGGGTAGGTGTGGATGCCGCTCTCCTCCATCTCCGACTGCATCCGCCGGAACAGCTGGCCGGCGTTTTTCAGCGCCAGTTTCAGTTCTTCGTCGGAGCGCTCGCGCAGGCGCCAGAGGAACCACAGCTGGCGATCGTTGACGCCGAAGTTGATCTCCCCGGTCATCGTCGTCACCCAGGCGAGGAAGCCGGGGCCGAAGAGCTCGCGCAGGGCGATCGGGTCGAACTCCTTCGGCACCGTCGTCCAGAAGCGCTTGTTGAAGTCGAGCGACTCGAATTCGACCTTGCGCGAGAAGCGCTGCTGGACGTGCTCGGTGCCCTCGATCGACTCGACGTTGAAGGCGGGGACGACCTGCGCGAGGTCGGGCATGTGGGCCTTGGCGAGCATCGCGGTCGGCAGCACCGCCTTGTCGAAGAGGCCGCCCATCTCGCGTTCGTCGGCGTCGCAGGAGGCGCCCCAGAAGCCTTCGACCAACTGCCCGGTGAGCCGGTTGACGCCGCCGACGCAGAGCGCCACCGGGGCGTCTTTGGGGTTGATCCCGCCGACGGCTCGTAGGTGACCTGGTGGCGCTCGCCGTAGCGGCGCACCAGGCCGGCCCAGTCCTGTGCTTCCTGCTTGGCGCCCATCCCCTGATCCTAGTGGCGTCGCCGGGGACCTTCGGCCGCTCCTAAGCGGGTCATAAACCCGTCCGCCGCGCCTCCGATCGGCGCTAAGGTGTCCCTCAAGCCGATCGAACCCTCAGGGAGAGTCAATGGTCATCGTCATCATCGTCGTCGTAGTTCTGATCCTGCTCGCGGTCTTCTATTACATCGCCAAGCGCAACGGGATCATCTCCTCGCGCAACCGCGTCGACGAGTCCTGGAGCGGGATCGACGTCCAGCTGAAACGCCGTCACGATCTCGTGCCGAACCTGGTCGAGACGGTCAAAGGGTACGCCGCCCACGAGAGCGCGGTCTTCGAGAAAGTGACCCAGGCCCGGGCCGAATCGATGTCCGCGAAAAGCGTCCAGGACACCGCCACCGCCGAGACCAAGCTGACCGGCGCGCTGACCGACCTGCGCGCGGTCGCCGAGCAGTACCCGAACCTGAAAGCGACCGAAAACTTCCAGCAGCTGAGCCGTCAGCTGTCGGAGCTGGAGGACGAAATCCAGGCCTCGCGCCGCATCTACAACTCCAACGTGCAGGCCTACAACACCGACATCCAGCAGTTCCCCGGCTCGATCATCGCCAACCAGGGCAATTTCACGGCGCGCCAGTACTTCGAAATCGAAGACAAATCGGACCGCGAACCGGTCGCGGTCAGCTTCGACAAATAGGATCGCCTCCGCGATGACGACCGAGACCAAAGACGCGACGCTCTGGATCTGCGAGAGCTGCGGCTTCATCTACGACCCGGCGATCGGCGACCCGGACGGGGGCATCCCGCCCGGCACCGCCTTCCAGGACATCCCCAAAGACTGGTTCTGCCCGGTCTGCGGGGCACGCACCAGCGATTTCCGCCCACTGGAGCCCGGCGAGGCCTGATTTGGGGCGAGCGCGGGGCCGGAGACCCGGGGGACTGCCTCGGCGGAATTGGCTCGCGCGCCCTGCGGGCGCGGCTCGGGAATTTGGAGGCCGCCTATGGCGGCCGGATATCGGATTGCATTGCCGCCGCTTCGCGACATTCCGGCGAGTCAGTCCCCCGGGTCTCCTCCGAGCGAGCTCCCGGTAGAGGCGCCGAGTCAGCCGGCTCTTACGAATAGCTGCCGTGCTTCGGGGCCTGTCCGGCGGGACGCGCTCGCAGGGTGCGTGCGCTTCGGGGGAGGGGTGGGGGACCGACCCGCCGGAATGTCGCGAAGCGGCGATATGCAATCTGATGAAGAGTCCGCCATAGGCGGGCTCAACCATCCGGAGCCGCACCCGCAGGGTGCGCGACTCAATTCCGCCGGGGCGGTCCCCCACCCCTCCACGCCAAAGCCCCGCCAAAGCCCCTGAACCCTTTGACGATCTCCCCCACCCCCGCCCCGAACCTCTAGGGTTTGGCCAGTGAGCCAGTTTGACGTCGACTGGGTGGTCGTAGGGAGCGGGTTCGGGGGTTCGGTCTCGGCGCTGCGCCTCGCCGAGAAGGGCTACTCGGTCCAGGTGCTCGAGTGCGGGCGACGCTTCCGCGACGAGGACCTCCCGAAGTCGACCTGGGACCTGCGCCGCTACTTCTGGGCGCCGCGGATCGGCATGAAGGGGATCTTCCGGCTGACCCAGTTCCGCGACGTCGCCGTGGTCAGCGGCTGCGGGGTCGGCGGCGGCAGCCTCGGCTACGCCAACACGCTCTACGTCCCCGGGTCCGACTTCTTCCGCGACCCGCAGTGGGCCGACCTCGAGGACTGGGAGCGCACCCTGGCGCCGCACTACGCCGAGGCGCAGCGGATGCTCGGGGTCACCGAAGTCGAGCAGGACGACCCGGCCGACCAGCTGCTGCGCGAGCTCGGCGAGCACCTCGGCGTCGGCGAGACCTACCGCAAGACCCCCGTCGGGGTCTACCAGGAGAACCCGGGGAAGACCGTCCCCGACCCCTACTTCGGCGGCGAGGGCCCAGACCGCACCGGCTGCCTGCAGTGCGGCCGTTGCATGGTCGGCTGCCCCCACGGCGCCAAGAACACCCTGGTCAAGAACTACCTCTGGCTGGCCGAGCGCCGCGGCGCGCGGGTCGAGCCGGAACGGACCGTGACCGAGGTGCGCCCGCTCGGCGCGCCCGACGGCTCCGATGGCTACTTCATCACCAGCGAGCGCTCCGGCCTCCTGCCCGGCCGCGGCCGCCGCACGATCACCGCCCGCGGCGTCGTCTTCGCCGCCGGCCCGCTCGGCACCAACAAGCTGATGCAGCGCTGCCGGCTCGGCGGCGCCCTGCCGAAGATCTCCCCCCGGCTCGGCGAGCTGGTGCGGACCAACAGCGAGATGATCCTCGCGGTCACCGTCCCCGAGGACTACCCCGACGACCTCACGCGCCGCGTCGCGATCACCTCCTCGATCTACCCCGACCCGCACACCCACATCGAGACCGTCACCTACGGCCACGCGGGCGACTCGATGAACACGCTCTACACGCTGCTGGTCGGCGACGGGACCAAATTGACCCGGCCGCTGAAGCTGCTCGGCCAGATCGTCCGCCACCCCGGCCGCTTCGCCAAGGTGATGTGGCCGAAGGGCTGGTCGAGCCGCACGATCATCGTCCTCGTCATGCAGACGCTCGACAACGCGATCGCCCTGCGGCCCAAGGTGAAGCGGGGCGGCGACGTGCGACTGCGCACCGAGCAGGACCCGGAGCGCCCCAACCCGACCTTCATCCCGGTCGCCAACGAGGCGGCCGAATGGCTGGCAGAGCGGACCGGCGGGATCGCCCAGTCGAGCGTCTCGGAGGCGCTCTTCAACGTGCCGAACACCGCCCACATCCTCGGCGGCGCGACGATCGGCCACTCGCCCGAGGACGGCGTCGTCGACTCGCGCCAGCGGGTCTTCGGCTACGAGAACCTGCTGGTCTGCGACGGCTCGGCGGTCCCCGCCAACGTCGGCGTCAACCCGTCGCTGACGATCACCGCCCTGGCCGAGCACGCGATGTCACACGTGCCCGCCCAGGGTGAGAGCGACGCTCAGGCAGCCGCGTACAGCTCGTTGACGTAGTCCCAGTTGACGACGTTCCAGAAGGCGTCGAGGTAGTCGGGACGTTTGTTCTGGTACTTCAGGTAGTAGGCGTGCTCCCAGACGTCGGCGCCCAGCAGCGGCGCGGAGCCGTCGGAGAGCGGCGTGTCCTGGTTCGGGGTCGAGACGACCGCGAGCCCGGAGGAGTCTTTGACCAGCCACGCCCAGCCGGAGCCGAAGCGGGCGATGCCGGCCGCTTTGAACTCGTCCTTGAAGGCGTCGAAGGAGCCGAAGGTGTCGGTGATCGCGCCGGCGATGTCGCCGGTCGGCTCGCCGCCGCCGTCGGGGCTCATCATCTTCCAGAAGAGCGAGTGGTTGTAGTGGCCGCCGGCGTTGTTGCGGACCGGGCCCTGCTTGTCGCCGGGCAGGCTCGAGAGGTTGGTGAGGACGTCCTCGACCGAGCGGTCGGCCCACTCGGTGCCCTCGAGCGCCGCGTTCGCTTTGTCGACGTAGGCCTGGTGGTGTTTGTCGTGGTGGACGCGCATCGTCGCCTCGTCGATATGGGGCTCGAGCGCGTCGTAGGCGTAAGGAAGATCAGGTACCTCGAAAGCCATTGGTGGTTCTCCTCTCATCGATATATGGAGTCCCTGGGAGCCTATCCACCGGCGGCTCTCGCGAAACGCCCGGGCGGGGCCAATTACCTCATTCGGGATCGATCGCGGCGGGGACGGCGTCCGGTTCGCCGCCGGTCCATTCGTTGAAGCGGTACCAGGAGGGCTTGCCTTCGTAGTGCTTGGTGAGCAGGCCGGCCGAGCCGCAGAAGAGGCAGGTGCCGCCTTCGTCGGTCCAGGTGAACCACCAGACGCCTTCGACCTTCCAGCGGGTCCGGTTTTCGGAGAGCAGTTCGAAGGCGGCGCTGAGTTGGTTGGCCTGGCCCAGCGGGCCGCGCTGGTAACGGGTCGGGCCGCCCTGCGATCCCCAGCCGAGCTCGGTGACGTAGAGCGGCGTCGCCCGGTCGCCGTGCTGGTTCATGATCCGGCGCAGGTTGTTGAGCTGGGCGCCCATCGCCGTCGCTTCGGCGACATACGGGTGGAGCGCCACGCCGTCGAAGTAGGGCTTCACGTTGCCCGCCCGGTAGATGCGCTGGAGGTAGTCGCCGGAGGCGACGTTGGGCGGGATCTGCAGCGGCCGGCCGAAGAGGCCGCCGATCAGCACCTTCGAGCCGGGCGCGGTGCCGTGGATGGCGCGCCCGGAGATCCGGATCAGCTTGGCGAATTCGACCGGTTCGGGACGCGAGGCGAAGCTGACGATGTTCTCCTCGTTCCAGATCTCCCAGTGGGTGATCGGCAGGTAGTCGAGCTTCCTGTGGTCTTCCCAGAATTCGCCTTCCGGCCCGTAGCGGCGCACCGCTTCGCGGAGGAATTTCTGCCATGCCCAGCGCTGCCAGCTCGTCTTCACCGGCAGGTCGACCTGTTCGCGGGCGACCCATTCGGGCGAGCCCCAGACGAACGGCATGATCCGCACGTCGGCTTCGGCGGCCAGTTCGACCTCCTTGTCGAAGCCCGACCAGTCGGGCGGGACGACGAGGGGGCTCTTCGTCTCGATCCCCGACCAGAACATCGGCAGCCGCACGTTGTCGACGCCGGCTTCGGTCATCAGTTCGAAGTCCTTGTGGCCGAGCGGGTTCTGCGGCGAGATCCCGATGAACCCCGGCGGCAGGAACGCCGACGCGCTCGCGGGCATCGCGCAGAGTGCCGCGATCGCGACCACCACCAAACCGAGCCTGCGCTTCATCTTCGCTTGGAAACCCCTCCACCGGCAAAGTAGCGGCCGCGACCGGCGGCCTCGCACCCGCGTCCACCAGCCTCACCGCCCCACCGCACCGCCCTCTGCCACAATCCGCTCCTCTCGGGGCGTGGCGCAGCCTGGTAGCGCGCACCGTTCGGGTCGGTGAGGTCCCCGGTTCAAATCCGGGCGCCCCGATTAGGTTCAAGAGCACCGAACAGGCACGAACAGGGTCGAAGCCAAGGAGCATGCGGCGGCTCGTTCGTGCCCATTCGGGGAGGTTCGGTGGTCGAAAAGGCGTAGAAGGGTCGCCGAGGCGCGAGCTGTTCCCAGATCCGGCCGAGCTTCTTGACGTCGATGTGGACCAGCTCGCCCGGGCGGCCGCCCTTCCGTTATCTACTTGGCCCGATCCTCGTGGGTCGGAAGTGATCCCGCAGGTCGGGATCATGGCCCGGCTCTATGGTCGGCGGCGATATGGGGCCGTGACCAGATCGAGGAAATCATCGAGCAGCGCCGGGGCGCTCTCGAGCCGTCCCTTGCGGGCTTTGCCGGCAAGGATCGCGGCGAGACTGCCGATGGTGATCTCCTCGAGCCGCACCGAGTGCGGGTCGCGGTCGGGAACGACGGTGCGCAGAAGCGCGGCGAGGTCGGAGATCGCGCCCTGGTAGCGACGCTGGGACGCCAGCGTGGCGGAGGGGGCCGCGACCAGAAAGGTGTGGGCGCTCGCCGGCCGTTCGGCGGCCCAGCCGAGGGTCGCGGCCAGCGCCGCCTTGATCCGCGTCTCCGGCTCGCCGCCCGCGGAGCTGCAGGCGCCTTTGGATCGCGAGAGGAATTCGGCGGCGGTCCGGTCGAGCAGGTCGATGAGGATCTCCTCGCGGTTGGCGTAGAGCGAGTAGACGGTGCCGCGGCCCGTCGCGGCCCGGGCGGCGATGTCGGTGATGGTCGTCTTCGGGTAGCCCCGATCGGCGCAGAGCTCAGCCATCGCCGTGGTGATCGCGCAACGGCGGAATTCCGCACGGACCGCCGGATCGAGCATGGGACGTTTCCACCGGTCGGACATCGCAATGGCTGCAGGAATTGCGACTCATCGCCGCAACGGTTCGGACCTCTCCCAAGGGCCAGGGCGAAGAGCTACAGACCAGTCTACGAACTGTGACAGAACGCTACATATGTAGAAGACTGCGGCCACAAGCAGATGCCATCCGCCGAGTAGCGACATCGCGTAGTAGATGAGTCCCAGCTCCGCGAGAAGCATCGAGCCGTGAGTGAAGGCACCCATAAGAATCGAACCGATCCACCGAGCCCGCTTCGAGGCCCCGGCCTCCGGGTCCGGAATCCAGGATCGGCCCGGTCGCGCAAAGACGTACTCCGATCGCCGAAAGCCGTTTGGAACCGTGAGAACGTAGAGCCTGCCGCTGCCGTGGGCTATCGCCGACATGTAGGGCTCGAGCTCTGCCTCGAGAGAGACGAGATATTTGGCTCGCTGTTGGATATTGCCAATGCCGAGGATCAACAGGGGAATAAGCGCTACCAGCGGCAATGGGGCGGCCATGATCAGAATCGGGTCAATGTGAGCACCGCCAGATGATCCCTTCGCGAGAAGAGCCGCAGCGCCAGCCGCGTACGCGAGCCCGGTGCCAACGAGGGCGCGGGATTGGTCACCGGAGGTTTGCTGATCGCCTCGCTCGATCTGGTACACGGCCAGAAGTCCCTGCGCATAGGCGTCCCAGCGCTTCCGAGGCCGCGCTCCCTCGTCAACCATTGCAGAGAATCATGCCATCCTTCCTCATTCCCGGCACACCCTCCGCATTTGCCGAACGACCGCGCGAGGTTTTGGCAGCCTTTCTTTCCCGATAAAGACGGAAGGAGAGCCACATGGATTACGAGGTCAACGTCGTGGTCGAGGGGCCCCCCGGCGAGAACGGCGATCGACTGCTGTTGGGCGCATCCTCATGGAGCGCGCACGACAAGTCGCTGAAGTACGGATGGCGGGACAAGAGCGGGAAGATTGCCCGCGGCGGCGAGCTACCGATCTCCGCCATTCCGCAGGCAATTGGGTTGGCGGCCGAGACAGGGTTCCTCGATAGAGAGCAAATGGCCCGCATAGCTGCTGCGATGATCGTTCAACTCGGCCGAACCGACGTGGAACTCGCCGAACGAAGCGCTGTATAGGCGTGAGACGGCACCGTGACCGGCTCGGCCAGGCCGCGACCATAAATCGGAGGCGTATTTTCCGGTGTAGTTGGTGGTAGCCTTGATTGCGACCCAGAACGGAGGCCCCATGCCCGTCCTCACCGCACCCATCGCCGAGAAGCTCGATCGAGACGCAGCCACGCTCCCCACCGCGGAGATCGCCGGCTACCTGCAGGACCAGCTCGGCCAGAGGATCGCCGCCCACCTCGTCGGCCTTCGCGACGCCAAGCAGATCGGTCGCTACCGCAAGGCCGACGGCCCCATCCCCAACCAGACGACCGACCTCCGCCTGCGCGAGGGCTACAAGATCGTGCGCATGATCGTCGATGCCTTCGACGCGAGCACCGCCAAGGCCTGGCTGTTCGGCACCAACACGCGCCTCGACGACGCCGCGCCCATCGACTTCCTGCGCCGTGCCACCGAGCCGACCCAGTTCGCGGAGGTCAGAGCTGCCGCCAGGCAGCTCGTCAGTTTTGAGGGGTGAGCGCGGGGGAGCTGTGGCGGGTCGGGCATCAAAGCGACCCGCTCGCCTTCACGCCACTCGATCTCTACGAGTGGAACCACCGCTTCGACGACGCCCGCCGGCGCTTCCGAACGCTCTATTGCGCCGAGGACCCGAAGACCTCGCTACGTGAGGTTCTCGCTGAATTCCGCCCCAATGCCGGGGCCATCTGGGAGTTCCTGGACGCCTTCGGCGAGGAGGCCATCGCCGATCTGGCGGTCCATCCGGTAAGCGCGAGTTGGCGGGAGCAACACGTCCTGGCGCCGGCGCGCATCCAGTTGGACGGACCGATCATCGACCTTCATGACCTCACCGTTCGCCACGACCTCGAGAGGCGACATGCGGGATTGCTGGCCGAGCACGGGCTGGAGCATCTCGACCTGCACGAGATCACCAGCCGCCGTCGGATCGTCACCCAGACGATCGCCGGCGACCTCTTCGATCGTCTGGGCGCCGCCGCGGTGCGGTATCCGTCGCGTCTGGACGGAAACCCGGCCTTTGCCGTCTTCGAGGGTCGGGGCAAGCTGGTCGCGAGCGGCGAGCCGATCGCGCTTACCGACCCCGCGCCGGCCCCCTTGGTCGCCGTCTGCGCGGAGTGGGAACTTTCCTTGGAGTCCTGAGCGCGGGCTTTCCTCAGGGCGCCGAAGAATCATCAGACCCGCACGTGCGGCCCGGACCAGCTACGGCGCCGGGACGCAACGCGGACGTCATGCCGGATCACCCGGATCAGATGCGGACAAACGGCGCGGAGAAGGCGTAGAGCCCACAAACCGACTTCTCATGCGGACTTGATCCGGGCGCCCCGATGAGTCCCTCGCCGTGGTCTTCGACCGCTCCCACTCGGCCGGTCGCGGCGCGAATCGGTCGATCGCGGAAGTCGACCGCGGACCCACCGGTGAGATTCGATCGATCTACTAAGCACTTCTTTGTCTTTAACGGGTCCCGTGCGAGTATCGCGCCCGTGGCCACCGGGATCCCTCACAAAAGGCGCCGAGCTCACGGGTCTGCGGCCCGCGCCGGCCGAGCCCGGCGACGAGACGACGATCATCGTCGCGCTCTACCCCTACATCCCGAACCCAAAGGCCTACCAGGAAGTGGTCGAAGCCCGCTGGGCTCAGCTGGGACTGCCCTACAAGCTGATCTTCGTCGACTACAACCCCTATAAAGAAGATCCGCCGCCGACGCTCGATCTCTTCGCCTTCGACTGCATCTACGTCGATGAATTCGCCGCGACGAAGAAGATCGAACCGATCGCCGCCCGGGACATCGAAGGGCTCAGCGACCTCCTGCCGTTCGCTGCCGGCAACACGATCCTCGACGCGCAGGGACAGGTCTTCGGCGGCATCCCATACCTCGGCTGCGTCTCGTCCTCTTCTACCGCCAGGGCGCCACTGCCCTCGAACAGCCGAGCCCGCAGACCATCCCGCAGACTACGAAACCTTGGCGATCGCCCGTTCGACTTCCCCGAGCGTCGGGTTTTCCTGCAGCGTCTCGTTGCCACGGGGGCCCTCGATCACCATCGCCAGGCCGAAGCGGATGCCGAGCTTGGAGCCGAGTTCCTCCTGGGCGAGCAGGCTCTTTTCCATCGAGCTGCCGGAGACCTTGCCTTCTTCGAAGGCTTCTTCCCATTCGTTGTCTTCGAGTTCCTCGACGCCCCCCGCGACCGAGTCGAGGAAGTTTTCGCGCAGGCCGGAGCGGCGGTTTTCGGCTTCGGTGACGCCGAAGCGGTCGGCTTCCTTCTGGTTGGCGAAGAAGAGGTAGATGTACTGCCAGCCGTAGCCTTGTTCGGCGGCGGCTTCGGTGCCGTAGAAGCCGTACTCGATTTCGTTTTCGCTGTTGGAGTAGTGGCGGTAGAGGAACTTGACCGAGCCCGGCCGCGCGTACTTTTCGGTCAGTGCCGGGATCGTCGCGAGGAATCCTTCGCGGCAGTCGGAGCTCTGCTCGTCGGCGAAGACCTGGACCGTGACCGGGGCGTCTTCGGAGCCGAGGCGGGCGCCTTCCTGCGGCACGCCGCCGAAGAGCTGCTGCGCCTGTTCGACGCCGCGAATGTGGACGGTGTTCTGGTTCGGCTTCTGGGTCGCGATGTTGACCAGGGCGTAGCCGAGCGCGATCGCCCCCAGCAGCAGGATCAAGATCACCCACGGCCGGCCGCGCCGTGGCATCGGGCGCTGGGCGACCTCAGGCTGGTCGGGCTCTGCCGTCGCGTTGCTCACCGACGCATTATCGCGACCGGCGATCGTCGGCATCCCCCAACGTCCGAGAAAAGACGTTGACAGGGGGCGGCGGCGGGAGTAGGAAGTACTACCCACTTTCACCTACCGCGGGAGGTTCTATATGGCCAATCACCTGACGCCGGACGAGCTCGCCGACCAGCTGAACATGGACCAGCAGGAGGTGATCGGACGATGCGTCGAGATGGGCATCCCGATCTTCCACGGCCGCATCGACAGGACCCTCTTCGAAATCTCCCTGCGCAACCTCGCCGCCATCCAGCAAGGGAAACTGGCAACCGACCTGCCGCACTGAATAGACTCCCCCGCGATGGAGGGGAGGGGGACCCAGTCGAAGACGTTGGCGGACCTGTTGGTCCGCTCCGCCGAGCGCTACGGCTCGCATCCCGCCGTGCGCTGCAAAGAGGGCGACGCCTGGGTCGATCGCAGCTTCCAGCAGGTGCTGGACATCGTCAAACCGCTCTCGCTCGGCCTCGTCGCGCTCGGCGTCGAGAAAGGCGACCGCGTCTCGATCCTCGGCAACACGCGCCCTGAGTGGACCTACTTCGACTACGCGGCGCTCTCGATCGGCGCCACCGTGGTGCCGATCTACCAGACCAACTCACCCGAGGAGTGCGCCTATGTCCTTGAGAACTCCGACGCCAAGGTGGTCGTCGTCGAGAACGAGGAACAGCTGGCGAAGATCCGTGAGGTCCGCGCCGGCCTGCCGCAGCTCGAGCACGTCGTGATGATGGTCGGCGCCGCCGACGACGTCATCTCGATGGACCAGCTCGCCCAGAAAGGCGGCGCGGTCGACGACGCGGTCTTCCAGCAGCGGATCGACGCCGTCACCCGCGAGGACATCTGCACCTTCATCTACACCTCCGGCACGACCGGGCCGCCGAAGGGCTGCATCATCAGCCACGGCAACTACCGCTCGATGCTCGACATGGTCAACGAGACGAGCGTGATCGAGGAAGAAGACCTCACCTACCTCTACCTGCCGCTCGCCCACTCCTTCGCCCTGCTGATCCAGCTCGGCAGCTTCGACCTCGGCGCCACGATCGCCTACTGGGAGGGCGACCCGAACAAGATCGTCCCCAACCTGGGTGAACTGAAACCGACCTACTTCCCCTCGGTGCCGCGCATCTTCGAGAAGATCTACACCGCCGCCAACAGCGGCATGGAGAAACAGGGCGGCCTCAAAAAAGCGATCTTCGACTGGTCGATCAAGACCGGCAAGAAGGTGCGCGAGACCGAACGCTCCGGCAAGAAACCGGGCTTCCTGCTGCAGCGCGAGTACGCCTTCGCCGACAAGAAAGTCCTCTCCAAAATCCGCGGCCTGTTCGGCGGCAACCTGCGCCTCGCGGTCTCCGGCGCGGCCCCGATCAACCCCGACATCCTGCGCTTCTTCGACGCCGCCGGCGTGCTCGTGGTCGAGGGCTGGGGGATGACCGAGACCTCGACCGCGGCGACGATCGCGAGCGAGGACAGCTTCAAGTTCGGCACGATCGGCAAGCCGTTCCCGGGCTGCGAGGTGAAGATCGCCGAGGACGGCGAGATCCTCGTCCACGGCCCCAACGTCTTCCAGGGCTACCACAAGAACCCCGAGGCGACGGCCGAGACGATCGTCGACGGCTGGCTCCACACCGGCGACATCGGCGAGATCGACTCCGACGGCTTCATCAAGATCACCGGCCGCAAAAAGGACATCATCATCACCGCCGGCGGCAAGAACATCACCCCGGCCAACCTCGAGGCGGAGATCCGCCAGCACCAGCTGGTCTCCCAGTGCGTCGTCGTCGGCGACCGCCGCCCCTACCTGGTCGCCCTGGTCACGCTCGACCCCGAAGAAGCGGTCGCCTACGCCAAAGACCACGGCCTCCCAGAGGACCCGGCGGAGCTCGCCCGCAACCCGGAGATCCGCAAAGTGGTCGAAGACCACGTCGAGCAGATCAACCAGAAATTCGCCCGCGTCGAGCAGGTGAAGAAAGTCGCCATCCTCCCCCGCGACCTGAGCCAGGAGGGCGGCGAGCTGACGCCGACGCTGAAGGTCAAGCGGGCCGTGGTGACCGAGAAGCACGAGAAAGAGATCGACGAGCTCTACGCGGCCTGAGGCCCGCCCGGCAGCTAAGAGGCCTGGCCCGACTGACGAAGCAGCACCGACGTGGTCTGCTCGAGGACGCGCCGCCAGGCGGACGTCTGCTCGGGCTCGGACTCCTCCGCCTGTTCGACGACCCGGCGGAGGCGACGCTCGGAGATCTCGAGGCCGTGTTTGGCACTGACCTCGGCGTATTTCTCGTAGTCCTGGGCGAGGGTCGCGGTGACCGATTCGAAGCCGTGGCGGGCGATGTCGAGGCGGTGGCCGTAGTCCATGATCGGCGTGCCGAACATCAGCTCGTCGTTCTCCTCCGGCTCGAGCAGGAGGATGTCGACCCCTGGGTAGCGCTCCTGCCACTGTTCGACCGCCTGGTGGAGGCGGGCGTGGGCGATCAGGCGGAAGGTCTGGTTGGCGACCGCCGGCATCCCCATGTCGGAGACGCGGCGCACGCGGCTGCCGAACATGGTCGGGATCGTCTTCTCGAAGTCGTTGACGTAGGGGACCAGCGGGTTGACGACGACGATGAATTTGGCGCCGGCCTCGACCGCGATGTCGACGTTGGTGGTCGAGCGGATCCCGCCGTCGACCAGCTGGCGGCCCTTCAGGTCGATCGGCTTGTAGACGAGCGGCAGCGCGGTCGAGCACTCGACCGCCTTCGAGATCGGCACGTCGCGCCAGCCCTCCTCGCCGAAGACGATCCGCTCGCAGGTGTCGAGGTCGGTGGCGGTCAGGTAGAGCTCGGGGTCGACCACCCGGAAGTCGTTGGAGCGGCCGCCGTCGGTGAGCACGTCGGCGACGTAGTCGTTGATGCCGCTGCCGGAATAGAGGCCGGTCGGCAGGTTCTCGGCGAGGGCGATGCCGAGGTCGATCGCCGAGAGGTCCTTGATCCGCAGCAGCGCCCGCACCGCTTCGGCGCTGCGGAAGGGCAGCTTCAGGGCGCTCTTCACGAAGCCCATGTAATTCGGGCTCAGCATCCTCCCCAGCTCGAGGTCCTCGAGCTCGGAGGGGACGCGGGTGTTGATCACCTGCATCATCTCGTCGGGGGTGATGCCGTTGGCCAGCATCGCGGCGACGAAGGACCCGGCGCTGGTGCCGACGTAGACGTCGAAGTTGTTGACGGTGCTGTTGACGGCGAGCAGATCGAGCGCCCGCAGCGCCCCGATCTCGTAGACGCCGCCGGTGAAGCCGCCACCGCCGAGGACCAGAGCCGTCTTCGACGGCTTTTTCGCCGGCGCGATTTACTGCGCCGCGGTTTTTTGGCCTCGATGTCGACTACTTGACCCATAACGCACGTCCAGTATCCCCGATCAGCCCGGCGGCGCCGCTACCTTGCGCACCGAAAGTGTTCCTACATTCGATGAGAAAGGCGCTCCTCCCCGCCCTCGCGGTGTGCCTGATCGTGCTGGTGGCGCTCGTCGGGACCGCCCAGGCGGCCGATCCCTGCGCCCAGATGAAGTCCTGGCTGACGGCCGGCGGCGGCCCCTCCAGCGGCCTGATGGTCGTCGACGCCGAAACCGAAGAAGTCGTCTGCGCCGCCAACGCGACGACGCCGCGGCCGCTCGCCTCCAACACCAAGCTCTTCACCACCTCGGCCGCCCTCTCGAAGATCGGCCCGACGACGACGATCCCGACCAAGGTGATGACCGACGGCACGATCGACGCCCGGGGCGTCCTCCACGGCAGCCTCTACCTGCAGGGCGGCGGCGACCCGGCACTCGGCACGCCCGCCTTCTACGACAGCTACCTGGCGGGCCTCGGCACCAACATCTTCGCCCTCGTCCCGCAGCTGAAGCGGGCCGGGATCAAAGCCGTGACCGGGCGCCTCTTCGGCGACGACACCATCTTCGACCGCAAGCGCGGCGTCGCCGACTCGAACTACGCGACCAGCATCTACATCGGCCCGCTCTCCGGCCTCGACTTCAACTCCGGCTTCGCTGGCAACAGCAGCTCCAGCCACTTCTCCTCCGATCCGGCGAAGCTGGCGACGCAGACGCTCGACAACAGCATGCGCCACTCGGGCATCCGGGTCAGCCCCACGATCGCCCTCGCCAAGACCCCTCCCGACGCCAAATCGGTGGCCGTGGTCCGCTCTCCCCCGCTGAGCCAGATCGTCAACACCACCGACGTCTACTCCGACAACTTCTTCGCCGAGATGCTGGAGAAGCTGCTCGGCGCCCGCTTCGGCGGCGCCGGCACGACCGCGGCCGGGACCAGGGTGGTCGAGGCCTTCGCCCAGAGCCTCGGCTCCGAAATCCACCAGATCGACGGCTCCGGCCTCACCCACGGCAACCGCGCCTCGCCGGAAAACGTGGTGAAGCTGCTGATCGGGGTCCGCAAGAGCGAAATCGGCGAAGAATTCATCGAAGACCTGGCGCTGGCGGGCAAGGAAGGGACGACCGCCGGGCGGATGAAGGGCACCCCCGCCTACGGCCGCTGTCGGCTGAAGACCGGCACCCTGACCGGGGTCTCGAACCTCTCCGGCTACTGCTTCAACAGGGACGGCAAGGTGATGGTCTTCTCGACCCTGATGGGCAGCGTCGGCAGCACCGAATATGCCCACCTCGAGCAGGACCGGATCGCCGGCGCCGTCGCCGGCTACTGAGTCTGGCCACGCGTCCCGCGGAGCGGCGGTCTCATGCGGAATCGGTTCGGCGCGGCGTCGCGAAGGCGTAAGAAGTCCCTCTTCCGCGCGGCTTCGGCGTGGGCCCCGGCCGCTCGTGCACTTAGCCACACCAGGGTGTGGTCGACTGCACGGTCGTGCGATCGAGCCGGTCATAGGCGGCTCGATCGCACGAGCGCCGAGCCACGTGCAGGAGACCCGCGCGCCGACGTCCCAAAACCGCGCCTCTTCGCACCTTCTGGCGCTCCGGCGGCCGATGAGGCGACCACACGCTGCCGGGGTCGTCTCATCAGCCGCGTCGCCAGCACTCCCGCCTGCGGCGCGCGGCAGCTGGCATCCCTTGCATAGCCGGCCATCTAAGAAGCGTCCGCTTCGTCCCCGGGGGCTTTGCCCTCGCCCACCTCCTCCCCGACCGGAATCTCGCCCGAGAACAGCCCGCGCAGCCCGTCTTCGTCGAGGACGGTGGTCCCCAGGTCCTGCGCTTTGGCGAGCTTCGAGCCGGGGCTCTCCCCCGCCACCACGAAGTCGGTTTTCTTCGAGACCGAGTTGACGACCTTGCCGCCCGCGCCCTTGACCAGGGCCGCCGCCTCCTCGCGGGTCAGCTCCGGCAGGGTGCCGGTGAGGACGACCGTCTTGCCTTCCAGCGGGCCACCGGTGGCGCGCCGTTCGGAGGCGTCGGCCTCGAGCCGCAGCCCTTTCTCGCGCAGCTTCTCGACCAGGGCCCAGGTCGCGTCGTCGCCGAGCGACTCGGCGATCTGCTCGGCCATGATCGGCCCCACCCCCTCGACCTCGACGATCGCCTCCGGATCGGCCTCGTGGATCTTGTCGATCGAGCCGAAGTGGTCGGCGAGCGCCTCCGCGGTCACGTAGCCGACGCCCGGCAGCCCGAGCGCGTAGAGGACCCGTTTGAAGGGGCGTGAGCGCGACTCGTCGATCGCCGCCAGCAGGTTGCGGGCGCTGATCTCGCCGAAGCCGTCGAGCCCGAGCAGCTGCTCCTCGGTGAGGTCGTAGATGTCGGCGACGTCGGCGATCAGGCCGTCCTCGAGGAAGCGGTAGGCCTGCTTTTCGCCGAGCCCGTCGATGTCCATCGCCCCCTTCGAGACGAAGTGTTTGACGTGCTGGAAGGCCTGGCCGGGGCAGCCGGTGCGGTTCGGACAGATCGTCCAGACACCGTCGCGCTTGACCGTCTCGGTGCCGCAGCTCGGGCACTTCTTCGGCGGCCGCGGTTTGCGCGCCCTGGGATTCTTCCGCGGCAGTTTCGGCGACACGACCTGGGGGATCACGTCGCCGGCCCTCATCACCACCACATCGTCGCCCTCGCGGACGTCCTTGCGGGCGAGGTCCTCCTCGTTGTGGAGGGTCGCGGTGGAGACGGTGACACCGCCGACGTGGACCGGCTCGAGCATCGCGAACGGGACCAGGTGGCCGGTCCTCCCCACGTTCCAGACCACTTTTTTCATCGTCGTCACCGCCGTCGTCGGCGGGAACTTCCAGGCGATCGCCCACCGCGGCTCGCGGCCGACCACGCCGAGCTCCCGCCAGAGCGCCTTCTCGTCGACCTTGACGACGACGCCGTCGATCTCGTAGTCGAGCGTCTCGCGGCGCTCCTCCCACCAGTGGCATCGCTTCACCACTTCCTCGACGCCCTGGTGATGGGCAGTGTCCGGGTTGACCTTGAAGCCCTGCTCCTCGAGCCAGCCGACCTCGTCCATGTGAGTCCGCAGGTCGAGCCCCTCGACCGCGCCGATCCCGTAGATCCAGGTGGAGAGCGGCCGTTCGGCGGCCAGCTTCGGGTCGAGCTGGCGGATCGACCCGGCCGCCGAGTTGCGCGGGTTGGCGAAGGTCGGTTCCTCGTTTTCGGCGCGGCGCTCGTTCAGCGCTTTGAAGGCGGCGATCGGCAGGTAGGCCTCGCCGCGCACTTCGATCAGGCGCGGCGGCGAGGAGTCCTTCAGCCGCAGCGGCACCGAGCCGATCGTGCGCAGGTTCTGGGTGACGTCCTCACCGACCCGCCCGTCGCCGCGGGTGGCGCCGCGAACCAGCACCCCGTCCTCGTAGGTGAGCGTCACCGCCAGCCCGTCGATCTTCGGCTCGGTCGTGTAGCTGAACTGGGAGGCGGTGATGTCGAGCCGTTTCAGGTAGTTGGCGAGGCGCGTCTCCCAGGCCCGCAGCTCCTCCTCGTTGCGGGCGTTGCCGAGCGAGAGCATCGGCTCGTGGTGGGTGACCGGCTCGAAGCGCTCGAGCGGCGGCGCGCCGACCCGCTGGGTCGGCGAGTCGGGCGTGTGCAGGGACGGGAACTCGCGCTCCAGGTCGCGCAGCTCGTTCAGCAGCTCGTCGTAGACGTCGTCGCCGACCGCCGGTTCGTCGAGGACGTAGTAGAGGCGGTTGTGGCGGTCGAGCTCGGTGCGCAGCTCGGCGGCACGGGCGGCGGCGTCGGTGCTCATGCCGTCGGGGTCTGGGTCCCGAGCATCTCCTCGAGGCCCCAACCGCGCAGGCGCTCCAGCCCGCCGTGGTCGGTGAGGTCGAAGTGGATCGGCGTGACCGCGATCCGGCCCGCCGCGACGGCGCAGAGGTCGGTCCCCTCGGCCTCCTCGTAACCGGGTTTCCAGCCGTAGATCTCGTAGCGGCTGCGGCCCCCGGAGCCGCCCTCCTCGAGCAGTCTCAGCTCGTCGTTGTAGATCCGTTTGCCGAGCTTCGTCACCTCGACCCCGGTCACCTCGACGCCGGGGAAGTTGACGTTGATCAGCGTCGCCTCCGGCATCGCCTCGGTGCGCAGGCGATCGACCATCCGCGCCGCGAACTCGGCCGCGACGGTGAAGTCGAAGCGCCCGCTGACGTAGCCCATGCCGCCGCCCGAGGACTGCTGCGAGAAGGCGACCGCGGGGATGCCCAGGACGATCCCCTCGAGCGCCGCGGCGACCGTGCCCGAGTAGGTGATGTCGTCGCCGAGGTTGGCGCCGTGGTTGATCCCGGAGACGATCAGGTCTGGCCGGCCGCCGCCGAGGCCGAGCTCGGCGAAACGGACGCAGTCGACCGGCGTGCCGTCGGTCGCATAGCCCTTGTGGCCGTCTTCGAAGGTGATCTCCTCGACCTCGAGCGGCGAGCGGGTGGTGATGCTGCGGGCGGTCGCGCTGCGGTTCGAGTCGGGGGCGATGGTGACGACGTCGAGCCCCTCCAGCGCGACCATCGCGCGGCGCAGGGCCTGCAGCCCCGGGGCGGCGATCCCGTCGTCGTTGGTCAGCAGCACGCGCACAGCGTTGATCTTAGGTGCGCGGGGCGTCGGGGATACTGCCGCCGTGACGACCGTGCGACTGGACCTCGAATACGACGGTTCCGACTTCCGCGGCTGGGCCCGCCAGGCCGGTCAGCGGACCGTCCAGGGCGTGCTCGAGGCGGCTCTGGCGCAGGTTCTGCGCGAGGAGGTCCAACTGACCGTGGCCGGGCGCACCGACACCGGCGTCCACGCCCTGGGACAGGTGGCGAGCTTCGCCACCGAGGCGACCCTGCCGCCCGACCTGGCCCGCAACCTGAACGGGGTGACCCCCGGGGACGTCGCCGTGCGGCGGGCCGAGGCGGTCGCCGACGGCTTCGACGCCCGCCGCGACGCGCGCTCGCGCTCCTACCTCTACCGGGTGGCGACGGCGCGGGCGGCGAGCCCCTTCGAGCGCGGCCGCGCCCTCTGGTGGCCGCACCGGGTCGACCGCGAGGCCCTCGACGCCTGCGCCGCGGCGCTCCTCGGCACCCACGACTTCACCGCCTTCACCCCGACCCAGACCGACCACGTGCGCTTCGAGCGCGACATCTTCGCCGCCTCGTGGGGCGAGGAACCGAGCCCGTGGGGCGCCGGCGCGCTCCTGGCCTTCCGGATCACCGCCGACGCCTTCATGCGCAACATGGTGCGCGCCCTGGTCGGCACGATGCTGGAGGTCGCCTCGGGCCGGCGGTCCGTGGAGAACTTCACGGCGCTCCTACAGGGTGCTCCCCGCAGCCAAGCAGGCGAAACGGCTCCCCCCCACGCTCTGTATCTGGAGTCAGTCTCCTACGACTGACGGGCCGGGTGGCGCCGTGGGGGGCACCATGCCGAGGAAGCTTTAGCTACCGGAGGCATGGTGGGGCCCCGCGGTGTCAGGACCCGGCCCGCCGGAGCGCGCTAAACCAGCTCGAGGTAGACCATTTCGGTCGAGTCGCTGCGACGCGGACCGAGCTTGACGATGCGGGTGTAGCCGCCCGGCCGCTCCGAGTACCGCGGCGCGACCTCGTCGAAAAGCTTGTGGACGATGAACTTGTCGTTGTGCAGCGTCGCCAGGGCCTGGCGACGCGCGTGCAGGTCGCCCCGTTTGGCCAGCGTGATCAGTTTCTCGACCTCGGGCTTGACCGCCTTGGCCTTCGCCTGGCTGGTCTGGATCCGCTCGTGCTCGATCAACTGCTTGGACAGGTTCGAGAGCAGCGCCCGTCGTTCGGCGGAGTTCCGACTCAGCTTGTTGCGTTTCTTCTGGTGCCGCACCGTTGCTCCTCCGTCGCCGCTCTCGTACCGACCTAGGTTAGGTCCTGCTAGTCCTGCTGGAGATCGAGGCCGCGGGCGTGCAGCGTCTCGATCACTTCCTCGATCGACTTCTGGCCGAAGTTCGGGATCGCGTTCAGTTCGGCGCGCGACTTGCGCACCAGGTCACCGACCGTCTGCACCCCCGCCCGCTTCAGGCAGTTGTAGGAGCGGACGCCCAGTTCGAGCTCCTCGATCAGGATCTCGTCGAGGCCGTTGTTGGCGCCGACGCCTTCGCCGGAGCCGTTCGAGGCGAGGCCGTCGGTGGGCAGCGCCGCGACCGGCTCGCGCGCGGTCAGTTCCTCGACCCGGTCGGCGTCGGTGAAGATCGCCAGGCTCTTGATCAGGATCTCGGAGGCCTCGCGGAGCGCGGCACCCGGCTCGATCGAGCCGTCGGTCTCGAGGTCGAGCTCGAGTTTGTCGAAGTCGGTCCGCTGCCCGACGCGGGCGCTGGAGACCGCGTAGGAGGCGCGGCGGATCGGCGAGAAGATCGAGTCGATCGGGATCACGCCGATCGGCTGCTCGTCCGACTTGTTCTCTTCGGCGGGCGAGTAGCCGCGGCCGCGGCCGATCGTCAGGTAGACCTCGAGTTTGGTTTTTTTCTCGAGCGTCGCGATCGGCGCCTCGGGGTTGAGGATCTCGACGCCGGAGGGCAGGTCGATGTCCTTGGCCTTGACCTCGCCGGGGCCGGTCGCCACCAGCGGCGCCTCGACCTCGTCGGCATCGGTGTGCATGCGGACGACGAGGTCCTTCAGGTTCAGGACGATGTCGGTGACGTCCTCCTTGACGCCGGGGACGGTCGAGAACTCGTGCGCCACCCCCTCGATGCGGACGCTCGTGATCGCGGCGCCGCCCAGCGAGGACAGCAGGACGCGGCGGAGGCTGTTGCCGAAGGTGTAACCGAAGCCTCGGTCGAGCGGCTCGATGGTGAAGGCGCCGCGACGGTCATCGACTTTCTCGGCGGTGATACGGGGGACCTGGAAATCAGTGGTCATGAGTTCCTTGCGTTGCTTGTTTGAAGAATTCGTCTGGTCCGGACTACTTGGAGTACAGCTCGACGATCAGCTGCTCCTGGACCGGCGCCGAGATCTCACTGCGCTCCGGAAAGCGCAGGACCTTGGCGGTAAGGGCGTCGTGGTCGGCCTGAAGCCAGGCCGGCACGGTCGAAACCAGCTCGGTGGCGCGGCGGACCATGTCGGCCGCGGTCGAGGTGGCTTTGATCGAGATGATGTCCTCGGGACGCACCTGGTAGGAAGGGATGTCGACGCGCCGGCCGTTGATCAGCCAGTGGCCGTGGTTGATCAGCTGGCGGGCCTGGCGGCGCGAGGCGGCGAAGCCGAGCCGCACGAGCACGTTGTCGAAGCGGGACTCGAGCAGCCGCAGCAGGTTCTCGCCGGTGACGCCGTCCTGGCGCGAAGCGTGTTCGTAGTAGGCGCGGAACTGCTTCTCCAGCACCTGGTAGTAGCGGCGGGTCTTCTGCTTCTCGCGCAGCTGCAGGCGGTACTCGCTCTGCCGCAGGCGGCCGCGGCCGTGATCGCCGGGCGGGTAGGAGCGACGCTCGACGCCGCACTTGTCGGTGAAGCAGCGCTCACCCTTGAGGAAGAGTTTCTGGCCCTCGCGCCGGCACTGCTTGCACTGAGGGGAGGTGTCGCGAGCCACTAGACGCGCCTCCGCTTCTTCGGCCGGCAGCCATTGTGGGCCTGCGGGCTGACGTCCTTGACGGTGGTGACGTCGAGGCCGGCGGCCTGCAGCGAGCGGATCGCGGTCTCACGGCCGGAGCCGGCGCCCTTGGCGAACACTTCGACTCGCTCGAGCCCGTGTTCCATGCCTTTTTTCGCGGCGGCGTCGGCGGTCACCTGCGCGGCGAAAGGCGTCGACTTGCGCGAGCCTTTGAAACCGGCGGACCCGGCCGACTCCCAGGCGATGACGTTGCCGTCGGTGTCGGTGAGCGTGACGATCGTGTTGTTGAACGAAGTCTTGATGTGCGCCTGGCCGTAGGTGATGTTCTTTTTGACGCGACGGCCTTTGCGCCCTTTGGCGGATTTTTTCTCCGGCATCCTTGTCTCCTACCTGGGTTTCTTCTTGCCGGCGATGCTCAACCGCCGTGGGCCCTTGCGGCCGCGCGCGTTGGTCTTGGTGCGCTGACCGCGGACCGGCAGGCCGCGGCGGTGACGCAGGCCCCGGTAGGAGCCGATCTCCATCAGGCGTTTGACGTTCTGGGAGCGGTCGCGCCGCAGGTCACCCTCGACTTCGCGGGTCTCGACCGCGTCGCGGAGCTTGATGACCTCTTCCTCGGTCAGGTCTTTGCCCTGCATGCCGGCGTCGATGCCAGTCTCCTCGAGGATTTTCAGCGCGGTCGAATGGCCGATGCCGAAGATGTAGGTGAGCCCGATCTCGATCCGTTTGTTGTCGGGGATGTTGACCCCGGCGATCCGTGCCATGCGTTAACCCTGCCGCTGCTTATGGCGGGGGTTCTGGCAGATCACAAGGACCGCCCCATTGCGGCGGATGACCTTGCACTTCTCGCACATCGGCTTGACGGAAGCTCGAACCTTCATCGCTCCGGTTTCTCTCTCGAATACAGGATTCCCACACGCCCCATGAGTCGGACGGCAGGGTCGAACGTGGCCCTCAGGGCCGACGAAGAAAGATAGCAGGAGAGGGAACCAGGCCGCAACCGACCCCCGAGTGGCAAACTGGCCGCCGTGGGACAGGATACCTACGACGCGGTCGACCTTTTCATCGGGCAGATGCTTTTCGCCGCCGAGGACGAGGTTCTCGAGGCGGCGCTCGCCGATGCGGCGGCCGCGGGGCTGCCCCAGATCCAGGTCACGCCGTCCGAGGCGCGCCTGCTGGAGATCCTCTGCCGCTCGGTCGATGCCCGCCAGATCCTCGAGTTCGGCACGCTCAGCGGTTACAGCGGGATCGTCATGGCCCGCACCCTGCCCGAAGACGGCAAGCTGACCACGCTCGAGTACGACCCCGACCACGCCGAAGTCGCCTGGGCCAACTTCGAACGCGCCGGCCTCGCCGACCGGGTCGACCTCCGGGTCGGCGCCGCCCTCGAGACCCTCCCCCTGCTCGAATCCGAGGGCGCCGGGCCCTTCGACTTCGTCTTCATCGACGCCGACAAGATCAACACCCCCGCCTACTTCGCCTGGTCGCTCGACCGCACCCGTCCCGGCGGCCTGATCTTCGCCGACAACGTGATCCGACACGGCGCCATCGCCGACCCCGGCAGCGACGACACCGCTGCCGCCCAACGACTCTTCCACGAGTACCTCGCCGAGGAGCCGCGGGTCACGGCGACGACGATCCAGACGGTCGGAGCGAAGGGGCACGACGGCTTCACCCTCGCGATCGTCGGCGAGTAGGAGCTCCGCCAGAGGCTCGGGCCGGTAGGCGGTTCCGAGGTGCGCCCAACTTTGAGCGGCCCGCGAGCGCGCTCCGTCACTTCAGCTGGAAGGGACGAATCGGTTGCACCGTCCGGCCGACGGGCCGAAAACCGGACTATATGTCCGGTTTTCGGCCCGTCGGCGGTCCGTTGCGGCGGCTTTGTGGCGGGCTAGCGCCCTAACTTCTGCGTCAGCGTCACGACCTGCTGGAACGTCGGGCGGTTCTGGAACGGGAAGTCGCCCAATTCGATGCCCGCCGTTTCCTGGGGACGGTTGGCGTCGAAGCAGGACGGCTGCGGGTTCGCCGCACATTCGCCGTTGCCGCCGCCGTACAGTTCCGCCGGGGTCGTCTTGAGCGCTTCGGAGAGGCTCTTTTCGAGCACCTGCTTGCACTTGGCCTTCGACCCGCCGCCGCAGTAGTCGCGGCTCCACGGCGCCTTCGGCGTCGGGCCGAAGACGTCGCGCAGGTCCTTGGAGACGTAGCCCCACCAGCCGTCGTCGAAGCTCGGTTCGGTCGGCGATCCGCCCGTGTAGCTGCCCGTTTCGAGCATCCCTTCGAGCTTTTCGTAGGCCTTCGCCCCGAGCGCCGGTTTGAACTCCGCTTCGAGCAGCTTCGGCCACCAGGCGTCCATCAGCTCGATCGCCGGCGTTTCCTCGTCTTCGCCGTTGCGGTCGAGGTCGCGCCGGTGCGAGCCATGGGCGCGCCAGGTCTTCAGCTCGGCCAGGGCGCTCCGCAGCTTCGCCGATTTCGGCTTGCCGATCCCCTTGAACAGGAGCGGCAGGATCTTGTCGCCGCGCAGGTCCTCGCTCGCCGGTTCCTCCATCGCCTGCACGAGCTGGGCGATCGTCATCTTCTTGTTGCCCTTGATGTCGTTGCGGATGTGGTCGGCGATCATCTGGCTGCGGAACACCGGCCCGTAGTCGTACTTGTCGTCGGCCGCCGCCCATTCCGGCGCCTGCTTGTTGTTCCAGGAGACGAGGTATCCCGATTCCGGGTCGACCGCCTGCGGGTGTTTCGAGAACGGCAGCCAATCGGCCGTGTGCGTGGCCGGTTTGTAGCCCTTCCAGTCGTACTGGCCGGTGCCGAGGATCGGGAAGTCCGGCGAGGTCCCCTTCGCCCGCTGCGGCATCGCCCCCGACATCGCATAGGCGATGTGGTTGGCGTCGACATAGGACCAGTTGAAGAGGAAGTTGATGTTGGAGATGGCTTTCTTGAAGCCCTTCACCCCGGTCACCACTCCCGGTTCGTTCAGCTCGCCGAACCCGATCACCGAGTCGGCCTCGTGGAAGTACGTGCTGCGGGCGTGGACGAAGGCGACTTTCTTGCCGTCGGCCTTGCCGCGGGCGTAGACGATCCCGTGCACGGTCCGGTAGGCGGTCAGCGTCTGCGAGCCGGCTTTGGTCGGGTCGATCGTGTTCGGCGTCCAGCTCTCCGTCTTCGTCAGCTTTTCCATCGCCAGGCACTTGCCCTTGTAGACATAGTGGAACTTGTCCTTGCAGAGGACCTCGGCGAAGGTGTCGGTGTTGTCGGAGGTCGCCGTGGTCGCGCTCCAGGCGTAGTCGCGGCCGTGGCCGAGCTCGACGTAGAGGTTGACCCCCGGGAACGAGGCGCCGCGGGCGTCGATCCCCGGCCCGTGCAGGTCCTCCTCCATCAGGATCTGCGGCACGTAGTAGCCGACCTGCGGGCCCATCACCGCGATCGGGTGGCCGTCGGCCGAGTGCTTGGCCGAGACGAGCTCCCAGTTCGAGGCGTGCCCCGCTTCCTCAAGCCCGCGGGTGAGCCGGCCGCCGACCGTGTTCAGGCCCGCGGTCCCGGCGCTCGCCGCCGAGCCGGAGGCGACCGGCGGCTCGTAGATGCTCTTCGGTTCCGGCAGCGCCAGCCCGCGCTTGGCGAAGGCGCTCCGCGTCTCATAGGGATACGGCTTCGAGATCGTCGTCGGCGCTTCCGGGTCGTTCTTCGAGCGGAAGCCTTCCCAGGCCCTGCGCCCGGCGGTCTTCCCCATCCGTTCGACCATCGCCTCCATCGTCAACGCCGAGTTCAGCTCGTTGCCGCCGCCCTTGCCGAAGATGCCGCCGACCAGCGAGGCGATCGCGATGATGTCGGTCGGTTTCCACGGTTCCATCGGCTTGTTGATGAACGAGTACTCGGCCGGTTTCAGTTTCGTGTCCAGATTGGCCGCGGCGATATAGGCGTTGATGCCTTCGACGTAGGAGTTCAGGTCTTCGACCGCCTGTTTGCCCTGGGCGCCGTGTTCGGTTTCCATCATCTTGATCTGTTTTTCGAGATCGGCTTCGGTGTAGGGAGCGAAGCCCCACTGGCTCGCGTCGGCGCCGGCGTTCGAGCCGCCGAGGAAGGAGGCCAGTTCGGCGCGGCCGGTGTGGCGCAGCACGTCCATCAGGAAGAGGCGGTCGTTGGCGCCGGCGTAGCCCGCGCCGAACATCGTGTCGGCGCGCGTTTCGCCGTAGATGTGGGGCACTCCGTAGGCCTTGTCGCGCTGGATCGTCACCCCCGGTTTCGGTTCGATCGTCGATTCGAGTTCGCCCGGGGGGACCCCGAAGGTCGCGTCCTTGAAGTAGTTCGGGATCTGTTCGTCGGTCAGCGTCGGCGCCCCGTAGAGCAGGTTTTCGTAGAGCGGCTGCTGGTCGTCGAAGTGCGGCGGGATCGTCTTCGAGGCTTTGAAGCCGAGCACCTGCGGCAGGTTGTCGAGCCCGTTCTCCCCGGGCGGCAGGACGTTGCGGAAGCCACCCGCATCGTTGGCCCCGTAGGGCTGGACCGCGTTCGCCGCGGCGGAAGCGGCGAAGAGGGCCGCGCCCAGCGTCAGGCAGGCGAACAGGGACAGGAAAGCGCGCAGCGAACGTCGAGCCAAAACTTCCTCCTCCAAAGGTTCCCTGGCAGCCTCCCGAGCCGCCCCGGCAATATATGCCCACGGGCGGACCGGAGCAAACCGAAGTGGCCGGGAGCTACTCGGACTCGTGCCAGGGGGTGAGCACGCGGGGGCCGTCGGGGGTGACCGCGACGGTGAACTCGAAGTGCGCGGCGAGGCTGCCGTCCTCGGAGAAGACCGACCAGCCGTCGTCGCCCATCCGCACCAGCGGCCCGCCGGCGTTGACCATCGGCTCGATCGCCAGCACCGTCCCCTCCTCGAGCTCGGGCCCGCGGCCCGCCTCGCCGAAGTTCGGCACCTGCGGCTCCTCGTGCATCTCGCGGCCGATCCCGTGACCGACCAGCGTGCGGATCACCGAGAGCCCGTTCGACTCGACCGAGCGCTGGATCGCGGCGGAGACGTCGCCGAGGTGGTTGCCGACGACCATCTGCTCGATCCCGACGAAGAGCGAATTGCGGGTCACCTCGAGCAGCCGTTTGGCCTCGGTCGAGACCGGTCCGATCGGCACGGTCACGGCGGCGTCGGCGACCCAGCCGTCCTTGGTCACGCCGACGTCGATCGAGAGCACGTCGCCGCGCTTGCATTCGTAGCCGTCGGGGATGCCGTGGACGACCATCGAGTTGGGCGAGGCGCAGATCGATCCGGGGAAGCCGCGGTAGCCCTTGAACGAGGGCACGGCACCCTGAGAGCGGATGAACTTCTCCGCCGCCTCGTCGAGTTCGAGCGTCGTGACCCCCGGCCGCGCCTTCGCTTTGAGGATCTTCAGGGTGCGGACCAGGATGTCGCCGGCGGCGGCCATCTGGTCGACCTGCTCGGGGGTCTTGCGGATGATCATGTACACAACGTTAGAGAGCGCGGTCGGCCTACGGATGGATCGCGGTCAGGATGCCGCGCAGCTCATCGGTGACCTGGTCGGGCTCGCGTTCGCCGTCGACCCGGCGCAGCACGCCGTGCCCCTCGTAATAGGAGACCAGCGGCTCGGTCTTCTCGTGGTAGGTCGCGAGCCGCTTGCGGATCACCTCGGGCTTGTCGTCGTCGCGGATCATCAGCGGCGAGCCGTCGACGTCGCAGATTCCGTCGACCTTCGGCGGGTTGAACTCGACGTGGTAGACGTGGCCCTCGGCCTCGCAGGTGCGGCGGCCGCCGAGCCGGCGCACCACCTCGTCGTCGGCGACGTCGATCAGGAGCACCGCGGTCACCTCCCGCCCCAGCTCGGCGAGCTTCGCGTCGAGCGCCTCGGCCTGCGGCGTCGTCCGCGGGAAGCCGTCGAGGATGAAGCCGTCGCGCGCCTCCTCGGAGTCGATCCGCTCGGCGATCACGCCGACGATCACCTCGTCGGGCACCAGGTCGCCGCGGTCCATGTACGCCTTGGCGCTCTTCCCCAGCTCGGTCTCGTCGCGGACAGCGCCGCGGAGGATGTCGCCGGTCGCGTAGTAGGGCAGGCGCAGGTCGTCGTTCAGGCGCTCGGCCTGGGTCCCCTTACCGGAGCCAGGAGGGCCGAGCAGGACAAGGTTCAGCTCAGGCATCCAGGCAGCCTATGGGAAACGCCCAGCGACCGACGCGCCGCGATTCGGTATGGCCCCTAAGCGAGAAGCCTGGCCAGGAGCCCCGAGGGAGCCAGTCCTGACCCCCTCCTCTCTCAAACTCGGGCTGGAGAGCTTGCGGACGAACGAGGGGCTATTCGGGCCCTCGTTACAAGCCGTTCGGAGGGGGTCAGGACTGGCTCCAACCGGCGTCAGCGATTGTTCGGGTCACCCGGCCGCCCCCCTCGGGGAGGCACCGAACCCCGAGCTATTTCAGGAAGCCCTCGTAGTTGCGCATCATGAGCTGCGCCTCGAGCTGCTTGACCGTGTCGAGCGCTACGCCGATCACGATCAGGATCGAGGTGCCGCCGAAATAGAAGTTCGCCGAGGTCTGGCTGATCAGGATCGTCGGCAGCGCCGCCACCGCGCCCAGGTACAGGGCGCCGGGGAAGGTCAGCCGCGAGAGGATCCGGTCCAGGTACTCGGCGGTCGGCCGCCCCGGGCGCACGCCAGGGATGAAGCCGCCATAGCGTTTGAGGTTGTCCGCCTGGTCGACCGGATTGAAGGTGACCGCGGTGTAGAAGTAGGTGAAGACGATGATGAAGAAGATCTCGCCGATCACATAAGGCCAGCTGTTCGGGCTGAAGAATTCGGCGAAGCTGAGCGCCGCGGGCGTGTTCAGCAGCTGCCCGATCGTCGGCGGGAAGGCCATGATCGAGGCGGCGAAGATGACCGGGATGACGCCCGCCATGTTGACCCGCAGCGGCAGGTAGGTCGAGCCGCCCGAGGTCATTTTGCGCCCGACCACGCGTTTCGCGTACTGGACCGGGATGCGGCGCTGGCCCTCCTGCACGAAGACGATCGCGACGATCACGGCCAGTGCGATGAACGGCATCATCACGACGAAGACCTGGTCCGGGTTGTTCCACCACTTGGTGATCCCGTTCGGCAGCGAGGAGGCGATCGACGCGAAGATCATCAGCGAGATGCCGTTGCCGATGCCGCGCTGGGTGATCAGCTCGCCCAGCCACATCAACAGCGTGCAGCCGGCGGTCAGGCAGATCACGATCAGGATCACCTTCGGCGCGGTCAGGTTGCCGACCACGTTGGCACCCGATTCGCGACCGAGGCTGCGGAAGAGGAAGACGTAGCCGAGGCTCTCGAAGAAGGCGAGGATGACGGTCAGGTAGCGCGTGTACTGGGTGATTTTCTGCTGCCCGACCTCACCCTCTTTGGAGAGGCGCTCGAGCGAGGGCACGACGACGGTCAGCAGCTGCAGGATGATCGAGGCCGTGATGTAGGGCATGATCCCCAGCGCGAACAGCGACAATCGCGAGAGGCTGCCGCCGGAGAAGAGGTTGAGGAAGCCGAGGACGTTGGAGCCGCCGAAGTTGCTGGAGATTTCCTTGACGGCGGCGACGTTGACGCCCGGCGCCGGAATGTAGGCACCGAGGCGGTACAGGGCGAGCATCGCCGCGGTGAAGGCGAGTTTCTTCCTGATGTCCGCAACGCTGAACGCGTTGAGAATAGTCCTGAGCATTACGGCTCCAGAGTGTGACAGGAACCGCCGGCGGCCTCGATCTTCTCCTGGGCCGCCTTGCTGAAGGCATGCGCGCTGACCGTCAATTTGGTCGAGATCTCGCCGCGGGCGAGGATCTTGACGGGGTCGGTGCGGGTCGCCAGACCCTTCGCCTTCAGCGTCTCAGGGGTCACCTCGTCGCCCGCCTCGAAACGCTGCTCGAGGTCGGCAAGGTTGACCGGCTGGGTCTTGGTGCGGAAGTTCTCGAAGGGCATCGACTTCTTCATGTGCGGACCGCGGAGCTTTCGCATCCGCATGTGGATCGGGTTCTGCCCGCCCTCGTAGCCCGGCTTTTCCTTCGCGCCGGAACGCGAGCCCGCGCCCTTGTGGCCGCGGCCGGAAGTCTTGCCCAGGCCGCTGCCCTCGCCCCGACCGATGCGCTTGCGGCGCTTGGTCGAGCCCGGCTTCGGCTTCAGGTTGTGGAGGCCGATCTCCTCGGAGCGCGGCGTGTCCTTGGCCATCAGTCGCCCACCTTGACCAGGTGCGAGACGACGCGCAGCTGACCCTGTAGCTGCGGCGAATCCTCACGCTCGACCGATTTGCCGATCCGCCCCAGCCCGAGGGCCCTGAGCGTGGCTTTCTGCTTGGGATTCGTGCCGTTCGGCGACTTCACCTGCGAAATCTTGACGCTCACGAAGCATCACCCTCCGGCGGTGCCTCCTCGGTAGCTACCGCTGGCTCGCCGTCAGCCGGCGCGGCCTCTGATGCGGGTGGCGCGGTAGGGGGACCCGTCGCCGAGGAAGCTTCAGCTACCGGAGGCGATGGGGGGTCCCCTGCCGCGACAGGACCCGCATCCGGGCGCTCGCCCTCGGTCGCCATCGGCTCAAGGTGCTCACCCTCGACCGGTTTCTCGCTGCTCAGCCCCAGCACCTGGCTCACCGTCAGCCCCCGCAGCTCGGCGACCTCCTCGGGGCGGCGCAGGCGGATCAGGCCGTCCATCGTCGCCTTGACGAGGTTGATCGGGTTCTGCGTGCCGATGCTCTTGGTCAGGACGTCGCGGACGCCGCCGAGCTCGAGCACGGCGCGGACGCCGCCACCGGCGATGACGCCGGTACCGGGGCTGGCCGGGCGCAGCACCACGTGGCCGGCGCCGTAGCGACCGATGATCCGGTGGGTGATCGTCTGGCCGTATTTGGGCACGCGGATCAAGTTCTTGCGGGCGTCCTCGACGCCCTTCTGGATCGCCAGCGGGACCTCGCGGGCCTTGCCGTAGCCGATCCCGACCACGCCTTCCTCGTCGCCGACGGCGACCAGCGCGGTGAAGGAGAAACGGCGACCGCCCTTGACCACCTTGGCGACGCGATTGATCTCGATCACGCGCTCCTGGAGGTCGAGGCCGCGCGGGCTGACCGTCTCGACGTGGTTCATGTCCATGCCCTTCATCAGCGGGCCACCGTAGCGGAAGTTCGACGGCTGCGAGTCATCAGAACCGCAGCCCCCCCTCGCGCGCGCCCTCGGCGAGCGCCTTGACCCGGCCGTGGTACTTGTAGCCACCGCGGTCGAAGACGCAGGTCTCGACGCCGGCCGCCTTCGCCCGCTCGGCGAGCAGCTCGCCGGCGCGCTTGGCCTGGTCGGTGGCGGTGAGGGTCTTCAGCTCGGGCTCGATCCAGTTGACCGCCGCCACGGTGTGGCCGGCGCGGTCGTCGATGAGCTGGGCGAAGACGCCCTTGTTCGAGCGGAACACGGAGAGGCGCGGACGCTCGGCCGTGCCGGTGACCCGCGAACGGACGCGGCGACGACGGCGCAGACGACGCTGCTGCGAAGTTTGGATGGTCAATGTCCACTCCTTTCTGGGCAGTGCGACTCGGCCGAGCGAAAACCAAGCTGGGCGAGGACGCAGGGCGCAGCCTTTGGCGGCGCCAAAGGCAAGCCCGAGGACGAAGATCCAGCGCCGGTTTGCAGCCGGCTGAGGTGTGCTGACCGGGAAGGAGTTGACATTAGGCGCGCTTACCAACCTTCCGGAGCACCTGCTCGCCTTTGTAACGGATGCCCTTGCCCTTGTAGGGCTCCGGCTTACGGCGCTTGCGGATGTCGGCCGCGACCTGGCCGACCAGCTGCTTGTCGATCCCGCGGACGACGATCTCGGTCGGCTGCGGCACCTCGAATTCGATCCCCTCCGGGGCCTCGATCGAGACCGGGTGGGAGAAGCCGAGCGCCAACTCGAGGTTCTTGCCTTTGAGCGCGGCGCGGTAGCCGACGCCCTGGATCTCGAGGCGCTTCTCGAAGCCGTCGGTGACGCCCTCGACCATGTTCGCGATCAGCGAGCGGGTCAGCCCGTGCAGGGCGCGGTGCTCGCCGCGGTCGGTCGGCCGGGCGACGAGGATCGTCCCCTCCTCCTGCGACACGGTCATGTCCTGGGAGTAGGTCTGGGTGAGCTCCCCTTTCGGCCCTTTGACGGCGATGTTGCCAGGGGCGATCGACACCGAGACGGCGTCGGGGACAGCGACGGGTTTTCTTCCGATTCGACTCATCTGAGATTGATCCTGTTCATTGACCGGGCGTCACCAGACGTAGGCGACGACCTCGCCGCCGACGCCCTTCTGGCGCGCTTCGTGGCCGGTCATCACGCCGACCGAGGTGCTGACGATCGCGGTCCCGGTGCCACCCTGGACCCGCGGCACGTTTTTGTGGTCGACGTACCGACGGCGACCGGGCCGGGACACCCGTTCGATCCCCAGGATGACAGGCCGGCGATCCTCGGTGTACTTCAGCGTCACCTCGATCGCCTCGCCGACCGTGGCGGGCTTTTTGTGGAAGTCGGTGATGTAGCCCTGCTCCTTGAGGATGCGCGACAGCTCCATCTTCAGGCCGGACGCGGGGATGTCCACGTCGTCGTGGCCGGCGCGGATCGCGTTGCGGATCCGGGTCAGGTAATCGGCGATCGGGTCGGTATGCATCGCTACCAGCTCGACTTCGTCATGCCGGGGACGTAGCCCTCGTGGGCGGCCTCGCGCAGGCAGATCCGGCAGAGGCCGAACTTGCGGTAGTAGGCGCGGGGACGACCGCAGCGACGGCAGCGGTTGTATTCGCGGCTCTGGTACTTGGCTTTGCGGCCCTGGCGGACCTTCTGGGAAGTCTTGGCCATCTTGTTCTAACTCTCCTCGGCCGGGCTCTCGCCGGCCTCATCGTCGTCGCCCGCGGTCTCGCCCTCGTCCTCGGTCTCGGGCTTGGCGTACGCCTCGGGGTTCTCCTCTTTCAGTTCTTCCAGCGCCGCCTGCTCGGTTTCGGCCTTCAGGCGGGCCTCCTCCTTTCGCTGCTCCTCTTCGGCCTCGGCTTCCTCGGCTTCGCGCTCGGCCTGGCCGGGACGGCCCTCCTGCGCGAACGGCATGCCGAGTCGCAGCAGCAGTTCGAACGCCTCGAGGTCGGTCTTCGCCGACGTCGTCATCGTCACGTCGAGTCCGCGGACGACGTCGACCGAGTCGTAGTCGATTTCGGGGAAGATCAGCTGCTCTTTGACGCCCATCGAGTAGTTGCCGCGGCCGTCGAAGCTGCGCGGGTTGAGCCCGCGGAAGTCACGGATGCGCGGCACCGCGATCGAGGTGAGGCGATCGAGGAACTCCCACATGCGGGCGCGGCGCAGCGTCACCGAGACGCCGACCGGCATGCCCTCGCGGACTTTGAAGGACGCGATCGACTTGCGGGCGCGGCGCACGTTCGGGTGCTGGCCGGCGATCGTCGCCAGCTGGTTCTGCGCCAACTCGAAGGAGCGGCTGTCCTGTTTCTCGGTGCCGAGGCCCATGTTCAAGGTGATCTTGATCAGGTGCGGCGCCTCCATCGGCGTCGAGTAGCCGAATTTCTTGGTCAGCGCGGGCAGCACCTCGGTCTCGTATTTCTCGCGCAGGCGCGGCGGCGGGGCCGCCTGCCGGCTCTCGGTCACGGTTCCGGCCTCCATCAGTCGACCTCCGCTCCCGAGCGCTTGGCGACCCGCACGCGTTTGCCGTCGTCGGTGCGACGGACGCCGAGGCGGGTGCCTTTGTTGCCTTTGGGATCGAGCAGCATCACGTTCGAGACGTTGATCGGCCCCTCCTTCTCGACGATGCCACCGGGGTTGGCGGTGGCCATGTCGCCGGTCGAGCGGGGACGTTCGTGGCGCTTGACGATGTTCAGGCCCTCGACGTAGACGCGGCGCTTCTTCGGCTCGGTGCGAAGCACCCGGCCGGTCTTGCCGCGGTCCTTGCCGCTGATCACGACCACCTGGTCGTCGGTCTTGATGCGCATCGTCTTCGGCATCAGAGGACCTCGGGGGCCAGCGAGATGATTTTCATGAAGTTGCGGTCGCGAAGTTCGCGCGCGACGGGGCCGAAGATGCGGGTCCCGCGCGGGTTGTTGTTCGCCGGGTCGATCAGCACCGCGGCGTTCTCGTCGAAGGCGATGTAGGTGCCGTCGGGCCGGCCGAGCGGCTTCTTGGTCCGCACGACGACGGCCTGCACGACCTCGCCCTTGCGGACGCCGCCCTGCGGGCTGGCTGATTTGACGGTCGCGGTGATGACGTCGCCGACCGACGCGTAGCGGCGGTGCGAGCCGCCTTTGACGCGGATGCAGAGCAGTTCGCGGGCGCCCGAGTTGTCGGCGACTTTGAGTCGAGACTCCTGCTGGATCATCGAGCGATGCCTCCTTCCGGCGCAGTGCGACTCAGCCGAGCGAAAACCAAGCCGGGCAAGGACGCAGGGAGCGTGGCGCACCAGGATGGTGCGCGAGTGACCGAGGACGAAGATCCGGCGCCGGTTTGCAGCCGGGTGAGTTGTGCTGGGGCGGGAGGAGTCATCGCACCTACCTCGCCTTCTCGACGACGTCGACAAGACGCCAACGCTTGGTCTTGGAAAGGGGACGGGTCTCGACGATCCGCACCACGTCGCCCTCGCCGGCCTCGTTCTGCTCGTCGTGCGCGTGCAGCGTGCGCGAGCGGCGGACGATCTTCTCGTAGGTCGGGTGACGGCGGGCGATGTCGATGCGGACGGTGATCGACTTGTCGCCTTTGTTGGAGACGACGATGCCCTGGCGTTCCTTGGCGGCGACCGAGTCGCGCTCGGCGGGCGCCGTACCGGTGCCCGGTTTGCGCTCGGCCTTCATCGCGGCGCGTTCTTTGCGCCGTTCGTTCGCCTTCTGCTTGCGGCGCGTCTCGCGGGCGGCGGCGCGCTCCTCGATCGTCTGCTGCGGGCCGGCTTTGTGCGGCTCGCGGGAGCGAAGCACGCGGCGACGCTCCTTCCAGGGAAGGTCGTCGAGCGGATCCGGCTCGGCCGGGGCAGCCTCGGGAGTGGGCGCCTCGGCCTCGGGAGCGGCCTCCGCCTCGGCGGCAGGGGTCTCCACGGCCTGAGTCTCCTCGGCCTGCGGCTTCTCGGTCGTCTCGGTTTTCTCGTTCGTCTCGTCGCTCATATCCGTCGCGTCTCTTTCTCCACATCGATGCCGCGCTCGCGGGCCACGGTGATCAGCCTCGCCACATCGCGTTTGGCGTCACCCAGCCGGGCGGTGTTCTCGAGCTCGCCGGTGGCGTGACGGAAGCGGAGGTTGAAGGCCTCCTCTTTGGCGTCGATCAGTTTCGCCACCAGCTCGTCGTCTTTCAGATTGTGCACCTCGGCGGACTTCACTGCTCCGCCCCCTCGCGTTTGACGAATTTCGTCTTGACCGGGAGCTTGTGCCCGGCGAGGCGCAGCGCTTCGCGCGCCAGCTCCTCGGGGACGCCCGCCAGCTCGAACATGACCTTGCCCGGCTTGACCACGGCGACCCAGCCCTCGGGGTTGCCCTTGCCGGAGCCCATCCGGGTCTCGGCGGGCTTCTTGGTGTAGGGCTTGTCGGGGAAGATGTTGATCCAGACCTTGCCGCCGCGTTTGATCTTGCGGGTCATCGCGACACGGGCGGCCTCGATCTGCCGGTTGGTGATCCAGCCGCGCTCGACGGCCTTGAGCCCGTACTCGCCGAAGGCGACGCTGCTGCCGCCCTTGGTGTCGCCGCGCATGCGGCCGCGGAACTGTTTGCGGTGCTTGACCCGTTTCGGCATCAACATCAGCGGTGTCCCCTTTCGGCATGGTGCGCCTCAGCCGAGCGAAAACCAAGTCGGGCGAGGACGCAGGGTGCAGCCTTTGGCGGTGCCAAAGGCAAACCCGAGGACGAAGATCCGGCGCCGGTTTGCAGCCGGCTGAGATGTGCCACGTTGGAAGGGGACATCGCTAACGACCACCTCCACCGCGCGGGCCACGGCCGCCGCCGCCGCCGCCCTGGCCACCACGACCGCCGCCGGGTCCGCGGCCACCGCCGCCGGGCCCACGACCGCCGCCACCCGGACCACGACCGCCGCCGGGGCCGCCGCCGCGACCACCGCGGTCGCCACGGCCGCCGCGATCGCGATCGCGGTCACGACCGCCGCCACGGCTGGGCGGTGCCTCGTCGGGGTTGATGATGTCGGAGCGGAAGCCCTCGGGCATCACTTCGCCCTTGTTGATCCAGCATTTGACGCCGATCCGGCCGGTCGTCGTGCGGGCCTCGAAGAAGCCGTAGTCGATGTCGGCGCGGAGGGTGTGGAGCGGCACGCGGCCGTCCGAATAGCTTTCGGTCCGCGCCATCTCGGCACCGCCGAGGCGGCCGGAGACCTGGACCTTCACGCCTTTGGCGCCGGAGCGCATCGCCGAGGTCAGGGCGCGTTTCATCGCGCGCCGGAAGGCGACCCGGTTCTGCAGCTGCTCGGCGATCGACTGGGCGACCAGTTTGGCGTCGAGCTCGGGCCGTTTGACCTCGCGGATGTTCACTTTCACGGGGCTGCCGGTGAGCTTGTGCAGCTCTTTGCGCAGCGCGTCGACTTCCGAGCCCGATTTGCCGATCACGATGCCCGGCCGGGCGGTGTGGATGTCCACGGACACCTCGCCGCGGCGCTCGATCGTGATGCTCGAGAGGCCCGCGTGCGAGAGCTTTTTCTCGATGTGGTCGCGGATCTGAAGGTCTTCCTGCAGCACGTCGGCGAAGTTCTTCTCCTCGAACCAGGTCGACTTCCAGTCGTGGATGTAACCGACGCGGAAACCCTCGGGGTGGATCTTCTGTCCCATTGCGTTCTCGTTTCCTAGTCTTCGACCGGGGTCAGTGCCACGGCGATGTGGCTGGTTCGCTTGTTGATCGGGGTCGCCCGGCCGAGCGCCCGGGGGCGGTAGCGGCGGAGGGTCGGCCCTTCGTCGACCGTGATCGAGGCGATCCGCATCTCGTCGCCGATCAGGTCGTGGTTGTTCTCCGCGTTCGCCGCGGCCGAGTTGATCAGCTTGTGGATATCCTCGGCGGCGCCGCGGGGGAGAAGGAGAGGAGCGCCCGGGCCTGCTCGATGTGCAGGCCGCGGACCTGGTCGGCGATCAGGCGCGCCTTGCGGGGCGCGACGCGGACGTACTTGGCGCTGGCGCGAACGACCGGCAGCTCGTCGGATTTCGCGGGAGCGCTTTTCGCCGGTTTCGCGGCCTCCGCTTTGTCGGCTTTTTTGGCGCGACGGCGCGGTTTTTTCTCTTTGGCCGGTTTCTCGTCTTTGTCGGCTTTCGGAGCTTTGGCAGCTTTGTCTTTGCCGGCTTTCGGCTCTTTTTTCGCGGCGGGTTTTTTCGCCGGTTTCGCCGCTTTCTCTTTCGGCTCTTTTTTCGCGGCCGGTTTTTTGGCAGCCGGTTTTTTCGCCGGTTTGGCGGCGGCTTTCGACTCTTTCGAGCCGGTTTTCTCTTTTTTGTCTTTCTCGTCTGCCATCAGTCAGTCCAGCTCGTGCTCAGTCGCGTCCCGAGGTGTGGGAGCGGAAGGTGCGGGTCGGCGCGAACTCGCCGAGCTTGTGGCCGACCATCGACTCGGAGATGAAGACCGGCACGTGTTTTTTGCCGTCGTGGACGGCGATCGTGTGGCCGACCATCTCGGGGAAGATCGTCGAGGTCCGCGACCAGGTTTTGGTCATCTGTTTTTTGCCGGCCTCGTTCAGGGCGTTGATCCGCGCCATCAGCCGCTCTTCGACCCACGGGCCCTTTTTCGTCGAACGCCCCATGGGCTATCTCCCGCCCTTCTTCTTGCCGCGGCGACGGCCACGGACGATGTAACGGTCGGACTGCTTGCCCTTCTTGCGCGTCCGGTAGCCGAGCGTCGGCTTGCCCCACGGGGTTACCGGATGGCCGCCCGGGGTGTGGTGGGCCTCGCCGCCGCCGTGCGGATGGTCGACCGGGTTCATCGCGACGCCGCGGCTCTGCGGGCGCTTGCCCTTGTGGCGGCTGCGACCGGCCTTGCCGACCTTCATGTTCTGGTGCTCGGCGTTGGAGAGGACCCCGATCGAGCCGCGGCACTCGGCGCGGACCAGCCGCATCTCGGTGCTGGGCAGGCGCAGGGTGACCATGTCGCCCTCCTTCGCCACCAGCTGGATCGCGGTGCCGGCGGAGCGGCCGAGCTTGCCGCCCTGGCCGGCGATCAGCTCGACGTTATGGACGATCGTGCCGGTCGGCATCTGCCCGAGCGCCATCGCGTGGCCCGGTTTGATGTCGGCCTCGGGGCCCGATTTCACCGTGTCCCCCACTTTCAGCGTGGCCGGCGCCAAGATGTAGTCCTTGTGCCCGTCGGCGTAGTGGAGCAGGGCGATGTAGCACGACCGGTTGGGGTCGTACTCGATCGTCGCGACCGTGGCGGGGACGCCGTCCTTCAGTCGCTTGAAGTCGATTTTCCGGTAGCGCCGCTTGGCGCCGCCGCCGCGGTGACGGGCGGTGATCCGCCCGTTCGAGTTGCGGCCGCCGGACTTTTTCAGGCCCTCGGTCAGCTTCCGTTCCGGCTCGGAGGCGGTCACCTGCTCGCGCAGGGGATAGGTCGCGAAGCGGCGGCCGGGGCTGGTCGGTTTGGTTTTGCGGTTCGGCATCTCTCAATCTCCTAGACCGTCACGCGGTCTGTCCGCCCTCGAACAACTCGATCCGCTCGCCCGGCGCGACCTGGACGATCGCCTTCTTCCAGGCGCGGGTGCGGCCTTTGGTCAGGCCGCGGCGCTTCGGCTTCGCCCGCACCTTGGAGGTGCGGACCGCGGCCACGTCGACCTTGAAGACCTCTTCGACCGCCTGCGCGATCTGGGTCTTGTGGGCGCGGTCGTCGACCCGGAAGGTGTACTTGCCCTCGGCGATCAGCGCGTAGCTCTTCTCGGAGATCACCGGGCGGATCAAGATCGTGCGGGCGTCCATCAGGCGCTCGCCTCCTTGGTCGCGCCGAGGCGCTCTTCGAGCGACTTCAGCGCCGTCTCGGAGATGACGATCGCGGCGGCGCCGATCACATCGGCGACGCCGGTGGCGCCGACCTCGAGCACGGTGGTGCGCGGGATGTTGCGGAAGCTCTTCATCGCGCCCGTCTCGTCGGCGGTGAGGACGATCAGGATCGGGTTCTTGGCGCCCCATTTGGCGAGGGCCCCGGCGGCCGCTTTGGTCGACGGGGTGTCGAAGCTCGCGGCGTCGAGGACGGCGACCGAATCGCGCTCGGCGTGGACCGAGAGCGCCGAGCGCATCGCGCGGCGACGGGCTTTGCGGTTCACCTTGACGGTGTAATGGCGCGGCTTCGGGCCGAAGGTGACGCCGCCGCCGAAGCGGCTGGAGACGCCGAGCGTGCCGACGCGGGCGCGGCCGGTTCCCTTCTGGCGCCAGGCCTTGGCGGTCGTGAAGGCGACCTCGCCGCGGGTCAGCGTCGAGGCGGTGCCGCGACGCCGCGAGGCGAGGTCGGCACGGGCGGCCTCGTGCACCAGCGACTGGTGGAACGGCTCGGCGAAGAGCTCGTCCGGCAGGTCGGCTTTGGTCGTCTTGCCGAGCACGGCGACTTTAGCCATCGGTCCGCACCTCGACGATCGAGTTCTTGGCGCCGGGGACGGAGCCCTTGATCAGGAGAAGGTTGCGCTCGGCGTCGATCCGGGCGACTTCGAGGCCGCGCTGGGTGCGTCGCTTGTTGCCCATCTGGCCCGGCATCCGCATCCCTTTGAAGACGCGGGCGGGGAAGGCGCTGGCGCCGATCGAGCCGGGGGCGCGGACGTTGTGCGAGCCGTGGGAGACCGGGCCGCGGCTGAAGTTGTGGCGCTTGATGCCGCCCTGGAAGCCCTTGCCGATCGTGACCCCGGCGACTTTGACTTTCTGGCCGGCCTCGAAGCCCTCGACCGTGACGTCGTCACCGATCTTCGGGCCCTCCTCGGCGCCGAGGTCCTCGTCGCGGAACTCGACCAGGTGACGGAGCGGCGGCGCGCTCGCCTTTTTCAGGTGGCCTTCCTCGGGCTTCGAGAGCTTGCCCTGCTTGACCGCGCCGAAGGCGAGCTGGACGGCGGCGTAGCCGTCGCGCTCGGTCTCGCGGACCGCGGTCACCTTGCAGGGACCCGCTTCGATCACGGTGACGGGCACCACGGTGCCGTCCTCCTGGAAGACCTGGGTCATGCCGAGCTTCTTGCCGAGGATCGCCGCCATCGTCTTCCTTACAGCCGGATCTCGATGTCGACGCCGGCGGGCAGCGAGTCGAGCCGCTGCAGCGAGTCGACGGTTTTCGGCGAGGGCTGGAGGATGTCGATCAGCCGCTTGTGGGTGCGGATCTCGAAATGCTCACGCGAGTCCTTGTCCTTGAACGGCGACCGGATCACGCAGTAGACGTTTTTCTCGGTGGGCAGGGGCACGGGCCCGGACACGGTGGCGCCGGTGCGCTCGGCCGTCTCGACGATCTCGCGCGCCGCGCGGTCGATCGCGTCGTGGTCGTAGGCCTTGAGCCTGATTCGAATTTTCTGTGCCGCTATGGCTGCCACTGGATTCTTTCTTCTCGTCTCGGTTTTGAGGCGCAAAGAGGGCGGGGCCCCTTGCTTTGGGGCGCCGCCCCGGTCGTATGTCCTTGCAGTTGTCCGCCCTGGAGGGCGTCGGGGCGGGCGTCACACCCGCCCCCTCGAAACGGGAGTCGCCTACTCGATGACCTCGGCGACGACTCCCGAGCCGACGGTGCGACCACCCTCGCGGATGGCGAACCGCAGACCCTGATCCATGGCGATCGGCTGGATCAGCTCGATCGTCATCTCGACGTTGTCACCCGGCATCACCATCTCCGTCCCCTCGGGGAGGTTGGCGATCCCGGTCACGTCCGTGGTGCGGAAGTAGAACTGAGGCCGGTAGCCGGAGAAGAACGGGGTGTGGCGACCACCCTCCTCCTTCTTCAGGCAGTAGACCTCGGCTTTGAATTTGGTGTGCGGGGTGATCGAGCCCGGCTTGCAGAGAACCTGGCCACGCTCGATCTCCTCGCGCTTGGTGCCGCGAAGCAGCGCGCCGATGTTGTCGCCCGCCTGACCCTGGTCGAGGATCTTGCGGAACATCTCGACGCCGGTGACGGTGGTTTTGCTCGTCTCCGGATGGATGCCGACGATTTCGACCTCGTCGCCGGTGTTGACGATGCCCTGCTCGACACGACCGGTCGCGACGGTGCCGCGGCCGGTGATCGAGAAGATGTCCTCGATCGGCATCAGGAACGGCTTGTCGAGCTCGCGGACCGGCTCCGGGATGTAGGAGTCGAGCGCCGCGGCCAGCTCGAAGACAGCTTTCTGCGCGTCCTCGTCGCCTTCCAGCGCCTTCAGCGCCGAGCCTTTGATGATCGGCGTCTCTTCGCCCGGGAAGTCGTATTCGTTGAGCAGGTCTTTGACCTCCTCTTCGACGAGCTCGACGAGTTCGTCGTCGTCGACCTGGTCGATCTTGTTGAGGAAGACGACCACGTGCGGGACGTTCACCTGACGCGCCAGCAGGATGTGCTCGCGGGTCTGCGGCATGACGCCGTCGGCCGCCGACACGACCAGGATCGCGCCGTCCATCTGCGCGGCACCGGTGATCATGTTCTTCACGTAGTCGGCGTGCCCCGGGCAGTCGACGTGCGCGTAGTGGCGGTTCTCGGTCTGGTACTCGACGTGGGAGGTCGCGATGGTGATCCCGCGCTCCTTCTCCTCGGGAGCGTTGTCGATCTCCTCGAACGACTGCGCTTCGGCACCGCCCACGGTCGAGAGGGTTTTGGTGATCGCGGCCGTCAGCGTCGTCTTGCCATGGTCGATGTGACCGATGGTGCCGACGTTCACATGCGGCTTATCGCGCTCGAATTTCTCCTTGGCCATCTCTGTCCGTTTGCCCTTTCGAAGTCGTGTTTCTGTCTGGTTTAAGTGCTTGAGTTGTCTGAGCGATGCCTGGCAGGGAGTTTTTCCCTGCCTGCGGGCGAACCTGAGAAATATAGCCAGGTCCGGCCCTCGGCAGCGGTCTGCCTATTGGTTGGTTCTAAGCTGCCGTCCCTGCCGGCTCTCCAGAGCGGCTGGCGACGATCTCTTCGGCAATGTTCGAGGGGACTTCCTCGTACATCTCGAACTGCATGGTGTACGTGGCGCGGCCCTGCGTAGAGGATCGCAGATCGGTGGCGTAGCCGAACATTTCGCCGAGCGGGACGAAGGCCTGGACGGCCAGGGCGTTGCCGCGCTGGTCCTGTCCCTGGACTTTGCCGCGCCGCCGCGAGAGGTCGCCGATCACGTCGCCGAGGAAGTCCTCGGGCGTCACCACCTCGACCGCCATCACGGGCTCGAGCAGGACCGGGTTCGCTTTCCGCGCCCCCTCCTGGATCGCCATCGAGCCGGCGATTTTGAAGGCCATCTCCGAGGAGTCGACGTCGTGGTAGGAGCCGTCGACCAGTTCCGCTTTGACGTCGACCATCGGGTAGCCCGCCTTGACACCGTTCTCCAGCGCCTCGCGCATCCCCTGTTCGGCCGGGCCGATGTATTCGCCGGGGATGGTGCCGCCGCGGATTTTGTTCTCGAAGACGAAGCCCTCGCCGGGAGCCGGCTCGAGGTTGATGACGACGTGGCCGAACTGGCCGCGACCGCCGGTCTGGCGGACGAAGCGGGCGACCACTTTCTCGACCCGCTTGCGGATCGTCTCGCGGTAGGCGACCTGCGGTTTGCCGACGTTGGCGTCGACTTTGAACTCGCGCAGCATGCGGTCGACGATCACCTCGAGGTGGAGCTCGCCCATCCCGTGGATCAGGGTCTGGCCGGTTTCCTCGTCGGATTCGATCCGGAAGGTCGGGTCCTCCTCGCCGAGCCGCTGGAGGGCGTTGCCCATCTTCTCCTGGTCGGCTTTGGTCTTCGGCTCGATCGCGACCGCGATCACCGTCTCCGGGAATTCGATCGACTCGAGCGCGATCGGGGCGTCGGGGGCCGCGAGGGTGTCGCCGGTGGCGGTTTCCTTGAGGCCGACGCCCGCGCAGATGTCGCCCGAGTACGCCTCCTCGATCTCCTCGCGGGAGTTCGCGTGCATCATCAGCAGGCGACCGATCCGCTCGGTGCGGCCGGTTTTGACGTTGAGGACGCGGCCGCCGGCCTGCAACTTGCCGGAGTAGACGCGAAAGTAGGTGAGTTTGCCGACGTAGGGGTCGGACATGATCTTGAAGGCGAGCGCCGCGAAGGGGCCGTTGTCGTCGGCCGGGCGGGTCCCCTCGGTCGGCTCGGACTCGCCTTTGGCGGCGGGCACCTCGCCGGTCACCGGCGGCACCTCGAGCGGCGAGGGCAGCATCTCGACGACCGCGTCGAGCAGCGGCTGCACGCCCTTGTTCTTGAAGGACGAGCCGGCCAGGACCGGGGTGATCTTGGTCGAGAGGGTCGCCTTGCGGAGCCCCTCTTTCAGCTTCTCGACCGGGATCTCTTCTTCGCCGAGGAACGCCTCCATGATGTCTTCGTCGTAGTCGGCGGCGGCTTCGACCAGCGCGGCGCGGTATTCCTCGGCTTTGTCGGCGAGGTCGTCGGGGATGTCGATGACCTCGAACTCGGTGCCGAGTTCGTCTTTCCAGACCAGCCCCTTCATCTGGACCAGGTCGACGACGCCGAGGAAGTCGCCCTCGGACCCGATCGGCAGCTGGATCGGCACCGGGTTGGCGCCGAGGCGGTCCTTCATCGTCTCGACCGCGTGGTAGAAGTCGGCGCCGGTGCGGTCCATCTTGTTGATGTAGGCGAAGCGCGGCACGTGGTACTTGTCGGCCTGGCGCCAGACCGTCTCCGACTGCGGCTCGACGCCGGCGACGGCGTCGAAGACGGCGACCGCGCCGTCGAGGACGCGGAGGCTGCGCTCGACCTCGACCGTGAAGTCGACGTGGCCGGGCGTGTCGATGATGTTGATCCGGTGGCCCTTCCACTCACAGGCGGTCGCGGCGGAGGTGATCGTGATCCCGCGCTCCTGCTCCTGCTCCATCCAGTCCATGACCGCGGCGCCCTCGTGGACCTCGCCGATTTTGTGCGTGCGCCCCGTGTAGTAGAGGATGCGCTCGGTCGTGGTCGTCTTGCCGGCGTCGATGTGCGCCATGATCCCGATGTTCCGGGTCTTCTCGAGTGGAAAGCTGCGTGCCATGGTTCCGTTCGGTGGGGTTGAAGTCTGCGGTCTGCGTGAAGTCTTGGTCGTGCGTGTCCTGGGGGGTTGCTCAGGGTGAAACTGCGACGAGCCGGCGCTGCTTTGGATCGGCGCAAAAAAAAGGCCCCAGGGGGCCCGGCGAAGCGAACTGCGGCCAAACGACCTGAGCGACGCGCGATCATAGCAGCGCCCCGGCGTCGCGTCATGGTCCTGAGCCGGCGAGTCGACGCCGCGGCCAACCGCGGGTTGGAGCGCGCCTACCCACCGCTGCGGCGGGCCTGGCGGACCGCGGTCCCGGCGCTCCTCGCGGCGGCGGCGCTGCTCTGGCGCGGGCTGCGGCCGCTGCTGCGCGGGCTCTTCCTGGCGCTGGCCGCGGCCGAGGCGGCGCTGCGCTCCGGCGGCCGCCTGGCGACGCGGCTCGCCGCCGCGGCGGCCGCGGTGCTGACGCCGCGGCGCGGCGTCGGGCTGGTGATCGTGGCGGCGGGCGCCCTCCTCGTCGTCTCCCAGTTCCTCGACTACCACGGCGTTCAGATCGGCCAGACCGGCTATATCGGCCTGCCCGACGTGGCGAAGGCGCCGACCGTCGATCTGAAGACGGCGGGACAGGCGCACTCATATGTATTGGTGCCGGTCGGCGCGGTCGTCGCCCTGCTCGGGTTGGTCGTCGTCCTGCGGGGCGGGCGCGCCGGCAGGCTGGCGGCGCTCGGCGCGATCGTCGGCGGTGCCGCCTCGCTGGCGGTGATACTGCTGATCGACCTGCCCCACGGGCTCGACGTCGGCGTCCAGTCCTCCCGCTTCGCGGGAGCCTCGGCGGTCCTCGAAAAGGGGTTCTCGGCGGAGCTCGCGGCGGCCGGCGGGATGCTTTTGGGCGGCTTGCTCTACTATGCGCGGCCGTGCCTAATACGAATCAGCTTGTCAGGAAGGGCCGCAAGCGCCCGAAGAAGAAGACCACGACGCCGGGCCTCAAGTCGGGCCAGGGTCGCAAGAAGCGCGTAGCCGCCCCGCAGCGGCGCGGCGTCTGCACCCGTGTCGCCACCGTCACCCCGAAGAAGCCGAACTCGGCGCTGCGCAAGATCGCGCGTGTCCGGCTGACCAACGGGATGGAGGTCACCACCTACATCCCCGGCGAGGGTCACAACCTGCAGGAGCACTCCGTCGTCCTGATCCGCGGTGGTCGCGTCAAGGATCTGCCGGGCGTCCGTTACAAGGTCGTCCGGGGCACGCTCGACGCCGCCGGCGTCTCCGACCGCAAGCAGGCCCGTTCCCGCTACGGCGTGAAGGCAAGTTGACGATGCCCGCGACCCCGCACGCCCGGATGCCCCGCGTGGCACTTCGCATCTCCGCGTCCTCGGGCTTGCCTTTGGCACCGCCAAAGGCGGCACCCTGCGTCCTTGATCTGCTCGACCACGCGTGTCCCCGGTCGCACCCGGCCACGAACATGGTCAACGTCTGATGCCCCGCCGTTCGGCAGCCACGATCCGGCCGATCGAGCCGGATGCCCGATACCGCAACCGCCTTGTCCAGCAGCTGGTCAACAAGGTGATGAGCGACGGCAAGAAGAGTCTTTCCGAGCGGATCGTCTACGACGCGCTCGCGATCGTCGGCGAGCGCTCCGGGGAGGACCCGGTCGAGACGCTCGAGTCGGCGATCAAATCCCTCACCCCGGTCCTCGAGGTCCGCTCCCGCCGCGTCGGCGGCGCGACCTACCAGGTGCCGGTCGAGGTGCCCGCGCGCCGCGCCCGCACCCTCGCCGTCCGTTGGCTCGTCCAGTACGCCCGCGCCCGCCGCGAGTATTCGATGGCCGATCGTCTGGCCGGGGAGATCCTCGACGCCAACCAGCAGCAGGGCAGCGCCTGGAAGCGGAAGGACGACATCTACCGCATGGCGCAGGCGAACAAGGCGTTCGCCCACTACCGCTGGTAGCACCTCGGTCGTGAGCCGACCGATCCTCGCGGTCGACGTCGACGGGGTCATCTCGCTGTTCGGATTCGACGAGCCGCCGCCCCCCGCCGAGGTCCGCTACGAGCTCGTCGACGGGATGATCCACTGCATCTCGCTGCGCGCCGGCGAGCGGCTGCAGCGCCTCTCCGAGCACTTCGAGCTGATCTGGGCGACCGGCTGGGAGGACAAAGCGAACTTCTATCTGCCGACCATGCTCGGCCTCGCCGAGCTCCCCCACCTCACCTTCGACGGCGCCGCCCGCTTCGGCTCGGCGCACTGGAAGCTCGGCCCGCTCGACAGCTTCTGCCGCGGCCGGGCGGTGGCCTGGCTCGACGACAACCTCGACGACAGCTGCTACCGCTGGGCGCGCGAGCGCCACGAGCCGACCCTGCTGGTCCCGACCGAGCCCGCGCTGGGGCTGCAGGAGGCTGAAACCGCAGCGCTGATCGCCTGGGGACGCGGCCTCGCCGTGGAGGCCGGCGAATGAATCTCTAGACTCTCGCTCTTGACCGGGTTCTGGCCGATCTTCTTCCTGATGGTGGTGCTGAAGATCCCCGTGGTGGGATCGATCTGGCTCGTCTGGTGGGCCGGCCACCAGGAGAACCCGCAGCCGGAGGAGTCGGGCGACGACGGCGGCGCCAAGCGGCGCAAGATGCCGCCGAAACTGCCGCGCGGACCGCGCCGCGGCCCCCACGGAGGCGGTGTCGCCCAGCCGCTGCCGGACTGCCCGCCGGGCGGCCGCACCCGGGTCTTCAGGCCCGCGCCGAATCCCGCTTTCGCTCGCGCCGGATCTCGCGCAGATACGGATGGAAGTCAACCTCGACGGTATGACGCTTAGAGGCGACGAACCGCTTCCGCTGCTTCTCTTCCTCGATCGCGATCTCTTTCTTCATCTCGGCCGGCGCCGGCAGCTTCGCCCTGCCTGAGATCAGGTCGGCGACCCATTCCGACTGCGCCTCGGCGATCGGCATGATCGGACCGAGCGGCTGGATGAACCCGATGAAGTAGAGGCCGGGGCGCTCGACCGAGGCAACCCGACGGAAGAGCGGCAGGCGGTTGTCGGGGGCCGCGAGGACATCCGGGTCGAAGAACGGGAAGGTGATCTTGTAGCCCGTGCAGTAGACGACGAGGTCGACCTCCTCCTCGCTGCCGTCGACGAAGCGGACCGTGCGGCCGCCGGTGAAGCGGTCGATGTTCGGCTTCGCGGTGATGTCGCCGTGGCCGAGCCGCGGCAGGAACTCCGAGGAGACGGTCGGGTGCGCCTCGAGCAGCTTGTGGTCGGGCTTCGGCAGGCCGTAGTCGGTCGGGCTGCCGACCGCGACCCGCAGCGAGCGGTTCATCACGGCCCGCATCACCGGGATCGGGGCGAGGCCGGTCAGCGAGTTGGCGATCTCGTCGATCGGCTTGCCGTTCAGGTACTTGGGGATCACCCAGGCGCCGCGGCGGGTCGCCAGGAAGGTGGCGTCGGCGATCCGCGAGGCCTCGACCGCGATGTCGACGGCGGAGTTGCCGATCCCGAGGACGAGCACCCGCTTGCCGCGCAGGACGTCGGACTCGCGGTATTCGTGGGCGTGGATCTGCTCGCCCTCGAAGTCCTCGGCGCCGGGGAAGGCCGGTTCGGGCCAGCGGGCGTCCCAGTGGTGGCCGTTGGCGACCATCACGGCGGCGTAGCGATCGGTGGAGCGGCCGTCGGGCCCCTCGACCGTGACGTCCCACTCCCCCGCGCTGTCCGGCGCCGGCTCGACCGCGAGCGCCTCGGTGCGGAAGCTGATCCGATTGCGCAGGTTGTAGCGATCGACGACTTCGTCGAAGTAGGCGGCCATCTGGAAGTGGTCGGGGTAGTCGGGGTAGCTCTCCGGCATCGGCAGCGATTTGAAGGCCATCACCCGCCGCGACGTGTTGATGTGCAGCGACCGGTAGGCGGACGACATCCCGTTGTCGTTCTCGTAGCGCCAGTTGCCGCCGACCTGCGACCCCTTCTCGAAGCAGTCGAAGTCGATCCCGCGCGCCTGCAGCACCTGCGCGGCCGCGATCCCCGAGCTCCCCGCCCCGATGACGCACGCCTTCATGGCGGGAAACCTACCCGACCGGAACTCGGACTGGCCGGCCGGCCAATTGCTCTTCGGGGCTGCGGGGGAGCCGCGGCTCCACGACACCGTGCAGCGCTTCCCCCGCCGGCATCTCGTAACACCAGCCCGCCGACGGGCCGAGAACCGGACTATGTGTCGGGTTTTCGGCCCGTCGGCGGGGGAGGGTGATGGAAGCGTCGCGAGGGGCGCGTGGAAGCTGGACGGACTGTCGCTCCCTCGCAAGCCCCCCCCCGATAAAACCCGAGAACGAAAAAGGGCCGCCCTCGCGGACGGCCCCTTCTCAGACTCTGATGACGGCGCGGGCTATTTGGCCGCGTCGTCGCCGGAGGTCGACTCGATCTCCTGGGCGAGCTCCTCGAGCTCCTCCGCGAAGGAGAGGCCGAAGCCCTCGACCGGGGCCTCGACGCCGTCGACGCCGAGTTCCGCAGCGAGGTCGTCGTCCTCGAGCAGGTCGTCGTCGGTCGGCGGCTCGATCGCCACGGCCGGTTCGATCGCCACCGTGCGGTAGTGCTTCAGCCCGGTTGCCGCCGGGATCAGCTTGCCGATGATGACGTTCTCCTTGAGGCCGACGAGGCGGTCGCGTTTGCCCTCGAGCGCCGCGTCGGTGAGGACCTTGGTGGTCTCCTGGAAGGAGGCCGCCGAGAGGAACGACTCGGTCGCCAGCGAGGCCTTGGTGATCCCGAGGATGACCTCCTCGCCTTTGGCCGGGGCGCCGCCCTCTTCCTTGGTCTTTTTGTTGAGGCGTTTGAGACTGCCGCGATCCTCCAGCTGGCCCGGGAGCAGGCTGGTCGAGCCCTTCGTCTCGATCCGCGTCTTCTTCAGCATCTGGCGGGCGATCAGCTCGATGTGCTTGTCGTTGATGTCCACGCCCTGGGCGCTGTACACCTTCTGCACCTCGTTGACGAGGTAGACCTCGACCGCGGTGCGGCCGCGGATCGCCAGCAGGTCGGCCGGGTAGAGCGAGCCGTCGTTGAGCTGCTGGCCGACCTCGACTTTCTCGCCGTCGGCGACGTGGAGGCGGGTCCGCAGCGGGAACGAGTAGCTGGCCTCTTCGCCGCTCGACTCGGTGACGACCACTTTCAGGGCTTTGTCGGTTTCTTCGATCGAGACTTTGCCCGCGGCCTCGGCCATCTGGGCCAGGCCCTTCGGTTTACGAGCCTCGAAGAGCTCGACGATGCGCGGCAGACCCTGCGTGATGTCCTGGCCGGCGACACCGCCGGTGTGGAACGTACGCATGGTCAGCTGGGTCCCCGGCTCACCGATCGACTGGGCGGCGATGATGCCGACCGCGTCGCCGATGTTGACCATCGCCCCGGTCGCCGGAGCGATGCCGTAACAAGCCCGGCAGACACCGGCTTCGGCCTCGCACTTGAGCGTCGAGCGGACCGGGATCTTGGCCCCGTCCTCGTCGCCGAATGCCTCGACGATCTCCTCGACGTCGGCCTGGGTGATCAGCTGGTTGCGCTTCAGCAGCTCGCGACCGCGTTTGGTCTCGAGCTTTTTCGCCGCCAGCCGGCCGAACAGGTTGTCGTTGATCGACCCGTCGTCCTTGTGCAGGTCCATCTCGATGTGGTCTTTGGTTTTGCAGTCCTCATCGCGCACGATGACGTCCTGGGCGACGTCGACCAGACGGCGGGTGAGGTAGCCGGAGTCGGCCGTCCGCAGCGCCGTGTCGGCGAGGCCCTTTCGGGCACCGTGGGTGGAGATGAAGTACTCGAGGACCGAGAGCCCCTCCATGAAGTTGGCCTTGATCGGCCGCTCGATGATCTCCCCTTTCGGGTTGGCCATCAGACCGCGCATCCCGGCCAGCTGACGGATCTGTTTGAACGATCCGCGCGCTCCCGAGTCGGCCATCATGAAGATGGGGTTCAGCTCGTCGAGGTTGTCCTCCATCGCCTGCGCGACCTCGTCGGTCGCCCGGTTCCAGTGGGCGGTGACGGCCTCGTGGCGCTCCTCCGCCGTGATGTAACCGTCGTCGTACTGGCCCTGGATGGCTTCCGTCTCCTTCTCGTACCGATCGAGAATTTCCTGCTTCTCGGGCGGCGAGACGACGTTGTTCTTGGAGACGGTGATGCCCGCCTTCGAGGCGTACTGGAACCCGAGGTCCTTGAAGGCATCGAGCACCTGCGAGACCACCGGCGCGCCGTAGGAGACGACGAGCTCGGAGACCATCGCGTTGATGTCCTTCTTTTTCAGCGAGGCGTTGTTGAACTGGAACGAGTTCGGGTCGAACTCGTCTTCCAGCGCGTCGGCCAGGGCGCGCTCGATCTTCTCGTTGAAGATGATCCGCCCGACCGTGGTCAGGAAGTGGCCGCGACCGGCACGCCGGTACTCGGCCTCGTCCTGCAGTTTGCAGCCGCCGTTCTCGTAGACGAGTTCGGCCTCCTGCGAGGAACGGAACACCTTGACCGGGCCCGAGCCGTTGCGGCTCTTGCCCGACTGCAGGTCCTCTTCTTTCGCTTTCAGCGTCGTCTCGTCCGGCCCGTAGGTCAGGTAGTAGATGCCGAGCACCATGTCCTGGGACGGGGTCGCCAGCGGCGCCCCGTGGGCCGGGGAGAGGATGTTGTTGGCGGAGAGCATGAGGATCCGCGCCTCGGCCTGGGCCTCGGACGACAGCGGCACGTGGACCGCCATCTGGTCGCCGTCGAAGTCGGCGTTGAACGCCGAGCAGACGAGCGGGTGGACCTGGATCGCCTTGCCCTCGACCAGCACCGGTTCGAAGGCCTGGATGCCCAGACGGTGCAGGGTCGGCGCGCGGTTCAGCAGCACCGGGTGTTCATGGATGACTTCCTCCAGAACGTCCCAGACCTCGGGGATCATCGACTCGACCATCTTCTTCGCGGCCTTGATGTTCTGGACCGCTTTGCGCTCGACCAGCTGGGCCATGATGAACGGCTTGAACAGCTCCAGCGCCATCAGCTTCGGCAGGCCGCACTGGTGCAGCCGCAGGCTCGGCCCGGAGACGATCACCGAACGGCCGGAGTAGTCGACGCGCTTGCCGAGCAGGTTCTGACGGAAGCGACCCTGCTTGCCCTTGAGCATGTCGGAGAGCGACTTCAGCGGACGGTTGCCGGGGCCCGTGACGGGGCGCCCGCGACGGCCGTTGTCGAACAGCGCGTCGACCGCCTCCTGCAGCATCCGCTTCTCGTTGTTGACGATGATCTCGGGGGCGCCGAGGTCGAGCAGCCTTTTCAGGCGGTTGTTGCGGTTGATCACCCGGCGGTAGAGGTCGTTGAGGTCGGAGGTCGCGAAGCGGCCACCGTCCAACTGCACCATCGGGCGCAGCTCCGGCGGGATCACCGGCACCGCGTCGAGGATCATCCACTCCGGGCGGTTCTCCGAGTGCAGGAAGGCCGAGGCGACTTTCAGCCGCTTCACGGCACGCGCCTGTTTCTGGCCTTTCGAGCTGTTGATGATCTGCTCGAGTTCCTCGCAGTCGGCGGCGAGATCGACCTGTTCGAGCAGGTCGCGCACCGCTTCGGCACCCATGCCGCCGCGGAAGTACTCGCCCCAGCCGAACGGCGAGCCGAACCGGTCCTTGAGCTCACGGAAGACCGTCTCGTCGTTGATGACGTCCTTCGGCTTCATCTCGGTGAAGATCTTCCAGACCTCTTGCATCCGCTCGGCCGCCTCTTCGAGGTAGGCCTCGGTGTCGGAGATCTCCGCGTCGAACTGTTTGCGCAGTTCTTTGATCATTTTGCTGCGCTCGTCGTCTTTGAGCTTGCGCAGCTGGGTCGCGGTCAGTTTCAGCGAGTCGGCCCAGATGTGGTCTTCGTCGTCGAATTTGGCCTGGTCGCCCTCCTCGAGGTACTTCACGCGCCGCTCCAGCGACTCGCTCAGCTCCTGGGTCCGTTTCTGCCGTTCGACTTCATAGGAGTCGACGACTTTTTTGACCTCTTTCTCGAGTTTGCCGACGTCCTTGTCGCGGGCCTCGACGTCGACCCAGGTCACCATCGAGGCGGCGAAGTAGAGAACCTTCTCCAGCTCTTTGGGCGCCATGTCGATCAGGTAGCCGATCCGGCTCGGCACACCCTTGAAGAACCAGATGTGCGAGACCGGCGAGGCCAGGTCGACGTGCCCCATCCGCTCGCGGCGGACCTTGGAGCGGGTCACCTCGACGCCGCAGCGCTCGCAGACGATCCCCTTGTAGCGGACCCGCTTGTACTTGCCGCAGTAGCACTCCCAGTCCTTGGTCGGACCGAAGATGCGCTCGCAGAAGAGCCCGTCTTTCTCCGGCTTCAGCGTCCGGTAGTTGATCGTCTCGGGCTTCGTGACCTCGCCCCAACTCCAGGAGCGGATCTTTTTCGAAGACGCGAGACCGATCTCGATCGCGTCGAAATTGTTGATGTCGATCATCAGTCCTCCACCTCTGCCGGCGCGGCCTCCTCGGCCGCCCCGGCTTCACCATCAGTTCCCGCCTCGCCCTCGGCGACGACCTGCTCCTCTTGCTCGTCGGCCGCTTCGGGCGTGCTCAATCCGTTGCCATCCGGTCCGTTGTCGGCGCGGACCCCGGTCAGGTCCATGCCCAGCTCCTCGGCAGCTTTGAGGAGGTCGTCCTCCTCGTCGCTGATTTCGACGTCGGATCCCTCCGAGACCACATTGGCGTCGAGCGAGAGGCTCTGGATCTCCTTCAAAAGGACTTTGAAGGACTCGGGGATCGACGGCTCGGGGATGTTCTCCCCCTTGACGATCGCCTCGTAGGCCTTGACCCGCCCGACCGTGTCGTCGGACTTGACGGTGAGCATCTCCTGCAGCGTGTAGGCGGCGCCGTAGGCCTCGAGGGCCCAGACCTCCATCTCGCCGAAGCGCTGACCGCCGAACTGCGCCTTGCCTCCCAGCGGCTGCTGGGTGACGAGCGAGTACGGGCCGGTCGAACGAGCGTGGATCTTGTCGTCCACCAGATGCAGGAGCTTCAGGATGTACATGTAGCCGACCGTGACCTTGCCCTCGTAGGGCTCGCCGGTGCGACCGTTGTAGAGCTGCGCGGTGCCAGAGGCCTTCGCGCCCTCGCGGCCGTTCGGGTCGACACCGAGGTCGACGCCGCGGTCTTCATTCTCTTTCTGCCAGTTGACGAGGGCCTCGTCGACGTCCTCGACGGAGGCGCCGTCGAAGACCTGGGTCGCCACGTAGACGCGGCCGTCGCCCTCGTCGGAGTGGGCCTGCTTGTAGGCCTCGGAGCCGTCGTCGTACCAGCCGTTCCCGGCGACCCACCCGAGGTGGGTCTCGAGGATCTGACCGATGTTCATGCGGCTCGGCACGCCGAGCGGGTTGAGGATGACGTCGACGGGGGTCCCGTCGGCCAGGTGCGGCATGTCCTCCTCGGGCACGATCTTCGAGATCACACCCTTGTTCCCGTGGCGGCCGGCGAGCTTGTCGCCCTCCGAGATCTTGCGCTTCGTCGCGACGAAGACGCGGACCAGGTCGTTGACGCCCGGGGGCAGGTCGTCGCCCTCGTCGCGGCTGAACGTGAGGACCTCGATGACGACCCCACCCTCGCCGTGCGGAACTTTCAGCGAGGTGTCACGGACCTCGCGCGCCTTCTCCTTGAAGATCGCGCGGATCAGCTTCTCCTCGGCGGTCAGCTCGGTCTCGCCCTTCGGCGTGACCTTGCCGACCAGCAGGTCGCCGGAGACAACGTCGGCGCCGACGCGGACGATGCCGCGCTCGTCGAGGTTGCGCAGGCTCTCCTCGCTGCGGTTCGGGATGTCGCGGGTGATCTCCTCGTCGCCGAGCTTGGTCGTGCGGGCGTCGATCTCGTACTCCTCGATGTGGATCGAGGTGAGTTCGTCCTCCTTGACCAGGCGCTGCGACAGGATGATCGCGTCCTCGAAGTTGTAGCCCTCCCAGGACATGAAGGCGACCAGGCAGTTCTTGCCCAGCGCGATCTCACCGCCACCGGTCGAGGAGCCGTCGGCGAGCACGTCGCCCGCCTTCACCTTCTGGCCGGTCTTCACGATCGGCCGCTGGTGGATGATCGTGCCCTGGTTCGACCGCATGAACTTGTTCAGCGGGTGATCGTCCTTGCCTTCTTTGTGCGTCACTTCGATCCGCTGCGCGTCGACGTAGGCGATCTCCCCGTCGTGCAGCGCGAGGATCACGTCCCCGGTGTCGACCGCGGCGCGGCGCTCCATCCCGGTGCCGATCAGCGGCGGGTCCGGTTTGAGCAGCGGCACGGCCTGACGCTGCATGTTCGAGCCCATCAGGGCGCGGTTCGCGTCGTCGTGCTCGAGGAACGGGATCAGCGAGGTCGCCACCGACCAGATCTGCGACGGCGAGACGTCCATCAGGTCGACTTCTTTAGGAGACGCGGTCGCGTACTCCTGCTCGCCGGCGCGGACCAGCACCTGCGGGCCTTTGAGTTTGCCGGTCGCCTTGTCGAACTCGGAGTTCGCCTGGGCGATGATCTTGTCCTCCTCCTGGGTCGCGTCGTAGTGGACGATCTCGTCGGAGACGATGCCGTCCTTCACGAGGCGATAGGGGGTGGTGACGAAGCCGTGCTCGGAGATCTCCGCGTAGGAGGCGAGCGAGCCGATCAGGCCGATGTTCGGTCCCTCCGGGGTCTCGATCGGGCACATCCGGCCGTAGTGGGTCGGGTGCACGTCGCGGACCTCGATCGGGGCCCGCTCACGGGTCAGACCGCCGGCGCCGAGCGCCGAGAGCCGGCGCCGGTGCGTGAGCCCGGCGAGGCTGTTGGTCTGGTCCATGAACTGGGACAGCTGCGAGGAGCCGAAGAACTCTTTCATCGCCGCCACGACCGGGCGGATGTTGATGATCGTCTGCGGGGTGATCGCGTCGGAGTCTTCCGTCGTCAGTCGCTCGCGGACGACCCGCTCCATCCGGTAGAGGCCGATCCGGAATGCCTCCTGGATCAGCTCGCCGACCGTGCGCAGGCGCCGGTTGCCGAAGTGCTCGTACTCGTCGAGGTGGTCGTAGACCGCCTCGCGCGGGTAGGTCAGCGCTTCCGCGGCATAGTCTTTGATCGGGTTGTCCTCGTCGACCTCCTCGGGGATCCCGAGCAGTTTCGGCAGCGAGGTCAGCTCCTTGACCAGGGCGATGATGTCGTCGTGGGTGAGCACCCGCGTCTCGAGGTCGATGTCGAGATCGAGGCGGGCGTTGAGCTTGTAGCGACCGACCCGGGTCAGGTCGTAGCGCTTCGGGTCGAAGAACAGCTGGTCGAGCAGGCCGCGGGCGGCGTCGACCGAGGGCGGCTCGCCCGGACGCTGTTTTTTGAACAGCTCGACCAGGGCGCCCTCTTCCGTCCTGGTCGCCTCGCTGTCGCTTTCGATCGTGTGGCGGATGTAGATCGAGTTGTCGAAGAGGTCGAGGAGTTTCTGGTCCTCGACGTAGCCCATCGCGCGCAGCAGGACCGTGACCGGCAGTTTCCGCTTGCGGTCGATCCGCACGAAGACTTTGCCTTTTTTGTCGACTTCGAGCTCCAGCCAGGAGCCGCGGGCCGGCATCAGGTTGGCGATGAAGACCTGCTTCTCGGGATCCTTCGGGGCCATCACGTAGGCGCCCGGCGAACGGACCAGCTGCGTGACGACGACACGCTCGGTGCCGTTGATGATGAAGGTGCCGCGCTCGGTCATCCACGGGAAGTCGCCCATGAAGACGGCCTGCTCGCGGATCTCGCCGGTCTCCTTGTTCTGGAAGGCGACGGTCGCGGTCAACGGCCGCGAATACGTCATATCCTTCTCTCGGCACTCCTCAATGGAGTGCGGCGGCTCCTCGAATTTGAACTCGCCGAAGACGATCTGAAGGTTCCCCGTGTAGTCCTCGATCGGGGAGATGTCGTTGATCGTCTCTCGCAGTCCACCATGCTCAGGATCGGTCAGTTCCTCAAAGGAACGACGCTGAATATCGATGAGATGTGGGACTTCGAGGGGGTTCTCTAGTCGGGAAAAGCTCCTGCGGGTTACGGGGGCAGCGTTGGAACGTGCCAAGTCGGCGACTCCTCGGACGGTCAGAGGGATGGTAAAAAGGGCCCGGGCGGGCAGGCGAACTCAGAAAAGCGCGCGACCGGGGAAAATAACACACGCCTTTCCCCGGCCACGGAATTGGCTCTGCGACTGGGCCTCAGCCGCGGAGCGCGCAACTTGGCGGCTATTTCAGCTCGACGGTCGCGCCCGCCTCCTCGAGTTCGGCTTTCAGTTTCTCGCCCTCCTCGCGCTCGACGCCCTCTTTGACGGGGCCGGGAGCGGCATCGACGACGGCCTTCGCCTCTTTGAGGCCGAGACCGGTCGCGTTGCGGACGACTTTGATGACCGGGACTTTCTGGCCACCGACCTCGGTGATCACGACGTCGACGGTGGAGGACTCTTCGGCCCCACCCTCGGCCTCGCCGCCGCCCGCGGCGGCGGCGGCCGGCGCGGCGGCCGCGACGGCGGTCGCGGAGACGCCGAACTCCTCCTCGAGCGCTTTGATCCGCTCGGAGAGCTCGAGGACGGAGATGCCTTTCAGCTCCTCGATCCAGTCAGCAGTTGAAGTTGCCATTCGGTGCTACCCCTCTTCCTCGTTTGAATCTTCTGAAGGTTCAACATCAGTTCCGGCCGCGTCCTCGGCTTCGCCTCCGGGCGCGGCCGGGTCGGCCGTCTCCTGCTCAGCCTTCGGCTCTTCCTCGCCCTCCGGCGAAGAATCAGGCTGTGACGCCTCCGGGCTCGTGTCCTCCGAGTCCTGCTTCTCCTCGGACGAAGTCTGCTCGGGCGCGGGCGCGGCGGGTGGGGCCTCGCCGGTGACGAGGCCTTTCTCGGCGATCTGGCCGAGCTGCAGGGCGAGGCCGCCGATCAATGCGCCGAGCCCGCGGACCAGGCCGGTCAGCGGGCTGGCGACGACGCCGGCGAACTGGCCGATCAGGACTTCGCGCGACGGCAGCAGGGCGATCGATTTGAAGCCCGCCTCGTCGAGCGCCGTTTCGCCCATGTAGCCACCCTTGTAGGTGAGGACGTCGTGCGTTTTGTTGAAGGTCGTGATCGCCTTCGCGGCGGCGGCGGTGTCGCCGCGGACGAAGGTCAGCGCGGTCGGGCCGGTCAGCAGCTCGGCGAGGCGCTCCTCGCCCACCTGCGTGGCGGCGAGTTTCGTCAGCCGGTTCTTGACGATCCGGAAGCTCGAGTCGGCCTCACGCAGTTTGCCGCGCAGCTCGGCGGCCTGCGGAACGCTGATGCCGCGGTAGTCGACGGCGAAGATCGCTTCGGCGCCCTCGATCTGGGCGGCGATCTCCTGGATGGTTGCTGACTTTTCCTCGCGGTTCATCGTCTCTCCTACACCGGGCTTACAAGCATTGCCACGCCGGTGGTCTCAGGTGGGCGGCGACGCAGTGTAGAGGAAACGCGATCGGTGCGTCCCGTGAGGCCGCTCGGCTATCGCAAATTTGCCAGACCCTTCGCGGCGAGTGTGCAGTTGTACCCCCTATAGGGGGTCTAAGTGCACGGTCGACGAAGGCCGCGCACGACTTTGTGACGGGCGCCGCTACTCGGAGTCGGAAGAAGCGGCGGCGCCGACCAGCTCGCGGTCGACCGCTTTGCCGGTGTCGACGCGGACGCCGGGGCCCATCGTCGTCGCCAGGGTCGCCGAGCGGATGTATTTGCCTTTCGACCCGGCGGGCTTGGCGCGGATGATCTCGTCGATCACGGCGCTGTAGTTGTCGAGCAGCTTGTCGTCGTCGAAGCTGGCCTTGCCGATCGCCATGTGGACGATCGCCTGGCGGTCGGTGCGGTACTCGACTTTGCCCGACTTCGATTCCTGGACGGCTTTCTCGACGTCTTCGGTGACGGTGCCGACTTTCGGGTTCGGCATCTTGCCCTGCGGGCCGAGGATGCGGCCGAGCTGGCCGACCACCGGCATCATGTCCGGGGTCGCGATCGCGACGTCGAAGTCGGTCCAGCCCTCCTGGATTTTCTCGGCCAGGTCCTGGGCCCCGACGAAGTCGGCGCCGGCGGCCTCGGCGTCACGCGCCTTGGCGCCCTGGGCGAAGACCGCGACGGTGACGTCTTTGCCGAGCCCATGCGGGAGGGCGAGGGTGCCGCGCAGCTGTTCGTCGGCATGACGGACGTTGACCCCGAGCAGCACGTGCAGCTCGACCGTCTCGTCGAACTTGGCGCTGGCGGTCTCCTTGATCAGCCCGATCGCCTCGACCGGGCCGTAGGCCTCGTCGCGCTGGACCTTCTGGTACTGCATGCGGAAGCGTTTGCCGTGGGCCATCGCGGGTCTCCTATTTGACGTCGACGCCCATCGAGCGGGCGGTGCCGGCGATGATCTTCGAGGCGGCGTCGAGGTCGTTGGCGTTGAGGTCGGGCATCTTGCGCTCGGCGATCGCGCGGATCTGCTCGGGGGTGATCGTCCCGACTTTGTTCACGTGGGGCTCGCCCGAGCCCTTCGGGATGCGGATCGCCTCCTTGATCAGCACGGCGGCGGGCGGCGTCTTGGTGATGAAGGTGAAGGAGCGGTCCTCGTAGACCGTGATTTCCACCGGGATGATCGTGCCGCCTTCGCTCTGCGTCTGCGCGTTGAAGGCTTTGCAGAAGTCCATGATGTTGACGCCGTGCTGGCCCAGCGCGGGGCCGACCGGCGGCGCCGGGTTGGCGTTGCCTGCCTGGATCTGCAGCTTGATGACGGTGAGGACTTTTTTGGCCATGAGCGGTGGGGGAGTGTAGCGGGCGCGAGAACCAAGCGATTCAAGGACGCAGGGAGCGCCGTGTGCTCTGCACACAAGCGACCGAGAACGCCGAAGCGCGCCGGTTATCGCGTTCGCTAGATCTTCTTGACCTGGTCGTAGCCGACCTCGACCGGCGTCTCGCGGCCGAAGATCGAGACCAGGACTTTGAGTTTCGCGCCGTCCTCGTTGATCTCGGCGATCTCGCCGGAGAAGTCGGAAAGCGGGCCGGAGATGACTTTGACCGATTCGCCGATCGAGAACTGCGCCTGGGTGCGGGGCCGCTCGGCGGTCTCGCGGTGGAGCAGGCGATCGACCTCCGGTTTCGAGAGCGGCACCGGCTTGTTGCGCTCGGCGCCGACGAAGCCGGTCACCCCGGGGGTGTTTTTGACCAGGCTCCAGGCATCGTCGGTCATCTCCATGTTGACCAGGACGTAGCCAGGCATCGTCCGTTTCTCGGTCTGGATTTTCTGCCCGTCCTTGACCTCGGAGACCTGCTCGGTGGGGACGACGACCTGCCGCACGTTGCGGTTCTGGCTCATCGTCTCGACACGGTGCTCAAGGTTGTGCTTGACCTTGTTCTCGTGCCCGGAATAAGTGTTGATCACGTACCAGCGAAACATCAGATTGAGGAAACCTTCTTGCAGTTGGTTAGAGGATGACTTCCTTGATGAGCCAGTTCCAGAGCGCATCGAGGGCGCCGAGGTAGGCCGCGGCGACGGCGACGAAGATGATCGTGACGGCCGTGGCCTGGACGAGGGTCTCGCGATCGGGCCACTGGACTTTCTTCAGCTCGGCCCAGCAGGAAAGCAGGAAACCGATGACGCCGCCGCGCGCGCCGCTCTGCCGTTGTGCCGCGGCTTTTTTCTCCTGCCGGGCAAGTTGCTCGCGCTCGCGCCGTTTCTGGTCGTCGCGTTGTTTGCGTTCCGCCTGTTTGGCGGCTTTCGCCTCGGCGCGCCGTGCCGACCGTGAAGACTGGTGCGGCGCGTCGGGGGTCTCCAGGTCGGCCTCCGCGGCGCCCGCCGCGATCCCGGCCTCGACGGCCTCGATCTCGGCGACGTCACCGGAGACACCGATCTGGGTGTCGTGCTGCGCCCGCGACTCAGCGCGGCGCTCGGAGCCGGAGCGTTTCTGCTCCTCGGCTTCCCGAGCGCGGCGCTCGGCCTTGCGCTGTGCGCGGGTTTTCGCCATTGACCGCTACCGGGTCTCTTTGTGCGGGGTGTGATGCCCGCACCAGCGACAGAACTTGCGCAGCTCGACACGGTCGGGCGAATTACGCCGCGACTTGTTGGTCTGATAATTGCGCCGCTTGCAGTCTTCGCAAGCCAGCGTCACCGCGATGCGGACATCTCCGCGAGCCATCTGTCCCCTCAACAAGTTCCGTGCCCGAAGGCACTCGTTACAAAGGAAAACCTCGGGCCGAGGCGCGAGGCTTCGCCAAGGATAGCGAGGTGCGACCGCTTAGGTGGGAAGCCTCTGAGCGGGATCCTCAGCCGAGGTCGCGGCCGGTGATCCGCCACAGCCCGATCGCCAGCGGCAGCACCATCCACAGCACCAACGTCACCAGCGCCTGGCCCCAGGCATGGCCGCCCATCACTTCCAGGGTCAGGGGTTCGAGCGACTGGGCGCTGTTGATCCATTCCATCGTGCCGCTCAGCGCGTGGATCGAGCCGAGCGCGGCGAGCGCCGCCGGCAGACCGAAGTAGAGGACGATCGCGGGCGCCGAGGCGAGCAGCGCCGCGCCGAAGGCGACCCCGATCACCATCGCCGTCAACACATAGACGAGGTCCTGGCCGAGCAGCCCGGCGGGCAGCGACCAGACGTTCGGGATGTCGGGCGAGGCGAGGGCGGTGCCGAGCGCCGCGAAGACGATCGCCACCACCGTCGCGACCACCCCGAGAACGACCCCGGCGAAGACCTTGGCGGCGATCAGACGCGGCCGGTCCGGGACCAGGGCGAAGCTGATCAGCGCGGTCCGCTGCGACCACTCGGAGCTGACCAGGAGGATGCCGACCACCGGCAGCAGGATCCCGGCCGGGGCCAGGGCGTTGGAGAGGACGTGGCGGAAGGTGTTGTCGGATTCATGGCCGAAGAGCACCGTGAGCACGACGGCGAGGATGGTCAGCCCGAGCACCGCGAGCTGCAGCCAGAAGCCGCTGCGGGTGTCGACCATCTTGCGCAGCTCGACCTTGGTCAGGCGGGCGAGGCCGGGACGCTCGTTCATCGGTCCCCCTCCTCTTTCGCGCCGCTGGTCAGGTCGAAGAACAGCTGCTCGAGGCCGGCGTCGCCGGCCGGCGCCAGGTGGACGAGGGCGACGCCGCCGTCCCGGGCCGCGGCGCCGACCGCGCGCGGCTCGGCGTCGACCAGGAAGCCGCCGCCTTCCTCGGCGCGGCCCTCGAGGCCGGCCGCCTCAAGCGCCCGCCCGAGCGCCTCGCCATCCGCGGCCCGGACCAGCGTCCCGGCGTGCGAGAGCAGCTCTTCGCGGCGGCCCTCGGCGACGATCTTGCCGCTGCCGATGATCACCAGGCGGTCGGCGATCGCGTCGACCTCGTGCAGCAGGTGCGAGGAGAGCAGCACGGTGCCGCCGCGCTCGGCGAAGTCGCGCAGCAGCCCGCGCATCCAGCGCATCCCCTCCGGGTCGAGCCCGTTGGCGGGCTCGTCGAGGATCAAGACCTCGGGGTCGCCGATCAGGGCGTTGGCGATCCCCAGCCGCTGGCGCATCCCGAGCGAGTACTGGCGCACCCGCTTGCGCGCCGCGCCGCGGTCCAGACCGACCAGCTCGAGCAGCTCGTCGACCCGGCCTTCCCCGACCCCGATCGTCTGCGCCGAGATCGCCAACGCCTCGCGGCCGCGCCGGCCACCGTGCTGGGCGGAGGCGTCGAGCAGCACCCCGACCCGGCGACCCGGGTTGGGCAGGCCGCGGTAGTCGCCGCCGAGCACCGCGGAGGTGCCGCCGTCGGGCCTCGCGAACCCGCAGATCATCCGCATCGTCGTCGTCTTCCCCGCCCCGTTGGGCCCGAGGAAGCCGGTGACGGTGCCCGGCTCGCAGCGGAAGGAGACGTCGTCGACGACCGCCCTCCCGCCAAATCGCTTGGTCAACTTCTCGGCTTCGATCATGCCCCCAGCCTCCCTCTCGGCGCGGACCTGAAAGCGTCAGCAGGCGACCGAGTCGCGGCTGCCGCGCGCTCGGCCGCTACTGGGCGCCACGGCCGGTGAGCACGACCGGCACGGTTCTGACCAGCAGTTTTATGTCCTGCAGCAGGGACCAGCTGCTGACGTAGGCGTAGTCGATCTCGACCATCTCTCGGAACGGGATGCTGTTGCGGCCGAGCACCTGCCAGTAGCCGGTGATCCCCGGCGTCAGGTCGAGCCGGTGCCGCCGCCAGCCCCGCACGCCTCGGTCGTCCACCTCGCTCAGCGGTCGCGGTCCGACCATGCTCATCTCCCCTCTCAGCACGTTCCAGAGCTGCGGCAGCTCATCGATGCTGGTCCTGCGGAGGAGGCGACCGACCCGGGTGATCCGTGGATCGTCGTCGATGATCAGCCAGTCAGGGTCCGAGCTGCGCCTCATCAGGTCGGCGGTCCGCTTGTCCGCGCCGGGGACCATGGTGCGGAACTTGAACAGCTCGAAGCGGCGACCGTTCTTGCCGACCCGGGTCTGCCTGTACAAGACCGGCCCGGGAGAGTCGAGCTTGATCGCTGCGGCGGCGATCGCCATCGGGATCGCGAAGATGGCGAGCAGCAGCCCGGCGACGACGACATCCATGCTCCGCTTCAGCAACCGCGAGACGCGGGAGAGCACCGGCGGGTGGTACGAGAGGAATCCCGTCCCCTCGATGTGGTTGACCTCGACCCCGGGATAGAGAAGGCTTTTCACCTTGGGGAAGGTGCTGAAGCGGACCCCTGCGCCGAGACAGGTGCGCATCAACTCGGCAACCCTCTCCTGGGAGATGAAGTCGGAGTCGAGCTGGACGATGACATGGTCGACCTGGTCGGCGAGCAGCATCGGCTCGATCGCCTCGAGGCTCGGGACGAAGGACAGACCGACCGGGTCGGCTCCTTCGGCGCCGGTCAGCGCCGCGGCGACCAGCACCATTTCGTACTCCGGGTGGTTGCGCAGCTTGCGCTGCAGGACGTTCACATGGTCGATCGGCGCGACCGCCAGGACCCGCTCGGGCCCGAGGCGGCGGATATGGATGACCCGGACCGCGACCCGCAGCACCGCGATCAGCAGGAACGAGGCGACGCCGAAGATGACGATCTCGGCGAAGCCCAGCCGTGGGACCGGCATCACCTTGTAGAAGAGCCAGAGACCCAGCGTGCCGATGATCAGCGCGTGCATGAGGGAGGAGACGTCGTCGAGGTGGGTCGGCTCGAAGCTGCGGAGCGGGCGCCAGTAGAGGCCGTAGGCGCGAAAGAGGAACGCCCAGGCCGGCAACGTCGGCACGATCCAGAGCGCTTCGAGCAGGGGGTGGGCGCGGTGGCCGGCGAGCACCAGCGCGCAGATCAGCGAGAGGGTGAGCGCCAGGGCATCAGCGGCGAAGAGGACGCGGCGCAGCCCTCGGTCACGGTCCCGATGCTGATTGCGGACGACGCGCGAAGTCGGTGCGAAGTCGGGTACTGCCCCGGGCAGTGCCGTGCCTCCTGCCCCGACCTCGATCGTCATCGGCCGCTCCGTCGTTGATGGCGAACTGGCCCGTCGATCATGCTGCTGCGCGTTCCCCCGTTGGTTTGCCGAACAGCAGGTTCATAGCGCAGAAATGGCGGGTATTTGGCGGCCCTACTGGCAATACTGCGTGGATGACTTGCCAGCAGGGAAAGTTCCGCTCCTCACGGAGGCGTTCCCTCGAATACTGGGTAGCTGGGGGGTAGCCGGATGATGGACGGAGCGGTGTCCCCTCCTCCCCGCCATGCCATCAGGCTCCGATCCGCGGCGGTGCCGCCCGGCTAACGCTGGGTCCACGGGAGGCTCTGCCGGCCGCCGAGGACGGCGCGCGGCTGCGTCGACACCCGCAGCTGCACGGTGGCGGTGAAAGGCTGCGGCCGGGCCGGGACGCGGAGTCGAGCCAGGGTCCGCCAGGCACCCCCGAGTCGAGCCTGCACACGGACGCTGCCCCGCTTCGGCGCGATGCCCCAGACGAACACCCGGTCGCGTCCGCGCCGTTCGGCGACGAAAGGGAAGTCGAAGGCGGTCTGCGACGGCTTTGGACTCCCATCGAGGAAATAGACCCCCGACTGGTTGGTGTACGCGTAGCCCTTGCCGGGCGGCGCATCGGCGATCTGCAGGCAGATCGCCGCGCTCGCGCCCTGCTTCCAGAAGAGGTAGAGATCCTGCTCGTACCAACGGGCCTGGCGGAAGAGCGGGACGCCGTGCGGATCGGGCGGGTCGCTGTCGTACCAGAACTCGGTGACCCAGAGCTGCTTGCGGCCGGCGGGTCGCACGGTGTGAGCCTGTTCGGCGCGACGCAGCACGGCGGTCAGGCGGCCTAGATCCGGCGTGCTCGCGTCGAGCGGGCCGGCCGCCGATTCGAGCGGCGGACCGACTGCGATCGGATGGTGGGCGAAGACGTCGAAGTGGGCCTTTTCGGGGCAGGCGACCGGCTTCAGCCCGCTTCCTTGCAGACAGAGCAGGCTGCGCAGGAACTCGACCGGTGGCGTGCGAGATCCGCCCGGCGGATCGCCGAAGGGAGCGGTGCTGCCGGCGATCACGGTGGCGGCCGGCTGCGCCGTCTTGACCCCGGCATAGAAGCGGTTGAGCAGCTCGCGGTAGAGGGTCGGCCCGACCAAGGTCTTCCCCTCCCACTGCGGACTGAGGTAATCGTCGAGGTTGGGCTCGTTCCAGGCTTCGAAGAGGTCGACGCGGGGCAGCGCGGCGCCCGGCAGGAGCGGATCGGGAAAGGAGCCGCTGTAACGGGTCGCGAGGGCCTGGCCGAAGGCGCCGAAGGCGGCGGCGTTCGGCTCCCACGACCCAGGATCGGCATCGGCGGGGCGTTCCGGCCCTTCCGCCCAGGCCGGGGCGCTGTTCACCGTGAAGATGACCCGCAGGCCGTGCGCTGTCGCGTCGCGCACCACCGCGTCCAACCGCGTCCATTCGTACCCGGGCGACTGCGGGTCTGAGGGATCGAATCCGGCGGTCGGGTTCGTCGGCGCGATTCCGGACCAGCTGACCCCGACCCGCACCAGGGAGGCCCCGGTGTCGACGGCGCGGTCGAGCCAGAGCGCCCTGGTGTTCGCGTCGTCGGAGGCGAACAGGCCGTCGGCGAAGCCGAGGGCGAGGGGCTGGGCCTGCACCCGAGGCGTGGCGATCCCCCCCATCGCCATCACCGTGGTGGCGATCAGCGCCGCCGCGATCGCGCCACGGCGGCGCCGGTGTCGCCGATGCCGGTGCAATGGTCCCGCTAGCCGTCGCGCGTGGTCCGGCGGCGGCGCGTCAGCGCGTAGGCGCCGGCGGCGACCAGCGCGAACAGCACGATCATCGGCTGCAGGACCCCGAGGCTTCCCGACGCCTGGGTGCCGGTGACGCGGCCGAGCACCTCGCCGAGCCCTGAGGAGCCGCCGGCTCCGGTGCCACCGGCGCCCCCGGGGCCCGGCCCGGCACCGGCATGCGAAGGCCGGTGATCACGGTGGCGCACCGGCTTCGTTGCGGTTTCCGTCGCCAACCGCAGAGCTGCTCGACCGTCGGGCCCAAGCTGTCGCATCCGCGCCGTGGTCGACTTGCCGAGCATCTTTTGCGGCGCGCGGGGCTCGTGGCCGGCGGCCGCTTCTTCGCCGTCGGGACCAGGCAAGGTCTGCGCGTACTGGTTGGCGGCCGAGTTGCCGGGTGGCAGCAGCTTGGCCGCGCTCGCAAGGCCGGTCGGCCAGGCGACCGCGGCGACGAGCAGGACGGTGGCGCAGAGAAACTTCATGGTCATGGATACGCGCGGCGGCGCGATCGGCTGACAGTCGCGGCGGACCGTCCGAGTCAGGATCGGTCCGAATCTCTCGTATCCCTGGATGATGGAAGCCACCACCCGTCTTCCCGCCGAACGACGTGTCCCGGCGCTGTTCGCCGACTTCGATCTGCAGAAGGTCTCGATCTGGCTGCTCGGCTTCGGCCTGACCGTCTATCTCGGCCTCAAGGGCGGCGGCTACGACCCGCTGGTCAACGACCAGGTGGGGATCATCGTCTGGTGGGTCGTGATCGCCGGCCTGCTGGTCGGTGCCTTCCCGAGGCGGCAGCCGGGGCTTCTCGCCTGGTCGGCGCTGGCCCTGCTCGCCGTCTTCGTCGCCTGGACGGCGCTCAGCCTCGGTTGGACGACCAGCGCCGACAAGACCAGCGCCGACCTTGCCCGGGTGGCCAGTTACCTCGGGGTCTTCTCACTCGTCCTCTTCGCCCGTGGGCCGCGCTCGGCTCGGTTGATCGTGGGCGCGGTGGGGACGGGGATCGCCTGCGTCTCGATCGTCGCGCTGCTCTCCCGACTGCATCCAGCCTGGTTCCCGGAAGCACAGCAGACCGGCAGCTTCCTGGGCGGCGACTCGCGGAGTCGCCTCGCCTATCCGCTCGACTACTGGAACGCGGTGGCGGCCCTGGTGGCGATCGGGCTGCCGGCCATGTTGAACGTCGCCACCACGGGCAAATCGGTCCTCCTGCGCGCGCTCGGTGCCGCCGCGCTGCCGGCGATGGGACTGACCATCTATTTCACCCTCTCCCGCGGCGGTATGGGGGCGGCCGCGATCGCCATCGTCGTCTACCTGGTCTTCGTCCCCGACCGGCTGCCCCGCCTGGCGACCCTGCTCGTCGCGGCGACGGGAGGGGCGATCCTGATCGCGGCCGCGGCGCAGCGGCACGATCTCCAGGAAGGCTTTCTCAACGCCGCGGCGCGCCACCAAGGCGACCAGATGCTGGCGATGACGCTGATCGTCTGCGCCGGCGTGGGCCTTCTCGCAGGCAGGGTTTTCCCTGGCCCTGATCCGCGGCAAGCGGCCGCGTTGGACCATCCCGGCCGGCAGACGACGATCGGGCTGACCGCCTCCGCGGTACTCGCGGTCCTGGTCGTCGCCGTCGCGTTCAACGCCCCCCATCGGGTCTCCGATGCCTGGAGCGAATTCAAGAGCGAGGGAGCCAGTGCGGGCACGTCGCGCCTCGCCGGCTTCGGGGGTGAGAACCGCTACCAGTTCTGGCGCTCGGCGGTCGCCGAGGACAAGACGAAGCCCCTGACCGGCACCGGCTCGGGCACCTTCGAGTACTGGTGGGCGCAGCACGGAACCGGCAGCGTCGTGCGCGACACCCACTCGCTCTACCTCCAGACGCTCGGCGAGCTGGGGATCGTCGGGCTGGCCCTGCTGGGAGGCTTCGTGGTGGCCATATTCGTGGGCGGCGGCCGCGCGATCTTGCGCGCCGCGCCACGTGGGCGGCCCCAGCTCGCCGCCGCGTTGGCCGGGTGCACCGCTTTCTTCATCACCGCGATATTCGACTGGGTGTGGCAGATCCCGGTGCTGCCGGTGACGATGCTTCTGCTTGCCGCGCCGCTGCTCACCGCGGGCGTCCGCTCGCGCTCGCGGCGGGGGACCGCGGTGCTGGGCCTGCCGGTCCGCGTCGCCCTCGCCCTGGTCGCCTTCGCGGCGATCGTCGCGATCGCGATCCCCCTCTCGACGACCTCGCTGGTCCGCGAAAGCCAGGCGGACGCCCGCGCGGGGCACCTTGCCGCCGCGCTGCAGGCCGCGGGCAGCGCACAGAATGCCCAGCCCGACGCCGCCCTTCCACACCTGCAGACGGCGCTCCTCCTGGAGAGCCAGGGGAGCTACGCGGCCGCCGCCGCGCAGGCCAGAGCCGCCACGCGCCGCGAGCCCACCAACTGGCGCAACTGGCTCGTGCTCACCCGCCTCGAGGTCGAGGCGGGCCACCCCAGGGCGGCGGTGCAGGGCTACCGTAGGGCGGCGTCCCTCGATCCCGACAACTCGCTTTTCCAGAAACAATGAAAGATCTCGATCCAGCTGCGCCGATCGCTCCGACCGCAGCGATCGGCATCTCCGCGACCGACGCGGACCGCGGGTGAGCCGTGGGATCCTGGCGTCGGCTTCTTCACCACACCAGTCCTGTCTCGATCGTGGTGCTGGTGTTGAGCTCGATCGCCTCGGGCATCACCGAAGCCGGCCTCCTCGCCGCGGTCGCGCAGGTGGCAGCGGCGCTGGTGACCGGGGCCTCCAGCCTTAACCTCGAAGTCGGGCCATTCGATCTGACGATGTCGATCAGCACGCTGCTGGTCGTGGCTGCCGTCCTCGCCCTCCTGCGCCTCGCCCTGCAGGTCCCCGTCGCGGTCATCCCCGGCCGGGTCGCCGCCGACGTGCAGGCCGGCGTCCGGCAGCAGCTGTTCGATGCGTTCACCAACTCCTCGTGGGCCGCGCAGTCCGACGACCGTGAGGGTCATCTGCAGGAGATGGTCACCAGCCAGACCCTTCAAGCCAGCTTCGGGACCCTGGCGTTGATGGGCATGATCAGCTCGCTTGGAACCTTCTGCATCCTGATCATCTCCGCGATGCTGCTCAATCCGTTGGCCACCGCGATGGTCGTCGTCATCTCGCTGGCGCTCTTCGCCGCCCTGCGACCCCTCAACCGGCTGGGACATCGACGCGCCGAGGAACTCTCCGCCGCGCAGATGGACTTCGCCGGTGGGATCGGCGAGGCGGTCCGGATGGCCGAAGAGACCCACGTGTTCGGCGTGGGGCCGGAGCAGATCGGCCGCGCCGGCGACCTCGCACGGGAGTCCCAGCGGCTCTTCTTCTCGATGCAGCTATGGGGCCGGCTGGTGCCCAGCCTCTACCAGAGCCTCGTCTATCTGATCGTCGTCGGCGGGCTCGCGGTGCTCTACGCCGCCGGGGCGGGGCACGCCGCCTCGATCGGAGCGGTGGTTCTGTTGCTGGTTCGCGCCGGAAGCTACGCCCAACAGATCCAGGGCTCCTACCTTGCGTCCCGGCAGACCCTGCCGTTCGTGGAGCGACTGGAGGCCGCGGAGCGATCCTATGCCGAGAGCCGCTTGCCGGACGGCGACCAGCCCCTTCCGGCCATCACCGGCATCTCTTTCGAGAACGTCTCGTTCTCCTACCGCCCCGGCATCCCGGTCCTCTCCGATCTCACCTTCCATGCGGACGCCGATGAAACCATCGGCGTGGTCGGGCCTTCGGGGGCCGGCAAGTCGACGATCGTCCAGCTGCTGCTCAAATTGCGAGAGCCCGACCACGGGCAGTTCTTGATCAATGGCTCCCCGGCACCCATCTACAGGTCGCAGGACTGGCACCGGCAGGTGGCATACGTGCCACAAGAACCGCAACTGCTCCATGCCTCGGTGAGGGACAACATCCGCTACTTCAGGGACATCGACGATGCGTCGATCGAACGTGCGGCGAAACTGGCCAGGATCCACGGCGACGTGGCCGACTGGGCACAGGGCTACGACACGATCGTCGGCCCGCGGGCGGATGCCATCTCGGGCGGACAGAGGCAGCGGATCTGCATGGCCAGGGCACTCGCCTGCACGCCCACCTTCCTGGTCCTCGACGAGCCGACCAGCGCTCTCGATCCACGTTCGGAGTCGCTGCTGCAGGAGTCCCTCAAGGGCCTGACGGGGAGCATGATCCTATTCGTCATCGCCCACCGGATGTCGACGTTGGATATCTGTGACCGGGTGATGGTCGTGACCGGAGGCCGATTGGAGGCGATCGCCAAGCCGAGCGCGCTGCTGAAGGACAACGACTACTTCCGATCAGCACACTCGATCAGCGTCGGCGGACAACTGACCTGAAGGCGGGTATCGCATGAGGATCCTGCTCTGCGTACACCATGAGATCGACCTCAACTCGGGAGCACCAGGCTCGATCATGGAACTCGCGGACGCCTATCGCGAGGCCGGCCACGAGGTCACCTGTCTGTCCTGGGACGACTTCCCGGCCAAATTTCCGATCCGCGCAAAACAGCTTCTCTTCCCAGGGCTTGCCGCTTGGCGCATGTGGCGATCGGCCGGCGAATTCGATGTCATCGACGCTTCGACTGGAGACTCCTGGGTCTGGGGCAGGCTGCGGCGCCTTTTGCCCGCCGGCCGGGGACCCCTGTTGGTGACCCGGTCGCACGGACTTGAGCACATCGCCACCGACATGCGCAGACGCGAGGCCGCGGAAGGGCGCATCAAGCTCAGTTGGCGCTATCCCCTCTACTACGGAGGCCCCCATCTGTGGGAGGTCGCTCAGTCGCTTCGACTGGCAGATCGCGTCTTCCTTCTGAACAAACACGACCTCACCTATGCAACCGGCAAACTGGGAGTTCCAGCGGAGCGCTGCGTGGTGGTCCGGTATGGCCTACCTGATGAGCTGCTGGGCCTACCAGAGCCGGCCGAGCCACCGGGAGAGGAGCGCGAGGTCGTAACCATAGGCGCCTTGACCATGGTGAAGGGAACCGAGTACTCGATGCCGGCGCTTGCAGAGCTGCTCGAGCGACATCCGAATCTGACCCTGCGGATGCTCGGCACTGCGTGTCCCGCGGCAGAGGTTCTCTCCCGTCTACCGGCCACCGTCCATGATCGGGTGCGTGTAGTCGAGCGCTACCGGCGGGCAGAGCTGCCATCACTCCTGCAGAACAGCCAGATCCTCCTCTTCGCCTCACTTTCGGAGGGCTTCGGCAAGGCGGCCTTGGAGGCGATGGCCTGTGGGCTGGCCCCGGTCTGCAGCGATTGCGGCGGGCCCACCGAGTTCGTCGAGAACGGTGTCAACGGCTTGGTCGTGCCGACCCGCGACCGGGCCGCGATCGTCGACGCGACCGAGCGCCTGCTCGACGACCGCGCAATGCTGGAAAGGCTGCGAGCGGCCGCATACAACACCGCACAGGACTTCGCCTGGAGAAACGTGGCTGACGATCGCCTGAACATCTACCAGGAAGCCATATCCTGACTTTTATCCGGAACGATCGTATAGCTCGATGAACTCGTCTAATTTGGTACTCGCAAGCAACTCGGCACGATCTCGGATCTTGTCCTCCGGCCACTCCCACCAGGCGATCCGGAGCAGTGCCTCGACCGTCGCCTCGTCAAATCTCCCCTTGATCGGCCGCGCGGGGACGCCGGCGACGACCGTGTAGGGATCTACATCTCGGGTGACCACCGACCAGGCGGCGACCACCGCGCCATGCCCGATCGCCACCCCACCCAGGATACGAGCACCGCGGCCGATCCACACATCGCTCCCGATCGCCACGTCACCCTTGCTCCACGGCGTGCCATCATTCTCATACCCAGGCATGCCGAGCCTTCGCCTCAGCGGGAACGATGCAACCGTATCGATGCGATGGTTCCCGCCGGGCATGATCTCGACGTCCCTGGCGATGGCAGTCCAGTCGCCTATCGAGACTCGCGCCGTGTCGCCGTCATAGTACGCAATAGCGGGCACGCCATAGCTGTGCGACCCGATCGTCAGCAAGCCTCTCTCGACGAACCACTCAGGGGACTGAGGATCGGCCACTCACCGGTCAGTCGTCGCCTCCACCGTCCGACGGTGACGCGAAGTCGAGTGATCGGTGAGTTGCCTGTCCTACTCACCTGTCTTGCGCCAGTAGGCGCCGGTCCAATCGACTGCCTGGATCTCATCTCGAATCCCGTTTGCGTCCCGGTAGTCATTCACGGCGGCTTTGCAGCCAGGAGTGTTCTCGTTGCCGTAATCGTCGATGATCAGGTAGCCACCAGGGGAGAGCTTCGCGTAAAGAGCATTCAAGGCGTCGATGGTCGACTCGTACATATCGCCGTCGAGGCGCAGGATCGCAAGTCGGTCGATCGGCGCCCCGGGGAGCACCTCGCTGAACCAGCCCTCCAGGAACCTGACCTGCCCGTCGAGCAGGCCGTACCGTTCAAAGTTGGCTTCCACGCTGCCCCGAGAGACCATCAGCGCATCGTAGGTATGGTGAAGATCTTCTGCGTCCGCCGCATATTTGCCGCTGGGTGGTGGCAGGCCACGAAAGGAGTCAGCGACCCAGACGGTCCTGTCGCTCACCCCAATCGCAGCCAATATCCCTCGCATCAGGATGCAGGCTCCGCCGCGCCAGACTCCGGTCTCGATGAAGTCACCGGGGATCTCCTCCTGGATCACCTTGGTCGCACACTCCCGGATATTGCGGAGACGAGCGAGTCCTACCATCGTCTCCGCATCCTCCGGCCAATCACGACCCTCAGAGCGAGCGCTTGCGTTGAAGGGGGTGCTCCGCCGAGCCTCTATGCCCTGAGCTTCCAGGGCGCGCCGAGTCAATGCCCAGATCTTCGCCTTGATCGGGTTCCGCGGCTCTGGGATGCGTCGCGAAAGTTCACTGTCGAACCCGTAGCGGGTCAAGCACTTTTCGAGCAGGTCCAGATAAAGATCACTCGAAGTGTCCGTCGCGGGCATCGGCGCGCGATTATATGGGTGGAGGCCAGCGCTCCGTCTTCGAACTTGAAGGCCAGGACCGCCGTGAGTCGGGCCAGCCCGCGCCGCCACCGACCGCGGCGAAAAGAGTAGGTCGCGTCGCGCAGCATCCGTGCGACGCCGGAGCGTCCCTGCCAGTGCTCGACCGTCAGATAGTTCCTGAAGGAGAAATGCAGCATGCGCCAGCTGTCGCGAGAAGTTGACACGTCATGCTCGAATCGGGCGGCCGGCACGTGCCTCAGTCGCCCCAGACGGGCCAGACGATAGGAGAGGTCCATGTCCTCGGCGTACATGAAGAGCCGCTCGTCAAAGCCATTTACCGCCTGAAACGCATCTCGGCGTACGGCCAGGCACGCTCCGGACAACCAGCTCGGGTCGAGTCCCCGGTCCAGGCCATCCCCTTGTGAGGCCTCCGCCGCCACGACCTCGGGGTCCGAGAAGGCGGCCTCGAGGGCGTCGAGCGCCCCCGGTCCCAGGTCCCCGTCCGGGTTCACGAACAAGATCAAGGGACCATCGCCTTGCCCGGCAGCCCTGTTGGCGCCGGCGCCGAAACCCAGGTTGTCGTGGGTGTTGTCGCGGACGAATAGACGATCGACCTCACGCAAGGCGCCACGAACCCGATCGGCGTCATTGCGATAGGTCACCACGCAGACATCGAAGCCGCGGCGACTCAACCGTGCTCTCTTCCGAGTCCACAACGATCCATCGGCCCGGGATACTATGGCCTGATATGAGCGTAGCCAGGTGGATACCCACTCGCGAGTACCTCGTAAATTCGATTGTCACCTGGATTCCGTGGCTTCGCATCCGTATCTCTGGCTATGCGCTTCTTGGGGTGCGATTCGAGGAGGCCCACACCGCAGCGATCCTGATCGGCACCGAGGTTCATGCTCCGCGACAGATAACGATCGGAAGCCGCTCGGCGATCGGAAGACACTGTCTACTTGATGGCAGGGGCGGGCTTGAGATCGGCCGCGACGTGAACATCTTGAGTTACTCGCTCTTGATCACCGGGAGTCATGACCCTTACGACAGAGACTTCCGTGGCTACAACGCCCCCATCGTCATTCACGATCACGCTTGGATCGCCACCTCGGCGACGATCCTCGCCGGGGTCACGGTGGGAGAAGGTGCGATGGTGGCGGCGGGCGCAGTGGTCAACCGAGATGTGGAGGCGTTCACGATCGTCGGTGGGGTCCCGGCCAAGGTGATCGGAAAGCGTCCCACGGACCTGTGCTATGAGCTCGGCTTTCGGCGTAACTACGTCTGAACACCACCATACGCCGCTTTCGGCCGCGGCCTTGGTGGTGGCGCCGGTCAACTTTCGATCCGGCGGCCTGGGCACGGCGGCGGCCGAATTCGCCGATGGCCTGGAGGCTCTGGGGTATCCATCCACCTTCGTCGGCCCTCCCCCTCTTGACGCCCTCACGCGAGCGACCGGTGCGCGATGGTTCCGTCGCCTTTTCACGACCGCGCCCTCGCGTCGCCGCGTCGCGCGCGCGACGCGGAGGTCCGTGCCGGAGACCGGCTGGGACCTCGCCTACGCGATGCCCGGCTCGCTTCCGCTCGAGCGCGGCTCCGGGCTGCGTGTCATCTGCCAGGCAACCCGCCACCCGGTGGTCGACTGGGAAGCGCTCCGGCGAGCCAGGCGCGAGACCGGCGGGAGAGGTGACATGTCACACGCGGAGCTCCGTCTGCGCAAGCGCGAGATCGAAGGAGCCGATCTCATCCACGTCACGACGCTTGCCGTGCGGGATGAGTTCCTTGCGGCCGGATTCCCGGCCGACCGGATCGTTCACTCCCCTCATGGGGTCGACCTGGATCATTTCCGGCCCGGACCGAAGCCAAGCGACCTACGAGTGGCTTTCGTGGGGCCGCTCTCGATGCGGAAGGGCGTGGATATCGTCTCCGAGCTCGCCACCAGGTTGGATGGCAAGGCGGTCGTCGAGGTGGTCGGCGGCCCGACTTGTCCGTGGTCGCGGCGTATCACCCAACGCTCTTCCTTCGTTTTCCGGCATTCGGTGCGAGAGATGCTGCGCGACGCGCATTTCTTCGTCCTCCCGTCGATTGCGGACGGCTTCTCCTACGCCGCGCTCGAGGCGCTGGCGTCCGGGGCGATCCCGATCGTCACCCCACAGGTCGGCGCCTCGGAGATCGTCAAGCGCCTTGACCCGCGGTTGGTGATCGAGCGGGATGAGTTCGTCGAGGCGACGGTTGCACTGACGGCCGACCTCGAAATAGGTGCACTCGGTGCCCGCGCCAGAGCACTGGCCGAGGAATATGACCGACGCCGGACTTCCAGGGCGGTCGCCGGCGCCGTGCTGGCCCGAGCGGACGCACTGCGCGCCCGGTGAGCGCACCTCTCCTCGACCGTTTCCTGGCGCTCCACATCACAGCTCGGGCTGGCCAAATCGTCGAATAAACGTCTGCTGGTCCACCCCCACCGTGCAGGTTTCGTGTGTTTGTGGGAGGGTCCGCAAGCGCGATGACTCCTGGCGACCAGATGCCGACTGGCAAGATTTCCGTCGCGGAGTTTTGGCGGTTGGCGTTGTGGGCGCTGGTCGTATGCACTTACCTCTACCTCGTCGTTCACATCTGTCGTAACCAAGGGGTCGACTTCAAGAATGTCTATCTTGGTCCCAACTCGCTGAGAGAAGGCGTTAGCCCCTACCAGAGCACCAGCCACCTCCCGCCGGTACCGTACATTTTCCCACCGGGCGCGCCCGTTCTGCTCAGCCCGCTGATCATTCTTTCCCAGCACTACGCCTGGTTCCTTTTCGCCACTCTGTCAACCCTTCTGCTGCCGAGCGCACTAGGGTGGATTGTGCATCGACAATCGCCCCGGCTGCCCTGGCTCACGCCTCTGACCTTGCTCGGAGTGGCCCTTTTCTACCCATACCAAGAGGCTCTCTCGCTCGGCAATGTGGACCTGCTCTGCGCCGGGCTGGTGCTTTCCGGCCTTGCCATGTCGCTGGATAGCTCTCACACCCGGGCGGGCGTCCTTGGGGGCATCCTCGTCGGCGTGGCAATCGCGATCAAGCCCACGCTCTGGCCGGTGGGCTTGGTTGTTCTGGTGATGGTCCCGATGGCCGCTCGAATCGGCTTGATCGCAGCGGCCCTCATCCCGACGGCGATCGGACTTGCGATCGTTCCCGGAACGAGCCGATTTTTCGACTTCGTTCTCCCCTACTTGTCGAACGGCGAGTCGTCAGTAGGGACTCCGCGTGAGGCCCTAGGGGATCTGGCTCGTTCGGTCGGGGTTCCCGGTGGTGCCGTCACGACGCTCTCGCTGGTGTTGACTGCCTTGCTCACCGTAGGATTAGTAGCGTGGAGCTTCCCTGCAACCAGCAGTCGGGTGGGGGCTTTTCGGTTCGCGGCACTAGGCCCGGTTGTACCCCTTGCCCTGCTGATGGCGCCCTATGGCTTCTTGCCTTACTCGGTCTATCTGATCGTCGCGCTGCCATTCGCCTTGGTCTCCCTGCGGCGGTGGTCGGCAGTCGCCGCGGGCGTCGGGGTATTTGCAATCGGGGCGATCGTGGTACTGCGCGTGTCCGGCTCAATCGACGGACTGCTGCAGTGGCGCTTCCTCTTTGGCCTCGCGATCCTTCTTGCCGTGACCGCGGTCGGCCTGGTTGACCGTCTGAACTCGCAGCCGGTGATCGGCCTCATCGACGCTCCGAGGCCGGCCTCTGGTCTTGGTCGCCATCAGAAGGACATCAGCGTTGCCCAAGGGTTCGACCCGGTGTCGTGATGCTCAAAGGATCCGGCCCGGCGGAAAGAATCGAGGGCGCTGGCGACATGTGTTCTCAGACGACACCAGTACGCGTCTTGTCGATCGGCCACCCAGTCGGGGTCCCGATGGCCGACCATCGGGGTCTGGGACCCAGCCCAACGGGACATCTCGCGAACGTCCCTGGGACTGATCTGGGTCGCGGCAGGCCAATCGAGCGCTGCGCCCACCGCGAAAGCCGCAAGGGGAACTCCAGCGACCTGGGCGTCGATGCCGACGATTCCCCCCGGCTCCGGCCAGAGCGAGGGAAAGACAACCGATCGTGCCCACATCAGCACGCCCGCGATTTCGCTCTGCGAGATCTGCCCGCGCGTTATATCGGTTGCTTGACGGTCAATCCTGGTCCTGAGATAGCCATCACCGAAAACTCGCAGCTTCCCGTCAGCACCCAGGTACCGGTCGAGCTTCGGCAGCAAACCGGCCCCCTTTGCCTTGCTGAGGCGACCGATGAACGCGGTGCTGTCACGGCAATCGTCCGGCGTGGCATCGGCAGCCGCGCCAAGGTCGGCCGCGCCCAGCCGCATGCCGAAGCTGGGCGCAACCATGATGCGCTCCTTTGGCACACCATGAGCTCGGTACAGCTCGCTCTGTGCGGAACTTATGCTGAGCACACCAACAGTGCCCTGGGTGAGGTTCGCCAGTATCTTCATCTGGCGCGCGATGTAGCCGGCCCTCCAAGACACAGAGGGCCCCGAGCAGCCCAAGGTTGGCCGCAGGACCGCGCAGCCCCAAGAAGCACGAACACGGCATGGGCGACGCAGGTGATTCCAATATCTGCTCTCGTCCGCACACACTCCCCAATGCAGGTGCGCATATAGGACGGTAGGTGCGATCTCACTCATGGATTGCATGAGATGTGGATCGCTGTCACAGAGGACGATGAGGTCGGGGCTGCCCAGCAGCCCTCTCATCTCGCCTATGTTCCATTCCCGGCCGTCGAAGGCGTCGATACCCTGCGCCGGAACGGGAATTCTGTCGGGAGGATCCCCGATGGCGTACAGGACCCGCACGTCATTTCCAGCCTCCTGCAAGGCCTCCGCCATCCTGAAGGAGGCAAGGCCGAGCCCACCAGTGGGCGTCGCGTGCTTCAGAACCATTCGGACCTGCATATCCACCGATACTACTTCCGGGTCACATGGTGCAGCACTGTCCGCAACCGCACACCGGCCGCTTCCCAGGAAAATTCGCGTTTGACCCATTCACGGCCCCGCAGGCCCATCGCCCGCGCCCCCTCGGGGTCCTTCAGCAGCCGCGTCAGCGCCGCCGCGATCGCGGTCGGATCGGTCGGGTCGACAAGCAGGCCCGTCTCACCGTCGAGCACCGCCTCGCGCGGTCCACCCACGTTCCCGGCGACGACCGGCAGGCCGAAGGAGGAGGCCTCCAGGTAGACGATCCCGAAGCCCTCGCCGCCCGCCGAATCCGACGGCTCGCGGCTCGGCATGGCGAAGACGTGGGCGCCTGCCAACAGCGCGTCCCGTCGCTCATCGGAGACCGCGCCGAGGAATTCGACGACGTCATCGAGGCCCAGCGCTCGCGCCCTCTCCCGCAGGGGCCCCTCCAACGGACCGTCTCCGATCACCACCCAACGGACTCCCGGCACCTGACGCCGAACCTCCGGCAACGCCTCCAACATCACGTCGTGGCCCTTGTACCAGTCGCGGAGGCGCGACACGGTGACGATGGTCGGCCGCTCCGCGTCGGCAGCTCCGGGCCGATCGGGAGGGTCGACGCCGGGAGGGATCACCTGGATCTCCGCGGTGCGATCCCCGAGTGCCTCGAGCGCCCTCGTTCGCGAGTGGGTGCTGATCGCTATTCCCGCGGCGCTGTGGCGCAGCGTCCAGCTGGTCAGACCTGGGCGGTTCCAGATCTCCCTGCCGTACAGGTAACAGACCGCCGGGACGCCGTGGATCCTCGACAACACCGCACACGCGGGACCGGCGACGATGTGGCCGGCGAGGATCGCGTCCGGGCGCCATCGCAAGCCGCCGAGGATCGCCTCCAGGTTGAACGCGGCATTGCGGGCGACAGCCGGCCCCGGCATCGCAGGGAGGCGCGCCGTCGACTGCGGGTTGCCCCGGTCGAACTCTCGCCAGCCCTCCGCCCGCAGCGTCAGCACCCGGCTCTCGGTATCCGGCATCTCCAGCGACACGCGATGGACCAGCCGTTGGATGCCGCCGAAGGCTGGTGGGAAGTCGGGCGTGACGACCAGGACGCGGAGACGATCCTGGCTAGGCACGCGCTACTCCCGCGGCGTCGCGGAGCGTGCGGTCGAGCTGATCGGCAACCGCGTCCACGCTGTAGGTGTCGACGACCGCCCGCCGCCCCGCGTCGGCGAGCTCGTGGCGCAGCGCCGGGTCGTCGCGCAGGCGCTCGATCTTGGCCGCCAGCGCGATCGCATCCCCCTCGGGAAAGACGAGACCACCGCCGGTGGTCCCGATCACCCAGGGGATCTCACCGGAGTCGGAGCCGATCACCGGCGTCCCGCACCAGAGAGCCTCGACCAGCACCCGCCCGAACTGCTCGGTCCAGGTGGGGGTCGTCCGCGACGGCAGGACGAGGACGTCCATCTGGGCGTAGGTCTCATTCATCTCCTCGTGGGCGACTCCGCGGAGCAACCGCAGCGAACCGGCCCCGAGGTCGACGGACTCGAGCCACGAGTCGAGCGGACCGCCGCCGGCGACCAGCAGCTCGGCCGGCGCGTCGAGCCGGCGCATCGCCGCGACCAGGGTGTCGAGGCCCTTCTCCGGCGCCAGCCGGCCGCAGAAGCCGACGGTGAAGCTGGAGCGTCGCGGTCGCTCGGCGCTCGGCCACCCCGGCACGTAGTGGGGGATGAGCCGCACCGCGCCGCGGGCACCCCACCGACGGGCGAGATCGACCGCGGTGGCCGACCGGGCGGCGACGAAGGCCGCGTAGGGAAGCACCTGGCTCCTGATCGCGCGGGCCGGAGCGGGGAGCTCGCGGTCGAGGTTCTCGGCGAACTGCACGCCAAAAGGGACGCCCAGGGCTCGGGCCGGCAGCGCCCACTGCGCCGCCGCCACGGAGAACGGCTCCTGCTCGCAGAAGATCACGTCCGGCCGCGACCGCCGGATCGCCGCGAGCGGATTCGCCAGGTAGAAGTGGCGCTGGGGCCGCCCGGCGAAGATCACGCGTTTCGGCTGGTGCAGTGCGGCGAGCTCCGGCAGGGCGCGCGATGCGAAGCCCGCGGCGGCGTACTCGTTTCCCCACCGCGCGGGAGTGATGAGATGGACCTCCCAGCCGCGGCGGGCGAGCTCCGCGTAGGCGAACTGGTTGACCGACAGGACGGCGGGATGGCTGACCACCAGCAATCTCATCCGGCCACGCTTGCGTACAGCTCTTCGTAGCTCGCGACCACGTGACCCCAGGTGAACCGTAGGCTGGCCTGGCGCGCCCGCCGCCCCATCGAGATCCGCAGCTCGGGATCGTCGTGCAGCTCGCGCAGGCGCTCGGCGATGCACTCAGGATCGCGGTCGACGAACCAGCCGTTGACGCCTTCCTCGAGGATGTCCTCGACTCCGTTCACCCGGGTGGCGAGCAGGGGCAGCCCGGAGGCGGCCGCCTCGTAGGTGACGAGGGAGAAGGTCTCGTAGGCGGTGGGCAGCAGAAGCACGTCCGCCCGCCGGTACCAGGGGGCGACGTCGGCGGTGGTGCCGGCGAAGACGAGCCGATCCGCCACCCCCAGCTCCTCGGCATGGGCGCGGTAGAGATCGACGTCCCCGGCGCCGACCACCGTCAACCGCGCCTCCGGGCACCGCTCCAGGGCCTCCACCGCCACCCCCAGGCCCTTGCGCTCCCACTCGCTGCCGACGAAGATCGCCTCCAGGGCGTTCGCGTGGCGGGACCCGGCGGGGCCGTCCGGCCGAAACGTCGCGGTGTCGACGCCGTTCGGGATGACGGCGATCCGCTCGCGCATCGCCGGGAAGCCGGCGCGCAGATCCCGCGCCACCCCCGCCGAGACGCCGACCAGGCGGCGGACGCGGCCGGGTCGGTAGGCCCAGCCCTCGGCGAGGCGGTTGATCCGGCGGGCGATCCAGGCGTTCAGCCGATAGGCGGCGCCGGGGCGCGAGGCGCGGGAGAAGCGCGGCAGTGCGTCGACGGCCCGGTGACAGAAGTGGACGGTGCAGACATCGACCCGGTTGACGACGATCGCCCCGGTGCTGTGGAGGAGGCCGCGGCCGCGCAGCGCGACGAGCACCGAGCCGCAGACGAAGAACCAGGGAAAGGCGATGGCGAAGGGGCGCGAGGGACCGCGGACACGGATCCAGCGCAGGCCCGGATGCGGCGGCACGACGCAGGTGCGGGCGACGACCGTCACCTGATGGCCGGCCTCCAGCAGGCCGGAGGTCAGCTCGTCGAGCTGACGCTCCATGCCCCCGATCCGGCCGATGTCGTGAGCGACGATCGTGATCCTCGGGAGCGCCGGATCACTACCCAAGGGATTCACCGTCACGTTCGGCGACCATCGCGATCGAAAGGTAAGGGCGGCGAAGGAGGGTGGTGAAATACCGATCAAGGGGCTGGAACACCCGCAAGGGGAAGGTGAAAGCCCACCCCAGCATGCGGTTGAGACCACCGATCCTCCGCTGCAGGTTGGTCGATCCCTGGGAGATCACTCCACTGACGTACGCGATCTCGACGACCCTCAACTCAGCCTGCTCCGCCAGCTCTCGCAGGCGGTCCTCCGAGTACCCCCAGCGAACGTGTCCGCCGTCCTCTTCGTCTGACACGGTCTCTTCAAAGAGTGGACGATGGGAAAGGGACGGTGCGGTGACGAGCAGACGCCCCCCCGGCCGCAGGGAGGCACCGAGCTCGCGGACCAGCCTGTCGTCGTCCAGAAGGTGCTCGATCACCTCGAAGCAGATGATCTCGTCGAACCGTCCGCGCATGCTCGCATCGTCGCCGTAGGTGCGAAGATCGCGAATCTCGAAGTGGGCCGACTCCGCACCGCAGATCGCGGCCCGGCGCTTAGCGGCCGCCATCTCCTCGGAGCTGAAGGAGAGACCCAGGCACTCGTTCCCCATCTGCGCGGCGAAGATGGTGAAGCCACCATTGCCGGCGCCGGCGTCGAGTATGCGCAGCCCGTGCCTTTGAAGTTTCGATCGCCACCACCGGTACCGGTCCCAGACACAGGGGTCGCCGTGCAGCATCAGCGCTCGCCGGCCGAACAGCCGGACCAAGAGGTCTTGTGTGTTCATCTATCCACTCCCCGGATCTCGGTTGCGGCCGATCTCACTCATGCGCTCGATCACGGCGTCCGTCATCGAGGCGGCATCGAACCGCTCGCGACAACGCCGAATCGCCGCCGCCGACATCGCGCCGCGCAGATCGGGATCGTCGAGCAGCGTCGCGATCCCGCCGGCCAACGCCCGCGGCTCTCCACTGTCGACGAGGAGGCCGGTGACACCCTGAGCGACGATGTCGATCGGCCCGCCGTCGGCCACCGCGACCACCGGCACCCCCGCCGCCATCGCCTCGAGCAGGACGATCCCGAACGGCTCCCCTTCGGAGGCGTTCACGGCCACGTCCATCAGTCGAAAGCAGGGACCGGCGTCATCGACCTGTCCCGTCAGGGTGACGCGCCCCTCGAGATCGAGTCGCCCGATCAGGCCGCGCAGCTCATCGGCGAAGCCGAGAGAGCGGTCGAACGCGGTGCCTCCGACGACGAGTCCGTGCACGTCGTGGCCGCGCCGCCGCAGCTCGGCCAGAGCTTCGACGAACCGGTCCTGGCCCTTCCAGGGCTGCAGGCGACCGACGATGCCCACCACCGACCGGCCGGCGGGAATTCCCAGTCGCTCCCTCAGGCCGATGCTGTCGGGGGGATCCTCGTCGGCCTCGATCCCGGGGTTGACGACGAACAGCGGGCGGTGCGGCCGCTGTGCGGCCTGCTGCCGCCTGATGGCGTCGGAAGAGCAACCGATCGCCCGCGCCGGCAGCAAGGTCGCGACACGGTCCATCCAGTGGCCGTCGGACAGCGCATGCTGCCACCAGGCGATCTTGGCATCGCTCCGGGCGAGGCGCGCGGCCGGCGCTCCATATATATGCGCCTTGGCGCTCCAGCCCAGCAGGACTTCGGGCCTGGTCCGACGCAGAAGAGCCGCAAGGCGTCGGACCGTCCGCAGGGTTTCGGCGGGACGACTCAGTCTCCCGGCCGGAATGACCTCCGTCTCGAAGTTCAGCTCGGCCACCTCCTGAACAAATGGGCCCGGGCTCAAGAAGGCGACGGTCGGCTTCGAGCCGCTGCAGATCGCAGTGCTTGAGGATCAGCCAGAGCATCTCCTCCGCTCCGCCGAGACGCTCGCCCCAGGGGGCGACGATCACGGCACGCAGCGCCATCAGCAATCCGCCAGACCGGCGAGGAACGCGCCGGCGATGACCGGCCAGTCGAACTCGCCCTCATATAGCCGTCGACCCGCCGCGGCGACCGACCGCCGCCGGTCGGAATCGACCGCCAGGTCGGCCGCGGCCTCGGAGAAGCCCCGGCGGTCACCGACCTCGGTCAGACGCAGCGCCCCGTCGGCACGACGCAAGACCGGGTCGGTCAGATGACCCGCGGTCCCGACGACCGCGAGTTCGTGTTGGAGCGCCGCCATCAGGCCGGTGCGACGAGTCGACACACCATCCGCGGTGGGGGCGAGAAAGAGATCCGAGGCGGCAAGTTTGGCGGCGACCTGCCGGCCCCCCAGATATCCCGGCGTCTGGACTTGGATCGTCGCATCGAGACCCTCGAGCGAAGGCGCGGCGCCTCCCAGGTTGAGCAGGACCGGCGGCGTGCCGCGCCTGGCGATCTCGTTGACGGCGTCGACCAGGTAGTCGCGGAGCCAGCCTGGGTGGTCGCGGCCGAGACAGCTCGACCACCAGCGTGTCGTCCCCGATCCCGAGGCGCGCTCTCTCCTCCTCGCGCGAGCCTCTCGCGTCCGGAAAGTTGGAGCCGATCGGCAGGTGGTGAACCGGCCGGTGCGGCCGCTCCGACCCGAACTGCCTTGCCCACGGCTCGATCGACGCGAAGAGAACGTCGGCGCCGAGGCGCAGTGCGCCGAGCTGAGCCCGCTGCCAGAGTCCCATCAAGGCCGAGCGCGCATCGTGAATGGGCACGTAGGGCTCGTGGATCATCACCGCGAGTCTGGGTCTGTTCCGCCGCATCCGCAGGATGAGGAAAAAGGTCGGGATCCAGGGCGCGAACCCCCAGCGCCCGAAACAGAACGGGCTGTACTGGAGGACCAACACCCCCCCTGGCTCGACTCGGCTGATCCAGCGCCAGCTCCGCACCGACCCGGCGGCGCCTCTGCCCAGGTCACGGTTTACCTCAACCGAGATGTCGACCGACACACCCCTGCGTCCGAGCTCTTCGGCAAGACGCTCACTGTAGTCGCGGATGCCATCCACCACCTGACCACGATCGCCGTGGACGATGATTACCCGTTCAACCACTTGATTCGTCTTGAAGGTTCGAGCTCGGTGTCACCGACCAGCCAGAGGGCGAGCGTGCCGGCAGCGAACCATAGGTAGGGGGAAGTGGGACTCGTCGTCGTGGCGACCCCGACGAACCAGGTGCTGAAGATCGCGAACAGCGGCGCCGCGATCGCGGTCAGCAGCAGGCGGGTTTCGCGATCGCCGATCCGGCGGATCCTGGTCACGCTGAGGTACATCAGCATCAGGTTGAAGCCGAGCATCACCACCAGGCCGGGAATCCCGAGTTCGAGCAGGAGGAAGGTCGGCTCGCTCTCGGCGTTCCCCTTCGACCCGCTGCCGCCGGCGAAGCTGCCCGCCGGCCCCTGCGCCCCGAAGCCGGCGCCGAGCGGGTGGTCGGCCGCGTAGCTCGGAATTTGAGCCAACGTCCCCTTGCGGTAATCGAAGGCGGTCGACACCGCGGCGCCTGGGTTGCTGATGCTGTTGAAGCGTTCGAACGAGCCTTCGCTCGTGTTCGACGAGAGGACGCCGAGGGTCGCGTAGGCGAGGATCACGGCCGCTCCGATCGCGAGCACGGTGCGTAGTCCGGCGCGCGAGGTGACGACCAGCAGCGCGAACGCGAAGATCGCGATCACCGAGCCGATCACCGCGGTTCGCGCCTCGGAGGTCGCGACCCCCAGCACCACACCGACCGAGAGGAGTCCCGTCAGCGCCCTGATCCCCGGCCGCCCTCGAGAGCGCCAGGAGGGCGATCGCGGCCGGGATCGCGATCATCCCGATGATGCCACCGAAGCCGGCGTCGCCCCCCAGGGCGAACGGACGGTTCCTTTCGGTCCCGTTCCGGTCGGCGAAGGTGCGGGCGGCGACGGTGCCTTCGCCTTCGCCGAGCAACGCCTTTTCATACCCCGGCCCCCAGCTCGCGAGCTGTTCGGGCGTCATCTGCAGCTGCACCAGGCCGACCACCCCGTTGACCGCGGCGACCGCGACCAGCAGCAGCAGAAAGCCGCGGATCCGCTCCTTGGTTCGCATCACCATGTAGGCGAGGAAGAAGAGCGGCACCCACTCCGCGTGCGGCCGCACCGAGGCCAGCGAGTGCAGCAAGGTTCCGTTGCCGGGATTGGCGATCTGGATCAAGACGACGACCAGCCAGGCGACCACCCAGCCGGTGAGCGGTGGCAGGCGCATCGATTCCCCGCGCGCCGCCCCCCTGATCAGGATGCCGATCACGATCGCGTAGAGGAGCGCGTCACGGACCAGGGTCACGTGCGACGAACCGGTGCTGAGCTTCAGGTAGCCGTCGGCGAGGCCGAGATAGAGCATCAGCAGGGCCAGGCTCCAGGCGTAGCGTTCGCTGACCGTCATCCAGGCGAAGGAGGCGAGCACCGCCACCAGCAGCAGCACCGAGAGCGGTGCCGGGTTCGGGACCCGCGAGGTGATCGCGAGGCCGACCAGGGCGAGCAGCCCGACCGTGCCCAGCGCACTCAGCGGTTTGGTTATGACACGGCCGAGTTCGGCATGAACGTTAGTAGCCGTTGTAGTAGCCATACGCACGGGAGCGGTAGATGCGCGACGGAATCCCGTTGACCACCAGTCCGGCGATATGGATGTGCGGAACGCGTTTGAGTGCCGTCAGCAGCCGGGTCGCCGAATCCCGCGAACTGGAGCCGAGCCGCGTCACCAGGACGACGCCATCGGCGCCGGAAAGCAGCGGCAGCACGTCGGCGGCGGCCAACAGCGGCGCGGAATCGATGATCACCGTGTCGTAGGCATCCGGAACGATCGCGAGCGTCTGGCGGAGCTGGTTCGAAGCGGGCGGGACGTTCTCGCTCGGGTGCGAGCCGGCCGGCACGATCGCGATCTCGCCTTGGCCGGCCAGGGTCGCGCGGGCGCTGCGGCGCCTGCCCTGCGACGCCACGTTTCCGTTTTCGACGGCGGGCACCTGCACCGCCTGGACCGCCTCCTCGAAGGTGGACCGGCCGGTCAGGACGTCGGTGAGGCCAGGTCCTTCCCCGGCGAGGAAAAGTCGTCCCAGCCCCCCTCTGTAGAAATCGGCGTCGATCACCGCGACCTTCCGTCCTGCTTCGCTGTAGGCGAGCGCGAGGTTGCGCGCGACCTGTGACTTACCCTCCCCAGGTGCCGCGCTGGCGATCAGGATCGTGCGCAGCGGCCGCTCGTGCGAGAGCATCTCGAGGTTCGTCTGCAGGCGGTGGAAAGGCTCGTGGAGCATGGTGGACATGCCGATCCCGTTCGGGTCGGAGGGCGCCGGGTCGTCCACCGTGGGCACCTCGGTCAGGACCGGCAGCCCGAAGACTTCTTCCGCGGCCTCGACGCTGGTCATCCTGCGGTTGAGGTACTGCAGGCCGAAGGCCGCGCCGATCCCGAGCATGAGGCTCACCACGAAGGCGAAGATCGCGTTCGAGGTCGGGCTCGAGCTGCTCGGGGCGGAAGGCGGGACGGCCGACTCCACCCGCCTGATGCCGGTGCTTCGGACAGGCTGCGCCACCACCAGCTCGAGAGTGCGAATCTGTTCTTCCAGTGCGGCCCGCTGCCCTTCCAGGGACGAGCCTTCCACGGGTGAACCGCCGGAGCCAATTTGGCGCAGCTGCGTTTCCGTCGCCGCCAGGGCCTGCTTGGCTTCCCGTCGCACCTGCGCCGCCTGGTTCGCGATGAAGCCCGTTGCATAGGCGTTGGCCCACCGCGCCGTGGCATCGGGGTTCGAGCCGGTCGCCGTGATTTCGATGAAGTTGCTGCTGCCGACCGCTGCCGCGCTGATGCTTGCCGACGAGGAAGGCGGTTTCTTGCCGAGGTGCTTCGCGGCCGCTTCGGCGACGGCCCGGGTCTGAATCAGCAGTGCGAAATTTTCGACACTGGCCACTGCGCCGCCGCTGCTGCCGATCACCAGCTGATTCAGGGGCGACTGCTGGACCAAGATCTCCGTGGTCGCTTCGTAGCTCTTCGGCTTCTGGGCGTAGTAGACATAGGTCCCCGCCGTGACGATGACCACGACCGCGAGAATGAGCCACCAATAAGTACGGATCGGTCGCAGGTAGGATCGGAGGTCCCTTTGTTCAATCGAGCCGTTCATTGAGGTTGTCTTCCGCGTCCGCGATTCGAGGCGGAAGCCAAGGCCCCGGACGGGGAGCGCTGCACACTAGTCCCCTCTGGGCGGTCGAACGCGAGGCCGTCAGCGTATGTTCGGTTTTGACGAAGTTCTCTCCGGGATCGGCCAGAGTGCAGGTCGCCGCCTGGCGGGATGCACGTCCTTTACGTCAACCACACGAGCAGGATCAGCGGCGGCGAGCTGTCGCTGATCACCCTGCTGCGCGCGCTTCCCGCCGACCTGCGGGCGGCGGTGGCCTGTCCTGAGGGACCCCTTGCCGAGCTGCTTCGCGGCGAGGGGATCGCGGTCGTGCCGCTGCGCGGCACCGACGGCAGCCTGCGCCTCCACCCGATCAGGACCGCCCGGGCCCTGGGAGAGATGGCCCAGGCGGCGCTCCAGGTGCGGGAGGCCGCGCGGACGGTCGATGCCGACCTGGTCCATGCCAACTCGATCAGGGCAGGGCTCGTCGCGATCGCCTGTGGCCGGCCCACGGTGGTCCACGTGCGCGACTGCCTGCCCCCCGGGCCCATCTCCTCCCTCGCCTTGCGGGCGATCGGCCGCGCCGACGCGCTGATCGCCAACTCGGCCTACACGCGATCGACCCTCGGCGCCCGCGGGAAGGACGCCAACGTCATCCACAACGCGGTCGACCTGACCCGGTTCGAGCCACCGCGGCCCGGTCGCCAAGAGGCGCGGAGGTGGCTCGGGCTCGGCGCCGACGACGGCCCGGTCCTGGCGGTGGTCGCCCAGATCACTCCCTGGAAGGGACAAGACGACGCGATCGAGATCGCCCGGCGGCTGCTTCCCGCCCACCCGCGGCTGAAGCTGCTGCTGGTCGGCTCGCCGAAGTTCGACAGTGCCTCGACTCGATACGACAACGCCGCCTTCCTGGCGGCGCTGCGGCGCCAGGCGGCGGCGCCGGAGCTGGGCGGAGCGGTCCGCTTCCTCGGCGAGCGCGACGACGTCCCCGAGGTCCTCGGCGCCGTCGATCTCCTGCTCGCGCCGTCCTGGGAGGAGCCGTTCGGCCGCACGCTCGTCGAGGCGATGGCGGCCGGGGTGCCCGTCGTCGCGACCGACGTCGGCGGTCCACCCGAGATCGTCGCGAAGGCGGGATCCGGGGTGGTCCTCCCACCGCGCCGGCCGGAGCTCTGGGCCGATGTCCTCGCCGGTCTGCTCTCCGACCCCGACCGACTCGAGGAGATGGCGACGCGGGGTCGAGATGCAGCCCGGGCCGAGTTCGGGGCCGAGCGGCACGCCAGGGAAGTGGTGAAGGTCTACGAATCCGTGCTGGCGAGCAGCTCGAGCGCCCTGGTCGGCCTCGGCCAGGGCGACCTCGGCGCGAAAGCGACGCTGGAAGGCCGGCTTCGAGAAGGAGGTCGCGTGAGCGGCGATCACCGCCGGATCGAAGCGCTCGAAGTCCGTTTCAGCGAGAGCGGCGGCGAGGGCACCGACGTCGTCAGGGGTGACCAGCACCCCGGTCTCGCCGTCGAGCACGGTCTCCAGCGCCCCGCCCGCCGCCACCGCCACCACCGGCGTCCCCGCCGCCTGCGACTCCACCGCGGCGATGCCGAACTCCTCGACGTTGGGCATGACGAAGGCACGGCAGCCGGCGTACAGCTCGGCCAGCTCCTCGTCGTCGACCCTGCCGAGGAACCGGCCCGGCCCGCCGACTCCGCCGTATTCGGCTTCGAGCCGTTCGCGGTCCGGGCCGTCGCCGACCACGCGGATCGTCGCCCCGACCCGCCGCGCGGCCTCGAGGGCCAGATCGACCCGCTTGTGGCGGACCAGCTCGGTGACGATCAGGAAGTCGGCCCCCACCGAGCGGGGCCGCCGAAACCTCTCGACCTCGACCGGGGGGTGGACGACCGCGGACGACCTCATCCAGTAGTCGGAGATCCGCTCGCGGGTGATCTCGGAGTTGGCGACATAGCGGCTGACCCGTCGCGCGGCGATCCGGTCCCTCTTCCTGATCTGCCCGAGCGTGAAGCCGAGAGCGGGCCGCAGCGGCGGCGGGACCTCCCCCGAGGCACGCTCCCGCTCGAACCAGGCATAGCGAAACGGGCTGTGGCAGTAGCAGACGTGAACGGCACCCGGGCGCGTCCGGACGGTGTGGGCGAAGGCGCTGCTGCTCGAGATCACGAGGTCGAACCGGTCGAGCGGCAGCGCGCGCATCGCCCGCGGGAAGACGGGCAGGAGCGCGCGGAAGCTCCGCTGGGTCAAGCCGAGGCGCTGCAGGTGCGAAGTGCGCACCTCGCGCCCGGCGAAGCGCCCCTCGGTGCCCTCGACGTCGTAGAGCAGGGTGTAGATCGGCGCTTCGGGCCAGCAGTCCGCGATCGCCTCGAAGGTGCGCTCGGCGCCGCGTCTGACCAGCAGGTAATCGTGGACGAGGGCGACGGAGCGCTGCAATCGGAAACCTCTAGCTGGAAAGAGAGCGCAATAGAATCCCGCCGATGAGCCTATCGCTCGCCTCTCCTGCGGACGGGCGCCTGGCGGCGAGGGCCCCGGAGAAGATCGCCCGGGCCTGGAGCTCGACCACCCATCTCAAGACGCTGCCGCTGGGGCACCGGCTCTGGAGACATGCGGCCTCCCCCACCCTCCGCACCAGGGAGCTGTTCGGCCATCGCATCGTCCTCGACGTCGCCAGGTCGAGCGCCCAACAACAGCTCTTCCTCGAGGGCGAGTGGTTCGTCGCCGAGTCGTCACTGGTCCAGTCGCTGGTGGTCCCGAACAAGGGGGTGATCGACGTCGGCGCCAACATCGGCTACTACCTCCTGCTTTTCGCGCAGGCAGGGGCAGAACCGATCGTCGGGATCGAGCCCGACCTCGACAACCTCACCGAGGTCCGCCGCACCATCGCCGCGAACACCATGCCGCAGGTCGAGATCGTCGAGGCCGCGGTCGGCGCCTCGCCGGGCATCGCCCACTTCAATCCAGGGCTCAACGGCAGCGTCTCCGACCAGGGTGAACGTCAGGTGCGAATGGTGACCGTGGACGAAATCACGCCGGGTGACGTCGGCTTGATCAAGATAGATGTGGAGGGCTTCGAGCGACACGTGCTCGAAGGCGCCGCCCGCACCATCGAGACACGCCGCCCGCGTCTGTTCGTCGAGATCCATCCCGCCCTGATCGGCCCCGGCGATCTGGAGGCGATCCGCGGCATCGTCGACTCCAACTACGAGGACGTCGCCTATCACCGTCCGCTGCGGGACCTCAATCCGCTGCGTCGCCTCGTCGGACCGCGGATCGAGCGGCTCGACGAGCCACCAGGCGGAGGCGCAGGAAAGTCGCCATTCTGGCTGGTTGCGCAGTGAGAATCCTCCTTGCGGAGCCCCGATGACGACCTCCTCGGTGGGCCGGCAGCGCGAGTCGCGAGGAGACTCTTCAAGGGAAATCCACGGGCTGGCCCTCTCTTTGGCGGAGCCCGGCCCGGGACTGACCTGGCTCGATGTCGGCTGCGGGAAGGGCGACGTCCTGCGGACGGTGCGTGACGACCACCGGCCCGCCGCGCTGACCGGGGTCGACCTGATCGACTGGCTCGCGGACGATCTGCGGGGAGACGTCGAGATGATCGTCGGGCCGGCCGAGGACGCGGGCATGGGGAGCCCCGATCGGATCCTGATGATCGAGGTGATCGAGCATCTCGACGCGCCGTGGACTGTGCTCCGGATCGCGGCCGAAGCGCTCGCGCCTGGTGGTCTGATCGTCGTCTCCACCCCGTCGCTGACCAACCTGCGCCACCGCGGCGAGCTGCTCCTGCGCGGACGCCTGACCTCCTTCCGGCCCGACAACCTCCCCCACTCCACCCCGGCGCTGCCGCACATCACCGAGCGGGTGCTGGTCGAAGCCGGCCTCGAGACCGGCGTCATCTACGGAGCCAGGGACATAATCCCGGGCACCGGCGGCAGGCACTGGCCCGAGACGATCCACCGGCAGGCGCCGGAGCTGACCTCGGTGAGCGTCTTCGTCGTCGGACACCGCCCCCCGAAAGCCGTCGATCGAGGCTGATGCGGGACGGCATTCTGCATCCCAGCCCGGCCTACGTATGGCGGCCGGATCAACTGGCAAGGCGCTGTGCCCACTCACTTTCCGGTGATGAGACTCGCCTGGTGACCTTGCCGTGGAAGGCATTGCTGGAAGTCGATACGTCGGATCGCATCGGCTCGGGCATCGCTCGCATGGGAGTCCATGAGCTGGCGGTCACCGAGGTGATGTGGCGACTCACGGACCCGATCGACCTGGCGCTCGACCTGGGCGCGAACATCGGCTATTTCACCTCGCTGCTCGCCGTCAGGGCGCGCGCCGTGATCGCTTTGGAGCCCCACCCGGCGATTGCCGCTCGTCTTCGTGCAAACGCCGATCGCTGGCAGTTCGGAGACGTTCGCATCGACGAGCGGGCCGCCTCCAGGAAAAACGGGGCCGCCACTCTGGTGGAGCCGCCAGGGTTTGAGCACAATGCGGGCACCGCCGGCCTGCGCGAGGATGCCGCGGACGACGGCAGGGCGATCCAGGTCCAGACCGTCCGCATCGATGACGTGATCGGCACGGAGCGCGTCGGCATCCTCAAGCTGGACGTGGAGGGGCATGAGTACGACGCCCTGTCGGGGGGCAGGCAGGCGCTGGAGGAGGGCAGGGTGCGTGACATTTTCTTCGAGGACCTCGCTCCCATGCCCACCGCTGTCGGCGCGATGCTCGAGAGCTGCGGGTATCGGCTCTTCTCCATCGGCCGGCGCTTGAGCAGGCCGGTCTTGGGCGGTCCGACCGATCCCCCGCCACGCTTGGACGCTCCGACGTACCTGGCCACCCTCGACGCCGAGCGGGCTGGGCGGCGCGTCGCGGCGTTCGGGTGGCGTTGCCTGCGACCGAGCTAACCGCCCGCAAAGGGGCCGAGTCCGGCCAGTCCCAACGCGGCCACGACAAGGCAGAGGAGACCGAGGGCGGCATACGTGCCCGCCAGCGACTCCCAGTCGGGCGCCTCGAGGGGCGAAGATCCACGTGGCGCGGTCAACAATTGATGCCGCAGCCGAGCGCGAAAGGCAGGGTCGGGGATCGGCCGCTCACCCTTGAGACGATCCACCAGCTCCGGGTGCTCGCTGTCCGCCGACTCGCGGTCGCCGTCCTGGTCGCGATTCGTCGGCATCATCCGTGGATACGGCCGCCCGACGGCGATCCTGACGCCGGCCGGGCAGAGCTCACCGGTGCACGACGTCGACGAAGGTCCCTGTCAGCAATCCCTGCCTCGCCCCGTATGTCGTTACCGAAGCTTTAGAAAGGAGCTCAAATGAGAAAACGGTCGATCTCACTGCTCGTCCTGGTGGCCCTGGCGGCTGCCGCCGTCGCCATCCCAGCCGCTTCCCCGGCGGCCGAATCGAGTCCTTATTGCCCTGCCGGCCAGACGGGGACCCCGCCCAACTGCGTCACGCCGCAGGAACCGCCGAAAGAACAGCCGAAGGAAGCGCCGAAGGAAGCGCCGAAGGAAGCTGCGAAGACCTGTGCCGCGGGCCAGGTCGGCACCCCCCCGAACTGCGTCACCCCGGTGGTCCAACTCAGCGAAGCCATCGTCAACCCCAAGACCTCGACGGTGACGCTGAAAGTCAACGCGCCCGGCAAGGTCAAGGTCAGCGGCAAGGGCATCAAGGCCACCACGGTGTCCGTCAAGCCCGGGACCGTCAAGGTCAAGGTCAAATTGACGCCGAAGGAACAGAAGAAGCTCACGGAAAAGGGCAAGCTGAAGCTGAAGGTGACGATCACCTACACGCCGACCGGCGGCACGCCCGTGACCAAAACGGTCAAGATCACGGTCAAAGCTCCCAAGAAAACCGCGAAAAAGTCGTAGGAACGGTCCAAGCAGCACGATCGACCACCGGAGCGGCCCGCCACGAGCGGGCCGCTTTTCGTCCAGAACTGTCGAGATCTCAATTCTGGGTACCTAATCTGGCCACGATGTCCCTGGACTTCGCGAGCGTCTACGACGACGAGATCTGGGGCGTCTACGGGTTTTTTGCCTACCGGGTGCAGTCGGTTGCCGACGCCGAGGATCTCACCCAGCGAACGTTTGAGCGCGCCCTCCGCGCCTGGAAGCGGTTCGATCCGAGCCGCGCGCCGGCCCGGGTCTGGCTGCTGACGATCGCCCGCAACCTGCTGATCGACCATTACCGAGCCGACATTTGGGGGCGGCTGCAGGCGATCGAGGAGGTTCCGGAAGGGGAGCTCGGCAGCGAGCTGCCGGAGCCCGACCTGGGGATCGAGCCGGATCTGGCGGAGGCGCTCGCCGAATTGGCACCGCGCGACCGCGAAGTGCTGGCGCTGCGCTTCGGCGGCGACCTCAATGGGCCGGAGATCGCGACGATGACCGGCCTGACGGTGGCCAACGTCCAGCAGATCCTCTCCCGCTCGCTGCGGCGGCTGCGCGGTCGGCTCGAAGGGGGTGAGCTCGACCGTCAGGCGACGCGCGCCGCCCCGCGGCGGGCCGCCTAGGGCTTCGTCGGTTCGAGCCCGAAGACGGTGTAATAACCGACCAAGATCAGGCGCTGCCCGTCGGAGACCATCGGCGTGTAGCCGGCCTGGCCGATCTCGAAGTCCTTCTTGTGGGTGCGGACGTCGATGCCGATCGTCTTGCGGGTGGTGAAGCTGGCGACGTAGACGGTGTGGCCGATCACGGTCGCCGTCCCCTCGACCGGGCCGCCGACGTCATAGCTCCAGCGGACCTTGCCGGTGCGCGCGTCGAGCGCGTAGAAGCGGCCGTTTTCGGAGCCGATGTAGACGGTCGGCGGCGTGCCCGGGACCTGGGCGACGGCCGGCGAGCCGTAGACCGCGTCGCCGGTGGCGAAGGTCCAGCGGACCTTGCCGGTGGCCTCGTCGAAGGCGTAGACGGTGCCGTCGTCGCGCGCCGCGTAGACGTTGCCGAAGGCGATCGCCGGTGAGGAGTAGAAGCCGCCCTTGCCGAAGGGCGCGACCTTGCTGGTGTTGGTGCGCCAGATCGACTTTCCGGTCGCCGGGTCGAGCGCGTAGACGGAGCTCTGGTAGTCGGCGATGAAGAGCCGGCCTGCGTCGTAGCTGGGGCTGGCTTTGATCGCGGCAGGGGCCTTGAAGGTCCAGACCGTGTGGCCGTCGCCGGCGTCGAGGGCGACGACTTCGGCCTTGTCGGTGCCGAGGTAGAGGTTGCCTTCGACCGGCAGCGGCGAGCTCTCGAGGGGCGCGTGGAGGTTGTGCAGCCAGACCTTCTTGCCGTCGGCGCCGTCGCCGGCCGCGACGTAGCCGTCGAGGAAGGCGCCGTAGACCTTGCCGCGGTAGTAGACCGGCGCGGTGACGTCGCGCTGGTGGCCCTTGTTCTTGGGGTCGAGCTGCAGTTCCCAGAGGATCTTGCGGTTGCTCAGCTTGATCGCCTTGCCGTTGCCGTACTTGTTGATCACGTAGGCGACACCGCCGGAGATCGCGGGCGGGAACTCGATCAGGGCGTGGGTGCTGACCGACCAGGCCTGCTTCAGCGGCGGGTCGAGCGGGCGGTCGATCGTCGCGCCCTGGTTCGCCGGCAGGTAGTGGGTGCGCTGGGGGACGCGGCCGAAAAAGGGCCAGTCGGCGAGGCCGGGTTCGAGCGGGATCGCAGGCACCGTGCCGGTCCCGCCGGTGGTCGAGGTCGAGCCGGTCGAGCCGGAGGTGGAGGATCCGCCCCCGCCGCAGCCCGCGAGCAGCGCGACGACGAGCGCGGCGAGCGCCAGGAGGGCTGCGGTTTGTCTCGACTTCGGCACAGAAATGGGCGCGAAAACTTCCCGGGACAACCAATTATCTCGCCGACCGGGCCCGGTGCGTCGCCCGGTCTCAACCGTTCGTCCAACATTCCGGATTTCCGGGGACCGCGCAGGCAGTCTGGATCAAATGCAGCAGACGCGGTTGGCGCCCGAACCGGACCTTGTCGCGACCCGGTTAGGCCGCGAGAGGATGGTTGCCGCGCTGCGCCGGCTCTACCAGGTGGTCGACATCCCCGAGCCGCCGCGGATCGAGGAGTACTGGATCGTCATCCCGGCCGAGCCGGCGCTGGTCTACCCGGGCCTGCAGAGAGCCGTCCCGGACTGGTTCGAACTGTTCGTCGTGCCCAGGGAAGAGCGTCGGGGGGGATGACGATCTCGCCATCCGCGCGGCGAACCGACTGCGGTCATCGGGTCAGGTCGAGGGCCATCAGAAGGTCGTCGACGTAGGAGCCCTCGAGCAGGAAGGCGTCGTGGTGGGCTCCCTCGACCGCGAAGCCGTGCCGTTCATAGAGGCGCCGCGCGCCGGTGTTGGTTGAGAGGACCCGGAGGACGAGGCGGCGCTTTCCGCGCCCGCGCGCGCGGGCGATCGCCGCGTCGAGCAGGCGGGCGCCGATCCCCTCCCCCTGTCGGGCCGGGTCGACGGCGAGGCCGTTGACCTCGACCACGTGGCGGCTCGACTCGAGCGCCGTCCAGGGGCCGAGGACGAGGCTGCCGACGATCGCGTCGCCCTCGACGGCGACGATCACGTTCTCGGCGCCGAAGCGGTCGAGAAAGTGCCGGTCCGGATCGGGCGGCGGCCCGGGATTGACCCGCGGCGACCAGGTCGCGGCGTCGAGCTCGCGCAGCGCCCGCTCGTCCTCCTGCCGGGCGGCGCGGAGCGCGACCGGGCTCAGGTGAACTTGCCCGGATCGAACTGGCAGTAGCGGAACTCGAACGGCAGCACTTCGTTGTTCGCCTTGTTGGCGTTCGGGGTCAATTTGGCGAAGACGTGATAGGCCCCGGCCTTGTCGCCGGCCTTCAGCTTCTTCCCCGCGTCGGCGAACAGTTCGGCCTCGATCTTGAGGTAGGAGAGCCACTTGGCCAGTCGCGTTTCGTCGGCGGCGGGCTGCGGCAGCCTTTCGAGCTCCTTCAGCGCGGTCGCCTGCTCCTTCGACGCCTTGGCGAACTTCGCCGCGGCGGGCTTCAGCTTCCCCGCTTTCACTTCCTTCCGCACCCCGGCGAGGATCCGTTCGTTCGCCTTCGCGCTGGTCTTGCAGATCGGTTCCGCCGCCACCTTGAATTCTTCGCGGCTGACTTCCGCGGCAAACGCGGCCGCCGCCAACACCAAGGCGACGACCAGCGACCCGCTCACGATGGCAATAGTCCGTCTCAGCACGATCCCCCTGTCACGAACATAACATCAGGACGACGGGGCGCCGGGGTCGATCCTAGGCGGAAGGTTCGGCTCCCCAGTGGTCCCAGTGCGTGATCTCGGTCACGGGCGGGCGCTTGGCCGGCTTGAAGTTCGCTCCCTTGGTGTAGGCGACCGGGATCAGGCTCACCTGCGCGACCCCGTCGGGGATGCCGAGCAGGTCGGCGACGGCCTGCGCGTTGCGCAGGTGGAGGGTCGTCCAGGTCGAGCCGAGGCCGCGGGCGCGCAGCGCGAGCTGGAAGCTCCAGGCCGCCTGCACGATCGAGCCGAGCGCGACGATGACCCCCTCCCGGTCCATCTCGTCGAGGTCTTCGGCGATGCAGGGGATGACGAAGGCCGGGGCGCGCTCGAAGTTCTCCGCCAGGTAGAGCGCGCTCTCGTAGACACGACGACCCTGCGGGTCGCCGCCCTCCTGCGCCGCGGCCAGCGAGCTGCCCAGGTAGGGCAGCGCCGCTTCGCGGTAGATGTCGGCGATCTTCGCCTTCAGCTCGGGATCGGCGACGACCATCCACCGCCACGTCTGGCGGTTCGACGCGGTCGGCGCCTGGACCGCCAGCTGCAGGCATTCGAGCAGGACCTCGCGCTCCACCGGCCGCTCGAAATCGAGTCGCTTGCGCACCGAGCGCGTGGTCGAGAGCAGCAGGTCGGCGTTGGCGACATCAATCGGGGGCGGGCCGTCGGCCGGCGGGGAGTTCTCCATGCCGGCGATCCTAGATGGACGGGGTCGCGGCCGGCACCGACTACCGGATCAGGCGCCGGCGCAGCGCGGCGACATCGCCGTTCGGGAGCCCGCCGAGGTCGCGCGCGCTGAAGCAGCCGTCCCAGGTGAGATCGCGACCGATCATCCGGCGTGCGATCAGATCAGTCCGCGTCGCGCCGCCGCGGCGACCGCGGCGGCGCGGCTCGGGAGCCCGAGTTTGGTGCGGACGTTGGCGACGTGGCGATGGACGGTGTGCGGGCTGAGCACCAGGCGCTCGGCGACCTCGCGGTCGGAGAGGCCGCCGGCGATCAGCGCCAAGACTTCGGTCTCGCGCTCGGTCAGGTCCTCGACACCGGAGCCCTGGGGGCCATCCTCGCTCGGCTCGGGCGACACGGCGGCGTCCTCGATGCCGAGCGCGTGCAGCATGGCCCGCAGCACCTGCTCCGAGTCGCCGAACCAGGGGTAGTGATCGGCCCCGTCGAGCGCGAGGAACCTCGCCTCGGGCAGCCCCGCCGCCAGCTCACGACCGAGCTCGAAGGGGATCGCGCGGTCCTCGCGGCGGTGCAGGACGACGGACGGCCCGCCCACTTCGCCGAGCTGCGCGGCGACGTCGAAGCTGTAGACGGCCTGGAGCGCGCGGGCCGCGCCCTCGGCGCTCGCCGCGCGGCGCTGGTAGTCGACGAACGCCTCGCGCTCGCTGCCGTCGGCGGTCGGCATGAACATGTCGGCGAGGACCCGGGACCCGAGGCCCCAGTGCTCGCGCACCAGCCGAGCGATCTCCTGCCGCGTTGCCGCGTCGGCGATGCCGGACCCCGAGGCGTAGCCGCCGTAGAGCACGAGCCTGCGCACCCGCTCCGGGTGCGCAGCCGCATAGGCGATGCCGACCGGGGCGCCGGAGGAGGCGGCGAGAAGGTCCGCGGGGCTCGCGCCGGCCGCCGCGGCGACCGCGGCCAGCGCCGCTTCCGCGCCCTCGACGCTCGCCGACGGCATCTCGCCGTCGGCCGAGGCCCCGGTTCCGGGCGGGTCGTAGCGGATCACGGTCCGGTGCCGTCCCAGCGCTTCGACGAAGGCCCGGAAGCGAGGATCGCGCCAGTTCAGCTCGAGATGGCTCATCCACCAACCGGCGAACAGCAGCGGCGGCCCGTCGCCGCTCTGCGCCCAGGCGATGCGACGTCCTCGCTCCCCGGCGAAGCGGATCGTCTGCTCTTCCATCCGCCAAGCGTAGGGCACCGAGGTGGCCCGAAACGGCCATCGAAGTTGGCCGGAAGAGGTGAAGCGGGATCGGCCCCGCTGCCCTGGAATATCGAGCATGCCGACGAACGCAAGCACCCCGAGTCAGACCGTCGAGGTGGTCGAAAGCCGCCTCGTCGCCACCCTCTACAACCCCTCGCTGTGGGTGGCCGAGAGGCTGGGCACGGCGGCCCGCAGGCGAGATCTGGTGGCCGAGGCGCGCGGCGCCGTGCTCGAGATCGGCGCCGGCACCGGCCTCAACCTCCGCCACTATCCGGCGGGCCTGGATCGGCTTGTCCTCGCCGAGCCGGGCGCCCTGATGGGCGACCGCATCGACCTCGGGCTCGCGCCCGACGACGTCGACGCCGAGCTCGTGCGGGCCGCCGCCGAGGATCTCCCCTTTCCCGACGACAGTTTCGACACCGTCGTCGCGACCCTCGTCCTCTGCACGGTCGCCGACCCGCGGCGGGCGCTCCGCGAGGTGGAGCGCGTCCTGCGGCCCGGAGGGCAGCTGCTCTTCCTGGAGCACGTGCGCGCCGATTCGGGCTGGCGGCGGCGCCTGCAGCGGCGATCGGTGCGCGCCTGGGCGGCGTTCGCCGACGGCTGCCAGTGCGATCGCCCGACCCTGGCGACGATCGAAGAGTCGCTGCGGGTCGAGTCGATCGGCAGGGGCGCCTGGCGGGGGATGCCGGCGGTCGTCAAGCCGCTCGTCTGGGGCCGGGCGACCGCCTGATCCACCACCGTCGCCGCGACCCGGGGGCGATCAGAGCCCGAGTTCGCGAACCCCGGCCTCGCCCCAGCCGAGGTGGTGGGCGATCTCGTGCCGGACGGTGCGCTCGACCTGGGCGCGCAGCAGCTCGGGGTCGCCGCCGAAGTCCCGTTCCAGCGTGTCGCGGTAGATGACGATGTGGTCGCGGAAGTTGTCACGCGCGACCGTGTCGCCGATGTAGTGACCGTAGGCGCGGTACTCGTGACCGCGGCTGGAGACGACGATCGGGATCTCCTCGACAACCTCGAAGAGCTCCTCCGGCAGCGCGTCGATCGCGTCGCTCACGTACTCCTCGAACTCGCTCGCCTCCCGCTCGGCGGGCGGCATCGCGGCCAATTCCTCGCTGCGCTCGGCGATCCGCCGGAACTCCTCCTCCGGCATCTCCTCGCCGATCAACATCACCGCGCCCCAGGCTGCGAGCACGACGACCGCGGCGGCCCCGAGCAGAAGCATCGCCATGCTGCCGAGGTGGGTCAGCGAGAACGGGTCGAGCGCGATCGTGATCAGCGCCGCCAGCAGAGCGGCCGGCACCACACCCCTCCTGGTGATCGCATCCACCGGCTTCATCCGTCAAGGGTAGAGGGCGGCCCACGCCGCGTCGCTTCGCGAAGCCCGGAACGAGACTCGAACTCGTGACCCCTTCCTTACCATTCGCGACCCCAGAGGGACGACAGCTGTCGAAAATATGGGGAAATAGCAGGTATTTCTCGTCACATTACTGCGGCCCTTGCCCACACTCCGCGAGCTGCCGCTTGCCCGCAATATGCGGCGATTGTCGTCGCGTATCGTCACTCTGTGAATCCGAGTGGCGATTGATCAATGCCCGCGCCAACCCAGATGCAGCGGGGAGAGATTTGAACCTGCGACCAGCGGCTTCACCGAGACGAACCCGGCAACTATTTGCGTCTCGGCAACTCTCCCCATCGTTGGATGAGGCCCGCGTCTTGATCCGGACGCTCCTCTGACAGGCCGACGCGGTCGCACAGCGCCAGGCTCCTCGCGTTGCGTCGGTCCACGCGCACGAAGGTGCGCTGATGCCTTCGGAGGGCAAGCATCTGCTTGAAGATCGCGTAGAGCATCAACTCACCCAAGGAGATCTCTTGGCCCTGCGGGAGTCGGACCAACGTGCCGCGGGCGTGGGAGGCGACGGCGATGACCTCCGTGTAGCCGACATCGGGCACCAAGGTCGGCTCAATGTGATGGGCGCCGACGATGAGTATCTGTCCATCGGGTCCAGCGCCGATCAGCATGCGACCGTCGAAGCGCGGAGGAGACGCCAGGTAGCGAAGAGGAAGCGAGTCATGAATCTGCTCTTCGACGACGTCTTCAAACGGCGCGCCGCCGCTGCAACGCAAAACGGCAAGGCCAGGAAGATCCGCCGCCGTCAAGGCCCTGATCAGGACCTCGTCGGACCTCACGAAATGTCGGGGATACCGCCCGGGATCGCGATCGTCGGATCGCCGCTCGCCGCCAGTGCCTCGGGATCGACGTCCGCGAGCACCTTCCCCCACGCGGTGCCATAGATGTCGGTCGGCGTCGCGCCGGCCCGGGCACCGGCGACCAATGCGAGTGCGTCGGCGGCTTCGTCCTCGCTCATCTCGGAGACGACCTGTTGAAGGCGTTCCTTGACCGTCATAGACATGATTCTAGTCTCGGCTGGCGTGGACTTGGGGAATCCATTCCGATCCCCGCCTATATCGCCACTAGTGGCGATATACCGCAATCGCCGCACATCCCGAAAACGCAAAATCGGCCCACAAGGAGCCGATTTGCAGGCACTTCCAAGAAGCCCGGAACGAGACTCGAACTCGTGACCCCTTCCTTACCATGGAAGTGCTCTACCAACTGAGCTATCCGGGCGGGATGCGGCGCCCCTGCGAGAGCCGCAGGGGTCGATCTTAGAGGGTCCCGGGAGACCTGGGGCGGCCGCTAGAAGGCGGCGCCGAGGCTCGTGACGATCTTCGGGTGGGCCTTCGGGTTGACCTTCTTCGAGTCGTCGAACTGGACCTTGTACTTGGCGCCCGCCACACCGTGGCCGGGGAAGAGCTTCGCCTTGGTATGGAGGATGCCGCAGGGTCCCTTCGCCTTGCCGAACTTGTGGGTGACGACCAGATGCTTATGGCGGAAGTAGTGGCCGAAGATCGGCTTGTTCGGGCGGAAGCCGGCGAAGCTGTACTTGACGACATGGCTGTACGGCGCGTACGGCGGCTTGGTGGCGACCGCAAGGTTGGTGATCTGGAAGGGCGCTTCGGCGAGGATCTGGCCGGAGAGGACACCCTTGATCTGCATCTCCATCTTTTCGGCGACCGGGTCGATGCCGCCGGGGAAGACGTGGTCGACCGTGGCGGCGATCGTGCCGTCGGGGGCGACAGTGGTTTCGACGAAGCCGGCGAGACCGCCCGGCGCGGGAATCTGGGCGAAGACCGCTTCGCCGGGGGTGAAGCCCGAGCCGGTGACGTCGACGTTCACCCCTTGAGTGCCTTCGGCGGCGTAACAGGCCCTGCCGGTGTCGACGGATCCGGCCGCGGAGGCGGCGGGGGCGACGACCAGGACGAGGGCGCAGCAGGCGGACAGGACGAGGGGGAGAGACATTCTCAGCTTCATGCCCCGTCGGCTACCCAATCGGCGGCTGCCTAAGCCTGAATCCACCGATTCACCGTTACGGATGAGAGCGCGGTCGGCCTCGGGCGGGTAAAGGCGGAACACGACGGACCCCGGTGCCTCACCCACGTCCTTCGGGCACCGGCCGGCGCTCGGCAGTGCGCCTCGCTCGAGGAGCGGGCAGCCGGCGGCCACCGGGGACCGGGCGGGCGAGGCGGGGCATCGTGTGAAGGTTCAGGCCACGGCGGGCAGCGCCCTGATCCGCTCCAGCGCCTCGACGAACGCCTCCCGCCATGGCCAACGAGCCGGTAGGTGGAGTGTCCAGCGCCGGGCGCTGCGGGTGAGCCGCCCGGGCAGGGCGAGCAATCGCCGGCGCAGGGTGCGCGCCGTGCGCACGGTCGTGCCCGGCAGGCCGAGCAGCCCCGTCCAGCGCATCAGGTCGTGGGCGAGGGCGGCGATCACCGCCCAGGCGGCGTTGGCGGCGAACCTCCCCGAGGGGAAGTGGGCGAGGGCCTGGTCCTTCAGGTCGCGGATCGCCAGCTCGACGACGGCATGCTGTCGGTGCTCGGCCTCGACCGTCATCAGGGCCTCGGTGCGGTTGGTGAGGAAGGCGAAGTGGCGCCAGTCGGGGAAGAGCTCGGCCTGCTCTCCGGTCAGTCGCGTGCGGCGCACGATCAGCCTTCTCTCCCCGAGCGTCGTCTCGGCGATCTGGGCCTCTCCTCCGTCGGGGTAGTCGTCGAGCGGCGTCCACGCCCCCTCGTCGATCCGCCCGACCGCGGCCCTGACGTGCCTCTGCATCCGCACCCCGATCGAGAAGCTCCAGCCGGCGTCCTCCAGGCGCTCCATCGCCTTGTTGCTCCAGAAGCCCGAGTCGGCCCGCAGCAACTTCCCGCCCTCGGCACCGGCCCGCCCGACGCGGGCGATCAGCTCCTCGAGGAAGCGCCCGATGCCCCGCGAGGTGTTGGCCGAGCCCTTGCGGGTGCGGATATGCAGCACCTCGCCTGTGTCGGCACGGGTGGCGAGCAGCGGGTGATACCCACGCCGACCGTCGTAGCCGTAGGAGGCGCCCTGCTTGGCGTAGCCGTGCACCTCGCCGACGAAGCTGTCGACGTCGATGACCAACCGCTCCTTCCCGGGGCCTGCCCCGGCTTTCCAGGCCCGGGTGATCGCCTCGCCGAGCACCCGGTCGAGCTGGCGCACGTGGCCGAAGGTGAAGGAGCGAAGGAAGGTGCCGACGGTCGACGGCGCCGCCACCCGGTGGGGCAGGATCGCCCCGGTGCGCCCGCTGCGCAACACCTCGCAGTCCTCGATGCAGTCGGCGCCCAGCGCCATCGACGCGAGCAGCGTCATCACCTTGCGCCCGGGGTTGGCGGCCCCCGGGGTCTCGCCGAGGTCGACGCACTCCTCGACCAGCGCCTCGATCCCGAGTCGTGCCGCCAGCGTCGCCGGCAGAACCAGTCCGGCGTCGGCGACCGCCCGCTCGTCGTCGAAGACGACGGTCGTCGAGTCGTTCACCATGTGAGTGACCTCCTGATCGAGGGCCGCGGCTGCCTCAATCAGCCGCTCCATGCCCCTTTCAGGAGGTCATTCTTCGGTCAGGGTCGGATGGGATCGGTGGATCGAGGCTAAGCGGGCCGGCTAGGCAGGCGGACGATCGTCCGTCGACAGCGGGAACTGCGGCTGCGGATAGCGCCTCGCGGCGAGGATTCCGAGTGCTTCTTGCCAGTGTTTTGAAGGGATCGGCACGGCCGGCAACGCCTCCGCCGTGTCCCTGTTATGTGTGTTGTTGGCCGGCGGGCGTTCTTGCGGTGTCAGACGACGACCGAGCTTTTGACAAGCTCGGCCCCGGTGATAACCGCAACGACGACGACCGCGGGGGACGCGCAAAGAACCACGTTATGTCCGCCCTGGATCGCCATTGCGCCGCAGTCTAGCGCGTCTGTGGGGGTGCGGCGACTGAGGACCGGCGGGCTGATGCAGATCCACAGGAGTCGAAGGAGCGGCGCCGTCCTTGAGCAGCGTCGCCAGGTAGATCATGACCGGTGAGGAGCCGCGGTTGGCGGCCTGGTGGATGTCGCTGGGCTGCTCGACCAGCCACTGTCCGGCGCTGATGTTCGCCGTCTTGCCGGCGGTGATGTCACGGATCAGGCTGGGGTTCGCTCGATTCGCCTTCGAAGAGTTCGGCCTCGCCGCGCCGCACGGTGTAGGTCAGCGTCCCCGAACCGACCCGCGAGATCTGCGTGCCGAGGTGGTGGTGGACGGCGAGCTTCCCGCCCGCGCGGGACCGTCACCTTGCTCAGCACCATGGTGCGGCCGGGCGCGCCCTGGACGTGTTCGGTCTGGGCGAGCGCCTTGCGGACCGGCGCGGGCGCGGGCGCCGGGGCGCCGAAGGCGGTCGGCAGGATGATCGCCATCGCGATGACGCCGAGGACCGCGAGGGCGGTGAGCGGGAAGCGCAGCGACAGTCGATTCACGACTGCCGGGTTCGCCCCCCGCGGAGCGAGTCCTGCCGCCGGCGGGCGGCGCCCAGATGGACGCCGTCCCGGCCCTCGGCCTAGCGCCCGCTCAGACGGGGGCGCCGTTCGCGGTCAGCGTGACCTCGATGTTGCCGCGCGTCGCGTTCGAGTACGGGCACACTTTGTGCGCCTCGCGGACGAGGTCGACGGCGGCGTCGCCCTCGACCGACGGCAGCGTGACGTCGAGCTCGACCGAGAGCACGAAGGTGCGCTCCTCGCCCGGAGTCAGCGACACCTTGGAGTCGATCTCGACGTCGCCGGCCTCGAGCTTCTCGACGCCGCGCCACGGCGCCGATCGCACCCTCGAAGCAGGCCGCGTAACCGACCGCGAAGAGCTGCTCGGGGTTGGTGCCGCCGCCTTCGCCGCCCATCTCGGCGGGCAGACGCAGGTCGACCTCGAGCGCCCCGTCGCTGGTCTTGCCATGACCCTCGGCGCGCCCGCCGGTGACGTGTGACTCGGCGGTGTAGATGACTTTGCTCATCGCGGCTCCTCCAATCGGAAGTGGGTTCGGGACGGAGCCTACGGGGGCGGCGCCCCCGGCCCGCGAGTTCGCAGTTCTCGTCGGTATGCGGCGGAAAGTGCGAACTCAGCGGTGCCGGGGCGCGGCTTACGACGCGGACGCGGACGAGCGCCGGGGTGCAACCGGCTAGGACTGCGGCGGCGACTCGCCCTTCCAGTAGTCGACTTCGGTGTCGAGGTCGAAGAAGGTGTGGAGGCCGCCGCCCTCGGGCAGGCGCTCGCTGGCGCTGATCTTGTTCGAGTCGGGATAGACGACGATGTCCGGGGCGCCGTGGGTGGAGACGGCGAGGAAGCGGACCTCCTCGTCGGTCGGGTTGAAGAGCTGGTGGGCGCCGCCCTCGCCGAGCGGGAAGTGGACCGCCTCGCCCGGCTCGAGCTCGCGCGTCCCCGCCGGCGTCCGCAGCGTCGGCCGGCCGCTCAGGACGAAGACGAGCTCCTCGTCGGAGTAGTGGAAGTGGTACGGGTAGGCGGCCTCGCCGGGCGGCAGTTTCCAGACGCTCGCGCCGATCCGCTCGCTGCCCAGCTCGTAGCCGACCCGGGCGCGAAAGGCCCGGAACCCGGGCGGCGCCCCTCGCGTTCCTCGAAGTTCGGGTCCTCGATGTTCGGCACGGCGCGCAGCTTAAGGCGCCACGCCCGACCGCGCGGCGCAGCCGCCCTCCCCAGCCCGGCTTGTAGCGTTCCCTGCGATGGCCCGACCGCCTCGCCGCCCTGCTCGCGCTCGCCGCCCTCGGCGCGGCGCTGCTCGCCGGCTGCGGCGGCGGCAGCGGTCGAAACGCGCCCCGCGCCGCCCGCCGAAGGAGTTCCCCGACGGCGCAGGGCAAGACGATCTCCCAGCTCCTGCACGGCTCCGGCGCGACCCCCTCGAAGCTGGTCGTCGCCCCCGCCTCGGAGGTCTTCGACACGGGCGTCGAACGCTATCCCTTCGGCGTCTTCACGGCCGGCCAGGAACAGGTCGAAGACGTCGAAGTCGCCCTCTACTTCGCCAAGGACGGCAAGTCGAAGGTGATCGGCCCGCTCCCGGCGAAGCTGGAAACGCTGCAGACGAAGCCCGCCTACCGCTCCCAGAACGGCTCCGGCCCGGGCGAGGCGAAGTCCGTCTACGTGGTGCCGAAGGTCGACTTCGACAAGGAACGGCTCCTGGCTCGCGATCGCGATGATCAAGGGCAAGGACGGCAAGCTCGAAGCGAGCCGCGTCCCCTGCCCGGTCGTCGGCGAATTCCCGCAGGTGCCGAAAGTCGGCGAACGCCCGCCGAAGATCACCACGCTGACCGCCGCCGACGTCGGCAACGACCTGGAAAAGATCGACACCCGGGTCCCGCCCGACCAGATGCACAAGGTCGACTTCGCCGAAGTCCTCGGCAAGAAGCCGATCGTCCTCGTCTTCGCCACCCCCGCCCTCTGCCAGAGCCGCGTCTGCGGCCCGGTCGTCGACGTCGCCCAGCAGGTCGCCGACAAGTACGAACCGAAGGCCGACTTCATCCACCAGGAGGTCTACGTCGACAACGAAATCAGCCAAGGGGATGCGTCCCCAGCTGAAGGCGTTCGGCCTGCCGACCGAGCCATGGACGTACCTGATCGGCAAGGAAGGCGTGATCAAGGACCGCCTTCCGGGCGCCTACGGGGTGGCCGAACTGGAAGAAGCGATGCAGACGATCCTGCCTGGCTGACCAGCCGAAGTCGCTTCGGCCTTCGATACAGTCCGCGCAGCGCGACGCCGACGCGTGAAAGGGATGCCCGGCGCCGGTCCCCGACTTGGAGGAGCGGGGGCGTCCAACCGACGCTGCAAGGAGAGATATGAAGCACCGCTTGCCAGTTCTCGCACTCGTCCCCGTGCTCGCGGCCCTCGTCGGCCTCGCCGCGACCACCGCCCCGGCACTCGCCGCCAAGCCGGCGAAGAAGCAGAAGACCGATCGGTCTTCGAAGCCTGCCACCACGGCTGCCACTACCGCACGATCCAGAAGGCGGTCGACGCCGCCGGCGCCTACGCCTTCAAGAACCCGAAGGCGAAGGTCGACGGTCGCGATCCGGCCGGGCAAGTACGTCGAAGGCGTCGTCGTCGACGGCACCGAACGGAAGAAGCGCTTCGACGGGATGACGATCGAGGGCACCAAGAAGGACCCGCAAGCGGACGATCCTCGAAGGCAAGAACGCGAAGGGCGAACTCGGCGCCGCGCAGAACGGGATCGAGGCGATCAGCGTCGACGGCCTCGTGCTGAAGAACATGTGGGCGCGCAACTTCGAGTCGAACGGCTTCTTCATCCACGCCTCGAACGAAGAAGGCCAGCACTGCGACGGCTACACGATGAACAACCTGCTCGCCTCGGGCAACCGCTCCTACGGCCTCTTCGCGAAGAACTGTTACGGCGGCAAGATGATCAACTCGGCCGGCTACCGCCAGGGCGACTCCGCCTTCTACGTCGGCGAAACGCCGTGCGACAACAAGAAGTGGAACGTCTACGACGGCACGCCCTGCCAGAAGAAGCCGCAGTGGACGCTGCTGAAGAACGACAAGAGCTACGAAAACGTCCTCGGCTACTCCGGCACGAACTCCAAGTACGTGCGGATCATCGAAAACGCCTTCTACAACAACGGCGCCGGGATCGTCCCGAACACGCTCGACAGCGAGGGCTACGAGCCGAACGGCTGGAACGTGATCGAACGCAACGACGTGTTCTGGAACAACTACAACTACTTCCTCGCGGGCTCGGCGTTCCACACCGTCTCCGAGGGCCTCGGCGAACTCAGCGGCCAGACGGTGAACTACCCGACCGGCGTCGGCATCGTCCTCTACGGCTCCGACCACAACGTCGTCCGCGGCAACCACGTGTTCGGCAACTACAAGTGGGGGATCGCCTCGTTCTCCGGCCCCGGTGAAACGTTCATCGCCAACGAAGGCAACGAAGCGAAGAACGTCAACAACGAAATCGTCGAAAACGTGCTGGGCCGCGAAGGCGCCGACCCGAACGGCGAATACGACATCTGGAACGACGACACCGGCGGCGGCAACTGCTGGGGCGCCAACAGCGCCAACTCGACGTTCGCCCCCGGCAACGGCAAAGTGCCGCTGAGCCAGATCTACCCGGCCTGCCCGCAGGCGGAAATCGCATACGCCGGCGGCGAAGAGCATCAACCTGGCGCCGGGCCTGCAGATCGCCAGCCTCGCGGAAACCGGCAACCCGACGACGATCCTCGGCTACGCCGGGCACCAGCCCGCCGCAGAACCAGCAGTGCACCTGGGTCAGGCGGATCGCCACGCACCCGGCCTTCCAGGGCTACAAGCCGGTCGAAGTCGCAGCCGAAGCCGGGCGAAGTGACGTGCTGATGCGGAGGGCGATGAAGATGCGCGGCCTAAGATCGCGGCGCTGGTGATGGTGGCGGTGCTCGCCCTCTCGGGGGCGGCCGCCACCGCCGCCAACGCGCCGCGAAGAACCGAAGTCGAAGCCGAAGGAAGTGACGGTCGCCGACTTCTACTTCAGCCCGGAAAAGCTGACCCTGAAGGAGGGCCAGTCGGTCAACTGGGTGTGGGCGGAAGGCAACACCTATCCGCACGACGTCCACCTGAAGAGCGGGCCGAAGGGGTTGAAGGACAAAGCCTCCTACTCGACCAAGACGACCGCCGTCACCGACGCCGAATTCGAAAAGACGTTCACGACGCCGGGGACCTACAAGTTCATCTGCACGATCCACCCGACGATGATGCACATGACGATCGTCGTCAAGAAGTAGGAGCGCGCGATGAGCATGGGTGACGGACTCGATCGGCGCGGCTTCCTCGCCCTCGGCGGCGGCATGTTCTTCTGCACGCTCGCCGGGCAGAAGATCAGCGCCGACGAAGGGCAGATCGACGTCGACGCGCACGCCAAGGGCCTGGCCGTGCCGCCGAAGGTGGCGGCGGCCGAAGCGGCGCAGGCGCCTCGCGCGGCGGCCGCGCACGGCGAGCGCCGGGACCGACCGAGCTCGCCGCCTTCACCGCCAGCGGGCCGACGCGCGAGTACTGGATCACCGCCGAGCCGGTCGAGTGGGACATCGTCCCCACCGGCCGCGACCAGATGATGAACATGCCGATCAAGGGCAAGACCAAGTTCACCGCCTGGGCCTACCGCGCCTGGACCGCCCAACTTCAAAAAACCGCTCGGGCCGGCGAAGGTGCCGGGGCCGCTGCTCGAAGTCAGCGTCGGCGAAACGCTGGTCGTCCACTTCCGCAACAAGCTGAAGTCACCGGTGACGATGCACCCGCACGGGATCTTCTACTCGAACGAAATGGACGGCGGCTACAAAGGCAAGTTCACCGACCCGGGCGGCTTCGTCCAGCACAACCGCACCTTCACCTACGTCTGGGAAGCGAAACCGGGGACCGAAGGCACCTGGCTCTACCACGACCACGGGCCGATGGACCCGCTGCCGGTCTTCAAAGGGCTGTTCGGCCCGCTGGTCATCCGTGCCCCCGGCGAGCAGGCGCCGGAAGCGGAGTTCTTCCTCGGCTTCCACTCCTGGGAACCGCCGATCACCGGCCTGAAGGAAAACTTCTCCTGCATCAACGGCCGCGCCTACGCCGGCAACACGCCGGACCTGCACGCGAAAGTCGGCCAGCGGGTCGGCTTCCACGTCTACGGGCTCGACAACTTCTTCCACACCTTCCACCTGCACGGCCACCGCTGGACCGAACCGGACGGCTCGATCGTCGACACCAAACCGTTCGGCCCGGCGGACTCGTTCCGGCTCGAATTCGTCGAGGACAACCCGGGGCGCTGGTTCTACCACTGCCACGTCTTCACCCACTTCCACATGGGGATGAACGGTTGGTACATCGTCGACTGAGCGCTGGGCCGCCTGCGACTGCTCGCCTGCCTCGCCGCGCCTCGCCTGGCCGGCGCGCCGCGCTCGCCAACAACACCCGGGTCGCGATCTCCAACTACGAATGGTCGATCAAGGAAGTCCACATCAACCTGGGTGAGAAAGTGACCTGGGAGTGGCTCGGGCCTGACCTGATGCACTCGGTGACCGGCGTCTCGCCGAACGCCTTGCAGTGGGACTCCGACCCGGGCACCGACGCGCCCCGATGCACGAAGCGGGCGACGAATACACGATCCAGTTCAACCGAACCGGGCGAATACCTCTTCCAGTGCAAGATGCACTCCTTCGTCCGCGGCAAGGTGATCGTCTCCGACATCCCCGGGGACCCGAACTCGAACCCCGGGCCGCCGCCTGCCGCTGAAGATCGACCTGACGCCGCCGACGCTCGGCGAAGTGAAGCTGCACAAGACGAAGCTGCGCGGGACCGAGAGGGGTCGCAGATGAGCGCCTCGATCAGCGAGGGCGGCACGCTCGACGCCGAGTACTACCGGCTCAACTCGAAGGGCCACCGCGTCTACAACGGCTACCACGAATGGGGCACCTTCCTCGGCATCAACCACGTTCCGGCTGGCGGCGCGTTGGAAGCACTTCAAGGCGCGGCCGGGCCGCTACGTCGCGGTGCTGCGGGCGACCGACGAATCGCACAACACCTCGAAGCCGGTGACCAAGTCCTTCACGATCGCCGGCCCGCCGCCGCCGCCGACCCGGCGCCCCGGCAAGGAGCCTTAGCGCGGTCCCAGCCCGACCGATCGGGGACGGGGCGCCCGGACGTTCGGCAGCGACCCTGGCAGGGTGTGGCCGCCGCCGAACGCCCGGGTCGTGACGTTTTCGGCGGGAAGTCACAGAAATGCGGGCGTTACAAAGACGTGGCCATGGTTTTGGGCCCTTATAGGGGCCCAAATACACGCTGCGTGGTTTGACCTTGCCATGGGAGGGTCAAACCACACAGCGTCCTGTGACGCCTGAGGATCTGTGACGTTCCGCGCGGAAGTGTGATGCCGCGCCTGCATGAACCTCCGCCCTCGATCCCCCGGCCTTCTCGACCGCGGCCACACCCTGCCGGGGTCGTGGTCGAGACGGCCGTCGTCACTCTGGATCAGCGGCGTTTGCGGGCGCGGCCGCGGCGCTGCGGTTTGCCCGCGTTGCGTAGCGTCTGCTCGGCGGCCTTCTCGGTCTCCTCGCCCATCGTGATCTGGAACATCGCCAGCAGCGCGTCGGAGGCGAGCGGGCGCAGCGCCTCGAGCGCCTCGAGCACCTTGTGCCAGTCGTCGTCGGGACGGCCCGCCTTGTCGAACGGCTCCCAGATCTGCTCGGTGAAGAGGTCGACGTAGGCGCGGGCGACCGCGTCGGCGTGCTCGTGCAGCTTCGCCGCCAGGGCGACCGCCGCCGCCGGGCTGACGCCGAACTCGATCATCCGGGTCGCGGCGCGGTGCAGGCGCGGGCTGATCACCTCGATCTTGCCGTCGGGCAGGACCCGCAGCACGCCGAGCTTCTCCGCCCGCTGCAGCAGCTTCTCGTCGACCGATTTCACCTTCCAGCCCTCGGCGAAGTCGGCGGCGGCGAAGATTTCCGGCGTCTCGTCCTCGAACGGGGCGCGCACGGCGCGGGCGAAGTCGACCATCTCCTTGGAGGAGCCGCCGGTGCTCTCGAGCACCCGCCGGATCGCCTCCAGGTTCAGCCCCTCGGCCTGCATTTCGCGGGTCAGTTCGATCCGCGCGACATGCTCCTCGTTGTAGTAGCCGGTACGGCCCTGGACCTCCGGCGGCGGCAGCAGGCCGCGCGTCTGGTGGGCGCGGATGTTGCGGATCGTCATCCCGGTGCGCCGCGCCAGCTCGCCGATCGTCATCTTGCCGTCGGGCGTCGCCGCCGCCCTTGGTCTCGCTCGGCCATCAGGGCATCGTAAGGCGCCAGGCGCCTGCCGTTCATCTCCGCCGCGCCGTCGGAGCAGAGCCAGGCGATCGCGTCGGCGACGTGCTCGGCCGGGGTGAAGGTCGGGAACTCCTTGCCGGGGTTCTCGGCGCGCATCTGCGGCGTCAGGATCGCGTCGACGACGACGATGTTGGCGGTCGCCCCGCCCGGCCCGAAGCCGTCGGCGTAGGCGAGCGTCCAGGCCTCGGCGGCCGCCTTCGCCGCCGCGTAGGCGGCGTTGCCGTTGCTCGGCCGCTGCGCCTGCTTGGCGGAGACGAGGACGAAGCGCCCGTGCTCGCTCGCCGCGAGCTGGTCGTGGAAGGCGCGCGTGGTCAGCTGCACGGTGCGGATCAGCAGCGCCTGCAGCAGGTCCCAGTCGGCGAGCGGCTCCTCGTGCAGCGGCTGCCCGCCGCGCCAGCCGCCGACCAGGTGGACGAGCCCGTCGACCCGGCCGAACCGCTCGACCAGCCCGTCGCGCCAACCCGCCACCGCGTCCTCGTCGGTGAGGTCGACCGCGCGGCCGTCCCAGCGCTCGGCCCGAGCCCGAGCTCGGCCCCGAGCGCGTCGACCTCGTCCTGCCCGCGGTTGGCCCCGGCGACGATCGCCCCGGCCGCGCCGAGCCGCGCCGCCACCGCCGGCCCCAGCCCACCGCCGACCCCGGCGATCGCGATCACCCGACCTTCGAGCTCACTCATATGGGGGAGAGAGGATTCGAACCTCCGTAGGCAGAGCCAACGGGTTTACAGCCCGTCTCCTTTAACCACTCGGACACTCCCCCGGGTGGATCGGCGGCGGATTCTAGACAGGCGGCGGACTCAGGCGGGCGGCGCGGCGCCGAGGCGCGCGACCATCAGCTCGTTGAAGGCGATGACCGCCTTCTGAGGGGACGGAGGAAGACGGTGAGGTCGGTGACCCGGCCCTCGGCGTCGAGGGTGAGGTAGTCGATCCCCTCGATCTCGAACTTGCCGTCGACCTTCGCGGCGAAGCGGAGGCACGACGCGTGCCGTCGCCGTGCAGCTCGTCGAGGTAGCGGAAGTCTTCGAAGACCTCGATCACGTTGCTGAGGACGACCATCGCCATGTCGCGGCCCTCGAAGCCCTTGAAGAGGATCGGGCTGTGGAGGACGACGTCCTCGGCGAGCGTCTCGCGCAATGAGGTCGAGATCCTTGGCTCTCGGCGGCGCGGCGGAACGGGTGTGGCTCGGCATCGGCGCCACTCTAACCCCGGGCCGGTGGGATACTGCAGCTCGGGATGCCGGGAGACCACTTCTACGCGAAGTTCTCGAACACGCTCGGGGCGCGGGGCCTGCGCTGGGCGGGCAAGCTGAACGTGCCCGTCTACCGGCTGAGCGGCGGGCGGATCGGCAGCAAGGTCGGCGACGGCCCGGTACTGCTGCTGACGACGACCGGGCGCAAGAGCGGCGAGCCGCGCACGGCGCCGGTCCTCTACCTCGCCCACGGCGACGCGATGATCCTGATCGACACCAACGGCGGCAACGAGAAGCTGCCCGGCTGGTCCCACAACCTGAAGGCCGAAGCCGCGGGCCGAGGTCGAGATCGGCCGCCGCAAGCTCGCGGTCGACGCGCGGGTCGCCGAGGGCGCCGAGCGCGCAGGAGCTCTGGCAGCGCCTGCAACGAGCAGTACGCGGCTTCGACGAATACGTCGAGTGGCTCGAACCGCACGCCGTCGGTCTGGGTGCTGGAGCCGCGCCGGCGCGACGAGCGCCAGGAGGACGAATCGCAGGCCGACGTCGGCACGACGCGCGAAGCGCCGCCGCCGCCGGCGACACCTCCCTCGGCGACGTGCATTTGAGCGGCGACCGGACGCGGCGGCGGCTGCTCGACCGGCGCGGCGGGCTCGGCGCCGCGGCGCTGCTCGCGCCGGGCCGGGCTCACGCGAGCGCTCCGCGCCACCGACCCGCCCCGGGTCGCGATCGTCGGCGCCGGGCTCGCCGGCCTCACCTGCGCCTACCGCCTCCATCAGCGCGGGATCGCCTCGACCCTCTACGAGGCGCACGGCCCCGGGTCGGCGGCCGCTGCTGGACCGCGCGCGAGTTCGCCGCCGGGCAGACCGCCGAGCACGGCGGCGAGTTCATCGACACCGCCCAGCACCGGATCCGCGCCCTCGCGGTCGAGCTCGGCCTCACCCTCGACGACCTCGAAGCGGCCGGCGGCGCAAGCGCCCGGCCTCCACCCCCGCCTCTTCCTCGACGGCGAGCCGCGCCGCTTCGCCGACGTCTACCGCGACCAGCACCTGATCGGCGCCCGCGCCGCTCGCCGACGCCCGCCGCATCGGCAGCTTCCGCTGGGACCGGGCGGGCCGCGCCGCCCGCGAGCTCGACGAGATGACCGCCGCCGAGTGGCTCGACGCGCGCGCTCCCCGACCGCTCCCAGCGCCTGCTGCGCGCTCGCCACCGAACAGCTCATGGCCGAGGAGTACGGGCTCGACGTCGAGCCGGCTCAGCGCGATCTCGATGCTGATCCAGTTCGGCGCCTTCGGCCCCGAATCCGACGAACGCTTCCACGTCCACGGCGGCAACGACCAGCTCGCCTGGGGCCTCGCCGAACGCCTCCCGTCCGGCACGCTCCAGCTCGACCGCGCCGCTCACGCGCGCTGCGCCGCCGCGGCTCCTCCTTCGCCCTCTCCTTCGCCGGCGACCCGCGCCGAGGCGCGCGCCGACGTCGTCGTCCTCTGCCTCCCCTTCACCGCCCTGCGCCGAGTCGACCTCGACGGCGCCGGGCTCGGCCCGCGCAAGCGCCGCTGCATCGAGGAGCTCGGCATGGGCACCAACGCGAAGCTGCTCCTCCAGTTCCGCCGCCACCTCTCCCACTACGACCGCTTCGAACGGCGAATTTTACGACGAGCAGATCGACACCTGGTGCAGCTCGATCGACGAGCCGGGGCGCCCCGGCCTCCTCACCGTCTTCTCCGGCGGCAGCTACGGCGCCGCCCAGCGCGGCCCGCACCCCCACGGCCCGGCGCCCCGCGCCCGCGTCCGCGCCGCGCTGGCGAAGGTCTCGCGAGCCGTCCCCGGCCTCGCCGCCGGCTTCGACGGCGACGCCTGGCTCGACCACTGGGCCTCGGACCCCTGGACCCACGGCTCCTACGCCGCCTTCGAACCGGGCCAGTACACCCGCTACTGGGGCTTCGTCGGCCGCCCCGAAGGCCGCCTCCTCTTCGGCGGCGAGCACACCGCGCTCGCCGCCCAGGGCTTCCTCGAGGGCGCCGTCCGCAGCGGCGAGCGCTGCGCCGCCGAAGCGGCGGCGCTCGCCTAGTGTCGGATCTAGCTCGCGTCCCTCAGCATCTGCGCCTCCGGCAGGCGCTTCAGCTTTTTCAGCGTGTTGTTCTCGATCTGGCGGATCCGCTCGCGGGTGACGCCGAAGGTGCGGCCGACTTCCTCGAGGGTCAGCGGCTCGGCCCCGCCGAGGCCGTAGCGCAGTTCGATCACCTGGCGCTCGCGCTCCGGCAGCGCGTCGAGCGCCCGCCGCACGCCCTCCTTCTGCAGGTGCTCGCTCGCTTCCTCGAACGGCTCGAGGACCGCGTCGTCGGCGACGAAATCGCCGAGCTCCGATTCGTCCTCGTCGCCCACCGGTTTCTCCAGCGAGACCGGCAGCTGGGCCACCCGCAGGATGTCGCGGACGTCGCCGACCGGCCAGCGCAGCTCTTCGGCGATCTCCATCGCCTCGGGCTCGCGCCCGAGCCGCTGCACCAGCTGCCGTTCGACGTGCGCCACCCGGTTCAGCTTCTCCACCATGTGGACCGGGATGCGGATCGTCCGCGCCTTGTCGGCGATCGCCCGCGTCACCGCCTGGCGGATCCACCAGGTCGCGTAGGTCGAGAACTTGTAGCCGCGCCGGTAGTCGAACTTCTCGACCGCGCGGATCAGCCCGAGGCTGCCCTCCTGGATCAGGTCGAGGAAGCTGAGAGCCCGCGCCCCAGATAGCCTTTCGCGATCGAGACGACGAGGCGCAGGTTGGCCTCGACCATCTGCCGCTTCGCCAGCATGTCGCCGCGCTCGATCCGTTTCGCCAGTTCGACCTCCTGCGCCGCGGTCAGCAGGTCGACCCGGCCGATCGAGCGCAGGTAAAGCCGCAGCGAATCGAGGCTCGGTTCGACCGTCAGGTCGAGTTCCTCTTTCTTCGGCGCGCCGCCGCCCGTGTCGCCGCCGCCGCGCTGCTCTTTGTAGGCGCTGACGCCGTCCTCGGCGATCACGTCGACGCCGTGCTCGACCAGGTTGGCGTGGAGCTGGGAGACCTGCTCCTTGGTGATCTCCACCTCCTCGAGCGTCGAGGAGATCTGCTCGTAGGTGAGGTAGCCGCGCTCGCGTCCCAACGCGATCAGCCCGGCAAGCTCCTCGATCTCGGGCGCGCTGCGTCGCGTCCTCGCGGTCAACGACTTCCACCGTCTCCATCGGTTCGATGATCGGTGCCTCCTGAAACTCATCTCTCCCCCGGGTTCCCCCGGCAGCCGGCCCCAAAGCTCCGGCAAGAGCGAATTATAGGCAGGGTCGTACTGGCCGGTAGGGCCGCCCCGAGCGACCGCAACGGGTTGACTGGACGGAGGCGAGGGTCGGCCGGCGGCGGGGTCTAGGCTTTGTCCATGGCGAACGAAACGCAGCCCCACCATCCGCACGGTCCCCGACGTCCAGTCCGGCCTGCCGGCGACCCAGGTGAGCCTCTCGCGGGTCGGCGTGACCGGGGTCGAGAAGGTGATCCGGGTCCGCGACGACGGACCGCGAGAACCTCTTCTACGCGGAGATGGAGTGCTTCGTCGATCTCGAACCGCGGCAGGCGGGCGTCCACATGTCGCGCTTCGAGGAGATCGTCGGCGAGGCGATCAACGAGGTCGTCCTCGGCGAGGCGTTCAAAGCCGAGGTGCTCGCCGCCCACGTCGCCGAGAAGGTGCGCGAGCGCCAGCACGGCCGGCGCGCCGAGGTCTCGCTGACGGCGCGGTACCCGGAGATCGTCGCGACGCCGGAGAGCGGCATCGACACGCAGGAGATCTACGTCCTCTTCGGCACCGCGGTCGCCTCCGAGGCGGGGACGCGGACGCTGACCGGCGTCCAGGCCCAGGGGATGACCGCCTGCCCGTGCGCGCAGGAGATGGTCACCGGCCTCTCGCGCGAACGGCTCGCCGCGGAGGGCTTCGACGACGAGCAGATCGAGAAGATCGTCGCCGCCGTCCCGATCGCCACCCACAACCAGCGCGGCATCGGCACCCTCCACATCGGCTGGCCCGAGGGCGGCGCCGGCCTGGATCGAGGCGCCCGAGCTGCTGCGGATCGTCGAGAGCTCGATGAGCTCGGAGATCTACGAGCTGATGAAGCGCCCCGACGAGATGTCGGTGGTCGTCAAGGCGCACGAAACGCCGCGCTTCGTCGAGGACTGCGTGCGGGAGATGATCCGCCAGGTGGTCGAGGGCTACCCCGACCTGCCCGACGACGCCTTCGTCATGGCGCGCCAGGAGAACCTCGAGACGATCCACCGCCACAACGTGGTCGCCGAGCGCTACGGCACCCTCGGCGAGCTCCGCGCCGAGCTGGCGAGCGGCGAGCACACCGCCCACCACGTCTCGATGCGCGAGTGGCTCGAGGCGCCGGTCAGCTAGGCGTCGCGGCGGCGCGTTCGCGCTGCTGCTGCTCGATCCGGCTGCGCAGGCCGAAGAAGTAGTCGGCGCCGCTGATCAGCGGTCGCGGCGACGGCGACGTAGACGAGGACGTCGACCCAGGCCGGCGCCGGGTCGGCGGCGATCAGGGCGAAGACGGCGGCGATCTGCAGCACCGTCTTCGCCTTGCCGAGCCAGGAGGCGGCGATCACGAGGCCGCGCTCGGCGGCGATCGTGCGGAGGATCGTCACCGCGACCTCGCGGGCGATGATCACCATCGCGACCCAGGCTTCCAGCCGGCCCAGGGAGACCAGCGAGACGAGCGCGCCGACGATCAGGAGCTTGTCGGCGAGCGGGTCCATCAGCTTGCCGAAGGTGGTGATCGAGCTGCGCTAGCGGGCGATGTAGCCGTCGAGCCCGTCGGTCAGCGAGGCGAGGGCGAAGACCGCGGCCGCGATCACGTCGCCGTTCGGCGTCTCCACCAGCAGCGCGACGACGACCACGGGCACCGCGAGGATGCGCAGCATCGTCAGCGCGTTGGGCAGGTTGAGCGGGAACACCGCCCTTCAGTCTGACGCAGCGGCGCCGGCGCCGCGGAAGCGGCGGCGGCGGCCGCGGCGGCATCGCGGGCGTCGAAGAACTCCTCGCCCTCGATGCTGATGTGGGGCACGATCCGGTCGAGCCAACTCGGCATCCACCAGGCCCACTTGCCCATCAGCTCCATCACCGCCGGCACCAGGAGGCAGCGGACGATGGTCGAGTCGAGCGCGATCGCGACCGCCAGCCCGACCCCGAACTCCTTCACCACCGGGTCGCCGCTGAGCACGAAGCTGGCGAAGACGCAGACCATGATCCCGGCCGCCGAGGTGATCACGCGGCCGGTGTTGGCGAGCCCTTCGACCACCGCCCGGCGCTCGTCGCCGTACTCGACGTAGTGCTCTTTCATCTGCGTCATCAGGAAGACCTCGTAGTCCATCGAGAGCCCGAAGAGGATCGCGAACATCAGCAAGGGCACGAAGCTGACGATCGGTATCGGGTGGTCCAGCCCGATCAGCGACGACCCCCAGCCGAGCTGGAAGACGGCGGTGACGACGCCGTAGGAGGCGGCGACCGAGATCAGGTTCATCGCCGCCGCCTTGATCGGCACCAGCACCGAGCGGAAGGCCATCAGCAGGACGAGGAAGCTGAGCAGCGACGACGACCAGCGATCATCAGCGGCAGCTTCGCCGCGATCTTGGCGGCGAGGTCGATGTAGCCGGCGGTCTGGCCGCCGACGTAGGAGCTGCGCCTTCGTCCCTTCGAGCGCGCCGGGGATCACTTCGTCGCGGAGGTTTTCGACCAGCGAGACGGTCTCGTCCGCCCACGGCTCCGATTTCGAGATCACCGTGAAGACGGCGACCTTCTTGTCTTCGGAGAGGCGTCGGTTCGGTGACCGCGGCGACGTCGTCCGCCCCGCCGATCGCTTTCTGCAGGCCCGGCAGCACCTTCTGCGCTTCTTCCGGCGAGGTGAATTCGGAGGCGATCAGGAGCGGCCCGTTGACGCCCGGGCCCGAAGCCCGCGTTGAGGCCGTCGTAGGCCTGGCGCGAGGTCGTTTCCTTGGGCAGCGCGCTGATGTCGTTCTGGCCGAGCTGGAGCTGGAAGATCGGCAGGGCGAGGACGCCGAGGATCGACCAGCGCGAAGATCGTCGAGCGCCACGGCATCCGCACGATCCGTTCGGCCCAGCGGCGCCAGCCGTGCGGCTCGGTGTCGTCGGGATGGGTCTTGCCGAGGTGGAAGCGGAGGCTGTTGATGCGCGGACCCGAGCGCGCCCAGCATGGCGGGCAGCAGCGTCGCCGCCGCGCAGACCGCGACGACCACCGCGACCGCCGCGGTGAAGCCGAGCGTCGAGACCAGCGGGATGCCGGCGACGGCGAGCGAGCAGAGCGCGATCACCACGGTGAAGCCGGCGAAGACGACGGCGCCGCCCGCGGTCGCGGTGGCGCGGGCGATCGACTCCCGCATCTCCATGCCTTCGCCGAGCTGCAGTTTGTGGCGGGTGACGATGAAGAGCGCGTAGTCGATGCCGACGCCGAGGCCGATCATCGTCGCCAGCGTCGCGGCGACTCCGGGCACCTCGAAGACATGCTCGAGCAGACGGATGATCGAGAGCGCGCAGGCGAGCCCGATCACCGCCGAGACGATCGGCAGCATCATCGCCGTCGCCGTGCCGAAGGCGAACAGCAGGATGATCACCGCGGCGATCAGGCCGATCACCTCGGATTTCTCGGTCGACGGCTTCGAGAGCTGGTTGCCGACGTAGCCACCGATCGAGGCGTTGCCGCCCGCCGCTTCGAACGGCTTCGCCGCGTCGAGGATCTTCTGCGACTGGTCTTCGGCGATTTCGCCGGGGCCGACCCCGAGGACGACCGGGATGTAGCCGATGTTCGGGTCTTTCTGGCTGAGCGTCTGCGAGCCTGGGGCGAGCGGGCTCATCGCCGAGTTGACGTCGGGCAGCGCTTCCAGGTTCTTGGCGGTTTCTTCGACCGCCTTGGCGTACTTGGGCTTCGCTCAGCTTCGTCCCGGCCGGCGCTTCCAGCACCAGCGGGTTCGAGCCGTAGGCCTGCTCGGGCAGGTTTTCTTCGAGCAGTTCGGTCGCCAGGGTCGAGCCGGTCCCCGGCAGCGTCAGGTTTTCGCTCGTCTTCGAGCCGGAGGCCTGGCCGATCGCGACGAGCGCGATCGCCAGCACGACCCAGGCGCCGATCACGGGCCAATGGTGTCGCGAGCAGAAACGGCCGATCGCGTAGAGGGGCCCGGTCATCGCACGGGCAGTATTCCCTATCCAACCGGCGGTGGAAAGGTGCCGTTCTCGAACGGGGTCGGGATCTGCCCGGCCATCCCGGCGCCGAGCGCGCGCCGCAGGAGGGTGAGGTGCTGGGCCTGGTTGGCGACGGTCGAGGCGAGGATCGAGCGCGCCGTGGTCGCTTCCAGCCTGGAGATCGCGCTCAGCTCCTCGTCGATCGTCGCGCTTTCGAGGTCGTAGAGGAATTCGAGCCGTTCGCGGTCGGTCTTCAATTCGCCCGGCTTCGAGCTTCTTCGGGAGTCGGTTCGGCTGGGCTCTGCAGTCCCCGCAGCGCCCGCTGCACCCCGTCGACGTGTTCCTGTTCCTGGCGCGCGGAAGTAGGTCGCCATGTCGGCGAGGCGCGGCGGCAAGGTCGGGATCACCTTGCTGTAGGCGGCGACCGCGGCCTTCCTGGCGGGCGAGCACGTTGTTGAGCAGCGCGGCGTCGGCCGCGTTCTCGGGAGGCGCGGCGGCCGGGGTGCGTCGACGAGCCGTGGCGGTCGACGAGCCGCCCGCCGCAGCCGACGAGCGGCGGCGATCAGGATGAGCGCAGCGAGCGTCGCGCCGCCCCGCATGATTCGGTTCGGTGCCATGGATCGGTGGCCAACCTTATGAAGTCGGGGCGCGCGGGGAGCTCGAGGCGCTCGCCGCCGAGGTCCACGGCTGCCGGCGCTGCCCGCGACTGGTCGCCTGGCGCGAGGCCGAGGCGGCCGACCCGCCGCGCCGCTATCGCGGCGAGGCCTACTGGGCGCGCCCGGTCAGCGGCTTCGGAGACCCCGCCGCACGGATCCTGATCGTCGGCCTCGCCCCCGCCGCCCACGGCGCCAACCGGACCGGGCGGATGTTCACCGGCGACCGCTCCGGCGACTGGCTCTACGCGGCACTGCACCGGGCCGGGCTCGCCAACCAGCCGACCTCGGAGCGCCGCGGCGACGGCCTGCGGCTGACCGACGCCTACATCACCGCCGTCGTCCGCTGCGCGCCGCCCGCCAACAAGCCGACCCCCGACGAGCGCGACAACTGCCTCCCCTATCTGGAGCGGGAGCTCGACCTGCTCGACCGCGCCCGCGTCGTCATCGCGCTCGGCTCCTTCGGCTGGGACGGCTTCCTGCGCGCGGCGCGGGCGATCGGCGTCCCCACCCCGCGACCGAAGCCGCGCTTCGGCCACGGCGCCGAGGCGGAGCTTGGCGACCGCTGGACCCTGCTCGGCTGCTTCCACCCGAGCCAGCAGAACACCTTCACCGGCAAGCTCACGGTGCCGATGACCGACGCCGTCCTCGCCCGCGCCAAGGAGCTCGCCGGGGCGCCGAGCTCCATTAGACGTTCTCATCGACTATTCGAAAAATCGACTCAATTGCGGGAACGGTTTCTACCTATATGGGACTCTTCTCCAATGATGCGGCGACCACGGATCAAGCGGACGACGGAGTCGTTTCTCTCCCCGGAAGGGGACATCTACCTGCGCCGGCCGAGCGCCGACCGCGACGTGCGGATCGAGCGACCCGACGAGAACGATCAGCGGCTGCTCGAGGCGCTCGACGGCGAGCACACGTTGGAGCGAGCTGCACGCCGAGTTCGGCACCGAGGCCGGTCGACGACACGATCTCGCAGATGCAGGAGCTCGAGGTGATCGAGGACGCCGCCGACGACGACCTGATCGAGCCGGCCGAACTGACCCGCTTCGATCGCCAGCTGCGCTACTTCTCCGACATCGGCGGCGGCGACCTGGTGCCCGTCGGAGTGCCAGCGGCGGCTGCGCGAGGCGAAGGTCGCGGTGCTCGGGGTCGGCGGGCTCGGCGGCTGGGCCGCCTGGTCGCTCGCCACCTGCGGGATCGGCGAGATGTGGCTGATCGACGGCGACCGGGTCGAGATCTCCAACCTCAACCGGCAGATCCTCTACACCGCCAGCCGACCTCGGGCTGCTGAAGGTCGAGGTGGCGGCGGCGCGGCTGCGCGCCTTCAACCCGGCGGCGCGGATCACGGCGACGGCGCGGCGGCTCGGCAGCGCGGTCGAGATCGCCGACTTCATCGACGGCGCCGACGTCGTCATCGACGCGATCGACTGGCCCGCCTTCGAAGTCGAGCTGTGGTGCAACCAGGCCTGCTTCGAGGCCGGCATCCCCTACATCACGATGAGCCACTTCCCGCCGGTCGCCCGGGTCGGGCCGCTCTACGTCCCCGGCGTCACCGGTTGTTACGTCTGCCAGAGGATCGCCTGGCGGCGCGAGTACCCGCTGATGGACGCGGCGATCGAGGGGCAGCGGGCGAAACCGAGCCCGGCGGCGACGATCGGGCCCGGCCTGCGGGCTGATCGGCGGCCAGATCGGGATGGAGGTGATGCACCTGCTGACCGGCCTGGCGACGCCATCGACCCAGGGCGTCGAACACATCTACGACCTGCGGACGATGGAGGTCGAGCGCAAGCCGGTCGTGCCCGAGCCCGATTGCCCGATCTGCGGCCATCTTCCCCACGCGGGCCAGGCGGCGGTGAAGGAGACGGCGGAAGGGTAGTTTCGGCGGGGATGAAGCTCTCCGCCCTGGCTGTCCTCGCCGTCCTGGCCGCCGCCCTGCTCGTCGCCGGGTGCGGGTCGGGTGGGTCCGGGGGCGGGTCGACGATGGGCGCGACCGGCATGCACGACGAAGGCACCCGCCCGGCCCCCGCCGAACCGGGCGCCGGGAAGAAGGCGACCGCGCCGAACGCACCGGCGGGCTCGAAGGTCGTCGCCTGCGCCGAGGGCCGGATGGAAATGGTCCAGCTGCGGGCGACGGCGGTCGACTGCGGCACCGCCCGCACGATGATGCGCCAGTGGGCGAGCAGCCACGCCTGCACCCTCGGCGGCGGGTCGCGCAGCTCCTGCTCGCTCGGGCGCTTCCGCTGTCAGGCGGTCAAGGTCGACCGTGGCGCCGCGGTCAGCTGCGCGCGGCCGGGCGGCGACGTCTCCTTCATCGCCAAGGCCTCGATGCTCAAGAGGGCGGGCTCGGGCTGAACCGGTCGGTCAGTCGCGCGGCCGGGTCGAAGAAGAGCAGGAACCAGAAGTAAGGCGCCCCGCCGGAGACGAAGGAGACGCCGATCGAGAACAGGAAGACCGCGGCGATATAGCCGACCCGGAACCAGTTTTCGAGGTTTTCCCGCTCCCCGATCGTGGTCAGCCCGGCCCGCTGCGCGTCATGGCTCATCCCCTGGCCGACCAGGACGACGCCGATCACGTTGCAGGCATAGAGGATGACCCCGGCCGGAGCGCTCGCGTATTCGCCGATCACCTCGGTGCTGAACGGGATCAGCACGACGAAGCCGAGGTAGAGCATGTTGAGTGCGATCAGCCGCGCGTCGAACGCCTTGACCTTGCTGAAGAAGCCGTGGTGGACGACCCAGAACCGACCGATCACCGCGAAGCTGATCCCGTAGGCGAGCAACTGGCTGCGTTGCCCCCAGAGTTCGCTGGCGACCTGGCCGTGACTGAGGTCCTTGGGGATTTCGAGGGCGAGGACGAGCAGCGTGATCGCGATCGAGAAGACCCCGTCGCTGAACGCGACGATGCGCGAGAACTCGATCTCGTTCTCCTCGCGCGTCCTCGCGTTCTCCTGCCGCGTCACCGACGGATCATCGAGGTCGCCCGCGACGGAACCGCGACCGCCCCCGATCAGCCTGCCCCGATCCCTCCTACAATGCCTCCCGCGCCGGCGTAGCTCAGTTGGTAGAGCACTTCATTCGTAATGAAGGGGTCCTCGGTTCAAGTCCGAGCGTCGGCTCTGGCGCCCGGCGGTCGCGACGGGCGGGAGGAGACGCAGCCGCCGAAGTCGGCGAGCAGAGCGTCGATCACCAGCGGGTCGAAATGGGTCCCACGGCCCTTCGTCATGAACGCCTTGACCTCGTCGGGAGACATCGCCGGCCGGTAGACGCGGTCGCTCAGCAAGGCGTCGAAGACGTCGGCCACGGCGGTCACCCGCCCTTCGATCGGAATCTGCTCGCCGACCAGCCCGCGCGGGTAACCGGTGCCGTCGTAACGCTCGTGGTGGGTCAGGGCGATGGTCGCCGCCATGCGCAGCAGCTCGCTCTTCGAATCGGAGAGGATCTGGTACCCGATCAGCGCGTGCCGCTCCATCTCTCGACGCTCTGCTTCGGTGAGGGAACCGGGCTTTCGCAGGATCTCTTCCGGGATGCCGATCTTGCCGACGTCGTGCATCGGGGCCGCCAGACGGAGCAACTCGATCTTCCCCGGCGGCAGGCCGAGGCGCGAGGCGAGGCGGGACGCGAGCTCCCCGATCCTGGCGACGTGGAGACCGGTGGAGACATCGTGGTGGCCCAGCGCCCGGACCAGGCGTTCGACCGTCTCCTCGCGCGAGACGCGCAGCTCGTCGATCGCCTCCGACTGGGAAGCCGCCAGTTCGTCGCGCAGGCGGATCGCGTCGCGCTGGGGCGTGATGTCGATCGACAGGCCGCCGACCGCGCTGACCTCCCCGGCGTCGCCGAGGAGCGGGAACTTCACGGTGTGAAAGGTCCTCTCGACGCCGGCGATGAGCATCTCTTCGTCGATCTCGAGAGCCGCGCCGCCCGCCAGGACCGAGCGGTCACCCGAACGGGCTTCCGCGGCGGCGCCGGGATCCATCAACTCGCTGTCGGTCTTCCCGATCGATCCGCCGCGCTCCACCCCGACGAGCTCGTCCGCCTTGATGTTGGCGACGATGTAGCGATGGGCGCGGTCCTTGGCGTAGATCGGGATCGGCGCCCGATCGATGATCGTCTGGAACTGCCCCAACAGGTTGCGTGCGTGGGCGGTCTTGGCGATCTCCAGATCGCGCCAGCGGAGGCCGTTCATCACCGTGATCAGCAGCTGGCCCGGTCGCAGCGGCTCGACCAGATAGCCGTGGACGCCGATCGCGAAGGCACGGTCGGCGACCCGCGGGTCGTCCTCGCCGGTGACCAGGACGACGGCGGTCTCCGGATGCTCGACCAGGATCTCCTCGGCGAGGGCCATCGCCTGCTCACCGGCGGCATGGACGTCGCAGATCGCGAGCTTGAACTTCTTCGTCGCGAGCTTGCCGCGCGCCTCGGTCACGCTGCCGGCAAACTCACACTCGAAGCGTCTCCCGAGCGCGATCTCGATCGCGTAGAGCATCTCGGGCCGGTCATCGGTGACCAGGATGCGGGCGTGGAGGGCGCTGTCGTGGTCGCCGGCACCGAGTACCGGGGCTGGGATGTGGGAGTTGGTCGCCATGATCCGTCCCGCACATTGATCGGCGGCTCCCGCGGGCCGGAGATCGAGGGGACTCCACCGTTGTCGGCAATGGGCCAGAAAACTTGAGAAAGTCTGAGGATTAACACACGCGTCCCACTCATCCGCCCAGGGTCGGCCGCCGACGTGACAGAGGTCCTCGACCTCTGGCGGCGTGCCGAGGCCTCGCCGTCTCCGACCGAAACGGCGGAAGACGTGAGGGGGTTGCTGGAGCGGGACCCGGAGGCATTGCTGCTGGCCGAGGCGGAGGGCGAGGTGGTCTGCTCGCTGATCGCCGGTTGGGACGGCTGGCGCGGCACCTTCTACCGGCTCGCGGTCGACCCGGCCCACCGCCGCCGCGGCCTCGCCACGGCGCTGGTGCGGGTGGGTGAGGAGCGCCTGCGAGCGCTCGGCGCCCGCCGCCTGAACGCGATCGTCGAATCCGAAGAGGCCGACGCGATGGCCTTCTGGGCCTCCGCCGGCTACGAGCTGCAGGCCGCCCGGAGCCGTTTCGTGAAGAACGTGCCGTAGGCAGGTCACACTTTCGCCTGCCCGTCCGGTCGATGGGCCGAAAACCAGTCCTATAGGTGGAGTTTTCGGCCCATCGACATCGCTCAGATCTGGCAGCGCTCGCACCACCAGGTGGTGCGGTTGGCGTCGCCCTGGCCGCGATGGTGGACGGTGCCGCGGCAGCGGGAGCAGGGGCCGCGGTGTTTGTAGACGGCGAAGCGATGGCGGCCGCCGCCGGCGACGGCGGCGAGCATCTGGGCGCGGGCGGCGTCGAGGACGGCGCGGAGCTCCTCGTCGGTGACGTCGGCAAGCGCGCGCCAGGGGTCGACCCGGGCGGCGAAGCAGGACTCGCTCTTGAAGATGTTGCCGATGCCGGCGGTGAGGCGCTGGTCGAGGAGGGCGTCGCCGAGGGTGCGCGACCGGTCGCCGGCGCGGAAGATCGCGACGACCATGTCGAGGTCGAGATCCGGGGCGAGGATGTCGGGGCCGAGGCGGGCGAGCTGGGGATCGATCGCGACGCGGCTCGCCACCAGGACCCGCAGGGTCGGGCCGCCGAACTGGACGGCCTCGTGGCGCTCGCCGCCGAGCACCGCCCAGGCCGAGGAGTGCGGCCGGCGCCAGGGGGTGCCGCGCTCGTAGACGTGCCAGCCGCCGCTCATCCCCAGGTGGCTGTGGAGGACGAGGTCGCCGAAGTCGAAGATCAGGTGCTTGCCGTGGGAGTCGATCCCGGCCAGGGTGCGGCCGTCAAGGCGCTCGATCCCGGCGGCGCGGCCGCGCGGGTTGGGGGCGGCGACGGCGATCGACTGGCCGACGAGGGCGTGGGCAAGGCGGTGCTTCGCGCGCAGGATCGTGTCGCCCTCGGCCATCCCTCCATGATTACCCGCCGCCGTGCCCGTGTCCCGCCGTCTAGGTTTGAGGGGTGCTGAACCGGCGCCGCAAGCCCGACCCTCTCGCCCGCACCGCGGTGCTGGGGATCGCCGCCGGCCGCACCGCGATCGGGGTCGGGGTGCTGCTCGCCACGCGCCCGGCGCTGAAGGCGCTCGGCTTCGAAGCGGCCGACACCTCCACCATCGCCCTCGCCCGGATCGCGGGCGGCCGTGACATCGCGCTCGGCCTCCTCACCATCGCCGTCCGTGGCGACCGCGCCGCGCTCCGCGACGCGAGCGCCGCCGCTGGCGCGGTCGACCTCGGCGACGCGATCGCCTTCGCCGTCGCCGGCCGCGACCCGGCGGCGGGCCGCGCCGCCGTCCAGGGAATCCTCTCCGGCGGCGCCGCGGCGCTCGTCGGCGCCTGGGCCGTCCGCCGCCTGTCCTGAGCGCATCTGCCTGGACCCCCTCGACGCTTGTTCGCGTATGGCGGACAAGCGTCGGGTGGCTAGGCCAGGTCGAGCTCCAGCTGGGGGCGGGCGCGGAGGCGCTCGATCGCCTCGGCGTAGGCGCCGTGCAAGGTGCCCCGCGCGCCGACGCCGCTCACCCCGTAGGCCTCCTCCATCGCCCGCGCCAGGGTCGCCTTGAAGGTCCGCCCGTGCCAGGCATGCGCCTCGCGGGCGCGGCCGACGTGCAGATGGACGAGCTCGTGGAGCAGCGTCTCGAGGACGTCGCCGGGCCGGATCCCCGGGTACGCGGTGACCTGGAGGCGGTGCTCGGTGGGGACGGCGAAGCCGACCCGGTTGGGCCGTCGGGTTGCCCGGCGCACCTTCAGCTCGGGCCGCCGCTCCAGCGGGCCGCCGGCGAACACCGGCAGCGCGCGCAGGCGGTCGAGCTCCTGGTCGAGCCGGACGCCGGCGACCAGGAAATAGGAGGGCGGCCGCTTCGCAGGCGGCCGCGGCCTCTGTCTCTGTCGGCGCCGGAGACTAGGCGTCGCCGCCCCCGTTGGAGTCGCCGTCGCCGGCGCGGAAGCCGGCCGGATTCGCTTTGAACTCGTGCGACTCGATCACCCGGTCGATCAGCCCGTACTCGCGCGCCTCTTCGGGCTTGAAGAATTTGTCGCGTTCCATGTCGAGGTTGATTTTCTCGATCGGCTGACCGGTGTGTTCGACGTAGATGTTGTTCAGCCGGTCGCGCAGCTCGAGCACCTCTTTGGCGTGGATCTCGATGTCGGAGGCCTGGCCTTCGAAGCCGCTCGAAGGCTGGTGGATGAGGATGCGGCTGTTCGGCAGCGCCATCCGTTTGTTTTTCGCCCCGCCCGTAAGGATCAGCGACCCCGCCGACATCGCGATCCCGTAACAGATCGTCTGCACGTCGGGCTTGATGAACTGCATCGTGTCGTAGATCGCCAGACCCGCGTAGGCGGAGCCGCCGGGCGAGTTGATGTAGAGGCTGACGTCCTTGTCGGGATCGTCGGCCTCGAGGTGGAGGAGCTGGGCGATGATCAGGTTGGCGAGTTCCTCGCTCACCGGCTCGCCGAGGAAGATGATCCGCTGCGCCAGCAGTCGGCTGTAGATGTCGAAGGAGCGCTCGCCGCGAGCAGTTTGCTCGACGACCATCGGGACCAGTGGCATTTCAGTCTCTCTTTCTCGGTGTTCCGCGAAGCTTGCTATTCATACGCAACCGCGAGGTTGCGCGTTCCCCAGCCTAGCAGGTGTGCAACCATTGGGTTGCGCATCCGTACTCGAGACGAGAGGAGCAGTGCCATGACCCTACTCAGGAGCGAACCCGGGGTGACCCGCAGCGTCGATCTGGACGCGGCGCCCGCCGAGGTCTGGGACGCCCTCACCGAGGCGGCGCTGCTGCGGGAGTGGCTCGCCGACGAGGTCGAGCTCGACGCCGAGCCGGGCGGCGAGATCGTCTGCCGCTACGCCGACGGCGAGGAGCGCCGCGGCGAGGTCGAGCTGGTCGAGGAGGCCGAACGGCTGGCCTGGAGCTGGCGCCGCGAGGGTGACGGGCCGAGCCGGGTCGAACTCGTCCTCGACGCGGTCGCCGCCGGCACCCGCCTCACGGTGATCGAGACCGCCCCGCTTCCCGGCGCCGGGCCGCTGCTCGCCGCCGCGCCGCTGGGCGCCGCCGCCTGGGGACCGCCGCTGGCCCGCCTGCGCGCCGCCGTCCGACTCGTCCTCGCCTAGGGACGGACGGTGCCCCAGCCCCTCCCCCAGCCGATCGGCGACGCCGAGGCCGGTGCGGTCTTCGCCGCGCTCGCCGACCCCACCCGCCGCCACCTGGTCGCGGCCCTCGCCGCCCAGGGCGGGGCGACCGCGACCGGGCTCGCCGCCGAACTGCCGATCAGCCGGCAGGCGGTCGCCAAGCACCTGGCGACGCTCGGCCGCGCCGGGCTCGTCTCGCAGAGCCGCCGCGGGCGCGAGCACCGCTTCGAGCTCGACCCACGTCCCCTGGCCGACGCCGCCGCCTGGCTGACCACCGTCGGCGCCGAGTGGGACGCCCGCCTCGCCGACCTGCAGCGCCTGCTCGACCGCTGAGCCTCGACGCTTGTCCACGTATGGAGGACAAGCGTCGGAGGGGACCGATGCGGCGTTCAGTCCTCGTCGCCGCTGAACTTGTAGCCGACGCCCCGCACCGTCACCACCAGCTCCGGCTTCTGCGGGTCGCGCTCGACCTTCTGGCGCAGGTTGGAGATGTGGACGTCGCAGGCGCGCTCGTCGCCGTCGAACTCGGTCTGCCAGAGCTCCTCCATGATCTGGGAGCGGGCGAAGACCTCCCCCGGCCGCCCGACCAGGAGCCGCAGCAGCTGGAACTCCGAGCGGGTCAGGTTGACCGGCACGCCGCGCACGGTGGCGACGTGGCGGACCAGGTCGATCGACACCGGCCCCGACTCGATCTTCACCTGCTGGGCCATCGGCGAGCGGTCGAGCTCGCGCCGGCGCAGCTGCGCCCGCACCCGCCCGAGCAGCTCGCGGACCGAGAACGGCTTCGTCACGTAGTCGTCGGCGCCGACCTCGAGCCCGACCACCTTGTCGACCTCGGCGTCCTTCGCGGTCAGGACGATGATCGGCACGGCGCTCCGCGCCCGCACGTCGCGGCAGATGTCGAGGCCGCTCGGCCCCGGCATCATGATGTCGAGGATCAGCAGATCGAAGGGGATGCCGTCGCCGAGCAGCGTGCTCGCCTCGTCGCCGTCGGCGGCGGGCGTCACCTCGAATCCCTCCTGGGCCAGCGCGTAGCCGACCGAGTCGCGGACCGAGGGCTCGTCGTCGGCGATCAGGATGCGGCCGCTGCTCATCGGGGCGTCCTACCTGCCGCGGACTTGCTCACGCTCATGCATTGTTCAATCTTTCCAAACATCTTGGTTCGCCTTTATACGCCCTCTGGCTTAAGCGATGGGGGTCGGGCTCGGCTGGGCAAGCGGCAACCGCACCCAGAAGGTGCTCCCCTCGCCCAAGACCGATTCCGCCCCGATAGTCCCTCCCATGACGTCCACCATGCGCCGCGCGATCGCCAAGCCGAGCCCAAAACCCTCCTGTTTGCGGGACTCGCTGCGCCGGTAGAAGCGCTCGAAGACGCGCTCGATCTCCGGGCCGGGGATGCCGGTGCCGGTGTCGATCACCTCGAGGACGACCTCGCCGACCCCCTGGTGGCGGCCGCGCAGCGTCACCGTCCCCGGCGGCGGCGTGTTCTTGAAGGCGTTGGTGAGCAGGCCGATCATCACCTGCCGCAGCAGGGTCGGGTCGCCGGTCGCGGCGAGGTCCTGCTCGACGTCGACGACCAGGTCGATGCGCGGCGGCGGGTCGACCGCGGCGACCACGTCGCGGACCGCGATCGCCACGTCGACGACCTCGCTGTCGGCGGCGCCGCGGCTCTCGACCCGGGCCAGGGTGAGCAGCGACTGGGTCAGCGCTTTCATCCGCTCGGCGTCGTCGGCGAGGCGGTTGAGGAAGTGGTCGCGGTCGAGCGGGTTGTTCTTGGCGCCCGACTGCAGCACCTCGATCGCCCCCGACATCCCGGCCAGCGGGTTGCGCAGCTCGTGCGCCGCGTTGGAGATGAAGTCGGCTTCGGCGAGCTCGCGGCGGAGCTCGTCGGTGCGGTCGCGCAGCACCGCGAGGACGGCGCGCTCGTCGGGCAGGGCGCGGGCGGTCATCGCGTAGGCGCGGTCGCCGATCCGCAGCGCCGGGTGGGCGGCGAAGCCGACCTCGGCGGCGCGGCGCAGCTGCGGCTCGACCACCTGCGGCGGCTCGCCGGCCGCCCCGAGCAGCCGGCCGGCGGCGCTGTTGGAGAAGCGCACGGGCCCTTCGTAGTCGGTCACGATCACCGCGTCGGTCAGCCCGTCGAAGATCGCCGCCAGCTTGTTGCGGTCGGCGGTGAGGACGCCGAAGCTCTCCTGCAGCGAGGCGCGCATCGCGTCGAGCGAGCGGGCCAGGTCGCCGATCTCGTCGAGCCCCGAGGTGTTGAGCGGCGCGTCGAAGGAGCCTTTCGCCATCTCCCCGGCGGCGCGGGCGAGGCCGACCACGCGGTGCGAGATCGCGACCGCGATCAGGAATCCGGCGAGCACCCCGATCAGCACCGCGGCGAGCAGCGCCTGCTGGTTGTCGCCGAAGACGTAGACGGTCGCGGCCGTGATCAGGCTGACCGCCGCGAAGGCGCCGGTCAGCCAGAGCCGCATGCCGATCCGAGGAGTGTCGGGCCGCGGCCGTGAAATCTGGTCGCCGCTTGCCATGAGGAGTTACTAACACAATCCTGTCAAACCAGGGGCCGGATCGGGTCGGTGACGGCCCTCGTGGAACAATCGGCAGCCCTTGCGGACTCTCGTCTTCATCCCTGCCTGGAACGAGGAGGCGTCGGTCGACGCGGTGATCGCCGACGTCCGCACCCACCTGCCCGACGCCGACATCCTCGTCGTCGACGACGGCTCGACCGACGCGACCACCGAACGGGCCCGCGCCGCCGGCGTCCTCGTCGCCACGCTGCCCTTCAACCAGGGCCTCGGCGCGGCGCTGCAGACCGGCTACCTCTGGGCGATGCGCGAGGGCTACGACTTCTGCGCCCACCTCGACGCCGACGGCCAGCACCCGGCCGCCGAGGTGGCCCGCCTGCTCGCCGAGGTCAAGGCCGACCGCGCCGACCTCGTGATCGGCTCCCGCTACGCCCAGCAGGCCGAGCCGCTCCCCGGGGCGTCACCGAGGCCGGCGCGACCGAGGGCGAGGACTACCAGGCGACCTTCTCGCGCCCGATCGGCATCAACGTCTTCCGCTTCTTCCTCACCCTGGCGACCCGCCAGCGCTTCACCGACACGACCAGCGGCATGCGCGCCGCCAACCGCCGCGTGATGAAGCTGTTCAGCGAGAACTACTCGCCCGACTTCGCCGAGATCGAGTCGCTGCAGCTGGCGGTGCGCGAGGGACTGCGGGTCGAGGAGGTGCCGGTGCGGATGCTGGAGCGGACCGGCGGCACCTCCTTCCTCACCCCGGTGCGCTCGGCCTTCTTCATCTTCAAGGGCCTGGTCGTGATCCTGGTCGGCCAGTTCAAGCCACGCCACGCGGAGGCGGAGCGATGAGCCTGTCGGTGCTCGCCGTGCAGGCCGACCGGGTCAGCCTCACCGCGCAGACGCGGATCATCGCCGCCGCCCTGGCGATCCTCTTCATGCTGCTGATCCTCGAGCTGATCCGCCGCGACCGGCTGCAGGAGCGCTACAGCGTGATCTGGTTCGTCGCCGGCCTGGCGATGCTGGCCGGAGCCGCCTTCCCCGGCCTGCTGAAGCTGGTCGCCGACGCGATGGGCGTCCGCGACACCAACGTCGCCCTGTTCTCGATCGTGCTCCTGCTGCTGCTCGGGCTGGCGCTCAACTTCAGCGTGATCATGTCGCGGCAGGCGGCCCAGATCACCCGCCTCGCCCAGGAGCGGGCGATCGAGCGGGCCCGTGAGCAGGCCGCGCGCGAAGCGCTCGAAGGGCGCCTGAACGGGGCCCGCGAGAGCGACGACGCACCCAGCTAGGCGGTGCGGGCGAGGCGGTAGAAGAGCGCTTCGAGGGCGAGCTCCTCGGAGACGTTCAGGTCGAGGGCGCGGCGCGTGTCCTGGACCGCGGCGGCACCCGCCCGCGCCCAGCCCGGGTCGACGGTGGCGGCCTGGGCGCGCAGCAGATCGAGCCGGTCGCGGTCGAAGACGACCTCCTCGGCGCCCGCGGCGAGCGCCGCCAGGTCGCGCAGCCAGAGCGCGCAGAGCTCGAGGCCGAGGTCGAGGATCTCGGTGCGGCGGCGGCGTCCCGCCCGTTTGGCGCCGTCGGCGATGTCTTTCGCGGTCCGTTTCATCCCCGCCTTCGACTCCTCCTCGAGCAGCTCGCGGGCCGCCGTTTCGGCCTCCTCCCCGGCCGCGGTGGCGCGGTCGAGGAGGCGCCGCCAGGGGGCGCCTGCGAGCTCGTCGGCGAGCACCGCGGCGAGGCAGGCCTCGACCTCGGCGCGCAGCTCGCGCCCGATCACAGAGAGCAGCAGGCGGGCCCGCTCGAGGTCGCCGGCGGCGAGCCGCGCCGCGGCGGCGATCTCCTCCGCCGTCGCGCCCGCCGCCTCCGGCACGGCGGCCAGCTGGGCTTCCAGCACCTCGGCCGGCAGCGGTGCGAAGTCGACCGGCTGGCAGCGCGAGGCGATCGTCTCCAGCAGCCCCTCCGGCTCGGAGCTGAGCAGGATCAGGTGGACGAAGGACGGCGGCTCCTCGAGCGTCTTCAGCAGCGCGTTCTGGCTCTCGTCGCGCATCGCCTCGGCGGCCTCGACGACGAAGACCCGGTGCTCGCCTTCGAAGGGCCGGTAGGCGGCGGCGCGGATCACCCGCTCGCGGACCTCGTCGACCATGTGCTGGGCGCCGCGCGGGGCGAGCCAGACGAGGTCGGGATGCGGCGAGGGGTCGAGCAGGGCGCGGCGGCGCGCGTCGTCGGGATCGGTGGCGCCGGCGGCGACGATCTCCGCCGCGAAGGCCCGCGCCGCGGCCCGCTTGCCGGCCCCGCGCGGCCCGCGGAAGAGGTAGGCGTGGGACGGCCCCGCCGCGAGCGCCGCGGTCAGTGCCACACGGGCGCGCCCCTGGTGCTCCGTCGCCTCCTCGAGCGCGGCGCCCGTCACGACGCCCCCCTCGCGAGTTCGCAGTTATCGCCGCATAGCGACGAAAAGTGCGAACTCATCCCGATGGGCGCCGCAGAGTTCGCAGAAATCGTCGGATAGCGACGCAAAGTGCGAACGCGCTCAGGCACGGCGGGCCTCGACGGCGGCGAGGACGCGGGCGTGGACCTCCTCGACCGGGCCGGCGGCGTCGATCACGACGACGCGGTCGGAGGCGATCATCGCGATCTCCTCGTAGGCGGTGGCGACGGCGCGCTGCAGGTCGAGGCCCTCGGCCTCGAAGCGGTCTTCGCCGTCGGCGCGGCCGAGGCCGACCTCGGGGTCGACCTGGAGCAGCAGCGTCAGGTCGGGCCAGAGGCCGTCGGTGGCGGTGTCGCAGAGGCCGATCACCTCGCCGACGCCAAGCCCGCGCGCCGCGCCCTGGTAGGCGACGCTCGAATCGGAGAAGCGGTCGGAGACGACGTCATGGCCGGCCTCCAGCGCCGGGCGGATCACCCGCTCGGTGAGGTCGGCGCGCGCCGCCAGGAAGAGCATCAGCTCGGCCAGCGGCTCGAGCTCCACGGCCGGGTCGGCGAGCAGGGTGCGGATCCGCTCCGCCGCGTCGGTGCCCCCCGGCTCGCGGATCGCGACCGTGCCCTCACCGAGCGCCTCGACCAGAAGGCGCGCCTGCGTGCTCTTGCCGGAGCCGTCCACGCCCTCCAGCGTGATGAACACGGCTCAGACCCCCGGGGCCGTGACCCCGCCCATCATCTCTAGCCTTTGGTGGCCGCTTTGGCGCGTCTGACCCCGCGCGTGGCGGTGTCGGCTTTCGAGACTTTGGCTTTCGCTTTGGTTTTCGACCGTTTTTTCGGTTTCGCCGGGGCGGCGCCGTCCTCGTCGCCTTTCGGCTTCGGCTGCTTGTCCATCGCCTCTTTGGCAGCCCGCGCTGCTTCGCGCTCGGCGCGCCGTTTCTTCATCTCCTGCATCGACTCGCAGTCGTCGTTCAGACAGAGGTTCCAGGGCCGGCCGCGGAACGGCTGGACTTTCAGCCGCGGCGTCCTATCGCAGATCGAGCACCGTTCTTCGAGCCGGAAGACGTCGCCGCGCTGCGGCAGCGGGAAGGTCTGGTCGCACGATTTGGGATCGTCGGGCTCGGCGTCGGCTTTCCAGCCACTGCAGCCGACGAACCGTTTGCCCGATTTTTTCGCGCGGATGATCCGCAGCATGTTCGGCGAGCCGTCCTCCTTGGTGCGGCCCGCTTCTTCGCAGACCTTGCAGGGGCCGAGGATGCGGTCTTCGTCCATGCCTTTCCAGACGACTTTGGCGAGGTCTTCTTTCTTCTCCTCGATCTCGGTCCAGGTCTTGTGGAGGAGCTCGCGGCTGTCGCCGACGACCTTCGACTTGGTCATCTCGCCCTGCGCGATCTGGTCCATCTCCGCCTCGATGTCGGCGGTCATCTCCGGCGTCGCCATCCGCGGCACGTATTTCTTGAACGCCTCGAACAGGGCGATGCCGGTCTCGGTCGGGATCGGCGGGTTGCCGTAGACGTAGCCGCGGTCGAAGAGCTTCTGGATGATGTCGGCGCGGGTGGCTTTGGTGCCGAGGCCGCGCTCCTCCATCAGCTCGATCAGTTTGCCCTGCGAGATCCGCGACGGCGGCTGGGTCTCCTTGCCGACGATCCACGGGTTCTCGGTCGGCTCACCCTCGGCCGCGAACTCCGGCGCGGCGGCAAGCGGCAGCGTCTGGCCCTCGACCAGCGCCGGGATCTCCTCGTCGGCGGAGCGGGCGTAGGTGTAGATGCCGGCGAAACCGGGATCGACGACGACCGAGCCGCGGACGAAGTAGGTCTCCGAGCCGGCCTCGATGTCGGCGCGGGTCGACTCGCTGATCATCGGCGGGCTGAAGGTGGCGAGGAAGCGCCGCACGACAAGTTCGTAGACGCGCCGTTTCGGGCCCTCGAGGGCGCCCGGGTGGATCGCCTGGGTCGGGTAGATCGGCGGGTGGTCGGTCGTCTCTTTTTTCCCACGGGTCGGGGTCAGCGTCGCCTGGTCGGCGAGCGCCGAGGCGGCGGAGAACTCTTTGATCTTGGTCAGCGAGCCGATCAGCTCGCGCACCGGCAGGGAGCCCGGGTAGACCGTGTTGTCGGTGCGCGGATAGGAGATGAACCCGTCCATGTAGAGGTCCTCGGCGATCCGCATCGCGCTCGCGGGCGTGATCCCGAGCCGGCTCGAGGCGTCGGTCGTGAAGGCGGTGGTGTTCAGCGGAGTCGGCGGTTTGCGGGTGTTTTTCCGCGCCGTGACGGCCTTGACCGTGCCCGGCCCGGCGGTCCCGGCGAGCGCCTTGTCGGCTTCGGCTTTCTCCCAGAATTTGTCGACGGTGTGGTGGGTCTCGAAGGTCCCGTCGGGGTGATCGAACTTGGCGAACAGTTCCCAGAACGGTTTCGCGACGTGGGCGCGGCGCTCCATCTCGCGCTCGACGATCAGGCCCAGGGTCGGGCTCTGGACGCGGCCGACCGAGAGGAAGTTGGAGCCGAAGCGGCGGGTCGACAGCGAGACCGCGCGGGTCAGCGTCGCCCCCCAGAGCAGGTCGATGTCCTGGCGCGCGGCGCCGGCGTTGGCGAGCGGGTAGGAGAGGTGGTCGAGGTTGTCGAAGGCCCGCAGGAGTTCCTCTTTGGTCGTCGCCGAGTAGCGGGCGCGGAGGATTTTCAGCGTCCCCGCGGCGGTGTCCTCGCGGGTGCCGAGCGCCGGGTTGGCGTCGAGCATCTCCTCCAGCGCCTCGAGGCCGATCAGCTCGCCCTCGCGGTCGAAGTCGGTCGCGATCACCAGCTCGTCGGCCTCTTTGGCCATTTTTTTGATCGCTTTGACGACGTTTTTGTCGGTCGGCTCCTTGATCAGGTCGGCGTCGATCAGATCGTGGAGGTCCGTCTTCTGCCAGTTCGAGTAGCCCTCGGGGAAGGCCGGGCCGAGCACGTGGCCCTTCAGGCCGATCGCCATTTCCTCGTTGCCTTCGGCGTCGGTCCAGGTGTAGAAGGGGACTTTGTAGGTTTTGTCCGCCTTCGGACCGCCGCTCGGCGCACCGAGCACTTCGGCGATTTTCTTGGCGCTGCTGTTCTTCTCGGTGACGATCAGTCTCATCGGGCGGCGAGGGTAGCAGGGCCGCGCGGCCGTCCTGCCGGCGTCCTCCCCGGAGATCCGACGCCTCTCGCCGGCCGATCCGCTTAGGATCGGCAGCCTGATGAAGACCTTGGTAACCGGCGGCGCCGGGTTCATCGGCTCGAATCTGGTCGACGCTCTGCTCGCTCGCGGCGACGAGGTGACGGTGCTCGACAACCTCTCGACGGGGCGCCGCGTGAACCTCGAGGGCGCGCTCGCCGGCGGCGCCCGGCTGGCCGAGATCGACGTCTGCGACGGCCCGGCGGTCGGCGCTCTGCTGGCCGAGGCGCGGCCCGAGCTGGTCTTCCATCTGGCCGCCCAGATCGACGTTCGTCGCTCGGTCACCGAGCCCGCCTTCGACGCCGCCGTCAACGTCGGCGGCACCGCCAACGTGCTCGAGGCGGCGCGGGCGAGCGGGGTCGGCCGGGTGATCTTCATCTCGACCGGCGGCGCCCTCTACGGCGAGGGGGCCGACAAGCAGCTGCCGCTGCCCGAGTCGACCCCGATCGCGCCGCTCTCCGGCTACGGCCAGAGCAAGTACGCGGCGGAGGGCTACCTCGGCCTCTACGAACGACTGCACGGGCTCTCCGGGATGTCGCTGCGGCTCGGCAACGTCTACGGGCCGCGCCAGGACCCGCTCGGCGAGGCCGGCGTGGTGGCGATCTTCTGCGGCCTGCTCAAGGACGGCGGCGCGCCGACCGTCTACGGCGACGGCAGCCAGACCCGCGACTACATATATGTGGGAGACGTCGTCGCGGCGGCGCTGGCGGCCGGCGCGACGCGGCTGGGCGGCGCGGTCAACATCGGCACCGGGCGCGAGGCGAGCGTCCTCGACCTGGTCGAGATCCTCGCCGGGCTGGCCGGGCGCGAGGATTTCCGGCCGGAGTTCGCACCGGCGCGGGCGGGCGAGGTGCAGCGGATCTCACTCGACGCCGGGCTCGCCGAACGCGAGCTCGACTGGTCGCCCCGGACCACGCTCGAGCAGGGCCTCCAGAAGACGCTGGACGCGGTTTAAGTCCCGCTGAACCCACATCACTAACCTTTCGTTCATGCCCGCCCAGGCCTACGCAGGCAAGGAGTGCGTCTGCCAGTTCCGCAAAGGGATCTGCGACCAGTCCTGCGTCCGCGACATGCTGGAGACGCCGTTCTACATCGCCTGTCTCAAACTCGGCGGGCGCAAGTGCCTCGTCGTCGGCGGCGGTGACGTCGGCCTCGAGAAGGTGGAGGGCCTGCTCGCCTGCAGCGGCGACGTGACGCTGCTCGCGCCCGCGGCCCATCCCGAGCTGGAAGCGCTCGCCGAAGAGGGCTCGATCGAGTGGGACCGCCGCGAGTACGGCGGGCCCGAGGACCTTGAGGGCGCCTTCCTGGTGATCGCCGCGACCGACGACTCCGAGGTCAACATCGGCATCTACTACGACGCCGAGAAACGGGCGATGCTCGCCAACGTCGTCGACGTGCCGCCGCTCTGCAACTTCATCCTGCCCGCGATCGTGCGCACCGGGCCGCTGGCGATCGCGATCTCCACCGCGGGCGCCTCCCCCGCCCTGGCGAAGCGGATGAAACGCGAGATCGCCGACCTCTTCGGCGAGGACTACGCGCGGCTGGCGGTGATGCTGAACGACGTCCGCGGCTGGGCGAAGGGCACGCTGCCGACCTACAACGACCGCAAGGACTTCTTCGAGGCCATCGTCAACGGCGATCCCGACCCGATCGACCTGCTGCGCGAAGGCCGCGAGGCCGACCTGCTGGCGATCATCGACGCGGCCAAAGAGCGCGCCGCATCGGCCCTGGCCTAGATGAGCTCGACGGAGCGCGGGACGCCCGGCTACGCCGGGAAGGGACGCGGCCATCTCGGCGGAGACACTGTCAGGCTGAGGCCGCCGCCGAGATGGCGGGGGTTCGGGTGAGCGGCGGGATATGCACCCCGGGCAGGGTGGGTCCGTCACGGAGATGCCGCATATCCGAGTGGTCAGAAAACTGCGCGGTTAGTTATATGCGTATAGCGAGGATTTCTAACCGCGCAGTTTTCTGACCGTTCGAAGTGGGTCATGGATCTGTGACGACCTCATAACGGACCATCCGCAGATCCCCTGGGCGACGCGCCCGAGGCGCCAGTCGAACCGGCTCGCAACCCTCGGCGCCTGGCGCCGCGTCAGTCGGTGCCGCAGGCGGAGCCGCGGACCGAGTCGAGCGTCGCGCGGAGCTCGAAGGCCTGGCGCTCGGAGAGGCGGGCGGCGAAAGCGAGCTCGAGCTCGGCGGAGACGATCGGGACCATTTCTTCGAGCAGCTCGGCACCGGCCGGGAGCAGCGTCGCGTAGCTGACCCGGCGGTCCGTCTCGCAGAAGGTCCGCTCGATCAGCCCCGCCTTGACGAGGCGGTCGACCAGCTTGGTGAGGCCGCCGCGGGTGATCACCAGCGCCTCGGCGAGGTCACCCATCTTCATCCGTTCCTCGTCGGCGGCGGCGATCGCGGCGAGCATCTCGAACCAGGCGAGCGGCGGCAGCTCGGCGGCCGCGAGGGCGTCCTGGAGCCGGCCGCTGACCGCGGCGTGGGTCTGCGCCAGCGAGCGCCAGGCCTCGTGGTGGGGCGAGCAGGTGCCGAGCGGATCGCTCTTGATCGGGGCGACGGCGGCGAGCGTGGACGGGTCGGACATGCCTAGATGATGACAGATGGTGCTTGTCGTGACAATAGTTGTTGTCTCAAGTATTTCTGCTAAGATCATTTCTACGTCAACCATTGAGCTTGAAACGACTTCCAACGCAGAACGAACGAAAGGCGAGCAAATGAGCACCGACACCGTCAACCAGAAGGTCCCGACCGGGACCTGGACCGTGGACCCGATCCACTCCTCGATCTCCTTCGCGATCACCCACAACAACGTCGCCACCTTCCGCAGCGGCTTCGAGACCTACGAGGCGACCCTGACCGGCGGCGACGAGCCGCAGCTCGAAGGCACCGTCGACGTGCAGTCGATCGAGATCGACGAGCCGCAGCTGAAGGGCCACCTGATGTCGCCGGAATTCTTCGACGCGGAGCGCTTCCCGAAGCTGACCTTCGCCTCGGACCGCTTCGACGTCGCCGACGACGGCACCGTCCGCATCGCCGGCGAGCTCGACATCCACGGCACCAAGCGCGAGATCGAGGCGACCGGTCGCTTCGGTGAGCTCGGTGCCGACCTCGGCGGCCAGCCCCGCGTCGCCCTCTCGGTCTCGACCGCGGTCGACCGGCGCGACTTCGGCATGGAGTTCAACGCCGACCTGCCGAGCGGCGGCTCCGTCCTCGAGTGGGAGGTCGCGATCAACGTCGACCTCGAGCTCGTCGCCCAGGAGGCGTAGCCATGAGGGTCCTGGGCATATCCGGAAGCCTGCGCCGGGACTCCTTCAACACCGCCCTGCTGCGGGCAGCCGCCGAGCGGCTGCCCGGCGGGGTGGAGTTCGTCGCCTTCGAGCGGCTGGCGGAGATCCCGGCCTACGACGCCGACCTCGAGGAGGGCGGCGAGACCCCGGACGCGGTGGCGGAGCTGCGCGAGCAGATGCGCGCCGCCGACGCGGTCCTCGTCTCGACGCCCGAGTACAACAGCTCGATCCCGGGCGGGCTGAAGAACGCGCTCGACTGGGCCTCGCGGCCAGCCGGCGAGAGCGCCCTGATGGGCACGCCGGCGGCGGTGATCGGCGCCTCGACCGGCATGTTCGGCGCGGTCTGGGCGCAGGCCGAGACGCGCAAGGTGCTGGGCGCCCTTGGCGGCCGCGTGCTGGAGCGCGAATACCCCTTCCCACGCGCCCAGGACGCCTACGCGGACGGTGAGCTGAGCCTCACCCCGGAGCAGTCACAGGCGCTCGAGGAGCTCCTGCGCGAGCTGATCGCGTCGGCCGAGGAGGCCGCCGAGGCGCGCCAGGCGGCCGTCGCGGCCTAGACCCGCTGCGTCAGGCGTGCGGGAGCGCCCAGAAGGCGATCACCGCGAACTGGATGGCGGCGGCGGCGATCACGAAGGCGTGGAACACCTCGTGGTAGCCGAAGATCGCCGGGTTCGGATCGGGACGCTGGGTCGCGTAGACGACCGCCCCCACCGTATAAAGAAGCCCGCCGCCCGCCAGCAGCAGAGCGCCAACCGGGCCGAGCGCGCTCCAGAGGTCGGGGAAGGCGGCGACGGCGACCCAGCCGATCGAGAGGTAGACCAGCGCCGAGACCCATTTCGGGTGGCCGATCCAGACCATCTCGACGATCGCGCCGCCGATCGCCCCGGCCCAGACGACGACGAGGATCGCGGTGGCGAGGGTGCCGTGCATGACGATCAGGGCGAACGGCGTGTAGGTGCCGGCGATCAGGAAGAAGATCATCGAATGATCGAGCCGGCGCATCCACTGGCGGACGTTGGGCCGCTTCCAGTTGACCCGGTGGTAGAGGGCGCTGGTGCCGAGCAGGGCGGAGAGGCTGACCGCGTAGATCGCGACGGCGAGGGTCGCCTTCGGGGTCTTGGCGAAGAAGATCAGGGCGGCGCCGAAGACGAGCGAGGCGAAGAAGGCCCACTCGTGGGAGACGCCGCGCAGTTTCGGCTTGACCGTGGCGATCGCGTCGGCGGTCGCCTCTTTGGCGGCGAGGGCGCGCTCGTTGACCGCCTCTTTCGCCGCCGTGGCGCGCTCCCCCATTGCCTCGCGGGCGTCGCGGGCGCGGTCGCCCATCGATTCCGCGCCGCGCCTGAAGTCGTCGACCATCAACTGAGGGTACCCGGCCATCCACTGCTTTCCGCCCGTAATGCGGACTTGACACAATATGCAGTGAAGAAAAGGCGTAAATCAGGGGGCCTGACGCGTCGGTTCCGTCCGACGCAAAGAGGAATCTCATCAACCCCTTCAAAGACGCCCGCGAGAGGAGCAGTTTGATGTCCAAGACCGCCACTACCAGTCCCAAGAACGGTCTGCGGGGCCTCTCCGTGGAGCGGCGTTTTTCGACGCCCGGCGTGCATCCTTTCGACCAGATCGAGTGGGAGATCCGCGATGCGGTGATCGGCGATCCGGCCAAGCCCGCCTTCGAGCAGCGCGGGGTCGAGTTCCCCAAGACCTGGTCCCAGAACGCGACCAACATCGTCGCCCAGAAGTACTTCCGCGGCCGGCTCGGCACCCCCGAGCGCGAGAGCTCGGTCAAACAGATGATCGGCCGCGTCTCCGGGACGATCGCCGACTGGGGCCGTGAGGGCGGCTACTTCGCCTCCGAGGAGGACGCCGAAGCGTTCGAGATGGAGCTCACCGCGATCCTGCTCAACCAGAAGGCGGCCTTCAACTCGCCGGTCTGGTTCAACGTCGGCTTCGAGGAGCAGCCGCAGTGCTCGGCCTGCTTCATCCTCAGCGTCGACGACACGATGGAGTCGATCCTCGACTGGAACACCAAGGAGGGGATGATCTTCCGCGGCGGCTCCGGCTCCGGGATCAACCTCTCGAACATCCGCGGCTCGGTCGAGCACCTCTCGAAGGGCGGCCTCGCCTCCGGCCCGGTCAGCTTCATGCGCGGCGCCGACGCCTGGGCGGGAACGATCAAGTCGGGCGGCAAGACCCGCCGCGCGGCGAAGATGGTCGTCCTCAACGTCGACCACCCGGACATCGAGCACTTCATCTGGTGCAAGGCCAAAGAGGAGGACAAGGCGGCGGCCCTGCGCGACGCCGGCTTCGACATGTCGATCGACGGTGAGGGCTTCACCTCGATCCAGTACCAGAACGCCAACAACTCGGTGCGGGTCACCGACGACTTCATGGAGGCGGTCGCCGCCGGCGAGGACTGGAACCTGACCGCCCGCTCCGACGGCTCGGTCACCAAAACGCTCGCCGCCCGCGACCTGATGAACCAGATCGCCGAGGCCGCCTGGCGCTGCGCCGATCCGGGCATCCAGTACGACACGACCATCAACCGCTGGCACACCAGCCCCGAGTCGGGTCGGATCAACGCCTCGAATCCTTGCAGCGAGTACATGCACGTCGACAACTCGGCCTGCAACCTGGCCTCGCTCAACCTGATGAAATTCCGCCGCGCCGACGGCAGCTTCGACGTCGCCGACTTCGAGCACGCGGTCGACATCGTCTTCCTCGCCCAGGAGATCATCGTCGGCCCGTCGAGCTACCCGACCGAGGAGATCGGCGTCAACGCCCGCGCCTTCCGTCAGCTCGGGCTCGGCTTCGCCAACCTCGGCGCGCTGCTGATGTCGGACGGGATGCCCTACGACTCCGACGAGGGCCGCAACGTCGCCGCCGCGATCACCGCGTTGATGACCGGCCGCGCCTACCGCCAGTCGGCGCTGATCGCCGCCGAGGCGACCGGGCCCTACGACGAGTACGAGAAGAACCGCGAGCCGCACAACGGCGTCATGCGGATGCACCGCGACGCCGCCTACGAAGTCGACGGCACCGGCATCAAGGGCGACCTGCTCGCCGCGGCGCAGCGGTCCTGGGACGAAGCGGTCGAGCTCGGCGAGGAGCACGGCTACCGCAACGCCCAGGCGACGGTGTTCGCGCCGACCGGGACGATCAGCTTCCTGATGGACTGCGACACGACCGGGATCGAGCCCGACTTCTCCCTGGTCAAGTTCAAGGAGCTGGTCGGCGGCGGGTCGATGACGATCGTCAACCGCTCGGTGCCGCTCGCCCTGGAGACGCTCGGCTACTCGCCGAACGAGATCGATCAGATCAACGCCTTCATCGCCGAGAAGAACACGATCGTCGGCGCCCCCGGCCTGAAGGACGAGCACCTGCCGGTGTTCGACGTCGCGGTCGGCGAGCGGGCCATCTCCTACACCGGCCACATCGACATGATGGCCGCGACCCAGCCGTTCCTCTCGGGGGCGATCTCGAAGACCGTCAACCTGCCCGAGTCGGCCACCGTCGCCGACATCGCCGACGCCTACACGCGCGGCTGGCAGGGCGGCCTCAAGGCGCTGGCGATCTACCGCGACGGCTCGAAGACCGCGCAGGCGCTGCGCACCGACGCCCAGAAGGACGACGACGCCGAGGCGGAGGTCGCGATGGCGGAGCCGACGCGCAAGCGGATGCCGCAGGAGCGCGAATCGCTCACCCACAAGTTCAACATCGCCGGGCACGAGGGCTACATCACGGCCGGCAAGTACACCGACGGCACGGTCGGCGAGATCTTCCTCACCGACATCGGCAAGGAGGGCTCGACGATGCGCGGGCTGCTCAACGCCTTCGCCACGGCGATCTCCCTCGGCCTGCAGTACGGGGTGCCGCTCGAAGACTTCGTGCGCAAGTTCTCCTACATGCGCTTCGACCCGGAGGGCATGACCCAGAACCCGGAGATCCCGTTCGCCAAATCGATGCCCGACTACATCATGCGCTGGCTCGCGAGCCGGTTCATCGACGATCTCGAGACGCTCGAGGAACTGGGGATCATGACCCAGGAGGTCCGCGGCAAGAAGGAAGCGGAGACCTCGCAGCTCGGACTCGGGATCTCGACCGACACGGCCGGTCCCGCCAACGGCGGCAACGGCCACGCGGCTCCGGGGAACGGCGGCGCGAAGCCCGCGGCATCGGCCTTCACCGAAACCCCCCCGGTGCGTCCGGCGCGGCTGTCCGGGCTGGAGCTCGGCCCAGCCTGCGATCAGTGCGGAGGCATGATGCAGCGGACGGGCAGTTGCTACACGTGCAGTTCCTGCGGCAACAACACCGGCTGCGGTTGAGGCCCTAGGGCACAGCGCGCTGCCGCGCCCGCGGCTTCGCGTCGTGCAGAGCACTGCCGCTTCGCCGCGTGCACGCCATCGCTTGGCCCTACGGCCTCAAGGCCGTCTCGACTTCTCGAGGCGGCCTTTTTTCTTAGAGGCGGAGGCCGCGAGCGCTGAGGAAATCGGCGACCTGCGGCGGCGGCTCTTTGCCGAACGCCATCCGCACGCCCTCGCGGATGACGTGGTCGCCCTCGCGGTCCTCGTTACGGTCGCGGGGGTGCATGCCGAGCCAGGCGGCCGCGGCGGCGCAGGCGAGGACCGCGCCGTCGTCGCCTTCGGGGTCGATCCCTTCGGCGGTCGCGACCAGCGTCCCGGGAAGGTCCTCGACCGCCGTCACCGGCCGGTCGTCGTCCTCGTAGATCTCGTACAGCGCCATGATCGCGTCGTCGGCATCGCCCGGGTCGACGATCGCCGCCGCGTCGCGGACGGCCTCGGAGACGGTCGGGGTGCGGTGGTGATCGCTCTCGGGCACAGACCGCAGACTAACCGGAGAGAACGACCTCGGCGTTATTGCGGGGCGTCTCGGTGATCGCCCGGCGGAAGGAGCGCTCGGGGGCGGGATCGGCGGGCCGGATCGCCCGCCGGGCGACCAGCTCGCGGAGGACGATCGCCATCTCCTGCTGCGCGAAGGCGGCACCGAGACAGCGCCGCACGCCGCCGCCGAAGGGGATCCAGGTGTAGGTCCCGGGCGGCGTCTCGAGGAAGCGCTCGGGGCGGAAGCGGTCGGGCTCCGGGTAGATCGTCGCGTCGCGGTGGATCAGGCTGATGCTCGGCACCACCGAGACGCCCGCCGGCAACTCGTAGCCGCCGAGCTCGATCGCCGCGGTCAGTTTGCGGATGACGATCGCGATCACCGGGCGCAGCCGCAGCGTCTCCTGGATCGTCGCGGTCAGGTAGGCGTCCTCCCCGGCCTCGGCCTCCCCGCGCAGCCGCGCCAGCTTGTCGGGGTGGCGGATCAGCCGCTCGACCGACCAGGAGAGCGCGTTCGCCGTCGTCTCGTGGCCGGCGACCAGGAGGGTGAGGAGCTCGTCGTGGATCTCGGCGTCGCTCATCGGCGAGCCGTCCTCGTGGCGGGCGGCGACCAGCAGCGAGAGGATGTCGTCGCGCTCCTCGAGGTCGGCGGCGGCGCGGCGCTCGGCGATCTCGGCGAGGATCAGCGCGGCGACCCGGTCGGTGCGACGGCGGATCGGCGGGTAGAGGCGGATCCGCTCGGGGCCGAAGGTCAACAACGGCACCAGCGCCGCGGGGTTGGTGAGCAGGTCGAGGAAGGAGCGCAGCGCCGCCCGCAGGTCGGCGAGCCGGGCGCCGCCGTGGACGCCGAAGACCGTCTCGATGATGATCTCCAAGGTCATCGCCTGCATCCGCGGCCGCAACTTGTAAGGGACGCCGGTCGGCCAGCTCTCGATCTCGCGCGCCGCGATCTCCCGCATCGTCACTTCGTAGCCGGCCATCCGCCGGCCGTGGAAGGGCGGCAGCAGCAGCTTGCGCTGGCTCATGTGTGCCGCCCCGTCGAGCACCAGCAGCGAGTTGTCGCCGAGCAGCGGCCGCAGGATGTCGTTGCCCTCACCGGCGTGGAAGACGTCCGGGTCGCCGGTGAAGACCTGCTTGACCAGCTCCGGGTCGGAGACGACCACCCACTTGCCTCCGTAGGCGATTTCCAGGGTGAACATCGGCCCCAGCCGGCGGCGGCTCTGGCTCATCATCCACTGCGCCTGCCGCCACCAGATCGCGGTCTGGACCGGGCGGGACATTCGAGGGCGGGGCGGAAGCCCGTTCGGCGCCTCCATGCGAAGACCATACGCCCGCGTACCGAGTCTGGGGTGTGACGTCCGTCGCACAGATCGGTGTCACGTGAAATAGCCTGCCCGCCATGGCCCCACCGCGACTGCCGGTGCCGCTTGAGCGCCGGGTCCTGCGCTGGGCCTGCGGCCTCTCGCCGCGGACGAGCCGCCTGATCTTCGGCCGGCCGCCGCAGCTCGACGGCCAGACGATGTCGACCGAGACCCATGCGTTGCTCTCGCTGGCACGCTGGCCGGCAGCGAAGGCTTCTTCTCGGGCCGCAGCGTCGACGAGGCCCGCGCCGTCGCCCGCTACGAGTCGCGGGTGCTCGAGCGGCGCCCGCCGATCGCGATGGCGTCGGTGCGGTCGCTCGACGTCCCCGGGCCGCGCGGGCCGATCCCCTGCCGCCTCTACGTCCCGCCGCTGCCGGCGCGGGACGCCGCGGCGCCGCTGCTCGTCTACTACCACGGCGGCGGTTGGGTGATCGGCGACCTCGAGATGTACGAGGGCCCGTGCCGGCTGATCGCCGCCGCGTCCGGCTGCATGGTTCTCTCGGTCGGCTACCGGCTGGCGCCCGAGCACCCTTTCCCGGAGCCGCTCGAAGACGCCTTGGCGGCGTTCGAGTGGGCTGCGGCGAACGCCGGCTCGCTGGGCGCCGATCCGGCGCGGATCGGCGTCGGCGGCGACTCGGCGGGCGGCAACATGGCTGCCGTCGTCAGCCACATGGCGGTCGAGGGCGGCGGCGCCAAGCCCGCGATGCAGCTCCTCATCTACCCGGTCACCGACTCCTCCGACGACACCCGCTCCCGCAAGCTCTTCGACGAGGGCTTCATCCTCACCAAGGCCGACATGGAGAAGTTCGAAGCGGCCTACCTGCCGCCCGGCACCGACCCGAGCGACCAGCGGATCTCGGTGCTGAAATGCCCCGATCTGCGCGGCCTGCCGACCGCCTACGTCGCCACCGCCGGCTTCGATCCGCTGCGCGACGAGGGCGAGGCCTACGCACTGAGGATGCGCGACTGCGGCGTCCGCGTCGCGCTGCGCCGCCACTCGGGCCTGATCCACACCTTCGTCAACCAGACCGCCGTCAACCTGACTGCCCGCGGCGCCGTGCTCGAGGCGGCCGGCGCGCTGCGGCTCGGCCTCGCCCCCGACTCGGGACACTAAGGCGCGGCGCCGACCGCCTCGGCGCGCAGCGCCAGCTGCAGCTCGAAGCGCGCGTCGGGATCGTCGAGCTGGTCGCCGAGCAGCTCGCGCAGGCGGGCGATCCGGTAGCGGGCGGTCTGCGGGTGGACGTGCATCTCGGCCGCCATCGCCACCGCGTTGCCGTCGTGGCGCAGGTGGGCGAGCGCCGTCTCGCGCATCCGCCCCCGCGCCTTCGGGGTCAGGTCGGCGAGCGGCGGCGAGGCGGCGGGCGGCGATCCGGCCGGCGAGGTCGCGCGATTCGAAGAGGAGCAGCGGCGCGAGGTTGTCGTCGACGCGAAGAAGGGCGGCGGGCGCGTCGCGACGGCGGCCCGCGGGCGCGCCTCTGCGGCCGGCGACCACCCCGGCCGAGTCCGCGCGCAGGAGCGCGAGGGCCAGCGCCCACGACTCGGCCGCCGCCGTCGGCGCCACCGTCGGTCCGAGCGCGAGCCGCCCCTCGCCGGCGGCCCGGTCCAGCGCTTCGCGCGGCCCGGGCCCTCGGGGTCGGGCAGCAGGACGCAGCCCTCGCCGTCGACCACCGTCGCCAGCGCCTCCGGCGGCAGCCGCCGCGCCACCCGCGCCAGCGCCTCCTCGGGACAGGCGAGCGCCGCCAGCCCGGCGGGCACGTCCCACGACCGCGGCGCGCGCCGCCGCCGCCAGGTCGGCCGCGTCGGCGGGCGGGTCGCCGAGCAGCAGCGCGACCAGCTCGCGGCGCCGGCGCCGGCGCAGGTCCTCGACCTCGGCCTGCGCCTGCGCGTAGCCCTCGACCGAGTCGGCGGCGAGCTCGTCGATGTAGGCGAAGACCGCCTCGGCGAGCAGCGCGAGCGGTTCCGGCCCGACCTCGGCCCGCCGGCAGGCGTCGGCGAAGCGCCGCCAGGCGACCCGGGCGCCGATCCGGTAGGCGGCCTGCAGCGAGTCGAGCGTCCGGCCCGCCCGCTGCTCGCCGCGGCCGAGCGCCAGGTAGACCTCGCGCCCCGAGTCGCGCCCCGCGTCGGGATCGCGGATCAGGGCGACGAACTGGGCCAGCGCCTCCTCCACCCCGCGGCGGATCCCGCGCCCGAAGCGCCCCTCCAGCGGCCGCGCGTACTCGGGCACCTCGTGGGCGATCGACTCGAGGATCTCGGCGGCGATCGGCTCGATCTCGCCTTCGATCAGGTCGGCGACTTCGACGGCAGGCCGCGCCACGGGTCGTCGGTCAGGGATAGCTGCTTTTTGGGCTTTTTTGGCATCTGGCTTACAAGTTCCGACCGCTGAACTTGGCTCAGACGCTAATACATATCGCCCAGGTAGGCGTAACTTGAACTCCAGATGGGCGAAATGACCAAGATCGAGAAGGGCGCCAACCTCGCCGGCGTCGTCGTCCCCTTCGTCGCCACGATCGTCGCGATCGTCCTCCTCCCCTCAGCCTCGTCAGCCCCGGCATCCTCGCGATCGCCGCCTTCATGTACCTGATCACCGCGGTCGGGATCACGGTCGGCTTCCACCGTCTTCTCACCCACCGTTCGTTCCAGACCTCGAAGGCGCTCGAATACACCTTCGCCGTGCTCGGCACGATGGCGGTGCAGGGCCCGGTCCTCTCCTGGGTCGCCGACCACCGCAAGCACCACGCCCACACCGACAAGGAGGGTGACCCGCACAGTCCCCACGTCGGCCACGGCGAGGGGCTCCGCGGCTTCTGGCACGCCCACACCGGCTGGCTGATGGAGACCCAGGGCCGCGCCGACTGGAAGAAGTACGCCAAGGACCTCTACGAGGACGACGGCATGCGCTTCATCTCCCGTCACTTCGTCGCCCTGATCTACGCTCAGCCTGCTGATCCCGGCGGCGCTCGGCTACGCGATCACCGGCACCTGGCTGGGCGCGCTCGCCGGCTTCCTCTGGGGCGGCCTGGTGCGGGTGTTCTTCGTCCACCACATCACCTGGAGCGTCAACTCGGTGTGTCACTTCCTCGGCAAGCGCCGCTTCGACACCGACGATCACTCCACCAACGTGTTCTGGCTCTCGATCCCCTCGCTGGGCGAGTCCTGGCACCACAACCACCACGCCTTCCCCCGCTCCGCCGTGCACGGGCTGAAGAAATGGGAGATCGATCCCTCGGCGCTGATCATCGCCGGCATGGAGAAGGTCGGGCTGGCGCGCAACGTGGTCCGCATCTCACCCGAGCGCCAGGCCGAACTCACCCGCTAGATACCGTCGAGTACTGAATTGTCACCGTTTGGTGATTAGGTCAGACGGCCAAAGCGGGTTATTGCACGCGGCTAAATCGGTTAAACAGTGTGAGGGTTCGTGTGCCACACTCGCACCCACTGTTGACTGAACGCTCGGCACATGGATGGAAAGGAACTAGATGCCAAGCACGACGAACGTCCTTGACGAGGCCCGCGAGCTCATCGAGCGACGCCTTGCCGATCTCGACGAGGAGCGCCGCCGGCTCGAGCGCGCCCTCGCGGAGCTCGGCGGCAAAGTCGAAACGGTCCCCGGCCGGCCGCGCGGCAGCGCCTCGACCACCAGCGCGCCGACCGAAGCCGCCCCGAAAGCGTCGGCGCGCCGAAAAAACGCCGTCGCCGTCGCGGTGGCACCCGCGCCGACCAGGCGGTCGAGCTGATCACCAGTCAGCCCGGCATCAGCGCCTCCGACGTCGCCAAGACGATGAAGATCAAACCGAACTACCTGTACCGGGTGCTCGGTGATCTGGAGAAAGAGGGCCGGGTCAAAAAGGACGGCCGGCAGTACTACCCGGCGGGCTGACGCCCAGCCGCCGCACGCCTCGGTGCGTTCGCAGTTCTCCGTAACCGTTACGGGAAAGTGCGAACGCACCGCGGGGTGCGCTTGGTGCCCGCTCGCGGCCTAGATCAGGCCGAGGTTCGAGACCGCGTCGCGCTCCTCCTGGAGCTCGAGCACGCTCTTGTCGATCCGCTCGCGCGAGAAGTCGGGGACGTCGAGGCCCTGGACGATCGTCCACTCGCCGCCGCTGCACTGGCACGGGATGGCCGCAGATGATGCCCTCGCCGATCCCGTAGGAACCGTCGGCTCGGGACGCCCATCGAGACCCAGTCGCCCTCCGGCGTGCCGAGCACCCAGTCGTGGACGTGGTCGATCGCGGCGTTGGCCGCCGAGGCGGCGCTGGAGGCACCGCGCGCCTCGATGATCTCGGCGCCGCGTTTCGCCACCCGCGGGATGTACTCGTCGGTGATGAAGGCTTCGTCGTCGACCTGCTCCCAGGCGCTTCCACCGTCGACCTTGGCGTTCACCAGGTCGGGGTACTGGCGTGGTCGAGTGGTTGCCCCAGACGGTCATGTTGGTGACCGAGGTGACCGGCTTGCCGAGCTTGTTGGCGAGCTGGATCTTCGCCCGGTTGTGGTCGAGGCGCATCATCGCGGTGAAGCGCTCGCGCGGCACGTCGGGCGCGTTCGACATCGCGATCAGGGCGTTGGTGTTGGCCGGGTTGCCGACCACCAGCACCTTGACGTCGTCGGCGGCGCCGGCGTTGATCGCTTCGCCCTGCGGCTTGAAGATGCCGCCGTTGGCCTCGAGCAGATCGGCGCGCTCCATGCCCGGGCCGCGCGGCCGCGCGCCGACCAGCAGGGCGATGTTGGTGCCCTCGAAGGCCTGCTTCGGGTCGTCGGTGATGTCGACCCGGCTGCAGCAGCGGGAAGGCGCAGTCGTCGAGCTCCATCGCGGTGCCCTCGGCGGCTTTGACCGCCTGCGGGATCTCCAGCAGGCTCAGCTCGACCGGGGTGTCGGGGCCGAGCATCTGGCCGCTGGCGATGCGGAACAGGAGGGCGTAGCCGATCTGCCCGGCGGCGCCCGTAACGGTGACCTTCACGGGGGTGCTCACGAATCGTCTCCTCGGAATCGGTGGTTGCGGCGACGGCTAGGCAGCCATCGCCCGCTGCAGGTTGTCGTCGATCGACGCCAGGAACTCCTGCGTGGTCTGGTAGCCCTGGTCGCCGCCGACGAGCAGCGCCAGGTCTTTGGTCATCTTGCCTTCTTCGACCGTCTCGATGCAGACGCGCTCGAGGGTCTCGGCGAACTCGCTGACCGCGGGCGTGCCGTCCATCCGGCCGCGGGCGGCGAGGCCGCGCGTCCAGGCGAAGATCGAGGCGATCGGGTTGGTGGAAGTCGGGTTGCCCTGCTGGTGCTGACGGTAGTGACGGGTGACGGTGCCGTGCGCGGCCTCCGCCTCGACCGTCTTGCCGTCGGCGGTCATCAGCACGCTGGTCATCAGGCCGAGCGAGCCGAACCCCTGCGCGACGGTGTCCGACTGGACGTCGCCGTCGTAGTTTTTGCAGGCCCACACGTAGCCGCCCTCCCACTTCAGCGCGGCGGCGACCATGTCGTCGATCAGCCGGTGTTCGTAGGTGATCCCGGCGGCCTCGAAGTCGGCCTTGAACTCGGCCTCGTAGACCTCGGCGAAGAGGTCTTTGAAGCGGCCGTCGTAGCGCTTCAGGATCGTGTTCTTGGTCGACATGTAGACCGGGTAGCCGCGGTCGAGGCCGTAGCGCAGCGAGGCGCGGGCGAAGTCGCGGATCGACTCGTCGAGGTTGTACATCGACATCGCGATGCCGCCGCCGGGGAAGTCGTAGACGTCGAGCTCGATCGGCTCGGAGCCGTCCTTGGGGGTGAAGGTCATGGTCAGCGAGCCCTCGCCCGGCACCACCAGGTCGGTGGCGCGGTACTGGTCGCCGAAGGCGTGACGGCCGATCACGATCGGCTTCGTCCAGCCCGGCACCAGGCGCGGCACGTTGGCGATCACGATCGGCTCGCGGAAGATGACGCCGCCGAGGATGTTGCGGATCGTCCCGTTCGGCGAGCGGTACATCTCCTTCAGGCCGAACTCCTCGACCCGCGCCTCGTCCGGGGTGATCGTCGCGCACTTGACGCCGACCCCGTACTCCTTGATCGCGTTGGCGGCGTCGACCGTGATCTGGTCGTCGGTCGCGTCGCGGCTCTCGATCCCGAGGTCGAAGTACTTCAGGTCGACATCGAGGTAGGGGAGGATCAGCTGCTCTTTGATGAACGACCAGATGATCCGGGTCATCTCGTCGCCGTCGAGCTCGACGACAGGGTTCTCAACCTTGATCTTCGGCATCGGCCGGCGATGCTATCTGCCCGGCGACCTCGGCCGCGTAACTGGCCGGCCGCAGCCGGCATCAATGGTGTACCTGATGGCAACCAGGGAGCGTCAGACCTTCGGCAACCACACCGTCGCCAACCAGCCGCCGCCGCTGAGCCGACTACAACGTCTTCGAGGCCGACACGGCCGCTGGTCGAGGCGGTGAAGCGCGAGGGCGCCGAGCTGGGCGGCCGAGCGGATCGCCGCGGTCGGCGAGTTCGCCGGCTCGGCCGAGGCGCAGGAGCTGGGACGGCTGGCCAACGAGAACGGGCCGAAGCTGAAGACCCACGACCGCTACGGCAACCGCGTCGACGAGGTCGAGTTCCACCCCGCCTGGCACGAGCTGCTCGGCACCGCGGTCGAACACGAACTGCACAGCTCGCCCTGGAAGGACCCGCGGCCGGGCGCCCACGTCGCCCGCGGCGCCGCCTTCATGTGCTTCTCCCAGGCCGAGGCCGGGGTCGGCTGCCCGATCTCGATGACCTACTCGGTGATCCCGGCGCTGCGCACCCAGCCGGAGCTGGCCGCGCGAGTGGGAGCCGCACATCCTCACCTCCACCTATGACCCGCGCAACGCGCCCGCGCCGGACAAGCGCGGCGCCCTCGCCGGGATGGGGATGACCGAGAAGCAGGGCGGCACCGACGTCCGCGCCAACACCACGGTCGCCCGCCCGGTGAACGGCGGCGGGCCCGGCGCCGAGTACGAGCTGACCGGCCACAAGTGGTTCATGTCGGCGCCGATGTGCGACGCCTTCCTCGTCCTCGCCCAGGCCGAGGGCGGCCTCTCCTGCTTCCTCTTCCCCCGCTGGACGCCGGACGGCGAGCGCAACCGCTTCCGCCTGCAGCGGCTGAAGGACAAGCTCGGCAACCGCTCGAACGCCTCCAGCGAGGTCGAGTTCGACGCCGCCTCGGCCTGGCTGGTCGGCGAGGAGGGCGCGGGCGTGCCGACGATCATCGAGATGGTCAACCACACCCGGCTCGACTGCGTGCTCGGCAGCGACCACCGGGATGCGCGCCGGGGTCGCCCAGGCGATCCACCACGCCTCCAACCGCTCGGTCTTCGGCACCGTCCTGGTCGACCAGCCCTTGATGCAGAACGTCCTCGCCGACCTGGCGGTCGAGTCGGAGGCGGCGACGATCGCCGCGATGCGCCTGGCCCGCGCCTACGACGAGGCGATCGCCGGCGACGCCGAGGCGCAGAGCCTGAAGCGCGTCGCCAACGCGGTGCTCAAGTACTGGATCACCAAGCGCGCCCCCGCCCACGCCGGCGAGTGCCTCGAGTGCCTCGGCGGCAACGGCTACGTCGAGGAGTCGGGGATGCCGCGCCTCTTCCGCGAGAGCCCGCTCAACTCGATCTGGGAGGGCAGCGGCAACGTCCAGTGCCTCGACGTCCTGCGCGCGATGGTGAAGAGCCCGGCCTCGGTCGAGTCCTTCTTCGCCGAGGTCGCCGACGGCGCCGCCGCCGAGCCCCGCCTCGCCGCCTTCGCCGCCGCCCTGCGCGACGAACTCCCCGGCGACGTCGCCACGATCGAGACCCGCGCCCGCCGCGTGGTCGAACGCATGGCCCTCGCCCTCCAGGCCTCCCTCCTGGTCCGCTACGGCGACGAAGCCGTCGCCGACGCCTTCTGCGCCTCCCGCCTCGACCGGCGACTGGGGCCGAGCCTTCGGCACCCTCCCCGCCGGCCTCGACTACGGGCGCATCATCGACCGCCACCGCGCCGGTACGCCTGAGCGGCGCATTCAGCGCCCCCGATCGCTCGCGGGCCGAGATGCCAGGCTCGACTGCGTCACCGACCTGCTTGGCCTCTCTGCCGGCGGGTACGAATCTCGCGGACGGTGAGCCGGCCTCGGCGGGGGTCCTCGATAGACGCTGAGGAGGCGGCCGTCGCGGAGGCGTGACCAGGCGGGCGCGGTCGCGTCTTCCGCGCCCCCGGCCGGGATCGAAGGCGCCCTCGATCGAGTCGACGCCGAACGGTCTTCGACCGAGGCGCGCTGGCTCGGGTCAGGGCCGCTCTCGCGGAGTCATCCGGCGATCCCCGGCGGATCGAGACGCCGATCGAGTCGAGGGCCGACGGTCTGGGAGCGAGACGCGCTGAGTCGAGGTCGGGCTTCCGGTCCTCCGCCCGGCGATAGCGACAGTTCCCCCGCCGAGCTTCGACCGCTCGATTCGATCCACGCTTGGCGTCATTCGTTCAGAGTTCGCCTGAGCCTTCGGATCTGCGCCATCAGCTCGGCGTGGCGCTTCGTTCACCGACTATCTCCTGCAGGCCCGGTCAGATGCCGCACTCGCGACCAGCCAGGGCGGCCGACGCCGGCTCGTGCTGCCGAGCCACTCGAGGGCGCCGGGCTTCCCGCCGTCGACCACGGCCGCCGATCCCGGTCAACGCCGGCGCCAACCGACCGAGTCGCGCCGCGCGAGCAGCCCCCCAGGGCGAGAGACGCATCGGGTCAGGGCGCCGGTGAAGGTGGCGCGTCTTTGAGGGCGCGGCCGACCTGCTCGACGGTGATCACGCCGCTGAGGCGGCCGTCGGCGTCGACCGCCATCAGGGCGCCGAGGCGGCGCAGGTTCTGGTTCGAGAGGAGGGAGTCGAGCGGGGTGTCGTCGCGGACGAAGAGGCCGCGGTCGTGCGTCGACGATTTCGCTGACCAGGGAGACGGTGCGGGAGACCTCGGGGACGTCGTCGGCGGCGTCGCGCTGGAGCAGGCCGAGGAAGCGGTGGGCGGCGTCGACGACCGGGAACCAGGGCCAGCGGTAGCGGAGGAAGTACTGGTCGAGCGCCTGCTCGACCGAGAGGTCGCCGGGGATCGTGACCGGCTCGCGGTCCATCACGTCGGCGACCGAGATGTCGTGGATGCGGCCGCTCATCCGGGTCTGCATCGACGCGCCGCGGGCGGCGCCGGTGATCACCATCCCGATCAGCGCCAGCCAGATGCCGCCGAAGCGTGCCGAAGATCGAGTCGGTGACCGCCATGTAGACGCCGGCGGCGACGATAGACCCAGCCGAGGACGCGGCCGAGGTCGGCGGCGAACTTGCGTCGCCGCGTTGCGGTCCCCGGTCCGCCTCCAGGCGATCGCCCGGGCGACCCGGCCGCCGTCCATCGGGAAGGCCGGGATCAGGTTGAAGACGAGCAGCAGCAGGTTGATCGAGGCGAGCCAGGCGAACATCGCCAGCACCGCCGGGGCGCCGAGCTGGACTCGAAGGCGCCGCCTCGCGGAACTCGTGCCAGCCGCCGGCGAGCGATCCCGAGCGGCCGCGCAGACGACGAAGATCGCCAGCGTCACCGCCGGGCCCGCCGAGCGCGACCCGCGCTTCGACCCCGGGCGCGTCGGCTTCGCGGTCCATCCGCGCCATGCCGCCGAAGATCCAGAGCTGGATCGAGCTGATCCCGATCCCGTTGCGGCGTGGCGACGAAGGCGTGGCCGAGCTCGTGCAGCAGGATCGAGCCGAAGAAGCCGGCGGCGCTGGCGACGGCGAGGAGTGAACGGCGTGGTCGAGCTCGCCCGACGGCCCCAGCAGGTCTTCGTAGAACTGGGACATCCAGAAGATGACCAGGAAGAGGATCAGGAACCAGGACCAGTCGACCGCGATGCGGATCCCGCGGACGTGGAAAAGGGTGATCGAGCCGCCGCCGAACATAGGTCAATGGTAAGCGGGTAGCGTGGCCGGCCACATGGCCAGTCACACAACCGGACACACCTTTGTCAGAGGCGGTCGGCGCGCCCGACCAGGCCTGGCTGCGCGAGCGGCTGGAGGAACTGGAGCGGTTCTACCGCCCCTCGGCCTCGGAGGGCGAGCGGCGCGCCGCCGAGTGGCTGGTCGACCAGTTCCGCGAGCTCGGCGCCGAGGCGCGGATCGAGGCCGCCCCCGCCCACGGCACCTACTGGTGGCCGCTCGGGATCGGCGACCGCGCTCGGGGCGCTCGGCGGGATCGCGGCGCTGCGCGGCCGGCGCCTGCTCGGCGCCGCGCTCGGCGCGCTCGGCGCCGCCGGGATCGCCTCCGACTTCCCGCCCCACCAGCGCCGCCTGCGCGCGCCGCTGCCGAAGCGCACCGCCTACAACGTCGTCTGCGAGATCGGCGACCCCGACGCGGAGCGGACGATCGTCGATCAGCGCCCACCACGACGCCGCCCACTCGGGCCTCGTCTTCCACCCGGCGCTGCCGCAGATCGCCGACCGCCTCGGGTTGATCGAGGGCGTCGAGACCAGCCCGGCGCTGATGGCGCCGGTGGTCGGCGGTCCGCTCCTGGTCGCCCTCGGCGCGCTCACCAGGATCAAGGCACTGACCAAGCTCGGCACCGTCCTCGGCGTCGGCGCGACCGCGGCGATGGCCGAGATCGGCTCGCGCAAGGTCGTCCCCGGCGCCAACGACAACGGCACCGCGGTCGTCTCCCTGCTCGCCCTCGCCCGCCGGCTCGCCGAGGCGCCCGCCCCCGGCGTCCGCGTCATCCTCCTCTCGGCCGGCGCCGAGGAGTCCTTCAGCGAGGGGATGAAGGCGTTCGGCGAGCGCCACTTCGCCGACCTCCCGCCCGAGAGCACCTTCTTCCTCTGCCTCGAGTCGACCGGCTCCCCCCACCTGCTGGTGCTGCGCGGCGAGGGCTTCCTGAAGATGTACGACTACCCGGCGCCCGCGCTCGAGCTGCTCGACACGGCGGCCGAGGAGCTCGGCATCTGGCTCTATCCCAACCTGCGCCTGCACAACGGCACCGACGGGCATGGAGGCGCTCGCCGCGGGCTACGAAGCGGCGGTGATCGCGGGCTGCGACGACCTCAAGCAGCCCTCCAACTACCACTGGCCGAACGACCTCGCGGAGAACGTCGACTTCGGCACCGTCGCCGACGGAATCCGCCTCAGCGAGGCGGCGATCCGCCGCCTCGCCGACGCCCGCTGCGTCGCGCAGTCGCGCAGTGTAGGCGAATCCCGACTACGTGGTCGGATTTCGGCTCTATAGCATCCGGCCTCGTGCCATCCCACGATGTACTCGTCATAGGGGCCGGGCTCGCCGGCCAGCGGGCCGCCCTCGCCGCCGCGGAGCAGGGCGTCTCGGTCGGGATCGTCTCCAAGGTCCACCCCGTCCGCTCCCATTCAAACGCCGCTCAGGGCGGCATCAACGCGGCGCTGAACCCTGACGACTCGTGGGAGTCCCACGCGTTCGACACCGTCAAGGGCTCCGATTACCTCGGCGACCAGGACGCGATCGAAATCATGGCCCGCGAGGCGCCGGAGGAAATCCTCCACATGGAGCACCTCGGCGTCACCTTCCACCGCAACGAGGAAGGCAAGCTCGGGACCCGCGCCTTCGGCGGCGCCTCCGCCGCCCGCACGTACTACGTCGCCGACATCACCGGCCAGGCGATCATGCACGTGCTCTACGAGCAGCTGATGAAATATTCGGAGCAGATCACCCGCTACGAGGAGTGGTTCTGCTCCTCGCTGGCGATCGACGAGAACGGCGAGTGCTGCGGCGTCGTCACCCGCAACGTCGCCGACGGCTCGATGGAACTGTTCCAGGCCAAATCGGTGATCCTCGCCACCGGCGGCTCCGGCCAGATCTGGAAGCCGACCACCAACGCCCTGATCTGCACCGGCGACGGCATCGCGATGGCCTACCGGGTCGGCGCCAAGCTGATGGACATGGAGATGATCCAGTACCACCCGACCACGCTGGCGGGCAAGGGATTCCTGATCACCGAGGGCGCCCGCGGCGAGGGCGCCCAGCTCCTCAACAAGAACGGCGAACGCTTCATGGAGAAGTACGCGCCGAACAAAATGGAGCTCGCCTCGCGCGACGTCGTCTCCCGCGCCGAGCAGACCGAGATCAACGAGGGCCGCGGCTTCCCCGACGGCACCGTCGCGCTCGACATCACCGTGGTGCCGAAAAAGCGCATCCACGAGGCGCTGCGGGAGATCGTCCTGGTCGGCCGCGACTTCGCCGGCGTCGACATCACCCGCGAACCGATCCACATCAAGCCGGGCAACCACTACACGATGGGCGGGGTCAAGACCGACATCGAGGGCCGCACCGACATCCCCGGCCTCTACGCCGCGGGCGAGGTCGGCCTGCGTCTCGGTCCACGGCGGCAACCGGCTCGGCGCCAACTCGCTGCTCGACACGCTGATCTTCGGCAAGCACTCCGGCCGCGACGCCGCGGCGCGGGCGCTGCGGACCGACTGGTCGAGGCCCTCCGGCAAGGTGCTGGAGGACGAGCAGGCGATGATCGACGACATCAACGGCCGCGAGAAGGGCTCCGGCCGGCGCGTCTCCGAGATCAAGCTCGAGCTCGGCCAGACGATGGACGGCAAAGTCGCGGTGTTCCGCGACGAGGCGGGCATCACCGAAGCGCTGGAGACGGTCCGCCGCCTCAAGGAGGAGGCGAAGACCGCCTACATCGACGACCACGGCAGCGTCTTCAACCAGGACCTGCTCGGGGCGATCGAGCTCGGCTACATGCTCGACAGCGCCGAGTGCTCCTGCATCGCGGCGCTCGAGCGCAAGGAGAGCCGCGGCGCCCAGTACCGCACCGATTACCCGGAGCGCAACGACGAGGAGTGGCTCAAACACATCGACCTCGAGCGCACCGAGGACGGCCCGGAGATCTCCTACTCCGAGGTCACCATCACCCAGTGGCAACCGGAAGCGAGGACGTACTGATGGCCGAGTACACGATCAAAGTTCGGCGCTACCAGCCGGAGAGCGGCGAGGCCGCCTACTGGGAGGAGTTCGGGGTCGAGCTCGATCCCTCGCTCTCGGTCCTCGACGGCCTGCTGCAGGCCAAGGACCGCGAGGACGGCTCGCTCGCCGTGCGCTGCTCCTGCCGGGCGGCGATCTGCGGCTCCTGCGGGATGAAGATCAACGGCCAGTCGGGGCTCGGCTGCAAGACCCAGATCGGCGAGGCGCAGGAGCTGGCCGACAAGAAAGCCTCCGCGGTCGGCGGCGCCGCCGAGGGCAACGTGATCGTGATCGAGCCGATGGGCAACATGCCGGTGATCAAGGACCTGGTGACCGACATGGAGTCGACCCACTGGACCAAGATCCGCCGCGTCACCCCCTGGCTGCTGCCGCACGGCGAGGCGCCGGAGCGCGAGTACATCGTCGAGCCGGAATCGATGGTCGACATCACCCAGTCGATGGCCTGCATCCAGTGCGGCGCCTGCGTCTCCTCCTGCCTCTCGATGGAAGTCGACCCGCTCTTCATCGGCCCGGCGGCGCTGGCCAAGGCCTACCGCTTCGTCGGCGACCCGCGCGACGCGGAGACCAACGAGCGCCTCACCGACCTGGCCCACGACCCGCACGGGATCTACGACTGCACCCACTGCTTCAGCTGCGTCGACGCCTGCCCGAAGGGCGTGGCGCCGATGGACCAGATCATGCGCCTGCGCCGCAAGGCCGGCGAGAACGGGATCGAGGACCCGAACAGCGGCCACTCGCACGAGATGGCCTTCGTCAACATCATCGAGAAGAAGGGCACGCTCGACGAGGCCCTGCTCCTGCAGGAGTCCTTCGCGCCGGGCGTGCTCGGCAAGCTGATGCCGAGCAAACGGGCGATCAAGGAAATGATCGGCTCGCTGCCGGTGGCGATCCGCGGCGATCAAGAACGGGCAAGATGCGCTCGCTGCCGAAGCTGATCCCCGGCGTCCACCACAAGCTCCCGGGCGATGCCCAGGACGAGGTCAAGGCGATCTACAAGCACGCCGAGGAGCACAACGAGGAATTCAACCTGTACATCAAGGGCGAGGAGGGCGACGCCGAGGCCGCGGTCGAGGAGGGCCTCGAGCCCGACCGCCGAACCGCCCCCGGCGCCGAGGAGGCCTCTGAATGGCTGATCAGATCAAAGTCGCCTACTGGCCCGGCTGCGTCTCGCGCGGCTTCACCCCGGAGCTGCACGGCTCGATGGCCCTCGTCGCGCAGAAGCTGGGGATCGAGCTGGTCGAACTCGACCGCGCCAACTGCTGCGGCGCCGGCGTCATCGCCGAGCACAACCAGGAGCTCGCCGACACCCTGAACGCGCGCACCTTCGCGCTCGCCCAGCAGACCGGCCTCTCGATGATGAACATCTGCTCGACCTGCCAGGGCGCGCAGTCGGAGTGCCAGCAGCGCCTCGACGCCGACTCGCAGTACCGCGGCGCACGTCAACGAGGCGCTCTCCGGCCAGGGCCTCTCCTACGAGAAGTCGGAGGACGGCTCCTGGAACAACAAAAACTTCCTCTGGCTGCTGGTCGAGGACTACGGCCTCGACCGCCTCGCCGCCCAGGTCAAGCGGCCGCTCTCCGGCCTCCGCGTCGGCCCCTTCTACGGCTGCTACATCGTGCGGCCGAAGGAGCGCCTCGGCTACGGCCAGTTCCCCGACCGCGACATCTACCTGGAGAAGGTGATCGAGACCCTCGGCGGCCAGGTCGTCGAGTACGACGGGGCGCGCAAATGCTGCGGCTTCCCGGTGATCACGATGAACCGCGAGACCTCGCTGACCCAGGCGGGCACCCACGTCGGCGACGCGATCGACGCCGGCGCCGACTGCCTCGTCACCCCCTGCCCGCTCTGCCACCTGAACCTCGACATGCAGCAGCCCGAGGCGGCCAAGGTCGTCAACCGCGACCTCGGCCTGGCGGTCCTCCACCTCCCCCAGCTGGTCGGCCTCGCCCTCGGCGCGACGCCGAAGGAACTGGGGATGGAGAAGCACATCGCCTCGACCAAGTGGGTCGAGGAGCGGCTCACCGCCGTCCCGGCCTGAGGCCGAAGCAGTTCGTAGACACCCCCAACCGGCCGAACCCCTCGTAATCGGCGGGCATGACCGCTACGGTCGAGCAGATTCGTAAGCACGGTTGAAGAGCGGATCCGCGAGCTCCGGCCTGGTCATCGTACGAGCTGCGAACAGCTCCAGGAGCACATGTCGAAGGCGACGAAGGGGCCGCCTCGCCGCCCTCACCCGGTCAGCGCGCCGCCCTACTTGTCGGTCCAGGCTGCCGTTGCTCTCAGCCGAAGAGCAGTTTGACCAACGCGGGCGCAATCAAAGATTCCGGCCCACAGGGTCCGGTTCGTGGCATCTACCTTCGAGTTCAACCTTCGCGGAACTGGCCTTGATCTCGGACTTCTGCCTTTCCGAAGCCCGCCTCATGTGCGTTTCGACCTTGTCGAAGCGGCGATCGACCTTGTCCTCGAACCGCTCGAACGCGCGTCTTCGAAACGGCCGACCCGATCGGCCAAGTCGTCCACTCGTCTTGTCGGTAGTGCTCGATCTCCATCACGCTCACCCGCCGAGCGTAGAGAGAAGAATCGCGCGTGTGGTGCGCGGAAGTGTGACTTTTCGGACGCTGTTGGCGACGGGCGGCCTGGGCGCTCAGCGCTGGTTCAGGAGCCAGCCGCGCTCGACCAGGATCTCGGCGACCTGGACGGCGTTGGTGGCGGCGCCCTTGCGGAGGTTGTCGCCGGAGGTCCAGAGGTTGAGGGTGCGCTCCTGGCTCGGGTCGCGGCGGATGCGGCCGACGAGGACGTCGTCCTGGCCGGCGGCGTCGATCGAGGTCGGGTAGCCGGCGGCGGCGGGGTCGTCGACCACCTGCACCCCGGTCGCGTCCGCGAGCAGGGCGCGGCAGTCCTCGGGCGAGAGGTCCTCGCGGGTCTGCAGGTTGATCGACTCCGAGTGGCCGACGAAGACCGGCACCCGGGCGCAGGTCGCGGAGATGCCGACCTCCTCGCCGAAGCCGAGGATCTTGCGCGTCTCGGCCATCACCTTGCGCTCCTCGGTCGTGTAGTCGTCGCCGTCCTTGAAGCTCTCCACCTGGGGCAGGACGTTGAAGGCGATCTGGTGCGGGTAGACGGCCGGCGCCGGCGGCTCCTCGCCGGCGAGGATCGCCCGCGCCTGGGCGCGCAGCTCTTCGATCGCCTTCTGCCCGGTCCCCGAGACCGCCTGGTAGCTGGAGACGACGAGGCGCTCCAGCCCGACCGCGCGGTGGATCGGCGCCAGCGCCATCATCATCACCATCGTCGTGCAGTTCGGGTTGGCGACGATGCCCTTGTGGGCCTCGGCCGCCTCGTCGTTGACCCCGGCGACGACCAGCGGCACGTCCTCGTGCATCCGCCAGAAGCTGGTGTTGTCGACCACGGTCGCGCCCGCCTCGGCGAAGCGCGGCGACCATTCGGAGCTGACCGCGCCGCCCGGCGAGGAGAGGACGACGTCGAACCCCTGGATCGTCTCGTCGTTCAGCGGCTGCACGGTCAGGGTGCCGCCGCCCCACTCGAGCTCCTTGCCCGCCGAGCGCTCCGAGGCGTAGGCGACGACCTCCCGGGCCGGGAAGCCGCGCTCGTGCAGCAGCGCCAGGATCGTCGTCCCGACCGCGCCGGTCGCGCCCATCACCCCGACTCTGTAGCCGTCGCCCGCCATCGGTCTCGCTGGCGGCTAGCCGGCGACCGTCGGCCGGTGCTCGGGACCGGTCGGGTCTTCGGGACGGATCGCGTCGGTGCCGAGCTCGAAGGCGCGATGCAGCGACTTGACCGCGTCGGGGACGCGATCGGCGGCGATGACGCACGAGATCTTGATCGGCGAGGTGGAGATCATCTCGATGTTGATCCGCTCGTCGCCGAGCACCTCGAAGACTTTGGCGGCGACGCCGGGGTGGGAGCGCATCCCGGCGCCGACGATCGAGACCTTGCCGATCGCCTCGTCGGTCCGCATCTCCAGCGAGACCCCGTCGAGCCCGTCGATCACGTCGCGCGCGGTCGCCAGGTCGGCGCGGTCGACGGTGAAGGAGAGGTCGGCGAGCTGGTCGTCGCCGACCGGCTCGTTCTGGATGATCACGTCGACGTTGACGTTGGCCTCGGCCAGGGCGCTGAAGATGCGGCCCGCGACGCCCGGGCTCGTCGCGGACGCCGCGCAGCGTCACGCGCGCCTCGGCGTTGGAATGGGTGACGGCGGTGACGAAAGGTTGCTCCATGGTCTCTTCCTCCGAGATGACGAGGGTACCGGGGCCGTCCTCGAAGCTGCTGCGGCAGTGGATCCGGACCCCGTGGTTGCGGGCGTACTCGACCGAGCGCAGCTGCAGCACGCCGGCGCCCGAGGCCGACATCTCGAGCATCTCCTCGAAGGAGACGTAGGGCAGCTTGCGAGCCTCGGGGACGAGGCGCGGGTCGGCGGTGAAGACCCCGGAGACGTCGGTGTAGATCTCGCAGACGCTGGCCCGCAGCGCCGCGGCGAGCGCCACCGCGGTGGTGTCGGAGCCGCCGCGCCCCAGCGTGGTGACGTCGCGACTGTCGGTCGAGACCCCCTGGAAGCCGGCGACGAGGACGATCCGGTCCTGGTCGAGCGCCTGGCGGATGCGGTCGGCGCGGACGTCGATGATCCGCGCCTTGGTGTGGGAGGAGTCGGTGACGATCCCCGCCTGCGAGCCGGTCAGCGAGATCGCCTCGTGGCCCATGTCGTGGATCGCCATCGCGCAGAGCGCGCAGGAGATCCGCTCGCCGGTGGAGAGCAGCATGTCCATCTCGCGGGCGACCGGGCGCTCGGAGATCTCGTGCGCCTGCTCGACCAGTTCGTCGGTCGTCTTGCCGCGCGCCGAGAGCACGGCGACGACGCGGTTGCCGGCTTCGCGCGCGGCGACGATCCGGCCGGCGGCGCGTTTGATCTGCTCGGCGCCGGCGACCGAGGTGCCGCCGAACTTCATCACGACTATGTCCGAAGCCTGCTCGGCCATGCCCACGAGGATAGAGAGCGCCTAGCTGCCGCCGAGGTTCCCCAGCATCGCCTGTTCGGCCATCCGGATCAGGCCGAGGCCGCTGTGCGGGCGCATGTCGCTGGAGCGGACGCGGACGTGGGAGCCGTGCGGGCCGATCACCTCGACGATCGTGCAGACGTCGCCGATCTCGCAGTCGTCGCCGTAATCGGCCTCGATCGCCTCCATCTGCTCCGCCACGACTTTGCCGATCTTGCTCTGGTCGAGCATCAACGCCTCCTTGTTAGCCTTAATTTGTAGTTTTTTCCCTTATTTAAGGGGAAAATCCTGGGAACATATGTTCGTTAATGCTCTTGACGACGTCCGCCGTTGTAGCTACATTCGTTGGCACTACTACGGTCTCCTCACGGCGAAAAGACCCCCTGGGGTCTTCCGTTTCGGCGGATAGCTGTTTGGAGGCCGTTAGTAGTTGTACTGGTGAGGAAGAGGTGGAGGGGTGGGGGGGGGAAATGATGGGAGAAGATCGAGATTCGAGCTGAGCGAGGAGGAGCGCATCGAGCTGGGGCGGATCACCCGCGCCGAGAAGCTGCCCTGGCGCGAGGTGCAGCGCGCCAAGATCGTTCTCTACGCCGCCGAAGGTGCAGAGCGACGTCGAGATCGCCGCCCGCCTGGACACCTCAGCCGGGATCGTCGGTCGCTGGCGAAGACGCTTCTGCGCCGAACGGCTCGATGGGTTGAAGGATCGACCGCGCGCGGGGCGCCCGCGCCGTTTTCCCCCCGGAGCAGGTCGCCGAGGTCAAGGCGATCGCCTGCGAGCTGCCCGCCACCCACGGCCTGCCGCTCTCGCGCTTCAGCCGCACTGAGCTGCACCGGCTGGTGATCGAGCGCGGCGTCACCGAGGCATCCGCCTCGACGATCTGGCGCTGGCTGCACGAAGACGCGATCAGGCCCTGGCAGGTGCGCTCCTGGATCTTTCGCCGCGACCCCGACTTCCTCGCCAAGGCTTCGAGGGCGCTCGACCTTTACCAGCGGCGCTTCGAGGGCAAGCGGCTGCGCCCGGACGAGTACGTGATCTCAGCCGACGAGAAGTCCCAGCTGCAGGCGCTCGGGCGCCGCCATCCGACCACGCCGCCGGGGCCCGGGCGCCAGGCACTGCGATGCGAGTTCGAGTACCGCCGCGGCGGCACCCTCGCCTATCTGGCCGCCTGGGACGTCCACCACGCCAACCTCTTCGGCCGCGTCGAGGAGAAGACCGGGATCGAGCCCTTCGGCCGCCTGGTCGAGGAAGTGATGAGCAGCGAGCCCTACGCCTCGGCCAGGCGCGTCTTCTGGATCGTCGACAACGGCTCCTCCCACGCCGGGCGGGCATCGATCGAGCGCCTCGAGGGCGCCTACGAGAAGCTGCGGCTGATCCACCTGCCGGTCCACGCCTCCTGGCTGAACCAGATCGAGCTCTACTTCTCGATCGTGCAGCGCAAGGCGCTCACCCCCAACGACTTCGGCTCCCTGGAGGAGCTCTCGGAGAGGTTGCTCGCCTTCCAGGCAGCGCTACGCGCGAGATCGCCCGACCCTTCGAGTGGACGTTCACCCGAGCCGACCTGGAGCGGGTGATCGAGCAAGGTCGACGGGCGCGAGCCGACTGAGACTGGCGGCCTGAGCGAACTTGCGGATGGGTCTACTAGTAGTAGAACGTGGAGCCGGTTGCCCAGACGTCGAAGTTGGTGTGCACCTTGCTGCCGAGGATGTCGAGAAAGGTCCGATCTCCTCTCTCCCAAGCGCGCTGGACAGCCCAACTGCAGTAATCGGCTACCTGGATGCACGGATCGCTGTCCGCAGCCCAGAACGCCACCCGATGTCGCGCGGGGGAGACTTGGCGAACCACGTCATCGACGGCTTCGTTGAAGAAGCGTCTGGTCTTCTTGGTTCCAAGGCTCGCCGCCACCACGAGCAGGCGGTCCTGGGAGGTGGCGACCTGCGGAGCTACGTACTTGAAGTGGAGGAACCAACCCATCTTGTAGAGCTTGAGTTCATCCTGGAGGCGCGGTTCTGCCTTCCGCTTCTCGAGAACCGTCGCATCGACCCTGATCGGTGAGCGCTTCAGGATGTCGAATACCGCCGTGCGGACCTGGTGGCTGTCATCAGTGGCATGGAACGGACGCGGCAGGTTCACGCCTTTCCAGGTGAGTTCCCGCCGCAGCAGCGCCAGCGCGTCTCCGGCTCGGCAATCGTCCATCGTGACCGTGGTCAGGATGAAATAACGACTTGCCCCGTCCTTGGTGCTGAAGTCGAAGTTGCCCGCCTCGTCTGCGAAGACATATCGATTGGCCAATGCCGAAGAGACTCTAAAGCGCGCAACAGGCCTCGCTCAAAATGTATCTGGATGATATATTGTGCTGACACATGGAGTCGCTCAGCTCCACCGCCTACGTGATCCTCGGGATGGTCAGCGGCAGCCGCGCTCGGGGTATGAGATCAAGGCGACGGTCGACGGCACGACGCGGTTCTTCTGGGCGGCCAGCTACGGGCAGATCTATCCGGAGCTGAAGCGGCTCGCCGAGGCCGGGCTGATCGTGGGGTCCGACGCGCCGCGCGGCGAGCGCAAGCGGACCGTCTACGAGATCACCGCCGACGGCGAGGAGGAGCTGAAGGACTGGCTGCGGCAGGCCCCCGCGACCTACGAGATGCGCGAGGAAGGGCTGCTGAAACTGTTCTTCGCCGGCGGCCTGCCGCGGCAGGAGTCGGTCGAGATCTCTGCGCTGGATGCGCGAGCACCGCGCGGCGTCGCCGAACGGCTGCGGGCAGATGGAGCCGCTGGCCGCCGAGGAAGCGACGTGGCCGGCGACCCGTTCCCGCTGATGGTGCTGCGAGGCGGGATCGAGTTCAACGAGTGGTTCGCCGACTGGTGCGAGCGGATGCGAGGCGCAGCTGCTCGAGCCGGCCGAAGCGGAAGGGAGACCCTGATGTTCGACGCCCTCGCCCGCCTCGCCGACCGCCGCGCCGCGGGTCGGCCTGCTCGCGATCGCCTTCTTCCTCCTCGCCGGCGCGCTCGGCGGCTCGGTCGCCTCGCGCCTCGACCCCTACGGCGCCGACGACCCGGCGACCGAGACGGTGAAGGCGAGGGAACAGCTCGAGGAAGCCGGCCTGCGGCTTCCCGCGGTGATCGCCGTCGTCGAGAACGCGCCGGTCGCCTCCGCCGGCGACCCGCAGGCGGGTGGAGGCGCTCGAGGGCATCGTCCGCCGCCGCGGCGACGTCGCCTCGGTCAGCGGCTACTACGACACCCACTCCCCCGCCTTCGTCTCCCGCGACGGCCGCTCGACCTACTTCGCGGTCGCGCTGAAGCCGACCGGCGGACAAGCGCGTGCAGGAAGTCGGCGCCGAAATCGCCGACCGGCTCTCGCGCGATCCCGGCGTCGTCGTCGGCGGCTTCGCGGTCGCCCAGGAGCAGGTCAACAAGCAGGTCGAGACCGACCTGCGGAAGGCCGAGCTGCTCGCCTTCCCGCTGCTCTTCCTGCTCTCGCTGCTGTTCTTCCGCAGCCTCGTCGCCTCGGTGCTGCCGCTGATGATCGGCGGCCTGGCGATCGTCGGCACCTTCCTGATCCTGCGGATCGCCAGCGAATTCGGCTCGATCTCGATCTTCGCCCTGAACCTGACCACGGCGCTCGGGCTCGGGCTGGCGATCGACTACAGCCTCTTCATCGTCTCCCGCTACCGCGAGGAGATCGCCAAGGCCGGGCCCGGCCTGGCGGCGATGCGGCGGGTGATGGCGACCTCCGGGCGCACCGTCTTGTTCTCCTCGCTGACCGTCGCCGCGGCGCTCGCCTCGCTGCTCGTCTTCCCGCAGCGCTTCCTCTACTCGATGGGCCTCGGCGGCTCGCTGGTGGCGCTGTTCGCGGCGACGATCTCGCTCACCGTCCTGCCCGCCGTCCTCACCCTGCTCGGCACCCGGGTCAACGCGCTGCTCGCCGCGCTTCCTGCAGCGCCGCGCCGAGGCCGACGACGCGGCCCGACGAGAGCGGCTTCTGGTACCGCCTCTCGCGCTTCGTGATGCGCCGGCCGATCCCGGTCGCGACGCTCAGCGCGCTGCTTCCTGATCCTCCTCGGCCTGCCCTTCCTCGGGATCAAGTTCAACACCGTCGACCCGACCGTGCTGCCGAAGTCGGCCAAGCGCCCGCCAGGCCTACGACACGGTCAGCGCGGAGTTCCCGCCCTACCGGGAAACGCCGATCTGGATCGACTTCGAAGGCGGCGGGCCGAAGGCGGCGACGGCGTTCGCCGCCAGGGTGCGACGGCTCGACGGCGTCAGCGAAGTCGTGCCGCCGCGCCGGCTCGCCGGCGGCGTCACCGCGATCCAGGCGGTCTCCGCCCACCCGTTCGCCTCCGACGCCAGCCAGGAGACGGTGAAGGCGATCCGCGCGCTGCCGACGCCGCCGCGGACGACCGTGCTGGTCGGCGGCGCGACCGCCGACTTCGTCGACTTCCAGGGCAGCCTCGCCGGCACCTGCCGATCGCCCTGGCGATCGTCATCGTCTCGACCCTGTCGATCCTCTTCCTGATGACCGGCTCGGTGATCCTGCCGGTCAAGTCGCTGATCATGAACTTCCTCAACCTCAGCGCCGTCTTCGGCCTGCTGGTGCTGATCTTCCAGGACGGCCGGCTCGAAGGCTTCCTCGGCTACAGCGGCTCGGGCGCGATCGAGCAGACGATGCCGATCCTGCTGTTCGCCGTCGCCTTCGGCCTCTCCACCGACTACGCCGTCTTCCTGCTCTCGCGGATCAAAGAGGCGCGCGACGGCGGCGCCGGCGAGTCGGAGAGCGTCGCGATCGGGCTCGAGCGGACCGGGCGGATCGTCACCGCGGCGGCGCTGCTGTTCGCGGTCGCGATGTTCGCCTTCGCCACCTCGAAGATCATCTTCATCAAGGAGAACGGGGTCGGGACGGCGCTGGCGGTGCTGATCGACGCCAGCATCGTCCGCGCCCTGCTGGTCCCGTCGCTGATGGCGCTGCTCGGCAAGTGGAACTGGTGGGCGCCGGCGCCGCTGCGCCGCCTGCACGACCGCTTCGGGGTCAGCGAGGCCGGCGCCGGCCGGCCGGAGCCTGATTCCA
>CAVWCG010000003.1:0-709719 GCA_963753445.1 uncultured Actinomycetes bacterium
ACCGACCCGGTCCACAAGATCTCGATCATCAGCCGCGGCCAGGCACTCGGCTACACGATCAGCCTGCCGACCGAGGACAAGTTCCTCACCACCCGCATGGAGCTGACCGACACGATGGCGATGACCCTCGGTGGCCGCGCCGCCGAGGAGATCGTCTTCAGCGAAATCACCACCGGGGCCTCCAACGACCTCGAAAAGGTGACCGAGACGGCGAAGCAGATGGTGATGCGCTTCGGCATGAGCGAGCGCCTCGGCCCGCGCGTCTTCGGTCACGACCGGGGCAGCCGTTCCTCGGCCGCGAGTTCTCCTCCGAGCCCGACTACTCCGACGAGATCGCCCGTGAGATCGACGACGAGATCCGCCGCATCGTCGAGAGCGCCCACCAGACCGCGAAGAGCCTGCTGAACGAAAAGACCACCAGCTCGAGCGGATCTCGAAGCTGCTGCTCGAGCGGGAGACGATCGAGGCCGAGGAGTTCGTCGCCCTGCTCGAAGGCAAGCCGGACCACGAAGTCTTCAAAGACGACGAGGAGTCGACCCCGCCCGCCGAGCCGACCCCCGAGCCCGAAAAGGCCGCCCGCGAGGGTGCACGTCCGCTGCCGCGTCCCCGCCCAGGGTTCGCCGGCGGCGACGCAAGCTAGGCCCACCGCCGCGCCTTCCGTGGCGGTCTCCGCCGTGAAATTGATGGGGGTGGTCAACGTGACCCCCGACTCATTCTCCGACGGGGGCTCTATCTCGATCCTGGGGCGGCGATCGCGCACGGCGGGAGTTGCCGCGGCGGGCGCGGAGATCCTCGACGTCGGCGGCGAGTCGACCCGGCCGGGGGCGGCGGAGGTCGCGGTCGAGGAGGAGCTCCGCCGGGTCGAGCCGGTCGTCGCAGGACTGGCCGGGGTCGGGGCGGAGATCTCGGTCGACACCTCGAAGGCGCCGGTCGCCGAGGCGGCGCTCGACGCCGGGGCGACGATCGTCAACGACGTCACCGCCCTGCGGGGCGACCCGGAGATGGCGGGGCTGGTCGCCGACCGCGGTGCCGGGGTCGTCCTCATGCACATGGCCGGCGACCCGCGGACGATGCAGGTGAGCCCCGAATACGGCGACGTCGTCGCCGAGGTGCGCGACTTCCTCGCCGCGCGGCTGGTGGCGGCGGTCGCGGCCGGGATCGACGAGTCGCGGATCTGGCTCGACCCGGGGATCGGCTTCGGCAAGACCGACCGGCACAACTTCGAACTGCTGCGCGGCCTCGGCCAGCTGGCCGAGCTCGGCCGGCCGATCCTGGTCGGCACCTCGCGCAAGAGCTTCATCGGCCGCACCGACGGCTCCCAGACCGACGACCGCCTCGGCGGCACGATCGCCACCTCGATCCTCGCCGCCGCCGCGGGCGCCTCGGTCCTCCGCGTCCACGACGTGCGTCGAGATGGCCGAGGCGCTGACCGTGGCGAGCGCGGTGCTTGGATAGGTTCTGCGTGTGTCCGACCCGGATCCGTCGATGAATCCCGACGCCCGCAACGGCGGCATCGAGTCGAGCGCCGAAATCGAGCTCCGCGGCCTCTCGATCTACACCCACCACGGGGTGAGCGAAGCCGAGCAGGAGGTCGGGCAGCGGCTGGAGTTCGACATCTCCTTCGACGTCCCCGACTGCGACGCGATGTTCACCGACCGGCTCGAGGACACGGTCGACTACGCCGAGGTCTGCGACATCGTCGCCTTCGTCGCCACCGAGCGCAGCTACCGCACCCTGGAGCGCCTCGCCCACGTGGTCGGCGAGCGGCTGATCGAGCGCTACGGCTGCGAGTCGGTGCGCGTCCGCGCCGCCAAGCCGGAGCCGCCGCTGCCGCTGGCGATCCAGGAGATCGCCGTCGAGATCACCCAGGAGCGGGCGGTCGACGACGACGCCGCCGAGGACTAGGCGGCGCGCGCCGTGCCCGAGCGGGTCGGCTACCTAGGGCTGGGCTCCAACGTCGGCGACTCCGAAGGCCACCTGCGGGCGGCGCTGCAGCTGCTGCCGACCGAGGGCGTCGAGGTCCTCGCGGTCTCCTCGACCTACGTCACCGAGCCGGTCGGCGAGATCCTCGACCAGCCCGACTTCCTCAACGCCGCGGTGCGGATCCGCACCGAGCTGGAGCCGGAGGAGCTGCTCGACGCCTGCAAGGCGGTCGAGGCCGAGCGCGGCCGCCAGTTCGACCTGCCCCGCCACAGCCCCCGGCCGCTCGACATCGACCTGCTGCTGCTCGACGAGATCGAGCTGCAGACCGACCGCCTCACCCTGCCGCACCCGCAGGTGCGCAACCGCCGCTTCGTCCTCGCCCCGCTGCTGGAGCTGGACCCCGGCCTGACCCTGCCCGACGGCACCGTCCTCGCCGACGCCCTCGCCGCCCTCCCCGCGGACGAGCAGCGCGCCGAGCGCCGCGCCCCGCTCGCCTAGGCGGCGGAGGGTTCGGGTCGGGCCGATCGGGGATGGCAGCGCCCGGGCGTTTCGGAGGCGACGGCCGTCGCGATTGGGTGACGATTCGAACGGTCAGAAATTTGCGCGGTTAGAAATCCACGCTATACGAGGAGAAGTAACCGCGCAGTTTTCTGACCGTTGGAATTCCCGGCGTCTTCGTCACGAACCCCGCCGATGGCCGCGTCCCTCAATCGTCCCCTCGGAGCCCCCTCGGAGCCCGATCGGAGCTCAGGCCGCCGCGGGCGCGGCCGGCAGCCAGGCCGGCGGGAAGATCGGCGGGGTGTGGCCGGGGTAGTTCGGGACGAAGCGTCGCGCCAGGTCGGCGGCGGGGCGGGGTTCGATCAGGGGCTTCAGGTCGTCGAGGGTGAGCGCGAGGCCGATCGAGGTGGCGATCTGGAAGTCGGCGGCGTTGGGCTCGGCGCCGCCGATCGTGCCGTCGGCGATGTAGGCGTCGACCCGGTCGAGCAGGTCGGGCAGGGCGGCGAGGGCGGCGCGGGCGTTGGCGTCGGTGGCTTCGTTGAAGCGGGCCGCGAGGGCGACGAGCGGGCCGCCGGTCTTGATCGCGAGGCCGATCGGGACCCCCATGTGGGCGCCCTCCGAGTAGCCGCGCAGGTTCTCCTTGTCGTGCTTGAAGGCCCACCAGAGCAGCTGGCGGAGCGGGTGCTGGAGCTCCTCGTCGCCGAAGCGCTCGGCGTCTTCGACCGCGGCGCGGCGGTCGGGATCGGCCGGGAAGAGGGGCGGCTCGGGCTGGATCCGGTCGAGGGCGCGGGCGATCTGCCGCGAGCCCTGGATCCGCTCGCCGTCGATCTTCAGCGCCGGCACGGTCATCCCGGGGAAGCCCGCCGCCCGCAGGGCGCCCTTCGAGACGACCGGCATCAGGTCGGTCCGCTTGTAGGCGATGCCCTTGAAGTCGAGCATCAGCGCCGCGGTGGTGGCCGCATGCGAGGCCGGGATGACGTAGAGGCGGGCCGTCATGAAACGATCCTATGCGCATGCTGCTCGCTGTCGACATCGGCAATACCCAAACTCACCTCGGCGCGTTCGAAGGGGAGGAGCTGATCGAGCACTGGCGCTTCCAGACCCGCTCCGGCGCCACCGGCGACGAGCTGGGCGAGCGGATCGCCGGCTTCTTCAACCTCAGCGAGATGAACTTCGGCGACATCGACGCGGTCGTCGTCTCCTCGGTGGTGCCGCCGCTCGGCAGCCAGTTCGAGCGGATGACCGAGCGCTACCTGGAGGCCGACTGCCTGACGATCGGCCCCGGGGTGAAGAGCGGCATGCCGATCCGGATCGACAACCCGCTCGAGGTCGGCGCCGACCGCCTGGTCAACGCGATCGCCGCCTACGAGCGCTTCGGCGAGGCCTGCGTGGTCGTCGACTTCGGCACCGGGATCAACATCGACGCGGTCTCCGCCGACGGCGCCTACCTCGGCGGCGCGATCGGCCCCGGCCTCGAGATCGCCCTGACCGCGCTGATCGACCGCGCCGCCCGGATCACCCGGATCGACCTCGGCGAACCGGAGACGGCGATCGGCCGCTCCACCCGCGCGGCGATCAACTCCGGCTTCATCTACGGCTTCGCCGGGATGATCGACGGGATCGTCCGGCGCTTCGAAACCGAACTGCCGGACCCGAAGCTGCTCGCGACCGGCGGGCTGGCGCCGGCGATCGTCCCCTTCTCCGAGACGATCGACGAGGTCGACGATCTGCTCACCCTGAAGGGCCTGCGGCTGATCCATGAGCGCAACGCGTCCTGAGCTGACCGAACCCTTCGAGATCGGCGGCGTGCCGATCGCCAACCGGGTGCTGCTGGCGCCGCTGGCCGGGATCGGCAACTGGTTCGTGCGCCTGCAGGCCAAACGGCACGGCGCCGGGCTCGCCGTCTCCGAGATGGTCTCCAGCTTCGCCCTCCACTACCGCAACGAGCGCACCCTGCGCGAGCTGCTGGTCCTCCACCCCGACGAGCACCCGGTCTCGATCCAGCTCTTCGGCCACGACGCCGAGGTGATGCGCTCCGGCGCCGAGATCGCCGCCGCCGCGGGCGCCGACCTGATCGACATCAACATGGGCTGCCCGGTGCCGAAGGTGCGGAAGACCGGGGCGGGGGCGCAGCTGCTGCGCGACCCCGACCTGGCCCTGGCGCTGGCCCGCGCCGCCCGCGAGGGCAGCGGCCTGCCGGTGACGGTGAAGCTGCGCTCGGGGATCGAGACGGGGGACCACTCCGGCTTCGACCTGGCGATCCGCCTCGCCGAGGAGGCCGGGGTGGCGGCGATCGGCTTCCACCCGCGCGCCGCGACCAAGGGCCACGCAGGGCAGCCCGACTACGCGCTGACCCGCGAGCTGACCGAACGGCTGGAGGTCCCGGTGATCGTCTCCGGCGGGCTCTCCAGCGCCGCGGCGGCCCGCCGCGCCTACGAGGAGTCGGGCGCCGACGCGGTGATGATCGCCCGCGGCAGCCTCGGCAACCCCTGGGTCTTCGAGGAACTGACCGGCCGCCGCGCCGCGCCGCCGAGCCGCGCCGAGGTCGCCGCCGAGCTGCTCTGGGTGCTCGACCGGGCCGAGGAGCATCTGGGGACCGAGCGGGCCGAGCGCTATCTGCGCAAGTTCTACCCTTGGTACTTCGAAGGTATCGACGCCTCCAAGGGGGTTCGCGGACGAACTGCAGCGGACCGCCGACCTGGACCGCGCCAGGGAGCTGATCGAGGCCGCGCGGACGCCTGTCCCGGTCGCATAGCAGGCCGATTTGGCCGCTGCAAGAGCCTCGCTATACTCTCGCGCTCCCTGATCCGGTGGCGGCAAAGCCAGGAGTGCCGTTTCCGGGGATTTTTCGGTCGTCGGAGTCCCTCCCAGGGGCTCTTTCCACGCAAAGCGAGGTAGTTGAAGTGAGTCGTCAGGCTGTCATCACCCCCGAGGGGCTCGAGAAGCTGAAAGAGGAAATCGAGTTCCTCTCGACGACGAAACGCCGTGAGGTCGCGGCGCGCATCAAAGAGGCGCGCGAATTCGGCGACATCTCCGAGAACGCCGAATACGACGACGCGAAGAACGAACAGGCCCTGCTCGAGGGCCGGATCGCCCAGCTCGAAGAGCGGCTGCGTCGCACCACGGTGATCGACGAGGACGCGATCGGCACCGACGAGGTCGGCTTCGGCTCGATCGTCCACGTCAAAGACCAGAAATCCGGCGACTCGCAGAAATTCCAGATCGTCGGCTCGACCGAGGCGAACCCGGTCGAGCACAAACTCTCCAACGAGTCGCCGATCGGCAAAGCCCTGCTCGGGAAAAAGCGGAACGACATCGTCACCGTCGAGCCGCCGCGCGGCGCCAAGAAAAAACTCAAAATCACCAAGATCGAGAAGGCTTGACATCCCGCTAGGCTCGCGCGGATGAGCGACGAGCCCGGAAGCGAACCCAAACTTTCCGACGTACTCCGCGACCGCCGCGAGAAGCTCGGGCGGATCCGCGACGCCGGGATCGAGCCGTTCCCCCACGAGTTCTCCGACCGCGAGGAGATCGCCGAGGTGCGGGCCGAGCACGAGGGGCTGGCGCCGGGCGCCGAAACCGACTCGCGCCACCGGGTGGCGGGGCGGATCGCGGCGCGGCGCGGCCACGGCAAGGCCTGCTTCATCGACCTTCGCGACGGCAGCGGCCAGATCCAGCTGCACGCCCGCGAGGACCTGCTCGGGCCGGAGGCCTACGCGCTCCTGGTCGACCTCGACATCGGCGACATCGTCGGCGTCGAGGGCGTCGCGATGGCGACCCGGCGCGGTGGCGAGCTGTCGCTGGCGATCGACCACTGGCGCCTGCTCTCGAAGAGCCTGCGCCCGCCGCCCGACAAAGTCCACGGCCTGCAGGACACCGAGACCCGCTTCCGCCGGCGCGAGCTCGACCTGATCGCCAACGAGGAGAGCCGCCGGCTCTTCCAGGTCCGCGCCCGCACGATCACCGAGATCCGCCGTTGGCTCGACGAGCACGGCTACGTCGAGGTCGAGACGCCGGTCCTGCAGCCGCTCTACGGCGGCGCCCTCGCCCGACCCTTCACCACCCACCACAACGCGCTCGACCGCGACCTCTACCTGCGGATCGCCACCGAGCTCTACCTGAAGCGGCTGATCGTCGGCGGCATCGACCGCGTCTACGAGCTCGGCAAGGACTTCCGCAACGAGGGCGTCTCGCACAAGCACAACCCCGAGTTCACGATGCTCGAGTGGTACGAGGCCTACGCCGACTACGAGAAGACCGCGCACGACCTCGAGCGGATGGTCGCCGAAGTCGCCGAGCGGACCCTGGGGACGACTATGGTCGAGCGCGGCGACACCAAGATCGACTTCGCCCCGCCGTGGCGGCGGATCACCCTGCGCCAGGCGATCCTCGAGCGCTCCGGGATCGACATCGCCGAGCACCCGACCCGCGAGGCCCTGGCCAGGGCGATGGGGACCGAGCCCGATCCGGGCGAGGGCTGGGGCAAGCTCGTGGACGGGCTGCTCTCGCGCGACGTCGAGCCGGGGCTGATCCAGCCGACCTTCGTCCTCGACTATCCGGTCGAGCTCTCGCCCTTCGCCAAGGCCCACCGCTCGGAGCCGGGACTGGTCGAGCGCTGGGAGGCCTTCGTCGGCGGGGTCGAGATCGCCAACTCCTTCTCGGAGCTGAACGACCCCGACGAGCAGCGCCGCCGCTTCGAGCAGCAGGCCGTCGAGATCGCCCGCGGCGACGATGAGGCGCAGCCCTACGACGAGGCGTTCGTCGAGGCGCTCGAACAGGGAATGCCGCCGACCGGGGGGGTCGGGCTCGGGATCGACCGCCTCGTGATGATGTTCACGGGGGCCCAGAGCCTGCGCGAGGTGCTGCTTTTCCCGGCGATGCGGACCTAGCCAGCCCGCCCACAGAGCCGGTTAGGGAAAATCGTCCCAACTTTCGGGCCGAATCCCTCGCAAAACCCCGCTACCACCGTGCGAGATGCACGCGAAGCCGGACTGGCGACCCCGGTAGAGTTAAGGAACGAAACGGCGTCATCCGATGATGGACAAGGCGTCGCCGTCTTCAATCCGGGAATTTCCCGGGTGCGACCAAGAAGAGGTTTTCATTGTTCGAGCGATTCACTGAGCGGGCTCGTCAGGTTGTCGTCCTAGCGCAGGAGGAGGCGCGGACGCTCAAGCACAATTACATCGGCACCGAGCACATCCTGCTCGGTCTCCTTCGCGAGGAGGAGGGTCTGGCCGCCCGTGTCCTCGAGTCCCTCGACATCACGGTCGAACGGGTGCGGTCGCAGGTCGTCCGCATCGTCGGCTCCGGCGAGGAGGTCACCTCGGGGCAGATCCCGTTCACCCCGCGCGCCAAGAAGGTGCTCGAGCTGGCGCTCCGCGAGGCGCTCAGCCTCGGCCACAACTACATCGGCACCGAGCACATCCTGCTCGGCCTGGTCCGCGAGAACGAGGGCGTCGCCGCCCGCATCCTGCTCGACTTCGACGCCGACTCGGACAAGATCCGCAACGAGGTCATCCGGATGCTCTCGGGCCCCGGTGGCCGCCGTCAGGGCAGCTCGGGTTCGGGCGGCTCGGGCGAGGGCAAAAAATCCTCCAAACTGCTCGACCAGTTCGGGCGCAACCTGACCCGCCTCGCCGAGGAGGGCAAGCTCGACCCGGTGATCGGTCGCGAGACCGAGATCGAGCGGATCATGCAGATCCTCTCCCGCCGCACCAAGAACAACCCGGTGCTGCTGGGCGAGCCGGGCGTCGGCAAGACCGCCGTGGTCGAGGGGCTCGCCGCCCGCATCAACTCGGGCGAGGTTCCGGAGCTGCTGAAGAACAAACAGATCTACACGCTCGACCTGGCCGCCCTGGTGGCCGGCTCGAAGTACCGCGGCGAGTTCGAGGAGCGCCTCAAGAAGGTGATGAAAGAGATCACCCAGCGCGGCGACATCATCCTCTTCATCGACGAGCTCCACAACCTGGTCGGCGCCGGCGCCGCCGAGGGCGCGATCGACGCGGCCTCGATCCTGAAGCCGGCCCTGGCCCGCGGTGAGCTGCAGACGATCGGCGCGACGACTCTCGACGAGTACCGCAAGTACCTCGAGCGCGACTCGGCGCTGGAGCGCCGCTTCGCCCAGATCAAGGTCGACCAGCCCTCCCCGGAGGACACGGTCCGCATCCTCGAAGGGCTGCGCGAGCGCTACGAACAGCACCACAAGGTGACGATCAACGACGAAGCGCTGGAAGCCGCCGCCGAACTCGCCGATCGCTACATCTCCGACCGCTTCCTGCCCGACAAGGCGATCGACCTGATCGACGAGGCGGGCTCGCGACTGCGCATCAAGAGCATGTCGACGCCGCCGGTCTACCGCGACCTCGAGGAGGAAATCGAGGCGACGCGGCGCGACAAGGAGGCCGCGATCGAGGCGCAGGAGTTCGAAAAAGCAGCCAACCTGCGCGATCAGGAGCGCCAGCTGACCACCCGCAAGCGCCAGCTCGAAGACGAGTGGGCCGAGGGTGAGAACGGCGAACGACCGGTCGTCGGCGAGGAGGAGATCGCCGACATCGTCTCGATGTGGACCGGCATCCCGGTCTTCAAACTGACCGAGGCCGAGACCAAGAAGCTGATCCGCATGGAGGAGGAACTCCACAAGCGCGTGATCGGCCAGGAGGTCGCGATCACCGCCGTCTCGAAAGCGATCCGCCGCTCCCGCGCCGGGATCAAGGATCCGAAGCGGCCGGCCGGCTCGTTCATCTTCCTCGGCCCCTCGGGGGTCGGCAAGACCGAGCTCGCCCGCACCCTCGCCGACTTCCTGTTCGGCGACGAGGAGGCGATGATCCGGATCGACATGTCGGAGTACATGGAGAAGCACGCGGTCAGCCGACTGGTCGGCTCGCCTCCGGGCTACATCGGCTACGACGAGGGCGGCCAGCTGACCGAGGCCGTGCGCCGCAAGCCGTACTCGGTGCTGCTCCTGGACGAGATCGAGAAGGCCCACCCCGACGTCTTCAACATCCTGTTGCAGATCCTCGAGGACGGGCGCCTCACCGACGCCCAGGGTCGCACGGTCGACTTCCGCAACGCGATCGTGATCATGACCTCGAACATCGGCGCCGCCGAGATCTCGAAGAACACCTCGATCGGCTTCACCGTCTCCGACGAGACCGGCATGTCCTACGACGACATGAAGAACCGGATCATGGGCGACCTCAAAAAAGTGTTCCGGCCTGAGTTCCTCAACCGGATCGACGAGATCATCGTGTTCCACAAGCTGGCGAAGGAGGAGGTCAAGGAGATCATCGACCTGATGATCAACCGGGTCCGCGTCCAGGTCGCCGAGCACGAACTCCAGCTGGAGCTGACCGACGAGGCCAAGGATCTTCTGGTCGACAAAGGCTGGGACCCGTCGATGGGCGCTCGCCCGTTGCGTCGGGCGATCCAGCGCTACATCGAGGACCCGCTCGCCGACGAAGTGCTGCGGGCCGGCCCGATGACGCCCGGCTCGACCGTGATGGTCACCCGTGATGCCTCCGGCGACGAGAACGACCAGCCGCTCCGCCTCGAGATCATCCCGCCGAGCAACAAGCCTGTGCTCGGCGAGGAGGAGCGTCCCAAGGTCGGCGTCGGTGCCAAGGGCGACGGTCCCGAGGACCTCGGCGAGGACGCCGGACCCGAGACCGGCGACTCCGAGTCCTGATCAGGGCAGCGCAGTGAGGGAACCAGGCCGCAGCGCGATCGGCACCTGGAGCGGCGGCCGGTTCCTCCACTTCGGCGAGGCGATCGACGAGGATCGCCTCACCGCCCTGCTCCGCCCGGGCGATGGGATCGACACGGTCCTCACCGCCGACGCCTACGGGCAGGGCGAGGCGGACAAGGTGCTCGGGCGGGCGCTCGAGGGCGTCGCCCGCGAGGACTACTCGCTGGTCGGCGCGATCGGCCACGACTTCTACGCGGGCGAGCGCAACGGGCCGAAGGGCTTCCCGCGCTTCACCGACCCGGCGCTCCGCCGTCCCGACGAGTACGCGTCGTACCTGCGGATGGCCGCCGAGGCGAGCCTCGAGCGGGTCGGCGCCTCGCGCTTCGACGTGCTGCTGCTCCACAACCCCGACCGCACCGGCTACACCTCCGAGGCCGTCTGGGACGGGATGGCGGCGCTCCGCGACGCGGGCCTCGCCGACCGGATCGGTGTCGCGCCCGGTCCCGCCAACGGCTTCACGCTCGACCTGATCTCCTGCCTCGAGCGCTTCGGCGAGCGGATCGACTGGGCGATGATCATCCTCAACCCGCTCGAGCCCTGGCCCGGCGAGCTGGTGCTCGACGCCGCCGACCGCCACGACGTCAAGGTGATCACGCGCGTCGTCGACTACGGCGGCCTCTTCTGGGGCGGGCTGCGGCCCGGGATGGAGCTGGCCAAAGGCGATCACCGTGGCTTCCGCCCGGCGGGCTGGATCGAGGCCGGGCTGGAGAAGCTCGCCTCGCTGCGGCCATTCGCCGAGCGCGCCGACCTCACGCCGATGGGCCTCGCCTGCCAGTGGAACCTCGCCCATCCGGCGGTCGAGTGCGTCGCCCCGACCCTGATCCAGGAGGTCGGGCCGGAGGCGCGGGCGATCGAGTCGGAGCGCGCCGAGCTCGCCGCGATCCCGGCCAAGGAACTCCTCACCGCCGACGAAATCGCGGCGATCCGGGCGATCGGCGACAACACCAATTGCATGGCGCTGAAGGGCGCCAACCCCGAACACGAGGGGGGCGAGCTGCCCGACCGCTGGCCACTCAGCCAGGACTTGATCGAGGTTGGCGGGCGCTGGGGGATAGATCCAGAGCGGGATCTGGCCGGCGCCGCCGCGTAACCGCATTCCAGAGCGGTTTTTGCCATAATTGACTGGATGGCTTCATTGTCAGGGGATGCGCTTCATGAGCTTTCGGAACGTCAGGATCCCCGGCTACTCCGAGCCTTGGACGTCGTCGCTCCCGGTGGGGCGCTCCGCGAGGGGATCGACAACATCGTCCACGCCCGCACGGGTGGCCTGATCGTCGTCGGTGAGCTCGACGAGATCAGTCATCTGCTGTCCGGAGGCATTCGCCTCGACATCGACTACACGCCCGCGATGCTCTACCAGGTGGCGAAGATGGACGGCGCGATCGTCCTCAACGCCGAGGCCACCAAGATCGCCTGGGCGAACGTCCAGCTGATGCCGGATCCGACCATCCTCTCCTCGGAGACCGGCACCCGACATCGCACCGCCGAGCGTGTCTGCAAACAGACCGACGCGCTGGTGATCGCGGTCTCGCAGCGGCGCGAGGTCGTCTCGCTCTACGTCGAGGGCGCCAAGTACATCCTTCAGGACATCCCCGCGGTGCTCGCCAAGGCCAACCAGGGCCTGGCGACGCTGGAGAAGTACCGGCAGCGGCTCGACGAGTTGTCGAGCCGGCTGACCGTGCTCGAGTTCGAGGGGCGGACCGTGCTCCACGACGCGCTTGCCGTCCTGCAGCGGGCCGAGCTGGTGACGCGGATGGCGGTCGAGGTCGAGCGCTACATCGTCGAGCTCGGCACCGAGGGCCGGCTGATCGAGATGCAGCTCGAGGAGACGATGGTCGGCGTCGCCGCCGACAAGACCGCGCTGCTGCGCGACTACGCGGTCGAGGACTCCGAGGAAGGGCTCGCCTCGATGCTGCAGGCGCTGAGCCGCCTGCCCCACCAGGAGGTCCTCGACTTCGGGCGGCTCGCCGAGCTGCTCGGCTACGACCGCAAGATCAACACCGTCGACTATCCGGTCTCGCCGCGCGGCTACCGGGTGCTTGGACGGGTGCCGCGGATCCCCAAACTTGTCGTCCAGAAGATCACCCATGAGCTGGGCGGGTTGGAGGAGGTCCTCGCGGCCCCCGATGCCGACCTCGCCGCCGTCGACGGAGTCGGCCCTAGCCGGGCCAAGGACATCCGCGAGGGCCTGCGCCGGCTCCAGGAGGTCGATCTTGTGGACCGGTACTTACAGAGTTGACGGCGATAAGCGCCGTCGCAAGACGAAAGGAGCCACCGATTTCCGAGCTAGATGAGGCCACCGTGGAAGAGGTCTTCGAAGAGGACATCGAGTACGTCTGCGACTTCGAGATTGGCGACAAGGTCGTCTACCCCCATCACGGGGCCGGCTTGGTGCTGACCAAGGAAACGCGGGAGCTGATGGGCAGCAATCGTGAATACCTCACGATCAAAATCCTCCACAACGAGCTGACCGTCATGGTTCCCTGCGAAAACGCCGGCAAGGCCGGGCTGCGACGTGTGATCGACGAGGAGGAAATCAAAAAGGTCACCGCCGTCCTCACCGACGACGTTTCCGAGATGCCGAAAAACTGGAACCGGCGTTTCAAGTACAACCGCGAGAAGATCAAGACCGGCGACGTCTTCGAGCTGGCCGAGGTCGTCCGCAACCTCGCGCTCCGCGAGATGGAGAAGGGCCTCTCCACCGGCGAGAAGCAGATGTACACCCGGGCGAAGAAGATCCTCGCCTCGGAGTTCATGTACGCGCTGGACAAGGACGAGGACGGCGCCGAGGAATACCTCGACGGGCTGTTGGAGGACCGCTTCGCCGCCACCGCCTCCGCCTGAGGGCAGCAGATCTGAGGTGACCGCGGTCATCGCGGCCGCCGGCTCCGGGGAGCGCCTCGGAGCCGGCGGCCCGAAGGCCTTCGTGCCGCTCGGAGGGCGGCCGATGATCGCCTGGTCGCTCGACGCCTGCCTGGCCTGCGGGTCGGTGGCGGGGGTCGTCGTCGCCGTGCCCGCCGGGCATGAGCACGGGCTTGACGGCCTGGAGCGGGTCGTGACCGTCGCGGGCGGCGCGACCCGCTCCGAGTCGGTCGCCAACGCCCTGGCCGTGGTGGACACCGAGTTCGTGGCGATCCATGATGCGGCGCGGCCGCTCGTGACCTCGGAGCTCCTGGGGGACCTCGTCGCGGAGCTCGCCGCCGACCCTGAAGCGGACGCGATCATCGCCGCGGCCCCGATCACCGACACGGTCAAGAAGGTCTGTGTGGAGTTTCGGTCCCAGGGGGACCGAAAGTCGACGCACGTCCTGCGGACCGTCGATCGCCGCGAGCTCTGGGGGGCGCAGACGCCTCAGGTGTTTCGGATGGGCGCGCTCCGGAGCGCGCTCCAAGTCACGGAGGCGGTCCGTGACGCGGCGACCGACGAGGCGATGTTGGTCGAGGCGGCCGGCGGCACGGTGCTGCTTCACGACCCCGGCGTCGCCAACCTCAAGGTGACGACGCCACTCGACCTGCGGGTCGCCGAGCTGCTGCTCGCCGAGCGGGGCTAGGCGCGGTTGCTGCGGCTGGTCAGCAATACGTAGACGAGGGTCGCCCCGAACGTCACTTGGCCTACGCCGAGCGCGGTGCCGAGGTTGATCGCGCCCAGCGCCAGGGCGGCGAAGACGCCGACGAAGAACCCGGCGGCGAGGGTGAGCAGCTGACGGCCCATCGCTGTCGAAGTCTAGGCTTCCTCTCCCATGCTCACCGATTACCACCTCCACCTGCGCCCCGACGAGGGCGGGACCACATTCGAGCGCTATTTCACGACGGAGAACGTCGAGCGCTACCGCGCCGCCGCCGCGGCGGCCGGGATCGAGGAGCTGGGTGTCTCCGAGCACGTCTACCGCTTCCGCCAGGCGCTGGACCTCTGGAGCCATCCGCTCTGGCTGGAGAACGCCACGGACGACCTCGACGCCTACTGTGAGTTCGTCCGCTCGACCCCGCTGCGACTTGGCATCGAGTGCGACTTCGTGCCCGGCACCGAGGAGCGGACCGAGGCGCTGCTGGCGGCCCGCGACTTCGACTACGTGGTCGGCTCTGTCCACTTCGTCGGCGACGGTGACGCCGCCGTCGACCACGACGGCTTCGACGTCTGGGAGGGGGGCGGCGGAGCCGAGGAGGTCTGGAGCCGCTACTTCGACCACTTCGACCGCTGCGCCCGCTCCGGCCTCTTCGACATCCTCGCCCACCCCGACCTGGTCAAGGTCTGGGGCCGTGGCCGGCCGCTCCCCGAGGGTGACCTGCGCCGCTTCTACGAGCCCGCCGTCGAAGCGATCGTGGCGGGCGGCGCGGCGGTCGAGCTCTCGACCGCGGGGCTGCGCAAGCCGGTCGGCGAGCTCTACCCGGCCCGTGCCTTCGCCGAGCTGGTGGTCGAGGCCGGGGTGCCGTTCGCGCTCTCCTCGGACGCCCACCTGCCCGAGCAGGTCGGCTTCGGCTACGACCAGGGCCTCGTCTTCCTCGACGACCTCGGGGTCGAGGAGATCGCCGTCTTCGAGGGTCGCCGGCGCCGGCTCGAGCCGCTCGGCGCCCGGGTCGGCTGAGCGCGGGCGATGGTCGGGATCGGCTACGACTCCCACCGCTTCGCCGACCGGCGGCGGCTGGTCATCGGCGGGGTCGAGATCGACCACCCGCAGGGCCTCGAGGGCCACTCCGACGCCGACGTCCTCACCCACGCGGTGATCGACGCGATCCTCGGTGCGGCGGGCGGTGGCGACATCGGCACGCTCTTCCCGCCCGAGGAAGAGCGCTGGCGCGACGCCGACTCGATCGACCTGCTGCGGACCGCGATCGGCACGATCGCCGGGCGGGTCGTCAACGTCGACGCGACGGTGATCTGCGAGGCGCCGCGGCTTGGCCCCTACAAGTCCCAGATCGAGCAGATCCTCGCCGAGGCGACCTCGGCCCGGGTCACCGTGAAGGCGACCACCAACGAGGGCATGGGCTGGATCGGCCGCGGCGAGGGCATCGCCTGCATCGCCGTCGCCGAGGTCGAGGACGACTGAGCGGACGCCGCGGCGGCCGTCGGGTACGCGACCGGGATGGCCTGCCGGCCGCTCGGCCAATAGTCTTCACGAATCGATGGCAGGCACGGGTCAAACCGACGTGCGGGGGGCTGTCTCCGACCTCGTTTTCGAGGCGCGGGTGCTGCATGACGCAGGCATCGTCGCGCCGATGCGCCCCGACAAGGCGCTGCGGGTGGCCTCGACCTTCCTCCGCTGGGGCGCCTCGCCGGCGACCGGCGTCGCCACCGCGGCGATCGAGCACCCGCACGAGATCGCGATCCTCGACGAACGCGGCGCGCTGACCTGGGAGCGGCTGCACCGCCGCTCCAATGCCCTCGCCCACGCCTTCGAGGCGATGGGGATCGGCCCGGGCGACGGCGTCGGGGTGATGGCCCGCAACCACCGCGGTTTCCTCGAGACGACGCTGGCGACCGCCAAGCTCGGCGCCTCGGCCCTCTACCTGAACACGATGTTCGCCGGCCCACAGCTGGTCGAGGTGATGCGGCGCGAGGGGCCGAAGGCGCTCGTCTACGACGAGGAGTTCGGCGACCTCCTCGCCGACGTCGAGCCGGAGGTGCGGCGGATCGTCGCCTGGCACGACGGCGCGCCGTCGCCCGGCGCGACGACGCTCGACCAGCTGATGGCCGACGGCGACGACTCCGACCTCCAGCCGCCGCCCGACAAGCCGCGCTTCGTGATCCTCACCTCGGGCACGACGGGGACGCCGAAGGGCGCCCAGCGGACCAGCCCCGACGGGCTGATGGCGCTTGCCGCGGTGCTCGACATGATCCCCTTCCGCAGCGGCTCGACGATGATGATCGCGGCGCCGCTCTTCCACTCCTGGGGCTTCTTCCACTTCGTCGTCAGCCTGCCGACCGCCTCGACGATGGTGCTGCGGCGCCGCTTCGACCCGGAGGCGACGCTGGCAACGATCGAACGGACCCGCGCCGACGTGCTCGCCGCGGTGCCGGTGATGGTGCAGCGCATCCTCGGGCTGCCCGACGAGGTGCTCGACCGCTACAGCCTGTCCTCGCTGAAGATCGCCTCGCTCTCGGGCTCGGCGCTGCCGGGCGAGCTGGCGACCCTGTGGATGGACCGCTTCGGCGACACGATCTACAACCTCTACGGCTCGACCGAGGTCGCCTACGCGACGATCGCCACCCCGGCCGACCTGCGCGCCGCGCCGGGCACCGCCGGGCGGCCGCCGCGGGGGACGACCGTCCGCCTCTTCGACGAGGCCGGCAAGGAGGTGCCGCAGGGCGAGGTCGGGCGGATCTTCGTCGGCAACGACATGCGGATGGAGGGCTACACCGGCGGCGGCAACAAAGAGGCGATCGACGGCCTCCTCTCCAGCGGCGACGTCGGCCACATCGACGCGGGCGGCCGTCTCTTCGTCGACGGTCGCGACGACGAGATGATCGTCTCCGGAGGCGAGAACGTCTTCCCGCGCGAGGTCGAGGACCTGCTCGCCGACCTCGAGGGGGTCTCCGAGGTGGCGGTGATCGGGATCGAGGACGACCAGTTCGGCCAGCGGCTCAAAGCCTTCGTCGTGCTCGAGGCGGGGGTCTCGCTGACCGAGGCCGATCTCGGCGCTCACGTGAAGGCGAACCTGGCCTCCTACAAGACGCCGCGCGAGGTCGAGTTCCTCGACGAGCTGCCGCGCAACGCGACCGGCAAGGTGCTGAAGCGGGAGCTTCGCGGCCGTGAGGCGAGCGGCCGAGAGGCCCAGTAGGCTTCCCCCGCATGAGTGAACCGGCGAGGCAGTTGAAAGCGGTCCGCGAGGCGAACCGCGACATGCACGCCGTCGCCGCCCAGGCGCTGGAGTGGGTGAAGGTCTCCGAGGCGCGCGTCGCCGCCGCCGAGGGCGCCGCGGGCAAGGTCCGCGCCGAGCTCAAGGAGCGGGCGATGAAGACGTTGCGCGAGATGTCGGCGCAGGCGCGGCAACAGATCGAAGTCGCCAAAGCGGCCCAGGCCGCCGCCGAGTCGAAGCTGGCCGCCGCCGAGGCCGGGCGCGACCGGGCCGAGAGATCTTTCGAGGAGTTGCGGCGCACCTCGCAGACGGAGCGCGAGCGGACGCTCGCCAAGGCCTCCGAAGCGAGCGGCGACGCCGACGCCAAGGTTGAAGCCGCCGAGGCCCAGGCGAAAGCCGAGATCGAGGAGGCTCGGGCGAGCGTCCGCACCGAGATCGACCGCCGCGTCGAGGAGGCGCGCAACCGGATCCAGGCCGACGCCGACAAGCGCGTCGCCGAAGTCGAGCAGCGCGCCGCCGAATCGGAGGCCGCCGCCGAGGCCGCCCACGAGACCGCGATCAGGCTCGAGACCGAGATCGAGAAGCGGGTCATGGAAGGGACCGAAGAGGTCCGTCGCGAAGCCGAGGACAGCGTCCGCAAGCTGGTCGAGAAGGTCGAGCGCGAGGCCGAGGAGACGGCCCGCCACCGCGCCGAGGCGCAGCTCCAGGCAGAGTCGGAGCGGATCAAGCAGCAGGCGCAGCGCCGCGAGGAGCGGGCCCGCGCCGCCACCGAGGAAGATATCCGCGCCAGCGTCAGTCGCGCCCGCCGCGAGGTCCAGGCGGCCGCCGAGGACGACGGGCCGACCTGGCTGCGCGCCGAGCAGAAACCGCAGTCCCCCGCCGGCTACCGCACCTACTAAGGCCCATTAACCTCGCCCGCACGATGCGTGAGGTGCGGATCAGGGACACGCTGAGCGGGGCGGTGCAGACGCTCGACCCCGACCACGAGGTCGGCATCTACGCCTGCGGCCCGACCGTCTACAGCCGCATCCACATCGGCAACGCGCGCCCCTTCGTCGTCTTCTCCCTCTTCGCCCGTTTCCTGCGTTCGGAGGGTTATAAGGCGCGGCTCGTCATCAACGTCACCGACATCAACGACAAGATCTACGCCGCGGCGGCGCGGGCGGGGGAGGGCTCGGCGGCCTTCGCCGCGGAGATGACCGCCGCCTACATCGAGGACACCGACCGGCTCGGTCTCGGCCGCCCCGACGCCGAGCCGAAGGCGACCGAGACGGTCGACGGCATCATCGAGCTGATCGCGCAGCTGATCGAGGGCGGGCACGCCTACGAGTCGGGCGGCGACGTCTACTTCCGGGTCCGCAGCTTCGCCGGCTACGGCAAGCTCTCCAACCGCCGCCCGGAGGACATGGACCAGGGCGAGGAGGCGGGCTCGGCGAGCCTCAAGGAGGAGCGCCTCGACTTCGCCCTCTGGAAGGCGACCAAGCAGGGCGAGGACACCAGCTGGGACTCGCCCTGGGGCCCGGGGAGGCCGGCCTGGCACATCGAGTGCTCGGTGATGGCCGAGCGCGAGCTGGGCGCCTCCTTCGCCGTCCACGGCGGCGGCTCCGACCTGGTCTTCCCCCACCACGAGAACGAGATCGCCCAGTCGGAGTCGGCGGGGCGCCCTTTCGCCCACGTCTGGATGCACAACGGCATGGTCGACGTCGGCGCCGAGAAGATGTCGAAATCGGAGGGCAACATCTTCCAGTTGAGCGAGGCGCTCGACCGGTATGGGCGCGAGGCGGTCGTCGCCTACCTGATCGGCGGCCACTACCGGCAGCCGCTGGCCTTCGGCGATCTGCAGATGGAGGAAGCTGTCGCCCGGGTCGAGCGGCTGAGGAATTTCTTCCGCGAGCATCCGATCGAGGGCGAGCCCGGGGAGGCTGCAGCCGCGCGCTTGGAGGCCTTCAAGGACGCGCTGGCGGACGACTTCAACACCCCGCGGGCGATGGCGGAGGTGTTCGAACTCGTGGGGGAAGCGAACCGGGATGAGGTCCCGGGCGCTGCCGAGGCCGTGGCGGAGATGCTCGATCTCGTCGGCCTCGACACCCTCACCCAGCAAGAAGAGGGTGGCGAGGCCGACGAGCGCGCCGCCGAGCTGATGGCCGAGCGCGAGGGCGCGCGGGCGGCGAAAGACTTTGCGCGGGCCGACGACATCCGCGACGAGCTGGTGGCGATGGGCTACGAGATCCGCGACTCCGCCGACGGGCCGCGCCTCGTCCCGAAGCAGTAGCCCCCGATGGCCTCGCAGATCATCTACGGCGTTCGGCCTGTCGCCGAGGCGGAACGGGGCAGGCGGCGTGTCCACAAGGTCTGGCGGGCGCCTGAGACACCCCCGGCGGAGCTGGAGCGCCTCTGCGGGTCCCCCGACCACCAGGGTGTCGTGGCCGAGGTCGATCCCTATCCGTACGGCGACGCCGCGGCGATGCTGCGCCGGCCCGACGCGTTGATCCTCGCTCTCGACCAGGTCCAGGACCCGCGCAACCTCGGCGCCGTCTGCCGCTCGGCCGAGTCGGCGGGCGCGGCCGGGGTGGTGATCCCGGAGCGGCGGGCGGCGACGGTGACGGCGGTGACCTGCAAGACCTCGGCGGGCGCGGTCGAGCACCTGGAGATCGCCCACGTCCGCAACCTCGCCGACTGGCTGGACGCGGCAAAGGAGGCCGGCTTCTGGATCTGGGGCGCCGACGCCGACGGGCAGCAGCCGCCCTGGGGGGTCGACCTGACCGGTCCCACGGTCCTCGTGCTCGGCGGGGAGGGGAAAGGCCTGCGGCCGCGGGTGGCGGCAAGCTGTGACGGCCTCGTCGCCCTGCCCCGGCTGGGCGAGATCGAGTCGCTGAACGTCTCCGCCGCCGCCACCGCGCTGCTCTTCGAGTCGGTCCGCCAGCGCGTTCGCAGTTAGCCGTAACCGGTACGGATAACTGCGAACGCGCCTCCTGCAAATGCAACGGCGGTTGCAGAAATTCGCAAATTGGGTTGACAGAACTCCGCGCATGCGTAAAGCTGGCGCCTCAATAAAGGGTGAACCTCAGCTTGAGTCTGAGGGGAACCACCGGATAAGTGAGGCGCCTCGGGGGAGGTAAGTGGCGCCACGACCCTTCAGCAAGGAGAAGGATCTGTGGCACTATCGACGCCTAAGCAGCAATTTCGGCCGATGACGGCTGCCCGTGGAGGCAGCTTCGCGGGCCGCTCTAACCCTCAAGCTGAGCTTGATGATCACTACCTCGTCGCCCTCGCCAAGGACGGCAGGACCGACGCCTACGACACGATCGTGCGCCGTTATCGCGGATTCGTCCGCCTCAAGGCCTCGTCGTACTTCCTCCTCGGCGGGGAGTCGGACGACCTGATCCAGGAGGGCCTGCTCGGCCTCTACAAGGCGATCCGCGACTACCGCTCCGACCGCGAGTCGAGCTTCCGCAATTTCGCCGAGCTCTGCATCACCCGCCAGATCATCACCGCGGTGAAGACGGCGACCCGCAACAAGCACACGCCGCTGAACCAGTACGTCTCGTTCAGCCAGACCCCGGCCGCGAGCGGCGACTCGGAAACGACCCTGGACGAGATCCTGCCGGGGCCGAGCGTCCACGACCCGGTCAACCAGGTGATCGCGACCGAAGAGCTGGAGAGCCTCGTCTCCTGCCTCTCGGGCGTCTCCGGGGTGCTGTCGGATCTGGAGAGCCGGGTGCTTTCGCTCTATCTCGACGGCCACTCCTACGAGCAGATCGCCGAGCGTCTCGAATGCGACACGAAGACCGTCGACAACGCCCTGCAGCGGGTGAAGCGCAAGGTCGGTGCCCATCTCGCCTCGCGCGAGGTGGCGGTCTAGTCGCGGCGTTCGGAGGTCCGCCAGCACGTAATCGAGCAGCTCGCGCCCGTGGTCCGAGGCGACGGCGACGTCGTCGGCCTTGACTCGGACCCGGTGCAGCGACTGCATGCGCAGCACGTCGCCGTCGGCCCTGGGGTTGGGGAAGATCCCCGAGTAGCTCACGCCGAGCCGCTCAAGATGGTCGGCGACCAGGGCGGTCGCCGGGGTGTCGAGCGGCAGGTCGATGTAGATCGCGTCCAGGCCTCGCCTTGCGGAAGAGGCGGTGGCGCTCGGCGTGGATGACCTCCTCGAGGTCGGCGCCGGGCACGGCGACGGTGAGCAGCGCCAGGTTGTGGTCGGTGTCGACCTCGACGTGCATCGCGGTCCGCTCGGGCAGCTCGAAGTCGGGGGGCGGCTGGGCGAGGGTCCCGCGCAGCTCGCAGAGGGCGAGCGTCTGGCCGACGATCTCGTGGTGGCGCTCCGGCGCGTAGACGCGCCGTTCGTTGCCGTCGTTCAGCTTGGTGTAGAAGAGCGCCGCCGAGCTGCGCTTGCGCGCGCCTGGCCGCCGCCGCGTCGTTCTCCACCGTTGCCGGGATCCAGCCGAGCAGGAAGCCGGTCTCGTGGGCGCCGAGGTCGATGTTCGCCTTCTGGCTGTAGGGATGGGCGGCGGTCGCCTCGCTGAACATGCCGGCGAGCCCACGCTCCTGCCCCCAGTCCATCAGGACCCGCTTGGTGCGGGTGAAGAGGTGCTGGCCGCGCGCCGCCTCCAGCGTCACCGCCTGCCCGGAGTGGGCGACCGCGTCGCCCGCCGCGGCGAGACTCATCCCCTCGTGGCAGAGGAGCTCTCCGGCGGCCGTCTCGGCCACGCACGAGACGTAGCGCCCCTCGGCCAGTCGGGCGCTGACCTCCAACGGGTCGTAAACCCATCGGACGTCGTACGTCGTCCCGTAAGCTGCTTCTATCGCCTCGGTCAGGACGCCACCCTCTTCCGGGCCGAGAAAGCGAAAAGTGACATCCATCCAGCCCATCATCGGCCCTACGCCCGCCTAGCTCAACCTGGGAGAGCACCTGACTTGTAATCAGGAGGTTGCCGGTTCGATCCCGGCGGCGGGCTTTCAGAGTGGCTCACAGAGCCAATCTCAGCCCAAATCCGCGCATCCTCTCGCTCTGGGGCAACGCCCAGGGCAACAGGGCGCAGAGATACGGGTAGCGCCCCGGCACGACGGCGGCTCGCAAATACGCCGCTAGGCGCTTAGCGCCGGGGTCAACTCGCGAGCGGAAACATCGCTCGGAACCGGCAAGGTGATGCGCAGTCCGCCGCTCTCATCGAGCAGATGCTTGGGACGAACCAGCGTGATGCCGACGAGGTTGCCCTCAGCGTCGAAGCGAAGCGCGTGACCCTCGGGCGTCTCGTCGAAGTCGACCGCCGTCGAAGGGTCGCCGACGTGCAGGTACAGCACGTCCGCGTCGGAGTCGTACTCGACGCGGTTAAAGGTGATGTCGGCGATCGTCACGCTCATGGCTTCCTTCGTCGTCCGAATGCAGTGATGATACGCCCGCTGCCTTGCCGGTCGAAGACCACGACCACCTTGAGCCAGCGACTCGGTCCGGCTCCCTCTAGGTAGAACCACTCTTCATCGGACATTCGCCCCGCCATGACCTCGGTCGGCGATTCCACGGCGCGCAGAATCTCCGCCTGTATGTGGCCCAACTCCGGATGCCCGTCAACGATGTGTTCCCAGCGCTCGACTGCCAGCGACACGTCTCTGCCCTGTGGATCACGAATGAGGCGTGCGTTAGGCATTGCGTCGCTCAGCTTCTAGCCAAGTTTCACGCGAGCAGGGGAGACATCGACGACGGATTCACGCGGTTCAGCGCTTGCCACGGATGCGCTGGGCTTCCTCGGTCGCCTCCCGTGCCTCGGCCTCTGCTTCGGCGCGTCGATCCGCGATCAACTCGTCGGACAGGTTTCTGCCGGGGGCGAGGTGGGCGAACATTCCTCGGGTCGCTTCGGCGGCTTTCCGCCGCCGCTCTACCTCGGACTGGGCAGATCTGCTGGCGCGGACCATGCGCCGGATCGTACTGCCAATTCTCGGGCTCTCGACGTTGCCTGTGCGTGCGCGTTCTCAGTCCGGAACCCGGGTTCGAATCCCCGTAGCGGTATTGCGATCTGGGGTGGCCCGAGGGTGACTTCTGCCGAGTTCGATGCTAGCCTCGGCGGGTATTGCTAGACGGCGAGCGGGGAGCCTCTTATGTCAAACGGTGACGAAGAGAATCAGTCCGAGCAAGATCCGGGAACGTCGGACGACGATCCCAGCGATGGGTTCGACACTCGGCGGGACATTGGCAGCTTGCCCGGTCCGGAATCGCCTGAGCCTGAGCCCAGCGAGGGATTTGAGACTATTGGGCTCCTCGAGGGCGATGCCTCAGAAGGCTTCCCCACCAACATCGAGGTCAAGGGTTTGGATCATGTCGATCCTCTCCCCGAGCCTTCTGAGGGCTTCGAGGAGAGATCCGAGGGCTAGTCGGGAGATCCGTTGGCACCGGAGAGCGGCGGCTCCATCTACGCCGACTACATCAGGGAGCAGCTCGCGAGACAGGACGAACGGAAGGCTTCCATCGAGCGGCGCGGGGTAAGCGTTATTACCACGTCGGGCGTTCTCGTCTCGTTGCTTTTTGGTCTCACCACGGTCCTAACTGGCACCGACAACTATCAGCTTCCGTCAGGCACCAAGCCATGGATCTATGGTTCTTTGGTCTGCTTCGTCCTCGCTGCGGTTGGGGGAATCATCACGAATATCCCTTTGTTCTACAGCGGGGTTGAGGTTAAAGGTCTGGAGGCCGCCACGAAACACAAGATGGGTGATTCAGTGGCTGATGCGAACGTCCGTGTCGCGTCGACTGACGTAAAGCTTCTCGCGACGGCCCAGAAGCTCAACTCCGTCAAGGGATGGATCCTCCTGGGTGCAGCAGTCGCTCAGCTGGGGGCGGTGGTGTCCCTGGCTCTGGCAGTAAGAGTCATCCTTGCCCGCGGCTAGCCTTACTGATTCCGGCTCGCCCTCTCAGCCGAATGCCGTGACCTGACTTCGAGCCGGAGGGTGGTTCTACGGCAGCGTGAGTAAACCGAAGACATATTGGGCCGAGGCGGTGCTCGATCTAGGCTCTCAGCTTCTGCTCGGCCCTGAGTTTCGAGGACTTCTCAAGTCTGCGGAAATCGGTGGTATAGACGTTCATGTCGTGCTTCCGGACTTCCGCCCAAGAGCGGGTTTCGCAGAGCCGGTCGTACATCAGCGCGCCAGAGTCGATTGGCTGGACTTTTTCGACCGAAGAGAGTCAGAGGACGATCCGGGTTGGCCCTTCGGGCGGAGTGATCTGCGGGTCACCGGCGTCGAAGAAGTCTGGGCCAGCCGACTACTGGTGCTTCCGAAGAGACGTCTGACCCTCCGGGAAGCGCGACGACTGAAGTTCTCGGCCGACGAATGGTTGGCGGCGCTTGAAACGTGGATCGAGGTTGTGGCGCGTGAGGACCTGCGCCAGGAGAGGGTTAAGGTCGACCACGCGGGCAAAGCTGCCTATGTCTGGGTGGACCAGGGCGGCCCGTCGGGGAAGCTGCTTCCTGGGAGGAGTCGGATGTCCTTCAACTTCGGAAAGCGACTCTCGATCACCCCCTGGCAGTGGGGGAAGATGCTTGGAGTGGCCAGTGTTGGCACCGATCCGCCTGAGGCCCACCTATTCCTCCGAGACGCCCGAACCGCCTTGAATGCTGGCCGCTATCGTCGGTCCGTGCTCGACTCGGCAACGGCCGCGGAGTTGGCCCTTGCCAAGCTCCGGGATGACGAACTCGCCGGAAGCGATGTTCGGCTGGCGGCCTATGTCCAGAAGAGGGCTTCTCAGGTAAGAACTCTCTCCGAATTCCTCAAGAAGATGCACAGGCCTCTTCCTGGGCGAATCAACGAGGATATTGGAGAGCCACGCAACGAAGCCATACATCGGGGACGCGAACCCAGCGAGGCACAGGCTGGTGGCGCCCTTGAAAAAGCCGAAGAGGTGGTGGATGTTGCATTGCCCTGGAAGAAGCTCCTCTAAGGGCCGGTTCGCCGCTTCATTCGGCAATTCTGTACTGGCCGTAGGCCACTCGTTCAAATCGTGGCTGTCGCGCCTGGGTCTCGCCGAGAGGCAGGCTTTGGTGGTCCGATAATTGACGGGGTGCCCAAGCCGTCTCTCGACCGCTCGATGGATAGCCGTCGTGTGCATCGGCTCCGGTGCATTGGATAAGACCTTGACGATGGCCTTAGGGATCTCGCTGATGCGCGGTGAGACGGCGGTTGACCCCCGTGTCGAATCGGCGCACCCTTGAAGCAGGGGGAGCAGAGCGAAACGACCGCCCGCGAGGCGGTCCTTTTCGTTCTCAGGTCAAGGCCTGGGTCAAGGAGATGCAGGCCCGACGTGCTCCTGACGAAAGCGTCGGAGAGGCAGTTCTTGTGTCCTCAGGGCCGACCCTGCGACCGAAGCTTGGTTTTCGCTTGGCGCCACGACGTCCGTCGGCCGCCCTACCGTCCTGATCCCCGTGGGCTTGCCTGCAGTAACATCTCGGTACCTACGCGGCTCTGAGTGGCGCCGCTGGGATCTGCACGTCCATACGCCTTACTCGGTCCTGAACAACGGCTTCGGTGGAGATTTCAGGCAATACGCCAGGGAATTGTTCGAGAGGGCGATTCAGCGGGATATTTCCGTCATCGGAGTTACCGACTACTTCACCGTGCGCGGCTATCGGGAGCTACGTGAGATTCAGGAAGACGACAAACTACTGTCGGACCTCTTGGGGGATGCTGCTGCTGCCGCGGCGAAGAAGATCGTCCTTCTCGCAAATGTTGAGCTGCGCCTGAGCGACATCATCAAGGTCGGCGACCAAGAACCTAGAGTTAACCTCCATGTTCTCTTCGCCGAGGGCATCTCAGCGGCCGACATCGAAAGTCGGTTCTTGCATGGCCTGAAGTTCCTCTCGGAGTCCGAGCCTGATGGGCTCGATGAAGAGCTGCGGTTGACGGAACAGAGCCTCGAAGCGCTGGGCGAACGCCTGAGGGGTGAGCAACCCGAGTTTCGGAAAATGAGCGCCCTCCGGGTCGGGATGGAACAGGCCGTCGTCTCCCATAAAGAAGTAACCGACGTTCTCAGTAGGGCTAAGCCTTTGGCGAAGCGCCATCTCTTGGTTCTGGCAGCGGACGATCCGCTGTCCAAGATCAACTGGAGCGGCCAAGGCCATCTCAGCCGAAAGGCGCCGATACAGAAGGCGCACATGCTGTTTTCAGCCAACCCGAATACGCGGAGCTTTGGGCTCGGGCAGAAACATGGAAGCCCTGCGGAATTTCTTGATGAGTTCAAGAGCTTCAAGCCCTGTGTGCACGGATCAGATGCTCACACGCCGGGCGATCTGTTCGAATTCGCGGAGGGTCGTCAGTTATGGATCCGTGCCGACCCAACCTTCAATGGCCTCTGTCAACTTCTTCTTGCCCCGGAGGATCGCGTCTACGTTGGCATGGAGCCACCTGCCCTGGGTCGCCATCGCGAGGGTGCGTCCAAGATCATCGATGCCGTCGAGTTCGAGGCGGTAGGGGATGCGGACCCAGGAGTGCGATGGTTCTCCGGCTCCCTCCCCCTGAACCCAGGACTTGTGGCGGTAATCGGGAAAAAGGGCAGCGGTAAGAGCGCGCTGGCCGAGGCGATAGCGCTTGCCGGCAACACCAAGAACAGTAAGTATTTTTCGTTTCTGACCCGCGAGCGGTTTCTCAGCCGCCCGAACAATCTAGGCGACCGATTCGCCGTGAGCTTGAAGTGGCGTTCAGGCAATCCGGTTCGCAAGCTTCTCAGCGAGGAAACCGATGACAGACTTCCCGAGCGGGTTCGCTATGTGCCTCAGCACTACTTAGAGGAAGTCTGTACCGAAATCTCCAATTCATCTGGGCGAACTCTTTTCGATGAGGAGCTTGAGGCGGTCATCTTCTCGCACGTACCGGAGGCCGACCGCCTAGGGCAAGAGAGCCTGAAGTCCCTGATCGACCATAAGACGTCGGCCATAGACGGGCGCATCGACCAGCTTCGAGTCGTCTCGCCGATCTGAATCGCAGCTATTTCGAGCTTCGTCGGCGAGGTTCGAAGTCGGAGCGACAGGCAATCTCGACCCAACTGGCCGAAAAGAAGGCTGAGTTGGAGGCGCACGAGCAGGCGAAACCAGTCGAGGTTCCGGAACCGACTGGACCAGATGGCGGCGACTCTGAGGCCACCGCAGCCGGGGTCGAGCTCGCTGCGGTGGTCGACCGGATCCAGAAACTCGATGACGAGATAGCGAGCCTCCGGAGGCGGGAGGAAGAGGCGAAGAAACGCTTAGCCGCCATCGATCGGATCGCGGGAAACATCGAGAACCTGCGATCAGCAGTTGAGGCCTTTTATGAAGGCAATGCGGTCGATTTTCAGGTCGCGGGATTCGATGCCCGCCGAGTCGTCTCGCTTGTCGAGGATCGCAGGGACCTAGATGACGCCAGGCTCACCCTGCTCAAGGGAATCGAGGAGCTGCGTGATGATCTCGATCGGGATCGAGAGGGGTCGAAGGCGAATCGTCGAGCCCAGGCTTCGTCTGAGGCCGACCGATTGCGAAGACTCCTCAACGAGCCGCAACGTCGACGCCAAGAGTATGAGCGAGCACAGTCTCAGTGGCGAAGACGCGGAGAAGAGCTCCGTGGTTCGCCTGAGAAACCGGACACGGTATCTGGCCTTGAAGCAAAGCTCGCCGCCCTGGCCGAGGTTCCTGCCGAGATCGCAGCGGTGGAAGCAGCGCGAAGCAGTCTGACGGCTCAGATTTTCTCGGCGAAGGAAGAACTGTTGGCGGAGTATCGCCGTCTCTTTGAGCCTGTCCAGCGACTGGTCGATGAGCACCCGGTTTCAGACGAGGTGACGGCCCTTTCGTTCTCCGCGGAGAACGCTGTGGACGGAATAGTCGAGGGCCTGCTCCGAATGATCCACAAAGGTCGGAGAGGAAGCTTCCAGGGGGACCCGGACGGCCGGGAGCGCCTGGAGGAGATGGTCGCCGATCATGACTTTGGCGACGTGGAGGGTCTTAGCGCCTTCATCTCTGCTCTGACCTCGGCGCTCACTCGCGATCAAGGTCGCGCGGACCACCCGGAAGTCGAGATCGATGAGCAGCTAGTCAGCGCCGCCACCCCCGAGGCTCTTTTCGACTTCATCTTCGGGCTGGCGTACATGCGGCCTCGATTCGAGTTGCGCTGGGGAGGCAAGCCCTTGAATCAACTCTCGCCGGGGGAGCGAGGCACGCTTCTACTCATCTTTTATCTGTTGATTGACCCTGGTGACGCCCCTCTAGTCATCGACCAACCCGAGGAGAATCTAGACAACGAGACGATCACTCAGTTGCTCGTCCCGGCGATCCAAGCCGCTAGAGATCGTAGGCAGATAATCATGATCACCCACAATCCAAACCTCGCCGTGGTCTGTGATGCCGACCAAGTGGTCCACGCGAGCATCGATAAGGCAAGGGGGAATCCGATCACCTACCTGGCGGGAGCGATCGAGGACCCCGATCTCAACCAGGCCATCATCGACGTCTTGGAGGGAACTAGACCGGCCTTCGATCTTAGGGATGCAAAATACGACGTCCTTGATCGCGTTCCTTCCTGAGGTGCGTTGACTGCGTCGACGGTCCGTCGGTCCCGATTGCCGTCGCAGTTACGTCCACGTGAAAAGGGTCAGTGGTTACGCTTCAGTCCGTCCGTTGACGCTCGCCGTCGACTTTCTACCGATTCCGGGTCGTCTTCCCAGCCGCAGTTGGCGCACAGAGTGACGTAGGCCCCTTCAGCGCCGGTCTCTGGCCTGTAGTCCGAAACGACTCGATAGGACTCGCAAGACGGGCACCGGTCCGGCGCGCCCCTCTCATACCTCACAAGAGCGAGGGTGAATGCCAGTAGGGTCGTGCCGGTAGCTGCCACGGCAATCTCGCCGTCGAGCTGAGTGGCATCGTCGTCGTGGGTCATCGCCGAGACCAAGTCCCAGTTGGCCTTTGCGAGCGACTTCAGGTAGGAGCGCAGGGGCTTATTGCTCCTGCCTTCGGCGACCGTGTCCGCGACGACTTTCGACCACCCGACGAAGTCCGCCTTTTTTGGCTCCTCATCTTGGCGTGGCAATTGGTCAGACTCTGCGGCCTCTCGCGCAAACCTCACTAGCGCCTCACGCAGCCTCATCGCGACGGCCTGAAACTCCTCAGCCTCGTCGGCGTTTTCTAAGGCATCTTCAGCCTGTACGAGCTTGCGCCACGCCGCCGGCATCCGGTCTTCCTCCTCCGGCGGCACGCTGTCTTCGCGTTGCTGTCGGGCGAGCATGCGTTGCATCAGGCCGATGTGGAAGGACAAGCATTCATCCATGCTTGGGAACTTCTCCTGGGCGTAGAGATTGGTGAGGTTCGTGATCACCCACCATCTGCCGCTTTCCGCCTCCACCTCCCAAACGTCGTAGCGATGCCCCATGATCGCCTCGGTCGTAATTTTCTCGGAGCGGAGAATCGGGTCGTTCCTGCTCTCCAGGGAGAAGTACCGCTCGATGTCCCTCCGCTCGTGTTCAGGAGCTTCCACTCCCCTAACGCTAGGGGATGTATCGGCTCTTAATATCGATGCGGTACAGCCTCTTATGATGGCCGATACGCCTGCGCTCTCCGTGTGCTGAGGATTCCAAGTATCTCTTTCGGGCCGCTGCGCGTTCCGCCCAAACCGCGACCAGGCCGCCCGGCAGGCGCGGCGAGATATGGCCAACGTCGGCGCCAGCTGCCTACGGTTGTTTCTTGGGCGCCATAGTCTCTCTTGGTGGTCGCCGACCCCAAACAGAAGGCCCGGGAGGCGTTGCGTCGAGCCCAGGCGGAGCATGAGCGAAACTCCGACGCGATGAAAGCGGCAAGGCGTAAGGCGTTTGCCGACGCTCAGGCAGCCGGATTGTCCCTCCGCGAGATCGCCAAAGAGGTCGGCCTGCACTATTCCCGCGTTAGCGAAATCCTCAGCGGCAAGTAGCTGGGTAAGCCGTAGCTGTTGGGAAAAACCCAACAGAGTTGCTAGTCTTACCTAACGCAGACAAAAAGCGCCCCCGCGACGCTGACACGCCGGGGGCATGGCACAGGAGGATAGCTCCCATGCACCCGCAATGTAGTCAGGGAGGCGCCGGCGCGCCCCCGTCCCGTCCCGAGAGCGATCCGCAGGAGATCTACGAGGCAGACCAGCGAGGCCTGCTCGACCTGCTGCTCGCGGAGTTCCCCGGCGTCCTCACCTACCGCGAGGCGCTGACCGCGCGGGTCGACGATCCCGAGGATTTCGGCGAAGCCGACCGGTTCCGGAGCGCCACCCACGGGCTCCTCGCCTCCGGGTTGGTCGTCCGTCAGGGCGAGCTGATCATCCCGACCCGCCCCGCCCGCCAGATGGTCGGGCTCGGCTTCATCCTCGGCTGATGGACGCCACGGCAAAGCAGGTCGCCGCCGATCGTCGGTCCGCGGATCAGGCGCATCCGTCGCGGGCTCGACATGAGCCAGGAGGCGCTGGCCGACAACGCCGAGATCCACCGGACCCAGATGACCAAGTTCGAGTGGGGTGAGCGGCTGCCCCGGCTCGACACCCTGATCAAACTGGCGGGCGGCCTCGGAGTGTCGCCCTGCGTGCTGATCGACGGCATCGTCTGGGAGGTGCGCGGAAGCCGGCCGGGCCGGATCGTCGAGGTCGCGCCGGAAACCGATGGCTGAGATCCCGCAGCCCTCACTCCGCTTCGCCGCGAACCTGCGGCGGCTGCGCGAGGCCGCCGGGCTGACGCAGGAAGAGCTTGCCTTCCGCGCGGGCGTACACCGAACCCAGATCAGCCTGCTTGAGAACGGCGGGCGGATGCCACGGGTCGTACACCCTCGTCTGTCTCGCGGGAGCTCTCGGCGTCACCCCCAACGACCTCCTCGGCGGGATCGTCTGGGAGCCGATCGTGTCGGTCGGCGGCGGGCTGGTCGTGACTCCTCGTGAGGTAGGCGAGAGTGGCTGAGCGCGCACGACCCGCCGCCGGTCTCGGAACGCTTCGCCGCGAACCTCCGGCGGTTCCGCCAGGCCGCGGGGATCTCCCAGGAAGAGCTTGCCTTCGCCGCCGAGATCCACCGGACCCAGGTCAGCTTGATCGAGGGCGGCCACCGGATGCCGCGGCTCGACACGCTGGTCAAGCTGGCCGGCGCGCTCGGCGTCACCGCGAACGACCTCGTCGACGGCGTGACCTGGCAGCCCTCGGTACACCGACCCGGAGCGTTCAGGGTCGGCCCCCCCGACGACGGCGATGGATAGCGATGCCTCGGCGGCCGTCGGCCGAGCGCTTCGGCGAGAACCTCCGCCGGGTCCGCCGCCGCGAAGGGCTCTCCCAGGAACAACTCGCGGGCCGGGCCTGGCTCCACCGCACCGAGATCGGCCTGCTTGAGCGCTCCGGCCGGACCTGTCGGATCGACACCCTGATCCGGTTGGCCGGGGCGATGGCGGTCCGCCCGGAAGAGCTGCTCGACGGGATCGTCTGGGTCCCGGCACCCGAGACCGAAGGAACGTTCACCTTCAACTCAAGCCCATTCAGCATCGATCAAGACGACAGACAGCTAGAGGCCCAGGAAAGAGCGAGCAGCCAGAGCCAAGGCCAAGAACGAGGCCAGCGAACGCAGAAGACGAGCCCAGCAACCAAGGCCAGGCAACAGGCCACGAGCCAACGCAAACGACAACAGCAGAACCCCTCACGCACTATCAGTTGCTCCCGTCGACATCCGCGGCGGCGATCCGCGGCCACGAAGGCTGCGCGCCGATCCACCGGAACGACGCTCCCGCCGCGGACAACACCGGCGTGGCGCCAGCGCGATACCCGGTACAAGCCGCTCCCGTCGGCGGGTCCAATGGCGGCAGAGGCTACCCGGTGCACACGGCCCGTCACGGGCCAACGGGGGCATGGCGAAGACCCACGACGGATTCCGCGGGCCGCGCGGACGTACTCGCTGATGCTCTCGATCGGCAAGCTCGGCACGGGCCAGGAGTCCTACTACCTGGAGAAGGTCGCCGAAGGCGCCGAGGACTACTACTCCGGCGAGGGCGAGGCGGAGGGCTACTGGCTCGGCGACGCCGCCCGCGACCTCGGCCTGGAGGGCAAGGTCGAAGGTGAGCAGTTGACGGCGATGCTGACCGGGCGGAACCCGGCCGACGGTCAACCGCTCGGGCTGCGGGCGGTCGGCGGCCGTGGGCCGATCCCCGGCTTCGACCTGACCTTCTCGGTGCCGAAGTCGGTCTCCCTGACCTGGGCGCTCGGCGGTCACCCGGCGGCGGCCGAGGTCGCGAGGCGCACCGGGCCTCGGTCGCCGCCGCACTCGACTACATGCAGCGCGCCGCCTGCTGGACCCGGCGCGGCGCCGAGATCGAGTTCGTCCCCGGCAACGGGTTCCTCGCCGCCGCCTACGTCCACCGCTCCAGCCGGGCCGGCGACCCCCAGCTCCACACCCACGTCCTCGTCGCCAACGCGACCCAGGGGCCGGACGGTCGCTGGACGCGGCTCTACCACCCGGCGATCTACGACCACGCGAAGACCGCCGGCTACATCTACGGGGCGAACCTGCGCCATGAGCTGACCGAGCGGCTCGGGGTCCGCTGGCAGGAGGTCAGGAACGGCATCGCCGAGATCGAGGGCTTCGACCCCGAGCACCTGCGCGCCTTCTCCACCCGCCGCCAGGAGATCCTCGAGGCGGCCGGCGCCGGACGCCTCGGCCCGCGCCCGCCAGGTCGCGAACCTGGCGACGCGCAGGGCCAAGGAGCGCGACCTGACCGAGCGAGAGCCTGCGCGAGCGCTGGCGGTCAAGGCCGAGGAGATCGGGCTCGATCGCGAGACGATCGGCGCGACCTTCGGCCGTGCGCGCCAGGCGCCGGACGGCAGGTCGCGCGCCGCGGTCGAGGGCACGCTGACCGCTCACGCCTCCCACTTGACCGCCGCGACGCGATCCAGGCCGTCGCCCAGAACCTGCCCGCGGGCGCCCCGGCCGCCGAGGTCGAGGAGCTGGCCGACGCCTTCCTCGCCGGCGACGGCGTGATCGCGATCGGCGAGAGCGCCAAGGGAGCCGTCTTCACCACGACGCGGATCTGGGAGCTTGAGCGGCGGGCGCTGGCCGGTGCCGCGGCGATGGCGGCGGCCGACGGCCGCGCCGTGGCCGGCGAGCTGATCGCCGCCAGGGTGATCGCCAACGTGGCTCGCCTCAAGGCCGACCAGCGGGCGATGGTCGAGCGGCTGATCGCCGGCGGCGAGGGCTCGTCGATCGTCGTCGGCGAGGCCGGCACCGGCAAGACCTACGCCATCCTCGCCGCCGCCGAAGGGTGGTCCGCGGCCGGGGTCGAGCTGAGGGTGGCGGCGCCGACCTGGCGGGCCGCGAACGTCCTGCGCTCCGAGGGGCTCGACGCGATCAGCATCGCCCGCCTGCTCGGCGAGCTTGACCGGAAGGCCGCGAGGGCCGGCCGCACTCGCGGCCGGCTCGGTCCTCCTGATCGACGAGGCAGGGATGGTCGACTCGGCGACGCTGGCGCGCCTGCTCGACCACGCCGAGGCGGCCGAGGCGAAGCTGGTGCTCGTCGGCGATCCGGCCCAGCTCGGCGAGATCGAGGCGGGCGGCCTCTTCGCCTCGCTCGTCGACCGCTCCGAGCCGATCGTCCTCGACGAAGTGATCCGCCACGAGCCACGAGCTCGACCGCGAGGGGGCGCGGCGGATCCGCGAAGGGCGCGGGGGAGAGGCGCTCGAGCTCTACCGCGCCGAGGAGCGGGTGGTGGTCGCCGAGACCCGGAGGCGCGCCGCGAGGCGATGGTCGCCGACTGGTGGCGGAGCTACGGCGCGGGCGAGGACGCGCTGATGGTCGCGAAGCGGAACGCCGAGGTCGAGCGGCTGAACGCGCTGGCCCGCGAGGTGATGAAGGCCGAAGGTCGGCTCGGGGAGGCCGAGATCGAGGTCGGGGACGCCCGCTTCGCTGCCGGCGATCAGGTCATCACCCGCGTCAACGACAACCGCGCCCGGATCTACAACCGCGAGCGCTGGCGGGTGGCGGAGGTCGACGCCGAGGGCCGACGCGTCGTGTTGGACGGAATCGACACCCGCAGGCGGGTGTGTGTCGATTCCGACTATCTGGGGGCGGAGAACCCGAACGACGGGTCGCCGGCGCTCCAGCACGCCTACGCCGCCACCACCTACCAGGCGCAGGGGGCGACGGTGGACCGCGCCTACGTGATGGCCGATCCCTCGATGGACCGCCAGGAGTTCTACGTCGCGGCGTCGAGGAGTCGCGAGGAGACGTGGTTCTACGCGACCCCCGAGATCCAGGTCGAGCGCGAGGAGTACGCGCCGCGCTCGCCCACCTGCGCGAGGGCCTTGAGCACATCGCCGAAGCGGCCGAGCGGAACGGCGCCCAGGTCTCGGCCCACGACCAGGCGATGCGCTCGGGGCTCGCGCAGCTGCCTAGCGAGGAGCTGGCGCGACGGCGCGACGAGCTGCGCGTCGGAGGCCGGCGCCGAGGGAGGCCAACGCAGCGCGCGAGGCACTCGACGAGCGGCTCGCCGAGACGAGGAGCTGCTGGAGCGGATCGAGGCCGAGCGCCAGGCGCTCGGCGGGGAGCCCGCCGGGGGCAGGCGGGACAGCGAGGATCGCGACGCCGTCGCGGCAGGCTCGACGCGCGCGACGGCGATGTCGCGGGAGGCGGCGGAGAGGAGGCCGAGCGCGACGGCGCTGCCGGCCGTCGAGCACGATGCGCGCGCCGAGCTGGCGGTGATCGACCGCATCGCTCGACCGGCGCGAGCGACCTGGCGCTCGCCGCGGCGCGGGTCTCCCCGCCCGACTACATCGTCGCGGAGCTGGGGGAGCGGCCGAGTGGAGGCGGCAGCGGGCGCCTGGGACCGGGCGGTGCGCGAGGTCGAGGGCTACCGACAACAGCACGGCATCCGGGACAGAGACACGCGCTCGGGGCGGAGCCGAGCGATCGGGCGGCGCGGCGGGGCGCGCGGCGGGCAGCGCGTCGATCAGGCGGGCACAGCGACGACTCGGGATGGAGCGGGTGCGAAGGATCGAGAGGACGCGAGGCATGGAGATCGAGCTATGAGGGGGTGGATCTGATGGCGGCGCTCCGCCTGGAGATAGACGAGGAGTTGATCGAGCAGATCGCCGAGCGGGCGGCCGAGCTGATCGGCGAGCGCTCCGAGCGCCAGGAGCCGGACGGCTGGCTGCGGGGCGCCGACAGGATCGCCGCCTACATCGACGCGCCGCGCTCGCGGGTCTACGCGCTCGCCTCGGCGCGGCGCATCCCGGTACACCACGATGGCTCGGCTCTGATCGCCCGGCGCTCTGAGCTTGACCGCTGGCTGGTGCAGGGTGGCGGGCTGCGGACCTGACCGGCCGCTGCGCGGGTGTTACGCAAACCCGGTGGCAGGCGGCTTTGGCGCCCGCGATTGTGGCGCCGTCCTCGCGGCCTTCAAGCCCCGGCTGCGCCGGGGCTCCTTGCGGCCCTCGCCTGCGGCTCGGGTTCCGGCCCCTGCGGGCGGCGCGGTTCGGCGGTTGTCAAAGCCGCCGCGGGTGGGGCGGGACCGGTTCGAAAGCGCCGGCGGTAGACCATGATCAAGAGGAGGATGAAGAGATGGCGAAGCTGACCAAGACCTCGACGCCGGGGATCTTCCGGCGCCACACGAAGGGCTGCGGGGGAGGTAGATGCGACTGCGCCTATGTGGTCGTCTGGCGCCACCGCGGCAAGCAGCACAAGGAAACCTTCCGGACGCTTGCCGAGGCGCGGGAGGCGAAGGCCAAGCGACGCGCCGGCGACGGACCGCCGGCGTCGAAGGTGACGGTCGACGCGTACTTCACCGAGTGGATCGAGACCTACGCGGGCCGAACTGCCCGGGGGCTCTCGGACCGTTCTCGCACCCTCTACCGCCGGGCGATCACGGAGCGGGTGATCCCGGAGTGGGGGACGTGGCGCCTCGGGGAGGTCGAACCCGTCGATGTCCGTCGCCTCTACGGAAAGCTGCGCGAGGCCGGGGTCTCGACGTCGGTCATCCGGCTGGTCCGTGCGGCGACCTCGGCGATGTTCGCGACCGCGGTCGAGGACGGTGCATTGCGATCGAGTCCGATCGCCGGCGTCCGCATCCGGCGGCTCGCAAGAGCCGACGAGGCCGACGAGCCGGCCAAGGCGCTGACGAAGGAGGAGCTGCGCTCTTCCTTGCGGCCGTCGGCGAGGATTGGGAACTCTTCTTCCTCTTCCTGACCCAGACCGGGCTACGGATCAGCGAGGCTTTCGGCGTCAACTGGGAGCACCTCGACCTCGGGCGCACGCCACGGCTCCTGGTCCGCGAACAGGTCTACGAAGGCAAGAGACAGCGCCTCAAGTCCAAGAGCGGCCGTCGCAACCTGCCGTTGTCCCGGACCTTGCCGATCGGCTCCGCGTGCATCGGCGCGACCACTTCACGGAGGAAAAACGGGCCGTCTTCACCACGGCGACCGGCGAGGGGCTGCGTCGCTCGAACGTCGCCAACCGTGTGCTCGCCCCCGCGGCGAAGGCGGCCGGGCTGGTCGTCGACCGAGACGGGGTGGAGATTCCCTGGGTCAGCTTCCACACGTTCCGTCACACCTGCGCATCGCTTCTCTTCGAGAATGGCCGCAACGTCAAGCAGGTCTCGGAGTGGCTGGGCCACGCCGATCCGTCCTTCACCCTCTCGACCTACGTGCACCTGCTCGACGAGGGCATCGGCGATGCCGAGTTCTTCGACGAGGCGTTCCACGGCAGCGAGCGTGCAACCGCAGATCCAGAAGAGGGTTCGATTTAACCGGTCTCCGATCTGAGCGAGCGCGCAAAGTGCAAAGACGGTGAAGCGGGCCGAAACCGAGATCGGGCTGCGGGCGATCTGGCTGAGCGTTACTCGTCCGAGGCGCGAACCTGCGGCCAGCTCGGCGGGCGGCTGCGTGGCGCATCGCCTCAACCTGAAAGCGGCGAGACCGGGTGGGAGGCCGACGCCCTCCGTCGCCGCGTCGTCGAGCGGTTTGCCCTCGGCGTCGATCAGGTTGCCCTCAGCGTCGACCAAGTAGAGCATCGGGTCGGCGGCGAGCAGGGCCGGGAGGAAGTACTTGGTTCTCCGACGTCAACGCGGTGCCCGTTCCCGTTTCCGTTGCTTGCTGTCGTCGTGGTCTTCGGACATAGCTTACCTGAGCCGATGCGCGTCAAATCGTCGTCTACATACTCGACAAGACAGGGCGCAGCTTGAACTAATCGATCATTCGAACGAGCAACAGGACACAGCCCGAAAATCCAGCGACACCGCCTCGCCGTCCAATATAGATGAATTTGCCTTAGTTAACAAGAGAAATGCTCCTAAAACTCCAGAGGTACCGGGATCATCGCAAGCACCCGGATACCGAGGAGTGCACTCGTCACATAGGGGTGCTCGCTCGGTCGAGCCGTGACAATTGATACCAGTCCGGGCACAGGTAGGAGCAGGGAGATGCCGCCGGCTTGCCGGCGAGCGATTGGTAGTCGACTGCGATCCCGTAGAGGAGGGCGGCGAAGCCGAGGAGGAGGAGGGCGCGCCGGTCCGCAGCAGGCCCGGTGCGGGACGGATGTTCAGTGACACCAGGGCTTCACGGGTTTTGTCCGCGGGATCAGGAAACGGGCACGCCGGCGGCGAGACCCCGCGTTGCTTCTCATTGAAGATAGGAAGCCTTTTGGTATGGATCAGGAGCGTACGATCGCCGAAAGAGACGCCATCGGTCCCTTCGACGTCGAAGTGAACCGAGCCGGCGCCATGGATCACGAGAGCGTGTCGATAGAGCTTGCCCATCAGGCCGAGGCGGCGGAGGAAGCTCTGAATCGGGCGGGGCACCCGCCGCTCAAGTTTGGTCGGCGGTCGCATTTCGAGATCGGCGTGCGGAACCCGGGCTCGACGCTTTTCCGCTTCGTGTTGTTCACGAAGTTCGCGGCGTTTGTGTGGGAAGCGCGTGTCGAGCTGAATCGGATCACGCGCCTCGGCACCATGTCGCGAAAGGCTGGGACGTCGATGTAGACGACGTAGTTGAAGGCCAAGCGTTTCGCCAGATGGGCAAGATCGGATTGGCGAACAGCGCTTCCATTCCTTTTCGTCGTAGGCCTGGTCGAAGAGCCTCATGCAGCTTTCCGGCCCGGCGGTGACGAACGCGGTGATCAGGTCATCAACCCTTCGTCCCGTTTGCCGATCAGCTCTCGGCCAATGAGCAGAGGGCGACGGCGGACAGGTGTGCCGGTCCGGCAGCGGCGGCAGGGAGACGTAGCGCTTGTTCTCGTCATCAGGTCGCAGCTGAGGAATTCAACCTTGCCGACGTCGAACACTGGGAGCCGCACGAGGTCGGTCCCCGGAAATTCCGGCCGGTGACCGTAGCGAGGGATCTCGTAGTGGCGGCTTAGGCGTCGCCTAGCGGTATGACGGTGAACGAGGCTGATCGACTCCACGGTTCGCATCACCCAGAACGGCCTGAAGAGCAGGGCTTGCAGCGTTTTGGAACCGATTTCCTCGTTCAGTCGCCGTCCGTCTTCGTACAACTGGGCGGCCACGTCTCGGTAGTCAGGCAACGCCGTTCAACCCCACGGCACCGACGGTGACGTCTGCATGCATCGGTCCCCCCAAGCTGATTAGCGCCTCCGCGAACCGGCGGCATACTAACGACATGTCTCCAAGACCAATAAAAATTCGGCCAGGTAAACAGTCCGGTATGTCAATTTCCGGCGCCGGGAAGACGTGGGCGCGTTCTCGTGTCAGGTGGACATCCTTGCCTGGCGGCCTGGCATGCCAAGGGGTTGTGATTCTAGTTTGAAGTTGATGCCGGCCTTTCGCTCCCCGGATCGACCGCCTTCCCCGCCTTTTCGACAGTGGTGACCGCAGCGGCCGTGTCCAGCCTGGCGGCGGCGTTGGTATCTTCCAGCCGCGGAGGTGGAGCGCGAGCGAGGCGGGCGCTGCACTGGTCAACCATGAGGAAGAGAGGGGAGATTTCTGCGAGGCTGCATGGACCCGACGTCATCGTGGCTGCGCTAGAAGCCTTCGTCAAGTCAAGGCCAAGCGCGACGACCCCTCCGACCACCACGGAGACTCTTGCGAGGTCACGCACGTCGCCCCAGCGCCCCGAATGCGATCTCGCAAGGAGTTGCCCTGCACGTTTCGGAATGAGACATGCGGCATAGCAAAGTTCGGCAAGACCTCGACTGTCGAAGCCTCGATAGCACTCGGAGGCAACAAAAAGGCAACAGCCGGTCCGGGAAAAGCCGCAAACGATCCGGACCTGAATCCGACCGAAAGTGCCGATTAGCAGGGAAAACGCGAATGGACCGAAACTAGCCGCGACCCGTCCGACTCATCGGGAGGTTGCCGGTTCGATTCCGGCGGCGGGCTTCACGGATGCGGAATGGGTCTGACGAGCCCGGTTAGTCCTGGCCGCGGACGCTCGTCTAGCCGTGCGTGCCGCCGGGACCGGTCGGAAATCCTGCAGCCTGCCGTTTGCCTTACATACGAAGCCGTATTGGCGGTAGGCGCGGGCGAACGCCGGCGGCATGCGAGCAGTACTCGGCCTGTGCCGATGCATTTGGTGCCGTCCGGCAGGTGCGCGGTGACATCGTGGAAGTACTCTTCGGCGTAGGCCGAGCACGCCTTGCGCAATTCCGGCGCCGGAACCACGCCAGCGCCGAACCCGAGGCCCGTGAACGGAACTGGCGCAGCAGTGCCGCCCCGACCGCCAAGACAACCACACACCTTCTTCATCAGGATCCTCCCTCGCTCGTTGGGAAAGTGAGACTAATTGCTCAACGGAGTTCCGGGTCGCCCGAGGTCACGCCACGAGGGCGAGCTACTAGTCGTCTTCGATCGAGACGATGTGGGCGGCGTTGACGTAGATCATCTCGTCCTTGCCGGCCAGCTTCAGGTCGACGATCGGGATCGCGCGGCCGCCGACGCGGACGATTTCCTCGTCGGCTTTCTTGGCGCTGACCTCGACCTCGAACTTGCGTTTGTCGCTGGTGTGGATGGTCGCCATGCTGGGGTCATACCCGCCGCGTGCGGGGTCGAACCGGGTGGTCAGCCGCATGGCGTGAGGAGCTTCGTCGGTTCGGTGGGGACGAAGTCGGCCTGCTGCGGCACGTGGGCGAAGACCTCGGTGTAGAAGCGTCGCGCCGTTGCAGGAGCGCGGCGCCGAGGCGGTGACGCTGCCGGAGAAGGTGTCGACGAGGCCCGAGGCGGGGCGCTCGACGATCGTGCCGAAGGCGGTCGCCTTCGCTTCGCCCCAGCCGTGCCAGTCGAGGCTCTTGGCGGAAAGATCGCCGTCGACTGAGAAGTCGTAGGTGGCTGGTTCGACGGTGCCGTGCTTGTCGGTCAGCGAGGGAAGGAAGGTCGTGCTCGGCTTCGACTGCGCGTGGCGCATGATCGTCGTCGTCTCGGTGACCGTCGTCGTGCTGCCGCCGCCGCAGGAGGCGAGGACGACGGCGAGCGCGAGCGCCACGAGCAGGGCGGGGAGGAGCCGCTTCGCCATCGGCGGGACCCTAGAGGCCGGTCCGGGCCGAGCGGCCCCGGGGCGCCGGGCCGGGCGCGCCGTTTCAGTGGCCGCGGGGACCCGGATGGCTGCGTGGACCGGCGACCCGGGCGCGGATCAGGGCCGCCACGCCGAGCACCGCGGCCGCCACGCCGAGCACTGCGCGCCGAGCGCGACCGAGCCGGTGGCGAGGGCGACGATCGCGGCGATCAGGACGATCGCGACGGTGGCGTCTCTGCCGAGCTCCGGCTCCATGCCGAAAAAGTCGGCAATGTCTTGGCAATTACTCGAGCAGCCGGGCCTTCTCGGCGGCGAACTCCTCGTCGCTGAGGACGCCTTTTTCGTGCAGGGTGCCGAGCCGTTCGAGCCGCGAGAGGCGCGCGTCCTCGTCGTCCATCACCTGGGTCGGCGGCTCTGCGGCCGGGGTCGCCGGCGGGCCCGTCGCCGCTCGCCGAGTCCCACGCGTCCCGCCCGCCGCGCCCGCCGCCCGGCCGCGCCGCACGTCGGGCAGGCCCATCCCGCTCGGCCGCCGCACCTCAGGCAGTTTGATCTTCGAGGCGCGCTCGCCGAGGTTCGCGTCGGAGACCGCGGTGGCGATCCTCTTCCGGGTCGGCGCGAAGATCTCGCCGAAGGTGAGTCCGGGGAATTCCTCCGCCGTCTGTTTGCTCAGCTCGTGCAGGCCGAAGGCGGCCATCACGCCGAGCACGACCACGGTGAGGAAGGTGCGCAGCCCGACCCCCGAGGCCGACAGCAGGTAGATGCCGAGGATCACGGCGAGGCCGCCGTAGCAATAGGGGAGGTAGCGGTCGAGCGCCGGCGCGAACACCCGCCGCGTGCCCCGCGCCGAGCCGGTCGGCGAGGAGAGCCAGCCGGCCGCCGTGAAGAAGACGCCGACGATGATCACCGTGGTCGCGATCGAGACCATCAGCGAGGTGCCGATCGACCAGGCCGCTTCGGCCGCCGGCTTCACGTTCTGCTGCTTCACCAGCTGGTCGACGACGACGCCGCCGGCGACGTGGCGCAGGACCAGGACGAGGAGCGCGGCGACGATCAGCCCGACGCCGCTGAACAGCACCGTCACCCAGCGGCCGTCCTGGGTCAGGTAGATCGCCAGCCCGAAGACGAGGAAGGTGAGGATCGAGAGCAGCAGCGCCAGGCCCTTGATCGCGACGACGATGTCCTGGGCGGTCTTCAGCTGTTCGGACTTGAGGATCGTGATCTGGCCGGCGTCCGGCGGCAGCTTTTCGGCCAGGTTCTTGCCGAGGCCGATCTGCCCGGCGAGGTTGGTCAGCAGGCTGCCGAGGTTCAGCTTCACTTCGCCGTTGGCGGTGCTGACCGCTTCTTTCTTGTTTTCCAGCACCGCCATCAGCTGTTCGTGGGCGGTCCGGTTGGCGGTTTCCCAGAGCGACTGGGCGGTGCCCGTTTCCAGCACTTTTTCGGCCCCGGTCCCGGCCACCTGGCGCAGCCCGCCGGCCGCGGGCCCGGCCAGTTCCTTGACGTCGCCGGGCAGGATGTCTTCCAGTTCCTTTTCGACGTCGACGTTTTCGTAGAGCTGTTCGACCAGGTATTCGCCGACCGCGGTGCGGATCGTCGGGTTGCGGATCAGGCGGCCGCGAGGTGTTGACCCACTCGCCGGTGTCGAGGGCCTGGCGCTCGACCCAGATCGCGAAGACGCTGAGGAAGGCGAGCAGGGTGCCGAGGACGATGAGCCCTTTGACCGTCCGACGTCGCCAGGGCTTCATCGAGCGGATGGTATACGTGGGGCATGAAGCTAGAGGGCATCCACCACATCACCGCGATCACCGAGAACGCCCAGCGCAACGTCGACTTCTACGCCGGGGTGATGGGGCTCCGGCTGGTCAAGAAAACCGTCAACCAGGACAGCCCGACCGTCTACCACCTCTTCTTCGCCGACGAGGAGGGGGACCCGGGCGCCGATCTGACCTTCTTCGAGTACCCCGGCGCGGCGCTCGGCCGGGCCGGCGCCGGGATGGTGCACCGGATCGTCTGGCGGGTCGGCGGGCCGGCAGGCGCTCGACTTCTGGGAGGGCCGGCTCGGCGCCCACGACATCGAGACGCGCCGCGAGGGCGACAGCCTCCACTTCTCCGACCCGGAGGGGCTCGACCACGAGCTGCTCGTCGCCGACGTCCCCGACGCGCCGCTGGTCGCCGACCACCCGGAGGTCCCGCGAGAGCTCGCCTTGCAGGGCTTCCACGCGGTGCGCGCCTACGCGGCGGCGCCCGGAGGCGAGCTCCGGCCTGCTCGAGGCGCTCGAGTTCGAGCCGACCGAGGCGGGCTGGGAGGCGCGCGGCGTCGAGCGCGGCGGCCTCTACATCTTCGACTCGCCGCCGGCCGAGCGCGGCGTCCAGGGCGCCGGCTCGGTCCACCACGTCGCCTGGGCCTCCTCGATCGAGGAGCACATGGCCTGGCGCGACAAGGCGATCGCCGCGGGCGCCCGCCCGACCCCGGAGATCGACCGCTTCTACTTCAAGTCGATCTACTTCCGCGAGCCGAGCGGGGTGCTGTTCGAGATCGCCACGCTCGGGCCCCGGCTTCACCGTCGACGAGCCGCTCGAGCACCTCGGCGAGAAGCTCTCGCTGCCGCCCGATTTCGAGCACCTGCGCGACGAGGTCGAACCGAACCTGCGCCCGGTCGATCAACCCGCGCGCCGCCCAGACCTGAGCGGAGAGTAACCCGGCGCGGGGACCCGTGTAGCCGATGGCGTGATCACCGACGAGCGCCTCGCGGCGCTGCACGCCTACACGCGCAAGCACAGCGTCAACTGGCCGCTCTACGTGGTCATCCGGCTGCTCTTCGTCCCCTTCTTCCTCGTCTACTTCCGGCTCTCGCGGACCGGCCGCGCCCACGCCCGCCACGTCAAAGGCGGCCTGATCGTCGCCGCCAACCACCGCAGCTTCCTCGACCCCTTCATCGTCGGCGCCTGCCTGCCCTGGCGGCGGCCGATGAACTACGTCGCCAAGGTCGAGCTCTTCCAGAAGCCGCTGCAGGCCTGGTTCCTCTCGCGGCTCGGCGCCTTCCCGATCCGCCGCGGCGAATCCGACGAGGAGGCGATGGACGACGGCGCGCATGGTGGTCGAACGCGGCGGGACGCTCTGCATCTTCCCCGAGGGCACGCGGATCCGCAGCGGCAGCCTCGCCAACCCGAAGCGCGGGGTCGGCCGGCTCGCCCTGCAGACCGGCGCGCCGGTCCTGCCGACCGCGGTGATCGGCACCGAAAACGTGCGCCGCGGCTGGCGGATCCGGCCGCGCAAGGTGAAGGTCCGCTGCGGCCGGGCGATGACCTTCCCGCAGGCCGAGGAGCCCTCGCAGGCGCTCGCGGTCAACGTCACCGCGCGGATCTGGCCGAACGTGCAGCTGCAGTGGGAAGACCTGGGCGGGCTGCCGCCGATGCGGCGCGCCGCCGTGATCGGCGCGGGCAGCTGGGGGACGGCGATCGCCGTGCTGCTCGCCCGCGGCGGCCTCGAGGTGCAGCTCGGCGCCCGCACCGCGGCCGCGCGCGCCGGAGCTGATCGAGGACGGCGAGAACCGCCGCTACCTGCCCGGCGTGGCGCTGCCGGAGGCGATCGACGTCCGCCCGGCCGCCGAGATCGAGCTGGCCGGGCTCGACCTGATCATCCTCGCGATCCCCTCCAAATCGCTGCCCGCGGCGGTCGGCTCGATCGCCGACCGGGCCGGCGACCGCTCCTCGATCCTGCTGCTCACCAAGGGCCTGATCGCGCCGCAGGGCCAGCTGCCCTCCGAGTACGTCGGCGAACGGGTGCGGGCGCGGGCGATCGCCTGCCTCGGCGGCCCGGCCCACGCGGCCGAGGCGGTCTCCGGCTCGGCCGCGCTGGTGCTCGGCTCGGCCGATCCCGACCTGCGCGCCCAGCTCGGCGAGGTCTTCGACCGCGCCGGGCTGGTCTGCGAGCGCTCCGGCGACGTCGTCGGGGTCGAGATGGCGGGCGCCGCCAAGAACGCCGCCGCGCTGGCCGCCGCCGCGGCCGAGCCGCACGGGCTGAACGCGGCGGGGATCGCGGTCGCCGAGATCTGGCGCGAGTGCATCGCCTGCGGGCTCGCCCACGGCGCCGAGCTGGAGACCTTCGCCGGGCTCGCCGGGGTCGGCGACCTGACCGCGACGATGATGGCGCCGACCGGGCGCAACCGACGGGCGGGCGAGCTGCTCGGCACCGGCACCCCGGCCGAGGAGATCCCGGCGCTGATCGGCCAGGCCTCCGAGGGGCTCGACACGACGCCGCTGCTCGCCGACGCGGTCGCCGCCTCCGGCGTGCACGGCGAGGCGCTCGAGGGGCTGGCGAAGCTGATCCGCGGCGAGGTCGCCGCCGAGGACTGGGTGGCCGGGCTGCGCCGCGCCGAGCGGGCGAGGCAGGCGGCGTAGGCCGCGTGGGAGCCGACGGCCGCACGGCGCATTGACGCTCATCTAGGCTTGGCCGGTGAGCGGCCCCGAGGAGAACGTCGAGCCTGCCGAACTGGCTCCGGCGGCGAAGGCGGAGCTCGACCGCGCCTTCGAGGACTTCTACCGGGCCCACCTGCGCGACGTCTACTCCTACGCCTACTACCGGGTGGGCAACCACCACGACGCCGAGGACCTCACCGAGCAGGCCTTCCTGCAGGCCTACCGGCACTTCGACCGGGCGCGGCGCGAGTCGGACGGCCGGCCGCTGCGGCCGTGGCTGATCCGGATCGCCCACAACCTCGCCTCGAACTACTACCGCGACCGCTCGCGCCGGCCGCAGACGCCGCTGGAAAACGCCGATCCGATCGCGACCAAGCACGACACCGAGGCGATCTGGTCGCCGGGCGCGAGGAGCTGCGCCAGGTGATGGCCAACCTCGACGCGCTCTCCGACGACCGCCGCGAGGCGCTGATCATGCGCTTCGCGCTGGGCATGGACAACCGCGAGATCGCGCGGGCGCTGGGCCGCTCCGACGGGGCGACCAAGGTGCTGATCCACCGCGCGATCAAACAGCTGCAGGAGGAGATGGCCGATGACTCCGGGTGAGCAGGGCGAGTCGACCTGGGACGTCGAGGCGCTGCTCGGCGACGTGCTGCGGCCGATCGAGCCGCCGGAGCGGCTCTCGGGGCGGATCGAGGACACCTTCACGGCGCTCTCGGCGGCGGCGGCGACCGAGCTGTCGGACTGGGCCGAGGAGCTCTCCGACTCGGAGCTGCGGGCGCTGCGCGACCCGCGCAACTGGGTGCGGCCGGTGGTCGCGGTCGGCGTCGGCGGGGTGGCGACCGGGGCGCTGGTCCTGTTCGAGCTGCGCCGCCGCGGCAAGCAGCGAGGCGAGCGGCCTGAAGGGCCTAGCCGGACGGGCGTTCGCGACGCGGTTCGTAGCGGAGCGCCGCGGGGTCCCGCGCGGCGGCGAGCAGTCCCAGCAGCCCGAGGGTGAGGTGGAAGGCTTCGTCGCCGCCCGACGCAGGGAGGAAGCCGAGGATCGCGCCGCCCGGGTCGAGGGCCAGGCCCCAGACGCCGAGCACGGTGAGGAGCAGGCCGGCGGCGAGCGCGTAGGCGCGCGAGGCGGTGCCGGCGAGGAGCAGGCCGAGGGCGCCGACCGCCGCCCAGAGCAGGTTCAGCCAGCCGTTCGTGCGGAGGGCGCCGAGGGTGTGGTCGAGGGTGCCCGGGGAGCCGAACGAGGAGCCGTAGAAGAAGCCGACGATGCCGAGGACGACGAGCAGCGCGCCGACCGCGGTGGCGTAGAGGCGGGCGGGGCTCGGCGGGCTCCATCGGGCGCGATTGTAGGCTGACGCTGCCGTGCCGCAGACTTGTTACCGCCATCCCGACCGCGAGACCGCGGTCTCCTGCTCCTCCTGCGGGCGGCCGATCTGCCCCGACTGCATGACGCCGACGCCGGTCGGCATGCGCTGCCCGGAGTGCGCGAACCAGCGCACCCGCGTGGTCCGCAACCCGACCGGGACGCCGAGCGGCTTCGGCGCCTTCCCGGCGACCGTGGTGCTGATCGCGATCAACGTGATCGTCTACCTGATCGAGATCGCCAAGGGCGGCGGCGGGCTCGGCGAACAGTCGGTCAGCATCGTCTACGACATGGGCGGCCTCTGGGGCCCGGCGGTGAGCGAAGGCGGCCAGTGGTGGCGGATCATCACCAGCGGCTTCGTCCACGTCAGCATCTTCCACATCGGCTTCAACATGTACCTGCTGTTCATCCTCGGCCGGCTGCTGGAGCCGGCGATCGGGAGCGCTGCGCTTCGTCGGTCCTCTACTTCGCCTGCGCTGCTGGCGGGCTCGTTCGTCGCCCTCTGTTCGGCCCGAACACGGTCAGCGCGGGCGCCTCGGGGGCGATCTTCGGCGTCCTCGGCGCCACCTTCGTCATCGCCCGCGGGCGGCGGCTCGACGCGATCGCCGGGCAGATCGGCTTCCTCATCCTGCTTCAACCTGATCTTCACCTTCTCCGACGGGTCGATCAGCGTCGGCGCCCACGTCGGCGGCCTCGTCGCCGGCGTCCTCTGCGGGCTCCTGATCGTCGGCGGCGAGCGCGGCAAGCTCGGCGCCGTCGCCACCCGCAACCGCGCTCGCGTTCGAGCTCGCCGCGATGGCGGCGCTCGGCGTCGTCTCGCTTCGTCCTGGCCCTGGCCGTTGCCTAGCGCCGGGGCGGCCGGCTAGGCCTGGGCGGGGCGCGCGGCCGGCGAGCGCAGGCGCGTGAACGGCGTGTTGCCGGGCGGGTCCATCAGGTCGGGGTGGAGCAGGTGGCCGACCAGCTCGACGCCGTCGACAGGCGCGGGCCGGGATCGCTGAAGGCGGCCTGGGCGGAGACGGCGAAGACGCGGTCGGCGCCGAGGCTCTCGATGTGCTCCCAGACCTCCATCGCCTGCGCCTGGACGTCCTCCAGGTAGCCGTCGACCATCACGATCACGACGTCGGGGCGGAGGCTGGCGAGCTCGCCCCAGCGCGACCTCGGCGGGGCTCAGGCCGGGCGAGCCGGCGACGTCCTCGCCGCCCGCGATCGCGATCATCTCCGGCACCCAGAAGCCCGGCCACGCGGACCGGCTCGATCAGCCGCTCGAGCGCGACCACGCGCGGCACGGTCGCGCCCGCGACGGCCGCGCGCACGGTCGCCAGGCGGCCCTCGAGTTCGCCGCGCAGTTCGTGCGCCTGGTCGCCGGTGCCGGTCGCCTCGCCGAGGCGGACGACCTCTTCGAGCATCTCGTTGAGCGTCGCGACCTTCATCGTCCGATCCGGAATATGGCAGCTTCGCGGGAATCCGCGGGAAAGCCGGCTATATTGGGAAAGCCGAATGGCCGAGGACGTTCCAGCCCGAAGTACCGGGCCGCATAGCCGATGAGCGTCCTCCTGCTCGTCCTCCTGCTGCTGTTGATCGCGATCAACAGCTTCTTCGTCGCCGCCGAGTTCGCCGTGGTGCGCTCGCGCCGCGCCCGGCTCGAGCAGATGCGCGACGAGGGTGTGCGCGGCGCCGCGCGGGCGCTCGACCAGCTCGACCGGGTCGACGAGTTCGTCGCCACCAGCCAGGTCGGGATCACGCTCGCCTCGCTCGGCATCGGCTTCCTCGGCGAGCCCGCCCTCGCCGACCTGCTCGAACCGATCTTCGGCTTCGCCGGCCACGCGGTCTCGCTCGGCCTGGCGATCGCCCTCGCCTTCATCATCGTCACCTTCCTGCGAGGTGATCCTCGGCGAGCAGTCGCCGAAGATGATCGCGATCGGCCGCGCCGAGAACACCCTGATCCGAGTCTCCGGGCCGCTGGTCTTCCTCGGCCGGGTGCTGCACCCGCTGATCGTCGCCACCAACGTCCCCGCCAACTTCCTGGTCAACAAAGTGCTGCGGATCGACACCGAGGACGTCGAGGAGACCTCGCCCGAGGAGCTCCGCCTGATCATCGCCCGCGGCGCCAAACAGGGCGGCCTCGACCCCGGCGAGGCGGGCCACCTGGCCGGCGTCTTCCACCTCCACGAACAGGAGGCGCGCGAGGTGATGACGCCGATCCCGGCGGTCGTCACGGTCGACGCCGACGAGACGGTCGAGGCGGCGCTGCGGCGCTGCGTCACCTCCGGCCACACCCGCCTCGTGGTGATCGAGGACGACAACCCCGACCGGGTCAAGGGCGTCGTCCACAACAACAGCCTGATCCGCCTCTACATGAGCGAGGGCGCCGAGGCGACGATCGAGTCGGTGATCCGCGACGCGCTGATCGTCCCCGAGACGCGCCCGCTCGACGACCTCCTGCACGACCTGCAGGTGCAGCGCACCTCGCTCTCGGTGGTCGTCGACGAGTACGGGCGGACGGTCGGGATCGTCACCGTCGAGGACATCCTCGAGGAGGTGGTGGGGGAGATCGAGGACGAGACCGATCCGCGCGCCAGCCGAGGTCCGCCGGCTCACCAACGGCGACTGGTTCGTGCGCGGCCACGTCAGCCTCGGCGACCTCGAGGACGCCGGGATCGACCTGCCCGAGCCGACTCCGACGCCTACAACTCGATCGGCGGCTACGTCTTCGGCGAGCTCGGGCGGCTGCCCAAACGCGGCGACTCGATCACCGTCGACGGCTACACCCTGCGGGTCGAGGCGGTGCGCGAGAACCGGATCGAGGCGGTGCGGATCAGCGCCCGGGCAGTTCTTCCGTCCGTCCCGACGCCTAATTTCTCCGAGCAACCCGCGTTCCGCTCAAGCTGGAGGTGCCCCCGTGTGGGTTGTTCGCCTGACCGACAAGCAGCTCGAGGTGTTGAGGGCGCTGCTGCGCTCCGAGGAGCACCTCGGCCCCGCTCTCAGAGGCTCGATCGAGGCCCTCGATCTGGCCCGCTGGGACGAACTCCCCGAGGCTGAGCTGCCCTGGGAAGAGGTCGAAATCGTCGCCCGCCGTCAGAACATCTCGGAGGCCGACGTGATCTGGGACCTGTCCGGGAAGGGGAAGACGGCGCCCGCCGAGAGGTGCCTGCAAACCGTCGCATCCCGGCGTCCTCGGTCGCTCGCGTGCAGAGCACGCCACGCTCCCTGCGTCCTTGGCCTGCTCGGTTTTCGGCGCCTGGCCGTGGCTATCAGGCCGCCCAGTTTCGCCGGCATTGGCGCGCCTTCCGTCGGCATTTCCCAACACGCCGCCGTTGATGGGCCGAAAACCTGACCTATGGGTGGGGTTTTCGGCCCATCGACCGGGGCGGCGCACCGATTTGTGACCGGGGCGGCTCGAGGTGGCGCTCAGTCGTACGAGTAGAAGCCGGCGCCGGACTTGCGGCCGAGTTTCTCCTCGCCGATCATCTCGACGATCAGCCCCGGCGGTTTGTGCGCCGGATCGCCCGAGTCGGCGAAGAGGGCGTCGCCGATCGCCTCGGCGACGTCGAGTCCGACGAAGTCGAGCAGGGCCAGCGGGCCCATCGGGTGGCCCGCGCCGAGCTTCATGCAGGTGTCGACCTCGCCCGGCTCCATGCCGGTCCGCTCGACCATCCGCACCGCGTCGAAGAGGTAGGGGAAGAGCAGTCGGTTGACGACGAAGCCCGCCTGGTCGGGGACCTCGACCGCGGTCTTGCCGAGCGCCGCGCACCAGGCCATCGCCCGCGTCGCGCGTCTGCTTGGCGGCGCCATCGGGGACGCAGACCTCGACCAGCGCCATCCGTGGCACCGGGTTGAAGACATGCAGGCCGTAGAGGCGCGGCACGCCCGCCCTGCCGGCGATGTCGCCGATCCCCAGCGATGAGGTGGTGGTCGCCAGATCGGCCTTCGGACACGCCTCCGCGAGCGTCGCGATCAGCTCCGCCTTGGCGTCCAGCTCCTCGACGATCGCCTCGACCACGACGTCGCAGTGGGCCAGATCCTTGGGGTCGGTCGTGACCCGCAGCCGCGACGGCTCGGCCCCCTCGATCTTGGTGCATGCGGCGACGACTTTCTCCTCGGCGCGCCAGGCCGACGCCTCCGATCGCGCCAGCAGGATCGTCTCCGCGGTAGTGGTCGAGACCGCGGCGAGGCCAGTTGCGATGGCGCCGCTCCCCGCGATCCCCGGACTTTCGTATCCCTGTCTCTCGCTCATCGGCCGGGTTCCTATCAGGCTTCTCCGCGTAACGCCTTGCGGTTGACCGACCAATCAGTCAGTCCGAGTAACGTCTATCCCTCAAGGTGCGCTCCGCAGGCGCACATTCATCTCAGACGGAGGGTGACGGATGGAGAACGGGAAGGGCAGGTTCGGGGGGCGCGAGGTGGTCATCGTCGAGGCGGTCCGCACGCCGGTCGGCCGCGGTCATCTCGAGAAGGGCTACTACAAGGATCTTCACCCCTCCAACCTCCTCGCGAAGACCTACTCGGAGCTGATCTCGCGGTCCGGGATCGATCCGGCCGAGGTCGGCGACGTGATCGCCGGCTGCGTTCAGCAGTGGGGCGAGCAGTCGATCAACATCGGCCGCAACGCCTGGCTCGAGGCGGGCCTCCCGGAGGAGGTCCCGGCGACGACCGTCGACCGCCAGTGCGGCTCCGCCCAGCAGGCGGTCAACTTCGCGGCGACCCTGATCGCCTCCGGCGTCCACGACGTGGCGATCGGCGGCGGCGTCGAGCACATGGGCAAGAACTCGTTCGCGGCGGCCGGCGAAATCATGGCCGAGCGCGGCATGGCGTTCTCGAAAGAGCTGATGGAGCGCTACGACCTGATCCCGCAGGGCCTCTCGGCCGAGATGATCGCCGACAGATGGGAGATCCCCCGCTCCGAGCTCGACGAATTCGGCGTGCGCTCGCAGCGGCTGGCGCGCCAGGCGACCGACGAGGGCCGCTTCGAGCGCGAGATGATCCCCTACCAGGTCGACGGCGACACCTACATGACCGACCAGGGGCTGCGCGAGACGACGCTCGAGGCCCTCTCGCAGCTGCGCCCGGCCTTCAAGGAGGACGGCAAGATCACCGCCGGCAACTCCTCGCAGGTCTCCGACGGCGCCGCCGCGGTGCTGCTGATGACGAGGGAGAAGGCCGACGCCCTCGGGCTGGCGCCGCGGGCGCGGATCTACGACATCACCACGGTCGGGGTCGACCCGGTGATCATGCTGACCGGCCCGATCCCGGCCACGGAAAAGCTGCTCGACCGCAACGGGATGCAGATCGACGACATCGACCTGATCGAGATCAACGAGGCGTTCGCCTCGGTCGTCGCGGCCTGGCAGCGCGAGCTCGAACCCGACATGGACCGGGTCAACGTGAACGGCGGCGCGATCGCGATCGGCCACCCGCTCGGCTCGACCGGGGCCCGCCTGATCACCACCCTGCTGCACGAGATGGAGCGCTCCGACAAGGAGATGGGCCTGGTCACGATGTGCTGTGGCGGCGGCCTCGGCACCGGCACCCTGATCCAGCGGGTCTGAGTCGGCCTGGCCGGGTAGCCAGTAGTCTTCCGCCTCGATGGACCTGACGCTGTCGCCATCGGAGGAGGGGTTCCGCGACGAGGTCGCGACCTGGCTGCGCGCCAACAACCCCGGCACCGAACCGGAGGGCTCGCTGGACGAGGTGATGGCCTTCCGTCGCGAGTGGCAGTTGAAGCTGCACGCCGCGGGCTGGGCCGGGATCTCCTGGCCGAAGGAGTACGGCGGCCGCGGCGCGACGATGATCGAGCAGGCGATCTTCGTCGGCGAGGCCTCCGCCCAGGAAGCGCCCAGCCCGGCCAACGTGCTGGGGCTGGCGATGGGCGGCCCGGTCGTCATCGCGCACGGCACCGAGGCGCAGAAAGAGCGCTACCTGGAGCCGATCCTGACCGGCGAGGAGATCTGGTGCCAGGGCTTCTCCGAGCCCGAGTCGGGCTCCGACCTCGCCTCACTGAAGACCCGCGCGGTCAAGGACGGCGACGAATGGGTCGTCACCGGGCAGAAGGTCTGGACGACCTTCGCCCAGTACGCGAAGTGGTGCATGCTGGTCGCCCGCACCGACGCCGACGCGCCCAAGCACCAGGGTCTCACCTACTTCCTGATGGACATGGAGCAGGACGGGGTCGAAGCCAAACCGCTGGTCCAGATCACCGGCGAGGGCGAGTTCAACGAGGTCTTCATGAACGAGGCGCGGATCCCGGACGAGAACGTCGTCGGCGGGGTCGGCAACGGCTGGGGCGTCGCGATCACGACGCTGATGAACGAGCGCGCCGGGCTCGCCTTCGGCGCGATCGCCCAGATCCACAACAGCCTCGGCAAGCTCGCGGCGCTGGCCAATGAGGTCCGCGAGGGGGGCGGCTCGGCCGCCGACGACGCCTACTTCCGCCAGCGCATCGCCCAGCTCTTCATCGAGGCCGAGACGATGCGCCTGAACGCCTACCGCGGGCTGACCAAGACCATGCAGTCGGGGATCCCCGGCCCGGAGGGGTCGCTCGGCAAGTGGCAGTGGGCCGACATCAACCAGGATCTGACCGAGCTGGCGCTGGAGATCGAGGGGGCCTGGGCGCCGCTCGCGCGCGGCTCCGAGGGGGCCGTCGCCAACGGCGCCTGGCAGTACAACTTCCTCCGCTCGCGAGCCAACTCGATCGAGGGCGGCACCACCGACATCCTCAAGAACATCATCGCCGAGCGGGTGCTCGGCCTGCCGCGGATGCGCTAGGGGAGACCGATGGCAGCGGGAGCGTATTGACGTGTACTTCGACCTGACCGACGAGCAGGAAGCGATCCGCTCGACCGCCCGCGACTTCCTCGCCTCGCGCTTCAAATCGGAGCGGATGCGGGAGATCGCCGCCTCCGCGGACGGCACCGACGAGGCGGGCTGGAGCGAGATGGCGGAGCTCGGCTGGCCCGGCCTGGCGCTGCCCGAGGAATGGGGCGGTCAGGGCCTCGGCATCGTCGACCTGGCGGTGCTCTTCGAGGAGATGGGCTACGCGCTCGCCCCCTCGCCGCTCTTCTCCAACACCGTCGTCGGCCTGGCGCTCGCCCAGAGCGCCTCCGACGAGCAGAAGGAGCGCTGGCTGCGCCCGCTCGCCGAGGGGACCGCGCGCGGCACCCAGGCGATGGTCGACGCCGGCTCGACCGGGGTCCCCGGCGCCTACCCGATGAAGGCCGCGGCCGACGGCGACGCGGTCGTCCTCGACGGCAAGAAGGAGCTGGTCGCCGACGCGGCCGGGGTCGCGTTCTTCCTCGTCGCCACCGCCGACGGCCGGCGCCACATCGTGCCCGCCGACGCCGATGGGGTGAGCGTCAGCCCGGAGATCTCGATCGACAGCACCCGCCGCCTCTCGACCGTCAACTTCGCGGGCGTCCGCGTCCCCGCCGAGCAGACCCTGCCCGGCCACGGCGCCGAGTTCGAGGCTGTCTTCCTGCGCGGCGCCGTCGCGCTCGCCGCCGAGTCGACCGGGGTCGCCCAGCGCGCCCTCGACATGGCGGTCGCCTACGCCAAAGACCGCCAGCAGTTCGGCCGGCCGATCGGCGCCTACCAGGCGGTCTCGCACCGCTGCGCGCAGATGCTGCTGGAGACCGAGAACTCGCGCTCCGCCGTCTACGGCGCCGCCTGGGCCGCCGACGCCGATCCCGACGCCCTGCCGCTCTCGGCCTCGATGGCCAAGGCCTACGCCTCCGACGCCGGCTGGCGCGTCCCCGACGCCTCGATCCAGGTCCACGGCGGGATCGGCTTCACCTGGGAGCACGACCTCCACTTCTTCCTCAAGCGCGGCCGCGCCAACGCCTCGATGTACGGCGACGCGCGCTGGCACCGCGAGCAGGTCGCGAAGAAGGTCCTCGCACCCGCCGCGGCCTGAGCGGCGCCTTCGCATGAGCGCGCTTGACCGCATCTCGGTCGCCGCGATCGGCGACACGATCGCCGACCTCGAGGCGGAGACGCTGCGCGCCGAGGCGGCCGGGGTCGAGTGCGTCTGGGCGCCGGAGCTGTTCCGCGCCGCCGACACCCAGGCCGCCTACATGGCGGCGAAGACCGAGCGGATCGACGTCGCCACCGGCATCGTCTGGGCCTTCACCCGCAGTCCCTTCATCATGGCGATCACCGCGCTCGATATCGACGAGATGTCGGGCGGGCGCTTCCGGCTCGGCATGGGGGCTGGGGTGAAGCGCCTGAACGAGACCTGGCACAACGCCGACTATGGCCGCCCGGCGCCGCACCTGCGCGAGGCGATCGAGGCGACCCGGCTGATCATGCAGCAGGCCGGCGTCGGCGAGCCGATCCGCTACCAGGGCGACTACTACGACATCGACATCAAAGGCTGGGTGCGCCCCCATCCGCCCGCCCGCGAGACGCCGCCGCCGATCTACACCGCCGCCGTCCAGGCCGGGATGGCGCGGATGGCGGGCGACGTCGCCGACGGCCTGATCGGCCACCCGATCCAGAGCCTGCGCTGGATCGACGAGATCGTCGTCCCCGGATTCGAGGGCGGCTTGTGGCGCTCCAAGCGCGAGCGCGCCGACTTCGACTACCTGCCGACCGTCTGCTGCGTGATCGACGACGACGAGGCGCACGCGCTCGACCTCGCGCGCCGCACGATCTCCTTCTACGCGACGGTGAAGACCTACGCGCCGGTCTGGGAGATGCACGGCTTCGAGGACGAGGCGAACGCCGCCGGCGCGGCCTTCCGCCGCGGCGACCTGGCCGCCGTGCCGGCGGCGATCACCGACGCGATGGTCGAGGCATACTGCGCCGCCGGGCCGCTCGACAAGGTGCGCGACCGGGTCGAGGCCACGGCCGAACGCGCCGACGGCCTCTTCCTGACGCCGCCGACCTACTTCATCTCGCCCGAGGAGCTGAGCGAGCACCAGAACCGCATCATCGACGCCTTCGGCCCGGAGTCGGGCGGCGGCGCGGCCTAACCTCGGTTCATCTCCCGCTGGACGTCGTCCTCGGTGATCCGGTTGCTGGGCCCGTAGGCCTTCCAGCCCTGGGCGACGATCCCGATCGCGGCGCCCAGCATCACCCAGACCGGCCAGAAGTAGCCGCCGCCGCCGATCGCCCAGATGACGACGACGATCACCACGGCAAAGAGGCCGCCGGCGAGGATGCCTTTGAAATCCTGCTTCATTTTCAGCCGCTGGATCGCGAGATCACGGGCGTTGTCGGGGCTGTCGACAGCGTGCTCTGGTGCGAGCGGAGTGTCCATGCCGCGATCGTAGCGCCGGGTCGGCGCTCAGTCCACGGGGAGTGCGGCGACGAAGCTGGCGAAGGCGGCCATGTCGGTGATCGCCGGGCCGTGGCCGGGAAGGATCAGCGAGGGCTCGACCGCCGCCAGCTTGTGGACCCCGCGCCGGTTCTCCACCGGGTCGGGGGTGAGCTCGTCGGGCGGCTGGCGGATGCCGGGCAGGCCGGTCAGATAGCTCATGTTGCGGACCACGTCGCCGCAGATCGCGACCCGGTCGGCATCACGGAAGAAGATCACCTCGCCGGGCGCGTGGCCGGGGGCGTGGACGACGCGGAAGCCCGCCACCTCGTCGCCCTCGGCGAGGACGCGGTCGACCTGGTGCGGCGGGCCGGTCCAGAGGCGGTCGTAGATCTTCCCCAGCCACCAGTCGGTGGCGGCGACAGACCGCCGGCCCTCCATCGCGTCGACGTCGTCGGCGTGGCAGGCGAGCGGCACGCGGCGCGCCTCGCAGACCGCCTTGGCGCAGCCCTGGTGGTCGGGGTGGACGTGGGTCAGCGCGACGGCGGAGATCTCGACCCCCTCGAGCTCGGAGAAGATCCGCCGCCGGTCCCAGCGCCGGCCGGCGTCGATCAGCACGTCCTCGGCGAGGTAGACGTTGATCGTCGGGCCGGGGAACTCCTTGAGGCGCCAGACCCCCGGCGCCAGCCGCTTCATCTCAGTGCTCTATGCCGAGGGTCTCGCGCGACTCGCCGCTGCCGTCGGCGATCCGTTCGAGCCGGGCGATCTGCCGTTCGCCTTCGGCACGGACCGGGTGGCCGGCCGGGAAGGGCTCGATCAGCCGCGCGATCCGGTTGCGGATCTGCAGCGAGAAGTGGGGGGTCGCCGGGCCGGCGAGGGCGCGGATGTCCTCGACCGTGATGCCCTGCTCGCCGCCGAGCAGCTCTGGGTTCTCCGCCTCGCTCATTCCTCTGCCCCGATCTTCGCCAATTCGGCGACTTCGTTGACTTCCGCCTGCTGTTCGACGCTGATCTGCCCGGCGTCCCCGACGATCCACACGTGGTTGTAGAAGGCCCGGGTCGGGTCGGTCGTGTAGCCGGGCTTGACGTCGAGGAAGTAGCCGCGCAATTCGGATGGCAGCGTATCGGCGCTGTCGGTGAGCAGCAACGGCCCCCAGGTCCCGGAGGCCGAGAGCGGCGCCGCGGCGGCCGCTTCGAGCGGCGCGTCGGCGCGGACGAGGACGAAGCCGTGACCGGGGTCGGCGACGCGCCAGCCGAACTTGCCTTCGCCGTAGCGGGCGAAGGCGATCGCCGCGGCGACCGGGTTGGCGCCGCTGATCCGCTGCGTCTGGTTGCCGAGCGCTCCGACTTCCTTCAGCACCTTGCCGGAGATCGCCGAGCCGGGCCCGAGCGCGTAGACCGGCACGCCTTCGTCGCGGCGCAGCGCGGCGGCCGTCGCCTGCGGCAGCGCTTCGGCTTCGGTGAAGAGGACCGGGTCGCCGGAGCGGGCGGCGTAGGCGGCGGCGGGCGCGGCGAAGGCCGGTTCGGAGCTGGAGGCGAGGATGATCGCTTCCGGCGTGGTGCCGGCGATGCGGTCGCGCAGGCGGGCGATGCCGGCGGCCTCGGTCGCGGCGTCGCCGGCGGCGACCTTGGCGGCGCTCATCCCGCCCGGCACCTGGACGTCGCCGATCGCGAGCACGGGGGCGCCGCCGCTGGCCGCGCCGCCCCGCGGCTGCAGCATGCCGAAGGCTTCCGCGGTCGCGTCGGGGACGCCTTCCGGTTCGCCGAAGAGAAGCGGCGCCCGGATCGGTTCGGCCATCAGGACGCCGGCGGCGATCGCCCCGGCCCAGTCTTCGCTGCCGACCAGGGTGACGGCGACCGGGCGCTGCTTTTCGTTGGTGGACGGGAAGACGGCGAGGGCCGCGGCGGCGGCATTCGAGACCGGGTCGGAGCCGCCGATCCGGGTCGTGTTGGAGGTGGCGAAGGAGGGATAGCCGAGTTCTTCGGCGCCGGCGCCCGACCCTTCCGAGGATTCGGATTCAGACGAGGAGGAGCTCGAGCTTTCCGCGGACGAGGGCTTGCCGGATGGGGCGGGCGCGACGGCGCTGGTCGAGGGGGTGGGGGCGGCGCTGCCACCGCCCTTCTTCGAGCCGCTCCCGGCGACGACGGCGAGGACGATGAACCCGATCGCGATCGCGACCAGCGCGGCGACCAGCTTGATCGGCCCCGGGATCGAGCGGCGGCGCCGCGGCGGCGCGAGCTCCTCCCGGCGCGGCTCTTTCGGCTGCTCCGGGGCGGTTTTTGGCTCTGCGACGGGCTCGGGAGCGTCTTCCGGCGCCCCCACGTCGGCGTTGATCGGTCGGTCGGCGCTCACCCGTCCCAACCGTACAGGCGCGGCGGCGCTCCGGCCGGTCGGCTAGGCTTTCGGACGACTGGCTGACTGACCAGTCAATCAACAGCCGAGCCGCGGATGCCCCCCGCGGACCGAGAAGAGAGGAAGCGCAGTGGATTTCGGACTCAACGACGAGCAGCTGACCTACCAGGCCGAGTGCCGCAAGTTCGCCCGAGAGGTGATCCGCCCGGCCGCCCCCAGGCACGACCGCGAGGAGAGCACCCCGTGGGAGGTCATCAAGGAGGCCCGGCGCCAGGGCTTCGGCGGCCTCGAGGGGATCCAGCGCGCCGCGTCCGACGAGGGCGGCCAGATGCAGGTGATCATGGCCGAAGAGTTCCACTGGGGCTGCGCCGGGATCGCCCTGGCGATCAGCGGCTCCGGGCTCGCCGCCGCCGGGATCGCCTCGTCCGGGACCCCCGAGCAGATGGCGCGCTGGGTGCCCGAGTGCTTCGGCGACGCCGACAACGTGAAGCTCGGCGCCTACGCGGTGACCGAGCCGCAGGCCGGCTCCGACGTCAAGAGCCTGAAGACGACCGCCGTCCGCGACGGCGACGAGTGGGTCCTCAACGGCACCAAGGTCTTCATCACCAACGGCGGCATCGCCGACGTCCACGTGATCGTCGCCGCCGTCGACCCGACCCTCGGCACCCGCGGTCAGGCCTCCTTCGTGGTCGAGAAGGGGACGCCGGGGATGACCCAGGGCAAGAAGGAGTCGAAGCTCGGGATCCGCGCCTCGCACACCGCCGAGGTCGTGCTTGAGGACTGCCGCATCCCGGCCGAGAACCTGCTCGGCGGCGAGGAGAAGCTGCAGCGCAAGCTCGAGCGCGGTCGGTCCGGCCAGAAAACGCGCTCGGGGGCCGACGCGCTCGCCACCTTCGAGATCACCCGGCCGATCGTCGGCGCCTCCGCGCTGGGGATCGCGCAGGCCGCGTACGAGTGGACCCTGGAGCACCTCGACGGCCGCGAAGAAGGCGGCGTGCCGCTGCTGAAAGCGCAGCGGGTCCAGCAGACTCTCGCCGACGTCGCCACCGAGATCGAGGCGGCGCGCCTGCTCGTCCAGCGGGCGGCCTGGATGGGCCGCAACGGGCGGCCGATGACCGGCGGCCAGGGCTCGATGTCGAAGCTGAAGGCGGGCGACGTGACGATGTGGGCGACGACGACGCTGATGGACCTGGTCGGCCCGGCCGCCTGGGACACCGACCACCCGCTCGAGAAGTGGTTCCGCGACGCCAAGATCTACCAGCTGTTCGAGGGCACGGCGGAGATCCAGCGGATGGTCATCTCGCGGATGCAGGCCCGCGAGTACGCCGAGCGCCTCGGCTACGCCGCCGAACTGGTGGCGGAGGCTGCGGCCCCGAAGGAGCCGGTCGCGGCCTGACTTCGGTCACAGCTTCCCGCCGACGGGCCGAAAACCTGACTATGTGTCCGGTTTTCGGCCCGTCGACACGACGTATTCTCGGGACTGTGCACGACCACGACCACGCCGGGGGCGGACACGGACATAGCCACGGCTTCGGCGCGCACGCGCTGGAGGCGCGGCGCGAGGACTCGCGGCGCCGGCTCGCCGTCGCCTTGGCGATCAACGTGGTGCTGCTGCTCGCCGAGGCGATCGGCGGCGTCCTCACCGGGTCGCTGGCGGTCCTCGCCGACGCCGGGCACCTGCTCTCCGACGTCGGCTCGATCGTCCTCGCCCTGATCGCGGCGCGGCTCGCCGCGCGCCCCGCCTCCGGCCGGCGCACCTTCGGCTACCAGCGCTCGGAGGTGCTGGCGGCGCTCGTCAACGGGCTGCTCCTCGTCGCGGTCAGCGTCGGGATCGGCGTCGCCGCCATCGGCCGCCTCTCCCACCCACCCGGGATCGAGGGCGGCGGCGTCCTCGCGCTCGGCCTGCTCGGCCTCGCCGGCAACGCCGTGGCGACCGTCTACCTGGCCCGCGGCCAGCGCGAGGACGTCAACCTCGAGGGCGTCCTGCGCCACTCGTTCGCCGACGCGCTCGGCTCGCTCGGCGTCGTCGTCGCCGGCGCCTGGGTGCTGCTCGGCGGCTCCGACATCGTCGACCCGATCGTCGGCCTGCTGATCTCCGTGCTCGTCCTCTTCTCCTCCTGGCGGCTGATCAAGGAGCCGTTCGACGTGCTGATGGAGTCGGCGCCTGCCGACCTCGACGTCGACGGGATGGGGGCGGCGATCTGCCGCGTCGACGGGGTCCGGTCGGTCCACGACCTCCACGTCTGGACGGTGACCGCCGGATTCCCGGCGCTCGCCGCGCACGTCGTCGTCGCCCGCGGATCCGACCGTGATCAGATCCGCCAACAGCTCGAGCTGGAGCTCGGCGAGAGCTTCGGGATCGAGCACACCACCTTGCAGATGGAGGAGGAGGCTGAGGGAGGCCTCTTGCGGGTAGAGAACGCCCGATAGGACGTCCGTTTGCACGTCCTGTAAGAGGTGTGGGAAGCCGCCGGCTGGGTTACCTTAGGCGGAGGTCCGACCGATAATGGAAGAGGCCGTTTTCGGCTCCAGGAGTCAGATCCTGGGACTAATAAGTACGGAATTTTACTAGTTTTAAGTAACGATGATTCGGCAAGCACACACCTATCTCGTCGGCGCCCTCTCGGGTGTGACCCTGATCGGGATCGCGATCGGTGTGTTCGTCCTTCTCGTCTCCGCCCAGGTCTTCCACGATTGGCCGATCGCCGAGCTCGGCGGCCATGAGCAGAAGGCCGCGGTGGCGCCGGCGCAGGCGCTGCCCGCGAACGGCGGTGTAGACGCCACGGTCGGCAACGGCACGGGCGCCGCGGGCGCGCGCCGCAACGCCGCGAAAGCCGGCGCCGGGACGACCGCGACCGCCGCCAGGCACGCCGCCCGACACCACCAAGGTGCCGGGGCGGGCGCGGTCGCCGACGCGACCGGCCCGGCGACGACGGTCGAATCCGCCCCGACCACGAGCGGCGGCAACACCTCCTCCGGCGGCAACTCCGGCTCGAAGGCCTCGCAGCCGTCCTCCTCCTCGCCTTCGCCGAGCTCCTCACCGTCGAGTACGGGCGGCTCCTCCGGCTCGGGCGGCAGCGGTTCGAGCGGCGGCTCGTCGGGGTCCTCCGGCTCCGGCACCGGCACCGCCACGACCGTGCCCCCGGTCACCGCCGTGACCAAGCCGCCGCCGGTTGCCGAAGCGGTCAACGAAACGGTCCACGGCGTCGACGAAAACGTCCTCGGCGGCACGCTCGAAAAGACCGGGGTCACCGAAGTCACCGAAAGCGTCGTCAACGGCGTCGCCGGCCCCGAAACGGTGGTCGGCAAAACCGTCGAAGGCGTCGGCGAAGTCGTCGGCGGGCTGCTCGGCGGCGGCGGTCACTGAACCGGCTCCCCGGCCAACCGTCACAATGCCGCCGATGGCGGAGCAGGTTCAGTCTGGGGCAATCGCGGGCGATCCGGTCGTCGGCGCGGCGGTGCTGCCGACCGGCAGCCGGCTGAATGCGCTCGGCCACCTCGAGGTCGGCGGCTGCGACGTGGTCGAGCTGGCCGAAGAGCACGGCACCCCCGCCTACATCTACGCCGAGGACGACCTACGCGCCCGCGCCCGCGCCTACCGCGAGGCCTTCGCGAGCCGCGGCGTCGACGGCGAGGTCCTCTTCGCCAGCAAGGCCTTCCCGGCCACCGCCGCCTACAAGTTGTTCGCCGAGGAGGGGCTCTCGGTCGACGTCGCCTCCGGCGGCGAGCTCCACATCGCGCTCGCCGCCGGCTTCGACCCGGCGCGCATCCACATGCACGGCAACAACAAGACCGACGAGGAGATCCTGATGGCGGCGCGGGCCGGCATCGGCCACCTGATCCTCGACTCCTTCGACGAGATCGAGCGCTGCGAGCGGCTGCTCGACGAACCGATGCAGGTGCTGATCCGGGTGACCCCGGGGATCAAGCCCTCGACCCACGACTACATCACCACCGGCCAGCTCGACTCCAAGTTCGGCTTCGGGACCGGCGACGCCGGCGGCTCGGCGGCGCGGGCGATCGAGCGGGTGCTCGCCTCCGACGTGCTCGACCTGGTCGGCCTCCACGCCCACATCGGCTCGCAGATCTTCGAGCTCGAGCCATACCGCCTCGAGATCGCCGCGCTCGGCGAGCTGGCCGGGGACTGGTGCAAGGTCGTCGACGTCGGCGGCGGGCTCGGCGTCGCCTACACGGCGGACGACGCGCCGCCCTCGATCGAGGACTACGTCGACGTCAAGGTGGCGGGCGTGCGCGAGGTCTTCGGGCCGGGCGTGCGGATGCTGGTCGAGCCGGGCCGGTCGCTGGTCGCCAACGCCGGCGTCACCGCCTACCGGGTCGGCACCGTCAAGGAGATCCCCGGCGTGCGCACCTACGTCGCCGTCGACGGCGGCATGTCGGACAACCTGCGGCCGATGCTCTACGGGTCGCGCTACGAAGCGCTGATCGCCGACCGGGCCGGCGATCCGGGCGACACCCTCGTCACCGTCGCCGGGATGCACTGCGAGTCGGGCGACGTGATCGTCCGCGACGCGATGGTGGCGGCGCCCGCGGTCGGCGACGTCCTCGTCACCCCGGCGACCGGCGCCTACGGCCACGCGATGGCCAACAACTACAACGGCGTCACCCGGCCGCCGGTGATCTTCTGCCGCGACGGCGAGGCCCGCGTCGTCGTCCGCCGCGAGACCTACGACGACCTGACGGCGCGCGATGTCTGAGGTGACGACGGTGGGGGAGGCCGTGGAGGCCGGTGAGGACCCGAAACCGGTGCGCATCGGCCTGCTCGGCCACGGCAACGTCGGCGCCGCCTTCGCCGACCTGCTCGCCGAGCGCGCCGAGGCGGTGCAGGCGGCGACCGGACGTCGGCCCGAGCTGGTCGGCGTCCTGACCCGCGGCGAAGGCGACTTCGCCGAGATCCTCGAGCGCTCCGACCTGGTCGTCGAGCTGATGGGCGGGACCGAGCCCGCCCGCGACTACGTCGCCGCGGCGATGCGCGCCGGGCGGCCGGTCGTCACCGCCAACAAGCAGCTGCTCGCCCAGCACGGCGACGAGCTCTTCCAGATCGCCCGCGAGTCGGGGGTGCAGCTGCGTTTCGAGGCGGCGGTCGCGGCGGTGATCCCGATCGTCCGCACGATCCAGGAGGGCTTCGCCGCGACCGAGATCGAGAAGGTCTACGGGATCGTCAACGGCACCACCAACTTCATCCTCAGCGAGATGGCGGCGAGCGGGGCGGGCTACGACGACGTCCTCGCCCGCGCCCAGGAGCTCGGCTACGCCGAGGCCGACCCGACCGACGACGTCTCCGGGGCCGACGCGGCGGCGAAGATGGCGATCCTCGCGCGGCTCGCCTTCCACACCCCGGTGACGCTGTCGGAGGTCGCCTACGAGGGGATCGAGGCGATCCAGCCCGACGACCTCGCCTTCGCCAAGGAGCTCGGCCTCTCGCTGAAGCTGCTCGGCGTGGCGGAGCGGCGCGGCGGCGCGATCAGCGTCCGCGTCTTCCCCTGCTTCCTCTACTCGGGCCACCCGCTGGCGCCGATCGAGGGCGCCTTCAACGCGGTGATGATCCAGGCGCCGGCGATCAACGAGGTGACGCTCTCGGGGCCCGGCGCGGGCGGCCTGCAGACGGCGAGCGCGGTGCTCGGCGACGTCGTCTCGATCCTCGCCGGCGACACGCCGGTGCACGAGACGCGGACCGAGCTGCCGATCCTCGCCGACGTCCCCAGCTCCTTCTACCTGCACCTCGAGGTCGCCGACCGGCCCGGCGTGCTGGCCCGGATCGCGACCGTGCTCGGTGACCACCAGGTCTCGGTGAAGAGCGTCGTCCAGCGCGGGATGGGTGACGACGCGCGCCTCGTGATGGTCCTCCACGAATGCCTCGAGTCGCGCTTCGCGCGGGCGGTCGAGGCGCTCAACGAGCTGGGCGAGCTGCGCGGCCCGGCCCGCTCGATCCACGTGATCGAGGAGCGCTTCTAGATGCCGGAACGCGGGCTGATCGAACGCTACCGCGACCGTCTTGACCTCGAGCCCGGCGACCCGATCGTCAGCCTGCAGGAGGGCTCGACCCCGCTGATCCCCTCGCCGCGCCTCTCCGAACGGGTCGGCGCCGAGGTCTTCCTCAAGTTCGAGGGCGCGAACCCGACCGGCTCCTTCAAGGACCGCGGCATGACCGTCGCCGTCTCCCGCGCCAAGGGGCGCGGGGTGGAGGCGGTGATCTGCGCCTCGACCGGCAACACTGCGGCGAGCTGCGCGGCGTACGCGGCGCGGGCCGGGCTGCGCGGCGCGGTGATCGTGCCGGAGGGGAAAATCGCGATCGGCAAGCTCGCCCAGGCGCTGGTGCACGGGGCGCGGGTGGTGGCGCTGAAAGGCAACTTCGACGACGCGCTGCGGATCGTCCGCGAGCTCTCCCAGCGTCACCCGATCGAGCTCGTCAACTCGGTCAACCCGTACCGGATCGAAGGCCAGAAGACGGGGGCGTTCGAGGTGATCGAGGAGCTCGGCAAGGCGCCCGACGCGCTGGCGATCCCGGTCGGCAACGCCGGCAACGTGACCGCTTACTGGCGCGGCTTCCAGGAGATGGACACGGCGCCGATCCTCTACGGCTTCCAGGCCGAGGGCGCGGCGCCGCTGGTCATCGGCAAACCGGTCGAGCATCCGGAGACCATCGCCTCGGCGATCCGGATCGGCAACCCGGCCCGCTGGGAGGAGGCGATGGGCGCCTTCACCGGCTCGCACGGTCGCGTCGCCGCCGTCTCCGACGCGCAGATCATCGACGCCTACCACTGGCTCGCCTCCTGCGTCGGCGTCTTCTGCGAGCCCGCCTCGGCCGCCTCGGTGGCGGGCCTGCTCGCCCACGGCCTGCCGACGGTCGACGGCGACCCGAAGCCGGAGACGGTCGTCGCGGTGCTCACCGGCCACGGCCTCAAGGACCCCGACACCGCGATCGGCAAAGCCCCCGCGGTGATCAGCTGCGAGAACGACCTCAGCGCGGTCGAGCGCGTCGTCTTCGACTAGTTCGGATAGTACAGTCCTGCTGTACTTTTTTGGTATGGTGATACTGAACCTATGGACCTGCTCAATCCCTTCGTATTCAGCCGGCCGGTCGAACCCGACGACCTGATCGACCGCGACGATGAGTCGAAACGGCTGCTCGCCCTTGCGGAGGGCGGTCACGCAGTGCGGCTCTCGGCCCCGCGGAGGTACGGCAAGACCAGTCTGCTGCGGCGGCTCGGACACGACGCCGAGAAGGCCGGGATGAGCTACGTCGAGGTCGACTTCTATGGCGTCCTCTCCGAGATCGAGGTCGCAGAACGACTGGAAGACAGCTACGCGGTCCTCCGATCCAGTCCTGGGCGGCTGGCGAGGACGGCGATCCGGGCGCTTCGTCCCGGGGTCAGCGTCGGCGGCGGGCCGGTCCGGGTCGAGTCGCGGCCGCGGGTCGAGCAGCAGCCGCAGCGGCTTCTCGCCGGCCTGCTCGACCTGCCGCTGCGCCTGTTCGAGCGGACCGGGACCCGAACCCTTGTCGCCTTCGACGAGTTTCAGGCGCTGCTCGCCGTCGGGCCGGGCATCGACGGGCTCTTCCGCAGCCGCATCCAGCGCCACGGGGACGCCGCCAGCTACATCTTCGCCGGCTCCCATCCTGGGTTGATGGCACAGCTGTTCGGCCGTCAGGAGCGCCCGTTCTTCGGTCAGGCCAGACCGCTCGAGCTGGAGCCGCTCGCCGATACCGAGATCGCCGAATACGTCGGTGAGCGCTTCGAGGCGACCCGCCGCGATGTCGGCACTGCGCTCGATCCGCTGCTCGACCTGGCCGCCGGTCACCCGCAGCGGGCGATGCTGCTGGCCCACCAGCTCTGGGAGCAGACTCCGGTCGACGGCGAAGCCGACGCCGAGTGCTGGCAGCGGACCCTGGAGACGGTCTTCGCCGAGCAGGACGAGGCGCTGCGGGCGACCTGGGACTCGCTGGAGACCAAAGAACAGGCCGTCTACTCCGCGCTGGTGGTAGGTGACGCCGGCCTTTTTGCCGAGCGGACCCTGACTCGCTTCAACCTCTCAAAGAGCAGCGCCCGCTACGCGCGCGAAGCGCTCGTCCGCGGCGGCCAGATCCGCAGGGTCGAGGCGGATTGGACGCCGGTCGATCCCCTGCTGGCGCGTTGGGTCGCCGATTTCCAACACAATGGGAGCGATCCCCTGCGATGACCGCGCGCCACCGACTCGTCCGCGTCCCCGCCTCCTCGGCCAATCTCGGGCCGGGGTACGACGCGATGGCGGCGGCGGTGGCGCTGCACCTCGAGCTGGAGGTCGAGGAGACGGGGGAGTTCGCGGTCGACCCGGGCGGGCTCGAGGTGTCGACCGGGCGCGACAACCTGGTCGTGCGGGCGTTCGAGACGCTGCACCCGGCCGACGGGATCGCCTTCCGGCTGCGCAGCGAGATCCCGCTGGCGCGGGGGCTCGGGTCGAGCGCCGCGGCGATCGTCGCCGGGCTCGCCGCCGCCGACCACCTCTTCGAGCTCGCCCTGTCGCGTGAGGAGCTGCTCGCCCGCGCCACCGCGATCGAGGGCCATCCCGACAACGTCGCCGCCGCGATCTACGGCGGCTTCGTCGTCTGCGCAGGCGGTCCCGACCCGTTCGCGGCCCGGTTCGACCCGCCGGAGGGGCTCGAGGGGATCGTCGTCGTCCCCGCCGAGGAGGTCCCGACGCGGCTGGCCCGCGAGGCGATCCCGGCCGAGGTGCCGCTCGCCGACGCGGTCGCCAACGTCTCCGCCGCCGCCCTCCTGGTGCTGGGACTGCGGAGCGCCGATCTCGACCTGGTCGGCCGCGGCCTCCACGACCGCATCCACCAGCCACGGCGGCGCGAGCTCTACCCGCGCTCGATGGAGATCGTCGACGGCGCCGCCGAGCTCGGCGCGGTGGGGGCGACGATCTCCGGCGCCGGGCCGACCGTCCTCGTCTGGACGACCTGGGAGGAGGCCGGAAGCGTCGCCACGGCGCTGAAGGAGCGGACCGAGGGCTGGGCCGAGGTGCGCCGCCTCCCCTTCGAACCGCTCGGCGCCGACGTCCCCGAACTCTAAGGAAAAGCTTTCTTTTCTCATCCGGCCCGATTAGGGTCGCGCTCATGCCTACGTTGCCGAAGTCGAAACTGATCCCCGCCGCCCTCGTCGTCGCCGCGCTGCTGGCCCTCCCGGCCGCCGCCAACGCGACCCTGACCTTCACCAAGGGCTTCCAGAAGCCCCACGTCTACTACGCCGAAGACAACGGCAAGGCCGCGCGCCAGATCGGCCCCGGCCGCGACTCCCACGCCTCGCCGAACGGCGAACTCGTCGTCTACGAACGGGAGACCAAGAGCGGCGGGGAAATGCGGCTCTTCTCGATCGCCGCCGGCAAGAGCGAGCGGCTGCTCGGCAACTGGCAGGAAAGCTACGTCTTCGCCTGGTCGCCGGACTCGACCATGGTCGCGGCGCAGACCGGGCCGCTGAACGGCAAGAAGACGCTGCTCCTGATCAACGTCGAAAGCGGCAAGCGAGTGCAGGTCGGCAAGGGCTACTTCAACGGCGTCAGCTTCTCCCCGGACAGCACCGAAATCGTCTACGGCGTCTCGCAGAGCCAGAACTACCCACCGAAGAGCGACATCTTCCGCGCTTCGGTCGAAGGCGGCAGCCCGGTCGCCCTGTCCCACGACAAGAGCTCGCTGTACCCGCTCTGGGGCCCGACCGGCCAGATCGTCTTCGCCCGCCAGCTCGGCGCCAAGACGCGCAAATACGGCCCCGCGAACCAGCTCTTCGTGATGAACGAAGAAGGGCAGCGGATCAGCCAGCTGTCCCATACCGAAGTCAACCCGCTGGCCCAGGGGCTGAGCCCGATCCAGTGGTCGGAAAACGGGCGGCGTCTGCTGACCGAGTTCGGCGGCCAGGACCAGAGCTACGCGGTCGCCCTGAACACCGTGACGGGCGCGGAAAAGGCGCTGACGAGCAATCCGGAGACCGGATTCATGGGCGCCTCGCTCTCGCCCGACGGGATGACGGTGCTCGGCACCGCGGGTCTCGGCTTCGGCGGCAACCCGAACCCGAAGGTGGTCACCGTCCCCTTCAACGGCGGCCGGCAGAAGGTGCTGGTGGCCGGCGCCTTCGAACCCTCCTGGGGCGGCTGAGCCGGCCCGCGTTCGCAGTTTCCCCCCGCATAGGACGGGAAACTGCGAACGCGCTCATCCGGGATTTAGGTCCTCCCTATAATTCGCGATGCCCGCAAACCCGTCGCGCGCCCGCTCGAAGAAGGCGCGGATCCCGGGAGGTAGATATGCCCAGTCGTGAGCCTGGCGCCGCCGTCGAGCGCGCCAACCCAGTCGAGCGTTACGCGTGGGACCGGCCCTATAGGCCACTGGTCTCGCCGCCGAGCGTCGAAGAGAACGACGCCTGCGCGATCTACGCGTCGGTGCGCAAGGACGCGACCCCCAGCCACGAGCCGATCGAACTGGCGATCCCGGCGCTGCAGAAGATGCTCCACCGGGCCGGCAACGTCGACGGCGAGGGCGACGGCTGCGGCCTGATGCTCGACCTCCCCCGCAAGATCTGGGCCGAGGACGTCCGCCTCGGCGGCCACGACCCGGCGCTCACCCTCGACGACGCCTTCTCCGTCGCCCACATCTTCGTCGAGCGCTCCCAGGAGGTCGAGAAGGTCAAGCACGACGCCCGCGAGCTGCTCGCCCAGGGCGGCTTCCGGATCCTCGCCGAGCGGATCGACCAGGTCGACTCGACCGCGCTCGGCCCGACCGCGCGCGAGGAGGAGCCGGTCTTCTGGCAGATCGCCGGCCTCGTCTCCGACGCCGCCCACCGCGACGCGGTCGTCTTCGAGCTGCTGCTCGAGCTGGAGCGCAAGCTCGGCGTCCACGTGCCGTCCTTCTCCGGGACCACCTGCGTCTACAAGGTGATGGGCGCGCCGAACGTGCTCGGCGCCTACTACCCGGACCTCTCCGACCCGCGCTTCGAGACGATCGGCGCCTTCGGCCACAACCGTTACTCGACCAACACCTGGCCCTCCTTCAAACGGGTGCAGCCGTTCTCGGCGCTCGGCCACAACGGCGAGATCAACACGATCGAACAGCTGCGCCAGGAGGCGAAGATGCTGGCGGTCCAGATCGAGCCGGGCGCCTCCGACTCGCAGGACCTGAACCTGACGATCGACACGATGGTCAGCCGCGAGGGCCTCTCGCTGGCGGAGGCGATGGAGATGGTGCTGCCGCCGATCGTCGAAGAGATCCGCACCTTCCCCGAGGAGCTGCGGGGCTTCTACATGTACCTGCACCAGGCGATGGGACCCTTCGCGCAGGGCCCGGTCGCGCTGATCGCCCGCCACGGCGACGAGTGCGTCTTCTCCGCCGACGCGATGGGCCTGCGCCCGCTGTGGAAAGTGGAGACCGAATCGGACCACGTCTTCAGCTCCGAGCCGGGCGTCGTCTCGGTCCACGACATGGTCTCCGAGCCGCAGCCGATGGCCCCGGGCGAGAAGGCGATGGTGCTGATCGACCGCGCCGAGCGCAGCTCGACCCTCCACCCGCACGCGGAGATGCTGCGGATCGTCCGCGACCGCTGGCTGGCCCGCAACGGGGTCGACGCGGTGGCGCCGTACGAGCGCGCCCTGGAGACCGGCGGCCCGCTCGAGGGCGCCGACGTCCCCGGCTACTCGGAAGCCGGCCCGGCCGAGCCGGTCAAGGTCGAAGACCGTGTTCTCGCCGGCTTCGGCTGGCAGCGCGACGACGTCAAACTGGTCCAGCAGATGGCCTCCAACGGGGCCGAGCCGATCGGCTCGCTGGGCTACGACGGCCCGCTGGCGGCGCTCTCGCCGGAGCGGCAGAACCTCGCCGACTACTTCAAGGAGACGGTCGCCGTCGTCACCAACCCGGCGCTCGACCGCGAGCGTGAGCTCGAGCACTTCTCGACCCGCACCCTGTACGGGCGGCGGCCCTCGATCGACTCCGCCGCCGAGGACACGGCGACGGTCGAAACCGCCTTCCCGGTGGTGCTGGGCGGCCACCACGGCCTCGCGCCGCTCTCCGACAAGACCTACCGGCAGATCGCCCGCGACCACCAGACCTACCTGCTCGAGGACCTCTGGGAGGAGTTCCGCGGCCGCGCCGCCGCGGTCGACATCTCGCTGCTCGAGTCGGAGACGACGGCGGGCGCGATCGAGCGGATCAAGCATGAGGCGGTGAAAAAGGTCCGCAACGGGGCGGAGCTGCTGATCCTCACCGACCGCACCGTCTACGACGGCGAGCGCCGCTACCTCGACCCGCACCTGGCGACCTCGGCGGTCGACCAGGCGCTGAAGCAGTTCAAGGTCGCGCGCGGCGAAGTCAACCTGCGCCGGCGCTGCGGGATCGTCCTGCGCTCGGCGGCGATCCGCAACGTCCACGACGTGATGCTGGCGCTCGGGCTCGGCGCCAACGGCGTCTGTCCCTACGTGATGGTCGAAGTGATCTGCGTCGAGGACTACGAGAAGGACGTCGGCAACCTCTGCGACGCGCTCACCAAGGGCATCGAGAAAGTCATCTCGACGATCGGCATCCACGAGGTGCGCGGCTACGCGCGGCAGTTCTCCTCGATCGGGGTCAAACCGGAGCTGGCGGAGATCTTCCAGACCAAGGCGTTCGCCGCGACCGAGCGGGGCGGCGCCGGGTTCGCCGAGCTCGACGCCGACACCAACGAGCGCGCCCGGGCGCTCTCCGGCGACGACGAGGCGGCCAAACCGGCGAAGACGTTCCGCTTCTACCCGAAGGTCTACAAGTTCGCGATCGCCACCGCGAACGGGTCCGGGACCTACGAGGAGTACTCGGAGAAGGTCCGCGACCTGGAGAAGCAGAGCCCGATCTCGATGCGCCACATCATGGCGCTGAAAGGTGACCGCGACCCGATCGACCCGAGCACCGTCGACGCCGGGGTCGGCCACCACGACTACCCGATCGTGATCTCCTCGATGAGCTTCGGCTCGCAGTCCGAACCGGCCTTCCGGGCCTACGCCGAGGCGGCCAAGGCGACCAACATCCTCTGCATGAACGGCGAGGGTGGCGAGATCAAAGACATGTACGGCAAGTACCGCAACTGGCGCGGCCAGCAGATCGCCTCGGGGCGGTTCGGCGTCTCCGCCGAGATGGTCAACAGCTCCTACGTCGCCGAGATCAAGATCGGCCAGGGCGCCAAGCCCGGCGAGGGCGGCCACCTGCCCGGCAAGAAGGTCTCGGAGAAGGTCGCCGCGGCGCGCAACGCGGCGCCCGGCACCGACCTGATCTCGCCCTCGAACAACCACGACCTCTACTCGATCGAGGACCTCGCCGAGCTGATCGACGAGCTGAAGACCGTCAACCCCGACGTGCGGGTCTCGGTCAAGGTCCCGGTGGTGCCGAACATCGGCACGATCGGCCTCGGCATCGCCAAGGCGGGCGCCGACATCATCACCCTCTCCGGGTTCGAGGGGGGGACGGGCGCGGCGCGCCAGCACGCGCTCCGCCACGTCGGCCTTCCCTCCGACATCGGCACCCGCGCCGTCCACCAGGCGCTGATGGAGGCCGGGCTCCGCAACCGGGTCGAGATCTGGGCCGACGGCGGCTACCGGACCGGCCACGACATCGTCAAGCTCCACTGCCTCGGTGCCAACCGGGTCGGCTTCGGCACGCTGGCGATGGTCTCGATCGGCTGCACGATCTGCCGCGGCTGCCAGCTCGACACCTGCCACGTCGGCATCGCGACCCAGATCGAGACGACCGAGCAGGCCCAGGAGCACGGCCTCAAGAAGTTCACCCCGCAGGAGGTCGACCGCGCCGCCGAGAGCTGCGCCCGCTTCTTCTCCTCGATGGGCGAGGAGGTCAAAGAGGTGGTCGCCTCGCTCGGCTACGAGCGCGCCCAGGACCTGGTCGGCCGCTACGACCTGCTCGAGCAGGTCGCGATGAACGACAAGATCGACCTGAAGCCGCTGATCACGCCGCTGGAGGAGTACCTCGACCTCGAGCCGCTCGACCTGCCGGTCGCCGAGGAGCTCGTCGACAGCCGCGCCGAGGCGGGCCTCGTCGTCGCCCGGCCGATCCGCATGGAGGCGAAGGCGGCCTCGGCGGAGATCGCCAAGCTGGCGCCGGAAATCTGCGGCGGCCAGACCCTGCGCAGCGAGTTCCCGCGGGCCACGGACGCCAATGACCGGGTGCTCGGGACCGAGCTATCCGGGGCGATCGCCCGCTCGCGGATCTTCGGCGACGGCCCCGCGGCCGGCGACGAGATCCTCGCCAGCCTCGAGTTCAACGGCGGCTCGGTCGCCGGCCAGGGCCTCGGCGCCTTCAACTCCTACGGGGTGGCGCTGCGGGTCGAGGGCGGTGCCCAGGACGGCGTCGGCAAGACGATGCTGGGCGGCACGATCGCGATCCTCAAGGGCAAGGGGGTGGGCGGCCGCCGGCTGAACGGCTCGGTCGGCAAGTCCTTCGCCTACGGCGCCCAGCGCGGCAAGCTCTACGTCCAGGGCTCGGCCGACTCGCGCTTCTGCATCCGGCTCTCCGGGGCCGACGTGGTGCTGGGCGGCGAGCCGGAGCAGCCGATCGACGACAGCCGCGGCTGCATCGTCGACCGCGCCAACGCCAAGGGGTTCGCGTTCGAGTACATGACCTCGGGGCGCGCGATCGTGCTCGGTGACCTCGGCCCGTGGGCCTGTGCCGGGATGACCGGCGGCCGCGTCTACGTCCGCTTCAACGCCTTCGGCATCGACCCGGCGGCGATCGAACGGCGGCTCGGCGAGGGCGCCAAAGTCGAGCTCAAAGACCTCGACTCGGAGGCCCTGATCGACATCGACGACCTGCTCACCGGCTACGCGACGGAACTCCGCGCCACCGGCCAGGACGCGGAGGCCGTGCGGATGCTGTCGATGGCCGCCGACGCGACCAGCAACTTCCTCATGGTCGTGCCGCACAAGGTCCAGGCGGACCCGTCGATCTCGACCGAGTAGTCGGGCGGGGGCCGGTGCCGCGGATGCCGGTACGACCCTGGCTTTGTGAGGTCGGCCCGGCATCCGCGGCAGGTCCCGGGCGGGGGAAGCTGGCGCCAGGCGCGGGAAGGTGACGAAAGGCGGGAGACGTCACGAAGGTGTGCGCATGGCCCGCCGTTCGTGCACTTGAGCCGCCTATGACCAGCTCAAGTGCACGAACGCGAGGCCCTGCCTGGGCCTTCGTGCCATCTCCCGCCTTCCGTCACCCCGGCGCTCGCCTCTCGTCACCCCCTAAGGGCTCTGGCGGCTGTTGAGCGACCACACCCAGAGGCGGTCGCTCATCGGCAGGCGTAGGCCTCAGCTTCCCGTCCCGCGCTCAGGCCCAGCAATCAGTCGCGGCGGGTGAGGAGCTCGGCGATCGCGCGGATTTCGCGCAGGAGGTCGTCGAGCATCTGCTCGGTGGCGCTGTGGATGCGGACCTCGGCGGCGGCGCGATCCGCCTCGACCTGGTCGATCCGCGCCTCGAGGCGGTCGGTGCGCGCCTCGACCCCGTCGATGCGGCGGTCGAGCTTGCGCTCGGTTCGCTTGGTCCGTTTCTTGACGTAGAGGCGGGTGTCCTCGCGCAGGGCATCGAGCTCGCGGCGCAGGGCCTCGTCCTCGGCGCTCGCGGCGGACTGCTCGGAGAGCATCTCTTCGACCCCGGTGCGGACCCGCTCGATCTCCTCGTGGAGCTGGGCGCGGGCGCGCTCGGCGGCCAGGGAGATCGGCGGCTGGTCGCCCTCGGGCGGTGGTTCGACAGGATTCGGCACGGCATTCACCGGACGGGATCCTACGGCCGCGAGGGGCGGAACCCACTCCGACGCTTGTCCGCGTATGGAGGACAAGCGTCGACGGGGCGGTGGCCGATAGGATTCCGCGGCGATGGGTCCGATCAGTGCCGAGATCGAGGTCGACGCCAGCCGCGAGGCGGCGTTCGAGCTGATCGGTGACCTCGGCCGCCGGCCGACCTTCACCGATCACTTCCTCACCGGGTTCCACCTGACCCGGATCGACGCCCGCGGCGAGGGCGCCGGGGCGCGCTTTCGCGTCAAGGCGCCTTTCCGGTCGCCCTGGGAGGACACGACCCTGGTCGAGCTCGACCGGCCGTTCAAGATCGTCGAGCGCGGCACCGGCGGCCGCGTCAATCGGATCCCCAACCACACGGTCTGGGAGATCGAGCCCGGCCAGGCGGGGATGACGCTGCTCCGCGTCACCCACTGGACCGCGCCCAAAGAACCGATCGACAAGCTGGTCGAGGCGCTCAGCCTCGGCGCTCATTTCCAGCGAAATGGTTGGAGAGAGGCGCTGAAGCGGCTGCGCGACATCCTCGAGGCGGAAGGACCCGGGGGCGAGCGGATCGCCGTCGCCGGGGGGAACCGCTACACGACCGGCATCCCCTAATAGACTCCGCGCCGCCGATGCTCTCCACCCGCCGCCGACTGGTCCTGCCCCTGCTCGCCGCCCTCATGTTGGGGTTCCTGGCGATCGGTGTCTCGGCCTGTGGATCGGGCAATCCGGCCGAAGTGGAAGAGGGCGAAGTCGTCAAGGTCAACGGGCTGAAATACAGCGTGATCTTCTCCCGCTACCTGAACGAACACGACAACGAGGACGCCGCCTACCTGGTCGGCCAGGAACCGCCGCAGGAGGAACACACCTACTTCGGTGTCTTCCTCCTCGTCCAGAACACGACGCACGAAGCCAAGGGCCTGGTCGAAGAACTGACGATCACCGACTCGGAAGGCAAAAAATACGAAGCGCTGCCGAGCGAAAGCGAATTCGCCTTCCCGTTTGGCGGCACGGTGACCGAAAACGAACAGGTCCCGAACCTCGACACGACCGCCCAGAGCGGTCCGATCCAAGGCTCCGTGGCGATCTTCGACCTGCCCGAAGAAGTCTCGGCGAACCGGCCGCTGCTGCTCCACATCCCCGGTCCCGGCAAAGAAGAAGGCATCGTCAAACTCGACCTCTAGCCGGGTCTATTCGTAGCCGGCCGAGAAGACCTCGGAAGCGATCGGCGCGGCAACTTCGCCACCCGCCGCTTCGGCTTCGATCAGCAGTACCCCGATCGCCAGCTTCGGCTTTTCGACCGTCGCGAAGGCGGAGAACCAGGCGTCCTTCTTGTGCGCCGGGGCTTCTTCTTCTTCTTCTCCTTCCGCCCCTTCTTCCTGGCCTTCTTCGCTTTCCACCACCTGGCCGAGTTCGGCGGTGCCGGTCTTGGCCGCGACCTGGCCGGCCGCGATCGCGCCGGCGTAGCCGGTCCCTTCGGTGACGACGCCCGTCATCAGTTCGGTCAATTCGTGCGCGGTCTTCTTCGACATCACCCGGACCGGCTTCATCGTCGGTTTCAGCTTCTTGTTCTCGACGATCGAGGTCGGCATCCGGACCCCGTCGTTGGCGATCGTCTGGGCGACGCTCGCCATCTGCAGCGGGGTCGCCAGCACTTCGCCCTGGCCGATCGCCGAGACGGCGAGGTCGACTTCTTCGCCGATTTCGGTCGGGATCGTCGATTCAGCGGGTTCGACTTCCTTGACGATCGACGGCGCGTAGAGCGTCGGCGGCGAGTTGAAGCCGAACGCTTCCGCGGTCGCGACCATCTTTTCGTTGCCGATCTGCGGGCCGAGCGGCAGGAAGTCGGCGTTGCACGACTCGGCGAAGGCTTCGCGGAAGGTGCCGCCGCAATACTCGCCGTTGGCATTTTCGATGAAGCGCCCGCCGACGTTGATGCCGTCGGTGATTTCGAATTCATCGTCGAGCGAGACGACCTTCTTCTGCAGGGCGGCGGTGGTGGTGATGATCTTGAAGGTCGAGCCGGGGGGTTGGGGGGCGGAGAAGGCCTGTCCGGCGAGGGCGCGGACGTCGCCGTTCTTGGCGTCGAGCAGGGCGACGCCGCCCGCCCGCCCGGCCAGCGCCGCGACCGCGGTTTCCTGCAGGGAGGGGTCGATCGTCGTCTTCACCGGGGCGCCCGGCTGCGGTTTCGATTCGGCCAGGACGCGGCCTTCGGCGTTATTGCCGGCCGACACCGGGACGGCCAGCAGCTTGCCGCCGGGCTTGCCCGCGAGGCGGCGGTTGAAGGCCCGCTCGAGGCCGCTGATCCCGACCGGCGTTTCCGGCGGGAAGCCGTGCATCGCCAGCTTCGGCTCTTCTTCTTCGGAGGCTTCGCCGATTTCGCCGGTGACGTCGATCGCGGCGCTGCCCATCGGGTGTTCGCGTTCGGTCGCCGGGCCTTCGGCGAGCGGCGTGCCGTCGGCGGCGAGGATCGCGGCGCGCGGCGCCAGTTCGGTTTCCGCTTCGAGCTTCTCGCCGCGGCGCAGGCCGGGGAAGACGAGGTTGGGACCCCAGTCGATGCCGCCTTCCGACCACGGCAGGTCGATCTCTTCTTCGACCACGCCGAAGGCCACGGTCCTGATCCGCAGCGGCACCGGGACGACGGTCTCGCCACCTTCGGAGCGGGCGTCCTTGGCCGAGTCGGCGACCAGATTCCGCAGGGTGGCGATGTCCTTCGCTTCGCGGTAGTCGGCGGTGAACTCCTTGACGCTGGTGGCGGCCTTGGAGGTGTCGTTCAGCTCCGCGTACATCGCCGTGAAATCTTTGGCCTGCCAGGCTTCGGCGAAGCGGTTGGCGGCGGACTTTTCGGGCGAGCCGGGGGTGCCGGTGGCGGCGCCGACGACGAAGGCGACGAGGGCGACCACTCCGAGCGGGACCGCGCGCGTAAGCAGTCGTCTACGACGCTCGACCTCGGGAGACTGCCTGCTCACTGCAGGAAAGGTAATCGAGCGGTCCGCCGCATGCTTGTATTCCGGCGGTGACCGTGTTGGATTGGGCGATCGTCGCCTTCACGTTGGCCCTGGCGCTCTGGGGCTATCGACAGGGCCTGATCGTCGGCGCCCTGACTCTCGGCGGCTTCGGCGTCGGCGCCTTCCTCGGCAGCCGACTGGGGCCGGTGCTCCTCTCGCAGGGGCACGATTCGCCCTACGCGCCGCTCTGCGGGGCGATCGGGGCGCTCCTGGTCGGGGCGCTGGCGGCGGTCGCGCTGGAGGGGCTCGCGCTGGCGCTGCGTCGCCGGCTGATCCGTCACCCCGTCATGCACCGGGCCGACGGGGCGGGCGGCGCGGCGCTGATCGGCGCGGTCGCACTGGGCCTGGCCTGGATCTTCGGCGCAGTCGCCCTGCACGCGCCGGGGACGACGACGCTGCGCGCCGACGTCCAGAACTCGGTGATCCTCAGCGAGCTCGACCACGTGCTGCCGCCGAGCGGCGGCGTCCTCAACGTGCTCGACCGGGTCGACCCGGCGCCCTCGATCACCGGGCCCGCGACGCCGGGCCGGCTGCCGAACCCGCGGATCGCCGCCGACCCCCACATCCTCCATGCGGGTGGCTCGGTGGTGCGGGTGCTGAGCACCGCCTGCGGACTCGGCATCGAGGGCTCGGGCTGGGCGGTGCGGCCGAACCTGATCGTCACCAACGCCCACGTGATCGCCGGCGCCGACGACACCACGGTGACCACGCAGAGTGGGGTGGAGCTCGACGCGACCGCGGTCTACTACCAGCCCGAAGACGACCTGGCGCTGCTTCGGGTCGATGCGCGGCTGCCCACCCTGCCGACCAGCTCGAACCGCCCGGTCGACGCGACCGCCGCGGTCCTCGGCTATCCCGAGAACGGCCCCTACACGGTGACCCCGGCGCGGATCGGCGAGACTCGCGAAACGGTCAGCGAGGACTCCTACGGGCGCGGGCCGATCGAGCGGACGATCACCGCGCTCGGCGGTGACGTGCGCAGCGGCAACTCGGGCGGTCCGCTGCTCGACCGCAAGGGGAGGGTCGTCGGGGTCGTCTTCGCGGCGACGACCAGCGGACCGACCGGCGGCTTCGCGGTGCCGGTGGAGGAGGTCCGCGACGCGATCCACCACCTTTCGACCGGGGCCGTCGACACCGGAGCCTGTACGCGCTGAGCCGTGCGCGCGCGGAGCGCCGGGAGCGTCCATCGCCCAGCGCGGCGAAAATCCGCCAGCCGATGACTTACGTTCAGTAAGGTCGATTGACGTGGAAGCTCTGTCCCAGACCCAACCTCCGCCTCTGGCCGCCGAGCACGCCCCCTGCACGGAGGTCTGCCCGCAATTCCACGAGGCGATCGAGCTGATCGGCAAGCGCTGGACCGGCGCCATCGTCTGCGCGCTGACCGAGCGGCCGATGCGGTTCGGCGAGCTCGGCAAGGTCGTCCCCGGCCTCTCCGACCGGCTGCTCTCGCAGCGGCTGCGCGAGCTCGAGGACGAGGGCCTGGTCGAACGCGAGGTCGAAGCGGGGACGCCGGTCCGGGTCACCTACTCGCTGACGGCGACGGGGGAAGACCTCGAGCCGGCGATCCGTGAGTTGAAGGCTTGGGCGCGGCGCTGGAAGAACACGGCCTGAGTCCTCATTAGGCTGGGTTCGTGGACCAGCCTGAAATCTCCCTCGGCGTGCCGGTGCGGCCGGGCCCGGACCTGCCGGGACCGTTCGCGGTCGGGCGCTACGCCAACAAACTCCAAGGTTGGATGCGCGAGCGGCCTCGCGTGCTGTTGATCGGCGAGGTGACCGGGATGGGGCGGAGCAAGGTCCAGGCCTACTTCGAGCTGCGCGACGGCGAGGGGGCGGTGCCCTGCGCGATCTGGCTGAACGACCTCGAGCGGGCCGGCCTGCCCGCGGGCGCACTGCGGGACGGCGCCGAAGTCGTGGTCGCCGGTGGCCTCGACTATTACCCGGGCGGCGGGGCGGCGTCGCCGAACTTCTGCTTCCGGGCGACCCACGTGCGGCTGGCCGGCGAAGGCGACCTCTTGGCGCGGCTGGAGACGCTCCGCATCCAGCTGCGGGCCGAGGGCCTCTTCGAGCTGCAGAAGCAGCTGACGCGGCCGGCGCTGCCGAAGACGATCGGCGTGGTCACCGCGGAAGGCGGCGCGGCGCGGCGGGACCTGCTGGCGGGGCTCGAACGGCGCGGCTGGGGCGGCACCCTGGTCTGGGCGTTCGCGCCGGTCCAGGACCGCCACGCGGCGCCGGCGATCGCCCGGGCGCTGCAGGACCTGGCGGCGCGGCCGGAGATCGAGGCGATCGTGGTCGCCCGCGGCGGTGGCAGCCTCGCCGACCTTTGGGCCTTCTGCGACGAGACCTTGTGCCGGACGGTGGCGATGCTGCGGGTGCCGGTGGTGAGCGCGGTCGGGCACGAGCGCGACTCGACCCTGATCGACGACGTCGCCGCCGTCGCCTGCTCGACCCCGACCCACGCGGCCGAGGCGGCGGTGCCGCTCGACTGCGGCGCGGCGCGGCGCGAGCTGAGCCGGCAGGCGGTCTTCCTGCGGCGCGGCGCGGACGGCGCGATCGGGGCGCGGGCGCGCCACCTGGGCGCGCTGGCGCGCGGCCCGGCGCGGGCGCTGCAACGGCAGCGCACGGTCCTGAACCAGAAGACGCGCGAGATCCGCGCCGCCTCCGAACGGGGGCTCGCCGAGCGCGGCGCCTTCCAGCGGCGGATCGCGACGATCGTGCTCGAACGGGCGCGGCGGCGGGCGCTCGACCGGGCCGGGCGGGCGGGCGAGGCGGGGCGCCGCCACGGCGCCTCGATCGACACGGCGGCCGCGCGGGCGCTGGCGCAGCGCCGCGAGGCGCTCCACCAGGCGTCGGTGGCGCTGCGGGCGCACGATCCCGAGCGCACGCTCGAGCGCGGCTACGCGCAGGCCGAGGCCGCCGACGGCGAGCCGCTGACCAGCGCCGCCGCCGCGGCCGCGGCGGGGCGCTTTAGCCTGCGGTTCGCCGACGGGTCGGTTCGAGTGGCGTCGGACCCGGCCGCGGCGGAAGGCGGGCATTCGCCCGCCCACCGGTCGCCTTCGGCTCCCTCGGCGAGAGAGGGAGATCTCCGGTGACGATGAGCCCGGACGAGCGAGAGCAGAGCACGCGGGCGGAACCTGATTCCTACGAGGACGCTGTGGAGCGCCTCGAGGAGATCATCGACCGCCTCGACTCCGGCCAGGCGGGCCTGCGCGAGACCTTGGACCTGTGCCGCGAGGGCAAGCAGCTGGTCGACTACTGCGCCGGCGAGCTGGACTCGGTCGGCGAGGGCCTGAAGGAACTGAACCTCGACGACCTGGCCGCCCGCCTGGACTCCAGCGCCGGCACCGGCTCCTAGCCCGCCAAGGGACAAACCGGTGTGGGACGTAGCTGTGACGCGTAAGCCGCCGCCGCGACACTTCGGTGCGCCATCCGTCCCGATATCGCGCGCCCACTCCGCCGATGGGCCGGAAACCGGACATATGGGCAGGTTTTCGGCCCATCGGCGGGAGGCTGCGGCGAAGGTGTGACGTAGGCGTCAGGCCGCGGCCGCGGCCCCGGCCGGGTTCTCGGGCGGACCGGAGCAGAGGCGGCCAAGCGCCGGGCAGCCGCGGCAGAGGTCCCAGGTGCGTTCGGGCTCGGGGGCGGGGGCGAAATTGCCGGCGCTGATCTGGGCGACGGCGGCGTCGATGCGGGCGCGGCCGGCGTCCATGTCGGCGCGGGTGAGGATCGTGCGGGACGGCGCGCCGGCGCGCTCGAGGAAGACGTAGGCGACCTCGACCTCCTCGGCGCCGAGGCTCGCCGCCGCGGCGAGGGCGTAGATCGAGCGCTGGACCTCGTAGTGGCCGGCGCGAGCCGCCGGGTCCTCGCCGCGGAGGCGGTCGGTCTTGTAGTCGACGACGAGCGGCGGGGCTCCGTCGCGCTCCACCAAGAGGTCGATCGAGCCGCGCAGCACGGTGCCCCCGGCGCCGAGCAGGATCGGCACCTCGGCGCGGGCTCGGGCCGCCGCCGCGATCTCGTCGCGCAGCGGCGAGCCGAGCCAGTCGCGCACCGGCCCGAGCAGCTCCTCCGCCTCCGCCGTCCCCAGCTCGAGCCCGGCCGCGAGCGCGTGGCGCCGCGCCAGCTCGACGGTCGGCTCGCGCCACCCGTTCGCCTGGCTCCACTCGAGCAGCGCGTGCACCGCCGCCCCCCGCGCGCTTCGTTCTTCCCGCGCCGAGGGCCCCTCGTCCCCCTCGCCGGGGAGTGTGTTCGCACTTTCCCGTACATGTTCCGGAGAAGTGCGAACGCGGTCGGGGGTGGCGGGGCTCGCCGGGGGGAGGCCGAGGACGCGCTCCATGTAGAAGCGGTAGGCGCATTCCTCGAAGGCGCTGATCGCGGTGTAGGAGAGGGGGCGGCTGGGGACGATCGGCGGGCGGCGCTCGACCAGGGGCGGCGTGCCGGTGCCGAGCGGGCGGTCGGCCGCGGCGTCGAGGTGGAGGGCGCGGAGCTCGGCGGCGCGCTCGGGGGTGGGGAGATTGAGGTGGACCGCGATCTCCGACGCCGGGAAGGTCTCCTCCAGGCCCGGCCGGGCCTCGGGCGGGGGCACCACGATGGTCAGGCTCTCCCCGTGTCGGGCCTCCGACGCCCCGGTGTCGCCCTCGTCGGCGCCGCGCGGCGCGCCGAGCGCGTCGACCAGCCGCTCGATCACCGCCGTCCCCGGCCGCATCTCCTTACCCGGCTCGGGTTTCACCACCCCGCTCAGGATCAACCGCTCGCGCGCCCGCGTCGCGGCGACGTGGAAGAGGCGCAGGCCCTCCTCGGAGTCGCGCGCCTCGCCCGCCTCGACCAGCTCGCCGTAGTCGTAGAGGTTGACCGAGGCGCGTCCCAGCCGCCGCCACTGCAGGCCCACCCGCGGCGGCTGCTCCCGTCCCAGGGCGAGGACCGGGCGGCGCCCGCCGGCCAGGAGCCCGCGCGAGAGGTCGGGCACCGCGACGACCTCGAACTCGAGGCCCTTGGCGTTGTGGACGGTCATGATCCGCACCCCGTCGTGGCCCTCGGCGGCGGTCGCGGCCTGGGCCTCGGTGTCGGTCTCGGCGCGCGCCGCGAGGAAATCGAGGAGGCCGCGCAGGTCGCGTCCCTCGCGCGCCTCGTAGGCGGCCGCCAGCCGCGAGAGCTTGCGCACGTTGGCGAGCCGCGCCTCGCCCGCGGGCCGCAGCAGCGTCGCCAGGTCGTAGCCGGTCTCGGTCACCGCGGCCTCGATCAGCCCCGACAGCGAGAGGCGCGGCGCCCGCGCCCGCAGCCCCACCAGCCGCGTCGCGAACTCGACCAGCAGCTCGCGCTCGGAGGCCGGGATCTCCTCGAGGCGCTCGGGCGCGGCGAGCTCCGCCTCTCCGTCGAGCGCCAGCCGCTCCAGCGCCGGCCAGACGTGGCGCCGCCGCCCGGCCGCGGCGCGCAGCAGCCAGAGGGTGTCCGGGGCGACCGCGCAGGCGGGCGAGGCGAGCGCGCCGAAGAGCGCTTCGTCGTCGAGCGGGTTGGCGATCGTCGCCAGCAGCGCGCCGACGTCGGCGACCTGCTGCTGGGACCAGTAGCCGCGCCCGCCGACGACGTAGGGCCGCAGGCCGGCGCGCGCCAGCGAGTCCTCGTAGGCGTCGAGATGGGTGAAGGCGCGCAGCAGGACGACCATCGCGCCGCGCTCGACGCCCGCCTGCTGGAGCTCGCGCAGGCGCGCCGCCAGCGTCCGTGCCTCGGCCAGGCAGCCCGGTGGGGTGCGGCCGTCGATCGCCGGTTCGAGCTCGATTCCCGTCTCGTCCCAGCCGTCGCGGGCGGTGAGGTGGAGCTCGACCGCCGGCCCACGGCCGCGCGGGGTCGGGGACGCCGGCGGCGCGCCGACCCGCAGCGGCCGGTAGGCGGCGCCGAGCAGCGAGGCGCCGAAGAGGTTGACCGCGGCGATCACCTCGGGGCGCGAGCGGAAGTTGCCGCTGAGCCGCATCAGCTCGGCGCCCGGGTCGGCGTCGATCTGCTCGCGGCGGCGGCGGAAGACGTCGAGGTCGGCGTGGCGGAAGGAGTAGATCGACTGCAGCTCGTCGCCGACCACGACCAGCTGTGACCGCGGGCCCTGCAGCGCCTCGATCAGGCGCAGCTGGAGGCGGTTGGTGTCCTGGAACTCGTCGACCAGGAGGTGGGAGAACCGGCCGCGGTAGGCCTGACCGATCTCGGCCCGCTCGAGCAGGCGGGCGGCGAGGATCTGCAGGTCCTCGAAGTCGATCCCTGCGCGGCGCTCCTTGGCGACCTCGAAGGCGGCGGTGTAGAGGCGGAGAAGGTCGGCGAGGTGGCGGTAGGCGACGCCGCCGTCCCCCGCCTCCGCGGTGCGGGCGATCGCCGCCTCGAGGGCGTCGCGGAAGGGGGCAAGCGGCTTCGCCTTGCCGCCGGGGCGGAGCGCTTCGAGCTCGGCCAGGGACGGCGGCGGGCCGGGCGTCGTCAGTCGCGAGAGCGCCTCCTCCAACACGAGCCGTCTGCCGTCGCCCTCCTTCAGCTCCTCGAGGCATTCGCCGGCCGCCTCGATCGTCGCGGCGAGCGCCTCGGCGGGGTCGGAGGCGGGGGGATCGGGCAGCGCCGGGTCGGCGACGCCGCGGCTGCGCAGCTCGTCGTGGATGGCGACGACGACGCCGCGGAGGCCTTCGAGGTCGTAGGCGGCGACCGTCTCCTCGCGAGCGGGCTCGCCGCCGGCGAGAAACTCGGCGAGCGCCGAGTCGAAGGCCTCGCGGGCGGCGCGCTCGGCCTCCGGCTGGTCGAGCACGCGGAACCCGGGGTCGACCCCGGCGGCGACCGGGTGGGCGGCGAGGACGCGGTTGCAGAAGCCGTGGATGGTAGTGATCCAGGCGCCGCCGATCGTGGTCAGGAGCGCCGCCGCGCGAACGGCGGCGGCGCCCGACCCGGCGGCGCGGCGGGAGAGCTCGGCCCGGACCCGGGCGCGCAGCTCGGCGGCCGCCTTGTCGGTGAAGGTGAAGGCGAGGACGGCGTCGGGGGAGACGCTCTCGTCGACGACGAGGCGGCAGTAGCGCTCGACCATGACCCCGGTCTTGCCGGAGCCGGCGCCCGCCTCGAGCAGGACGTCGCGTCCGCGCGCCTCGATCGCGGCGCGCTGCTCCGGGGTGGGGGAGCGCTCGATCGCGGGCTCGGGGGCGGGTGCTCCGCCCGCGGCGCTCGCCGCGGGCGTCGCCTCGCTCATCGTTCCCACCCCGCTTCGTTCTCTTCGTGCTCCACATAGGACGGCGCCCGGTCGCGGCGGCAGATCGGCGCGAAGCTGCACCAGGTCGGACAGACGTCGTGGCCGCGCAGGCCCTCGCGCGGTCCGGGGTCGCGGCGGATCTCGCCGGCGCGGATCCGGGCGACGATCGCGCCGCCGCGCCGCCGCGTCTCCTCCAGCAGCTCCTCGAGCTCCGCCTCGTCGACGATGTCGCCGCGGTAGAGGTCGTAGCCGGCGAGGTCGCCCGCCGACCCGGCCGCGACGACGCCGCGGGGCCGCCGGTTCGAGGTCCCGCGCAGCGGGTGGTAGATGCCGCCGACCGGGTCGGCACCCCAGTGGCGCTGGGCGGCGAGCAGGTAGAGCGGCAGCTGCAGCTTCGCCCGCTCCTCGAACTTGTCGCGCGGGGTGACGCTCGAGGCGAGCTTGTAGTCGTGGACGACGGCGCGGCCGTCGGCGGCCCGGTCTACCCGGTCGATCGCCCCGTGCAGTCCCCAGCCGCCGAGGTCGAGGGTCGGCCGCTCGGCTTTCTCGCCGATCCCGAACCGCGCCTCCAGCAGCCACGGCTCGAAGCCGCCGGTCTCGCGCGCCGCCTCTTCGCCGAGGTAGCGTTCGAGCAGGCGCTCGACCCGGCGCGCGATCGCCCGCTCGGCCGGGTGTCCGCCGACCTCGGCCTCGGCCAGCTGCTCGGTGAGGAGGGCGCGGCCGCGCTCGTTCCAGAGGGCCACGGACGCCGGGCGGGGGAGGGGATCGCCGCCGGGGCGCTCGCGGTAGAGGCGCTCCAAGACGGCGTGGATCAGGCCGCCCTGCACGAGCGGGTCGGGGACCGGGTCGAGGGGCTGCGGGTCGAGCTCGTGGCCCGCGAACCAGCGGTAGGAGCATTCGTCGAAGCCCTCCAGCGTGGTGCCGCCATAGGCCTCGACCGCGGCCAGCGCGGCGAGCACCGCCGGGTTGGTGAGCGGGCCGGGGGCGCGGGCGGCGTGCTCGGCGCGGCGGGCGCGGCGGAGGCGGTCCTCGAGCGTGGCGACGAGGTCGGCGTGTTCCGCCTGGGCGCCGCGGCGGTCCGGCTCGGCCGCCGCGGACGCGCCGTCGATTCCCACCGCGGCGAGCAGCGCCCGCGGGTCGGCGCCAGGACCGTGGGCGGCGAGCGCGCGTGCCAGCTCGTCGGGCGAGGGCGCTTCGGCGAGCGGGGCGACCACGTCGGCGAGCCCGCGCGCGCGGGTGATCGCCGCCTCGACCGGGTCGGCCCCGCCGTCGGCGGGCGCCGGGGCGATCAGCGCCCGCACCTCCTCGAGCAGCGGCGAGCGCGATTCGGCGGCGCCGTTCTCGTCGCTGTCGCGGTAGGAGAGGAAGAGGTGGCGGCGCGGCAGCGCCAGGCAGACGCCGAAGAGGTAGCGCTCCTCGGCTTCGGTGTCGCGGCGCGGGTCGAGGCCGAGCTGTTCGCGCTGGGCTTCGGAGAGGAAGGGGTCGCCGCCGCGGTCGCGGCGCGGGAACTCGCCGTCCTGCAGCGAGCCGACGATGACGTGGTCGAAGCGGGCGGCGCGCAGGCGGTAGGGGCTGGCGATCCGCACCCGGCCCTCGACCGGGCCGCTCCAGACGCGGAACTCGAGCGCCCGCACGGTCTCGGCGAGGCGCTCCGGGGCGGGGGCGAGCGGCCCGAGCGCGGCGAGGTCGCCGAGCGCCGCCGCGATCGACCCGGCGGCGCGCAGCTCGAGCCCGTCGCCGGGGCCGAGCCGCGGCCCGTCCTCGCCGGTGCGGAAGGGGCGCGAGGCCATCGTCGCGGCGAGCCCGGCGACGGCGGCGCAGAGCGCGGCCGGGGAATCGGCGGCGGCCTCGCGGAGGCGGCGCAGGTCGTGCGGGTCCTCGCCGTCGGTACCGCGCCACCGGGCCAGCGCCGTCTCGGCGTCGCCGATCCGGCCGCGGCGGATCGCGCGCTCCAGCCAGTCGACCCGGCCGGGGGAGAAGCCGGAGGGGCCGCGGAGATAACGGAGGAGGTCGGCAGCGCGGCGCGGTGCCGAAGCCGGTCTCGAGCAGGGCGATCACGGCGCCGCCGACCGAGGTTGCGGCGACCGGCACCTCGGCCTCGAGCGCCGCCGCGATCCCGTTCGCCTCGAGCGCCGCTTCGAGCTCGGGGCCGCGCCGGCCGGGGTCGCGGAGGGCGACGGCGATCTCGTCGGGGGCTGCCCGCATGGACGAGGCGCGAGACCTCGGCGGCGATCGCCTCCGCCTCGGCGCGGGTCCCGGCCGAGCGCAGGAGGGTCAGGTCGGAGTGATCCGGCCACGGCGCGGGTGGCTCTTCCGGGAAGCCGAAGCCGCGGGCCAGCGCGTAGAGCTGGGCGCTCGCGGTGTTGGTCGGGTCGGCGTGGAGGGTCTCCTCGTCGACCACCGTTAGGCGCTCGCGCAGCCGTCCCAGCATCTGGCCGCGGGCCGCGAGCGCCTCGTTGCCGGGCTCGAACGGCACCGCGACGGTGACCTCGGTGTGCGCGGCGAGCGCCTCGACCAGGTCGAACTGGGCCGGCGTGAGGTCGTCGAGTCCATAGAGGAAGACCGGCCGCCCGGCCCACGGCCCGGGGTCCGCGGCGAGCAGGGCGATCGCCTCGCGGGCGATCCCGGCGGCGTCGAGCCGGCCGGAGCGCTCGCGCGCCGCCTCGTAGCCGGCGAAGAGGGTGGCGACGTCGGCGAGGTAGGCGGAGCCTTCGAGCGTGCCGGCGCCGGCCTCGACCTCGCGCGGGCCGACCGCGGCCGCCTGCAGCTCGTCGAGCAGCCGCGCGAAGGCGGCGGCGAAGCCGGGTCGGCCGGCCGAGCGGCGCAGCGGCCCGAGCCGCCCGGTCAGCTCCTCGACCGCGACGGCGACGCAGCGCTGCCGCTGGGCGGGGGAGAGGACGGCGCCGGGCGGGCTGCCCGCGGCGGTCGCGATCTGGCCGAAGAGCGCGCCGAAGGTGAGCACCGTGCCGCCCAGCGCCGCGCCGCTCCCGCAGAGCTCGCGCTCGAAGGCGAAGACGTCGTCGACGGTCGGCAGGACCAGCACCGGGTCGCGCCCGAGGGCGTCGAGATAGCGGCGCCGGACGACGCCCGCCCGCCCCGAGTTCGGGGGTCCGAGGATCAGCTTCAGGGGCACGGACCCAGACTATGGACGGCGGCGGCGCGCTCCCCCGCGGCGGCCCGGCCCCCAGACTCCCGCCACTCCGCCCCCCACCACGCAAACTGGGCATTCCCAAAGCCGTTTTACCGTCCCCCGACCCCTCTAAATTCGCATCAGCTCATGTCCCTCTGTTTCGTCGATCCAGCCGATGCCATCCGCGCCATAGCCGACTCGATCGGCCGTGAGGCCCGTCGCCAGCTCCTCGGCGAGGCGGTCCGCGCCTGGGTCGACGAGATCCCGGACTCGGAGCTCGAGGTCCACTACGCGAAGGCGATCTCGGAGCTCGACGAGCACGACCTCTCGATGCTCGCCGCCTGGCACGGCTCGCTCGAGGTCGGCCAGCCGGTCCCCAACCGCGACTTCCTGATGGGCGCCTTCGGCTCGCTCGGCGAGAACCGCCGCGAGGCCCTCAAGCTCGCCGCCGGCTTCCGCGGCGAGGAGGCCGTCGACGCCGGCGTCACCGAGGACGACGCCCTCGAGCTCGTCCTCGGCCTGCTCTCCCCGCCCCGGCTGATGGCGCTGGCGGTCGAGGCGGTCGAGCTGTACATCTGGGACCGGGCGGGGTCGGACAACTAACCGGCGCGGCTCCTGGAAACCGGCGCCTGCCGGTGTCCTCGGTCGCTCGGGTCGGGTCACGCATTTTCAATGCGCTCCCCTTCCCTCGCTCCCTGCGTCCTTGGCAGGCTTGGTTTTCGGAGCCGTGCGTGATTCGCCGCTTCCGCCCGGGAGAGTTCGCAGTTAGCCGTACTGGTTACGGGAAAGTGCGAACGCGCTCGCGGGCTCAGGCCGCGGCGCCCGTCCGTTCGCGGCTGAGGACGCGGAGCAGCTCCTCGTAGGGGCCGAGGAGGTAGGCGCGGTCGCCGGCGGCGAGGCGAGTGTCGCGGCGGGGCGGGTACTCGAGCTCGGAGCCGCCGCCGCGGGCGATCGCGACGACGCGGATGCGGGCGCCGAGCTCCTGCATCGCGAGGCCGGCGAGGCCGCCTCCCTCGTTGACCTCGAGGCGGGCGACCAGGAAGGGCTGATTGCGGACGTAGAAGGTGGCGAGGATCTCGAGGCCGAGGACGGCGCCGACGAACCAGGGTGAGGCGAGCGCCGCGGTCGACCAGACGTGGTTGAAGTGGAAGGTCTGCTGGAGGCGGCTGCCGAGGGCGCGGTCGAAGACGCGGAGGACGACCGGGACCTCGGACCAGCGCGCCCCGAGCTCGTCGCGGACCGCAAGGCCGGTCTCCAGGTTGACCAGGTCGTCGCTGGTCAGGATCGCCACCGCGCCCGCCTGGGCGAGGTTGACCGAGCGCAGCGTCTGTCCCAGGGTCGCGTCGCCGTGGACGACCGGGGCGCCAAGGCCGCGGGCGTGCTGGACGTAGCGGTTCGACTCGTCGCGCTCGACCACGACCACGTCGCGCCCCTGCGCCCGCAGCCCCTCGAGCACCCGCAGGCCGACCGCGCCGAGGCCGACCAGCACGACATGCCCCTCCATCCCCCTGATGCTCCCCTGGCCGAGCGACTGCTCGATCCGCCGGCTGACCAGCGCGTTCGTGATCAGCGCCAGGATGACCGTGCTCAGGGTCACCCCGGCGATGATCAGGAGGATCCCGAAGACCTGCATCGCGGTCGACTGGTGGGCGAAGGAGAAGTCGCCGAAGCCGACCGTGGCGAAGGTCTCGATCGTGAAGTAGATCGACTGGCTCAGCGAGAGATGGCTGCCGTCCCCCTGGTGGTAGGCGAGCCGCAGCACGATCGTCGCCACCGCCAGCATCGCCAGCGAGAGCCCGAGCGTGATCGCCACCGCGCGGTCGGTCCCCTGCGCCAGCGTGCGGCTGACGCGCCGCAGCCACTGCCGCACCGGGCCGCCACCCTGGCTCGGCACGCGGTCCGGGTCCGCCGTGCGGGCGAGCTCCGCGCCCGCCAGTTCGTCGGGCTTGCCGAGCAGCGTCACCCGGTCGCCGGGAGCGACGGCCAGGTCGCGGCCCGGGCAGACGACCAGCTCGCCGTCGGGCCGCACCACGCCGACCGGCACCAGGTCGCCGAACAGCTCGCGCAGCGTCCCCGCGCCGCCGACCCCGACCTCGGCCGCGACGAAGCCCTCGCCGCCGAGCACGACGTCGTGCGAGCTCCGGTACATGCAGGCGTCGACCACCGCGGGCGCGAAGAGCCCCGCCACGTCGAGCGCCGACCCCATCCCCGTCGCCTCTTCCACCGCCCGCCCGACGGTCGGGTTGTCGAGGTGGGCGACGACGTCGATGTCGGCGCGCAGATCGCGCGCCAGGAGCGCCGTCTCGACGTTCCGCAGGTCGCTGCGGCTGGTGCAGACCACCGCCCGCGCCCCATCCAGACCGGCCCGCCGTAGCTGTCCCTCGACGCTGCCGCCCGCGGCGATGTAGGGACAGCCCCAGCCCTCGACCGTCAAGGAGTGCGCCGCGGCGGGGTCGTCGTCGACCACGACCACGGCGACCCCGGTCGAGCGCAGCTGCTCGACGGTGCGCAGCCCGACCCCCTCGAGGCCGCAGACGATCACGTGGCCGCTCCAGTCCGCGGGGGCGTTCGCTGCGATGACGGCGCCGTCGTTGTCCAAGAAGCGGGCCAATCTATTCGGAGCCTCGCCAAGTCGCCAACAAATCCGTCACGACTTGCCGTCACCAATGGCTACTCTGAGTTCGATGCCCGACGGAAATCACAACGGAGTCCCACATGAGGGTCGGGCCGCGGAGCAGAGCGTCACCGAAGAAATGGACGCGCGCGTCGTCCAGCCGCTGCCGCCGCACCTGATCGTCATCTTCGGCGCCACCGGCGACCTCGCCAAACGCAAGCTGCTGCCCGGGATGCTGCGCCTCTTCCAGTCGGAGCTGATGCCCGAATTCCGCGTCCTCGGCACCTCGATCGAGGAGATCGGCAACGAGGAGTTCCGCGAGATCGTCCGCAACGCCTGCGAGGAGTTCGCCCGCCACGAGTTCTCGGAGGAGGTCTGGCGCGAATTTTCGCGTCGCATCGTCTACATCCCCGTCTCGGCCGGCGCCGAGGCGCTGAAAGCCGCTGTCGACCACGAGGTCGACCTGCTCGGCCCCGACACCCGCCTCCTCCACTACCTCAGCGTGCCGCCCACCGCCGCCTCCGACGTCGTCCACATGCTGAGCGCCGCGGGGCTCACCGAGAACGCCAGCGTGATCATGGAGAAGCCGTTCGGGACCGACCTGAAGAGCGCCCAGGCGCTCAACGACACCCTGCACGCGGTGCTGCGCGAGGAGCAGATCTTCCGCATCGACCACTTCCTCGGCAAGGAGGCCGCGCAGAACATCCTCGCGCTGCGCTTCGCCAACGGCCTCTTCGAGCCGATCTGGAACCGCGAGCACATCGACCACATCCAGATTGACGTGCCGGAGACGCTGGGGGTCGGCTCGCGCGCCGCCTTCTACGAGAAAACGGGCGCCTTCCGCGACATGGTCGTCACCCATCTGATGCAGATCCTCGCGTTCGTCGCGATGGAGCCGCCGACCGCGCTGGCCTCGCTGCCGATCACCGAGGAGAAGAACAAGGTCTTCCGCAGCCTGCTGCCGCTCGACCCGCAGCAGGTGGTGCGCGGCCAGTACGAAGGCTATGTCGACGAACCGGGGGTGGCCTCGCAGTCGAGCACCGAGACCTTCGTCGCGCTCCGCTGCGAAGTCGACAACTGGCGCTGGAGCGGCGTCCCCTTCTACCTGCGCACCGGCAAGCGGATGGGCGAAGGCGCGCGGATCATCTCGATCGCCTTCCGCGAGCCGCCGCAGAGCATGTTCCCGGCCCACTCGCGGGTCGGCCGCTACGGCCCCGACCACCTCACCTTCGATCTCGACGAGTCCTCGCGCGTCTCGCTCTCCTTCTACGGCAAGCGCCCCGGCATGGGCATGGTCCTCGACAAGGCGAGCATGCAGTTCTCGCTCGAGGAAACCGAGTACCGCGATGACACCCTGGAGGCCTACGAGCGGCTGATCCGCGACGCGATGGCCGGCGACCACACCCTCTTCACCAGCGCCCGCGACATGGAGCGGCTCTGGGAAGTCTCGGCGCCGCTGCTCGAGGAGCCGCCCGCCGTCCAGCCCTACCCGCCCGGCTCCTGGGGGCCGGCTTCGATCGGCGCCCTGATCGCCCCGCATAGCTGGCGCCTGCCCTTCGCCAGGCGCTGGCGCGAGCACCCGCAGGTCCCGGTCCCGGCGCCCGCCGAGCAGGGTTAGGCACAGAGCCGCGCGCCCCCGCGGTCGATGGGCCGAAAACCTGTCTATCGGTCCGGTTTTCGGCCCGTCGGCAGGGTCAGCCGGCGAGCGCCGCGCGCACCTCGGCGATCGCCTGCTCCGGCTCGCGGTAGTGGACGGCGGTGAAGCCGAGCTCCCGGGCCGCGTCGCAGTTGACCTCGAGGTCGTCGACGAAGAGGCACGCCGTCGCCGGCAGCCCGAGCCGCTCCAGGGTGATCTCGTAGATCTGGGGTTCGGGCTTGCGGTAGCCGACCCAGCCGGAGTCGATCACCGTCTCGAAGATCTCGTCGACCGGCAGCATCGTGCGCCAGAGCGGCTCCCACTCCTGCACGTTGTTGGTCAGCATCGCCATCCGCCGGCCGCTCCGCCTGCACTCGCGCATCAGGTCGATCATCGGCTCGTTCGGGTGGAGCGCCTCGAAGAACACGTGGCGGAAGCGGTGCAGCTCGGGCCGGTGGCCGAGGCGAGGCTCGAGCCCGTCGCGCAGGATCTCGAGGAACTCCGGTTCGGTGAGCTCGCCGCGCTCCAGCTTGTAGAGGGGGATCTCGCCGTCGCCGGCCGCGGCGGCCGTCCGCATCGCGTGGCCGAAGTCCTCGACGCTGACGCCGTGGGCGTCCTGCAGCGCCAGGAAGGAGGCCATCAGCGGCGTCGTCAGCACGCCGCCGAAATCGGAGACGACCGCCTCGATTCGCGCCCCGCCGGAGCCCGACTCAGCCACGGGCGCGGGCGATCTCGTAGTGGCCGAGGCCCTCGCGCCCCTCGGGCGCCCAGCGGAAGAAGGCGATCCGCGTCTCGAGGCCGTCGGTCTCGGCGACGATCGAGTTGATCAGCGTGCCGGCGCCGCGCAGCGGCCGGCCGTCCTCGGCGTCGAGCCAGAGCTCCAGCGTCGCCCGCCGCTGCACCCCGTCCTCGCCGTATTCGGTCGAGAGCAGCGCCTCCTCGAAGGCGACCGGCGCCGCGTCGGGGTCGCAGAGCACCGCCAACAGCGGCTCGTCGCCGTGGCCGCCGCCCCCGGCCGGGGCGGAGCCGCTCAAGGTCAGCAGGCCGCCATCGGCGAAGACGATGCCGATCGAGCGCCGCAGCACCTTGCCCGCTTCCCTGCTCATCGAGCGGAGCCTATTGTGAGCGACTTGCCGATGACGATCCGACCCGCCGATCCCCAGCGCGACGCCGCGGCCTGCGCGGCGATCTACGCGCCCAGCGTCGAATCGACGCCGATCTCCTTCGAGCTCGTGCCTCCCGACGCGGAGGAGTTCGCGCACCGGATCGAGACGTATGCGGCGACCCACCAGTTCCTCGTCGCCGAGTCGGGCGAGGAGGTGATCGGCTACGCCTACGCTTGCCGCTGGGCCGAGCGCGCGGCCTACGACTGGTCGGTCGAGGTCTCCGTCTACATCGACGCCGGGCACCAGGGCCAAGGCATCGGCCGCGCCCTCTACGCCGAGCTCTTCGACCGCCTCCGCGCCCAGGGCTTCCGCATCGCCGTCGCCGGCGTCACCCTGCCGAACCCGGCCAGCATCGGCCTGCACGAGAGCATGGGCTTCGAGCCGATCGGCGCGCTGCGCGACATCGGCTGGAAGGAAGGCTCCTGGCGCGACGTCGGCTACTGGCAGCTCTACCTGCAGCCCCTGGGGGAGGGGACGCCGCCGGCGCCGACCCTGCCCGAGCCCGCCGCCTGACCCGGCTACCATCTGGCCATGGCAGATCAAGAGCAGCAGCCCGTGACCCATCCCGAAGTCGTCACCGAGGAAGACGTCTACGAGGCGCTCGAGGAGGTCATCGACCCCGAGCTCGGCCTCGACTTTGTCTCGCTCGGACTCGTCTACGACGTCGCGATCGAGCAGGAGGACGTCTACGTCACCTTCACCCTGACCACGCCCGCCTGCCCGATCGGTCCCCAGGTCTCCGAGCAGATGAAGGAGTTCGTCGGCGACCTCCCCGGCGTCGCCGCGGTCCACCCGAAGATGGTCTTCGACCCCTCCTGGTCACCGGAAATGATGACCGAGGACGCCAAGTTCGCCCTCGGCTTCTAGCCTGACGCACTGCGCCGCTCAAGTTACGGTTCGCCGTTGTCGATGGCGGGCCTATGGGTTGGGTTCGGCTTTCTTTTTCGGTCGGACGGTGGGCCGCCGCGATGCCGGTGCTGCTCGCGGTCCTCGCGGCGCTGATCCTTCCCGCCGCGGCTGGCCCGGCCTCGCCCGCGGCGGCCGCTCGCGTCTGGGTTTCCCCGCGGGGCTCCGACGCCAACCCGGGCACCAAGGCGGCGCCGTTCGCGACCCTCGCACGCGCCCAGCAGGCGGCCCGCCGATCGCTCCGCCTCCAGCCCGGCGCTGACTTCACCGTGATCCTGCGCGGCGGCACCTACCGCCTCAAGTCCCCGCTGACGATGAACCCGAGTGACTCGGGGAACAGCAGCCACCAGGTCGTCTACCGCGCCTATGAAGGCGAACGCCCCGTGATCTCCGGCGCCGTGCGCGTGCCGGGCTCCGCCTGGCAGCTCTTCGACAAGGAAAAGGGCATCTACCGCGCCAAGGTCGGCAAGGTCCAGAGCCGCGAGTTCTACGTCAACGGCAAACGCCAGACTCGCGCCCAGACCGGCGAATACCCGGCCGGCTTCCGGCCGAACTGGAACGAAGGCCAAGTCGGCGGCGGAATCGAATATCTGCCGACCACGGAACCGGGCGGCCTCAACCCGGCCTCCTGGGGCAACCCGGCCGAATGGACCAACGTCGGCAGCATCGACGCGGTGATCCAGACGCAGTGGAAGACGATGAGCGTCCCGCTCAAGTCGATCACGCCGGCTTCCGGCTCGACCCCCGGCCTGATCCGGATGGCCGAACCGGCCTGGAAGAACGCCAACGTCTTCCGCGGCGCCGACGGTGAGCCCGGGATCTGGAGCTTCTGGCAGGTGACCCGCTTCGAAAACGCCCTCCAATTCCTCGACTCGCCGGGGGAGTGGTACCTAGATGAAGCCCATGGCTGGCTCTACTACATGCCGAACAAGTGGGAAAACCTGCGCACCGCCGACGTCGAGCTGCCGGTCCTGCAGTCGCTGGTCCGCGGCAACGGCACCGAAGCCAGGCCGATCCGCAACGTCGAATTCCGCGGCCTCACCTTCTCCTACGCGACCTGGCTGCAGCCGAGCACCGACAACGGCTACATCTCCGACCAGGCCGGCTTCCACCTGGTCGGCGAAGGCCACGAACCGAACACGATCGGCCACGACCCGAACGACGAAGCGACCCCCGGCAACGTCTCCTTCGCCTACGACCGCGGGGTGCGGTTCGTCAACAACCACTTCAGTCACCTGGCCGCGGTCGGGCTCGCGCTCGGCACCGGCAGCCGGCACAGCCTGGTCCGGGGCAACACCTTCTCCGACGTCGGCTCCTCGGCGCTGCAACTGAGCGGCATCTCGGAAGCCGACCACGCTCCCAAGAGCCCCGCCCAGATCAGCACCGGCAACAAGATCGCCGGCAACCTGATCTCCGAAGTCGCCTGGGAGTATCCCGACGCGCCGGGGGTCTTCGTCGGCTTCTCGAGCGGCACCAAGGTCGTCCACAACACGATCGAAGACGTGCCCTGGAGCGGGATCGCCCTCGGCTGGGGTTGGGGCCTGCTCGATCCGGGCGGCTTCCCCGGATTGGTCGGGGCCACCAAAGGCATGTGGGGGAACTGGGAACAGCCGACCCCGAACAAGAACAGCCTCGTCGCCGACAACACGATCCGCGACTACCTCGGCCTGCTCTGGGACGGCGGCGCGATCTACACGACCGGTGCCCAGGGCACGAGCTACGAAAACGGCCTGCGGATCGAAGGCAACGTCGTCTCCGGGAAGCCCCCCAAGGCCGGCGGCAACACCTTCTACACCGATGGCGGCAGTCGCTGGATCACGATCGCCGGCAATACCTCCTACGAAAACCCGATCGGCGTCACCAACTTCGGGCCGGCGCCGCGCGCCGGCGACCCGCTCCCCTATCTGAAGATCCCGAGCGAAGGGAACGGGCTGCCCTACGGCGGTGACATCGGCGGCTGTCGGACCTATGGCGACATCCAGTACATCGCCAACAACTGGATGGAACCGCCGATGCAGACCGACATGCAGCTCAGCAACGACCTCTACTGGGCGATCACCGGCGGCAAACTGCAGCCCTACTCCCCGGAAGGGTTCTTCGACATCTGCCCCTATTCCGAAGCGGGCACCAGCTACCCCACCGGCCTCACCTTCTCGGGCAATAGCATCCGCTAGCCCGTGATCGAGCCGATCGACGAAATGCCTGCCGGCGTGGCCGGCATCCGCATCCACGACGAGCTGACCGACGCCGACTACCACGACGTCCTGGTTCCGGCCCTGCGCGACGCGGCCGCCGCCGGTGAGGTCCGGCTTCTCCTGGTCGCCGCCCCAGGCTCGGATCTGGGCTCGCTTAAAGCCCGCTTCCAGGAGGCCGTGTCCGATCCCGATCTCGACCTCGGTCACCGCCGCGACTGGCGCCGCGTCGCGATCGTCGCCGATGCCGGCCTCCTGATCCGCCGCTCCTTCCCCGTCTGGTCCCGCCTCGTCCCCGTCGACGTGAAGCTCTTCAGCCCCGAGGACGAAGCCGAAGCCCGCGCCTGGGTGGCCGGCTAGCCGTCACACCTCTGCAGCACCTCCAGGTCGATGGGCCGAAAACCTGCCCTATAGGTGGGGTTTTCGGCCCATCGACAGGGGCGGCGCACCGGTTTGTGGCGTCTCTGTGGCTTATCTGGCGCGGCGGCCGACTCAGGCCTCGCCGCGAGGGAGTCGGGGCTCGCCGGGATCGTCCTCACGGACCTCCTCGGCGTCGACGTCGTAGTCGTAGGAGCGGTTCGGGCCGCTGCTCCGGCCCGGCCCGGTGCCGAACCCGCCCATCGTCGCGGCGCCGGGGAAGCCGACCACGGCGACTCGTCCCACGGTCCAGCGCCGCAGCACCCGGCGCGCCACCGCCCGGGTCGGCGGCAGGAGGAAGAGGACGCCGAAGATGTCGGTGATGAAGCCGGGGGCGATCAGGAGGGCGCCGCCGAGGACCACGAGGAAGCCGTCGGCGACCTCCTTGGCGGGCAGGCGGCGCTCGGCGAGCGCCTGGTTGAAGCGCCGCCAGGCGCTGCGGCCCTGGTGTTTGAGCAGCCAGGAGCCGAGGACCGCGTCGAGCAGGAGGAGGAGCAGGGTCGGCCAGACGCCGATCAGCTCACCGACCTGGATGATCACGTAGAGCTCGGCGATCGGGACGACGATGAAGACGAGAAGCAGGAGGAGACCCATCGACAGAGGGTAGCCGCGTCGCTCCCTCGGCCCGCCGGGATCGGCGCGGGCGCCCGGCTTACGCCGCCGCGGCGGACTCGCCGGCGGCCGCCTCGAGCTCGGCGAGCGAATCGGTGATCCCGTCGCCGAGCAGTTCGATGTCCTCCATCGAGTCGTAGTCGGCGAGCAGGCCGAAGCCGATTTTGCCGTGGTAGCTCATGATCGCCACCGCGAGCGTGTGGTTCTGCGGCAGGAAGGCGACCGGGAAGACCTCTTCGAGTTCGCGTCCCAGCACGTAGAGGGGGATCTGCGGCCCCGGCACGTTGGTGACCAGCAGGTTGAAGAGGCGGGTGCTGAAGTTGATCCGCGAGGCCTGCGCGAGCAGCGTCGGCGGCGCGAAGTCGTTGAAGCGCGAGATCACTTCGGCGCCGAGCGCCTGTTTGGAGTTCTTCAGGTCGGCCATCTCGGCGCTGATCGTGTTGAGGCGCCGCACCGGGTCCTCGATGTAGACCGGGAGGGGCCCGCGCATCAGCGTGATCCGGTTGCCGAGCTCGCCGTGCTCGTCCTCGGCGCGGATCGAGACCGGCACCAGCGCCCGCAGCTCGAGCCCCTCGGTGCGGACCCCCCGCGTGTGCAGCCAGTTGCGGATCGAGCCGGTGACGACCGCGAGCACGACGTCGTTGACGGTGCCGCCGAGGCTGTCCTTGATCCGTTTGAAGGCGGCCAGTTCGGAGCGCGCCCAGACGTAGCGCCGGTGCGGCCCGATCTCCTGGTTCAGCGGCACGTCCGGAGCCGGGTCGGCGAATTGGCTGAGCACCGCGCTCACCGCCTCGAGCGCCTCGACCGCCCGACGCGCCGCGGTCTCCGGGTGGCGGATGGCGTCGACCGCCCGCTCCGCCACCTTGATCGGCAGCCCGACCGCGTCGCCGAGCCCGCGCCCGACCAGCTCGGCCGTCCCCGGCGAGCGCTGCGGCACCCATTCGTCTTCGACCGCCGCCGGTTTCGGCACCGGCTCGAGGTCGAACAGCACGGTGCCGATGTCGACGCCCGAGACCCCGTCGACCATCGCGTGGTGGGTCTTGGTCAGGATCGCGAAGCGGTCGCGCTCCAGCCCCTGCACCAGCCACAGCTCCCAGAGCGGCTTCGAGCGGTCGAGCTGCTGCGAGAAGACGCGCCCGGCGAGCCGTTTCAAGCTGCGCCTCGCCGCCCGGCTCGGGCAGCGCGGTGTGGCGGATGTGGTAACTGAGGTTGAAGTTCACGTCGTCTGCCCAGAGCGGCCGGCCCGCCTCGAGCGGCGGCACCACCAGTTTCTGGCGGAAGCGCGGCACCAGGTGGAGGCGGCCGCGCACGTGCTCGACCAGGTCGACGTAGCGCGGCGGCGGCCCCTCGAAGATGAGGATCGCGCCGACGTGCATGTGGCTGGTCGAGCTCTCGTTGCTGAGGAACGAAGCGTCGACGGCCGTCAGTCGGTCGAGGTGACGTCCCTGCGTGCTCATCGCCGCTCAGGCTATCCCCGATGCGCCCGGCGGCCAAACCGTGAAGCGGGCCGCAAGTGCGCCACCGGTACCCTGAAGGCATGCCAAGCACTGCCACCGCGGGCCCGCGGAAGGTCCTGCTCGCCGCCCCGCGCGGCTACTGCGCCGGCGTCGACCGCGCCGTGCAGACGGTCGAGCGCGCGCTCGAGGTCCACGGCGCCCCCGTCTACGTCCGCAAGGAGATCGTCCACAACAAACACGTGGTCGAACAGCTCGCCGCCCGTGGCGCGATCTTCGTCGAGCAGGAGACCGAGGTGCCGGAGGGCGCGATCGTCGTCTTCTCCGCCCACGGCGTCGCCCCGGCGGTCCACGACAACGCCGCCGGCCGCAACCTGCGCACGATCGACGCGACCTGCCCGCTGGTCACCAAGGTCCACGTCTCGGCGCGCCGCTTCGCCGCCGCCGGCTACACGATCGTGATGATCGGCCACCAGGGCCACGAGGAGGTCGAAGGGACGACGGGCGAGGCCCCCGACGCGATCATCCTGATCGAAACCGTCGCCGAGGTCGAGGCGCTCGAGGTCCCCGATCCCGACAAGGTCGCCTTCATCACCCAGACCACCCTCTCGGTCGACGAGACCGCCGAGGTGATCGCCGCCCTGCGCGCCAAGTTCCCCTCGATCGTCTCGAGCAAGTCCGCCGACATCTGTTACGCGACGACCAATCGCCAGATCGCCGTCAAGCAACTGGCCACCGAGTGCGACCTGGTGCTGGTGATCGGCTCGACCAACTCGTCGAACTCCAACCGCCTGGTCGAGGTGGCGCGCGAACACGGCGCCGCCTCCCACCTGATCGACAACCACACCCAGGTCGACGAGGCCTGGCTGGTGGGGGTCGAGACGGTCGGCATAACCTCCGGCGCCAGCGCCCCCGAGGAGCTGGTCGAGAGCCTCGTCGCCTTCTTCCGCGAGCGCGGCGCCGACGACGTCGGCGAGCTGCGGACCGTCCACGAGGACGTCCGCTTCATGCTGCCGAAGGAGATCCGGCCCGCCGCTCCCGCGGCGCGTTAGCGGGCGGGCGGGCTCAGCCGCGTTCGCCCTCGTCGCTGTGGCCCTGCTCGAGGGGCGCGTAGCGGCGGTGCAGCATCAGAGCGTTGCCGTCGGGATCGGCGAAGAGCGCCATGTGGCAGACGCCGGTGTCGAACGTCTCGCCGTGGAACTCGACGCCTTTCGCCTCGAGCTCGGCGCGGGCCGCGGCGACGTCATCGACGTGGAGCGCCATGTGAGCGTACTTCTGCGGCGCGAACTCGCCGAACATCCGCGCCGGCTCCCAGATCCCGAAGCAGGTGTCGCCGACCCAGAACTCGAAGCGCGCGTGCGGGTCGGGGCGCAGGCCGAGTGTCTCGACGTAGAAGGCGCGGGTGCGCTCACTGTCGGTCGAGGGGACTCCGATGAAGTCGAGCTTGGTGATCATCCGTGCCTCCGGGAAAAGTGGTCGCTGGGCGGCACACTTTAGAGTTGATCCGGTGAAGGTCCGCCCGAAAAGCGCCCTAGGGGTGGCGCGACGAGCCCTCCTTGTCGCGACCCTGGGGCTGGCCTTGGCGCCGGGTCAGGCGCTTGCCCACGGCGGCAACCCCGACTACCGCTCGGTGATCGACTCGATCTCGCCCCCGCTCCCGACCGGCGTGTCGATCGAAGTCCTCGACTACGACAGCTACTTCCAGCTGGTCGACCGATCCGGCCATGAAGTCGTGATCCTCGGCTACGAGAACGAGCCCTACGCGCGGATCGAGAAAGACGGCACGGTCCAGGTCAACCAACGCTCACCCGCCACCTTCCTCAACGACAATCGCTTCGCCGAAGTCACGGTGCCGGCGAGCGCCGATCCGAAGGCGGCGCCGGAATGGAAGACGGTGGATCAGTCGGGGACGTTCATCTGGCATGACCACCGCATGCACTGGATGTCGAAGTCGGTGCCCGCCGTGGTCACCGACAAGGGGAAGAAGACCAAGGTCTTCGACTACTCGATCCCGCTTCGGGTCGACGGCACGAGCACGACCTTGCACGGCTCGCTCTGGTGGGTCGGCGGCGCGACCACCTCGAAGCTGCCGTTCCTGATCGGCGGGGTCGTGATCGTCCTGGCCGGCCTCGCCCTGGTGATCTGGACGCGCAGGCGCCGCGACGGCGGCGACGCCGGGGGCGATGATGAGGAAGACCGCTCGCATTCTGGGCGCGGCGCGGCCGAGCCGGTCGGCGAGGCCTGGTAGGCGGGGACGATCGGCGCCGCGACCACGTGGCCCGGCGGCGCCTTAGGGCAGCCCCGGGTCGAAGCTGACCGACCAGACGCTCATCCCCGCTTCGGGGGTGAGCGCGACGGAGTGGGCGCCGTGGCGCTCGTGGGCCGCCATCTCGTAGATCCCGGGGCCGGGGATCTCGAGGGTTCCCCGGTCCTCACCGTCGACCGCGACGGCGAGCGCACCGCGCCCCTCGACCGTCGCCCAGGCGCCGCCCGCCTCGTATTCGACGACCAGCTCGTCGGTCGCCTCGCCGGCGACCCAGGCACGATCCCAGCCGCCGCCGGGGAAGACCTCGGCGCTCGGCGCGATCACCTGCGCGTTCGGCGCGTCCTCGGGGCGCAGCGGCGCCATCGGCTCGGGCAACGGCCGCAGGGCGTCGGTCTCCCGCAGCTCTTCCTGGATCGCGATCTCGGTGCCGAGGTATTCGCCCTCGCCGAAATGGACCCAGCTGAGCGCCCCGCCGAGCGACCAGAGGAAGAGGCTAGGCCACCCTTCGCAGCCGTAAGTCATCCACAGCTCGCGCCCGGCGTCGATCGCCACCGGGAACTCGACTCCGAGGCGTCCCAGCCCCGCCGCGATCGCGTCGCGATCGGCGCCGAAGGGGAAGCGCGGCGCCTGCACGCCGATCACCGAGAGGCCCGCCTCGCGGTAGCGCCGCGCCCACTCGCCGAGGTAGGGGAGGGTGCGAACGCTGTTCAGCTGCGCGAAGTCGAGGAAGTGGACGATCGCCGGGCCGCCCGCGGTGAGCGCCGGCATCGAGTCGGGTTCGGCGCCGATCCATTCCAGCCCCGACGGCAGGTCGGGTGCGGCGATGTTGTCGCGTCCGGGGCGCACGGGCGCCTGACGTTATCCTGGCGCGCCGCGCCGCGGCTCGGGGGCCGCCGCCGATGAGCTTCACGCTGCCCTTCGCCCACGCCCTCGTCGCCAAGCAGGACCTGCCGATCCCCGCCTGGCTCTTTGCCTGGGCGGCCTCGATCGTCCTCGTCGTCTCCTTCTTCGCGCTCTCCGCCGCCTGGCGCAAGCCGGTGTTCGAGGAGGAACGCTGGCGCCCCTCGGCGGCCTGGCTCAGCGCCGTCCTGCGCTCCTGGCCGCTGCAGATCCTCTGCGGCGGGCTCGCCGTCTTCCTGCTCGGGGTCGGCATCTACTCCGGCATCCACGGCACCGAAGCGCCCGACCGCAACTTCGCGATCACCTTCTTCTTCGTCACCGCCTGGATCGGCTTCCCCTTCGTCTCGGCGCTGTTCGGCGACGTCTTCCCGATCTTCAACCCGTGGCGGGCGATCGCCCGAGTCGCGGCCGGCGCCTATGCGCTCCTCGCCCACCGTCGTTTCCGGCACCTCGCATACCCGGAGCGGCTCGGCCGCTGGCCCGCGGCGGTCGGCCTGCTCGGCTTCGTCTGGCTCGAGGTCGTCTACGGCTCCAGCGGCGGCGTCGCCGTCGGCCTCGAACCCCACGCCGCGGGCGTCGCCGCCTGCGTCTACACCGGCTACTCGCTGGCGATGATGGCCCTTTTCGGCACCGAGGTCTGGTGCTCGCGTGGCGAGATCTTCTCGGTCTATTTCGGGATGTTCTCCCAGCTCGCCCCGTTCGGATCGAAGGACGGCCGGATCGGCCGCCGCCGGCCGCTCGCGGCGGCGACCCACTGGGTGGCCGGCGTTCCCGGCTCGACCGCCCTCGTGATCGCCTCGATCGCGTCGACCAGCTTCGACGGGGCCGAGGGCGGCGCCTTCAAACCCGGACTGGAACAAGTCGGTGACTGGATCTCCGGCGTCGGCGTCGGGCCGCTCGCCACGGTCCGCATCACCGACTCGATCTTCATGCTGGCGACCGTCCTCGCGGTCGCGGGCGTATACCTCCTCGGGGTGCGGGGGATGCGCTCGATCCCCGGCGCGCCGCCGTTCAAGGATCTGCAGCGTGGCTTCGCCCACACCTTGATCCCGATCGCGCTGGCCTACCTGATCGCCCACTACTTCAGTCTCTTCGTCTACCAGGAGCAGGCCCAGTTCACCTACCTGCTCTCCGATCCCCTGGGGACCTCGACCACGGACCTCTTCGGCACCGCGGAATACGGGATCAACTTCAACTCCCTGACCCCGAATCTCATCTGGTACGTCCAGGTCGCCGCGCTGCTCGTCGGCCATGTCCTCGGCCTGACTCTCGCCCACGACCGCGCCCTCGTCTACTGGCGCAACTACCGCCTCGCCACCCGCTCTCAGTACTGGATGCTCGCGGTGATGGTCGCCTTCACCTGCTTCGGGCTCTATCTGCTCTCGACGGGGGGTGCGTGATGGGCGCGCTCACCGCCCTCCCGCTCGGCCACATCGGCCACTGGCTGTGGGTCTTCTACGTGATGCCGGCGCTGATCGTCATCGGCGGCATCATCCGCTCGACCCGGGCCGAGAAAAAGCGCGAACGCTGGGAGGAGAAGGAGCGCTGACCAGTATCGCCTCATTTGGCCGACAAACTCTTGAGTGTTGACAGGCGTCGGGCCTTTTGACAGGTTGGACGCCGCTCAGCGTCTCGATCCCCAGGAGGCACCGTGAAGTCCTTGTCTCGCTCGCCGCCGCCGCAGCGCCCGTCGTCTCCGCGGCCTTCCGTTGCTCGGCCGGCGCGGAAATCATCACGGTCGGGCCGCTGCTGAACGGCGGTACCTGGACGGCGAAACCATGCGAATCCAGCGGGTGCGCGTTGCTCAACGACTACGGGAAGGCACCGGAACCGGGGGTTCCGCCGGTTTGGCCGAACACGCCGACGCGGGAATAACTTCGAGACGGCGAGCGCCCGAGTAGCGGTCGTGGCCTCGGCTGGAGTCCAGACCTATCCGATGTCGATGCCGGTCGCCGCCGGCGACCTGGTCGCGCTGAGCATGTCGGGGGGCACCTCGATCCGCATCCTCGACGGGCTTGGGGAATCTCGCGCTGGACCTTGGACCCGCCTGAAAGCGGGTCGTCGCCCTATGCCGTCCGAGGTCCCGGGCTGGCCGGCTTCAACGTCGAAATGCCCCGGATCACAGTTCGCGTCCGGGGGAAAGGTCGCGGTGACGCTGAGGCTGCCGAATGCGGCCCACGATGAGCACGGCAAAGGCAAGCACTGAGCTTGCGCGGTGCGAAATCCCCGTATGCCGGGGATTTCGAACCGCGCTAGAGGATCTCGCCGAGGCGGGTCTCGAGCGCGGCGGAGATCTCGTCGCGGACCGGGCCCTCGGCGAGCCGTTCGACCAGCGCCTCGAGGAAGCCTTCGATCACCAGGCTCTTCGCGTCGGCCTCACCGAGGCCGCGCGAGGTCAGGTAGAAGAGCTGGTCCTTGTCGACCTGGGCGATCGCCGCGGCATGGGTGCAGCGGACGTCGTCGGCGAGGATCTTGAGGCCGGGGATCGCGTCGGCGTGCGCCTCCGGCGAGAGCAGCAGGTTGCGGCTCTCCTGGAAGGCGTCGGTTCCCTGGGCGCCCGGATCGACCTTGATCATGCCGCGCCAGACCGCCGTCGCCCCGGCCGCGAGGACGCCGCGGAAGGCGAGGTCGGAGTTGGTGTTCGGCGCCGCGTGCTCCTGGGTCGTGTCGTAGTCGAGGTGCTGGCCGGGGCCGCCGGCGTAGCCGCCGGTTACCCGCGCCTCGGAGCCGGGGCCCGCAAGTTTGGTCTCCATCCGCACCTTGCCGCGGGCCGAGCCGAAGCCGAGCGCCGACCAGTCGAGGCGGGCGTCGCGCTCCACCTGGGCGCGCTGGGTGGCGAAGATCCAGGCCTTCTCGGAGATGTCCTGGGTGTTGACGTAGCGCAGCGTCGCCGCCTGGCCGACCGCGAGCTCGACCACCGAGTTGAGCAGCGCGTCGACCTCGTCGTCGGGCGAGGACCAGTGCTCCCAGACCTCCGCCTCGGCGCCCTCCTCGAGCACGATCAGGGTGCGCCAGCTGACCGCGCTGCCGGTCGCCTCGATCGGGACCTCGATCCGCACCGGCTCGGAGAGCTTGACCCCGCGCGGCACGTGGACGAGCACGCCGTCACGCCACTCGGACTCGTTGCGGGCCACGAAGGGATCCTCGATCCCGACGAGACCACCCAGTTGCTCTTCGAGCAACTGGGGATGAGAGTCCAGGGCGTCACGCAGGCTGACCACCGTCGCGCCGTCCCCACCTTCGATGCGGGGCTCGGCGTCGGCCGGCGTGTAGGAGTCGAGGTCGAGGCTCGCCAGGTCGGTGAATTCCCAGCCCTTCGAGCGCGCGTCGGGGAGGGGGAGGGTCTCGGTCAGCGCGGCGCCACGCTGCCGCCGCTCCGCCAGCCACGCCGGCTCGGTCGCGAGCTCAGCCAATGGAGCCCTCCATCTGCAGCTCGATCAGCCGGTTGAGCTCGACCGCGTACTCCATCGGCAGCTCCTTGGTGACGGGCTCGATGAAGCCGTTGACGATCATCTTCGAGGCCTCCTCCTCGTCGAGCCCGCGGCTCTGCAGGTAGAAGAGCTGCTCGTCGCCGATCTTCGAGACGGTCGCCTCGTGGCCGACGTCGGCGTCGCTCTCGTCGATCCGGATCGTCGGGTAGGTGTCGGAGCGCGAGTCCTCGTCGAGGAGCAGCGCGTCGCAGACCACCTTCGAGCGGCTTTCGGTCGCCCCGTCGGCGATTTCCATCAGGCCGCGGTAGGTCGCCCGGCCGCCGTCCTTGGAGATCGACTTGGAGAAGATCGACGAGGAGGTGCGCGGCGCCCCGTGGATGATCTTGCCGCCCGCGTCCTGGTGCTGGCCGGCGCCGGCGAAGGCGATCGAGAGGATCTCGCCGTGGGCTTCGGGGCCGAGCAGGTAGATCGACGGGTACTTCATCGTCAGTTTCGACCCGAGGTTGCAGTCGACCCACTCCATCGTCGCCTTTTCGTGCGCGACGGCGCGCTTCGTGACGAGGTTGTAGACATTCTGCGACCAGTTCTGGACGGTCGTGTAACGGACCCGGGAGCTCGGCTTGGCGACGATCTCCACCACCGCCGAGTGCAGCGAGTCGCTCGAGTAGACGGGGGCGGTGCAGCCCTCGATGTAGTGGACGTCGGCGCCCTCCTCGCAGATGATCAGCGTCCGCTCGAACTGGCCCATGTTCTCGGTGTTGATCCGGAAGTAGGCCTGCAGCGGCATGTCGACCTTGACCCCGGCGGGGACGTAGACGAACGAGCCGCCCGACCAGACCGCCGAGTTCAGCGCCGCCAGTTTGTTGTCGTTGGGCGGGATCACCGTCGCCCAGTACTCGCGCAGCAGGTCCTCGTGCTCGCGCAGGGCCGTGTCCATGTCGGTGAAGATCACGCCCTGTTCCTCGAGCTTCTCGTTGACCTGGTGGTAGACGACCTCGCTCTCGTACTGGGCGCCGACGCCGGAGAGGAATTTGCGCTCCGCCTCCGGGATCCCGAGGCGGTCGAAGGTGTATTTGATGTCCTCCGGGACCTCGCTCCAGTCGCGCGAGTTCTTGTCCGAGGCGCGCACGAAGTAATGGATGTCGTCGAAGTCGATCTGCGCGAGGTTGCCGCCCCAGCTCGGGGTCGGGCGCTGTTCGAAGTGTTCGAGCGCTTTCAGCCGGAAGTCGCGCATCCACTGCGGCTCTTCCTTGAAGTCGGAGATCGTTTCGACGACCTCGCGGCTCAGACCCTTCGGCGCTTTGTAGGCGTAGCCGGTCTCGGGATCGTTGAAGCCGAACTTCTCCTTGTAGTCGGCATTGATCCCGGAAAGCTCTCTTTTCTCGGCGAGTACCTCAGGCGTTGCCATGCGTTATGCGACCTCCAGGGTGACGGTGTCGTCCGCGACGGCGGTCGCGAACGTCTGCACCGGCTTGAATGCTGGGAGCGTCTTCGGCCTGCCGGTGGTCAGGTCGAAAAGTGAGCCGTGGCGCGGGCACTCGACGGTGCAGGTGCTCGGGTCGAACTCGCCCTCGGCGAGGGGCCCGTCGTCGTGCGAGCAGCGGTCCTCGATCGCGTAGATCGTGCCGTCGCAGTTGAAGACGCCGATCTTCATCCCCTCGTGCTCGACAAGGCGCATCGTGCCGGGCGGCAGCTCGGCCACGGGGCACACTGAGATCGTGGTTCCTGCGGTGTCGGTCAAGGGGAGATTGCTTCCCGGGGCGGCTCACTGCCCCAGTAGAGACGATGCCAAACGTTAAACCTACTAACAGGGTCGGATTTTAGCGGTCGGCCACCCTGGCGCCTCCTCCGGGGTGGACACGCGCGTTTCTTCACCGTCTGGCGATGACTTTCCGCCGCGAGCGTGGTCTTATCGACGTAACCCGATTCGAAGGAGGAGAGCGATGAGCGAGAGGACCAGCTACGAGCCCGGCACGCCCTGCTGGGTGGAACTGAGCGGCACCCCCGATATCGACGCGAGCGAGGCTTTCTACCGCGCCCTGCTCGGCTGGGAGATCCCGGAGCAGCCGAACTCGGCCGAACTGGGCGGCTACCGCCGCGCCAAGCTGAACGGCAGGGACGTCGCCGGCGTCTCGCCGAAGATGGAGGACTCGCAGCCCTGCGTCTGGGCGACCTACGTGTCGGTCGCCGATGCCGACGCGACGCTCGCCGCGGTCCGCGACGCGGGGGGCCAGGTGATCGTCGAGCCGATCGACGTGATGGGGATGGGCAAGATGGCCGTCTTCACCGACCCGACCGGCGCCGTCTGCGGGATCTGGGAGCCCGGCACCTTCGTCGGCGCCGAGCTGGTCAACGAGGACGGAACCTTCGGCTGGAACGAACTCGGCACCCGCGACGTCCCCGCCGCCCGCGAGTTCTACGGCAAGGTCTTCGGCTGGACCGTCGAAGAGCAGGAGATGCCGGGGATGGGCACCTACCACGTCTGGAAGGACGGCGAGGCAGTGCGCGGCGGCATGATGGACATCACCGGCATGGCGCCGGACGAGGCGCCGCCCCACTGGCTCGTCTATTTCACCGTCCCCGACGCCGACGCGACGGCGGCGACCGCCGGTTCGAGCGGCGGCCAGGTCCTGAACGGACCGATCGATATCAGCGTCGGCCGGCTGGCGGTGCTGATGGATCCGCAGGGCGCGATGTTCGCGGTCCTTGCGCCGAGCGACGAGACGCGGGAAAACGCCCCGTAGGACTGGTCAGGAGAGGTCGGCGACCGCTTCGGTCGGGTCGCCGGCCTCGCCCTCGTCCTCCCATTCGGCGGGCTGGCCGAGGGCGGCCGACTTGACGATCTTGAGGCCGAGCATCGCGCACTTCATCCGCGTCGCCGAGATGTCGATGCCGAGCAGCTCGAGCACGTAGTCCTTCGGCAGCCGCAGCAGCTCTTCGCGGCTCATGCCGATCAGCTCGTCGGTCAGCAGCGAGGTGGCGGCGGTCGAGATCGCGCAGCCTTTGCCCTCGAAGGCGACCTCGGAGACCTTGTCGTCGGCGTCGAGCTTGATCGTCACGCGCTGCTCGTCGCCGCAGAAGGGGTTGGTGTCCTCGAACGCGAGGTCGGCGTCCTCGACGACCCCGAAATTGTGGGGCCGCTTGTAGTGCTCGAGGATCTGGTCGCGGTAGAGCTCGTCCATGGTTCGAGGCTAGCGAAGCGTCAGAGTCCAAAAACGCGGCGGGCGTCTTCGAGGCCCCGGGCGAGGCGGTCGATCTCCGCGGTCGTGCTGTAGACGCCGAAGCTGGCGCGGGCGGTGGCGGCGATGCCGAGCCGCTCCATCAGCACCTGCGCGCAGTGGTGGCCGGCGCGGACGGCGACGCCGTGGCGGTCGAGGATCTCGGAGACGTCGTGGGCGTGGATGCCGTCGATGTCGAAGGAGACCGGGCCGAGCCGCTCGGTGCCGCGCGGCGGGCCGAAGACGCGCAGGCCGGGGACCTCGGCGAGGCGGGCGAGGGTGTAGTCGGCGATCTGGCGCTCGTGGTCGCGGACCGCCTCCATGCCGAGCCTGTCGTCGAGCCACTCGATCGCGGCGGCCATCCCGATCGCCTGGGCGATCGCCGGGGTGCCCGCCTCGAAGCGAGCGGGGACATCGGCATAGGTGGTGCCCTCGCGCGTCACCTTGCGGATCATCGAGCCGCCGCCGAGGAAGGGCGGCATCGCGCGCAGCAGGTCGAGCCTGCCCCAGAGCGCCCCGATCCCGGTCGGCGCGTAGAGCTTGTGGCCGGTCAGCGCGTAGAAGTCGACGCCGAGCGCGCCGACGTCGAGCGGCAGCTTCGGCGCCGCCTGGGCGCCGTCGGCGACGACGATCGCGCCGGCCTCGTGGGCCATCGCGCTGATCTCGGCGAGCGGGTTCTCGGTGCCGAGGACGTTGGAGACGTGGGCGACGGCAAGGACCTTCGGGCCGCGCTCCAGCAGCTTCGCCAGCGCGTCCAGATCGAGCCCGCCGCTGTCGTCGATCGGCGCCCAGTCGATCTCCGCGCCGACCCGCTCGGCGAGCTGCTGCCAGGGGACGACGTTCGAGTGGTGCTCCATCTCGGTGATCACGATGCGGTCGCCGGCGCCGACGTTGGCGTCGCCCCAGGCCCGGGCGACAAGGTTCAGCGCCTCGGTCGCGTTGCGGACGAAGACGACCTCGCGGCGATCGGCGGCGCCGATGTGGCGGGCGACCGTGGCGCGCGCCCCCTCGTAAGCCTCGGTCGCCTCGGCCGAGAGGGTGTGGGAGCCGCGGTGGACATTCGAGTGGTGGCGGCGCTCGTAGTCGTCGACCGCCTCGATCGAGGCGAGCACCCGCTGCGCGGAGGCGCCGCTGTCGAGGTAGGCGACCGGGACCCCGTGGACCTGGCGCTCGAGCAGCGGGAACTGGGCGCGCACCCAGTCGATCGGGAACGCGTTCCCGGCGTCGACGGCGCCGGCGTCGGGGCTCTTCGCGGTCGCCTGCTCCATCGCGAGGCGGCTAGGCGACGGCGCCCGCCGCCACCTCCTCGCGGATCCAGCCGTAGCCTTTCTCCTCCAGCATGCCGACCAGCTCCGGGCCGCCCTCTTTGACGATCCGGCCCTCGAACATGATCGACACCTGGTCGGGCTTGACCATGCTGAGGATGCGCTGGTAGTGGGTGATGATGAGGACGCCCATGTCGGGGCCGGCGAACTTGTTGACGCCGTCGGCGACGGTCCGCAGCGCGTCGATGTCGAGGCCCGAGTCGGTCTCGTCGAGCACCGCGATCTCCGGCTTCAGCAGCGCCAGCTGCAGCAGCTCCATGCGCTTCTTCTCGCCGCCCGAGAAGCCGTCGTTGAGGTAGCGGCTGGAGAAGTCTTTGGGGATGTTCGCCAGCTCCATCGCCTCCTGGGCGGTGCGGGCGAAGTCTTTGATCTTGATCTGGTCCTCGCCGCGCGCCTCGCGCTGGGCGTTGATGATCATCCGCAGGTACTTGGAGACGGAGACGCCGGGGATCGCGACCGGGTACTGGAAGGCCATGAAGAGGCCCGCCTGCGAGCGGTCCTCGGGGGCGGCCGCGGTGATGTCCTCGCCCTTGAAGGTGATCGTGCCCTCGGTGACCTCGTAGGCGGGGTGGCCCATGATCACGTTGGCGAGGGTCGACTTGCCGGAGCCGTTCGGCCCCATCAGGGCGTGGACGCGGCCCTTCTCGACGTCGAGGTCGAGACCTTTGAGGATCTGTTTCTCCTCGATCTTGACGTGCAGGTTGCGTATCTCCAGCTCAGCCATTTCGCTCCGTTTCTCGGTCTTTCGGGAAGTTGGTGGTGCTATGCGGCGCGGACGATCGCCGCCTCGCTGCGCCCCTGTGGCGAGGAGAACTCGACCAGCTCGGCCAGCGTGGTGCCCGCCAGCGCCTTGGTGACGCCGTTCTGCACCCGGGTCCAGAGCAGCTTCGTCGAGCAGGCGCGGTCGCCATCGTCCTCGTGCGAGCAGAGGACGCGACCCTCGGGCGTCTCGTGGAAGCACTCCATCGGCGCGATCTGGCCTTCGAGGGCCTCGACGACCGCGTCCATCGTGATCTCCCCGGCCGGCTTGGCGAGCCGGTAGCCCCCGTGGGCGCCGCGGGTCGAGGTGACCAGGCCGGCCTTGCGCAGTTTGGCGACCAGGTGCTCGAGATAGGAGAGCGGCAGCCGCTCCGCTTCGGCGACCGAGTTGAGCGAGATCGGGGTCGACCCGGGCTGGCGACCGAGCTCGATCATCAGGCGCACGCCGTACTCGGCTTTGGTCGAGAACAACATCAAAACGAAATCCTACCGAAGCGGTCGGTTTTGGTCCGCGCGGGCACCGGGCGGCGCACCGCGGCCTGACCGCTCAGGGCTCGATCAGCCCGCGGCGGATCGCGTAACGGACCAGCTCGACCCGGTCGCGCATGCCGAGCTTGCGCATCGCGTTGGCGCGATGGTTCTCGACGGTCTTCTCGGAGAGGTGCAGCAGCTCGGCGATCTGTTTCGTCGTGTGGGCCTCGGCGACGAGCTTGACGATCTCCTCCTCGCGCGGGGTCAGCTCCTCCTCGCCGGAGGAGCCGCGTTCGAGCACGTCCTTGATCAGCGTGCGCTGCGCCTCGGGGGTGAGGAACGGCTCGCCGCGCTCGACCGCGCGGATCGCCGCCAGCAGGTCGGTGTCGGCCTGTGCCTTCAGCACGTAGCCGGAGGCGCCCGCTTTCAGCGCCTCGAAGAGGTAGCGCTCGTCGTCGTGCATCGAGAGGATCAGGACCTGGACCTCGGGCGCCTGCCGCTTGATCTCGCGGGTCGCCTGCAGCCCGGTCAGCTTCGGCATTTTCACGTCGAGGATCGCCAGGTCGGGCCGCTCCCGCACCGCCAGGTCGCGCGCCTCGGCCCCGTCGGCCGCCTCGGCGACGACCTCGATGTCGGGCTGGCGCTCGAGCAGCAGCCGCAGCCCGGACCTCACGATCCCGTGGTCGTCGGCGATCAGCACCCTCACGGCACACATCCTCCCCAATTCGGTGCGCCGCTCCCGTCGACGGGCCGAAAACTGGACTATGGGTCAGGTTTTCGGCCCATCGACCGATGGGCCTCGCGTCACTGTGCCGGGATCGTGAGGCGGACCGTGGTGCCGGCGTCGGGGCGCGACTCGATCGTCAGCTCGCCGCCGACCAGGAGGGCGCGCTCGCGCATACCGCCGATGCCGAGGCCGCGCTCGGAGTCGGCGAAGGCGAAGCCGCGGCCGTCGTCGGCGACGGTCAGCGCGACCCCCTCGGGGCCGCGGCGGAGCGTCACCGCGACGTGGGCGGCGCCGGAGTGGCGGGCGGCGTTCGAGAGCGCCTCCTGAGCGACCCGGTAGACGACCAGCTGGGCGTCGTCGCCGAGGTCCGAGAAGTCGCCGTCGGCCTCGATCGTCGCCTCGATCTCACCTTCGGCGAGCCGCTCGACCAGCCCCGCGATCGCCGCCGCCAGGCCGAGGTCGTCGAGCGCGGTGGGGCGGAGCTGGCGGGCCAGCGAGAGCAGCTCGCGCATCGCCTGGTTGGCGAGCGCTTTGGTCTCGGCCAGCTCGGCCTCGAGCTCCGGGGGCGCCGCCGAGCGCGCCGCCTCGAGCCGCAGCAGCAGCCCGGTCAGCGACTGGTTGACCTCGTCGTGGAGGTCGCGCGCCACCCGCGCCCGCTCCTCCTCCTGGGCCTGCAGCGCCGCCGAGCCCGCCCGCCGCCGCTCCGCCTCGAGGCGCCGCATCATCCGCAGGAAGGCGAGCTCGATCCGCTCCACCTCCTCGGTCTCGCCGACCCCGTCGATCGAGGCGGGGAGGAGGGACCCGGGCCGCGAGAGGTCGACTTTCTCCATCTCTTCGATCAGGGCCTCGAGCGGGGCGAAGCGGCGTCGCAGCAGGATCATGTTCACCGCCGCGCCGGCGACCACGGCGAGGACGACGATCGCGAGGATCTCGCCGACCGAGAGCCCGGCGACGACGCCGGCGACGATCGCGATCGCCCCCGACAGCACCGCGTTGACGACCAGCACCTGGGTGAAGAGGGCTCGTCTGCGCACCGCCCAAGCCTAGGCGGGGCGCCCCATGCCCCGCGGCGACTAGGGACTGCCCCCGGGCGGTTCAGGGGGTGGCCCCTATGGCGAGATCGCCCGGTTCCCGTGATACTTCGTCGACCAATTTCTCCACGAGGAGCACCTGAGACACGATGACCACCACCAAGCAATCGACCCTCGGCGCGACGCTGCGCACGACGATCCTGTTCGCCGCCCTCGGCGGCCTGCTGGTCGTCATCGGCGCGCTGATCGGGGGCCCGCAGGGAGCCGCCGGCTTCCTCATCCTCGCGTTGCTGATCAACGCGGGCTCCTACTTCTTCAGCGACAAACTGGCCCTGGCGTCGAGCCGCGCGAAACCGATCGACGAGTCGGAAGCGCCGCGGCTCTACCAGATCGTCCGCGAACTGACGACCCGCGCCGGGCTGCCGATGCCGCGCCTCTACATGATCCCGAGCGAACAGCCGAACGCCTTCGCCACCGGCCGCAACCCGAAGCACGCCGCGGTCGCGGTCACCCAGGGGATCACCAAACTCCTCTCCGAGGACGAGCTGCGCGGGGTGCTCGGCCACGAGCTCACCCACGTCCGCAACCGCGACATCCTGATCCAGTCGGTCGCCTCGGCGATCGGCATGGCGATCACCTACGTCGCCTACATGCTGATGTGGTTCGGCGACGACGACAACTCGCCGCTGGGGCTGGTCGCCTCGCTCGGCCTGGTCATCCTGGCGCCGATCTCGGCGAGCATCATCCAGCTGGCGATCTCACGCCAGCGCGAGTACGCGGCCGACGCCGGCGGGGCCGAACTGTGCGGCAACCCGGAGTCGCTGGCGAGCGCGCTGCTGCGCCTCGAGTCGGGCGCCGAAGCGATCCCGATGCAGGTGAACCAGGCGGCCGAGCCGCTCTACATCGTCCGCCCCTTCAAGGGCAAGGGCATCGCCGGCCTCTTCTCCACCCACCCGCCGATCGAAGAGCGGGTCCGCAGACTTCGTCAGATGCGCCCCAGCTTGTAAGGGCGCTCCCGAAGGGCTAGGTCTCGTCCGGTGACCTAAGTCGCGCCGCGGCCGTCGATTCTGGAGCGACGGCCGCGGCGCTTTTTTCGCTCTGCGCAGCGGTTTTCCGAACTCCCACACAGCCCCTCGCGGGCTCGCTATACTTTTTGAAGTAAAGCTGATCCGAATTAGGGGATTTAAAGAATGGCGACTGGTGCAGGAACCGAGCAGACCCAGGTGATCGAGGAGATCGAACCGTTCGAGGCGGTCGCGGAGATCGAGGGCGGCGACATCGTCCTGATCGACACGCGCGAGCCCCACGAGTACCAGGAGGCCCACCTCGAGGGTGGCAAGCTGGTCCCGCCGGCGATGCTGGCCGACGAGATCGAGAGCGCCGCGCCCGACAAGTCGGCCCGCACGATCCTCTACTGCCGCTCCGGCAACCGCTCCGGCATCGCCGCCGCCCAGATGCAGGCGATGGGCTACACCAACGTCGCCTCCGTCGCCGGCGGGATCCTCGCCTGGCAGGAGCAGGGTCTCCCGGTCGTCGCCGCCCAGGGGATGACCCCCGAGCAGCGCGACCGCTATTCGCGCCACACCCTTCTCCCCGAGGTCGGCGTCGACGGCCAGCTGAAGCTCTTGAACTCGAAGGTGCTGCTGCTCGGGGCCGGTGGCCTCGGCGCGCCGACCGCGCTCTACCTCGCCGCCGCCGGGATCGGCACGCTCGGCCTGGTCGATGACGACGTGGTCGACGCCTCCAACCTGCAGCGCCAGGTGATCCACAACACCGAGCGGATCGGCATGCCGAAGACCGAATCGGCCCGCCTCTTCATCGAAGCGCTGAACCCCGACGTCAACGTGATCGAGCACCGCACCAGGCTCAACGCCGAGAACATCCTCGACATCATCGGCGACTACGACATCGTCGTCGACGGGGCCGACAACTTCCCCACCCGCTACCTGCTGAACGACGCCTCGGTGCGGCTGCGCAAGCCGGTCGTCTCGGCCTCGATCCTCAGCTTCGACGGTCAGATCTCGACCTTCGTCCCCTACGAGGGGCCCTGCTACCGCTGCCTCTACCCGACCCCGCCGCCGGCCGAGCTCGCCCCGAGCTGCTCCGCCAACGGCGTCCTCGGCGTGATGGCCGGGACGATGGGCACCCTGCAGGCCAACGAGGTGATCAAGCTGGTGCTCGGCGTCGGCGACCCGCTGGTCGGCCGGCTCCTCCTCTACGAGGCGCTTGGCACCCGCTTCACCGAGCTGAAGGTCCGCCGCGACCCGGATTGCCCGATCTGCGGTGAGCACGCCGACGAGATCCCGGAGTCGGAGATGGGCCAGTTCCCCGACTACGACCTCTTCTGCGCCGGCTAGCTCGGCCAACCGGTAGGTTTCCCCGCTGATGGCGACGGTTCGCATCCCACCTGTCCTGCGCCCGAAAACCGGCGGCGCCCCCGAGGTCGATGCCGCGGGCGGCAACGTCGGCGAGGTCCTGCGCGCCCTGACCGCCGCGCACCCCGACACCTCGGCCCAGCTGTTCGACGCCGAGGGCGAGCTCAACCGCTACGTCAACATCTACCTGAACGACGAGGACGTGCGGGTGCTCGACGGCCTCGACACCTCGGTCACCGACGGCGACACGGTCGTGATCCTCCCGGCCATGGCCGGCGGCTGAGACGCCTGCAAATCGGCGCCTGGCGGCGTCCTCGGTCGGTCTCATCGGGTCCGCACTGGAGTGCGCTCCCCTCTGCGCCCGCCCTGCGTCCTTGCCAGGCTTGATTTTCGGCGTCTCAGGGCGAGCTCGGTCGGCTCGCTCACCGGTCAGGAATCTGCGCGGTTAGTTATCCACGTATACGACGGTTTTTTAACCCGGCAGATTTCTGACCGTTTGAGCGTCTAACGCTCGAGGACGCGGCCGAGGAACTTCTTGGTGCGCTCCTCGCGGGGGTGGTCGAGGATCTGGGTGGGGTCGCCCTGCTCGACGACGACGCCGCCGTCCATGAAGACGACCTGGTCGCCGACCTCCTTGGCGAAGCCCATCTCGTGGGTGACGACCAGCATCGTCATCCCTTCGTCGGCGAGCTCGCGCATCGTGTCGAGGACCTCTTTGACCAGCTCGGGGTCGAGCGCCGAGGTGACCTCGTCGAAGAGCATCACGTGGGGTTCCATCGCCAGCGCCCGGGCGATCGCGACGCGCTGCTGCTGACCGCCGGAGAGCGTTTCCGGATACTGGCCGAGGCGGTCGCCGAGGCCGACCCGCTCGAGCAGCGCCTTGCCTTTCTCTTCCGCCTCCGACTTGGATCTGCCCAGGACCCGTTGGGGCGCCAGGGTCACGTTCTGGAGCGCGGTCTTGTGGGGGAAGAGGTTGAACTGCTGGAAGACCATGCCGACCCGCTGGCGGACGAAGTCGAGGTTCCAGCTCGACTCGCCGGTGCCGGAGCCGGGGCCCTTGCAGATGTCCTGGCCCTCGAGGAAGATCTCGCCCTCCTCCGGCGGCGACAGCAGGTTGACGCAGCGCAGCAGCGTGCTCTTGCCCGAGCCGCTCGGCCCGAGGATGCAGATCACTTCGCCTTTGGCGACGTCGAGGTCGACGCCTTTCAGCACTTCAAGGCTGCCGAAGCGCTTGCGGACGCCTTTCAGCTGCACCATCGGCTCTGCCATCACGCCACCTCGATGTGGGCGCCGCGGGCGAGTTTGCCCTGGTTGCGTTTGATCAGATAATCGACCAGGCGCGCCCCCGGCAGGCAGATGACGAGGAAGAAGGCGGCGGTCAGGGTCAGCGCCGAGCTGTTCAGCTGTTCGGCGAGGATTTCGCGGCTGACCAGCACCGACTCGCCGAAGGCGATCACGCTGACCAGCGTCGTGTCCTTCAGCAGGGAGATCATTTCGTTCAGCATCGGCGCCGGGATCTTCGTCACCGCCTGCGGGACGACGATGTGGCGCATCGCCTGGAAGTGGCTCATGCCGAGCGAGCGGGCCGCCTCCATCTGGCCTTTTGGCACCGCTTCGATCCCGGCCCGGTAGACCTCCGCCATATAGGCGCCGTAGACGAAGACCAGTGCCGCGACGCCGTACCAGAACGGATCGGGCTTGCCGAACCACTCGGGGATGCGGATGCCTTTCGGCAGGAAGGTGAGGAAGGGCACGCCGCCGGAGATCATCAGGATGATGATCAGCATCGGGATCGCCCGGAGAACGTCGATATAGGCGATCGTCAGGAAGCGGAGCGGCATCGAATTTCTTCCCGGGCAGCTGGCGCAGCAGGGCCAGGACGAGGCCCCAGATGAGGGCGACGATCACCGCGACGAGGAAGATCAAGAGGTTCTGCAGGAAGGCTTCGAAGACTTCCCCGAAGTGTTCTCCCATGATGTGGAAATCGAAATACTGTTCGAAAAAGACCTTCAAATCTCGCTCCTGATCCTGCGTTTCCCGGTCAAATCGAAAGAGGGGGGCACCGTTCCCGGCGCCCCCCTCCGTTATACGACTTTCAGCTACCGCGCGATCGTCACTTCGATTCGGCTTCTTCGATCGCTTCTTCGAGGCCTTTCAGCGGCGGTGCTTCTTTGAACCACTTTTCGTAGACCTTGGTGTAGCTGCCGTCTTCGATGGTCTTCTTCAGGCCTTCGTTGATCTGTTCGAGCAGTTCGGTGCTTTCCGGCGCGACCGCGATTCCGTACGTTTCTTCGGTCGGGACTTTTTCGACGATTTCGATGCCGCCGAGTTCTTCGGCCTGCTGTTTCGCGACCGGCGCGTCGATGATCACCGCTTCGACCGTCCCGGCCTTCAGCGCGTTGTCGGCGTCGGGGCCTTCCGGGTAGGGCCGGAGTTCCTTGGCTTCGGCTTTTTCCTTGCCGAGTTCGAGGCCGGTCGTGCCCTGCTGGGCGGCGACGATTTTGCCCTTGAGGTCGGAGAGGCCGGTGATCGAGCTGCCTTCTTTGACCAGGATCGCCTGTTCGGAGAGGTAGTACGGCAGCGAGAAGGAGACGACTTTTTCGCGTTCTTCGGTGATCGTCGCCGCCGACATCACCGCTTCGAACTTTTCCTGGGCGACGTCGCGGAAGATCGTTTCGAACGAGGAGTCGATGAATTCCGGTTCGCGGCCGATCTCTTTGCCGATCGCTTCCATCAGTTCGACGTCGAAGCCGGTGTAGCTGCCCTTTTTCCCCTGCTCGAACGGGGGATAGGGGATATCGGAGCCGACCGTCAGCTTTTCGCCGCCGCCGCTCGATTCTTCTTCGCCGCGCCTCCGCCACCGCTGCTTTCCGCGCTTTCTTCGCTCGTGCTGCTCGAGCTCGAGCTGCTGGAGCCGCCGCCGCATCCCGCGACGACGATCGCCACCACTCCCACGAGAAGCACCGCCATAAAGGCGGCCAGCCGCGTCTTACTGAACAAACCTGCCTCCGATCAAGAATTTGCTGGACTCGGGCCGAACATACACCCGATTCCAGGGGTCGCGTTTGTCCAGGGGTCCAAGATTCCTCCCCACCGTCGCTACACTTTCTGAAGTAGGGGGTACCGGCAACCGATGGCACCAGATCCAGTCTTGAACAGACCTTGCGGGGGGCGCTTCGGCGACGTGGTCGAATCGATCGGCAATACGCCGCTGGTCGAGCTGTCCCGACTCTCGCCGAAGCCCGACGTCCGCATCTTCGCGAAGCTCGAGGGCCACAACCCGACCGGCTCGGTGAAGGACCGCGTCGCCCGCTCGATGATCGAGAAGGCCGAGGCCGAAGGGGCGATCGAGCCGGGCCAGACGATCCTCGAACCGACTTCCGGCAACACCGGCATCGCGCTGGCGATGATCTGCCGGCGCAAGGGCTACCCGCTGCAGGTGGTGATGCCCGACAACGTCACCGAGGAGCGCACCCAGCTGCTGCGCATGTACGGCGCCGAGATCGTCTACTCGGAGGGGGCGAAGGGCTCCAACGGGGCGGTCGAGGTGGCACTCGAGCTGGCCGAGCAGCCCGGCTTCTTCATGCCCTACCAGTACGGCAACGAGGCCAACCCGCTCGCCCACTACAACGGGACCGCGGTCGAGATCCTCGAAGAGCTCGACTCGGTCGCCGCCTTCGTCGGCGGCCTCGGCACCGGTGGCACCCTGATGGGCAACGGCCGCCGGCTCAAGGAGGCCGACCCCGAGACCTTGGTGGTCGCCGCCGAGCCGATGCAGGGGGAGCTCGTCCAGGGGCTCCGCTCCCTCGACGACGGCTTCATCCCGCCGATCATCGACCTCGGCCTGCTCGACCGCAAAATCATGGTCTCGAATCGCGACGCGATCGTCTGGACCAAGAAGCTGCTCGAGGAGGAGGGCGTCTTCTCCGGCGTCTCCGGGGGCGCGGTCGCCCGCGTCGCGGCGCGGATCGCGGGGGAGATCGACTCCGGCAACGTCGTCTTCCTGATCCCCGACGACGGCTGGAAGTACCTCTCCTCCGGCATTTACACGAAGCCGCTCGAGGAGATCGAGAATCTGGACTCCACCGTCTGGTGGTAGCTCTGGGAGTGCGCCTGGCGCGGCGCATATCGGCGTCCTCGGTCGCTCGCGTGCAGAGCACGCCACGCTCCTTGCGTCCTTGATCTGCTTGGCCAGTCACACTCCCAGAAAGGCATCGTGAAGATTTCTCAAGCCCTGGTCGACGAAATGGTCGCGCACGCTCGCGAGGACCTGCCGAACGAGTGCTGCGGGATGGTGGGTGGCGTGGACGGGGAGGCGACCAAGGTGGTGCGGGTCGGCAACGCGGCGGCGACGCCGTTGCGCTACGAGATGGACCCGCAGGGGCAGTTCGACGCGCTGAAGGAGATCGAAGCGGACGGCGACCTGCTGGCGATCTACCACTCGCACACGAAAAGCGCCGCCTATCCGTCCCAGACCGACGTCAACCAGGCACAGAACTGGCCGGAACCGGTCTACATCATCATCTCGCTGGCCGATGCCGATAACCCCGATGTGCAGGCCTTCCACCTAGCCGACCTGAAGATCGCCGACGCCGACCTGGAGATCGTGGCGTGAGCCCCGAGACCAAACACCGCGGCGCCCACTCGCGCGGCTCCCACGGCGGCGGCGGGCACGGCGGCGAGGGTGGCGGCGGCGGAGGCGGTGGGGGCGGCGGCAAGCTGGTCAAGGTCGGCTTCGCCCGCAGCCAGGCCGAAGCCGAGATGCTGCAGGGCCTGCTGCTCGAGTCCGACATCCCGAGCATCCTCAAACGCTCGCGCGGCTTCGACAACCCGGACTTCCTCGGCGGCGGCCCGCACGACATCTGGGTCAACTCCGAACACGCTCACGAGGCGCGCCGGCATGCTCGAGGAAACGATGACCGATGGCGAGGGCGAGGGCGAGGAGCGGGCCGAGCTCGAGGGCGAAGCGCGCCTGCGGCGGACCGGCGGCGAACCGATGACGCCCGGTCGCCTCGCGCTCTGGGTCGCCGGCGCGGCCGTCGTCGCCGTGATCGTGATCCTGATCGCCTACTGGATCAGCTGACGCCGGCCGCTCAGCTGACGCTGGCCGGCCGCACCATCTCGCGCAGGTGGTCGCGCCAGGCGGCTTCGATGTCGCGGAAGCGGGCGTCGAAGGCGTCTTCCAGGGTGACCGCGGGACCGCCGGGGAGGAGGCCGTCGACGAGGCGCTCGCAGGCCTCGGGCCCGCGCTCGTTCTCGAGCAGGTCGAAGATCGTGCCGCCGAGGATCACCGCGTCGCGGCGCGATGGCGGGAAGGAGACGCGGCCCGCGCCGCGCAGGCGCAGCAGCACCGCGGCGCGGTAGAGGCCGACCTGGCGGGCGAAGTACTGGGCGCCGCCTTCGACCAGCCAGGCCCAGCGCAGGTAGCGGACGAAGCGGCGCGGCGTCCAGGAGGGCGGCAGCGCCGGGTTGTTGGTCGCGATCACCAGCTGGGCGTAGAGGCGCTCGGCGGTCCCGCGCAGCGCTTCGAGCGAGTCCTCGCCGGCGGCGCGCCGTTCCATGTGGCGGTCGTTGAGGACGTGGAGCTCGGTTGCCATCGGCCATCCCGCCAGGTAGCGGCGCCCGGCCGGCGCCGCCGCCCAGCGCGCGGCGGGCAGGAAGGGGTGGGCCATCGTCAGCGAGACCGGGTTGGTGTGGATGACGACGGTGACCTCGTCGGGCACCTTGTCGAAACGGTCTTCGAGGCGCAGCCGCAGCGTCTCCATCCGGTCCAGGGTCCGATCGGCGAACGCCGCGTCCTCGGAGTCGTGGCGCGCGGTGAACGAAAGCGACTCGGTTTCAACCCAGGACATGATCCCAGGCTAGAGCCTGCGTTCGGCTGACCAAGCAGAGCAAGGACACACGAGCGAGCGTGCTCTGCACGTGAGCGAGCAGGACGCCGCTATGCGCCGGTCAGACGAGGGCAGGCTCAGCCGCACCGCACACGTCGCGAATCTCTTCGCGGGCGCGGTCGAACTCCTCGTCGGCCATCACCGGCGTGCCCTCGAAGGGCAGATCGCGGTCGATCTCGACCCAGGAGCGGCAGCCGTGGTACTCGTCGCGGACCCGCACGGTGACCGGGCGGGGGATGCGGTGGACCCGCAGCAGCAGGATGTGAAGGGGGTGACGACGCTTCCAGGCGAGTCGCTTCTCGGCGTAATCCGGCGTCCAGATGTAGTACGGCGACAGGCAGTCGAGGGTGCGCCGGTCTTCGATCGTGACGTGGTCGGTCACCTCGGCCCAGGCGCGCAGCCGGACACGGTCGGGCTGGGGGATGCCACCGTCCTGGATCAGGGCTTTCGGCGGCGGCTCCTCGTCGGGCCAGACGCCCTCCTCGAGGGCGCGACGCAGCTCGGGGTGGTGCGATTCCCGGACCAGGTCGTTCCGCTGGTGGTCGAAGGTCGGATAGAGGAAGAACCGCTCGTGCTCCAGTTCGAAGTGCTTGTTCTCCTCGCGAATTCCGCCCTTGCGCAGGGTGAGCAGCTGCTCACCCTCGGCGAGAGCGCGGACCGTTACAGCCCATTCCTTGAGAGCGATTGGCATTTGAAGTCAGTACCTAGGGAGGTCGTGTGCGTGTATAGGGGGCTGGGCGCGTGAAACGGGCTGCGTGAGGCCGTTGTGCCCACCCGAGATCGCGCATTCTAGAGAAGCCCGCGCGAAACACCAAATAATTGGTGTCGAAATTTAAGGAGGGCCGTGGCCGCCGCCGCCTGGGGTCTCCAGGCGCAAACGGCTTCCTGGAGCCAGATCGCCGTCGCCCTTGGAGGGCAGGGAACGTCCGTCCAGGACGTTTCTACCCGGGGCGCCGTCGGCACCGCCGTCGCGCCCGCGGGGCGCCTGGCGACGGCGCTCGGTGAGCAGGGTGAAGCGCATCGGGGCGAGGGCTTCCAGCTCGCGGACGAGGCCGTCGCCGCCGCGGTGGGCGCCGGCGCCGCCCGAACCCCGGCGCAGGGCCAATTCGCGGACCCGCAGCGGGAACTCGGTCTCGAGCGCCTCGACCGGGGTGTTCAGCGTGTTCGACATCGCGACGTGGATCGCGCTCGGGCCGTCGGCGTCGGGGCAGGCGCCCTGGCCGCCGCCAAGCGTCTCGTAGTAGGTGAAGTCCGCGCCCGCGAGGGTCAGGTTGTTCATCGTGCCCTGGCCCTGGGCGGGGACCGGGCGGGCGCCTGAGAGCGCCGCGATCACCAGGTCGGCGACCCGGCTCGAGGTCTCGACGTTGCCGGCGACGACGGCGGCGGGCGGCTCGGCGTTGAGGAGGCAGCCGCGCGGGGCGGTGACCTCGATCGGGCGGTGGGCGCCCGCGCAGGGCGGCGCGTCGGGGTCGCTGAGGACGCGCACCGCGAAGAAGGCCGCCGATTTCGTCACCGAGAGCGGGCAGTTGAGGTTGCCGTCGACCTGGGGATCGGTGCCGGCGAAGTCGAGGCGCAGGGTCCCGCCGGCGACGGTCGCCTCGACCCGCAGGTGGACGTCGCGCTCGGAGCCGTCGGGACGGTCGTCTTCGAGGATGTCCGCGGCGGCGTAGGTGCCGTCGGGGAGCGCGGCGAGGGCGGCGCGGGTGCGGCGCTCGGCGTAGGCGAGGATCTCGTCCATCCCCTCGCGCAGCCCGGCGGCGCCGTGGCGCGAGGCGAGCTCCCCCAGGCGCTGCCGCCCGACCCGGTTGGCCGACTGCTGGGCGCGCAGGTCGGCGAGCCGCTGGCGCGGGTTGCGCATCGCCGCGACGAGGCGGTCGAGCGCCTCGGGGTCGGCCCGGGTCGGCGGGATGACGACGCCCTCCTCCTCGAGCGTGTGGGAGAAGGCGGGCATCGAGCCGGGGGTGGGGCCGCCGACGTCGGCGTGGTGGGCGCGCGCGGCGGCGAAGCCGAAGAGCTCGCCGTCGACGAAGACGGGCGAGACGAGGGTGATGTCGGGGAGGTGGGTGCCGCCGCGGTAGGGGTCGTTGAGGATCCATTCGAGCTCGGGCTCGTGGTGCTCGCCGAGGACCGCGGCGACGGCGTCGGGCATCGAGCCGAGGTGGACCGGGATGTGCTCGGCCTGCATCACCAGCTCGCCGCTCGCGTCGAAGAGCGCGGTCGAGCAGTCGTGGCGCTCCTTGATGTTGGCCGAGTAGGCGGAGCGGATCAGGGTCGCGCCCATCTCCTCGCAGGCGGCGCGCAGGCCGCCGATCAGAACCTGGAGGGTGATCGGGTCGATCGTCATGGGGTGCTCCGAGGGGGAGAAGATGGGGACCCTTCGCTCACGAACTGGGAGGTTCGCTCAGGGTCCCCATCTTCTCCCGGCGAGCGGGTGGCGATGATCGTCCCGAACTCATCCACTTGTGCGCTCCAGCCGAGGGGCAGGACGAGGGTCGCCTCGGGGAGCTCGAAGATGACGGGGCCCGACGCCTGGCGGCCGGCTTCCGGCTCGCCGCGGAGGACGGGCGTCTCCATCCACTCATCGCCGAAGCGGACGCGGCGTGAGCCCTCTTCGACCGAGCCGGCGGCGCTCGCGGCGGGGCGCGGCTCGGGGCCGTCGATCACCAGGGCGAGCTGGATGTCGACGAGGACGACCTCCCCGTCGGGATCGCGGTGCCCGTAGCGGTCCTCGTGGGCGGCCTCGAAGCGGGCGACGAGGTCGGCCGGGTCGGGCTCGGGCTCGCCGGGGACCGGCAGCTCGAAGGCCTGCCCGGCGTAGCGCATCCCGTAGACCACCTCGGCGCGGGCGCCGTCGAGCCCCGCCCCCGCGGCCTCGCGCAGCTCGCCGACCGCCGCGGCGATCCGCTTGGCGGTGAGGTCGTCGCCGGCCAGCATCACGGTGCGAGCGGTATCGCGGCGGTGGTCCGACGCGCAGAGGCCGAAGGCGGAGAGGACGCCGCCGGCCCGTGGGCAGAGCAGTCGATCGATCCCCAGCTCCGCGGCGATCGCGGCGGCGTGCATCGGGCCGGCGCCGCCGAAGGGCAGGAGGGCGAAGCGGCGCGGGTCGACGCCGCGCTCGACGGTGACGACGCGGAGCGCCCGCACCATCTCCTGGTTGGCGACGCGAACGATCCCGGCGGCGGTCTCGAGCGGGTCGAGCCCGAGTTCGGCGGCGAGGGCGCCGACCGCCCGCTCGGCCGCCGCGGCGTCGAGCGCGACGCCTCCGGCCAGGGTCGAGTCGGCGGCGAGGTTGCCGAGCATCAGGTCGGCGTCGGTGACGGTCGGCTCGGTGCCGCCGCGCCCGTAGGCGGCGGGGCCGGGGACGGCGCCCGCCGACCGCGGCCCGACCCGCAGCGCGCCGCCGGGGTCGCGCCAGCCGATCGAGCCGCCGCCCGCGCCGACCGTGTGGACGTCGACGGTCGGCAGCTGGATCGGGCGGCCGTCGATGGTGCGTGAGTCGGTGCGCCGCACGGCGCCGTCCTCGACCACGCAGACGTCGCAGGAGGTGCCGCCCATGTCGAAGCCGAGCGCGTTGCCGTCGCCGCTGAGGCGGGCGAGGAGCCCGGCGCCGACCGCGCCGCCCGCCGGGCCGGAGAGGACGCTCCAGGCGCCGGCCCGGGCCGCCTCGGCGGCCGGGGCGACGCCGCCCGAGGAGAGCATCACCTGCGGGGCCGGGAGGCCGGCTGCCGCGGTCGCGTCGGTCAGGCGTCCCAGGTAGCGGCCGAGCAGCGGCGAGAGGTAGGCGTCGATCGCCGTGGTCGAGGCGCGCTCGTACTCGCGGAAGCGCGGCAGCACCTCGTGCGAGGCGGAGACGTGGAGGTCGGGGAGGCGCTCGCGCAGGAACTCGGCGAGGCGGCGCTCGTGGGTCGGGTCGAGGTAGGAGAAGAGCAGGCAGATCGCCACCGACTCGGCGCCCCCCGTTTCGAGCGCCGCGGCGAGCCGCTCCGGCTCGCCGTCGCCGAGCGGCTCGACGATCCCCTCCGGGCCGGTCCGCTCGGCCGCCTCCAGCTTCAGCTCGGGGGCGATCAGCGGCGCCGGCTTCGGGGCGCAGAGGTGGTAGAGGCTGGGCCGGTCCTGGCGGGCGATCTCGAGCAGGTCGCCGAAGCCGCGGGTGGCGATCAGGGCGGTGCGGGCGCCGCGTTCCTCGAGCAGCGCGTTGGTGCCGACCGTCATCCCGTGGGCGAAAAGGTCGATGTCGGCGGGCTCGGCGCCCGCCTCCGCGAGGACCGCCGCGAGCGCCGCCATCACACCCTCCGACTCCTCACCCGGCGTGGTCGGGACCTTGGCGGTGTGGACTGCGCCGTCGTCGAGCAGGACCGCGTCGGTGAAGGTTCCGCCGACGTCGACCCCTAGCAACATGGCGGCGAAGCTACCCCCTCCGACGCTTGTCCTCCATACGCGGACAAGCGTCGTTCAGTCCCAGGTCTCGCGGCGGGCCGAGCGGTCGGGGGCGAGGACGATGTGGACGCCGTCGAGGGCCGGGTCGGTCGCCGGGCAGTCGGTGCGCAGGTGCGGGCCGCGCGACTCTTCGCGGGCCAGCGCCGCGCGCGCGATCGCCTTCGCCAGCGGGTACGGGTCGGGGATCAGCGCGGCCAGGTCAGTCGGGTTGCGGAGCGGCCCGGCGAGGCGCCAGACCGCGTCGCGGGTGGCGCGGGTCGGCGGGACGAAGCGCCACTCGGGCTCGGCCGGGCGCGCCCCGATCTCGGGCTCGTGGAGCGCCGCCCGCGCCGCTCGGCCGCCGAAGACGAAGCACTCGCTGAGCGAGTTGGAGGCGAGCCGGTTGGCGCCGTGCAGGCCGGTGCAGGAGCACTCGCCGACCGCGTAGAGGCCGGGCAGCGAGGAGCGCCCGTCGAGGTCGACCGCGATCCCGCCCATCGTGTAATGGGCGGCCGGGGAGACCGGCACCGGCTCGGCCTGCGGGTCGAGCCCCGCCTCGGCGAGCAGGGCGAAGACGTTGGGGAAGCGGGCCGGGTCGATCGAGCGCAGGTCGAGCCGCACCGCGGCGCTGCCCTCCTCGCGCAGCTTGGCGAGGATCGCGGCGCTCACCTCGTCGCGCGGGGCGAGCTCGTCGGTGAAGCGCTCGCCGGTCGCGTCAAGGAGCTTGGCGCCCTCGCCGCGGATCGCCTCGGTGATCAGGGCGCCGTCGAAGCGAGTGTCGGGGAGGGCGAGCGCGGTCGGGTGGAACTGGCAGAACTCGAGGTCGGCGAGGTCGGCCCCCGCTGCCGCGCCGAAGACCGGACCGGCGCCGATCGCGCCGCGCGGGTTGGTCGTCCGCCGCCACAGCGCCGCGGCGCCGCCGGTCGCCAGCACCGTCGCCCGCGAGCCGAGCGCGCCGACGTCGGTCAGCACCCCGTGGCAGCGCTCGCCGTCCGACCAGAGCGCCGTCGCCGAGGTCCGCTCGCGGACCTCGATCCGCTCGTCGGCGGCGACCATCGCGGCCAGCTTCGAGGTGATCTCGCGGCCCGTCTGGCTGCCGCCGGAGTGGACGATGCGGCGGGCCGAGTGGCCGCCCTCGAGCCCGAGCGCGAGCCGCCCTTCGTGGTCGAGGTCGAAGACGACGCCGCGCGCCTGCAGCTCGCGGACCGCGGCCGGGGCCTCCTCGACCAGCACCTGCACCGCGGCGGGGCGGCAGAGCCCGCGGCCGGCGGCGATCGTGTCCTCGGCGTGACGCGCCGGCGAGTCGCCGGGTTCGAGCGCCGCGGCGAGCCCGCCCTGCGCCCAGAAGCTGGCGCTCTGGGAGAGCGGCGTCCGCGAGACCACGCAGACGCGACCGCCGAGCTCGGCGGCGCGGAGGGCGGTCCAGAGGCCGGCGGCGCCGCCGCCGACGACGGCGACGTCGTACTGCGCGACCGCGTTTATTTGTCCCCGCTCTCCCGGCGGATCTGGTCGATCCGCTCGCGCAGCCAGCCGGCGGCGCCTTCGCGGGCGCGGGCGCTCTCCGCGGCCACCGCTTTCTCGGCTTCCTCGGCGCGCCGCTCGGCGGCGGCGATCCGCTCCTCGGCGGCGTCCGTCTGGGCCTCGATCTCGCCGAGACGCTCCTCGGCGGCGGCGATCGCCCGCTCTTTCGCCTCACGCTCGGAGGAGAGCTCTTCCTCGTGCCGCAGTTCCAGCTCCTTGCGGACGCGGTCGGACTCGGTGCGCCAGCGCTCGAGGTCGGCCTCCAGTGCCCGGATCTCCGCCTCGGCGCGTTTTTCGGCGGCCGCCGCGGCCTCGGCGGCAGCGGTCAGCGTGCGCTCGGCCTCGCCGATCCGCGCCTCCATCCCGCCTGCCGCTGCGCCTGAGTGCTCGTCGCTCATCTACATGCCCGCTCCGCGCTCAAGACCCCAATCTAAACGCGGCGGCCGGTCATGTGGCGGTAGACCTCGATCACCCGCTCGGCCATCGGCCCCGCGGCAAGCGTCGCGGCGCGCGCCGCGCCCGCCACGCGGGGGTCGCCCGCGGCCAGGTGGGGACGGGCGGCGGCCGCCCAGACGTCGGGGTCGAAGGGGGCGCAGAGGCAGCCCTCGATCCCGGCGAGCAGGTAGGGGGCGATGCCGACCGGGGTCGAGAGGACCGGCACGTCGCAGGCGAGCGCCTCGATCGCCGCCATCCCGAAGCCCTCGTAGTCGGAGGTGATGAGGACGGCGTCGGCGGCGTTCATCCAGGTCGCCATCGCCTCGGGCTCGATCGAGCCGCCGGTGAGGAGGTGGGCGTCGGTGGCGGTGGCGAGCGCGGCGGCGCGGTCGTGGCGCTTCTCGCGGCGGGCCGGGTCGGCGGGGAAGAGGAGGTAGCGGCCGGCCGGCTCGAGGCCGAGCGCCGCGCGGGCGGCGGCGCGCGGGGCGGGGGCGAAGCGGCTGAGCTCGGGGCCGCAGGGGAGGACGGCGGAGCCGGGGACGGCGGGCAGGCCGGGGCGGCCGTCCTCCTCGTCGAAGAGCGCGCGGGAGACGCCGGCGACGAGGTCGGCGCGCCAGGCGAGGCGGCGCGAGAGCGGCCCGACGACGCCGTGGCGGACGTCGGTGCCGTGGAAGGTGACGAGCAGCGGACGGGCGCCGGCGATGTGGGCGACCCAGCCGGCGAGGCCGTAGTGGGCGTGGACGAGGTCGAAGCGCTCGTGGCGCAGCAGGGCGCGCAGGCGGCGGATCGCGGGGAGGTAGTGGGAGCGGCCGCGGGGGAAGCCGAATTCCTCGACCTCGATGCCGTGGGCGCGGATCTCGGCGACCTGGTCGCGGACCCAGCGGCCGCGCTGCGGCGTCGCCTCGTCGGGAACGAGGTTGGTGACGACGAGGACGCGCATCGCGGCAGGTTATCCGTGCCTGGGCGGGGTACGGGGAGGCCCTGCGCCGCCGAAACGGCGCCACCGTCGCCTCCCCGTCTGCTTGAGTGCCCGTTCTGATGCGCTTTCCGCGCCTTCCGATCCTCACGGTCCTGACCGGCTTGATCCTCGTCGGCGGACTCGGCGCGCCCGGCGCGGGGAGCGCCGCCGCGCCCGGCCTGGGGAGCGCCGCCGCCGGCGCTGCCGGAGCCGGCGCCGCGAGCGCCCCCGCGGCGACGCCGTCGATCTCCTTCCCCGAGCACGCGGGCGCGGCGCGCCGCTTCTGGACCCCGGCCCGGATGGAGGCGGCACGGCCGCTCGTCGGCTCGCCGCCGGCCCACGGCTCGGCGCTCGACCCGGCGCTGACCGCGACCTCGGAAACGGTCAAGGAACCGACCCTGCCCGAATATCGCGTCAACGGTGTCATCTTCATCTCCGAAGGCGCCGGCATCGGCTACGGCCGCTGCTCCGGCACCTCGGTCGTCTCACCGAACAAGAGCGTCGTCATCACGGCCGGCCACTGCGTCTACGAGTCCGGCATCTGGGCGGACCGCAAGTGGGTCTTCGTCCCCGGCTACCACCACGGCGAACGCCCCTTCGGCACCTTCACGGCCCACTGGCTGGGGACGACGCCGGCCTGGCACGCCCACGAAAACGAGAACTTCGACGTCGGCGCGGGGGTGGTCGGGCGCAACGAAAAGGGCCAGACGCTGGCGGCGGCGGTCGGCGCCGATCGGGTCGCGACCGGGCTGCCGCCGAACCAGACCTTCGACGTCTACGGCTATCCGGTCGAAAAGCCGTTTAACGGCGGCACCCTGCAGGTCTGCCGCGAAGCGCCCTTCGAGGGCCACGACTTCGGCTCGCTCTTCGAACCGGGCCCGCTCGACCTGGCGATCAGCTGCGACGACAGCGCCGGCGGCTCGGGCGGCGGCTGGATGATCGAAGGGAACGTCGTCAACAGCGTCACCACCTACGGCTATCCGAGTGACCCGTCGACCAACTTCGGCCCCTACTTCGGCCGCGACGTCGCCCACCTCTACGCCCGGGCGAAACAGATCAGATGAGGCGCCTCGCGATAGCCCTTCTCCTTGCCTGCCTGCTCGCGGCGCCGGCGGCGCTTGCCGATGGCGGCGGCGCGCCATCGCCGCACCAGATCGAAGTCGAACCGCGCTTCCAGCTCGCGGGCTCGCACGGGTACCGGCTGCTGATCTCGGCGCGAGCGGCGACGGTGACGATCGGGGTCTCGCGCGGCGACAACAGCCCGCGCGCCGGCACCTCGACCACCTACGTAGCCCGCGGCGTCGCGGGGCCGAACGGCATCCACGCCGACTTCCACCAGTTCGGCCGGGTCGACGTCAAGTTCCACTCCACCGCGCCCGCCGCTCGCGGGCTGCCGCCCGACTGCTTCGGCGGGACCACCGGGGCGGCGACGATCCCCGGCTACTTCACCGGCACGGTGGACTTCGAAGGCCAGGGCGGCTACACCGCCGTCCGCTCGCACCGGATCCGCGGCGAGGTCGTCCTGCCGCCGACCGAACAGTGCCCGCTGGTCGCCGGCGGCGCCAACCCGCTGATCGAAGACCCGAGCGCCGAGCTGCCTCCGGCGAAGACCCGGATGACCCTCTCGGCGCTCGAAAAATCCGGCACCGGCGGCCTCCTCTTCGTCGCCCGGCGGGCGGGCAAGACCGGCTTCTACGCGGAACGGTTCGGGACGGTCGGCCGGATCGGCCTCCTCAGCCTCGCCTATGCCCTCGGGCCGCGCTCCAGCTTCGCCTCCGACCCACAGGTCAGCTTCGGCACCGTCCGCCCCCCGGCGCCCTTCGTCGGCACGGCGACCCTGCGCCGCGAGGCCGGCGGCAGGCGCTCCTGGACGGGCACCCTCGCCGCCACCTTCCCCGGCGAGGAACCCGTCTCCCTGGTCGGCCCGCAGTTCCACACCACCCTGGCGCGAAGCTTTCCCTAGCGCCTGAGAAGCCTTCGCCGGCCGGCACCCAATCGGCACTCGCGCGTCTTGTTCGGTGCGCATTTGAGGCCGAGCATCGCTCCCGCCAAACGAGGAAGGGAGATCGATGTTCTACGCAATCCTGGGCTACCTGCACGCCGCCTTGTGGCGGGCCAACACCGCGGTCACGAGAAGGGCGCGGGCGATCCATGCCCTCGCCGAGGAGCGCGGTCAGGGGACGGTCGAGTACGTCGGCCTGATCCTCCTGGTCTCGCTCCTGATGGTCGGGATGGTGGCGGCGATGAAAGGGTTCAACGGCAAACAGGGAACCGAGCTCGCCGACGTGATCATCAACAAGATCAAGGAAGCGGTCGACAAGGTCGCCTTCAAATGAGTGGTGGGCGTCGCCGTCGTCGGCGGCGACGCCTCCGCCGTGAAAGGATCGCCCGATGCCCGCCTCGCGCAGCTATGACCGCGCCCCCGCCGACATTCGACCGGTGACGATCGACCCCGGTTTCGTCGAAAGCGCCGACGGCTCGGCGCTGATCTCGGTCGGGCGGACGCGGGTGATCTGCACCGCCTCGATCTCCGAGCAGGTGCCGCGCTGGATGATGGGGCGCGGCAAAGGCTGGGTCACCGCCGAGTACGCGATGCTGCCCGCCTCGACCGGCGAGCGCAAGCAGCGCGACGTCTCGAAGGGCAAACAGGACGGGCGCGGGGTGGAGATCCAGCGGCTGATCGGGCGCAGCCTGCGGGTCGTCGTCGACTTCAAGGCGCTCGGCGAACGGAGCGTCTACGTGGACTGCGACGTGCTCGAAGCGGACGGGGGGACGCGGTGCGCCTCGATCACCGGCGGCTTCGTCGCGCTGCAGTTGGCCTTCCAGAAACTGCTCGACCGCAAATTGATCGAGGCGATGCCGCTGACCGGCTCGATCGCTGCGGTCAGCGTCGGCATGGTCGACGGTCGGCCGCTTTGTGACCTCGACTACAGCGAGGACTCGCGCGCCGAGGTCGACGCCAACGTGGTGATGACCGGCGACGGCGGCCTGGTCGAGGTGCAGGCGACCGCCGAGCGGACGCCGCTCTCGCGCGCCTCCCTGGACGAGCTGCTCGGCCTCGCGGAGGGCGGCATCGCCCGCCTGCGGGAGGTGCAGGAGCGGGTCGCGTGAGGCGGTCGCGATGATCCTCGCGACCGGCAACCAGCACAAGCTGGGGGAGATGCGCGAACTGCTGCCGGGGGTCGACCTCGAGCCGCTTCCCGCGGGCTGCGAGTCGCCGGTCGAGGACGGCGACAGCTTCGAGGCCAATGCGCTGATCAAGGCCCGCGCCGCCCACGCGGCGACCGGCGACGCGGTGATCGCCGACGACTCCGGGATCGAGGCCGACGACCTCGGCGGCGCGCCGGGGATCTACTCGGCCCGCTACGCCGGCGAGGGTGCCGACGACGAGACCAACCTCGACAAGCTGCTGCGCGAGGTCGACGCCGCCGGCGGCGAGCGCCGCGCCCGCTACGTCTGCGTCCTCGCGCTGGTCGACGCCGACGGCACCGAGCACGTCTTCGAAGCGATCTGCACCGGCCGCCTCCGGCGCGAGCGCCGCGGCACCGGCGGCTTCGGCTATGACCCGGTCTTCGTCCCCGACGACACCGGCCCCGACGACGAGCGGACGATGTCAGAGCTGTCCCAGGCCGAGAAGAACGAGATCAGCCACCGCGGCCGCGCCGCCCGCCTCCTCGCCGCCCACCTCGCCTCCTAGCGCCCCCACGACACACTTCCACGCGCCGCCCAGGCCGATGGGCCGAAAACCGGACGCCCAGTCCGGTTTTCGGCCCATCGGCGGGAGGGGCGCACCGGACTGTGCCTGGACCCGCGCAGCTTGTGTCGGAACCCAGCCTTAAGGCGCACGCCCGGGCGCGCCCGTCCCGCCCTCACACCTGCCAAGCCGAGGGAGGGACGGGCGCCCTCGGACGGGCGGCGCACGCAATGCAGCCGCGCCCCGCGCACCTCAGGCCGGCGGCAGCAGATTCACGGCGGCGGCGGCGCCGACGGCGACCAAGGTGATCGTGTAGCCGGTGTAGCCGCTGACCGCGAAGAGGATCGCGGCGATGGCGCAGACGACCACGACGGTGAGCCAGGATGCTCGGGCGAGGGGCACGGTCGGTATTTTCACTGAAGTGCCCGACGCCGCCGCAACAGCCCCCGCTCCGGCGGCCGCCGAGGCGGCGCTCAACTTCCTCACCGAGATGTCCCCGGATCTGCGCGGCGGGGCGATCCTGACCGCCGACGGCACCGTCCTCGCCGCCTCCGGCGACGCCGCGGAGTGGGCGGAGGAGGCGGTCGCCCTGCTGCGGGTCGCCGACGCCGCCGGCGACGAGCCAACCGAGCAGGTCCACGTCGCCACCCAGGCCGGCGAGGTCTTCGCGCTCCGCCACGCGGGCTTCGCCGCGGTCACCGTCACCGAGCGCTTCGCCCTCGCCTCGCTCACTTTCTTCGACATGCGCTCCGCCCTCCGCGAGCTCGCCAAGGAAGTCGGCTGATGCCGCCGAAGCCCCACCGCGTCCTGCTCGATCGCGTCAGCGGCTACGCCGACGAGGCCGCCGCCTACATGCGCCGCCGCCGCGTCTCGCGCAAACCCTTCGCCCGTCTCTACTACCCGGGCGGCCGCGCCGCCGAGTACCCGGCCGACTCGACCGCGGGCGCCGAGCTGTTCGTCGCCGCCGGCGCCGTCATCGACCTGACCGCAAAGGCGCGTCGCTCGTGACCGAGCTGCTCGACCAGGAGGTCGCCGCGCGCGTCCTCGCCCGCGCCCTCGCCAACGGCGGCCGCTTCGCCGAGGTCTTCGCCGAACGGCGCGGCGGGCTGACGATGGCGATCGACGAGTCGCGGATCGAGTCGGTCCAGTCGGGCGCCGAGGAGGGCGCCGGGGTCCGCGTCGTCGACGGCGCCACCACCTACTTCGCCCACGTCGACGGCCTCGAGCCGGCCGAGCTCGAGCGCGCCGCCGACGAGGCCGCCTCGGCGCTCCGCGCCGGGCGCACCGAGCCGCGCCCGCTGACCGCCCGCCCGGTCACCCCGCTGCCGATCGCGGTCGCCCCCGAGGACGTTCCCGCCGCCCGCAAGGCGGAGCTCCTGCGCGAGCTCGACCAGCGCGGCCGAGCGATGGGCGACGAGGTCGCCCAGTTCACCGCCTCCTACGCCGAGGCCCGCCGCGTCGTCACGATCGCCAACTCCGACGGCCTCTTCACCGGCGACGACCGCACCCGCACCCGGATCGGCGCCCAGGTCGTCGCCCGCCGCGGCGACAAGGTCGAGACCGGGGCCGAGACGCTCGGCGCCCACCGCGGCTTCGAGCTGCTCGAAGAAGACCCCGGCCTGATCGCCGAGCAGGCGGCCCAGAAGGCGCTGACGCTGCTCGACGGGCGGCCCGCGCCCTCGGGCTCGATGCCGGTCGTGGTCGGCGGCGGCTTCGGCGGCGTCCTCTTCCACGAGATGACCGGCCACGGCCTCGAGATCGACCACATCCACAAGGGCGCCAGCGTCTACATCGGCAAGCTCGGCGAGCAGGTCGCCCAGCCGCTGCTGAACGCCTACGACGACGGCCGCCTCCCCAACGAGTGGGGGTCGGACGCGATCGACGACGAGGGGCAGCCGACCCAGAAGACGCTGGTGATCGAGGACGGCAAGCTGGTCTCCTACCTCTACGACCACCTCGGCGCCGAGCGCGACGGGGTCGCCTCGACCGGCAACGGCCGCCGCGAGAGCTTCCGCCACCTGCCGCTCCCGCGCATGACCAACACCTACATCGCCCCCGGCGAGTCGACCCCCGAGGCGATGATCGAGGAGACCGAGAACGGCTTCTACGCGGTGTCCTTCGGCGGCGGTCAGGTCGACCCGGCGACCGGCGACTTCGTCTTCGGCGTCTCCGAGGGCTACCTGATCGAGAACGGCAAGGTGACCAGCCCCTGCACCGGGGCGACGCTGATCGGCAACTGCCTCGACGCGCTCGCCGCGATCGACGCGGTCGGCGAACGACTTCTTCATGAAGACGGGGATCTGCGGCAAGGGCGGCCAGCGGGTCCCGGTCGGGACCGGCCAGGGCCACGTCCGCGTCGGGAAGATGACCGTGGGAGGAACGCAGCTATGACGAAGGGGACGCAGCTATGAGCGACTCGCTCCCCAACGTCGAGCTCTCGCCCGCCGCGTCGCGCGCCGTCGAGGCCGCCCTCGCCGCCGGCGCGGGCGCCGCCGAGGCCTACGCCAGCCGCGACACCGGCCGCGAGGTGCGCGTCCACGGCGGCGAGGTCGAGAGCCTCACCGCCGCCACCCAGACCGGGATCGGGATCCGCGCCTGGGACGGTCACCGGGTCGGCTACGCCTACGGCACCGACCTCTCCGAGGCCGGGGTCGCGGCGCTCGCGGCGCGCGCCGCCGAGATGGCCGCGGTCGCCGACGAGGACGAGTTCGCGGCGCCGCCGCAGCCGGCGCAGATCGAGGCCCTGCCCGGCCTCGACGACCCGAGCGTCGCCGAGTGGACGGCGGGCCAGGTCGCCGAGCTGGCGCTGACCGTCGAGCGCACCGCGCTCGCCGCCGACCCCCGCGTCGCCGGGGTCGAGACGGCCGTCTACGCCGACTCGACCGAGCAGGTCGCGATCGCCTCCTCGACCGGGATCGCCGCCGCCTACGAGGCTTCGAGCTGCTTCGCCTACCTGCAGGCGCTCGCCGAGTCGGACGGCGGTCGCGAGACCGGCCTCGGCTTCGGCCTCGCCCGCGGCCCCGACGACCTCGACCCGGAGGCGATCGGCGTCGAGGGGGCGGAGCGCGCGGTCGCGATGATCGGCGCCGGCAAGCCCGCCTCGCGCTCCTGCCCGGTGGTCCTCGACCCGACCGTCGCCGCCAGCTTCGCCGGCCTGATCGGCGGCGCGCTCGGCGCCCGCGCCGTGCAGCGCGGTCGCTCCCCCTTCGCCGGCCGGCTCGGCGACGAGGTCGCCTCGACCACCTTCGCCCTCCACGACGACGGCCGCGACCCGGCGGGCGCCGCCTCGGCCCCGTTCGACGGCGAGGGGGTGCCGCGCCGCCGCACCGCGCTGATCGAGGGCGGCGCCCTGCGCGGCTACCTCTACGACACCTACACCGCCAACCGCGAGGGGACCGGCTCGACCGGCTCGGCCTCGCGGGCGGGCTACCGGTCGCTGCCCTCGGTCTCGGCCTCGAACCTGATCGTCGCGACCGGGGAGCACTCGATGGAGGCGCTCCTCGCCGAGGCCGCCGACGGCATCTTCGTCACCGACGTCGCCGGCCTCCACTCGGGCGTCAACCCGGTCACCGGCGTCTTCTCCGTAGGTGCCTCGGGACGGGCGATCCGCGGCGGCGCGCCGGCCGAGCCGGTCCGCGAGTTCACCATCGCCGGCGAGCTCGTGGCGATGCTGCGGGCGGTGGTCGCGGCGGGCTCCGAGGCGCGCTGGGTGCCCTTCGGCGGATCGGTCTCGACCCCCCCGCTGCTGGTCTCCGAGCTCTCCATCAGCGGCACCTGAGCGGACGCCTAATTGACTGCTCAGGGCCTCTTTTGGCTCCCTGCGCGGTTTCCCGCCGACCGGCGTTGTTAGATTGCGACTCGTCTTCAACCCCCGAGGAGGAATCTCGACGTGACCAAGGCTGAGTTTCTGGACCAACTGTCAGGCGACGAGCGTCTGGGTAGCAAAAAAGCGGCAAGCGACGCCGTCGACGCCGTCCTCGACGCGATCACCGGCGCCCTGGCGGCGGGCGACGAGGTCAGCTTCACCGGCTTCGGCAAATTCCACGTCGCCGAGCGTGGCCCGCGCCAGGGCGTGAACCCCCGCACCGGCGAGCGGATCACGATCCCGGGCGGCAAAGTGCCGCGCTTCTCCGCCGGCTCCGCTCTGAAGACCAAAGTCAAAGGCGGCTGAGTCTGAGCAAGTTCGCCGACCGGCTGACGGCGCTCGTCGAGGAGCGCCGCAGTCAGGTTTGCCTCGGCCTCGACCCCGATCCCGCGAAGCTGCTTCCGGGGATCGCGGTCGACGCCGACGGCGGCGGCTCCCCGGCGCAACTCGCCGGGCGCGCCGTCGCCGCCCACTGCGGCGAGCTGATCGAGCGGGTCGGCCCGCACTGCGTGGCGGTCAAGCCGCAGCTCGCCTGCTTCGAACGCCTCGGCCCACCGGGCTGGGAGGCGCTCGCGGCGGCGCGTGAGGCCGCCCGCGAGGCGGGCCTGATCTTCCTCGCCGACGGCAAGCGCGGCGACGTGCCGGTCACCGCCGCCGCCTACGCGCAGGCGCTGGTCGGCTCGACCCCGACCCCCTGGGGCGAGGTGCCGGGGCTCGGCGCCGACGCCTTCACCGCCAACCCGCTGCTCGGCCGCGACGCGCTCGAGCCGCTGGTCGCGGCCTGCGAGGAGGTCGAGGCGGGGATGTTCGTCCTCGTCCGCACCAGCAACCCCGGCGCCGCCGATCTGATGGACGTGCGGGCCCCCGACGCACCACTGCACGAGCGGCTCGCGGCGCTGGTCGACGAGCTCTCCGGGCGGCTCCTCGGCGACAGCGGCCTCAGCGGCCTCGGCGCCGTGGTCGGCGCGACCGAGCCCGAGCACATCGCCCGCCTCCGCGAGCTGATGCCGCGCTCCGTCTTCCTGTTGCCCGGCGTCGGCGCCCAGGGCGGCGATCCGGAGCTGCTCGGCGCCGCCTTCAGGCCCGGGCCGGCGGCGGCGATCGTCTCCTCCTCGCGCGGGATCGCCGGCGATCCCGACCCCGCCGCCGCGGCCGAGCGCCTCCGCGCCACCCTCTGGGCCATCTCGGCCGGCGCCTGACAAAGGCGCTGGTATTCACCTGATTCGCCGCTACGATCCCGCCCCAGGCTTGCCCCGGGGCCGTACGCCTCGCGCCGATCACCCGGTCCGATGAAGAGAAAGCGCAGCTGGATAGCAAGGTTCCTCGCCCTCGTCGCGTTGATCGCGGCGATCGTGGCGATCGTCGTCGTCGCCTCCAACACGAACCTGCACTCGAACTCGCACAACAAGGGCAAGCAGGGCCAGGCGCACAAGCAGCAGCAGCAGAAGAAGCCGCGCACGAAGGCGAAGAAGTACGTCGTGCAGAGCGGCGACACGTTGACCTCGATCGCCCACAAGACCGGCATCCCGTTGGCCGAACTCCAGGCGCTGAACCCTGAAGTCGACCCGCAGACGCTGATCGCGGGCGAAGTTCTGAAGCTGCAGAAGTGAGGCGGCGCCGAGTCGGCGCCCTCTTCGCGGTCCTGCTCGGCGCGCTGGCGCTCTGCGGGAGCGCCGAGGCGAAGGGACCGCAGATCCTCGCCAAGTCCTGGGCGCTGATCGACGGGCGGACCGGCGAAGTGCTGACCTCGCACGCCGGCGCCGAACGCCGCCTGATCGCCTCGACGACGAAGCTGATGACCGCCTACGTGGCGATGAAGGACCTGCCGCTCGGCAAGATCGTCAAGGCGCAGCCCTACGAATACGAATACGGCGAGTCGGTGATGGGCCTGCGGCCGGGCCAGAGGATCAGCGTGCGCGACCTGCTCTACGGGTTGATCCTGCTGAGCGCCGGCGACGCCGCCAACACGCTGGCGATCGACGCCGCCGGGTCGGTGAAGAAGTTCGTCGCGCAGATGAACCGCCACGCCGCCGCGCTCGGCCTGACCAACACCCACTACGCCAACCCGGTCGGCCTCGACCAGAAGGGCAACTACTCGAGCGCCCTCGACCTGGCGGCGCTGACCGAGGAACTGGAGAAGATCCCCGCCTTCGCCAAGATCGCCGACTCGCGCGAAGCGACCCTGCGCAGCGTCCACCCGACGCGGCGGATCAAGTCGATCAACGAGCTGCTCGAAATGGCGCCCTGGGTGACCGGGGTGAAGACCGGCCACACCTGGAAGGCGGGCTACGTCCTGGTCGGCTCGGGCAGCAGGCAGGGGATCCGCCTGATCTCGGTGGCGATCGACGCGCCGACCGACGAAACCCGCTTCTCCGACAACCTCGAACTGCTCGAATGGGGCTTCCGCCAGTACCACCGGCGGGTGGCGCTCCCGAAGGGGAAGGAGCTCGCCAGCCCCTCGATCAGGTACTCGGGCGGCGAACTGCCGCTGCGCGCGGCCCATTCGCTGAAGGTCGGGATGCGCGCCGGCCAGAAGGTCTCGGTCGAAGTCGACGCGCCCCGGCAGGTGAGCGGCCCGATCCGCCGCGGCGCCCGCCTCGGCACCGCCACGGTCAGCGTCGACGGGCTCCGCGCCGGGTCGGTGGCGCTGGTCGCGAGCCGCTCCATCGCCGCCGCGAGCAGCTTCGACAAGGCCCGGGGTTTCATCGGCGAGCATCCGGTTACTCTCGCCTTGGTGGCGTGCGCGATACTGATCGCAGCGATGCTTCTCGGGCGGCAGCTCCGTCGAATCCGAAGGGGAAAGCGGGTGAAGCAGAAGTGATCCTCACGGTGACGCTGAACGCGGCGATCGATCGCACGGTCGCGGTTCCGAACTTCCGCCTCGGCCGTCGCCACCGCGCGGTCGAGAGCCGCACCGTGGCCGGCGGCAAGGGCATCAACGTGGCGCGGGCGCTGAACCTGCTCGGCCGCCCGGTGATCGCCACCGGCTTCGTCGGCGGGCCCTCCGGCACGCGCGTGCTCGAAGAGCTGCACGACGAGTCGGTGCTGACCGACTTCATCGCGATCGCCGCCGAGACGCGGATCAACCTCGCGGTGATCGACCCGACCTCCGGCGAGCAGACCGAGATCAACGAGCGCGGCCCGGCGGTCTCCGCCGAGGAGACGAAGCGCCTCTTCGACCGGATCGGCTACCTGGCCGGCGGGACGAAGATCTGCGTGCTGGCCGGCTCGCTGCCGCCCGGCGCCGGCGACGATCTCTACGCGCGGCTGATCGGCGACCTGCGCCGCCGCGACGTCCCGGTGGTGCTCGATGCCGAGGGCGAGGCGATGCTGCACGGGGTGCGGGCCGGTGCCTCGATGGTGACGCCGAACGAGCGCGAGGCCGAGGAGCTGGTCGGCCAGGAGTTCGCCGACAGCTCCGACCTCGCGACCGGCCTGCTCGAGCTGGTCCGGCTCGGCGCCGAGGAAGCGGCGATCACCCGCCCGGCGGGCTGCGTCGCGGCGGTCGGCCAGAACTCCGAGCGGCGCCTGCTCGAGATCCACACCGAGCCCCTGGAGGCGGTCTCGACGGTCGGCTCCGGCGACGCTTTCGTGGCCGGCTACGTGGCCGCCCGCTACGAGGGCCGCAGCGAGGAGGAGTGCCTCGCCTACGGGGTCGCCTGCGGCGCCGAGTCGACCCAGCACTTCGGCGCCGGCTTCGTCGACCGCAACCAGGTCGAGCGGCTGCTCGGCGGGGTCGCCGTGCACGATTTGGAGGTCCCGGCCGAAGTGTAGGCTGGTTGGTTCAACGCCAGCCCTGGAGGTAGTCACTTTGGAAATCGAAATCGGCCGCGGAAAGAAAGGGCGGCGCGCCTACGGATTCGACGACATCGCGATCGTTCCTTCGCGCCGCACGCGGGACCCTGACGACATCGACATCACCTGGACCCTCGGTCCCTACCGCTTCGACCTGCCCCTGCTCGCCTCCGCCATGGACGGAGTGGTCAGTCCTGAGACCGCAGTCCTGACCAGTGAACTGGGCGGTCTCGGCGTGCTGAACCTGGAGGGCATCTGGACCCGCTTCGAGAACGCCGAGGAGAGGCTGGAGGCGATCTCCGCCGCCCCCAAGCACGAGGCGACGCGGCTGATGCAGGAGATCTACACCGAGCCCGTCAAGTCCGAGCTGATCGGCCGGCGGGTCGAGGAAATCAAGGCGAAAGGCGCGGTCGTCTGCGGCTCGCTGACGCCGCAGAAAGTGCGGGATCACTACGAGGTGGCGGTCGAGGCGGGCCTCGACATCCTCGTCGTCCAGGGCACCGTGATCTCCGCCGAACACGTCTCGACCACGGTCGAGCCGCTCAACCTGAAGGAGTTCATCGCCGAGGTGCCGGTGCCGACGATCGTCGGCGGCTGCGCCTCCTACTCGACCGGCCTGCACCTGATGCGGACCGGCGCGGTCGGGGTCCTGGTCGGGGTCGGCCCCGGCGCCGCCTGCACCACTCGCGGCGTGCTCGGGATCGGCGTGCCGCAGGCGACCGCGATCGCCGACGTGGCGGCCGCCCGCGCCCAGCACATGCTGGAGACCGGCGAGTACGTGAACGTGATCGCCGACGGCGGCATGCGGACCGGTGGCGACGTCTCCAAGGCGATCGCGATGGGCGCCGACGCCGTGATGGTCGGCTCGCCGCTCGCCCGCGCCAAAGAGGCACCGGGCCGCGGCTTCCACTGGGGGATGGCGACCTTCCATCCCTCGCTGCCGCGTGGGACGCGCGTCTCGACCAAGCAGGACGGGACGATGGAGCAGATCCTGCTCGGCCCGGCCCGCGAGAACGACGGCACCTTCAACCTGATGGGGGCGCTGAAAACCTCGATGGCCACCTGTGGCTACGAGGACATCCGCAGCTTCCAGCGGGCCGAGGTGATGGTCGCGCCGGCGCTGATGAGCGAGGGCAAGAAGCTGCAGAACGAGCAGCACGTCGGGATGGGATCAAACGGGCGGGCCGCCGTGTGCTGCCGGGGTGGCCGTCTCGGATGACTAGTCCGGCCGGAGCGCCTCCTCCGGCGGGTGGCGCCGTAGCGGGGGACCCCCCCTGAGGAAGCTTTAGCTACCGGAAGGCGGGCGGGTCCCCTGCGGCGACAGGACCCGCCGGCCGGAGCGCTACCGAGGAGGTGCTGGTCCTCGATTTCGGGGGCCAGTACTCGCAACTGATCGCGCGGCGGATCCGCGAATGCGGGGTCTTCGCGGAGTTGCTGCCGGCGAACGCGGACGTCGAGAAGATCCGGCGCGGGCACCGAAGGCGCTGGTGCTCTCCGGCGGGCCGGCCTCGGTCTACGAGCCGGGGGCGCCCGCCTTCCCGACCCAGCTGCTCGATCTCGACATCCCGATGCTGGGGATTTGTTACGGGATGCAGGCGATGGCGCTGGCGCTCGGCGGCAAGGTCGAAGGCGCCGAGGCGGGCGAGTTCGGGCGCACCGAGCTGACCCTGACGCGGCGGCGGCGGCCGACTGCTCGGCGGGCTGCCCGAGGAGCAGAGCTGCTGGATGAGCCACCGCGACGTGGTCCGCGAGGCGCCCGACGGGTTCACCGCGCTGGCCGCCTCGCCGAGCTCGCCGGTGGCCGCCTACGAGATGACCGACCGCGGCCTCTACGGCATCCAGTTTCACCCCGAGGTCGTCCACACGCCCTACGGGACCGAGATCCTCACCCGCTTCCTGCGCGACGTCGCCGGCTGCACCGAGCAGTGGAGCGCCGCCTCGGTGATCGACGAACAGGTGGAGAAGATCCGCGCCCAGGTCGGCGAGGGCAGGGTGATCTGCGGGCTCTCCGGCGGCGTCGACTCCTCGGTCGCGGCGCTGCTCGTCCACAAGGCGGTGGGGGAGCGGCTGACCTGCATCTACGTCGACCACGGGATGATGCGGCTGAACGAGTCCGAGCAGGTGGTCGAGACCTTCTCCCAGTTCGGCATCCCGCTGATCGCGGTCGACGCCGAAGAGCGCTTCCTCGCCAAGCTCGCCGGGGTCGACGAGCCGGAGCGCAAGCGCAAGATCATCGGCGAGGAGTTCATCCGCGTCTTCGAGGAGGAGGCGTCGAAGCTCGACGACATCGGCTATCTCGTCCAGGGGACGCTCTACTCGGACGTGATCGAGTCGGGCGGCACCGACCACGCGGCGACGATCAAGTCCCACCACAACGTCGGCGGCCTGCCCGACGACTTCGACTTCGAGCTGGTCGAGCCGCTGCGGATGCTCTTCAAGGACGAGGTGCGCGCGGTCGGCGCCGAGCTCGGGCTGCCCGAGCGGATGGTCTGGCGCCAGCCCTTCCCGGGCCCCGGCCTGGCGATCCGCATCGTCGGCGGCGAGGTCAACCGCGAACGCCTCGACATCCTGCGCGCCGCCGACGCGATCCTGCAGGAGGAGATCCGCGCCGCCGAGATGTACCGGCAGCTCTGGCAGTCCTTCTGCGTGCTGCCGGTGGTCCGCTCGGTCGGGGTGCAGGGCGACGGGCGCACCTACGCCTACCCGATCGTGATCCGCGCGGTCACCTCCGACGACGCGATGACCGCCGACTGGGCGCGCCTGCCCTACGACCTGCTCGAGCGTGTCTCCAGCCGGATCATCAACGAGATCCGCGGCGTCAACCGCTGCGCCCTGGATATCTCGTCGAAGCCTCCGGCGACGATCGAGTGGGAGTAGTCAGCGGCAGCGTGGGGGCGCCTCGCGGCGTCCTCGGTCGTTCGGCTCGGGTCACGCACTGGAGTGCGCTCCCCTCGCCTCACTTCCCTGCGTCCTGGCGAGGCTGGCCCACGCTACCGCGTGGACGTCCTTGGACGTCGGCGCGGCGCTGGGTCCAGAGCGAACCAGGTCGCGCCGACCAGGGTGAGCGCGATGGCCACCCAGAAGTTGAGGCGCTGGCCGAGGATGTGATGGGCGGGGTCGACCCGCAGGCTCTCCTCGAAGATGCGGAAGGCCGAGTAGCCGGTGACGTAGAGGGCGAAGAGGCCGGGCGGGCGGATCTTGCGATGGTGGCCGAGCCAGACGAGGAAGGCGGCCAGCGCCAGGTCGAAGATCAGCTCGTAGAGGAAGGTCGGCTGGAAGGTGGCGTAGTGGAGGTAGCCCTCGGGGCGGTGCGCCGGTGAGATCTGCAGTGCCCAGGGGAGGTTGGTCGGGCCGCCGAAGAGCTCCTGGTTGAAGTAGTTGCCGACCCGGCCGATCGCCTGGGCGACGAGCAGGGCGGGAGCGGTCGCGTCCATGAAGGCGGGCACGCGAGACGCCGGCCCGGTGGACGCGCCAGATCCCGACCAGCGGCGCCGGCGGCGATTCCGCCCCAGATGCCGAGCCCGCCGTCCCAGACCGCGAACGGGCCCCACCAGGTGTGCGGGCATTTCGCCGAAGCTGGTGATGTCGAAGTAGAGGCGGCCGCCGATCAGGCCGGCCGGAAAGGCCCAGATCGCGACGTCGTAGACGAGGTCGGGGTCGCCGCCCTGGGCCCGCCAGCGCCGCCGCACGATCAGCACCGCCGCGGTCACGGCGATCGCGTACATCAGCCCATAGACGTGGACCTCGAACGGCCCGATGCCGAAGCCGCTGGAGGCTGGGCTGGGGATCGAGGCGATCACGTGGCGAAACCTAGTGATCGCCGCCGTCGGTCGCTGACGAGGCAGATAGGAACGAGAACAATTCTCATTATCGTGTAGTCTGCGCACCGCGACCGGTCGGGTCGCGTCACCTCGCCACGGATCAAGGAGCCTCCATGTCGCCCATCTGCCGCCCTCTCGCCTCTCGCCTTGCCGCGGTCGCAATCGTCTCGCTGGCCGTCGTGGGAGCGGTCACCCTTGCCGGCTGCGGCGGCTCCTCTTCCGCCGATGCGAGCTCCGAAGGCAAGATCACCGCGGTCGGCGCCGAGAACGAGTACGCCGATGTGATCGAACAGATCGGCGGCAAGTACGTCGACGTGAGCGCAGTCGAGAGCGACCCGAACACCGATCCCCATACCTTCGAGGCGAGTGCCAGCGTCGCCCAACAGGTCAGTGGCGCCGACGTGGTGGTCCAGAACGGACTCGGCTACGACACCTACATGGAAAAGATCGAGTCGGCCTCGTCGAGCTCGTCGCGCAAGGTGATCGACGTGCAGGAACTGCTCGGCCTGCCCGATTCGACCCCCAACCCGCACCTCTGGTACAAGCCGGAAACGATGCCCGCGGTGGCCAGGCGGCTGGTCGCCGACTTCTCGGAACTGCAGCCTGAGCACAAGTCCTACTTCGCGGCGAACCAGAAGAAGTTCGAAGCCTCGCTCGAACCCTGGCTGGAAGGCCTCGACAAGTTCACCACGAAGTTCCCCGGCGCCGCCGTCGCCACGACCGAGCCGGTGGCCGACTACATGCTGGAAGCCGCAGGGATCGAAAACCTCACCCCGTTCAGCATGCAGGCCGACATCATGAACGACACCGATCCGGCTCCCCAGGCGGTTGCCCTGCAGGAAGGCTTCTTCAGTGAACAGAAGGCCGACGCGTTCGTCTACAACCAGCAGGTGACGGACTCGATCACCGAAAAGTTCCTGAAGTCGGCCGCCGAGAATGGCGTGCCCGTGGTCGGCGTCTACGAGACGATGCCGACCGGCTACACCTACCAGCGCTGGATGACCGCCGAGCTGCGGGCACTGGAAGAAGCGGTCGCCAACGGGAAGTCGACCGAAGAGCTGTAGATATGGCAGCAGTCGCGACCAGCGAGACCGTGCTGTCGGTCGAGGAGCTCGGCGTCCGGATCTCCGGGCGCCAGATCCTCGACGGCGTCGACTTCGCGATCGCGCCCGGTGAGTTCACCGGGCTGATCGGCTCCAACGGGGCGGGCAAGACGACGCTGTTTCGAGCCATCCTCGGCCTGCAGCCGGCAACCGCGGGGCGGATCGTGGTCGCCGGGCGGCCGCGATCGCGACGCACCGACGCGATCGGTTACGTGCCACAGAAGTTCCTGCTCGACCCCGACCTGCCGCTGCGTGGTCGCGACCTCGTCGGGCTCGGCGTCGACGCGCGGCGTCTCGGCTTCTCCCTCGAGCGGCGCCGCCGGCGCGAGCTGGTCGATGAGATGCTCGACGCGGTGGGCGCCGAGTCCTTCGCCGACACCCGGGTCGGCCGGCTCTCGGGCGGCGAGCAGCAGCGGATCCTGATTGCGCACGCGTTGATCTCCGGACCGCGCCTGCTGCTCGCCGACGAGCCGCTCGCCAACCTCGATCTGCGCAGCGCCCAGGAGGTCGTCTCACTGCTCGCCCGGATCTGTCGCGAGCGCGGCGTCGCCGTGCTGATCTCTGCCCACGAGATCAACGCGCTGCTGCCGTCCATGGACCGGATCGTCTACCTGGCGAACGGGCGCGCCGCGAGCGGCGCCACCGAGGAGGTGATCCGGGCCGATGTGCTCAGCCGCCTCTACGGGCAGCACGTCGACGTGATCGATGTCCACGGTCGGGTGCTGATCGTCGCCGGCGCGGGCGACGACCTTCACGGTCACGAGGAGGCGGTCCACCACGTCGAGGTGATCCAGTGAGCCCGCCCGCCTTCCTCGGCCCGGTCTTCGCATCCGGGTTCTTCGAGAACGAAGCGGTGCACGTCGCCCTGGCGATCGGCGCCGCGGTGGCGATCGTGACCGGTGTGGTCGGCGTCTTCACGGTGATGCGGGGGCAGTCGTTCGCCGGTGAGGCGCTCGGCGATATCGGCACCACCGGCGGGTCCGCCGCTGCCCTGGTGGGAGTCGGACCGCTCGCCGGCTTCGTCGCGATCGACGTCCTCGCCGCCGCGGCGATGGAGCTGGTCGGGGTGCAGCGGGTGCGTGGCCGTGACCTGGCGACCGGGGTCGTGCTCGGCGCCGGGATCGGCCTCGCCGCTCTCTTTCTCTACCTGGACACCACGCAGGGCGCCGACGGAGGCTCCACCGTGACGATCCTCTTCGGCTCGATCTTCGCGATCTCGAGCACGACGATCCCGGCCGTGGTCATCCTCGCAGCGCTCGCCGTGGCGCTGATCGTCGCGCTCTACCGACCGTTGCTGCTGAGCACCGTCAGCCCCGAGATGGCCGCGGCGCGGGGAATCCCGGTGCGTCTGGTCGGTGCCCTCTACCTTCTGGCCCTGGCACTGGCGACGGCACTCGCCGCGATCACGATAGGGACGATCCTCAGCACCGCGCTGCTGATCGGGCCCGCCGCCGCCGCGCTGCGCCTGACCCGGAGACCGCTGCGGGCGATGCTGGTCGCGATGGCGATCGGCATCGCCGCCACCTGGGTCGGCATCGTGCTCGCCTACGACAGCTATCACTGGCCCCCGCAGGGGCACGGCTGGCCGGTCAGCTTCTTCGTCGTCGCCTTGGTCTTCGTCCTCTACCTGCTCAGTGGACTGGTCGAGTGGCACCGGGAGCGGCGGGCCTGATGTTCAGCGGCTTCATGGTCAATGCCTGGACCGTCTCCGGCATCGTCGCCGTGGTCGCCGGCGTGGTCGGCTTCTTCACCGTCATGCGCGGCTCGGCGTTCGCCGCCCACGCGATCCCGAACGGCTCCTTCGCCGGCGCCGCCGGCGCCAGCCTGATCGGCGTCAGCACCCTGTTAGGGCTCGGTGTCTTCGCCTTCATCGGGGCGCTCGGGATCGGTCTGCTCGGCAGACGCGGTCGCCACGATGCGGTCACCGCGCTGATGCTGGTGATGATGCTGGCGCTGGGCTCCCTCTTCGTCAGCCTCAGCAGCCAGTACGCGCCCGAGGTCTACTCGCTGCTGTTCGGCGAGGTGCTGGGAATCAGCTCCAACTCGGTTGCGCCGACGTTGATCCTCGGCCTTCTCTGCATCGCCGCGATCGCCGCGCTCTACCGGCCGCTGATGCTCTCCTCGGCGCTGCCGGAGATCGGTGAGGCGCGGGGAATCGGCACGTTCGCGATCGAGCTCGCCTTCCTCGGCGTCCTCGCGCTCGCCACCGCGATGACCGTCCCGGTGGTCGGCACCCTGCTGATCTTCAGCCTGATGATCGGAGCGCCCGCCGCCGCCCGCTCCTTGACCGACCGCCCTGGCGTGGCGATGGGTCTCTCGGTCGTGATCGCCTTGGCGATCGTCTGGTTCGCGATCGCCGCTTCCTACGAAACGGATTACCCGGTCGGGTTCTTCGTGGGCACCGGCGCCGCTGCCTCCTACGTGCTGGCGCGCCTCTGGCAGGCCGGCCGCGCGCGGTACGCGGGTCGGCGGGTTCTAGGATGAGTGGCGTGAAGACGGTCGCTCGCGAAAGCTGGAAGGAGCGCGCGCTGGCGTCCCTGCAGCGGGCCGGTTACCGGCGCGGCGGTGCCCGCACCGCCGTGATCGAGGCGCTCGCCGAGCACGACTGCGCGGTCACCGCGCTCGACCTCGAGGACGAGCTGCGCGGGGGCGAGGCCGAGGTCGGGCGGGCCAGCGTCTACCGCGCCCTCGAGCAGCTCGAGCAGCTCGGTCTCGTGCAGCGGATCGAGGTCTGCCGCGGCACCGCCGGCTACGAGCGCGTCGACCCCACCGGCCACCACCATCACCACGCGATCTGCCGCGACTGCGGCCGCATGGTCCCGTTCGAGGACCCGACCCTGGAGCGCGCTCTCGACAAAGTGGCCGGGACGATGAGCTTCGACGTCACCGAGCACGACGTCGTCTTGCGCGGTCTGTGCGATCGCTGCGCCGACTGAGCGATCTGGCTATCATCCCCGGGCCGCGTGGGCGATGCCCCGCGCTTTTTTATGACCGATAGCGCGATGAAGACCTTTGTGGCCAATGCCGAGAACCGCCAGCGGGACTGGTACGTCGTCGATGCCGAGGGGCAGACCCTGGGCCGGCTGGCGACCCAGATCGCCGACGCGCTGCGGGGCAAGCGCAAGCCGACCTACACGCCGCACGTCGACACCGGCGACTTCGTCGTCGTCGTCAACGCGGAGAAAATTCACGTGACCGGCGACAAGCTGGCGCAGAAGACCTACTGGCGCCACAGCGGCTACCCGGGCGGGATCAAGTCGCGCAGCCTCGCCGAGATGCTCGACCGGCGCCCCGAGGAAGTCATCCGCAAGGCCGTGAAGGGGATGCTGCCGCGCAACCGGCTCGCCCGCCAGCAGCTGACCAAGCTGAAGGTGTACGCCGGCCCCGAGCACCCGCACGCCGCCCAGCAGCCGAAACCGATGGAGATCCAGCGATAGATGTCTGACGAGACGAACGAGACTTCAGAGCAGCAGCCCGTAGACGAGGCGACCGAGGGTCAGGACGCCGCGACCGCGGGTCCTGTCGCCGATGAGGCCGTAGAGGCTCCGGCCGCCTCGACCGAGGAGGAGGAGCCCGCCGAGGAGGCTCCCGCCGAGGAGGAGCGCGCTCCCGCTGGCGAGGCCGAGGAGCCCGCCGCCGAGGAGGCCCCGGCGCCGCCGCAGCGCGAGGCGCCCCGGAAAGAAGAGAAAAAAGACGTCATCCCCGGCGCCGACCTGGAGCCGATCGCGGTCGAGCCCGACGGCCCCGAGCTGTCGGCCGAGGAGCGCGCCCGCCTCGAAGCCGAGGAAGAGGAGAAACGGAATCGCGAGGCCGCCCTCGCCGCCGCCGAAACCGACTCCGAGCTCGCCGAGCGCGCCCCGGCGAAAATGGAGAAAGGCTCCCGCTTCCTCGCCACCGGCAAGCGCAAGAACGCGATCGCCCGCGTCACCCTGCTGCCCGGCGACGGCAAGTTCGTGGTCAACAACCGCGACCTCGAGGAGTTCTTCCCGCGCCCCCTGCACCAGACGATGGCGCGCCAGCCGCTCACCGTCTCCGGTTACGAGGGCAACGTCGACGTCCGCGTCCGCGTCCACGGCGGCGGCGTCTCCGGCCAGGCCGGGGCGGTTCGCCACGGCATCGCCAAGGCCCTGACCGAGATCGACGCCGAGCTGCGTGGCGACCTGAAGCGCCGCGGCTTCCTCACCCGTGACGCCCGGGTCAAGGAGCGTCGCAAGGCCGGGTTCAAGAAGGCCCGCAAGAAGCCGCAGTTCAGCAAGCGCTGATCACCTCGCCTCCGCACTTTCCGCATTAGGCTCTGCCGGGTGGCAAACGCCAGCAGCAGGAAGCTGTTCGGGACCGATGGTGTCCGCGGCGAGGTGGGCACCTTCCTCACCGCCGAGCTGGCGACGGCGCTCGGCCGCGCCGCGACCGCGTCGCTCGAGGTCGAGCGCCCCCAGGTCCTGATCGTCCGCGACACCCGCGAGTCGGGCCCGATGCTGGAGGCGGCGCTGGCCGCCGGGATCGCCGCGGCGGGCGGCGACGCGCTGCTCGGCGGCGTCCTGCCGACCCCGGCGGCGGCGATCCTCGTCCGCCGCCTCGGCCTCGACCTGGCCGCCGTCGTCTCCGCCTCCCACAACCCCTACCGCGACAACGGGATCAAGTTCTTCTCCGCCGCCGGCACCAAGCTCCCCGACGAGGTCGAGGCGCGGATCGAGGCGCTGATGGAGGGTGGGGGGCGGGTCCTGACGGCGGGCGAGGGCCCGCCGCCCGCCGCCGCGCCGGGCCGGATCGACGAGCTGAACGGCGGCGAGGACGACTACATCCGCGAGCTCGCCGCCGCCTTCCAGATCGACCTCTCCGGCCGCAAGGTCGCGCTCGACTGCGCCAACGGCTCGACCTACCGGGTCGCGCCCCACATCTTCGAACAGCTCGGGGCGACGGTCGAGACGATCGGCGTCGACCCCGACGGCCAGAACATCAACGCCGGCGTCGGCTCGACCCACGTCGAGGCGCTGGCCGAGCGGGTCGCCGCCTCCGACGCCGAAATAGGCTTCGCCTTCGACGGCGACGGCGACCGGGTGCTGGCGGTCGACGCCGCCGGCCGCATCCACGACGGCGACGAGCTGATCGCCCTCGCCGCCCGCGGCCTCGCCGCCCGCGGCGAGCTCGGCGGCGGCGTCGTCGTCACCGTGATGACCAACTACGGCTTCCACACGGCGATGGAGGCGGCCGGGATCGACGTCGCCGTCACCCAGGTCGGCGACCGCTACGTGATCGACGAGATGCTGCGCCGCGAGTGGAAGCTCGGCGGCGAGCAGTCGGGCCACATCATCGCCTCCGACATCGTCTCGACCGGCGACGGGATCGCCGCGGCGCTCCTGACGATGCGCGAGCTCGCCGGCTCGGCGCTCGCCGACGCCCCCGCGATGGACAAGCTGCCGCAGCGACTCGTCAACGTCAGGGTCGCCGACCGCGAGAGCCTGACCGGCGCGGTCGCCGTCTGGGACGCGGTGGCGAAGGAGAGCACCGCGCTCGAGGGACGCGGCCGCGTCCTCCTGCGCCCCTCCGGCACCGAGCCGCTGGTCCGCGTGATGGTCGAGGCTCCCGTCGCCGACGAGGCCGACGCGGTCTGCGACCGGCTGGTGTCGCTGGTGCGCGAAGAGCTCGGCTGAGCGCTGCCGCGGCTCAAGATCTCGTCCCCCCGGGCCGGGACACCCTCTAACCTCTCTTCCCCTTTATGTGCGGCATCGTCGGATACGTGGGCGGCAGGCCTTGCGAAGAGCTTCTCCTCCAAGGCCTTGAAAAGCTCGAATACCGTGGCTATGACTCGGCCGGCATCAGCCTGCTCGAGGACGAGGGCGAGGTCGAGTCGGTCCACGCGGTCGGCAACCTCGCCAACCTGCGCGCCGCGGTCGAGCGCGTCGCGGCGGGCAACGGCAACGGCGCCTTGGCTCCGGCCGAGACCGGCATCGCCCACACGCGCTGGGCCACCCACGGCCGCGTCACCGAGGAGAACGCCCACCCTCACGACGACAGCTCGGGCAAGGTCCACATCGTCCTCAACGGGATCGTCGAGAACCACGCCGAGCTGCGCAGGCGCCTGCTCGCCGAAGGCGAGGACTTCACCTCGGAGACCGACGCCGAGGTGGTCGCCCACCTGATCGCCCACCACTACGACGGCGACCTCGCCGCCGCCACCCGCGACGCCTACGCGGAGCTGCGCGGCCACTACGCCTTCGTCGCCATGCACGCCGACGAGCCGAACCGCCTGCTCGGCGCGCGCAAGGAGTGCCCGCTGGTCGCCGGGGTCGGCGACGGCGAGACCTTCCTCGCCTCGGCGATCCCCGCCTTCCTCGCCGACACCCGCGTCGCGGTGCCGATCGAAAACGGCGAGATCGTCGAAATCGAAGCCGACGGGGTGCGGATCACCGACACCGAGGGCAACCCGATCGAGCGCGCCGCCGAAGAGGTGACCTGGGACTCCGAGGCCGCCGAGAAGGGCGGCTACGAGAGCTTCATGCTGAAGGAGATCCACGAACAGGCCGACGCGGTCGCCGAGACGATCACCGACCGCCTGCCCGAGGTCGATGGGGTCGATCTCTCCGACGTCGATCTCTCCGACGAGTACCTGCGCGACGTCGGCCGGATCGTGATCGTCGCCTGCGGGACCAGCTACCACGCCGGCCTGATCGGCCGCTACGCGATCGAGGAATGGGCGCGTGTCCCGGTCGAAATGGACATCGCCTCCGAGTACCGCTACCGCAACCCGGTGGTCGGGCCGGGCGACCTCGTGATCGGCATCACCCAGTCGGGCGAGACCGCGGACACCCTGGCCGCGATGCGCCTCGCCCACGAGGCGGGCGCCAAGGTGCTGGCGGTCACCAACATCATGGGCAGCCAGGCGACCCGCGACGCCGACGCCGTCCTCTACACCCGCGCCGGCCTCGAGATCGGCGTCGCCGCGACCAAGACCTTCCTCGCCCAGGTCGCGGCGATGTACCTGCTCGGGCTACGCATCGCCGAGCTGCGCGGGACCCTGCCGCCGGCCCGGATCGAAGAGCTGGTCGCCGAACTGAAGGCGCTGCCGCTGAAGATCGACGAGACCCTGGAGGCGGTCGAGGCGCCGGTCCGCGCCGTCGCCGAAAAACACGCCCGGCGCGAGTTCTTCCTCTATCTGGGGCGCCACATCGGTCTGCCGGTCTGCCTGGAGGGGGCGCTGAAGCTGAAGGAGATCTCCTATATCCCGACCGACGCCTACGCCGCGGGGGAGATGAAGCACGGGCCGATCGCGCTGCTCGACGAGTCGACGCCGGTCGTCTGCATCGCCACCGACAGCCCGGTGCTGGAGAAGGTGCTCTCCAACGTCGAAGAGGTGCGGGCGCGCGGCGCCGAGACGATCGCGATCGCGACGGTCGGTTCCACTCGTCCCGGCGAGGTCGCCGACGTGACGATCGAGGTCGCCGCCGGCGACTGGATCCTGCAGCCGATCCTCGCCGTGCTGCCGCTGCAGCTGCTCGCCTACGACATCGCCAAGGCGCGCGGGCTGAACGTCGACCAACCGCGTAACCTGGCGAAGACGGTGACGGTCGAGTGAAGCCCTGCGCATTTCTCGCGGCCACGCTGGCCGCGGCGTTCGTCATCGCCGGCTGCGGCGGCGGCTCCAGCAGCGGTGGCGGCGGCGATCCGGCGAGCCTCGCCCCGGAAAAGGCCCCGGTCTATCTGGAAGTCGACCTGGGCGCCGAAGGCAAGTCGAGCGAAGAATTCAACGAACTCGCGCAGAACGTGCTCGGGATCGACAACGTCGGCGAATACATCGCCGAAGAACTCGAAAACTCCGTGCTCGCCGAAGGCCAGAAGCTGAACTTCGAAGAAGAAGTCGAACCGTGGCTGGGCGAAAAGGCCGGCCTCTACCTGGAGGAATACGACGGCAGCAACTTCAGCGGCGGCGGGTTCGCGCTCGAAACGAGTGACGCTGGCGAAGCCGAAGAATTTCTCGAACATCGCGTCGAAGGCGTCGAAGACGGCGAAGAAGTCGAAGAAGGCGAATTCGAAGGCGACCGCTACTGGGTCAGCCCCAAGGACGAATCGGTCCTCGGCGTGATCGGTGAATTCCTCGCCTACGGCGAAAAGCTGCCCGATTTCGAAGCAATGGTGAAGACCTCCGAAGAAGGCGACGGCTTGAGCGAATCGGCGAAGTTCAAGCAGGCGACCGCGGCTGCCCGGAGCGAAGGGCTCGGCAGCGTCTACGTCGACATCGGCGGTCTGATCGAAGAGGCGAGAGGCACGATCGATGCCGAAACCGAAGCCGGCTTCGCGCTGCTGGGGATCGAACCGCGCAACGCGACCGCGTTCGCCACGGTGGTGCCGCACTCCGAACAGATCGAGATCGACCTCACGACCAACGTGACCAAGGCGACGGTGCCGGGCGGCGACGCCTCGGCGCTGCTCGAAGGCCTGCCCGCGACCGCGGTGCTCGGCTTCGCCTCGCCGGAATTCGGCAAGACCTTCGGCGAAGGCGTCCACGAATTCAGCGAACAGGGCGTGCCGGGTCAGCTCGAACCGGGCGAACTCGAAGCCGCGTTCGAATCGCTCGGGATCAGCTTCAAATCGCTCGCCGCGTCGATCGGCGACGTCGCCGGCTTCGTCGAAGGGTCAAGCATGGGGAGCCTCGGCGGCGCGGTCGAGATCGAGACGAGCAACGCGACCGAAGCGAAGAACACGGTCGCCAACATCGGCCTGCTGCTGCGGGCGAGCGGGACCAAGGGCGTCACCGCGATCAACGGCGACTTCAGCGGTTTCTCGGTCCACTCGGCAAGCCTCGGCTCGAAGCCGGTGATCGTCGGCGCCGCCGGCGAAAAGATCGTGATCGCCTACGGGCCGAAGGCGGCGGCGCAGGCGCTGCGCAGCCAGGCGAAGACGCTGGGCTCGACCGCCGCGTACGAAGCGGCGAAGAGCGCCCTCGGCTCGACGCCGATGAGCGCGTTCGTCGCCGGGGGCCCGGCGCTGAAGCTGGTCGACGCGCTGCTCTCGCCGGCGGAATCGGCCGAATTCGCCGCGGCCAAGCCCTACCTGCGGAAGATCACCTACGTCGGGATCGGCTCCGAAGTCAAGGGCGCCGCCACCACCGCGAAGGTGATCGTCGGCCTCTCGAAGTAGGCCCTCGCCGGGGGCTAGTGTGGTGCCGATGGAAGCTTGGCTGAGAGGTCTCTACGACGCCGAGGGGATGCGGGCCCTCGATCGCTGGGCGATCGAGGGCCAGGGCGTCGACTCGCTCGAGCTGATGGAGGCCGCCGGCCGGGCGGTCGCCGAGGAGGTGGCGCGGCTGGCGCCGCAGGGCCCCGTGCGGGTCGTCTGCGGCAAGGGCAACAACGGCGGCGACGGGCTGGTCGCGGCGCGGCTGCTGCGCGAGATGGGCTTCGAGGCCGAGGCGCTGCTGCTCTGGCCCGCGGATGAGCTGAGCGATGACGCGACGGCGAACCTGGCACGGCTCGCGGCCGCCGCCGAGGGCGTTCGCAGTTCTCCTCGCTATCCGACGATTTCTGCGAACGCGGCGGTCGAGGTCGGCGACGACATCGCCGCCCGGCTCGCCGGCTCCGGCGCCGTCGTCGACGCGATCTTCGGCACCGGCTTCGCCGGCGCGCCGCGCGAGCCCGCCGCCGCGGCGATCGCGGCGATCGCATCGGCCAAGAAGGGTGGCGCCGCCGTGGTCGCCTGCGACGTCGCCTCCGGGGTCGATGCCGCCAGCGGCGAAGTCGCCGGCGCGGTGGTCGAGGCCGACGTCACCGTCACCTTTCACGGCGCCAAGGTCGGCCAGTACGTCGCTCCCGGCAAGTGGGCGACCGGCGAGCCGGTGGTGGCGCCGATCGGCATCCCGGCGGGCGCGCCCGAGCCCGCCGCGGCCGGGGTGATCGAACCGGCGGTGCTCGAGCTGGCGCCGCGCCGCGGCGCCCAGTCGACCAAGTTCAGCTCCGGGCAGGTGACGATCGCGGGCGGCTCGCGCGGCCTCACCGGGGCGGTGCGGATGTCCTCGACCGCGGCGATCCGGGCAGGCGCCGGGTACGCGACCGTCGCCGTCCCCGCCGACCTCGAGCAGGTCTTCGAAGCGGCCGAGGTCGAGGTGATGTCGCGCGGCATCGCCGGTCCGGCGGGGCGCCTCGGGACCGAGGGCGCCGATGACGTCCTCGCCGCCTTCGGGCGCGCCGCCGGCGGGGTGCTCGGCCCCGGGCTCGGCCGCGACGACGATTCGCTGGCGCTCGCCCGTGAGGTCGCCCCTCGGGTCGAGGCGCCGCTGGTGATCGACGCCGATGGCCTGAACGCCTTCGCCGGCCAGCTCGACCGCCTCGCGGCCCGCGCCGCGCCGACGATCCTCACCCCGCACGCGGGGGAGCTCGGCCGCCTGCTCGAGCGCGATTCGGCCGAGATCGGCGAACGCCGTCTCGCCGCCGCCCAGGAGGCCGCCGCCTGGAGCGGCGCCGTCGTCGTCCTCAAGGGCGACGACACGATCGTCACCGACGGCGAGCGGGTCGCGGTCAACGCGGTCGCCGCGCCCGGCCTGGCGACGGCGGGGAGCGGCGACGTCCTCTCCGGGCTGACCGCGGCGCTGCTCGCCCGCGGCCTCGAGCCCTTCACCGCCGCCTGCGCCGCGGTGATCGCCCACGCCCGCGCCGGACAGGAGGCCGCGCGCCGCGTCGGCGCCGCCGAGTCGGTGATCGCGACCGACGTGATCGCGGCGATCCCGGCGGGCCTGCGCGCCGGCGGGCCGGTCGAATAACCTCGCCCGACCGATGAAGACCGCCGCCGAGATCATGGATGCCGACGTTCCCAGCGTCACCGCGGACGACGACGCGCGCGCCGCGATCGACCTGCTCTCGAAGACCGAGCTGGGCGCCGTCGCGGTGGTCGACGACGACCGCAAGGTGGTCGGCATCGTCAGCGAGTCGGACCTGATCCTGGCCGACGAGGAGTCCGATCTGCACCTGCCGCACTACGTCAACATCATGGGCGGGATCGTCTTCATCGGCTCGATGAAGGGCTTCGAGAAGCGGCTGGAAAAGGCCTTCGCGACGAAAGTGTCGGAGCTGATGAGCGCCGACCCGATCGTCGCCCATACCTACGAGGCGGCCGACCGGGTGGCGAAGAAGATCGCCGACCACCACCACAACCACCTGCCGGTAGTCGACGAAGACGGGCGGCTCGCGGGCATGGTCACGCGGGCCGACGCGCTCGCCGCCGTCGTCGACGGCTAGTCATGGAGCGGGCGCTCGCCCGGATCGATCTCGGCGCCCTCCGCGCCAACTGCGAACGCCTGCGCGCCGAGCTCGGCGAGGCGAAGCTCTGCGCGGTGGTGAAGGCCGACGGCTACGGCCACGGCGCCGACGCGGTCGCCGAGGCGGCGCTCTCCGGCGGCGCCTCCAGCTTCGCGGTGGCGACCGCGGGCGAGGCGCGGCTGATCGGGCGGCGCCTCCAGCACATGCCGCTGCTGACGATGGGGGCGCTGAGCGCGAGCGAGGTCGACGTCGTTCTCGCCGCCGGTTCGGAGGTCGGCGTCTGGAGCGAGGGCTTCCGCTCGCTGCTCGCCGATCGGGCGCGGGCGATGGGCCGCCCCGCCCGCGTGCACATCAAGCACGACAGCGGCATGGGGCGACTGGGGACCTTCGACCCGGGCGAGGTGCTCGCCCTGGCGCGCGCCTGCGACGCCGACCCCTACCTGCAGATGGCCGGGGTCTGGACCCACTTCGCCACCGCCGACGAACCCGACGACGACGAGGGCTGCTTCTTCGAGCAGCTCGACCGCTTCGAGCCGGTCGCCGCCGCGGTCCGCGCCGAGTTCCCCGGCGTCACCGTCCACGCCGCCAACAGCGCCGCCGTCTTTCGCTCCGATCGCTCCCACTTCGATATGGCCCGCTGCGGGGTCGCGATCTACGGGCTCGACCCCTTCCAGGACGACCCCCGCGCCCGCGGCCTCGCCCCGGTGCTCTCGCTCACCTCCTACGTCGCCGCGGTGAAGCGCTTTCCGGCCGGGCAGAGCGCCGGCTACGGGCGCCGCTGGCGGGCGCCGGAGGACACCTGGGTCGGCGTCGTGCCGATCGGCTACGGCGACGGGGTGCGGCGGGCGCTCGGCAACGACTGCGACGTGCTGGTCGGCGGCAAGCGATACCGGCTGGTCGGCACCGTCTCGATGGACAACCTGACGATCGACCTCGGTCCCGAGACCGCGGTCGAGGTGGGGGAGGAGGCGGTCCTGATCGGCCGCCAGGGCGAGGCCGAGATCCGCGCCGAGGAGATCGCCGCCCGCCTCGACACGATCAACTACGAGGTGACCTGCGCGATCTCGGCGCGGGTGCCCCGGGTCCCCTGGGAGCCCGCGTGAGCCTCGCCGACGACCTGCGCGCCGCCAGGTTGCCGGCGGCGGTGAGCCGGGCGCTGGGCGGGGGAGTTGGGGTCTGGGTCGCCGGCGGCGCGGTCCGCGACGCGGCGCTCGGCCGCGACGTCGTCGACCTCGACCTGGCGGTGGCGGGCGACCCCGGCGCGGTCGCCAAGGCGCTCGGCCGTGAGCTCGGCGAGCCCGCCTTCGAGCTCTCCGCCGAGTTCCGGACCTGGCGCGTCGTCGCTGCGGGCCGCGGTTGGCAGGTCGACGTGACCGCGCTTCGCGGCGGCTCGATCGAGGCCGACCTCGCCGCCCGCGACTTCACCGTCGGCGCGGTCGCGGTGCCGCTCGGCGCGGGCGAGGCGATCGACCCCTTCGAGGGCCTCGCCGACCTCGACCGCGGCGTGCTCCGCGCCGTCGGTCCCGCCGCCTTCACCGACGACCCGCTGCGCCTGCTGCGGGCGGCCCGGCTGGCCGCCGAGCTGAACCTGCGGATCGACCCGGGGACGGTCGCGCTCGCCCACGACGCCGCCGCGCTCGCCGCCGACCCGGCGGGCGAGCGCCAGCTGGCCGAGTTGCGCCAACTGCTCGGCGGCCCGGCGCCGCTGCGCGGCCTCGAGCTGCTCGACGAGCTCCGCCTCACCGCCGTCGTCCTGCCCGAGCTGGAGGGGACGAAGGGCGTCGAGCAGGGGCCGAACCACCACCGCGACGTCCACGGCCACACGCTCGAGGTGCTCGAGCGCACGCTCGAGATCGAGGCCGACCTGGCCCGCTTCGTCGGCGACGAGCGCGCCGCCGAAGCCGCCGCCTACCTGGCCGAGCCGCTCGCCGACGAGATGGACCGCACCGTCGCCCTGCGCTTCGGCGCCCTCCTCCACGACATCGCCAAGCCCGCGACCCGCCGGGAGCGCGACGGCTTCGTCGGCTTCAAAGGCCATGACGTCGAGGGGGCGACGACGATCGGCGAGATCATGGGCCGCCTTCGTGCCTCGCGCCGACTCACCCGCTACCTGCAGGCGCTGACCCTGCACCACCTGCGGCTCGGCTTCATGGTCCCCGAGGCGCCGCTGCCGCCGCGCCGCGTCCACGAGTACCTGCGCGCCACCGAACCGGTCGCCGTCGACGTCACTCTGCTCACCGTCGCCGACCGCCTCGCCGCCCGCGGCGCCGGCCCGATCGCCCGCCCCGAGATGGTCCAGGCCCACCTCGACCTCGCCCGCGAAATGGTCGCCGCGGCGCTCGACTGGTTGCGCGACGGCCCGCCCGAGCCCCTTCTGCGCGGCGACGAGCTCGCCGCCGAGCTCGGCATCGAGGGCCCCGAGATCGGCGCGAAGCTGGCCGAGCTCGAGGCGGCGCAGTATGCAGGCGAGATCACGGATCGGGCCGGCGCGCTCGGCTTGCTGCGCGGGTGAGGTACCCTCCCGGACCGCATGGCTAAAGAGGAAAAGATCGAAATGGAGGGAGAGATCACCGAGGCTCTCCCCAACACGATGTTCCGGGTCAAACTGGACAACGGACACGATGTGCTCGGTCACATCTCCGGCAAGATGCGCCGCCACTACATCCGCATCCTGCCCGGCGACCGCGTGAAGATCGAGCTGAGTCCTTACGACCTCGACCGCGGCAGAATCACCTATCGCTACAAATAGGCGCCTGACGGCGTCCTCGGTCGTTCGCCTCGGGTCACGCACAGGTGTGCGCTCCCCGCGGCTCGCTTCCCTGCGTCCTTGTCAGACGTCTCTTTGAAGCGGTAGGCCGGGCTCGGCCGCGGCTCGATGTCCGCCCCTGGGTGGCAGCGCGCGGCCGGCTGTCGCCTCGACCGCGCTCCGGGGGGAGGTGAGAAAGGTCGACCGCGGCCCGTCAGGGACCGTGGCCCATGAGGTGCTCAGGTGCGGTCGACCTTTGGCCCGCCCTCGGCCGTGCGGTCGTCCTTTGGCCCGTTGTCAGGGTCAAAGGACGACCGCGGTTCAATGTCCGGGCCAAAGGACGACCGCGGGTCCGCGAGCTCCGCGATCAAAGCGGACCAGGCGAACTCCTTGGCGCCGAGGCCGGTGCCGTCGCGCGGGTCGTAGTACTCGCGCAGCCCTGAGCGGTCGACGGCGCCGATGACGCCGGCGGCGAGGCCTTCGGCCTCCTCGAGGTAGCCGAGCCGGCGCATCCCCAGCCAGACCAGCCAGGCTCGCGTTGATCCAGGTCGGGCCACGCCAGTAGCGGCGGATCGGGCCGCGGCTGCCGCCCGGCTCGCAGCTGCGCTCCGCGACCGATACGGAGGGCGGCGCCACCGGGGTGAGGAACTCACGCTGGTTCAGCAGGTGCTCCTCGACGAGCCGCCGGCCGATCGGCTCGGGCAGGTCGGGCAGCGCCAGCGGCGCCAGGCTCGCCCAGGTGACCGGGGAGGGGCGGAGGCCGCCCGGCTGGGCCTCGTCGACGAAGAGCCCGCGCTCCTCGTCCCAGAGCCGCTCGACCAGCGCCGGCGTCGCCGACGGCCGCCCGAGGCTCTGCAGCGCGAGCGACCAGAACGTGTTGACCAGCGTCTCGCAGAGGACCGGGCCACCGCGGTCGCGGATCCGCCGCGCGTCCCAGCCGAGCCGGCGGTTGCGCGCGACCAGCAGGGGGAAGCCGGCGCGGCCGCCGGAGCGGCGCCCCCAGACCGGTTCGAACTTGGGCGAGGCGTCGAGCCCCGACTCGTCGGGCTGGACGATCCAGAGCAGGCCGTCGCCCTCGAGGTCGCGATTGGCGAGCAGCCAGTCGGCCTGGGCGCCGATCCGCGGCTCCGCGGCGGGGTCGCCGACCGCGATCCGCCAGGCCCACGCCAGCAGCGGCGGCTGGATCGACTCGGTCTGCCGCGCCGTCCGGGTGGCGACGTTGTAGAAGGCGCGCCTGATCCCGGCGACCGGCCGCCCCCAGAAGATCGTGTGGCCGATGAAGCCGCCGGGGCGCTGGACGGCGAGCAGGCTCTCCAGCTCGGCCCGCGAGCGGCCCGGCTCGAAGCGCCGGTTGACGATCGCCGCGAAGCAGGAGTCCCAGTACCACTGCCACGGATAGCGGCCTGGGCTCGGTTCGGTGTAGGCGTAGCAGATGCCGTCAGCCTCGCCTTCGCGCCAGTTCTGGCGGAGGACCCGCTCGGCCTCGGCGAGGGCGCGTTCGGCGTCGTCCATGCGCGCCGCAGGCTATCGACGCCCGCCGAGTTCGCAGTTTTCGTCGCTATGCGGTGATAACTGCGAACGCGCGCCCGGCGTGGCTCAGATCGTGCAGCGGGCGCCGCGAGCGGGCATCCCGGCGCCGGGCTCGGCAAGATTGGGCGCCGCAACTGGCCCGTTGGCCCGGTGTTGCCAGGTACTCATGCTCATTTCGTCCACCCACAGCCGCCGCGCCGCCCTGGCCCTTGCCGCCGCGGCCTGTCTGCTCGTCGGCCTGGTCGCCGCCGTGCGCCCCGGCTCGGCCGCCTCGGCGCCGCTGACCGTCACCGTGCTCGGCCAGACCGCGGAAACGCCGCCCGCCTCCTGCCCGGGCAAAATCGTCAACAACGTCGAGGTCACGCCCTGCCGGGTCGAGGGCCACGTCACCGGCTTCCAGTCGATCGCCGACGGCATCGCGCGCCCCTACGAGGCCCCCTACGAAGGCAAGATCGTCGCCTGGTCGATCACCCTCGCCAAGCCCTCGACCACGGAAACCGCGACGACCACCAACGAGGTCGGCTTCTTCGACGAATTCCTCGGTGAACCGTCGGAGGCCAGGATCGGGATCCTCAAGCCGATCGAAGGCACCAATCCGCCCCAGTACACGCTGGTCCGGCAGAGCCCGCTCGAGGTGCTCAACCCCTACTTCGGCTCGACCCCCGTCTTCGCGCTCAAGCATCCCCTGACGGTCCTCCAGGGTCAGGTCGTCGCCCTCACCGTCCCGACCTGGGCGCCGATGTTCGCCTTCAACGTCTCCAGCGAAAACACCTGGCGCGGCAGCCGCCTGCCGGAACACTGCTCGTCCAAAGAAGACATCCAGGACGGCCACCCGCAGCAGGGCGTCGGCAAGACCAAGACCTACGGCTGCTACTACTCGAACGCGCGGCTGCTCTACACCGCGACGCTCGTCAAAAACCCCAAAGCCGCGGAATAGCGGCGGCGCGCTAGAGCGCGCCCTGGCGCAGCCCGCAGTACGGGCAGTCCGAGACGTCGATGCCGATCAGCTGATCGCAGCGGCGGCAGGCCCGCAGGTTCTCGGGGCTGCGGGGCAGGGCCGAGGCGGAGGGGGCCAGAGGGAGGACCATCGCGACGGGGAACATCTCCTCGCCGGTCTCGCGGTCACGGTAGATCTGACCCGGCTCGGTGGGGGCGATCGCCTCGCGGCCGGAGGCCGGGGCGCGCATCCTGAAGAGCTGCTTCTCATTCATCGCCGCACAGACTAATAGCTTGCCCGGAAAGAGATGCGCCTCCTCATCTTCCACGGCTACATGCTGCGCGGCACCGGCAGCAACATCTACAACGTCAACCTGGCGCCGGCCCTGGCGCGCCTCGGCCACGAGGTCCACCTGCTCTGCCAGGACCGCGAGGTCAAGATCCCCGGCGTCCAGATCCACAACCCGGACATCGGCGGGCTCCTGCCGGTCTACGTGAAGGACCCCTACCCGGGCTTCGAGGTGAAGGCCTTCGACGAGCTGACCGAGGCCGAGCTCGCCCGCTACGTCGACTCCAACGTCGCCGCCGTCCGCGAGGTCGCCGCGGAGGTCGGGGGAATCGACGCCGCGCTCGCCAACCACCTGGTGATGGGCCCGGCGATCCTCGCCCGCGCCGACGTCGCTCCCTTCGCCGCCAAGATCCACGGCTCCGCCCTCGAGTACACGGTCAAACCGCACCCGCGCTTCCTCCCCTACGCCTATGAGGGGATGGAGGCCGCCCAGGGGGTCCTGGTCGGCTCGGCCCACACCGGCGAATCGCTCTGGGCGGCCCTCCCGGACCTGCCCCGGCTGGGGGACAAGACGCGCCTCGGACCACCCGGCGTCGACGTCGAAGAGTTCGCCCCCGGCGAAGCGGGGCGCGAGCGCCTCGTCGTCTTCGTCGGCAAGCTGATCGTCGCCAAGGGGGTCGACCTGCTCTTGGCCGCCTGGCCGCTGGTCCACGCCAAGCACCCCGGGGTCCGCCTCCAGCTCGCCGGCTTCGGTGCCTACGAGGACGGGCTGCACCGGCTCCAGGCGGCGCTCGACCGCGGCGACCTCGACGATGCCCGCGCCGTCGCCGCCGCCGGTCGGGGTCTCGAAGGGGGGAGGAGGAGCCGCTGCCGATCCTCGCCGCCTTCCTCGCCGACCCGCCCCCGGGCTACGCCGAGGCGGCCCGCGCCGCGGCGGGTTCGGCCGAGTGGATCGGCCGCCTCGAGCACGACCAGGTCGCCGGCCTCCTGCCCCGGGCGGAGGCGCTGGTGATGCCGAGCACCTTCCCCGAGGCGTTCGGGATGGTCGCGGTCGAGGCCGCCGCCTGCGGTGCCCTGCCGGTCTCGGCCGGCCACTCGGGGATGCGCGAGGTCTCGCGCCGGCTCGCCGTCGGCCAGCCGGACGCGGTCGCGCCGCTCACCTCCTTTCCGGCCCGGCCCGGCGCCGTCGAGGCGATCGCCGACCGCCTCGACCGCTGGTTCGACCTCCCCGAGCAGAGCCGCGCCGAGGCCCGCGCGACGCTGGTCGAGACCGTCGCCCGCCTCTGGAGCTGGGAGGGAGTCGCCCGCGGCGTGCTCGACGCCGCCGCCGGAAACCTAGGCGGGCTGCCGCTCCCTGCCCCCTAGTTGCGGGAGTCATTTGACCCGCGAAAGCGTCCCGCCGCCGCTTCAATAGAATGCCGCGCGGTTTGATTTCCGACCGCCTCCCGATAGCCAAAATGGCCGCTGCCGTCGTTGCATTGGCGGCGGCGATCTCGGCGGTGATGCTGTCGATCAACTGGAACGGCGCGGAGGATTCGACCGCTGCCCCGAAGATCGACGACCTGCTGAACATCATGATCGTGCTGTCGTCGATCGTCTTCTCGGTCGTCGTCGTCGCCCTCGGCTACGCGCTCTACAAATTCCGCGCGAAACCAGGTGACGAATCGGACGGCGAGCCGATCCACGGCAACACCCGCCTCGAGATCGCCTGGACGGTCGTGCCGACGATCATCGTGCTCTTCGGCGGTGGCTGGAGCTGGAAAGTCCTCGACGAAATCGAAGAACCGGTCGCCAACCAGATGACCGTCGACGTGTTCTCGCAGCAGTACTACTGGTCCTTCGGCTACCCGGAAGACCACTACGCCTACTCGCGCGACGTCCTCCACGTGCCGGTGAACCGGCAGATCGCCTTCAAGATGCACTCCCAGGACGTCATCCACTCCTTCTGGGTCCCGCAATGGCGGATCAAGAAAGACAACGTCCCGGGCATCACGACGACCGCGATCGTCACCCCGGACAAGGTCGGGACCTACCAGCTGATCTGCACCGAGCTCTGCGGCTTCGGCCACGCCACGATGCGGGCCAAAGTGATCGTCCAGTCGGAAGCGGCGTTCGAGAAATGGCTCAAAGGCCTGAAAGAAAGAGTGCCCACGCCGCTGATGGTGTCGGTCAAGCAAGACACGGAGACCAATCCCGAACCGCTCGAAAGGGTGGAAGCGGAATAATGGAGGCGAAGTAGATGGCTGCAGCGTTCAAACGACCCGGCTGGTATCGCGCCCTCCTCGGCACCCTCGTGGCCGCGGGCCTCGGCGTCGGCCTCGTGGTCGTCCTGCGCGGCATCTCGGGCCTCTCCGCCTTCCAGAGCGAACAGACCGGCTACCCGCAGGTCGTCGTGCCGCTGATCATGGCCCCGTTCGGCTTCCTGATCGGCCTCGGCGCCTTCGACTACTGGCTGCGCTGGGCCTTCGGCCTGCCGACCATCCCCGAGGACCACGCATCGCACGGCGCGCACAGCTGGAAGGACTACTTCAAGGTCAACACCGATCACAAGGTGATCGGCATCCAGTACATCGTCACCACGTTCTTCTTCTTCTTCGTGGGTGGGGCGATGGCGATGCTGATCCGCGCCGAGCTCGCCCAGCCGGGCACCCAGATCGTCGGCGCCGGCACCTACAACAGCCTCTTCTCCACCCACGCGGTGCTGATGATCTTCGTCTTCGTGATCCCGGTCTTCGCCGGGATCGCCAACTACGTCCTGCCGCTGATGATCGGCGCCCCGGACATGGCCTTCCCGCGCCTCAACGCGCTCAGCTTCTGGCTGCTGCCGATGGCCGGCCTGCTCTTCATCGGCTCCTTCCTCGCCCCGGGCGGCGCCTTCGACGCCGGCTGGACGGGCTACGCCCCGCTCTCGACCGGGGCGCCCCTGGGCCAGTCCTTCTTCAACCTCGGGGTCCAGTTCGCGGGCGCCTCGTCGATCGCCACGGCGTTGAACTTCCTGGTCACGATCATCACCATGCGGGCGCCGGGGATGACCTTCTGGCGGATGCCGCTGCTGGTCTGGGCGAACCTCTCGACCTCGCTGCTGGTCGTCGCCGCGACGCCGTTCATCGCGGGCGCCCAGTTCATGGTCCTCTTCGACCGCATCCTGCACACGAACTTCTTCCAGTTCGGCTCGGGCGGCGACGTGATCAGCTACCAGCACATCTTCTGGTTCTACTCGCATCCGGCCGTCTACATCATGATCCTGCCGGGGTTCGGGATCATCTCCGAGGTCATATCCACGCACGCCCGTAAACCCATCTTCGGTTACCGATTGATGGCGCTGGCGTTGATCGGGATCGTCGTCCTCAGCTACTCGGTCTGGGCCCACCACATGTTCGTCGCGGGCATGTTCAGCTGGCTGCGCGTGCCGATGATGCTGACCACGCTGCTGATCGCGGTGCCGACCGGGATCAAGATCTTCTCCTGGCTGGGGACGCTCTATTTCGGCAAGATCCACACTAAATCGACGGCGATGCTGTTCGCGCTCGCCTTCATCGTGACCTTCACGATCGGCGGGATATCCGGGGTCATGCTCGGCATGGTGCCGTTCGACATCCACGTCTCCGACACCTACTTCATCGTCGCCCACATCCACTTCGTGCTGTTCGGGGGCTCCGTCTTCACGATCTTCGCCGGGATCTACCACTGGTTCCCGAAGATGACCGGGCGGATGTACGACGAGAAACTCGGCCGCATCCACTTCTGGGGCTCCCTGATCGGCACCTGGGGCACCTTCATCCCGATGCACTGGGTGGGGATGGACGGGATGCCGCGACGGGTCGCCGACTACGCGAGCCAGTTCGGCAACTGGAACCTGCTGATCAGCTGCTTCGCCTTCATGCTCGGCGCGATCCAGCTCGTCTTCCTCTACAACATGATCGTCTCCTGGCGGTTCGGCCCGAAAGCCGAGGCCAACCCGTGGCGGGCGAACTCGATCGAGTGGCTGGTCTCCTCGCCGCCGCCGATCTACAACTTCGAGGAGATCCCGCGCGTCGTCGGCGGTCCGTACGAGTACGGGATCCCCGGCGCCCGGCACGCGATCATGGCCGGCGAAGGCGCCGAGGTCCCGGCGGGCCAGCCGAGCGTGGTGGGCACGTGAGCGACGCCGAGAAGCGCCCTCTGCTCGTCTTCCTGAACGAGGTCGCCGGCGGCCGCGGGTTGCTGAAAGCGGTGCGCGAGCGCACGGCGGTCGGCGCTGTCTCGCAGGTGATCGTCGCCGCGCCGCAGAACCAGCCGACGATCGGCACCCTGATCGACCGCGACGAGCTCTACGCCTCGGCCCGCGCCCGGGTCGAGGTGACGATGTCCGTCTTCGCCGAGTTCGGCGTCGACTCGGTCGGCGAGGTACTCGACCCGGCGCCGGAGCTCGCCCTCGGCGACGCCCTCCGCGCCCACGAGCCCGGCGAGGTCCTCTTCTCGGCCCTCTACGACACCCGCTTCGGGATCGCCCGCAAGGACCTCGTCGAGGTGGCCCGCGAGCTGGCCGAGCCGGAGGTCAAGTTCACCCACATCCCGGTCCGGGTCGAAGAGGACGCGATCCGACTCGACCTCACCCACGTGCTCGTCGTCGCCACCCAGACCGTCGCCGCGCCGGACCTGGTCGCGCGGCTCAAAGAGCGCGCCGCCACCCGGCCGCACCGCTACACGATCGTCAGCCCGCGCACCGAGGCCGTCTCCGAGGAGCAGGTCGTCCGCGACCTCGCCTCGACCCTCGCCGAGCTTTACCGCGCCGAGGTCGACGCCACCGGCCTGCCGATTTCCGGCGAGGACCCCTTCGAGGCGGTCCGCAACGCGATCGAGCACTACAAGATCGACGAGATCCTGATCTCGACCTTCGCCGGCCAGCAGTCACGCTGGCTCGAGAGCGACCTGGTCGGCCGGGTCCGCGAGATCACCGACAAGCCGGTCAGCCACCTCGAGGTCGGCCGCGCGCCCGCGGCCGTCGCCGCGGCCGTGGCCGAGGGGGGTGAGAACTGATGGAGAGCGCCTCCGTACCGCTTCCCCACGGAACCGGCGGCCACGCCGCCGAGTCCCACCACCACGGGCCGCCGGAGGCGAACCAGAGCTCGCGGATCGACAAACAGACGCTCGGCATCCTGCTCTTCATCGTCTCCGAGGTGATGCTGTTCGGCGCCTTCTTCGCGTCGTACTTCTTCCTCCGCGTCGTCGTCAACCCGGTCGACTGGCCGCCGAAGCCGTTCGAACTCCCGGTCGCCATCGCCGGCATGAACACGGCGATCCTGGTCTCCTCGAGCTTCACGGTGCACTACGCGCTGGAGTCGATCCGCAAGGGCAACAGGGAGGGGATGAAGCTCGGCCTGGTCCTCACCTGGATGCTCGGCCTGACCTTCCTCTTCGTCCAGATCAACGAGTACGTGCATCTCGGCTTCAGCGCCCGCACCGAGTCCTTCGGCACGATCTTCTACTGCCTCACCGGCCTCCACGGCGCCCACGTCTTCGTCGGGCTGATGCTGCTCAGCTTCGCCACGATCCGCGCCTTCCGCGGCCACTTCGACAAAGACGCCGACAAGCACCTCGGCGTCGAGGTGCCGGGCATCTACTGGCACTTCGTCGACATCATGTGGATCATCGTGTTCGCCACCGTCTACATCCTCTAGGTGGTCGTTCCCTCGGCAGGGTGTGACCGGTGGCGCGCCCGGCCAAGCGGATCAAGGACGCAGGGCGCAGCCTTTGCCGGGTGGCAAAGGCAAGCCTGAGGACGCCGAGCCGCGCAGTGTGCCGGGTGCGTCATCCGGATGCGCCATGTCGGGGGAACGACCACATGGTCGGTCCAGGGCCCGGCGCGCCGCGGGAGGTGGCGGGGCGATGACGTACAACGAGGGAGCGGTCTTCAAATGGGTGCTGATCGTCGGTGTCGCGGCGGCCACCGTGATCGCCCTGACGCTGCTCACCCGGCCCCTGGTCGGCGCCCTCTGGGGACTCGTCCTGGTGATCGCCGGCAGCGTCTACGGCATCCGCTGGGCGCGCGAGTGGTGGCGCGACGCCCGCGACCGCCCCGGCGGCCCCGACCACCGCGGCTGACCGCATGGGCCGCCGTGAGCGGCCCGCGGATTGGCACACAATCGGCACTATCTGCGCGCAACGGGTGCGCTCTTTCTGGCTAGCCTTCTCTTCATGGAGGCGACGAGAACCCGTTGGACCGATCACCGACTCGACGATCTGAAGAAGTCCGTCGATGACGGCTTCAAGGAGGTCAAGGGGAGCATCGATCGGCTCGACGGTCGGATCGACAACCTCCAGCACGCGATGATCATCGCGGTGGTCGCGATGTGCACGATGATGTTTGCGGGCTTTGGAGCGCTGATCACGCTCCTCGCGATCCACTTCTGAGCGTCGCCGGTTCGCCTGGCTGCCGGCGGCCCCACAGCTCCAACGTCAACAGGGTGAGCGCGACGGGCACCGTCGCCGGCGTCTCGTGGATGACGAAGAAGAGGAGGTCCCAGCCGCAGCAGAGGAAGGCGGCGAGGATCGCGCCTTTGGCCTGCAGGTGGCGGTCGCGGGCGAGCAGGGCGCCGAGCACGGCGGCGATGAAGAGGTCGCCGAAGCCCATCAGGGCCGAGCCGAAGTCGACCAGCTGCAGCTTCGGCAGGTCGGCGGCCGGCGCCGCCGCGTTGAGGACGGTGTTCGGCTGTTGGAGCAGGTCGGTGAAGACGAGGTAGGCGTCGACGATCGCCATCGCGTAGATGCCGAGCTTCACCCAGCGGGCCGGGACCACGCAGACGAGCAGCCAGCCGAGGGTCACGCAGGCGAGCGCCGAGAGCGCCAGCGCCGCAGTCTGCCCGCCCAGTTCGCCCTTCGCCGCCCAGGCGAGCGCGAAGAGCGGCGCCGCCAGCAGGGTCAGCGGCGGCCGCGCCCCGTGGACGATCCAGCCGAGCGCGACCGCCGCCAGCGGCGGCACCGCGATCAGCGCCAGCCAGGTGAGGAAGCGGGCCGAGGCCGAGTCGAGGGCGATCCCGCCGATCACGACGACGATCGACAGCGGCAGCACCAGAGCCCACCAGCGGCCCTGCAGCCGTCCCAGCGGGCCGAGTGCCACCGGGCGCCCGGGAACGGCCACCAGGGCCGCCTGGACGAGGCTGAGGCCCCCGATCGAGAGCCAGAAGGGGAGCAACGGGCGCTCCCCGCGTTCTCAGGCGGCGCCGGCGCTCGCGCCGGCCGCCGCGGGGGCCTCGTCGCCGGCACGGTCGCCCGCCGCCGGGACGGCCCCCGAGCGCGGCTCGAGCCGCCCCGCGGCGGCGATCGTCCAGAGCATCGCCAGCCAGTTGCAGGTGGCGAGCGCGACGTGCAGCCAGACGATCTCGGTCGGCAGTTCGAGCTCCCACTGGACGTAGCCGACGATCCCCTGCGTCAGCAGCAGCAGGAGCACGACGGTCAGCGGTTTGACCGCCCGGCGGTCGCCGCCCGGCCGTCGCAGGTAGAACCAGACGCCGATCGCCGCGAAGCCGTAGATCGCCGCGACCACCGCGTGGCGCTGGACCACCCATTCGAGCGTCGTGCCGACGCCCTCGAAGGTGTACCGCTGGACGCTCTGGCCTTCGAACTCGCCCGCGTGGGGTCCGGAGCCGGTGGCGATCGTTCCGGCGAGGATCGTCAGCTGGCCGAGTGGGACCAGCGCCCGCACCGCCCAGACGCCCTTGCGGTCCCAGGAGCGACGCCGGTCCCAGGGCTCGTAGCGCGAGCACCAGAAGAGCGCGAAGCCCGCGTCGAGCAGCATCATCGAGATGATGAAATGCCCGCTCACGAGTTCCGGCCGCAGGTCGTACTTGACGACCAGGGCGCCGAGGATCGCCTGGGCGATCACGCCGAGCGGCAGCAGCGCCCCGAAGATCGCCAGGTGGCGACGGTAGGGGCGACGGAAGAAGGCGAGGACGCAGGCGGCGATCACGGCGACGCCGAGCAGGCCGGTGATGATCCGGTTGCTCGACTCGATGATCGCGTGCGATTCGAGTGCCGGGTGCTGGCCGGCGCCGTAACACTGGGGCCAGTCCGGGCAGCCCAGCCCCGAGTCGGTGAGCCGAACGGCCGCCCCGGTCAGCACGATCAACGCCAGCCCGACCAGCGCGATCGCCGTCACCTGCGAGTAGCGGTGCGGGGAGATCTCGAAGCGATTTCGAAGGCTCGCGAGCATATTCAGATGATGACCGGCGCCGCCCTTCGGCTGCCTGGTCGGGGCCGCCTATTTCTTCCCGGCGTTTTCGCTCAGGAATTCGACGAGCTGTTTGATCTGTTCCGCCGGGATGACTTCTTTGAAGTTGTCAGGCATCACGTTCGCCGGGTAACCCTTGGTGATCTTGGCGTTCGGATCGACGATCGATTCTTCGATTTCCGCTTCGCTCTGGCCGGGCAGGTTTTCGTCCAGGTTCGGGCCGGTGGTGCCGCCCGAGTTGGCGATGGCGAGCGTGTGGCAGCTGCCGCAGCCGTTGTTGGCGAAGACCTGGGCGCCGGGGCCGCCTTCGACTTCCGGCGGCTTCGCGCCGGGCACGCCCGCGTACTTGCCGAGGTAGGCGGCGATGTCGTCGAGATCGGTGCCTTCGGCGGTGTGGGCGGGCATCGAGGCGGCCGGATTGCCGTTCGAGGGCCGCGGGTTGTCGACCTGGGCCTTGACCACGCCTTCGACCGTCGCGCCGTCCATGCCGGCTTCGCGCGCCGCGGCGAACGCGTCGTCGAGATTCGGGCCGACCGTCGCCGTCGTTCCGGCCTGGGCCAGGGTGTGACAGATCCCGCAGTCCTTGGTGAAGAGGACGCGCCCGTGGGCGACGTCGGCGTTCGTCGTGCCGCAGCCGGAGATCACGACGACGGTCGCGACCAGGGCCACGATGGGGGCGAGCAGGCGGATGGGCTTCGGGAGGGTCTGCATACTGCTGAGGCGCGCCGGAGTCTATATGTCGAGGCCCCCGGCACGGCGTTTGCCGGCCGCCGCCGGCAGGGTACATTTGCATCGAATCGCACTATCAGGGAGACTGGTCCCGAGGAGGTGGCGATGCAGGTGAGGGATGGGATGTCGGAGGTATCGGTGACGGTCGGTCCGTCGCACACGCTGCGCCAGGCGGCGGCGGCGATGGTCGCCCGAAATGTCGGTGCCGCGCTGGTGATCGACGACGACGCGCCGACCCCGGGGATCGTCACCGAGCGCGATCTGCTGCTCTCGATCGGGGCCGGCGAGGACCCCGACCGCGAGCCGGTCGGCAGCCACATGACCGAGTCGGTGATCACCGCCGCGCCGGACTGGAGCCTCGAGCACGCCGCGTCCGAGATGTCGCGGCGCAGCGTCCGCCACCTCGTCGTCTTCGAGGAAGGCAGGGTGGTCGGCATCCTCTCGATGCGCGACATCGTGCGCGTCTGGACCTCCGACGGCGCGACGTCGGAAATGCCCCTGCCGAGCTGATACCGGTCTCAGCGCGGCAGGCGTGCGTCAGGCGGGCGCGACTTCAGCGTGATCTGCTCCATCGGCAGCGTCGCGCTGGGCGCGTGCTGGCGGCGCGGCAGGCTGAAGTAGCTGCGCACCGAGGAGCGGATGATCATCCGCAGGCCGAAAAGCAGGATGACGATGCCGACGTAGGACCAGATGAAGGCGGAGAAGATGAAGCCGTTGGCGTAGATCCCGGCGACGGCGCCGATCGCGCCGAGCGCGAACAGGGCCGGGCCCCAGGAGGGACGCGGCATCTGGATCGTCTCGCCGGGCTCGGGGATGTGGCGGTGCTCGCTCATCAGTGCGCGATGTAGAGGAGGGCGACGATGAAGCAGAGGGCGAAGACCGTCGCCGCGACGCCACCGGCGACCAGGCCGGCGGTCATGTTCCTGCGTGCGGTCTCGCGATCCACGCCCGGATTTCTATCAGAGGCCGCGACGGGACACCCGTGCACGCATTCCTAACTCCGCCGCCGTCACCCTTCCGCTCGTCTTTTGCAGCCCCCCACCGTCGATGGGCCGAAAACACCACCTATATGACCGGTTTTCGGCCCATCGACGGCGAGGTGTTGGGGAAGTGGGACGGAGGGCGTGCGGAAGGCGCTCAGGCGTGGGCGGCGACGGCCATCGAGACGAACAGCAGCGCCAGGTAGAGCAGCGAGAAGAGGTAGGTGCGGAGGGCCCAGCGGCGTTCCTTGGTGCGCAGCAGCATGTAGGAGAAGCCGATGAAGCCGGCGCCGAGCAGCATCGAGGGCACCAGGTAGGCGATGCCCAGGCCGCCCGCGCAGAAGGGCAGCTGGGTGACCGCGTAGAGCAGCACCGTGTAGAGCATGATCTGGCGCCGCGTCTCGTCCTCACCCGCGACCACCGGCAGCATCGGGATCCGTGCCGCCGCGTAGTCGTCCTTCATCAGCAGCGAGAGCGCCCAGAAGTGCGGCGGGGTCCAGAAGAAGATGATCGCGAAGAGGTAGAAGGCCATGCCGCTGAGGCCGCCGGTGACGGCCGCCCAGGCGACCAGCGGCGGCACCGCGCCCGCGGCGCCGCCGATCACGATGTTCTGCGGCGTCGTCCGCTTCAGCCAGAGCGTGTAGACGAAGACGTAGCCGAAGAGGCCGGAGAGCGAGAGCGCCGCGGCGAGGACGTTGACCTGCGTCGCCAGCAGGAGGAAGGAGCCGGCGCCGAGCAGGCAGCCGAAGGCGATCGCGGCGCCGGGGGAGACCCGCCCCGAGGCGACCGGCCGGTCCGCGGTCCGCTTCATCGTCCGGTCGATGTCGCGGTCGACGGCGTGGTTGATCGCCCCCGCGCCCCCCGCCGACATCGCGCCGCCGAGGCAGGTGAGCAGGATCAGGCGCAGCGAGGGATTCCCGGCCACGTACATCGTCGTCACCGTGGTCAGCAGCAGCAGCGACTGGACCGTCGGCTTGGTCAGCGTGAGGTAGTCGCGAACGACGGTGAGCGCGGCCGAACGGGGGGCTACCCCGGTCGCCGTGGCGCCGGATTGCATGCCCTCAGGCTACCGGCTGGGACTCAAGCGCCGCGCGTTTTTCCTCGACCCGCTGGGCGCGGCGGGCGATCGCCGTGCGGATGTCCCGCATCGGACGGTCGCTGCGGACGTCCGGCTGGACGTCGAAGTTGTGCGGCGGCGGCGGCGAGAGGGTGAACCACTCGAGCGTGTCGCCCGCCCAGGGATCGTGGCCGGCGCGGGCGCCGCCCTTGATGCTCGCCACGGCGTTGATCAGGACGAGGACGACGCCGACGAAGAGGATCAGCACGCCGATCGAGGCGAGCAGGTTGTAGAAGTTGACGCCGGTGTGGTTGAAGAACTTGTAGGCGTCCGCCACCTGGCCCTCTTCCCAGCCCGCCAGCGCCATCGGCACGAAGGCCAGCAGGGTGCCGAGCGATAGGGCCCAGAAGGAGAGCCGCCCGAGCTGCTCGCCCATCGTTCGGCCGGTGATCTTCGGGAACCAGTAGTGGAGTGCCGCGAAGCCGCCGAAGACGGCGCCGCCGATCAGCGCGAAGTGGGTGGCGGCGGTCGAGTCGGTGGTGTTTTTGAGGTACCAGGCGGCGCCGACCAGCGACTGCTGCAGCTCGGCGGCGAGGCCGAGCGAGATCGCGACGAGGGCGCCGACCGCGTAGAGCACCGGCGCCCGCATCCGCAGCGCGCCGCCGTTCAGCGTGGCGATCAGGTTGAAGAAGATGAGGCCGACCGGGACGATCAGCAGCAGCGCCATCAGCATGCCGAAGTACTTCCAGCCGATCCCGATCGGCGCCGTGTACATGTTCTGCATATAGGCGAGCGTGCCGATCACGGCGATCGCAGCGATCGAGCCCATGATCGCGCCGCGGTTGAAGATCGGGTTGCCGGAGAAGGCCGAGAAGATTTCGGCCACCGCGGCGAAGGCGAAGATCAGCACCAGCATGTAGGCGCCCGAGTAGAAGATCCAGGTGAAGTGCTGCCAGAGGAGCGGCGCCCCGCCGCCGCCGTCGGTGAAGAAGGTGCCGCCGTAATTTCGGTCGATCATCAGCATCGTGAAGGCGGCCAGCAGGACCGGCCCGATGACGAGCATCAGCCAGGAGCCGACCGCAGCGGTCCAGGCGAAGATCGGGGCGCGCCGCCAGGCCATCCCCGGCGCCCGGTCGACCCGCAGCGTGGTCGAGAGGTCGACGGCGATCAGGACGAAGCCGAGCGTCGCGAAGCCGCAGGCGGTGATCCAGGCGTCGACCCCGTTGTTGCTGAGAAAGGCGAGCTCGGAGAGCGGCGGCAACGGGTTGACGCCGGCCTCCGACGGGGTCCAGAGGAAGCCCGCGTAGAGGACGACCGCGCCGGCCACCCAGAGCGCCCCGCCGATCTGTGAGAGCCGCGGCAGCGCGGTGCCGCGCGCCCCCACCTGCAGCGGCGCGACGTAGAGGAAGAGGCCCATGATCAGCGGCAGGGCGAAGAAGAAGATCGAGGTGGCGCCGTAGAGGGAGAGGACGCGGTTGAAGGTGTAGGGCTCCATGAAGGTGTTCTCGGGGATCGCCAGCTGCAGCCGCATCAGCAGCAGCTCGAGCGCGGCGATGAAGAGGAAGCCACCGGAGCCGACCATGAGGATTTTCGCGATGTTCTTGTGGTCGGCGCTGGTCACCAGCTGGGTCCAGCCGGCGCGCCTGCCTCTGGGGAAGCCGTCGACGGCGATCTCGGGACGGGGCGTGTCGCTCATTTTTCCGCTTCCATGGTGGATTATTCGCCTTCGGCCGGCGTTTCGCCTTCGGTCGACGATTCACCTTCGGTTGCTTCTTCTTCTTCCAGTTTTTCGGCGTCGATCTTCTCGACCCGTTCCTGCGCGGCTTTGGTGTCCTTCTTCTGTTCTTTGATGAATTCTTCGTAGCGTTCCGGCGAGACCACTTCGACCGTGGTCCGCATCGGTGCGTAGGCCTGGCCCGAGAAGGTCGAGGACTGGCCGTAGAATTCACCTTCGGCGTCGGCACGGAAGGCGACGTTGGAGACCTTGCCCGGGACGGCGTCGGTCTTCGGCGCCAGATCGGGGACGCTCCAGGTGTGGATCACGTCGGTCGATTCGAGCCGCAGGTCGATCGAGGTGTGGGCGGGGATCACCAGTTTGAAGTAGCTGAAGGAGCCGTTCGGATAGTTGTAGCGCCATAGCCATTGCTGCCCGGTGGCCCTGATCACCAGCGGCTTCGACTTCAGCGAGGTGAGGCCCTCGGAGGTCGTCTTCGGCGTGCTCGTCGCGTTGCTGGTGAAGATGATCCCCAGCACGAAGAGGACGAGGGCGAAGCCCGAGAGGGCGCCGGCGACGCGGAACTGGAGGCCGCGGCGGCCCGGTCTGGAGCTCGCGGTGCGGCCGCGGCCGCCGCGATTTCGGCGGACTGCGCCGAGCAGGCCGAGGTTGATCGCGACGACGACGATGAGGGCGGCGAAGAAGCCGATCCAAATGAGCGTGTTTATCTGGCCGGTGCCAGGCGAGTGCGGCGTCAAGGCGGGGCCATTCTAATCACGGCGAGCGGCGCGGATGCGGTCTGCCCCAACCGCCGCCGACCTATACTCGCCGACCTTATGAGGAGGCACTCGCGGCCACCCCGCGCGGTAAGACTCGCCGTCCGGGCCGGGGCCATGGCAACGGTCGGTGCCGCGATCGCGCTTCCGCTGGTCCGAAAGCGCCTCCGCATCCCCGGCTCGGTGACCCTCGCGGTGAGCGCCTCGGGGCCGCTGGCGGTGGCCGTCCTGGCGCCCCGCTCGCGCAAACGCGACGTCGCCCTCTTCGCGATGCAGATGTGGGCCTTCACGGTCGTCCACGAGATGCCCTACGACGATCCGGAGCGTCTCCGCCGCCGCCTCTACACCCGTTATCCGATCGCGGTCGACACCCGGCTCGGGGAGGCCGGCTGCCCGGGGCGCGGCTGCAGACCTGGCTCGAGGGGCGCCGCGGCACGCGCGCGCTCGACCGCTTCCTCACGATCACCCACTGGCTCTGGTTCTTCGAGCCCTACGCGGTCCTCACCTGGATCCTGGTCCGCCACCCGGAGCGCTTCCCCCGCGCCGCCCGCCAGATGGCGGCGGTCTTCGACGCCGGCGCCTTCGGCTACTGGGCGGTGCCGACCGCGCCGCCCTGGTGGTCGGCGGAGCAGGGGCTGACCGAGGAGCCGGTGCGGCGGATCATGGTCGAGGTCGGCGAACCGCTCTGGGGACGCGCCTGGGGCCGGCTCTACGCGGCGCTCGGCGGCAACCCCTGGGCGGCGATGCCCTCGCTCCACTTCGCCACCTCGGTGGCGGGTGCCGTCTCCCTCTCGGAAGCGAGCGCCGAGGAGGGGGCGGTCGGCTGGGCCTACGCGCTGACCCTCGGCTTCGGCCTCGTCTACCTCGGCGAGCACTACGTCACCGACCTGCTCGCCGGCGCCGGCCTGGTCACAGCGGTCCGTTCCGCCGACCCCGTCTTCGCCCCCGCGGTCGGGCGGGTCAGTGCCGTGATCCAGCGGCTCGAGCGGATCGCCGGCGGCGCGCCCCGGTAGCGTCCCCCGGGAAGTGCCGGACGACGACGCAAGGTCAGACGAGGAGACCGAGGGCGGCGGCTTCAGCGAACTGCCGATCTTCACCACGAAGCGGCTGCTGCAGACGGGCGTCGTGGTCGTCGTCCTGCTGGTCAGCATCTACTTCCTCTTCCCGAAGCTGGTCGGCCTCGGCGACTCGCTCGACAAGCTCAGCGAAGCGGACCCGGTCTGGATCGGCATCGCGATCGTCTGCAGCATCGCCTCGTACGCGACCTATGTCGCCCTCTTCAAGGCGGTGGTCGGCGGCGACGCGCTGAAGCTGACCTGGGGCGAGACCTACGAGATCAACATGGCCGGGGTGGCGGCGACGCTGCTCTTCTCGGCAGGCGGCGCGGGCGGCGTCGCGCTCACCTACTGGGCGCTGCGCAAAGCCGGGATGCGGCGTCGCGACGTGGCCCGCCGCATGGTCGCCTTCATCAGCCTCCACTACGCCTTCTATCCGTTCGCCCTGATCGTCTTCGGGCTGCTGCTGCGGACCGGCGTCCTCAACGGCGCCGACTCGGTCGAGCTGACGATCATCCCGGCCGCCGTCGCCGGCCTCCTGCTGGTGGTCGGCGCACTGGTCACGCTGATCCCGCCCGACGTCGAAGCGCGGCTGATGCCGCACGCCCACGGAGCCCACACCCGCAGCTTCGTCGAATGGGCCTCGCGGGTGCCGGAGACGCTGGGAGAGGGGTTCCGCTTCGCGCTCGGCCTCTTCGCCCATCCGCGCAAGGGCGGCCTCGCGGTGCTCGGCGCGGCCGGCTTCTGGGCGTTCAACATCGGCGTCCTCTGGGCCTCGTTCCACGCGCTCGGCATCCAGGTGCCGTTCGCCGTCGTCGTCCAGGGCTTCTTCCTCGGCATGGTCGCCAACCTCTTCCCGCTGGCGCCCGCCGGGGTCGGGGCGGTGGACGCCGGGATGATCGGCGCCTTCGTCCTCTTCGGCCTGCCCGAGGAGACCGTCTTCCCGGCGATCCTGATCTTCCGCCTGGTCTCCTTCTGGATGCCGATCCCGCCCGGCGTCGTCGCCTTCTTCCAGCTGCGCAACACTGTCCGCGGGTGGGAAGAGGAGGGCTTGCCGGTGGACCGGGATGGCAGTACTATAAAAAGTAAAGTATTGGACGAGGAATCGAACTTCGTAACCTAGATCGGGTGCAAGAGATGAGCGACAGCAGCGACGTCACCAAAAGCAAAGTCGAGAACGTGATCATCGTCGGCGGTGGCCCCGCCGGCTACACGGCGGCGCTCTACACCGCCCGCGCCAACCTCGAGCCGCTCGTCTTCGAGGGCTTCCAGTGGGGTGGCCAGCTGCAGAACACGACCGACGTCGAGAACTACCCGGGCTACCCCGACGGGATCATGGGCCCGGAGATGATGAGCCAGTTCCGCGCTCAGGCCGAGCGCTTCGGGACCCGCTTCGTCAGCGATGACGTCGACCGCGTCGAGCTCTCCGACGGCGGCGTCCAGAAGGTCTTCCTCGGCGACGAGGAGCACCGCGCGAAGACCGTGATCCTGGCGATGGGGGCGGAGCCGAAACGGCTCGGCGTCCCCGGCGAGATGGAGCTCGCGGGCCGCGGCGTCTCCACCTGCGGCGTCTGCGACGGCGCCTTCTTCAAGGGCCACCGGGTCCTGGTGATCGGCGGCGGCGACTCGGCGATGGAGGACTCGATCTTCATCTCCAAGTTCGCCGACGAGCTGACCATCGTCAACCGCCGCGACGAGTTTCGCGCCTCGAAGATCATGCGCGACCGCGCCTTGGCGGTCGAGAACATCGACACCCTCACCCCTTACATCCCCTTCGAGTTCGTCGCCGGCGAGGACGGCAAGCTCGCGACCGTCCGCATGCGCCACGCCGAGACCGGCGAGGAGAAGGACGTCGAGGCGACCGGCGCCTTCGTCGCGATCGGCCACGTGCCGCGCTCCGAGGTCGCCAAGGGCCAGGTCGAGACCGACGAGGACGGCTACATCGTCACCGAGCCGGGCTCGACCCGCACCAACCTCGGCGGCGTCTTCGCGGTCGGCGACGTCGTCGACCACACCTACCGCCAGGCGGTCACCGCGGCGGGCACCGGCTGCATGGGCGCGCTCGACGCCGAGCGCTACCTGCGCGACTCGGCGCCGCCGGTCGAGGCCCACTGGTTCCCCGGCGGCGAGCCCGCCGAGATGAACATCGCACCGACCGCCCCGTAGGGCACCGGCCACTCGGTGGGCACGGAGCGCTTCGTAGGATCGAACATACGTCCAGGCGTCCCGTCGCGCTATCGTGCGGGCGATGCTGGCTGAGTGTTCCCATCTCGACTCCGTCCAGTACCTGGATCTGCCGGAGGAGGTCGAGGGCTGCGAGGAGTGCCTGCAGCTCGGGATGCGCTGGGTCCACCTGCGGATGTGCCAGACCTGCGGCCACGTCGGCTGCTGCGACAACTCTGAGGGCAAGCACGCGACGGCGCACTACAAGTCGATCGGGCACCCGATCATCCGCTCCGCCCAGCCGGGCGAGGACTGGAGCTGGTGCTACGTCGACGAACTGATGCTGCGCCTCACCGACTAGAAGAGGTAGCCGCACTCGCGCGCCGCGGCGTGCAGCTCGTCGCGGAACTTCGGGTGGGCGATGTCGATCAGCCGGCGGGTCCGCTCGGCGATCGTGCTGCCGCGCAGCTCGGCGACGCCCCACTCGGTGACCACACGATCGACCAGGTTCTTGAAGGTGGTGACGGCGGCGCCGGGGTGGAGGCGCGGGACGATCCGCGAGGCCGCCTCTTCGCCGGTGGTCGAGTGGAGGACGATGAACGCCTGGCCGCCCTCGGAGAGGACCGCGCCGCGGGCGAAGTCGGGCTGGCCGCCCGATGAGGACCAGTATTCCGAGCCGAGGCTCTCGGAGGCGCACTGACCGAGGAAGTCGACCTCGATCGTCGCGTTGATCGCGTTGAAGTGCGGCTCCTGGGAGACCAGTTTCGGGTCGTTGGTCTGGTCGACCGGCCAGAACTCGACCCCGGGGTTGTCGGCGACGAACTCGTAGAGGCGGGCGTTCCCGGCGGCCGAGGTGGTGATCGCCTTGTTGCGGTGGGTGCGCTTGCGCGAGCCGGTGACCACCCCCGATTCGATCAGGTCGACGAAGCCGGGCCCGAGCAGCTCGGTGTGGACGCCGAGCTCGCGGTGGTCGCCGAGCAGGCCGAGCACGAGGTCGGGGATCGCGCCGATGCCGGCCTGGATCGTCGCCCCGTCGGGGATCCGTTCGGCGACCAGCGCGGCGATCTTGCCGTCGGCGGCGCGGCTCTCGCGGGCGGGCAGCTCGACCAGCGGGTAGTCGGCCTCGCACCAGGCGAGGATCTGGCTGATGTGGATCTGGTTCTCGCCGCAGGTGCGGGGCATCTGCGTGTTGACCTCGACGAAGAAGGGCAGCTCGCCGATCATCGCCGCCGAGTACTCGGAGTTGGTGCCGAGGCTGAACCAGCCGTGCGAGTCGGGTGGTGAGACGGCGACGATCACCAGCGGCTCGACCGTGGTGCGCCGCATCAGCGCCGGCACCTCGCTGAAGTTGTTCGGCACCAGGTCGCACTCGCCGCGATGGAAGGCGTCCTTGTCGTGCGGCGAGAGGAACCAGGAGACGTGCCGGACCCCCTTCACCTTGCCGCAGAAGTGGTCGCGGTCGCGGAACGGCAGCATCTGGTGGAGGCGCACCTCGTCGGCCCAATCGGCGCCCGCCTCGATCGCGTCGACGACCGTCTTCGGTTCGCCGTTGGCGGCGCCGACGATCACGTCGCCGCCGACCGCGATGTGGCGGAGGACATCGTCGGCCGGGCGCCGCTTCTCCCGCAGCTGGTCGGCGATCGTCGCCGTGACCGCCCCTAGCCCTCGTCGAAGGGAAGCATCGCGTTGATCCCGGTCGCGAGGCGGCCGATGATCAATTTCTGGATCTGCGAGGTCCCCTCGTAGAGGGTGGTCACGCGGGCGTCGCGCAGGTAGCGCTCGACCGGGTGGTCGTCGACGTAGCCGGAGCCGCCGTGGACCTGGATCGCCAGGTTGGCGCATTCGACCGCCGCCTCGGTCGCGTAGACCTTGGCGACCGAGGTCTCCATCGTGTTCGGCCTGCCTTCGTCCTTCAGCATCCCGGCGCGGAAGACCAGCATCCGGCTGGCGTCTCGCTTCAGGATCATGTCGGCGATCATCTCCTGGACCAGCTGGAAGCGGGCCAGCGGGACCCCGAACTGCTTGCGCTCCTTCGAGTAGGTCACCGAGGCCTCGACGCAGCCGTCGCAGATCCCGACGCAGCCGGCGGCGACGCTGTAGCGGCCCGAGTCGAGGGCGCTCATCGCGACTTTGAAGCCGTCGCCGACCTCGCCGAGCAGGGCCTCCTCGCCGACCTCGACGCCATCGAGCGAGAGCTCCGCGGTGTCGGAGGAGCGGAGCCCGAGCTTGCCGTGGATCTCGGTGCCGGTGAAGCCCTCGCTGTCGGTCGGGACGATGAAGGCGGCGAGGCCCTTGTGCTTCTTCGCCGGGTCGGTCTGGGCGAAGATCAGGGCGAAGTCGGAGTAGTTGCCGAGTGAGATCCACATCTTCTGGCCGCTTATCGACCAGCCCGAGTCGGTCTTCGTCGCGCGGGTGCGCAGGTTGGCGGCGTCGGAGCCGGTGTCGGGCTCGGTCAGCCCGAAGCAGCCGAGCCCCTCGCCCGAGCAGAGCCGCGGCAGCCAGCGCTGCTTCTGCTCCTTGGTGCCCCAGCGCTCGATCGTGCCGCCGACCAGCGAGGTCTGCACCGAGACGACGGTGCGCGCCGAGGAGTCGGCGCGGCCGATCTGCTCGACGATCAGCCCGTAGCCGAGGTAGTCGAGGCTGCGGCCGCCGTAGGCTTCGTCGATCGTCGCGCCGAGGAAGCCGACCTCGCCGAGTTTGGAGGCGAGCTCGCGGTCGAAGCGTTCGGCGCGGTCGTTCTCGCGGACCCGCGGCAGGATCTCGCGGTCGGCGAACTCGCGGGCCCCCTCGGCGATCAGCTTCTGCTCGTCGGTGAGGTTGAAGTCCATGCCCTCCCTTTCGCTCGTCTCAGGTCTGGTCGGCGGCGAGCTCGGCGTCGCGGGCGGCGACGAAGGCGTCGTGCGCCTCGCGGGTGCGCGGGCCGGGGGCCGCGGGGAGGGCGACGCCGTCGATCGAGGCGACCGCCTGCAGCTCGCGGGTGGTCGAGGCGAGGAACGCCTCGGAGGCGCCCTTCACCTGCTCCAGGGTCCAGGCGCCCTCCTCGATCCCGGGGACCGCCTTCAGCAGCCGGTCGCGGGTGATCGAGGCGAGCACCCCCTCCTCGAGCGCGGTGGTGCGCAGGGTGCCGTCGGCGACCCAGAAGATCGACGAGGTCGGCGGCTCGAGCACGGTCCCGTCGGGGCGGACCAGCAGCGCCTCGTCGGCACCCTGCTCTTTGGCCAGGCGGGTGGCCAGCATGTTGCCGCCGTAGGAGAGCGACTTGACCCCGGTGAGGACGATCGTCGGCTGGTAGGTGACCGAGGCGACGGTGACGGTCTCGTCGTGCACGGGGACGTTCTCGGTGGCGGCGATGCGGCGGCCGCCCCGGGTGACGATCAGCCGCAGCTGGCCGTCGACCGGCCCGGCGGCCTCGAGCAGGGCGGCGATCTCGGCGCGCAGCGCCATCCGGTCGAACTCGAGGCGGAGCGAGGCGGCGGAGCGTTCGAGCCGCTCGATGTGGTCGTCGAGCGCGTAGGGGCGGCCGTCGTAGAGGCGGATCACCTCGAAGGCGCCGTCGCCGCGGTAGAGGCCGTCGTCTTTGAGGCCGATCGTGGCCTCCGCCGTCGGTCCGATCCCCCCGTCGACGCTGGCCATCTCCGTGAAGCCGGTCGTCATGGCGGCGAGGCTACCTGAGACGGCCGGGCCGGGCGTATGCTGGGAGCGTGCTGCTTCTGTTGGGGACGGTCGCGGTTCTGCTCTTCATCGTCGGCGTGATCGTCGTCGTCGGTCATCTCTACCCGGGCGACGACGCGGAGCTGATCGACTGGTTCCCGACCCGCTCGCCCGCGGTCGAGGTCCAGAACGAGATCGACGACGTCCGCCAGATGATCGAGGCGCAGAACGAGATGCGCCGCCGGCGCGGCGCCCCCGAGCTGACCGAGGCCGATGTCGAGGCCCGGGTCGCCGAGGACGAGCGCTGGAAGATGCGCCTACGCGGCGGCGGCTGAGCCCTCGGCGGGCGCCGCGGCCGGCGCCTTGGCCCGCGCCGGCGGCAGGGAGAAGGCGAGGACCGCGGCGCCGAGGCCGGCGCCGAGCGCGAACCACCAGCCGCTGCGCAGGCCGTGCAGCAGGTCGGTGCCCGCCGAGTCGACCAGGGCGACGAGGACGGCGACGCCGATCGCCGAGCCGAGCTGCCGCGCCATGCCGAAGACGGCGCTGCCGGTGGCGAAGCGCCCGGCGGGCAGCGAGGCGGTCGCGGCCGCCGGCAGCGTCCCCAGGGTGAGGCCGACCCCGGCGCCGCCGATCATGAAGGCGGGCAGGAAGGTCGACGCGTATTCGGGGTGCGGGCCGACCGTCGCCAGCATGAAGGCGAAGCTGCCGGCGAAGACGAGCCCGCCGACCGTCGCCACCGGGCGCTGGCCGATCCGCGCGCCGAGCCGCCCCGACGGGATCGCGAAGATCGCCGCCATCAGCGGGCCGGGGGAGAGGGCGAAGCCCGCCCGCAGCTCCGACCAGCCCCAGACCTCGGTCAGGAGAAGGACGCCGGAGAGGAGCATCGCGCCGAAGCCCATGAAGAAGACCAGCGTCGCCAGGTTGGCGAGGGCGAAGGAGCGGACCCGCAGCAGCGGCAGCTCGATCACCGGCGCGCTGTGGTGCGCCGAGCGGAGCAGGAAGGCGGCGACGAAGGCGACCGCGGCGACGAAGGAGCCGACCACGCGGCCGTCTGCCCAGCCCCATTCGGGCCCCTGGACGATGCCGAGGGTGAGCAGGCCGATGCCGAGCGCCAGCTCGAGCGCGCCGAGCAGGTCGGGGCGGCCGTCCTCCGGTTCGCGCACCTCGTCGAGGATGCGCATCGCGGCGAAGGCGGTGAGCAGGCCGATCGGGACGTTGACGAGGAAGATCCAGTGCCAGCTGAGCTGCACGAGGAGGCCGCCGATCGGCGGGCCGAGCGCGGCGGCGACGCCGGAGATCGCCGACCAGATGCCGATCGCCAGCGGACGCTGCCCGGCCGGGAAGGCGGGCAGGATGAGGCCGAGCGTGGTCGGGATCATCATCGCCGCGCCGACCGCCTGGAGGACGCGGGCGGCGACCAGGAAGGGGATCGAGGGGGACGCCGCGCAGAGCGCCGAGGCGAAGGAGAAGGTGAGCAGGCCGGTGACGAAGACGCGCTTGCGGCCGACCCGGTCGGCGATCCGCCCGGCCGGGACGAGCAGCGCCGCGAAGATGATCGCGTAGGCGTTGAGCACCCAGGAGAGGCTCGACAGCGAGGCGTCGCCGAAGGAGGTCGAGAGGTCGGGGAAGGCGATGTTGACGATGAACAGGTCGAGGCTGGCCATGAAGAGGCCGATCGAGGTGATGCCGAGCACCTTCCAGCGGTGTGCCATGTCGTCGCTCCGGTCCGCCGCGGTCCGCCGCGGCAGGGTCGCTTGCTTTTCGCAAGCCACAGTACCAGAAGTGACTTTCGAAAGGCAAGTAACTGCTAGACTGCGGCTATGGCCATCGACGCCTACGCCGACAAGAACTGCTCGATCGCCAAGCCCCTGGCCTTCCTCGGTGAGCGCTGGACGCTCCTGGTGCTGCGCGATCTCTTCCTCGGGCGGCGCCGCTTCGACGAGTTCCAGGCCTCGCTCGGGGTCGCCACCAATGTCCTCAGCCAACGTCTGGCGACGCTGACCGACGAAGGCATCGTCGAGCGGCGCCGCTACAGCGAGCACCCGGAGCGCTTCGAGTACGTGCTCACCGAAAAGGGGCGGGACCTGCAGCCGGTGCTGCTCGCCCTGCTCGCCTGGGGCGACCGCTACACCGCCGAGAAAGGGCCGCCGCTCGAGGTCGTCCACGGCGACCACCCCTTCCACGCCGTCCAGGTCTGCTCGGAGTGCGGCGAGCCGGTCGACGCCCACAACGTCCACAGCCGCCCCGGCCCGGGGGCGACCGAGGAGCAGCGCCGGGCCAACGGCCGTCGCGCCCCTGCATGGCTCGGGCACTGATCGTCGGCTGCGGCTGCAGCGGTCGGGCGCTCGGCGGCGAGCTCCGCGACGAGGGCTGGGAGGTGCGCGGCACGAGCCGCGACGCCGACGGCCTGGCGGCGATCGAAGCGGCCGGGATCGAGCCGGCGCGCGCCGACCCGGAGCGGCCGGGGACGATCCTCGACCTGGTCGGCGACGTCGCCGTCGTGCTCTGGCTGCTCGGCTCGGCGAGCGGCACCGCCGAGGGCCTCGCGGCGATCCACGGGCCCCGCCTCGAAGGCCTGCTCGAACGCCTCGTCGACACCCCGGTCCGCGGCTTCGTCTACGAGGGCGCCGGCACGGTCGACGCCGCTCTGCTCGCCGGCGGGGCGGAGCTCGCCCGCAATGCGGAGAGCACCTGGCGGATCCCCGTCGCCGTCACCGAGACGCCCCGCGAGCATGGCCCGCAGTGGGTCGAGGAGCTCGAGACGGCCGTCGTCGAGCTGCTGGCGCGGCGCTAGTCCGGCCTGCCGAGTCGTTTCAGGAAGTCGCCGAGGATCCGCGCGGTCGCGCCCCAGATCAGCTGCCCTTCGACCTCGTAGGTAGGAGTGTGGAACGGCACCCCGCGCCTGATCAGCCGCCGCATCTCGAACCCCTGGCGCAGGCGGTCGAGGGTGAAGGTGAGGACGGTCTCGACCTCGGCCGGGTTGGGCCGCAGGTTGAGCTCATGGAGGTCGGCGACCAGCCCGACGAAGGGTTGGATCCGGTAGCCGGTGACGAAGGTCGAGACCGGCGGCAGCGCGCCGACGATCTCGACGCCGGCCGGGTCGAGGGCGATCTCCTCGGCCGTCTCGCGCAGCGCGGTCGCCTCGAGGTCGACGTCGCCGGGGTCCTGGCGGCCGCCCGGGAAGGAGACCTCGCCGGCGTGCCGGCGCAGGTCGGCGCGGCGCTCGGTGAAGATCAGCCCCGGCCGCTCGGGCCAGCCGAAGAGCGCCAGCAGCACCGCCGCCTCGCTCTCGCCGCGCGCCTCCATCGCCGCCGCCTCCTCGGCGCTCAGCAACAGCGCGGCGATATCGCTGGTCGAATCCACGGCGGACATCATCCTCGCTCGACCTGAGCGGGTGCCGGGGCGCGGAGCAGGGTGGGGGCGGCGGCGAGCGTGACCAGGAGGCCGCCCGCGGCGGCGATCAGGAAGGTGGTGCGGGGGGAGGTCGCGTCGACCAGGAGGCCGCCACCCGCCATCGCGATGCCGAGGCCGAGCGAGGTGGCCGAGGAGGTGAAGCCGTAGACGCGGCCGATCAGGCCGCGCGGCACCTGCTGCTGGATGATCGTTTCGCCGGCGACGATCTCGATCCCGTTGCCGGAGCCGGCGACCGCCTGGACCGGGGCGAGCAGGGCGAGGCTCGGTGCGACGCCGCTGCCGATCGAGGCCAGCGAGCAGAGGCTGCAGCTCAGCAGGTAGAGCCGCGTCGCCATCCAGCGGCCGCCGCTGCCGCGCATGATCCAGAACGACCCGGCCAGCATGCCGACGCCGAAGACCGCCTCGATCAGCCCGTAGGCGAAGGCCGAGCCGCCGAGCGTGTCGCGGACGAGAAAGACGAGCGCGACGTTGTCGACCGCGAGGAAGGCGACCAGGAGGCAGAGCGAGATCGAGACCGTCCGCAGCACGTGGTTGCCCCAGATGAAGCGGGCCCCGGTCGCGGTCGCGGTCAGGAAGCCCTCGTGCTCGACCTCCTCCGGCGGCGCCATCGCGGGCAAGGTGCTGGTCAGCGCCGCCGAGCCGAGGAAGGTCACCGCGTTGACGGCGAGCGCCGCCGCGGGCCCGATCGCGGCGAAGAGGAGGCCGCCGACCAGCGGCCCGACCGCGACGTAGAGGTTGGTCGCCGTCCCCAGCAGGGCGTTGGCCGTGATCAGCTCCTCGGGCTCGACCAGGTTGGGGACCATCGCGGTGCGGGCCGGCCCGTAGGAGGTCTGCAGCACGGTGGCGAGCGCGGTCAGCGCGATCAGCAGCCCGAACGAGGGCAGCGTCGCGATCAGCGCGAAGACCGCCGCCTGGCCGATGTCGCAGCCGACCATCATCGCCCGCAGGTCGACCCGGTCGGCGATCCCGCCCGCCAGCGGGCCGAGCAGGCGGGGCACCTGCGAGGCGATCAGGAAGGTGGCGACGGCGGTGCCGGTGCCGCGGGTCTGCTGGACGTAGAGGGTGAGCGCCGTGGTCGCCGCCCCGGAGCCCGCGTAGGAGAGGGCGATGGCCGCCCAGAGGGAGCGGAACTGGGGTCGACGACGGAGCAGCGCGAGGGCGCCGCTCAAATGATCACCTGGACGGTGCCGGCGTCGACCGACCAGGCGGCGCCGGCGACGTAGGAGGCGCGCTCCGAGCAGAGGAAGACGATCGCCGCGGCGATCTCCGCGGCGGTCGCGAGGCGGCCGTTGGGGCGGGCGACGCCGAGCTCGGCGAGCGCCGTCGCGCGGTCGGCGGTGCCGGTCTTCTCGACGTGCTGGTCGAGCAGCCCGCCCGGCTCGAGCCACATCTCGGCCTCGACCGCGGCCGGGCAGACCGCGTTGACGAGGACGCCTTCGGCGACGTAGCGGTCGGCGAAGAGGCGCGAGAGCGAGAGCTCGGCCGCCTTCGCCACCGAGTACTCGGGCATCGTCTGCGAGGGGCGCTTGGCGGCGGTCGAGCAGACGTTGACGATGCGGCCCCAGCCGCGTTCGGCGAGCACCGGGGCGATCGTCTTCATCGCCCGCAGCGGCGCCATCACGTTGAGCTCGTACTGGGTGCGCCAGTCCTTGTCCGGGACCTCGAAGATGTCGCGGTAGCGGGCGGCGCCGGCGTTGTTGACGAGCACGTCGACGCCGCCGAACGCCTCCAGTGCGGCGCCCAGCATCTGCTCGCCGGCGTCGGGCTCGGTGATGTCGAGCGGCAGGGTGGCGATCTCCTCCTCGCCGCCGTCGAGCCCCTCCGCCGTCGCGGCGAGACGCTCCGCGTCACGCGCCACGAGGAGCACCTTGGCGTCCTCGCCGCGCAGCATCCGCGCGGTCTCGAGGCCGATCCCGCGGCTGCCGCCGGTGACCACGCAGACGCGCCCGGCGATCCCCAGGTCCATCAGGTGCGAAGTCGTTCGGCGACGGTGATCTCGGCGCCGTGCTCGAGCAGCTTGTGCACCGGGCATTTCTCGGCGATCACCATCAGCTTGTGGCGCTGCTCGTCGTCGAGCCCGTCGGGGAGGTCGACCTCGACCGCGAAGTGGGTCGGCACGGCGTGGGCGGGCGCGCCCTCGCCCTCGGAGCTCATCTCGACTCCGACCTCGAGCCCGTCGAGGTCCCAGCCCTTGCGGTTCGCGTAGAGCTCGATCGTGATCGCGGTGCAGCCGGCGAGACTGGTCGCGAGCAGCTGGCTCGGGCGCGGGCCGGTGCCGCTGCCGCCGTCCTCGGCGGGCTCGTCGACGACCATCTCGAAGCCGTCGCCGAGGTCGACCTCGTGCGAGAGGCCCTCGATCCGGCGGGCGACGACGCGGGCGTGCATCAGCGCTCCCTTCCCTCGAACAGGTCGGGGTCGTCGACATCGGCCCAACGGGCCATCGCGTAGGCGAGGTCGGAGGCGCGGTTGACGAAGTGGATGACGGTCTCGCTCGCCAGCTCGTCGGCCTCGGCGAGGGTCGAGATGCGGCGCTCGGCGCGGCGGATCGCGGTGCGGGCGACGTCGAGCTGGGCGGACAGCAGGTTGCCGCCGGGGATCACGAACTTGGGCGGCAGCTCGACCTCGGCCATGTAGCGGTCGATCAGCCTCTCTGCCTCCTCGACCATCTCCGCGGTGACGCGGCTGATCCCGTCTTCGAGCCGCCCCGCCGCCTCCGGCGCGGTCGCCAGCTCGGCGCCGGCGACGAAGAGGTCGTTCTGGAGGCGCAGGATGTCGGCCCCCAGCTCGGCCGAGCCGCCGTCGGCGCAGAGCGCCCGCGCCACGCCGAGCGCCGAGCAGGCCTCGTCGAGCGAGCCGTAGGCCTCGGTGCGGGGGCTGTCCTTGGGGACGCGGCCGCCGTACCAGAGCGAGGTCGTCCCGTCGTCGCCCTTCTTGGTGTAGATCTTGACCATTCTTCGATCCTACGCGCCTCAGCCGACCGGGCTGAAGACGAACCCGGTCATCACCTTGGGGAAGAAATAGGTCGACTTCGGCGGCATGTTCTCGTCGGTGGCGGCGATCGCGCGGACCTGCTCGATCGGCACCGGGCGCAGCACGAAGGCGAGGTCGTAGATGCCGTCGGCGACCATCGCGACCGCGTCGTCGACGCTCTTCGCGTACTCGAGGCCGCGCCGCTCGGTGATGTCCTCCACGCTCATCCCGGCCAGGCCCTCGAGCACCAGCGTCTCGAGGATCGCCGAGTCGAGCCGGCGGTAGGCCTCGGGCTTGCCGGCGAGGCGGCGGTCGAGCTCGGCGGTGTCGCGGAGGCGGAGGCGGCGCGAGGTGCCGTCGGCGGCGTCGTAGAGGCCGTAGACGCCGACCCCCTCGGCGCCGGCCGGGTCGAGCTCGTCGCGGGGGACCTCGGTCACCTCGAAGAGCTCCTCGAGGCCGGCGAGCAGGCGCTCGCGGCGCGCCGGGTCGTGGGCGAAGCCAGACAGCAGCCGATGCGTGGGGAAGACGGTGAGGCCGGGGTCGTCGAGGCCGGTGAGCGCCATCAGCGTGTAGTTCTGCGGGCCCTCGCCGCCGACCTCGTCGCGGTAGGCGCGGGCGGTCTCGTAGCGGTGGTGGCCGTCGGCGATCAGCAGCTGCGCTTCGGCGAGCGCCTCGACCACGGCGGCGACGACCACGGGGCCGGCGACCCGCCAGACCCGGTTGACGGTGCCGTCGGCGTCGGTCACTTCACCCCAGGGCTCGGGGGAGAGGGCGGGCACGACCAGCGGCCAGGGGTCGACGGTGCTGAGCGAGAAGATCGGCGAGAGGTTGAGCCGGGTGGCGCGGGTCAGCTCGAGCCGGTCGAGCAGTGGCCCGGGGTGGGTGCGCTCGTGGGGCCGCACGGTGCCGGTCTCGTAGTCCTCGACCCGGACCCGGGCGAGGACGCCGTGGCGGGTGTGGCGGGTGCCGTCGGGGGCGGTGTAGTCCTGCGACAGCGCCCAGACCGCCTCCTCGGCGTCGGCCTCGAGCACGCCCTCGGCGCGCCAGGCGTCGATCCGCCGCGCCGCGTCCTCATACGGATCGCCGACCGGCCGGCTCGCCGGATCGGCCGGGTCGAACGGCACCGGCAGGTCGACCGCGACCGCGTTGTAGGGGGAGCGCTGCAGCAGCGCCGCTCGCTCGGCGGCGTCGATCACGTCGTAGGGCGGCGAGGCGACCGCATCCAGCCCCCCGACCTTGGCGAGGTCGTAATGCACCGCCTTCAACGGTTGGACGTCGGCCATCGCTGGAGAAGCTACCCTGACCCCGGTCGGGGCGTGGCGCAGCCTGGTAGCGCGCCGCCTTTGGGTGGCGGAGGTCCCCGGTTCGAATCCGGGCGCCCCGACTCATCAGGTTCCTGGGACAGGCCGGGACAGGTCGGGACACGACCTCCCGATCTGGCCTTCTGAAGCGGATCGGGACGATTGTCGCGGCCCTCAGCCGAGCTCGGCCGAGGCGGCGTCCGGTTTGGGAGGGGACTTCGGGGCCGGCCGCGGCGGCGTTTTGCCGTCGGGGACGTAAACGAGGTGGGAGGCGACGTCGTCGCGCAGCAGGCAGCGCGGGCAGAGCTCGATATGGGCGAAGCGGGCCGAGTTGAACCTGCTTCCACATCTTTCGCAGAGGTAGATGGTCGTCTCCGTTCCGAGGCCTCCCTAGCCTGGGCGATGGCAGCCTATCCCTTCAGTGGTGCGGCCTCGCTGCCGATAGGAAACCCGATGTTCGAGCAACAGGACTACAGCCGCCGCCGGGTCGAGCGGGCGGCGTTCGAAACCGACCGGCTGCTCGTGGTCGGCGACGTGACGCTGCCGCCGGAGGGCTACCAGAGCCGCTTCTCCGACGCGCTCAACCGGGCCGAGCTCGAATTCCTGCCTCTGACCAACTGCGAGGTGACCTCGCTGGCCGACGGGCAGACCCGCAAGCAGGACTTCCTGGCGCTCTCGAAGCGCCACATCCGCGTCGCCTACCCGGTCGGTGCCGCCTCTGACGAAGACGCGCCGCCCCCAGTCGCGCCGCCGGCCTCCTAGCGCCGGCGGTTGTCAGAGGAGATACCGCCGCCTATTGCGATCAACGCGAACCCGGATCGCCCCATCGCCGTCTCGATGCGGCCACAGGCGAAAGAGAGGCTGCGGGAGCTCCAGGCCGATGTCTGGGGCAAGCTGCATGCGGAGGAGGTCCATTTCTTCGATGCCACCACTCATCCCCTCGGATCCTCTGATCTGACGCGAAAGGAAGCCCGCGTCCGATTCATGCCGTGGAGCTCTCGCGTCTGATCCCCGGGAGAACCGAGCCGAGCGTCTGCATTTACCCCTCCTATCCGGGGGGTGATCGCAGACGCATGGATACGAAAGTGGGTCGGCCAGTTCACAGGCTTGTTAGACCTGGGGCGTAACGTTTCCCTCAGAACTTTGAGAGAGGAAGACGGATGAACTCACTTGGCAAGTTGATGTCGATGTTGAACGCCGACAAGACCCAGATGGTCACGGCGGAGGACGCGTTGCCGGGCCGCAGCGAGCCCGCCTACCAGGTGCCCGAGACCCACGCGGTCCTCGACACCCCGCTGCAGCCGCCGTTCCCCGAGGGGATCCAGGTCGCCTACTTCGCGATGGGCTGTTTCTGGGGCGCCGAGCGGCTGTTCTGGGAACTGGACGGGGTCTACTCGACCGCCGTCGGCTACCAGAACGGGGTCACGCCCAACCCGACCTACGAAGAGGTCTGCACCGGCAAGACCGGCCACGCCGAGGCGGTGATGGTCGCCTTCGACCCGAAGAAGGTCTCCTACGAGGACCTGCTGAAGGTCTTCTTCGAGGAGCACGACCCGACCCAGGGCATGCGCCAGGGCAACGACGTCGGGACCCAGTACCGCTCCGGCATCTTCTACGCGAACGACGCGCAGAAGGAGGCCGCGGAGCGCGCTCGTGACGCCTACGACGCGGAGCTGCGCTCCGCCGGTCGCGAATCGGTCACGACCGAAATCGAGCCGGCCGGGCACTTCTACTACGCCGAGGACCACCACCAGCAGTACTTGCACAAGGTCCCGAACGGCTATTGCGGCCTCAAAGGGACCGGGGTCGCCTGCAACATCCCGGCCCCGGCCTAGCCGCCGCGCCGGCCTCCTGCGGAGCCTTGGAGGAGGTCGGCGATACCGCCGGCGGGCGCGGTGAATAGCATCACGCGCCCGTGGCACCCTCCTTCGGCTCCTACATAGCCGGCTGCCTCGCCGTGATCGGGATCGTCGCCGCGCTCGGGCTCGGCGGCTACTGGTTGCGGCGCTGGATCGTCCCCGAATTCTCGGGGGCCCTGGCCGGCCTCGCCGACGCGACCCTGGCGGTCGCGCTGTTGCTGCTGGCGCTGGAGATCCTCGGCACCCTCAGCATCCTGCGCTTCGGCTGGATCATCTGCTTCACGATCGCGGTCGGGCTCGGCGCGGCGCTGCTCGGGTACTGGAAAGCACCGGAGCGCGACGAGGAAGTGAAGCCGCCCGCGGTCGCCAAATGGGCGCTGATCCTGGCCGTCGCGGTCGCCTCCTTCACGATGGCCGAGTGGACGTTCCCGTCCCAGCTGAATCTCGACCATGGGATGTTCGGCGGCGACACGACCTGGTACCACATGCCGTTCGCGGCGACGATGGCCCAGCAGCACTCGACCGTCCACCTGCACTTCACCGACCCGCTGCGCCTCGCCGCCTGGTTCTACCCGCAGAGCTCGGAACTCGTCCACGCGGCGGCGATCGTCCTCTTCAAAACCGATTGGCTCTCGCCGCTGATCAACCTCTTCTGGGTGGCGATCGCGATGCTCGCCTGCTGGTGCGTCGGCCGCCCTTACAAGGTCGGCCCGGCGACCCTGATCGCCGGCGCGATCATCCTCGACTCGGGGGTGATGATCGCCACCCAGCCGGGCGAAGCGCGCAACGACATCATGGGGCTCGCCTTCCTGGTCGCCTTCGCCGCGTTCCTGATCAACGGGCACCAGCGGCGGGCGCCGCAGGAAGGCACCGCGGTCCAGGACGCGCCGGAGCGGGGAGCGGCTCTGCTCGACGGGGGGCCACTGGTGCTGGCCGGGATCGCGGCCGGGCTCGCAGCCTCGGTGAAGACGACCTTCCTGGTCCCGGTGGCGGCGATCGCGATCGGCGTCTTCCTCTTCAGCGGGCGGGGGAGGCGCTGGACGACCGCCTGGATCCTCGGCCTCTCGATCCTGATCAGCGGCGGCTACTGGTACCTGCGGGCCGCGATCAAGACCGGCGGCAACCCGATCCCGATCACCAAGTTCGGGCCGCTCCACCTGCCGGTCCCCGACCAGATGCCGCTCGATCCGCGGCCGCGCTTCGCCGTCGCCCACTACCTCGGCGACCCGACCGTCTACCGGCGCTGGTTCTTCCCTCAGTTGGAGAACGCGCTCGGCCCGCTCTGGCCGCTGATCCTGATCATGGCCGTCGCCGCCGCGGTCTTCATCGTGGTGCGCTCACGCAACAAGATCCTGCGCGTGGTCGCCGCCGCGGCGCTGCTCACCGCGATCGTCTACGTCTTCACGCCGCTCACCGCGGCGGGCCAGGAAGGCTCGCCGACCGGCTTCTTCACCAACACCCGGTACCTGATCCCGGGGCTGATCCTGGCGATGGTGATGCTGCCGATCGCGCGGCCGCTGCGGGCCCCCGACCGGCGCGCCCTGATCACGCTGATCTTCCTCGGCGTCGTCTACTGGGTGACCGTCCTGACGACGCCGCAGTGGTACACGACCTACTTCTTCGGGACGGTATTCATCACCCTGGCGCTGGTCTGGACTCCGACCGCCCTGGTGCTCGGGCGCTCGCGCGGGTTCGTGTCACGACGGGTGGTGACCGCGGCGGCCGCGGTGATCGTCCTGCTCGCGGTGGTGCTCGGACGCGCCCAGCAGGTCCAGTACGCCGACCAGCACTACACGAACACGAAACTGTTCCTGCAGGAAGGCGGCCCGCAGGAAGCGTATGCGTTCGCCCAGAAACTGCAGCACCAGCGGATCGGGATCGTCGGCTCGAGCGAGATCATCTTCGGCCAGTACGGCTTCTTCGGCAATCCGCCGACCAACGAAGTCGACTACATCGGCGTTCCCGGCCCGCACGGTTCCTACCGCCTGGCGACGAGCTGCCCGCAGTTCATCGAACGGATCAACGCCGGCAACTACGACTACCTGATCATGTCCCAGTACACGCAGGACTCCCTGTCGGTGCCGTACTCATATCCGATCTATGCCTGGGTGAAGAACGATCCGGCGCTGAAAAAGGTGATCGAAGAGGCCGAAATCCAGCCCGGCGCGGACTACGTCTTCAAGGTCGACGGCAAGCTCTCACCGCAGTACTGCCCGTCGAAAAAGGCCGAAGAAGAAGTCGAACAGGAAGCCGAAGTCGAAGAACTCGAAGGCGAATAGGCGGGCGTTCGCAGTTCTCGTCGCCATGCGGTGATCACTGCGAACGCTCAGGCGCCGAGCGCGTGGGCGCGCAGCAGCTCGGCGGAGCGCTGCGGCTGCTCCCACCAGAACATGTGGCCGACGCCGTCGAGGATCTCGAGCTTGGCGCCGGGGATGAGCGAGGCGATCAGCTCGCCGTTGGCGACGGGGATCATCTTGTCCTCGGTGCCGTGGATGACCAGGGTCGGGGCGGCGATCTCGGCGAGGCGGGCCTGGGTGTCGTGGCCGCCGATCGCCTGGATCTGCAGCTGGACCGTCGCCTGCCGCGCGGGCAGCGCCCGGGCCATCGCGGCGAAGGCGTCGTAGGTCGAGGCGTCGGCGCGGAAGCCGGGGGAGAGATTGACCTCGTAGGCGGCCCGGAAGACGCGCTCGAGGTCGCCCGAGGCCATCGCTTCGAGCAGCGGCCCGGCGTCCTCCGGGGCGATCAGCGAGGAGCCCTCGCCGCCGGGGTAGGTGCAGCCGAGGGTCAGGGTGCGGAGCCGCTCCGGCGCCGCCAGCGCGAGCTGTTGCGCGGTCATCCCGCCCATCGAGATGCCGAGCACGTGGGCGGTGTCGAGGCCGGCCGCGTCCATCACCGTGATCGCGTCGGCGGCGAGGTCGGCGATCGTGAAGGGCTCGGTCACCTCGGCCGAGTTGCCGATCCCGCGGTTGTCGAAGACGACGCAGTCGAAGTCCGCTTCGAGACGGGAGAGAAACGGCTCGCCCCAGGAGAGGTGGGTGCCGCTCATCCCCTGGATCAGGAGCAGCGGCTCGCCGCGCCCGGAGCGCTCCCAGTAAAGCTCGGCCCCTGCGTCCCCCGCCGTCGCCACGCCGCGATCCTACGCCATCGATCGATCAGGGGAAAATGCCCGGAGCAGCGGATAGGGTGACGCGCAGTGTCCAATCCGCGCCGGAGGCTTCTCGATCCGGCGGCCAGTCAGGAAGGAGCCCCCACGTGAGAGTGAAACGCCTGTTCTGCGCTCTCCTTGCCTCGTTCGTCCTCCTCGCCACCGTGGCGATGCCAGTCGCCGCGGCGGTCAAGCTGCCGGCCCAGGTCGCCGGTGCGAAGGCGTTCATCTTCGCCAAGCACACCTGCGCGCACGACATCCACTGCGTCAAATACGGAATCACCAACTGCAACCGCCAGAGCCTGCATGTGGTGCTCTGCCGGATGTACGTGGAACGGAGCACGCCGGCGCAAGGCCGCTACGCCTGCCAGAAACTGGTCCGCGTCGTGCTCGACCCGATCACCTACCGGATCGTCGTCACCGGCACCTCCTCCTGGAACTGCCACTGACGCGCGTCCGAGGCGTGGCCCGGCATCGGTTGGAGCGGTGCCGGGACATCGCCGCCCCGCGCTGCGCCGCCATCCGCGCGACAATCCGGCCGGGCCCCCGTAGCTCAGCTGGATAGAGCATCGGACTTCTAATCCGACGGTCGCTGGTTCGAATCCAGCCGGGGGCGTAGCTTCACGGGGCGAGCACGGGGCATTTGCATTTCTGCTCGGTTGTGGCTACATTGTGCCCACAAATCAAACGGGGAACATCAATGGCTACCAAAACCAAGGATTGGAAGTTCCGCGTTGCTGAGGACGAAGACAAGCTCGTCAAAGCGGCGGTGGACTCAAGCGACACGAAGTTTTCGAGCTTTGTTCGAGCCGCGGCGGTTGCGGAAGCGCATCGAGTTCTAGCCGATCGGAGAAGCTTCGAGCTGGACCATGATGCTTGGGAAGAGTTTTCGGAGCTCCTAGAGCGCCCGGCAAGGGTGCCCGAGGGCTTGGCGGAGCTTTTCTCCAAGCCGCCCGTCTTTAAGTAGAACGTGGGCTGCTCGCCGCCCGAGCCTCTCCGGGGAAAGCACAACACGGAGGGGTTCGAGTGCGGGGAGCCATCACTGGATAGATGGATCGAAAGACATGCTCGCCAGGCTGAGGCATCCGACTCGGCGAAGGTCTTTGTCACGACCGATGGCGGAGAGAGAGTCGTCGGTTTCTACGCGCTGGCTGCGGCCTCCGTCAGCCCCGAGGAGGCGACCGAGCGGCTGATGAAGGGTCAGTCGAAACATCAATCGGTGCCAGTGGTGCTAATCGGGCGGCTCGCTGTCGCGTTGGAGAATCAGGGAAATCAGCTAGGGAGATCACTCCTGCAGGATGCCTTGCTGAGATCCGCCTCGGCAGCGGACAGCATCGGAGCACGCGCGGTCGTCGTGCATGCGATCTCGGATGACGCCGCGCGCTTCTACGAGCGGTTCGGCTTCGAAACCTCCCCCACCGACCCTCATCATCTAGTCCTGCTGATGAAGGACTTGCGCAAGCTTCTCTCGCGGTACGAGTAGGACACGGTCGAACACTTGGTCTCGAAATTGGTCCCGACTCCACCGAACTCAGCCGCCCGTGAGAGCCAGCGGCGTTCGGCAGCAGAGCGTCTGGGCGAGCGTCGTCAGCGACGACGCCGCGGCGCTTCGAGGATGGTTGCTCGCCCTCGGGTTCACCGAGGACCTCTTGATCCCGGCTCGCTCCATGTCGTCACGCCGATCCCGACGTGGTGATAGCTCGCGCCCGCGCTCTGGACGCATCGGTCGTGCACGAGCTTGTCGACCAGACCGACTATCCATCGCGCGACTTCACGGTGGCCGACCCCGACGGCAACCACTGGACGTTCGCGACCTTCGCGGGTTAAGCAGTGCTCCAACCCGATTTTCGGCCAGAAAGGCCGGCTGCCACCCCGTCCTTTGGGAGGCACCCGCCTCGATGCAGTAAGATTATGGAGCAAATGAATGCAGAATTTGAATGCAACGGGGTGGGGCCATGAAAGCGCTGACGATCAGGAATCTCCCGCCGGCCCTCGCCGACGCTCTGGACCGCGAGAAGCGGCGCAGGGGCAGGTCGCTGAACCAGACGGTCATCGACCTTCTGGAGCAAGGGCTGGGCGCGCAGGGTGTTCGCTCCAACGGCCTGGGGCGCCTTGCCGGAGGCTGGAGCGAGGACGAGTTCCGCGATTTCGAGCGGGCAACCGCGCAGTTCGAGGCGGTCGACGAGGAGCTCTGGCATTGAGCTCTTTTTGCCTCGACACCTCCGCCTACAGCAATTTCCGCCGGGGGAACGAGGAGTTGGCGGCCCTCCTGGATCGGGCCGAGCTGGTGGGTGTGCCGACGGTCGCGCTTGGTGAGCTGCGCACCGGTTTCCTGCTCGGTGGCGGGCGACAGCGCAACGAACGCGATCTGGACGTCTTTCTCGACAACCCGGTGGTGCAGGTGCTGCCGGTCGACTCAGAGACGAGCCGCCAATACGCGGAGATGGTCGCGGAGCTGCGCAAGGCGGGCACGCCGATCCCCACCAACGACATCTGGATCGCCGCCACCGCGGCCCGCAACGGCAGCACGGTCTTGACCTGCGACGATCACTTTCAGCGCATCGGGCGCGTCGGTTCGGTCGTCATCGACACCTGATCGGCCCCTCAGCGGCGAGATCGGCTCGACTTCGATCGGCGCTCCGCGCCGCTCGGTCAACGACGGCCGCCGAACTCCCAGTCGTGGATCTCGACGTCGACCCGCCCGTCCGGGTTGAACAGCCCGTCCCCGAGAAGGGCGCCGACCGCCTCTGACGTTGGTGCCTGGACCGCCAGCACCACACCGGCCGGCGACTGCTCGTCGAGCGTCGAGAGCTCACCGTGGATGATCAAGCGCTCGCGCGGCAGGCCGGTGAACCCCGCTTGCGGCAGGGCTGGGGAACGCTCGTCGTCCTCGGCGCGCCGCTGCGCGATGACCAAAAAGCGAGGATTGACGGAGTCTCCCGGGAACTCCCACATGGTCCGGCCGAGCAGATTCTCGAAGCGGCAGATGACGTGGCCCGCGAACAGCCCCGCACGGTTATATGGCTCGCGCTCGACGAAGTCGCGGGCCGCGTCGGGGCCCGGCAGATCGACGATGTGGAGGCTGCCGGTCCAAGTCTCCCGGTTGGCGGCGAGCGTCGGGCCTCGGGCCGTCATGCGATCGGCGAACCGGTCCATGTAGGACCAGTGCTCCTCGGTGAGCGGGTGGTCAGGCTCGACGCCCGCGGCACGGCTGTAGACGAGGAAGTCGATGCCGTGCAAGGTAGGCCAATGGGGGATTGCTCAGCGGCCTCGGCGTCGATCCGGGCGGCTTCGTCCGTTCCATCGCCACTGAGCCCGCGCAGGCGCTGCGGATCAGCCGCTCCGTAGTTTCCCGGGACCTGCGTTCGGGATACCCCGATCCCGCTCCGGCCCGGCCCGTCTAGCGTCGGCAGATGGAACTGAGAGATGCCTACGTGCCCTCGCGCCGGGTGTGGATCGGCAGCGAGGTCGCCTCGATCTGCGCGGCGGGCTTGATGATCGGGCTGATCGGGTCGGGCCTGACCTGGTTCGACCGCTCGGCGTTGTTCGACCTCGCCGACAACTCGCTGGACAGCGTCAAGATCGGTCTGGGTTTCCTGGCCGGGCCGGTCGCGATCCTCTTCGCCCTGCCGCTCGTCCTGGGTCGTTCCGGAGAGGCGGTGCCGACCCGGCTCTACCGGACGCGGATCCTCGTCGCGGTGGCCCTCTGGGCGGCCGGGCTGGTGGTCCTCGTCGCGAAGGTGTCCGACCTCGACGGCTACACGGTGCAGGCCGGCACCTACATATCGGGCGGATTCCTCGTGGTCGGCCTGCTGGCGACGCTGGCGATGTGGCCGAACGGCCTCAAGGTGGTCGCCATCAACCCCAAGGGCGTGGTCCGGCCGACGGCGTGAGGGGTTTTCGCCTGCCGGTCAGGCGGAGGCGCGGGCGTCGACGGTGCGGCGAGCGCGGGAGGACCGCTCGGAGGCGCTGGCGACCTCGCGGGCGATCTGCTTGGCGAAGGCGATGATCGTCATCATCGGGTTGACGCCGAGGGCGGTGGGGAAGAGGGACGCGTCGGCGACGTAGAGGCCGGCGGTGCCGTGCAGGGAGCCGTCCGGAGCGCAGGCACCCTGGCGGGGATCGGCGGCGATCCGCGCCGTGCCCATCGGGTGGAACCCCTCGAGGCGCAGTTCGGCGGGCTTGAATCGCATCGCCTCGAAGCTGGGGAGGTCGCCTCGGCGCAGGACCTTCGCGCGGGCGACGTTGGGGTAGACCTCGGTGGCGCCTGCGGCGAAGTGGACTTCGGCGGCGCGGGCGATCCCGAAGGCGACGCGGGCGGCGTCCTCGCGGTCGAGGTCGTAGGAGGCGCGCAGGCCGCCCGAGCCGAGCGCGATCCGGCCGTTGGAGCGATCGGTGAGCTGGACGCCGATCGAGGCGATGTGGGCGAAGCCGAGCATCGCCCGCTGGTGGTCGGCGCCGGATCCGGCCAGCCAGGCGCCGCCGAAGGCGAGGGGCGTGAAGGTGGCCTCGAGCAGGACGCCGTGCGACTCCCACTCGTCGAGGTAGTAGCTCTGCATCACGCCCTCCCAGCCCCGCACCTCCTCCTCGTAGCGGGCGCCGACCCAGCAGGCCGGGTGGACGTGGAGGTTGCGGCCGACGGCGCCGTTGCCGAGGCCCGAACGCAGCAGCAGCTCCGGCGTCCCGAGTGCGCCTCCGGCCGCGATCACGGCGCGCCGGGCGCGCACGGTGAAGGTCCGCGCCGGCGGATCGACGCCGCCGACCCGGCACTCGACGCCGACCGCCCGGCCGTCCTCGACCAGGACCCGGCGCGCCTCGACGCCGGCCCGCACCCGCGCCCCCGCCGCGACCGCCCGCGGCAGGTAGCTGACGTGCATCCCGCGCTTGGCGTCGATCGGGCAGCCGTAGGGACAGGAGCTGCACTGCACGCAGCTGCCCGCGTTGCGGGCGATCGGGCCGCCGGAGACGCCGAGCGTCGCCGCGCCGTCCATCGCCATCCGGCCGTTGCGGCCCATCCGCTCGGGGTCGAGGCGCTGCACCCGCAACATCTCCTCGGCCTCGGCGAAGTCGGCGTCGAGATCGGGCGCCCAGTCGATCCCGAACCGCCGCGCCCAGTCGTCGAGCACCGCCTCGGGGGCGCGGAAGCAGGTGCCGGAGTTGACCACGGTGGTGCCGCCGACGACCTTCGCCACCGGCACCACGACCGGCGGCCTGCCCGCGGCGACCGTCAGCCCGCTGTCGCGGTAGAGCCCCTCGATCGCCCCCAGTTGATCGCGGGGATAGCTGTCGCGGTCGAAGTGGGGGCCGGCCTCGAGCACCAGCACGTCGATCCCGGCCTCGGCCAGCGTCGCCGCGGCGACCGCGCCGCCCGCGCCGGAGCCGACGATCACGACGTCGCATTCCTCGCCCTCCGGCCGCGGCTCGGTGTCGCCGAGCGAGCCTGCAGGCTCCGGGAGGCTGCCGTCGGCGAGCTCGCAGCCGATCTTGTAGCCGACCTTCGCCTGCACCTCCGGCGTCACCGCGTAGCCGAGCGTGGAGAACAGCTTGCCCATCAGCAGCAGGTCGTGTTTGAGCGACCAGCGCGAGCCGTCGAGGCGCTCGAGGAACCGTTCGCGCCGGGCCTGGTCCATGTGGCTGAAGCGGCGCGGGAACGGCAGCCACTCGAAGGCGCGCAGGCCGCGTCGCAGCTGCGTCAGCATGTGCGGCGGGACCGACCGCAGGAACTCGGCGACCGGCCCGGAGACGTCGACCTCGCGCTCGGCCGCCGGCAGGCCGTCGATCCCCGGGGCCATCGTCGCGCAGATCGCGCTCAGGGTCCGCCGTTCGGCGCGTCCCAGGCCCGGCGGTCGCCCACCCGCCAAGCCAGGCGGACGATCGGCCCGCCCGGCGAGGACGTAGAGCCACAGCGCCGCCAGGATCAGCGAGCCGTCGACGAGGGCGCCCAGCAGGTAGGCGAAGACGTGGCCTTGGAGCAGGAAGAAGGCGAGCGAGGTGCTCGAGGAGGCGGCCTTGCCGGCGGCGAGGAGGAGCAGCAGCGGCCGGTAGCGGACGACGTCGGCCTGGGCGATCACGCAGAGGCCGGTGATCACCACCATGTAGGCGAAGCCCAGCGACAGCCAGAGGTACTCCTGCGTGTGGGGCGCGCGGGTGTGGTTGCCGAACAGTTCGCCGACATTCGACATGAAGTCGAGCGAGGCGCTCGGCAGCGCGACGTAGAGGAGGCCGACGACGGCGAACGCGAGCGCGAGCAGGCGCAGGCCGAGGACGACGAATCTCTCCGCTGCGGCACCCTGCACGGACTGAGCCTAACTGGCCGGCCGGCCAGAAGCCAGTTAGGCTCGCGCCGTGGAGGAACGGGCGCGCTTCGGAGACGTCGCCGCGAAGGCGGGCCATTACGAGAGCTTCTACGTGAAGGCGTGCCGGCCCGACGGCGGCCTCGGGATCTGGATCCGCCATACCGTCCACAAGCGCCCGCGGGGGGAGCCGACCGGCTCGATCTGGTTCACGCTCTTCGATCGCGACGCGGCGGCGCCGCGGGCGACCAAGGTGACCGTGCCGGCGGGCCGATTGACGACCCCGGCCGGCTCCTGGATCCGCGTCGGCGACGCGGAGATCGGGCCGGGGAAGGCGGCGGGCTCGGTCGACGGGGAGGGGTTGTCTGCCACCTGGTCGCTGCGCTTCGAGGGCACCCGCGAGCCCTGCCGCTACCTGCCCGCCGACTGGCTCTACGAGGCGCCGCTGCCGCGGACCAAGTTCGTCGCCCCGTTCCCGGACGCAGTCTTCGACGGGACGCTCGAGGTCGGCGGCGCATCGATTCGAGATCGCCGGCTGGCCGGGGATGATCGGCCACAACTGGGGCAGCGAGCACGCCGAGCGCTGGGTCTGGATCGAGGGCACCGGCTGGCCTGAGGCGCCCGACACCTACTTCGACGCCGGCGCCGCCAGGATCAAGCTCGGTTCCCGGATGAGCCCCTGGGTGCCGTCGGGGATGCTGATGCTGGATGGGGTCGGGCACCGCCTCGGCGGTCTGGGCGCGATCCGCGCGGCGCGGATCGAGGAGTCGCCGACCGCCTGCACCTTCCTTCTTCCCGGCAAGGACATCGTCGTCCGCGGGCGAGTCGCGGCGCCGCGCAAGGACTTCGTCGGCTGGGTCTACGCCGACCCGAAGGGCCCCGAGCACCACACGGTCAACTGCTCGGTCGCCGACCTCGAGTTGACGGTCGAGCGCCCGGGGCTGCCGTCGCGGCGGCTGACCCTGCCGGGCGGCGGCGCCTACGAGCTGGGGATGCGCGAGACCGACCACGGGATCCCGATCCAGCCGTTCCCCGACGGCTGAGGCCTACGGCCCGCCGGCCAGGAGGGACCGGCCGGGACACTAGAGGCCCGGCGGGTGGCGGGCGACGAAGCCGGCGGTGTCGGTCGGCTCGAGGTGCCAGCGGGGGCCGGTGCCGCGGGCGTCGCCGACCGTGTCCCAGCGCAGGCCGGCGATCTCCATGAAGGTGTGGTCGGCGTTGGCGTAGACGGTGATCCACTTGCCCGGGCCGGGTTCGCCCCAGCCCTCGAGCGAGCCGGAGGTGAGCGGTTCGGGGATCAGGCCGCCGCCGAAGAGGGCGAAGCTGACCGAGCCCGAGCAGTCGTAGCCGTAGGAGTAGAAGGAGGCGTGGCCGCCGCCCCAGACGTAGGGCCTGCCGACGATCGTGTTGGCGGCGTTGATCACCTGCTGCACCGCTTCCGGCGCGTCGGGCGGGGCGAGGGCGATGCCGGAGAGGAGGATTGCGGTCGCGCCGCCGTCGCCGACGCGGGTGTGGGCGAAGAGCCGGCCGCCGCCGGGGTGGGGGACCTTGGTGCCGTTGGTGCCGGCCGAGGCGGGCGCCATTTCGGACGGGTCGAGTTCTTCTTCGGCGGCGAGGGTCGGTTCGGTTTCGGCCGCTTCGGCGGCTTCCTGGTGGGCGAGCTTGCGCTCGGTCGCGTCGATCCGCTTCTGCGCCTCCATCAGGGCGAAGCCGTGGCCGATCGCCGCGACCGCCTTTTCGGCGCGGGCGGCGCCGATCGCCGCGATCAGCGTCTTCAGGGCGCCGAGGTTGGAGGACGAGTGCGCCGCGCCGCCCGCGCCCCCGGCCCCAGCCCCGGCCGAAGATCCCATCGCCGCCGCGCCCGAGGCGGCCGGCCCGAGCAGCGCCGCGGCGACGAGCGCGCACACCAGCGGCCCGGCGCGCCGCCGGAGTCGCTTACCGCCTCTGCCGCTGATCTCGATGTCGCGTGGGGAACCCATCGCCTGGCCCAGACCTATGAGACCTTAGCCGGCGCCGCCGTCGCGGATGTGAAGCGCCCGTTAGGTTCTCTGCGCCTTGACGAAACTTCTGCTGATCCCGATCGCGATCGTCGCGTTCATCGTCTTCCTGATCGTCCTCGGGGCGATCGGGCTCGGCGTCTCCTTCATCATCCTCGCCGCGCTCGGCAAGCTCTGGCGTCTGATCAGCGGCGCCGGCCGCGTGGTCAGCAGGCGTGGACGGCGGCAGCGGACCTGACGACTTCGAAGGCGCTGCCCGGGATCTGCTTCAACGGTTCGAGTTCCGCGTCGTTCCAGCGGCGGTCGCTGGTGCCTGAGATGTACCAATTGGAGCCGTTGTCGGCGACGATCAGGCCGTATTCCTTCATCGCCACGGCGATCGCCCGCGCCGCCCCCTTCATCCCGCCGAGGCCATAGCCCGCCTTCAGCCGCAGGCGCATCCCCATCGGCGGCGCCGCGCCGCTGCCGGTGTCGCCGGCGCAGTGCGAGGCGGGGTGGATCCAGGCGTTGCGGGTGCTGTCCATGGTGACCCGGATCGCGTGGTCGACGCTCCCCGCCGCGGCTTCTTCGTAGCGGACCAGGCCGGGGAAGATCGGCAGGCCGGCGGCGTCGGCCGAGGTCCAGCCGTCGGGACGGAGCGCCGCCGAGCCGAGGTCCCATTCGACCCCCGCACCGGCGTTCCAGTGCGGCTTCGGCTTGCCTTGGTAGAACGCGTCATAGAGCTCGTAGAGCTTGCAGGTGGAGCGGTCGACGACGAGCACGTGGCGGTCGCCTTCTGCGTGGGCGCCGCCCTCGACCGGCGCGCTCGGCGGCACCGGGAAGGGTCCGGGCGAGCTTTCCGAGCCGTAGGCGGTGTAGTGGATCGGCAGCTGTTCGGCGCCCGCCCCGACCACCGCGTAGGGGAAGCCGTAGGCGCGCGGCGAGCCGAAGTCGGGGTGGATCGCGTCGCCGCCGTGCGAGTCGATGTAGGCGATCACCTTGGCCGAGTCGGCGGCGCGTGGCGCCTTCGAGATGTTCTGGTTCCAGGCGGCCTCGGTGCCTAGCGAGGGCCCGCCGGGGGAGGTCGAGGCGGGCGGCGCCGGGAAGACCGAGCAGGAGCCGAGGTCGGGGTAGGGACCGACCGCGCCGGCCGGGACCGGGCCGAGCAGGGCGATGCCGGCCAGCGCCGCCACCGCCGCGACGAGCCCCGCCATCCCAGGACATCCGTACGAGCTTTTCTGCCACATATGGCCGAGAAGCTCGGAAGCTCGTCAGGCGGACGGCGGGGATTGGGACGGCGGCTCGGACCTCGGCAGCCCTTCGCGGACGGTGAGTTTGCCGACCTCGAGGTCGTCGATCGTCAGTTCCTCGATCTCGACCTTTTCGAAGGTCGCCTCGCCGATCTTGAGGCGACGGACCGAGAGCCGGCCGATCGCGAAGCCGCCGACCGCCGCCGCCCCGATCGCGAGCGCGCCGACCGCCAGCGCGCCGACCGCTTCGGCCCCACGGGCCTGGAAGAAGGTCGCGGCGGCGCCGCGGGCGACTGCGCCCTGGGCGAGCGCGCCGAACGCCTCGCCGCCCCGGGCGGTGGGACGCAGTGCGGCAAGTGGGTTGCGGGCCATGTGGCAACCGTAACGCGTGGCGCCGCACGGGTCGCCCCCGAGGGCGCGGAGCCGGAGGCCGGCCTCGTCGCCACGACGACGCCGGGCTTCGAGGCGTTCGCGGCGTTGGTGCGCGACGCGGCGGAGAATTAGCGTGCGGCTCCGGTCGCAAAGCCGTAGTAGGCCGGCGGACGCTCGTGCACTCATGCCCCCTATAGGGGGTTCAATCGCACAGTCGGCGATCCGCGCGCACCGGAGTGTGTCCGGCCCGGCTCGGACGACTGCCCGAGGGGGCAGGCGCGCCAGGCGGGATCCGTACAGTTCGTGCCCGAGTGGCAACCCCCGCGATCTCCGTCAAAGACCTCCGCAAATCGTTCGGCGACTTCGAGGCCGTCAAAGGCGTCGGCTTCGACGTCGCGAGCGGCGAGGTCTTCGGCTTCCTCGGCCCCAACGGGGCGGGCAAGACGACGACGATCAACATGCTCTGCACGCTGACCAGGCCGAGCTCCGGCCACGCCGAGGTCGCGGGCTTCGACGTCGCCCGAGCCCGCGACGACGTGCGCCGCCACATCGGCCTCGTCTTTCAGGACCAGACCCTCGACGGCTACCTCACGGCCGAGCAGAACCTGCGCCTCCACGCCGAGCTCTACGGCGTCGAGAAGGCGCTGGTCAAGCCGCGCATGCAGCAGGTGCTGGAGATGGTCGGCCTCTGGGAGCGCCGCGACTCGCAGGTGCTCACCTTCTCCGGCGGGATGCGGCGCCGGCTCGAGATCGCCCGCGGCCTGATGCACTCGCCCCGCGTCCTCTTCCTCGACGAGCCGACGATCGGCCTCGACCCGCAGACCCGCAGCTCGATCTGGGGCTACATCCGCCAGCTCCAGCAGAGCGAGGAGATCACGATCTTCATGACCACCCACTACATGGACGAGGCCGAGTTCTGCGGCCGCATCGCGATCATGGACGCCGGCGAGATCGTCGCCCTCGACACGCCGGAGGCGCTGAAGGAGGCGGTCGGGGCCGACCGGATCCGGATCGAGACGGCCGACGACGGGAAGGCGATCGCCGCGCTCGGCGAGCGCTTCGGCCTCGAGGCGACCGTCTCCGAGGGCCTGGTCAGCTTCGCCGTCGCCGACGGCGAGGAGTTCGTGCCGCGGCTCTTCGCCGAGCTCGACGTGCCGATCCGCTCGGTCAGCCTCTCGCGGCCGACCCTCGACGACGTCTTCATGTCCTACACCGGGACGACGATCCGCGACGCCGAGGAGTCGGGCGCCAAAAACCGCAACCGGATCGCGATGCAGGCGATGGCGGCGCGGCGATGAGCACCGAGGTCGCTCCCGCGGGCGCCGGCGCGCCCGCCCCCGCGCCGCACCCGACGGTCGAGGTCCGTGTCCCGCCGCGCAGCTGGCGCTCCGAGGTGCGCGCGGTGAAGATCGTCTGGCGCCGCGAGCTGATCCGCTTCCAGAAAGACCGGATGCGGATCGTCACCTCGCTGGTCCAGCCGCTGCTCTTCCTCTTCGTGCTCGGCTCGGGGCTGCAGCAGCTCTCCGCCGCCAGCACCCACGGCGTCGACCTGAAGACCTTCATCTACCCCGGCGTCCTCTGCATCTCGGTGATGTTCACCGCGATGTTCTCGGCCGCCTCGATCGTCTGGGACCGCGAGTTCGGCTTCCTCCGCGAGATGATGGTGGCGCCGGTGCGGCGCAGCTCGATCGTCATCGGCAAGGTCTTCGGCGGCGCCACCGTCGCCTCGTTCCAGGGGCTGATCCTGCTCGCGCTCGCCTGGACGGTCCACGTCCCCTACAGCCTCACGCTGGTGCTCGGGGTCTTCGCCCTGCAGCTGCTGCTCGCCTTCAGCATCACCGCGTTCGGGGTGATGATCGCCGCCCGCATCACCCAGATCCAGTCGTTCATGGGGATCATGCAGATGATCGTCACGCCGATGTTCTTCATCTCCGGCGCGCTCTTCCCGGCCGGCAATCTGCCCGGCTGGCTCGCCGTCCTCAACCGCCTCGACCCGATCACCTACGCGGTCGTGCCGATGCGCACTCTCATCTTCAACCACCTCGACATCTCCGCGGCGGCGCGCGAGACCCTCAACCCGGCGATCACCTGGTTCGGCTGGAGCGTGCCGATCGCCCTGCAGATCTTCACGATCTTCGCGCTCGGGATGCTGATGCTGGGGATCGCGATCGCCGAGTTCAACGCCGGCGACTAGCAGGGCCGCGCTAACCTCGGCGTCAGCGCAGTCGACCGAGAGGAGCGGGTGATGGAGAGCAGCGGATCTGACCAGCGGGACGGGCGCATCGCCTTCGTCCAGTCTTTGTGGCATCGCGACATCGTCGACGAGTGCCGCGACTCCTTCCTGGCCGAGGTGGAGGCCCGCGGTGTTCCCGCCGACCGGGTCGACCTCTTCGAGGTGACCGGCGCCTTCGAGATCCCGCTCCACGCCAAACGCCTCGCCGATTCCGGCCGCTACCGGGCGATCGTCGCCTCCGGCCTGGTCGTCGACGGCGGCATCTACCGCCACGAGTTCGTCGCCGAGGCGGTCATCGACGGCCTCATGCGCGTCCAGCTCGACACCGGCGTGCCGGTCTTCTCGGCGGTGCTCACCCCGCACCACTTCCACGAGCACGCCGACCACCAGCGCTTCTTCCACGACCACTTCCAGGTCAAGGGCCGCGAGGTGGCGAAGGCGTGCACGGAGACGGTCGAGTCGCTCGGCCGGCTGCCGGTCGCGGCCTAGTCGCATCTTGTCCACAGGAGCGCGCGCTTAGGCGCCCGGGGCCTCGGGTAAGGAGTCGCCGTGGAAGTAGCGCTGATGATCGAGGGGCAGGAGGACGTCACCTGGGACGACTGGATGGCGACCGCGGCGGCCTGCGAGCGCAGCGGCGTCGGCACGCTCTTCCGCTCCGACCACTACTACTCGGTCGAAGACCAGGCCGAGCGCGGCTCGCTCGACGCCTGGGCGACGCTGGCGGCGCTCGCCGCGGTGACCGAGAAGCTGCGGCTGGGGACGATGGTCTCGCCCGCGACCTTCCGCCACCCTTCGGTCTTCGCCAAGTCGGTGGCGACGGTCGACCAGATCAGCGGCGGCCGGGTCGAGCCGGGGCTCGGCGCGGGGTGGTGGGACCGCGAGCACGAGGCCTACGGATTCGACCTGCCGGAGCTCGGGCCGCGCATGGACGCCTTCGAAGAGCAGCTGGAGATCGCCACGCGGCAGTGGGCCGACGGCCCCTTCAGCTTCGACGGCGAGCACTTCCAGATCAAGGACCTCGACGCGCTGCCGAAGCCGGTGCAGCGGCCGCGGCCGCCGTTCATCATCGGCGGCTCGGGCGGGCCGCGCAGCCTGCGCCTCGCGGCGCGCTGGGCCGACGAGTACAACACCGTCTTCCTCGGGCCGGAGGAGATGGCCGACCTGCGCGGGCGCCTCGACACCGCCTGCGAAAAGCAGGACCGCGATCCGGCGACGCTGCCGCTCTCGGTGATGACCGGCTGGATCGTCGGCGAGACCCGCGAGGAGGTCGTCGACCGGGCTTCCCGCCTGGCGCACTGGCGCGGCGAGGGCGACGACGGCGAGAAGTTCCTCGCCGACCAGCCCGACGCCTGGATCACCGGCACCGTCGAGGAGGCGGTCGAGCAGCTGCGCGCCCTCCACGAGGCGGGCTGCACGCGGGTGATGGCCCAAAACCTCCTGCACCGCGACATCGGCGCGATCGAGCTGATCGGCCGCGAGGTCGCACCCCTCATAGAAAGGTTCTAGATGCGCTACACGAAGTTCGGCCCGACCGGCATGGACGTGTCGGTGATCTGTCTCGGCTGCATGTCGTTCGGGGAGCCCGACCGCGGCCGCCAGAAATGGACCATCCCCGAGGCCGAGAGCCGCGAGATCATCAAGGGAGCCCTCGACGCCGGGATCAACTTCTTCGACACCGCGAACGTCTACTCGGCGGGCTCGAGCGAGGAGATCACCGGCCGCGCCCTCGCCGACCTGGCCGCCCGCGAGGAGATCGTCCTCGCCACCAAGGTGCACGGCCAGATGCGCGAGGGCCCCAACGGCGGCGGCCTCTCCCGCAAGGCGATCATGGCCGAGATCGACAACAGCCTGAGGCGGCTGGGCACCGACTACGTCGACCTCTACCAGATCCATCGCTGGGATCACGAGACCCCGATCGAGGAGACCCTCGAAGCTCTCAACGACATCGTCCGCGCCGGCAAGGCCCGGTACATCGGCGCCTCCTCGATGTTCGCCTGGCAGTTCGCAAGGGCCCTGGCGACGAGCGAGCGCCACGGCTGGGCCCGCTTCGTCTCGATGCAGGACCACTACAACCTGCTCTACCGCGAGGAGGAGCGCGAGATGCTGCCGCTCTGTGCCTCCGAGGACATCGGCGTGATCCCCTGGAGCCCGCTCGCCCGCGGCCGCCTCACCCGCCCCTGGGACGCCGAGACCGCGCGCACCGAGAAAGACGACTTCGGCGCCTCCCTCTACCGCGACGAGGACGCCGAGATCGTCGCCCGCACCCTCGAGGTGGCGGAGCGCCTCGGCGCCCCGCCCGCGCAGGTGGCGATGGCCTGGCTCCTCTCCAACCCGGTGGTGACCGCCCCGATCGTCGGCGTCACCAAACCGCAGCACCTCACCGACGCGGTCGCCGCCGTCGACCTCGACCTCTCCGACGCGGACATCGCCGCTCTCGAGGAGCCCTACCGGCCCCACCCGATCGCCGGTCACGTCTGACCCGCCGCCGCGCAGCATCCTCCCGCGCCCCGGCTCGCTAGATTTGGTGCCGCGCGGTGGCGGTAGCTCAGTTGGTAGAGCTCTGGCTTGTGGTGCCAGTGGTCGCGGGTTCGAGCCCCGTCCGCCACCCCTAAGTCCCTGCCCCGCTCAGGGAGAGCGGCGCCGCACCCGCTCGCCGACCCAGGCGGCTCCGATCGTGTCGGTCAGCCCATGCGCGGCGATCGAGCTGACGATCGCGATCGAGGCGATGTCGAAGATCAGTCCGCGGTCCCCGACCGTCGATTTGAGGACGAAGAGGGCGAACAGCATCGAGGCGACGCCCTTCGGCCCGAACCAGGCCATGAAGAGCTGCTCGGCGCGGCTGATGCCGGTGCGCAGGAAGGAGATGAGGATCGCCACCGGTCGTGCCAGCAGCAGGGCGAAGAGGACGAAGACGGCGAGAGCCGCGACGCTGTCGTGAAAGCCGGTGGTGACGATCAGCGCGCCGAAGACGAAGAAGGTCAGCACCTGCAGGATCGCGCTGGTGTTCTCGGCGAAGTCGACGAATCCCTCGGGCACCTCGCGCTGCACGGCCGCCATCGCGATCCCACAGACGAAGGCCGCGATCAGGCCGTTGCCCCAGGTGACTTCGGCGAGGCCGAAGGAGGCGAGGGCGAAGCCGATCGCGTAGATGCCCTCGTAGCGGCTGGTGAGGCCGCCCGCCGGCAGATGGGGATGGAGCCGGCCGCCGAGGGCACCGAGGCCCGCGCCGATCAGCCCGCCGACCGCCGCCTGTCCGACCAGCTTCGCGGCTTCGAGGCCGGGGCTCCCGCCGGGGGCGGCCAGGACCAGGAAGAAGAGCACGAAAGGGAGTGCCAGCCCGTCGTTCAGGCCCGACTCGAGGTTCAGCGTGTGGCGGACCGACGCCGGCACGAGGCGCGAGGTGACCACCGCCGAGGTGACGACGGGATCGGTCGGCGAGAGGACGGCGCCCAGCAGGAACGCCTCGGCCCAGCTCAGATCCGGGAACAGCAGCTTCGCCGCAAGCGCCAGCAGGACGAGGGTGATCGGCATCGCGATCGCCAGCGCCCGCGTCACCGGGCTCCAGTGCTCGCGGAGCAATTCGCGCTCGACGAACATCCCGTCGGAGAAAAGGGTGAGCACCAGGGCCAGCTCGATCAACTCGACGATCGCCCTGTTGCCGGGATCGATGTGGACCACCCCGACCGCGGCGAGGACGATCCCCAGTCCGACCGAGAGCACCGACGCCGACAGGACCGTGCCGCGCATCACGCCCGACAAAGCGGCCACCACCGTCAACAGTGCACCGAAGATCAGAAGCGAGGCGCCGAAGCTCAGGTCCACCGCCGGAACCTAGCGGCGACGGCAGGAAGTCGTAATGCCGGCCTCCTCCTCGGGGCTCCGGGCGACCGGCTCGTCGGGGTCCCGCGCCCGAGTGCGAGAGACTACGCGGCCTCCATTTCGCTCCGCCGAGCGGGCGAGCTCATCCGGAAATCCCGGCCGGAGGCGCTTGATGCAAATAGGTCTCTGTCTTCCCCAGCTCGGCCCGACCGCCGAGGGGCCGAAGGTCCCCGAGGTCGCGCGAGGCGCGGAGGAGGTCGGCTACGACTCGCTCTGGGTCGGCGATCGGCTGTTGACGCTCGAGGAGCTCTGGAACGAAAACCCGGTCGAGCACCACGGCCGCTTCTTCGAGATCCCGCCCTCGCGCGTCGACCTCCGGCCGGCGCAGCCCGGCGGACCTCCGGTCCTGCTGGCGGCTTCACCCCGGCGGCGCTGACCCGGGCGGGCGTCCACGTCGGTTTCACCTATACCGCCGGCTCGGCCGCCGAGCTGCTCGAACACGCCGAAGAACTGATCGGGGTCCTGCACGACTGACCAGGTTAGGCTCGCCACCGATGAAGGTGACGATGCTCGACGGGGGGAGCTTCACCTCCGCGGCGGGGATCTGGCGGCGCGGGGAGAGCCTCGGGCGGCAGATGCGGTTCCCGATCCCCGTCTACCTGATCGAGGTGGGGGAGGAGCGGATCCTGGTCGACACGGGGCTGCACCCGGGGGCGGCGGCGGACGCCGAGGCGCACTACGAGGCCGCCGAGAACATGCGCAACTTCCGTCTCGAGCAGGGCGCCGCGATCGACGCCCAGGTCGACCTCGGGACCGTGACCAAGGCGGTCGTGACGCACCTGCACTTCGACCACGCCGGCGGGCTGGACCTGCTGCCGTCGACCGTGCCGGTCTTCATGCAGCGCCGCGAGTGGGAGGCGGGCCAGGTCCCCGAGGCGGTCGCCAGGAACTTCTACCTGTCGCGCGACTACGAGAGCATCGGCGACCAGGTGGTGCCGGTCGACGGCGACCACGACCTGCTCGGCGACGGCTCGGTCGAGCTGCTGCTGACCCCAGGCCACACGCCGGGGCACCAGTCGGTCAGGGTCTGCAGGCGGCTCGTGATCGGCGGCGACGTGACCCACTTCGCCTCCGGCCTCGACGACCACCGCTTCCCGCTCTTCGGCGACGACCTCGACGCCCAGCTCGCCTCGGCCGAACGCCTGCGCGCCCTGCGCGACGCCGGCGCCGACGTGCGGCCGGGGCACGACCCGACGGTGCTGTCGCCAGGGCCGGTATCGGTCGAGGGCCGATGAGGCTCGGGGTCGCGGCGGCGCTGGTCGAGGGAGAGCTGGTCGACGGCGACGTCGAGGTGCTCGACGGGCTCGTCGCCGCGGTCGGTGTCGGCGAGCCGCGGGGATCGAAGGTCGCGGCGCCGGGCTTCGTCGACCTGCAGGTGAACGGCTATGCCGGGGTCGACTTCTCGGCCCCGGGTGAGGACGGGTACGCGGTGGCCGGAGCGGCGCTGCTCGCCGGCGGGGTCACCGCGTTCCAGCCGACGATCGTCAGTGGGGAGGTCGGAGCGATGGTCGAGTCGCTCGCCCTGGTGCGTCAGGCCGGTCAGGGGCCAAGGGTCATCGGCGCTCACCTCGAGGGGCCGTTCCTGTCGCCGGAGCGGCCCGGCGCCCATGACCCGGCCGCGCTGCGCGCGCCGGACCTCGCGACGCTGGAGGCGCTGCTCGCCGCCGGCCCGGTCACGCAGATGACCCTGGCGCCGGAGCTGCCCGGCGCCGTCGAGTTGATCGACGCGCTTGCCGCTCGCGGCATCGTCGTCTCCTGCGGCCACACCGACGCCGACGCGGCCGCGGCGCACGCCGCCTTCGACCGCCGCGCGACCGCCGTCACCCATCTCTTCAACGCGATGCGGCGCCCGGCCCCGCGCGATCCCGGCATCGCCTTCGCGGCGCTTGGCCGCGACGACGTCTTCATCACGCTGATCGTCGACGGTCACCACCTCGCCGCCGACACCGTCCGCGCCGCCTGGCGGGCCGCCGGCGACCGGCTCGTCCTGATCAGCGACGCGGGCGCCGCCGCGGCTGCTCACGACGGCGACTACACGCTCGGCGCCACCGTGCCGATCCACTCCGCAGGCGGCGTCGTCCGCACCGCCGGGGGCTCGCTCGCCGGCTCGACGCTCTCGATGCTCCAGGCCGTCCGCAACTCCCACGCCCTCGGCATCCCGCTCGCCACGGCGCTCTCCGCCGCCACCGAAGCCCCGGCGCGGATGACGCGCCGCCCCGACCTCGGCCGCATCGCTTCCGGCGCCCGCGCCGATCTCGTCGTACTCGATGACTCGCTCGGGCTCGACCGAGTGCTGCTGGACGGACGGGACGTCCGCCACCTGAAATAAGGCTCTCAAATTTGGAAAATGCGGAAGTCTAGGGATTGTCTCGAAACTTTGCGTCTTCCTTGGCCAGTCGGCCAGAATCTTGTTAAAGTCAGAGCAAGCTCAGTGTTAGGTCCGATCCCAAAGATCGCTGGGGCAAGGCTCTCTAAAAAGCGCTTAGTCGCCCAGCGGACCACCGGAGCGCACATAGCTTCGATGCCGTGACGCAGTTCGGTTTGTCGGACGACTTGCGTCTTTGATCTCCATTGGGAATGGAAGGTACGGCGCGAAGCGCTTCGGCTCCAAGCCCCGTCTAGGAGCCGGCAATACCTCCCATTGACGGCCTGGCATTTTGTTTCGCCTCGTGTCGCACGGGTGCTCGAACTCAGGGCGGGGGACGAGTGAGAGCGAGTGCGGCCAGGGAGAAAAGAGATGCACGGCGAGGGATACGTGAAGAGCGGCGCCCAGTTCCCAACCGTTTTTGCGGACGATGGCGGTCGGACCTGATGGCGACGAAAACGAGGACGCGCAGCGGAGGTTCAACCGGAACCGCGAGGAGTGCCAATGGCCTGGTCAGTCGCGCCATCAGGAGCGACAAGAAGATCGGTGTGGATATCGAACATCTCCTTCAAGTCCTCGGTGAGTTCTATTTCGGCGTCGAGCGGATCGAGGATCTGGACACGCCGGACCGGCACGGTTGGATCAAGTTCAGCACGACCGTTGGCAACGCCCATCACAACCTGGGCAAGCTGGCCCAAGTCCTGGAAAAGGCCATCGAAAGTGAGCATGCCGCCGACCTCAGACTTATTGCGGCCGAAATCGAGCTGCTGGAGAAACGGCACGACGACGAGGCCGCCCGTGCACGCCGAGATCAGACTCGCAGAGAAGCCAAGGAGGATGCGACCGAGGCCAGGAAGAACGCTGCCTTTCAAGAGCATTTGGCCGACCGTTCGCAGAAACGGGAGCTCGAACGAGCCTCGCATGGGCAGGATTTACGCGAGCGCGAGACTCGACGTAAGACTCAACGGGCCCGAGACGTGGCGCTGATCGGCGTGACGGTCTTTTGTGTTCTGCTGGCCGCTTTCCTCCTGATCGTCGGAGCGATAGAAGGGAAGGCAATCTTCTTCGGCGGCTCTGGCGTCAGCGCCGTCATCGGCGTGGCTGGCATCGCCAAAATGCTCTTCGGGTGGCGCGAGGAGCAATCGCCGGAACCACAGGGGGAACGAGGCTCCCTCGCCGGGGCCTCATGAGGCCTGGCCTGGCCAATTGGCCGGCCGGCCGGCATGATTGCCGTGTGGGCTACTTCCCGGCGGGGAGATCGATGGCGCGGCGCGTCCATGGGGAGCGGTCGGTGGGGCTGCTCTACGGGCAGCGGGCGCTCTTGATCGGGGCGCTCGAACCGCTCACCTACACCGGGACGATGCTGAGCACGAAGTCTGCCGACCGGCCGTTCGAGCGACTGGTGCGGACCGCGAAAGCGCAGGAGACGATCTTCCTCGGCAGCAGGGAGGAGGCCGACCGGATCCTCGACCGGGTGCGCAACCAGCACCTGCGGGTGAGCGGGACCCTGCCCGAGGGCGCCGGTGTCCACGCCGCGGGCGCCGCCTACTCGGCCTTCGACCCGGAGCTGATGCTGTGGACGCTGGCGGTGATCGCCGACTCCGGCCGGGCGATGTACGAGACGATGGTGCGGTCGCTCTCGGCCGCCGAGCTGGAAGGGCTCTGGCAGGACTACCTGCGCTTCGGCGAGCTCTTCGGAATGCCGCGCGACGTGGCGCCCGCCACCTACCCCGAGTTCGTCGCCTGGTTCGAGGGCAAACTGCGCTCGCCCGAGCTCCATGCCACCCCGCACGCGCTCGAGTTCGCGCCGCTGGTCGCCTTCGAGCAGCCGGTGCCGCCCGGCGCCCGGCTCAACCTCGCCGCCCAGAACCTGATCATCAAGGGCACCCTGCCGCCGCGGGTCCGTGACATCTTCGGCATCTCCTGGAGCACCGGCCAGGAGCGCACCTTCCGCGCCCTCGCCGCGAGCCACCGCCGCGCCCGCCACCTGATGCCCCGCAAGGTCCGGCGCGGTCGCAACGACGCGATCTTCGACGTCGTCGCCACCGGCGAGCGGCTCCGCGGCGGCACCCCGACGCCCGAGCTGGGCGCCCGGGCCGGCTGAGCCGACGCTACTTGCCGGGCAGGTCGCAGACCGCGGCGGTCTGCACCCGGCGCAGCCGCGCGAGCAACTTGCCGGTCGGCGGCGGGATGTTGCGGAGCAGGGCAGGCTCGCCGAGTTTTGCCGATAATCTTGATAAACTTAACCAAGAATGCAGACCTTCGACGTCCACCAGCACCTGCTCGGCGAGCCGTTGATCGAGGCGCTCGCGCGTCGCACCGACGGCGCCGATGCTGATCCGGCGGCGCGAGGGATGGACCTTCCGCGTCCCCGCCGAGCCCGACAGCATCCTCGCCTTCGACGCCACCGACGTCGAGCGGCCGCCGCCTCGACCTGGCCGAGGACGGGGTGGACCGGGCGCTGGTCGCGCTCTCGACCGCGCTCGGGATCGAGTCGCTGCCGGCGAGGAGGCGGTGGAGCTGATCGAGGCCCACCACCAGGGCCTCGACGACCTCCCCGCCGAGTTCGGCGGCTGGGGCGCGGTCCGCTCGCGAGTCCCGACCCGTTCGACGTCGACGCCGCCCTCGAACCGCGGCTGCGTCGGCATCACCCTGCCCGCGCCGGCCCTCGCCGACCTCGCCTCGCTCGCGCGCCGTCGGCCCGCTGCTCGCCCGCCTCGAAGCCTCGCGGCGCGCCGCTCTTCGTCCACCCGGGCCCGGTCGGCTGGCCCGCCACCGGCCGCCCGCGCCGGTCGCCGGCGCCACACCGCCGCCGCTCTGGTGGCCCGCGCTCACCGACTACGTCGCCCAGATGCAGGCCGCCTGGTTCGCCTTCCTCCACGCCGGCCGCGCCGCCCACCCGCGCCTGCGCGTCCTCTTCGCGATGCTCGCCGGCGGCGCGCCGCTGCAGCTCGAGCGCTACGCCGCCCGCCGCGGCGTCGCCCGTCCCCGACCCCGACCCGCTCGTCTTCTACGACACCTCCTCCTACGGGCCGCGGATGGTCGGGCGCGATGGCCGAGGCCGTCGGCCCCGCCCAGCTCGTCTTCGGCTCCGACCGCCCGGTCGTCGACCCCGGCCCCGCCGGCCTCGACCCCGACCTTCGCGTCGCCCTGCTGGCGACCAACCCCGCCCGGCTTTTCAACCGACAACCGAAAGGAGCCCTCGCGTGAACACGCACTACGAGGACATCGCGCGGCCGCACGGCCGTGACCTCACCGAGCACGAGCTGAGGCCGTCGCACTGTCAGATCGCCGCGCGTCAGGAGCTCTGGTCGGAACACGTGTCCCACGACCCGGAGCACCGGACCTACGCCGAGCTGCTCCGCGACGAGCACCTCGACGTCTGGCTGCTCTGCTGGTCGCGTGACCACGACACCGGCTTCCACGATCACGACCTCTCGGCCGGCGCCGTCGCCGTCGCCGCGGGGAGCGTGCGCGAGGAGCGGCTGGTGCTGGGGCGGCCGGTCGACTCGCCGATCGCCCGGATCGCCCGCGCCGGCTCGTCGTTCAGCTTCGGCGCCTCCGACATCCACCGCGTGCTGCACGCGGGGGAGGGCCCGGCGGTGACGATCCACGCCTACTCGCCGCCGCTGCTGCGGATGGGCAGCTACTCGGTCGAGGAGAACGGGCAGCTGCGTCGCTTCGCCGTCTCCTACGAGGACGAGCTGCGGCAGATGGACGCCGCGGCGAGCTGATTCCGATGGAAAGGGGCCGTCTGCCGGCGGCCCCTTTCATCTAGATTCCCGAGCCGATGGCCGACCTCGCCCCGATCCTGATCGCCTACGACGGCTCCGGCTGCGCGGACGCCGCGATCGACAAGGTCGCCGCCGAGTTCGCCGGCCGCAAGGTCGATGATCCTGGTCGTCTCCGAGGAGCTCGACCGGGTGCCCTTCGCCGGCACCGCCGGCGTCCCGATCGAGCCGGAGACGATGGAAGTGCTCGATCGACTCGGCGCGCAAAAGCGCCAACGGCGATGGCCGACGAAAGGCGCCGAGCGGGCGCGCGGCCTCGGCCTCGACCCGAGCACCGCGATCGCCGAAGGCGGCCCGGTCTGGGCGCAGATCGTCGACGCCGCCGAGGAGCACGACGTCGCCCTGATCGCGCTCGGCTCGCGCGGCCTCTCGGGCATCAAACACGTGCTGCTGGGCAGCGTCTCCGGCGCCGTCGCCCAGCACAGCCAGCGCAGCGTCTTCATCGTCCACAGTTAGGCGACCCGCCGCCGGGCGCGCCCCCGGGCGTGAGCGGTGTCACCGAGCCGACTCCGCGCCTGCGACGATCTCCCGATGAGCGACGACTCCCCGCACCGCAAGCGCATCGGCTTCCTCAGCTTCGGCCACTGGTCGCGGGGCCAGGGCTCGCAGACGCAGACCGGGGCGACGCGCTCCGGCAGTCGGTCGAACTGGCGGTCGCCGCCGAGGAGATCGGCATCGACGGCGCCTTCTTCCGCGTCCACCACTTCGCCCGCCAGCTCGCCTCGCCGTTCCCGCTGCTGGCCGCGATCGGCACCGCGACGAGCCGGATCGAGATCGGCACCGGGGTGATCGACATGCGCTACGAGAATCCGCTCTACATGGCCGAGGACGCGGCGGCCGCCGACCTGCTCGGCGGCGAACGGCTGCAGCTCGGGATCAGCCGCGGCTCGCCCGAGCCCGCGCTGCGCGGCTCCGAGGCGTTCGGCTACGTCCCCGGTGAGGGCGAGACCGACGCCGACGTCGCCCGCCAGCACACCCAGCTCTTCCGCGCCGCGATCTCCGGCGCCCCGCTGGTCCAGGCCGACGCCGAACATGGCCGGCGGCATCGGCCGGCTCGCGATCCAGCCGCTCTCGCGCGACCCTGCCGGAGCGCATCTGGTGGGGCGCCGGGACGCGCAAGACCGGCGTCTGGACGGCCGAACAGGGGATGAACCTGATGAGCTCGACCCTGCTCACCGAGGACACCGGCGTGCCCTTCGACCAGCTGCAGGCCGAACAGATCGAGCTCTACCTCGAGGCCTGGCGCGAGGCGGGCTGGGAGCGGCGGCCGCGGGTCTCGGTCAGCCGCAGCGTGATGCCGATCGTCAGCGACATCGACAACGCCTACTTCGGCCGCGAGGCCGGCGGCGGCGACACGGTCGGCTACCTCGACGGCGGCCTCGCCCGCTTCGGCAAGACCTACGCCGGGGAGCCCGACCGGATCGCGGCCGAACTCGCCGACGATGCCGCCGTCGCCCTCGCCGACACGATCCTGCTGACCGTCCCGAACCAGCTCGGGGTCGACTACAACGCCGACCTGCTGCGCAACGTCGCCGAGCACGTCGCCCCGGCGATCGGCTGGAGCCCCGCCACCGCCGACGCGGTGTAGCTCTCCCGCGGCGGGCGCGCCTCGCTCCCCGGCGCGTTCGCAGTTTTCGCTATCCGAGGATTTCTGCGAACGCGCTCCAGGCGCCTCGGGCGTTCGCACTTTGTTCCGGAAAGCGGAACTAACTGCGAACGCGGGACGCTCGATCGGCACGCCCCAGGGACGCGGTCGTCCTTTGGCCCGCGTACCGGGCCCGGGGACGACCGCGATCCGCGAAGCACGCATCGACCTCCGGTGCGTTCGCACTTTGCCGTCGTATATACGGATAACTGCGAACGCGCCGGATAACGGACCCGCGCAGCGTGCGCCGCAGCGGCACTTGTCGCCGGGGGAGCGGTCCCGCCACATGGAGGGATGACCGACGTGACGATCGACACCCCTGTCCGCGACCACCCTCCGCAACCACGTCGCCGGCGCCTGGGCTCGAGGTCGACGCGGTCGAGACGCTGATCGATCGCGATCCCGCCACCGGCGAGGTGCTCGCCAAGGTGCCGCTCTCCGGCGCCGCCGCCGTCGCCGCCGCCGCCGCGGCCGCCAAGGCCGCCCAGCGCGAGTGGCGCGAGGTCCCGCCGCAGGTCCGCGCCCGCCACCTGATGGCGCTGCGCGAGGTGCTCGACGCCCACCGCGACGAGCTGGCCGCGCTCGTCACCCGCGACATGGGCAAGACGCTCGCCGACGCCGCCGGCGAGGTCGGGCGGGGGATCGAGTCGGTCGAGGCCGCGATCGGCGATCCCGCACCTGCTGAAGGGCGAGAACCTCGAAGGCGTCGCCAAGCGGCGTCGACGTCGAGATGGTGCGCCAGCCGGTCGGCGTGGTCGGCGCGATCACCCCGTTCAACTTCCCGGCGATGATCCCGCTCTGGTTCCTGCCCTTCGCGGTCGCCTGCGGCAACACCTTCGTGCTGAAGCCCTCCGAGCAGGACCCGCTGACCTCGGTCCGCATCTTCGAGCTGATCGAGGAGCACGAGATCTTCCCGCCCGGCGTCGTCAACCTCGTCCACGGCGGCCGCGACGCGGTCAACGCGCTGATCGACTGCGAGGACATCGACGCGATCTCCTTCGTCGGCTCGGCGAAGACCGCCCGCTATGTCGCCTCGCGCGCCGCCGAGCGGGCAAGCGCGCCCAGGCGCTGGGCGGCGCCAAGAACGCGATGGTGGCGATGCCCGACGCCGACCCGGAGGTGCTCGCCGCCGGCGTCACCTCCTCGGCCTTCGGCGCCGCCGGCCAGCGCTGCCTCGCGGGCTCGCTGCTGGTGCTGGTCGGCGACGAGGCCGAGCAGGACCGCAGCCTCGCAGACCGTGGTCGAGGCGAGCCGCGCGCTCACCGTCGGCGCCGGCGGCGAGGCCGCCACCGACGTCTGCCCGCTGGTCTCGGCCGACTCGCGCGAGCGGGTCGCCGGGGAGATCGAGAGGGCGCTCGGCGAAGGTGCCGAGGCGGTCCTCGACGGCCGCGAGGCGACGGCGGGGCGGGCGGCGCCGAACCTCGGCCCGACGATCCTCGACCGCGTCCCCGCCGACGCCCCGGCCGTCGAGGAGGAGCTCTTCGGCCCGGTCCTCACCGTCCTGCGCGCCGCCGACCTCGACAGCGCGATCGAGCGCGTCAACACCTCCCGCTACGGCAACGCCTCGGTGATCTTCACCACCTCCGGCGGCGCCGCCCGCGCGTATCCGCGCGGGGTGCGAGGCGGGGATGATCGGCGTCAACATCGGCGTCGCCGCGCCGATCGCCTGGTTCCCCTTCTCCGGCTGGAAGGACTCGATCGACGGCGACCTCCACGCCAACGGCACCGACGCGGTCGACTTCTACACGCGCAAGAAGGTGGTCACCGCCCGCTGGTGAGGGCTGCGTACTTTCGGGCCCCTATAAGGGACCAAAAGCACGCAGCGCGGCGCGGGCCGCTCGGCAGGATGTGAAAGCCTGGGCGGCGTATGCCCGCGGAGCGCTCACTTCCCTCGGCCGAGGCCGAGGAGATCGTCGGTCTCGCCCGCGCCGTCGCCCAGGAGCAGCTGGCGCCGCGGGTCGCCGCGGCCGAGGAGGACGCGGACTTCCCGCGCGACGCCTTCCGCACCCTCGGCGAGCTCGGCTTCCTCGGCATGCCGTACCCGGAGGAGGTCGGCGGCGCCGGCCAGCCCTACGAGGTCTACCTGCAGGCGCTCGAGGAGATCGCCGCGGTCTGGGCCAGCGTCGGGGTCGGCCTCTCGGTCCACGTGATGTCCTGCTATCCGCTCGCCACCTTCGGCACCGAGGAGCAGCGCGGCGCGCTGGCTGGAGGAGATGACGGCCGGCGACCTGCTCGGCGGCTACTGCCTCTCGGAGGCCGACGCCGGCTCGGACCCGGCGGCGATGCGGACCCGCGCCGTGCGCGACGGCGACGCCTGGCGCGTCACCGGCTCGAAGGCCTGGGTCACCCACGGCGGCGAGGCCGACTTCTACACGCTCTTCGCCCGCACCTCCGAGGACCGCTCGCGCGGCATCTCCTGCTTCCTCGTCCCCGGCGACGCGCCCGGCCTCACGACCCGGCCGCCGGAGCGCAAGATGGGCCTGACCGGCTCGACCACCGCGACGCTCGACTTCGACGGCGTCGAGCTCGAGGCCGAGCGCCTGGTCGGCGGCGAGGGCGCCGGCCTCCCGATCGCCCTGCAGGCGCTCGACTCGGGCCGGCTCGGGATCGCCGCCGTCGCCACCGGCCTCGCCCAGGGCTCGCTCGACCTCGCGGTCGCCTACGCCAAGGAGACGCGAGACCTTCGGCAGGCCGATCATCGAGCACCAGGGGCTCGGCTTCCTGCTCGCCGACATGGCGGCGGCGGTCGAGTCGGCGCGGGCGGTGACGCTCGAGGCGGCGCGCCGCCGCGACCGCGGCCTGCCGTTCTCCCGCCAGGCCTCGATCGCCAAGCTCGTCGCCACCGACGCGGCGATGAAGGTGACCACCGACGCGGTCCAGGTCCTCGGCGGCTTCGGCTACACGAAGGAGTTCCCGGTCGAGCGCCACATGCGCGAGGCGAAGGTGATGCAGATCTTCGAGGGGACCAACCAGATCCAGCGCCTGGTGATCGCCAGGCACCTTGCCCGCACGGGCGGAGAGGAGGGAGGGCGGCGATGCAGATCGACGGTCAGGTCGCCGCGGTGTTCGGCGGCGCCTCGGGGCTCGGCGAGGCGACCGCGCGCCGGCTCGCCGCGGGCGGCGCCAAGGTGCTGGTCGCCGACCTCAACGAGGAGCGCGCCGCCGCGGTGGCGGGGGAGATCGGCGGCGCCCACGTCGTCACCGACGTCTCCGACCCGACCTCGGTCGAGGACGCGGTCGCCGCCGCGACCGAGCTCGGCGATCTGCGGATCGCGCGTCGACTGCGCCGGCATCGCCACGCCGACCAAGCTGGTCCGCAAGGGCGCCCGACGCCGCTCGAGGACTTCGCCAAGGTGCTCGCCGTCAACCTGCTCGGCACGATCAACGTGCTGCGCTGCGCCGCCGCCGCGATGGCCCGCAACGAGCCGGTCGCCGACGGCGACCGCGGCGTCTGCGTCGTCACCGCCTCGATCGCCGCCTTCGAGGGCCAGGTCGGCCAGGTCGCCTACGCCGCCTCGAAGGCGGGCGTCGCCGGCCTCACCCTGCCGGTCGCCCGCGAGCTCGCCGACAAGGCGGTGCGCGTGGTGGCGATCGCCCCCGGCCTCTTCGACACGCCGATGATGGCCGGGCTGCCACCGGCCGCCCGCGAATCGCTGGCCGGGACCGTGCCCTACCCCTCGCGACTCGGCGACCCGGCCGAGTACGCGGCGCTGGTCGAGCACATCGTCCTCAACACGATGATCAACGGCGAGACGATCCGCCTCGACGGCGCCCTGCGGATGGCGCCGCGCTGAGCCCTACCTCGATTCGTTCAGCGCGATCGCGTTGCGGATCAGCTCTTTGAACGCCGCGGCGTCGAGCTCGTCGTCCTCGCGGATGTCGATCGCCCGCCGCGCGTTGCCCTGGAGGCTCGCGTTGAAGAGGCCGGAGGGGTCGTCGATCGAGGCGCCCTTGGCGAAGGTCAGCTTGATGTAGTTCTTGTAGCTCTCGCCGGTGCAGATGATCCCGCCGTGCTCCCAGACCGGGACGCCGCGCCATTTCCAGGTCTCCTCGACTTCCGGGTCGGCCTCTTTGATCAGTCGCCGGACCCGGGCGAGCTTCTCGCCGCGCCAATGGCCCAGCTCCTCGATCCGTTCGTCGATCCTCTGCGAGGGGGAGTCGTTCATGTCGGCAATGCTAGACCGGCACCCGGCCTCAGGGGATCGGTCGCAATCGCGTCAGCCTACCAGCGGCGCGCCCAGCTCCCGGCGCGCCCGCTCGACCCGGTCGCGGCCGTCGCGCTTGGCTTCATAGAGGGCTCCGTCGGCGGCGGCGAGCAGCGACCCGCGGTCGCCCTCGAGGCTCGCGGCGACGCCGATCGAGACGGTCAGCGGCCGCCCCGCGGTGGCGAGGAAGTCGTGCGCGGCGACCGCGGCGCGGACCCGCTCGGCGGCCGGCATCGCGGCGGCCGCGTCGATTCCCGGCAACAGCGCGACGAACTCCTCGCCACCCCAGCGCCCGAAGAGGTCGACGGCGCGCAGCTCGCCCACGACCACCTCGCCGAACTCGCGCAGCACGGCGTCGCCGACCGCGTGCCCGAGCGTGTCGTTGACGCGCTTGAAGTGGTCGATGTCGAGGAAGAGGAGCGAGCAGGGACGGCCGCTGCGGGGGCGGCGGGCCAGCTCGGCGTCGATCGTCGCCGCCAGCGCCCGCTGGTTGGGCAGCCCGGTGGTCGGGTCGGTGGCGGCGATCGCGGCGAGCTCGCGGTGGGCGGCGCGCAGCTCGGCGTGGAGCTCGACCAGTTCGCGCTGGGCGACGATCTGGCGCAGCGCGATCACCGCGGCGACGACGGCCGCGGCGATGGTGAGGCTGAGCCCGGGGAAGAAGGCGTCGTGGCGCTGAACGGCGATCAGGAAGCCGAAGACGGCGGCGAGCGAGAGGTAGGGGAGGAAGGCGAGGTGGCGGCGGCGCAGGACTTCGTCGTCGGGCGGCGCCTCCTGGATCGGGCGCTGGGTCGCCGCGGCGAGGGCGAAGCCGAGGATCGCGAGGATGTAGAGCGTGTCGACCGGGTTGCCGCCGGAGTAGCTGCCGTCGAGGACGAGGCGGTCGTAGATCACGTCGGCGACGACGAAGAGGGTCGCCCCGACCGCCAGCATGATCAGCGGCAGGCGCTCGGTCAGCCGCGGCGGGTCGGCGAAGAGCCCGGCCAGGGCGAAGATCAGGACGAGGTCGCCGACCGGAAAGGCGATCGCGACGACCGTCGATAGCGCGTCGCCGGTTTCGCCGTAGGCGGTCGGCCCGAGGACCAGGTACCAGACCACCACCACACCGCCGATCGCGATCGTCACCGCGTCGAGCGCGACCCGGATCGAGCGGCTGCGGCGCGGCGCCGTGAACCTGACGATCCCGGCGAAGAAGAGCGGATAGAACGCGAGGTAGAGCGGGTCGGCGAGCGAGGGGAAGGTGTATTCGCCCCGGGTCAGCTCGTAGACCATCTGGACGATCTCGCCGCAGCCGTAGGCGAGCATCGAGAGCCCGATCAGCCTCCAGCCCTTGGCCAGCCGCGGGTCGCCGGTGACCGCTCCCGACGCCCGCGCGCAGGCGAGCGCCGCGACCGCGGTCGGCATCAGGATCGCCAGGTCGCCGATCAGCGTCGTGTCACCCGGCCTCCCGGCCACCTGCCAGATCAGGTACGCGAGCAGGAACGCCACGGCGGCGGGGACCACGACCGGATTGGCTTTGAGCAGCTTGTCTGGCATCGAAGAAGGGGCGCCGGGCACAGGGCCCTTCTTTATTCGTCAAAACGAGGTCGACCCTGTAGATCTGCACCCGATCGGGCGCCGCGTCACGGATCGAGTTGAATGCCTCCATGAGGACGGGCCTGGTCATCTTCGACTGCGACGGCGTGCTGGTCGACAGCGACCGCATCTCGCTGCGGATCCAGGCCGAGGCGATCTCGGCGCTCGGCCTGCCGACCACCTACGAGGACTGCGTCCGCGACTTCCTCGGCCTCGGCATGCCGGCGACGCTGCGGATCGTCGAGGAGCGATTCGGCAGGCCGCTGCCGCACGGGTCTACTCGGCCGACGAGGTCGAGCGCGGCAAGCCGGCGCCCGACCTCTTCCTGCACGCCGCGGCGGCGATGGGGGTCGAGCCGGGGCGCTGCGTCGTCGTCGAGGACAGCCCCTTCGGCGTCGCCGGCGCCAGGGCGGCCGGCATGGCGGCGCTCGGCTACGCCCCGGACGGAGGAGGCGCGCGCCTCGCCCGCGCGGGCGCCACGGTCTTCACCGCGATGGCCGAGCTGCCCGCCCTGGTCGCCCGGAGCGGCGCCTAGCGCGGGGCGAAGGTGGCCAGGTCCTGGCCGTACACCGGGCTGACCACGAGGTGGCCGAGGTCGATCCGGCTCGAGACGAAAGTGGTCATCTCGACCGATCCGAAGGGCGCCCAGGGCGCCTCGCGCATCACCTCGCGGTCGAGTCGCGCGTAGGCGGCTTCCTGGCGCGGGCCGAGCGGTTCGCGGTCGAGCTTGGCGATCTGGCGGTCGATCGCCGGGTCGTCGAAGCGCGAGTAGTTGCTGTCGGCGGTCGGCGCGATGCTGGCGCCGGAGAGCTGCGGCTCGAAGTAGTCGTTCGGGTGCGGATAGTCGATGAACCAGTCGCCCCAGCCGGTGTCGAGGTTCGGGGTCGAGCCGTTGCCGATGATCGTCGTGTAGTTGGCGGCCGGGACCACCTTCAGCGTCGGTTGCAGGCCGATCTGCCGCAGCACGCCTTCGTAGTACTCGCCCGCCTGTTTGTTCGGCCCGTAGTCGTCGGTCCAGACCGTCACCTTGCGTTCGCTCGGATCGGCGGCGGCGATCAGCTCGCGCGCCTTCGCCATGTCGTGCGGGTAGGGATGGAAGGTGTGGTGGCCGGGCATCGCCGCCGGCAGCACCTGCTGGGTGGCGCGCAGCTGGCCGCCGTAGATCCGTTCGAGCGCCGCCGGCTCGATCGCGTAGTTGACCGCGCGCCGCACCCGCAGATCGTTGAACGGCGGCTTGTTGACGTTCATCCAGAAGTAGTAGAGGTCGATCTGCGGCGTGATCTGGAACTGGCTGCCTTCGAAGCGCTGCCGCAGTTCGGCGTAGCGGTCGGGCGGCGGCGGCTCCTGCATCCAGTCGATCTTGCCGCTGATGACTTCGTTCACCGCGGTCTCCGGGTTGCTGTTCACGTTCACGGCGATCGCGTCGAAGTGGCCGCCCGGGATCTGCGGCAGGAGGTCGCCGTCGTGGGTCGCCCATTCCGGGTTGCGGCGGTATTCCCAGCTGCGGCCCGGTTTCGAGGCGACGATCTCATAGGGGCCGGTGCCGGGCGGCGGGTCGGCGGAGAGGTCTTCGCGCTTGGTGTCGGCGCGGCAGCGGCGCGGCGAAGAGCATCGCCAGCTCGTTGGTGAAGGTGCTGCGCGGCTGCACCAGGTGGATGACGATGCGGCCGCTCGCCGTCTTCGGTGTCGATCCCCGGGATGCCGCCGTGCTTGGTCTTGGCGAACTGTTCGGCGCCGACGATGTCGGTGTAGAAGGGCGTCCCCGGCGAGTCCATCGCCAGCGCCCGTTCGATCGTCGACCGGAAGTCGGAGGCGCGGACCGGGGTGCCGTCGGAGTAGCGGAGGCCCTTGCGCAGGAAGAGCGTGTAGGTGTGCCCGCCGTCGGTGATCTTCGGCAGCGCCCGGGCGAGGCCGGGGATCACTTTGGTCCCGGCGGCACCGTCGGCGTGGCCGTAGGTGAGCAGCGGCACGTAGGTCTCCCACATCGCCGACCAGCCTTCGAGCGAGTAGGAGAGCGAGGGATCGAGGTGGTCGGGATAGGCGGCGAAGGTCACCTCGAGCGTCGAGGACGACGCCGAGTTCGAGCTGCTCGACCCGCCGCAGCCGGCGATTCCCGATCCGAGCACCGCCGCCGCGGCGCAGACGACCACGCCGATCCGCGACCGCGCCGCGAACCGCCCCCCGGTCCTCGTGCCTGACGCCACCGGGCCATTGTGATGCCCGGCGCCTCAAACTCAAAGAAATTTTTCAAAGTCTCCGAGGCGGTGGGCGGCGCGCGCCTCGGCGACGCGGAGGAGCGCCGAGTCGTCCTCGTCGCCGTGGCCGCCGGCGCGCAGCTGGCGGAACATCTGCTGGACCTCGGCGGTGAGCGGGAGCGGGGCGTCGACTTCGCCGCTCGCGCCGAGCGCGATCTCGAGGTCCTTGTGATGGAGGTCGACCTTGAAGCCGGGGGCGAAGTCGTGGCTCGAGGAAGTTGTCGCGGCGGACCTCCATGATCCGGTTGGCGGCCATGCCGCCGCCGACCGCGTCGAGGACCGCCGCAGGGTCGACGCCAAGCTTCGAGCCGAGCACCAGCGCCTCGGCGAGGCCGCCGAAGATGACCGCGACGAGGATCTGGTTGCAGGCCTTCGCGACCTGGCCCGGCGCCCGCCGCGCCGACGTGGGTGACGCGCGAGCCGAGCACCTCGAAGACCGGCCGCGCCCGCTCGACGTCGGCGGCCTCGCCGCCGACCATGATCGAGAGCGTGCCGTCGCGGGCGCCGACGTCGCCGCCGGAGACCGGCGCGTCGAGGAAGCCGACGCCGCGCGCCGCCGCCTCCTCGGCCAGCTCGCGGGCGAGCGCGGGGGAGACGGTGCTCATGTCGATCACCAGCGAGCCCGGGCGCGCCGCCGCGATCGCGCCCTCGGGCCCGCCCAGCACCTCGCGCAGCGCCGCGTCGTCGCTGACGATCGAGATCAGGACGTCGGCCTCGGCCGCCACCGCGGCCGGGCCCGTCGGCGCCGCGCGCGCCCGCCGCGACGAGCTCGTCCAGCGGCCCGGGGCTGCGGTTCCAGGCGACCACGTCGAGGCCCGCCGCGAGCAGGTTACGGGCCATCGGCGCGCCCATCACGCCGAGCCCGATGAAGCCGATCGTCTGATCGTCCGTCGCCATCGGGCCCAGGCTAGGGCAGCGGCTCGCCGCTCGCCCAGAGCGCGACGACGGGTGGGACCAGCAGCGAGGCGAGGGAGGCGAGCTCCTCGGCGCCTTCGAGGCCGCTGAAGCCGTCGAGGTGGGTCGCGTGGAAGAGCAGGTGAAGCAGGGAGACGGTGAGGAAGCCGGCGCAGGCGACGACCACGAGCCTTGCGGTCGAGCCGCCAGGCGGCGAGGCCGAGGATGACGGCAAAGCCGAGGTAGAGGCCGCCGACGTCGATGACCAGGTGTTCGTTGTAGGGCGGCAGCCGCTCGACCCAGTGCGGCGAGGAAGGGGAAGTCGGCGAAGAAGGTGTGCGGGAAGGGGCGGCAGTCAGCCCGAGGAAGAGGCAGTAGGCGCTCGAGCAGCCGCAGCGCGGTACGGGCCAGGGCCCGACTTCTCATCGCCCCGGCTCCGCCAGGCCGCGCAGCTTGTCCGGGTTGCGGACGATGTCGATCGCGACGATCCGGCCGGCGTCGATCGTCAGCGAGTAGACGCTGGTCGCGCTGCGCTCGCGGAGGACCAGGCCGAGTGCTCCGTTGACGCGGGCGAAGCGCCCTTCGGGCTCGATCCCGTGGCGCTCCGCGGCGCGCTTGAAGCCGATCAGTGCGCGGACGATGCGGTCGGCGCCGAGCAGCGGCTTGCCCGCCGCCGGGACGCGGCCGCCGCCGTCGGAGCGGAACACCGCGTCGGGGTCGAGCAGCTCGAGCAGCGCCTCGTGGTCGCCCTCCTGCCAGGCGACGGCGAAGGCGGCGACGATCCGCGCCTCCTCCTCGGCCCCGGCCGGGAAGCGCGGCTTGCCGGCCTCGACGTGGGCGCGGGCGCGGGCGGCGAGCTGGCGGACCGCGTCGGGGGAGCGGCCGACGACACCGGCGACCTTCTCGAAGGGGAGGTCGAAGACGTCGTGGAGGAGGAAGGCGGTGCGCTCGGCGGGGGAGAGGCGCTCGAGCACGACGAGGAGCGCGGTCGAGACCGACTCGTCGAGGGTCGGCTCGTCGTCCCACTCCTCGACCACCGGCTCGGGCAGCCACTCGCCGACGTAGCTCTCGCGGCGGCGGCGGGCGCTGCCGAGCGCGTCGAGGGCGAGCCGGCCGACCACCGTGGTCAGCCAGGCGCGCAGGTCGTCGATCGCGGCGCGGTCGGCGCGGCCGAGCCGCAGCCAGGCCTCCTGGACGATGTCTTCGGCTTCGGCGAGGCTGCCGAGCATCCCGTAGGCGACCCGGGTCAGCTTGGGTCGGAGCGCCTCGAATTCGGTCGCGAGATCCTCACTCATGTTGGAGCCATTCCTCGAAGTCCTCCCCCGGGGTCGCCGCCGCGTTACAGAGGACGCCGGCGGCGAGGCCCTTGGCCATCTTCCCCCAAGCGGGGAGGCGGAGAGGGATGCGGCGTCGGCGAGGCTGGCCGCGACGACCGCCTCGAGCAGCCGGCGCGTCCCGGCGACCAGGGTCGCGGTCATCGCGCCTCGCCGCCGGCCCCGGCCGTGGCCCGCATCGTCTCGCGTTCCTCGGGCCGGTAGCGGCCGGGCTCGGCGCGGGTCGCGATCTGCAGCCGGTTCCAGGTGTTGATCGCGGCGATCTTGCAGAGCAGCGCGGCGAGCTCCGCCTGCTCGAAGTGCGCCGCGGCCTCGTCCCAGACCGCGTCCGGAACGCCGCCGCGCTCGAGCACCGTCATCGCCTCCGTGAGCGCGAGGGCAGCGCGCTCGCGGGCGCTGTAGTCGGGGCTCTCCCGCCAGGCGTCGAGCAGGTAAAGGCGCGCTTCGTCCTCGCCCGCGGCGCGCGCGTCCTTCCAGTGCATGTCGAGACAGAAGGCGCAGCCGTTCATCTGCGAGGCGCGCAGCTCGACGAGGTGGCCGATCGTCGGGTCGAGCTCGGTGGCGCCGAAACGCTGCAGTGCGGCGACCTGCCGCGGCGCCTCCGCCACGATCTGCAACCGCTCCGCCGGATATCCCTGGGTCATGTCCTCTCCTTTCATGGTCACTGAAAGGAAGACGAAATCGTCCCCGTTCCGTGTGACATCGCCACGGACTTGTCACGCGAAATGCGGGCCTCGCCGACGAATGTCGCTCTGCAACGCGGCCCAGAGCACTTCGCGCCGCCGGTCGAGGGGGTACGGTGCGCTCGCCCCCGGAGACTCCAAGGAGCGAGGTATGCCAAAACAGACCAAAGCCACCCGGAAACCCGCAGCGAAAAAAGCTGCGGCGACCCGGGCGAAAAAAGACGCAAAAGCGGCTGGCAAAAAAGCCAAAAAAACCGCCAAAGCGTCCGCCAAAAAAGTCACGAAAGCCGTCAAAAAAGCTGCGAAAACGACGGCCAAAGCGACGAAAAAAACCGGCAAAGCTACGAAAAAAGCGGTGAAAAAAACCGCCAAAGCCGGCAAAGCATCGGCTAAAGCGAAAACCGCTTCGAAAGCAAAACCGAAAGCCAAAGCCAAAGCCAAACCGAAAGCGAAAGCTAAAACGGCCAAAGCTAAAAAACGGCTAGAAAACCCGCCGCGAAAAAAGCGAAAGCCAAAAGAAGGAAATAGTCGGGAGCGCTCTCGCTCCAGGCAGGGTGACCCGCCCCCGCGCCGCGTCAGCTGAGCGCGGGGGCGCGGTCCTCTTCGAGCCGAGGCGTCGCCTCCATCCGTGCGGCGTTGGCTTTCGCCCGCCGCCGCCCCCAGGCGCCGGTGGTCAGATCGCCGACGCAGAGGGCGATCAGCCCGCAGAGGGCGATGATCGCCCAGCTCACCCTCGACGCCGACGTGAAAGCGGGGCCGGCGGCGACGTGGGTGACGTGGTCGGCGATCACCGATCCGATGATCGCGACGCCGAGCGCCGAGCCGAGCTGCCGCGTCGTCGAGGCGACCGCGGCGGCGACACCGGCCTGCTCGCGGGGCATCCCCGAGACGGCGGTGTTGGTGATCGCCGCGTTCACCCAGCCGAGCCCGGCGCCGAGCAGCGCGTAGCCGAGCAAGAAGGCGGAGGTTGCTCGGTTCGCCGGTCGGGATCGCCGAGACGAGCCCGGCGGCCAGCATCGCGGCACCGCCGATCATCAAGGAGAGGCGCGGCCCGCGGTGGCCGACCACCCGACCGGAGAGCGGCGCGAAGACCATCATCAAGCGCCGCCACCGGCAGCAGCGCGACGCCGGCGTGGAGCGGCGAGTAGCCGCGGACCTCCTGCAGGTAGAGCGTGTTGAGGAAGAGGAAGCCGCCGAGCGAGACGAAAGCGCAGATCGAGACGACCGCGGCGCCGCTGAAGGGCGGCGAGCGGAAGAAGCGCAGGTCGATCAGCGGCTCCGGGTGGCGGCCCTCGAAGAAGATGAGCGCCGCGCCGCAGAGCAGCGAGCCGGCGAAGCAGCCGAGGATCAGGTCCGATCCCCAGCCGTGGTTCGGCGCCTCGATGATCCCGAAGATGAGCAGGCCGAGGGTGAGGATCATCAGCACCTGGCCGACCGGGTCGAGCCGTCGCGGGTGCGGCGCCTTCGATTCGGGGACGAACTTCTGGGTCAGGACGATCGCCGCGATCCCGACCGGGACGTTGATCCAGAACACCGACCGCCAGTCGATCGCCTGCACCAGGAGGCCGCCGATCAGCGGACCGCCGGCGATGCTGACCCCGGCGACGCCGCCCCACCAGCCGATCGCCCGCGCCCGCTCGCGCGGCTCGGTGAAGACGTTGGTGACGATCGACATCGCCACCGGGTTCAGCATGCTGCCGCCGATCGCCTGGACCATGCGGAAGGCGATCAGCCAGCCGAGGCCGGGGGCGACGCTGCAGAGCAGCGAGCCGACGGTGAAGGAGACGAGGCCGAGCTGGAAGGTGCGCCGGCGGCCGAAGCGGTCGCCCATCGACCCCGACAGCATCAGCAGGCAGGCGATCACCAGCGTGTAGGCGTCGATCGTCCACTGGGCGCCGGAGACCGAGGCGCCGAAGTCCTTCTGGATCGAGGGCAGCGCGACGTTCAGGATCGTCACGTCGAGCCCGACGATCAGCATGCTCATGCAGCAGATCGCGAGGACCAGCTCGCGGCGCACGTGTCCAGAATTCGACATCGCGTCCCAGTCTTTCAAGGCTGCTTCGTCGGTCGGTCCCGACTCTCTAGGCTGGATCGGTGGCCACGGCCGACCTCACCGTGATCGGGCTCGGGCGCCCCGACCCGAGCGCGGGCGCCTACATCGCCGCGATCCAGCGCAAGCCTCGCCGAGCAGGACAAGGTCGGGTACCGGATGCACGCGATGGGGACCTCGCTGGAAGGGTCGACCGAGGACATCCTCGCCGTGGTCGGCGAGCTGCACGCGGTGCCGTTCGAGCTCGGGCTGCCGCGCGTCTACACGGTGCTGAAGCTGGACGAGCGGCGCGACCGTCCCGGGCAGACGCTCGACGACAAGGTCGCTTCGGTCGAGCGCCGGCTGGCCGAGGGCGGGGACGACTCGTCCGGCGACGACGGGGCGGAGGGATGAGCGCCGCGGGCGCCGGAGTGCGCCGCGCCGCAGTGCTCGGCACGGTGACCGGCGCGCGGACCTTCCTCGCTCCGGCGGCGTTGGCGCTGCGGGGACGGCTGGGCACGGCGGCGAAGTTCGCGCTCCCGGCGCTCGCCGCGGGCGAGCTGGTCGGCGACAAGCTGCCGATCGCCCCGCCGCGCAGCCAGGGCCCGGGCCTGGTCGGCCGGGTCGTCTCGGCAGCGCTCTCCGGCCGGGTCAGCGGTGGCGCCCGTGGTGCCCGCGTCGGCGCCGCCTTCGCCCTCGCGGCGACCTACCCCTCACAGGCCCTGCGCGCCCAGATCGTCAAGCGGACCCCGATTCCCGACATCGCCTGCGCCGTCCCCGAAGACCTCCTCGCCGCGACCCTCGCCGCCGCCGCGTCCTCCGAGCCCCGCCCCGACCTGGCGAGCTCCGCCAACTCGGCGAACTCCGCCAACTCGGCGAGCTCCGCCAACTCAGCCGTTGCGCCAACCGCCGGCCTTTCGCCGCACCCCGCTGCCGATGGGCCGAAAACCGGACAGGCAGGCAGGTTTTCGGCCCGTCGGCAGGGAGGGTCGCGCGGGATTGTGTCGGGGGCGGGCGCTGGGGTGGCGGCGGCGCTGGTCGGGACGGCGGCGATGACCTCGGCGCAGGAGTGGGTCTACGGCCTGACCGGCGGAGCGCGCTCCGAGGTGCCGGCGGCGGTCGGTGAGCGGATCCTCGGCGCGCTCGGCGTCAAGGTGCGCAAGGAGCAGCGGCCCGCGCTGAACAACGCGATGCATGTCCTCTACGGGACCAGCTGGGGACTGCCCTTCGGGCTCCTCTTCGGCCGCGGCGAGCGTCCGCCCGGCCCCGCGCAGGGGCTCGTCTTCGGACTCGACGTCTGGACGACCAGCCTGGTCGTGCTCCCCGCTTTCGGCGTCTCCGACGCTCCCTGGCGCCGGCCCGCCTCCGCCCTCGCCCAGGACCTCTCCTTCCACCTTGTCTACGGCGCGGCCACCGCGGCCGCCTACGAGGCCTTCACTGCCTGAGCGTCACACTTCCGCGCGCCCGCCTCGCCGACGGGCCGAATACCTGCCTGTCTGTCCGGTTTTCGGCCCGTCGGCCTGGAGGCGGCGGAGCGCTATTTCAGGGTCCAGCCGCCGTCGGCGGCGAGGTTGATGCCGTTGACCGCGCCGTTCTCGAGCAGGAAGAGCGCCGCCTCGGAGAGCTCGCGCATCGTCACCAGCCGGCCGATCGGGGTGCGCGCGGCGATCGGGTCGAGGGCGCCCTCCGGTTTGTCGGCCCAGTAGGGGCTGTCGCCGATCACACCGGGGTGGATCGCGTTGACGCGGATCGGCGCCAACTCGACCGCCATCGTCCGCACCATCCCGATCACGCCGCCGTTGACGGTCGAGACCGTGGTCGAGCCGGGGTAGGGGCGGGCCTGCGCCTGGCCGCCGTAGAGGACGACCGAGCCCCCGCCGTCCATCCGCGGCGCCAGCCGGTGGACGACCTCGGTGTAGCCGACGAGCTTCAAGGTGGTGAGGCGGATCGCGTTCGCGATCGAGTAGTCCGCGACCGTGTTCTCGTCGCGCTCGATCGCGACCAGCGCGATGTGGCGCACCGCGTCGATGCCCGCCAGCGCCGCGGCGATCGACTCCGGCTCGCTCAGGTCGACCGCGAAGCTCTCGCACTCGGGATGGAGCTCGGCGGCCACTCCAGCGCAGCGTTCCTCGTCGCGCCCGGCGATGACGACGCGGTGCCCGCGCCCCAGGCAGAGCTCGGCCAGGTCCCGTCCCAGGCCGGCCGTGCCCCCGATGATGACCGTCGCGGCTCCCTCCATTTGGCGTACAGTACAGCTTGACAAACATGTTTAGCATCGGCGCACAGGGTTAAGCGAAGGAGGGAGTGACGTGAGCGGAATCGACAACACCGCAGTCCAGCCGATCTTCGGCCTCACCGCCGAGGACCTGACCGATCGCGACGCGGTGGTGGAGAAGCTGCTCGACGCGCTCTATTGAGGGCTTCGTCCTGCCGACCACCACGACGACGATCCTCCACGACTGGAGCAAGGGCCGCCGCGGCGAGGTCGACGACATCAACGGCAAGGTCGTCGCCCAGCTCGGCCCCGAGGGCGCCCCGGTCAACGCCGCCGTCGTCGAGATGGCTCACCGGATCGAACGCGGCGAGCTCGAGCCCGACATCTCCAACTACGCCGGTCTGGCGGAGCGCGCCGGCCTGATCTAGCCCCCGCCGTGCGTTCGCACTTCGTTCCGCTATCCGGAACCAACTGCGAACGCACGTGAGCGTCGTGCGGCGCGCCCGTCCCTTCCTCGGTTGGCGGGTAGGAAGGGACGGGCGCGCCTGCGCTTGCACCAGCTCCCCCGCGGTCGTCCTTTGGCCCGGTTGCCCAGGCGCGGTCGTCTCTTGGCCCGGTGAGCGGGCCTAGGGACGACCGCGGGTTTGGGGCCGCTGGCGAGTTCGCAGTTTTCGCCGCTATCCGGGGGAAACTGCGAACTCGCCAGAGGTTCTGGAGTTTGCGGCTCGACGCGGCGCTTTGGGGGTCAGCCGACGCGGGGGTCGCCGTCGCGGCCGACGACGGTCCAGATCGCCATCATCGGGCGGTCATCGCTGAGGTTCCAGATGCGGTGCGGGGTGCGGGAGTCGAAGGCGATCGAGTCGCCGACCTCGAGCTCGTAGTAGTCCTCGCCGACCGTCGCCCCGCAGCGGCCCTCGAGGATGATCCCGTACTCGGAGCCGTCGTGGGTCATCAGCGCGTCGGCCGGGGCGGACTCGCCCCCGACCGGATAAGTGCAGTAGAGGAACTCGACGCCTGGGTCGTGGGAGGCGGTCAACCGTTCCCAGCGGACCCCGGTGGCGAGGACCAGGCTGAGGCGGTTGCCGGCGCGCAGCACCGGCCCCTCGCTCGGCGCCCGCCAGTGGCTCGACGGGGTGCGTTCGGTGCCGTTGTCGGCATGGCGCTCCGGCTCGGCCTCGGCTACCGCGGCGGCGCCGCGCGGACTGTCGAAGAAGAGCTCGTCGAGTGAGACGCCGAGCTCGGAGACGATCGCGTAGAGCGTCGCCACCGAGGGCGTCGCCTTGCCGTGCTCGATCTGCGAGATCAGGCTGGGGGAGACGCCCACCTCGCGGGCCAGGGCCCGCAGGCTCATCCCCGCTTCCTGGCGGTGTTTGCGCAGCCCGGCGCCAACCGGCTCGGCCAGCTGCTCACGTCCTCCGTCAGCCCGCCCGCCAGTGTCCGGCGCCGAGTCCGCTTTGTCGGTCTTCGTCGCCATACGTTCGCGAAGTTACTAGACGCTTCGGAGCGTCTGTCCCGTTCCCATTCGTCCCTCTTAAACCCGGTTGACTCTCCTGTTAAATCTAGTTTACTGTCGCCCGCACCGCAAGTGGCCCCGGGTGGCGGGCCGACGAACTGGAGGGTCGAGGGAATGGCTGAGCAGCGCATCGCCGTGGTCGGGACCGGCGCGAACGGAGCGGCGATCGCCGCCGACATGACCGACGCGGGCTTCGACGTCACCTGCATCGAGCAGTGGCCCGCCCACGTCGAGGCGATCCGCGCGCGGGGCGTCACGGTGAAGACACCGCAGGGCGAGGAGAAGGTCACGCAGCTCCGCATCCACCACCTCTGCGAGGTCGCCGAGATCGGCGAGCCCTTCGACCTCGTCTACCTCGTCACCAAGGCCTACGACGCCCGCTGGCACAGCGAGCTGATCAAGTCGGTACTGGCCCCCGAGGGCCTCGCGGTCGGCCTCCAGAACGGGATGACGCTCGACGACATGGCCGACGTTCTCGGCCCCGAGCGCACCTTCGCCGCGGCGATCGAGATCGCCGGCAACTGCTTCGAGCCGGGGATCGTCGAACGGCAGACGCCGCCGGAGGGCTGCTGGTTCGCGCTCGGGCCCTACGACGAGCGCAGCCCCTTCGACCGGGTCGAGGAGTTGGCCGTGCCCCTGCGCAGCGCCGGCACCGTCGAAGTCACCGACGACCCGCGTTCGGCGAAGTGGATGAAGCTGGTCGCCAACGCCGCCGAGATGCTGCCGTCGGCGATCCTCGGCGTCCCCCTGGTCGCCGCCCTCCACGTCGAGGGCATGCGCGAGGTGATGGACGCGGCGGGCACCGAGGCGCTCGAGACCGCCCTCGCGCTCGGCAACAAGATCGTGCCGATGTTCGGCCAGGAGGGGATCGACGACCTGCCCCCGGAGCGCTACTCGGCGGCCCTCCTCGACGCCGTTCTCGCCGGCTGGTCCCTGGAGGACACCAAGGTCGCGATCCTGCAGGACTGGATCAAGGGGCGCAGCGGCGAGGGCGAGGAGATGAGCGGCCTCGTCGTCCGCGAACAGGAGAGCCTGGGCGGCGACGCGCCGGTCAACCAGATGCTGGTCGAGCTGTCGCGACGGGTCGAGTCGGGCAAGCTGAAGCCGGGCCTCGAGAACGCCGAATTGATGACTTCGGTGCTCGCCGGGTAGCAACGGGAAGCGGCGATCCGGGAGTAAAAACGCCTGGCGTTCACCCAGCCTAATCGCCGTTGACGTGGGTGTTCAATTTGGTTTACGATCCGCCGAGGGCGCAGACTGCGCTGGGTTGCTGAGGGAGAAAGGACACGCCTATGACCAATATCGCTTCACGGGGCGCCACGATGGGCGTGGACTGGGAGCAGCGGATCGACTTCGGGAAGCTCCGCAACGACCGCCTCGCCCGGGCCCAGGCGGAGCTCGCAGAAATCGGACCTCGGCGCGCTGCTGCTGTTCGACCCGAACAACATCCGCTACGTCACGTCGACCCACATCGGTGAGTGGGCCCGCGACAAGAACGCGCGCTTCGCGCTGCTGCCCCGCACCGGCCCACCGATCCTCTGGGACTTCGGCTCGGCCGCCAAACACCACCAGATGTACGCGCCCTGGCTGCCGCCGGAGAACTTCCGCGGCGGCGTCTCGCCGATGCGCGGCGCGATGCCCGACCACACCGGCGTCCCCGACCGCCTCGCCGCCCACATCCTCGAGGAGCTGCGCGAGCACGGCCTCGAGAACGACCCGGTCGGCATCGACATGACCGACATGGTCGCCCTCGCCGCGCTCAACCGCGCGGGCATCGCGACCACCGACGGCTCGCAGGTGATGCTCGCCGCCCGCACGATCAAGACCGACGAGGAGGTCGCCCTGCTCGACCACGCGGCGGCGATCGTCGACGCGACCTACGAGCGGATCTACGAAATGCTCCGTCCCGGCGTCAAGGAGTCGGAGGTCGTCGCCGACGCCCAGAAGCTCCTCTTCGAGCTCGGCTCGGAGCAGGTCGAGGCGATCAACGCCGTCTCCGGCGACCGCTGCATCCCGCACCCGCACGTCTTCTCCGACCGCCTGCTGCGGCCCGGCGACCAGGCCTTCTTCGACATCATCCACTCGTTCATGGGCTACCGCACCTGCTACTACCGGACCTTCGCGGTGGGCGGCACCAACCAGTCCCAGATCGACGCCTACAAGCAGTGCCGCGAGTGGCTCGACGACGCGATCGACCTGGTCCGTCCCGGCGTCACCACCGACCAGATCGCCTCCTGTCTGGCCGACCGCCGAGGAGCAGGGCTTCCCCAACGAGGAAGCCTGCTTCGGCCTGCAGTTCGGCCACGGCCTCGGCGTCGGCCTCTACGAGTCGCCGATGATCTCGCGCCTGCACAGCCTCGAGCACCCGGAGACGATCGTCCCCGGCATGGTCTTCGCCCTCGAGACCTACTGCCCGGCATCCGACGGCGTCTCGGCGGCCCGCATCGAGGAGGAGGTCCTGGTCACCGAGAACGGCAACCGCATCCTCACCCGCTTCCCCGGCGAGGAGCTGCTCGTCGCCGGTCGCCAGTACGTGCGCGGCGCCGACATCGTCGACGGCAGCGTGCAGGTGAGCGCCTAGCGCGGTCATGCGCGCCGCCGTCTTCCACGGAGCGGGTGACGTCCGCATCGAAGCGGTGGCCGCGCCCGGCGACCCCGGGCCCGGAGAGGTCCTGGTCGCCCCGAGCGATGGCGGCGATCTGCGGCACCGACGCCTCCGAGTACGCCCACGGGCCGCACATGATCCCGCTCCACGCGCCCCATCCCGGCAGCGGCCACGTCGGGCCGCTGATCATCGGGCACGAGTTCGTCGGCCGGGTCGAGGCGCTCGGCGACGGGGTCGACGGCCTCGCGGTCGGCGACCGCGTCGTCTCCGGCGCGGGCGTCTCCTGCGGCGAGTGCGCCTGGTGCCGGGCGGGGCGGACCAACCTCTGCGCCTCCTATTACACGCTCGGGCTGAGCGCCGCCCGGCGGCCTCGCCGACCAGGTGCTGAGCCCGGCCTCGATCTGCGTCCCGGTCCCCGACGAGGTCGCCGACGTCGGCGCCGCGATGGCGCAGCCGCTGGCGGTCGCGATCCACGCGCTCGACCGCGGCGGGGTCGGCCCCGGCCTGACCGTCGCCGTGCTCGGGATCGGCGGGATCGGCGGCTTCCTGATCGGCGCCGCGAGCACCCGCGAGCTGCCGCCGCCTGATCGCGGTCGACGTCGACCCCGGCAAGCTCGCGCTGGCGAGCGCGCTCGGCGCCGACGACACGATCGACGCCCGCGCAGGCCGACGTCGCCGCGGCGATCCTCGAGGCGACCGCGGGCGAGGGCGCCGACGTCGTGATCGAGGCCTCCGGCGTGCCGCAGAACCCGAGCATCGCGATCCACGCGACCAAGCGCGGCGGCCGCGTCGTCATCGTCGGCCTGCAGGCCGACCCGCCGCCGGTCGACATCTTCGACGCGGCGCTGCGCGAGGTCGACCTGATCGCCACCGTCGCCCACATCTGCGACTCGAACCTGCCCGAGTCCCTGCGGGTGCTGGCCCAGACCGAGCCTGGCGGGCGAAGTGCTCGGCGAGGTGGTGCCGATGACGAGCCTGGTCGAGGACGCGATCGCGCCGCTCGCCGAGGGCCGCGCCCCCGGCAAGATGGTGGTCGAGGTGGCTGCATGAAGGTCGCCTTCGTCGGGATCGGCAAGATGGGCCTGCCGATGGCGGGCAACATCCTCGATGCCGGCCACGACCTCACCGTCTTCAACCGCACGCCTCGCGATGCGACCCGCTGCGCGACGATGGCGCCACGGTCGCGACCGAGCGCCGCCGAGGCGGTCCGCGACGCCGAGGTGCTGGTGACGATGCTGGCCGACCCGGCCGCGGTCGAGGCCCAGATCCTCGATGACGAGCGGGTCCTCGCCGACGCCCCCGACGGGCCTCGTCTGGCTCGAGATGGCACGATCGGCCCGACCGCGGCGCGCCGGTTCGCCGCGCGCGCCGCCGAGGCCGGGGTGGAGATGCTCGACGCGCCGGTCTCCGGCAGCGTCGCGGTCGCCGAGGCGGCCGGCCTGGTCGCGATGGTCGGCGGTCCGGAGGCGGCGCTGGAGCGCGCCCGCCCGGTGCTCGAGGCGATGACCAAAGCCCACTTCCACCTCGGCGGCGCGGGCGCCGGCGCGGCGATGAAGCTCGCCGTCAACGTGATGATCGCCTCCGCCACGGTGGCGATCTCCGAGGCCCTGGTGCTCGCCGAGGCAGCGGGCATCGACCGCGAGGACGCCTACGAGGTGATCGCCGCCGGCGCCCTCGCCTCGCCGTTCGTCGACTACAAGAAGGCGGCCTTCCTCGACCCCGACGGCACCCCCGCCGCCTTCGCGCTCGACCTGATGCGCAAGGACCTGAAGCTCGCCCTCGAGCAGGGCGACGCGGCCGGGCTGCCGCTGCTCGGTGCCGCCGCCGCGCCGAGGCGATGACCGTCGCGGCCGGGCTCGAGGGCGGCGACGGGGACCTGGTGCGGGTGGCCGACGCACTGCGGCGGATCAGCGGCGGCGTCGGGTCCCGCCGCGAAAAACTGAAACCAGACGGAGGAGCGCACGAAGATGGCAGAGAAGACCCAGTCGAAGGCCCCGGGGGCCGAGATCGACGCGGCGGGGGCGCGCGACCTCTACCGGCGGATGCGGCTGATCCGGACCTTCGAGGACACCGTCCAGTCGCAGTTCCAGAAAGGCAACGTCCACGGCACCACCCACCTCTACTCCGGCCAGGAGGCGAGCGGGGTGGGGGTCTGCTCGATGTTGCGCGAGGGCGACAAGGTCGCCGGCACCTACCGCGGCCACGGCCACTCGATCGCGCTCGGCGTCTCCCGCAGAAGCTGATGGACGAGATGCTCGGCCGCGAGACCGGCGCCTGCGGCGGTCGGGCCGGCTCGATGAACGTGGTCGACCAGGAGAGCGGGCTGATCGGCTGCTTCGGCATCGTCGGCGGCTCGATCGGCGCGGCGACCGGCGCGGCGCTCTCGGCGAAGCTGCTCGGCACCGGCAACGTCGCGGTCGCCTTCTTCGGCGACGGCACCTCCAACCAGGCCTACTTCCACGAGTCGCTGAACTGGGCGCAGGTGGAGAAGCTGCCGGTCGTCTTCGTCTGCGAGAACAACCTCTACATGGAGTTCACGCCGATCGAGAACGTCACCGCCGGGCGCGATCGGCTCGCGGCCGCATGGCGATGGGCATCCACTACCAGCAGGTCGACGGCAACGACGTCTTCGCCGTGCGCGAGGCGGCGGGGGAGGCGATCGAGCACGCCCGCTCCGGCGCCGGCCCGGCCTTCCTCGAGACGATGACCTACCGCTTCGTCGGCCACTCGCGCTCCGATCCGGGCAAGTACCGCAAGCCGGGCGAGCTCGACGAATGGAAGCAAGCGCGACCCGCTGATCCTCGGCCGCCAGGCGCTCGAGGAGCGCTACGGGATCGAGGCCGAGCGCTGCGACGAAATCGACGCCGACGTGGCGAAGGAGCTGCGAGGAGATCGTCGAACGGGGCCTGGCCGCTCCGTTCCCGGATCCCGACGACCGGCGGGAAGGAGTTCAAGTAATGGCTGACGGCAACGAGCACGATCGAGTACCGCGTCGCGATCCGCGAGGCGATCGCGGCCGAGATGGAGCGCGACGAGACCGTCGTCTTCTTCGGCGAGGACGTGGCGATCGCGGGCGGCGTGTTCGCGGTGACCCCGGGCCTCTACGAGCGCTTCGGCGACCGCGTCATCGACACCCCGATCTCCGAGCTGGCGATGTCGGCCGGCGCCTTCGGCGCCGCCGTCACCGGGCTGCGGCCGATCTTCGAGATCATGTTCGCCGACTTCCTGCTGCTGGCGATGGACAGCCTGGTCAACCAGGCGGCGAAGTACTGGTACGTGTCGAACGAGCAGGCCCCGTGCCCGCTGGTGGTGCGCTCGGCGATGGGCGCGGGCGGCAACTTCGGCGCGATGCACTCGCAGTCGCCGATCCCCTGGCTGCAGGGCGTGCCCGGGCTGAAGGTCGTCGCCCCGGCGACGGCGGGCGACGCGAAGGCGCTGCTGCGGCAGTCGATCCGCGACGACAACCCGGTCGCCTTCCTCGAGCACAAGCGCCTCTACTCGGTCAAAGACCCGGTGACGGCGACGACCCCGAGGTGCTGCCGCTGGGCAAGGCGGCGGTGGTCCGCGAGGGCACCGACGTCACCCTGGTCTCGATCTCCAAGGGCGTGCGCGACTGCCTGCGCGCGGCCGACGAGCTGGCCGAGAAGGGGGTCGAGCGCCGAGGTCGTCGACCTGCGCAGCCTGCGTCCGCTCGACACCGAGACGGTGCTGAACTCGGTCGCGAAGACGAACCGCGTCGTGATCGTCGAGGAGGGCCCGCTGATCGGCGGCTGGGGCGCGAACCTGCTCGGCATCGTCGCCGCCGAGGGTCTGCACGACCTCGACGACGCCTGGGTGGTCGCCTGCCCGGAGACGCCGATCCCCTACAGCCCGACCCTCGAGGACGCCTTCATGCCCGACCGAGGGCCAAGATCGTCCGCGAGGTCGTCGAGCCGCCTCGGCCTCGACGCCGAGATCGCGACGGGGGTCTAGCGATGGCCCCGACCGCGGTGCAGGACATCGCGATGCCGCGCCTCTCCGACTCGATGGAGGAGGGGACGGTCCTCAACTGGCTGAAGCAGGTCGGCGACGAGGTCGCCGTCGGCGAGGAACTGGTCGAGATCGAGACGGACAAGGCGAACATGGGCTACGAGGCCGACGTCGCCGGGACGTTGCTGGAGATCGTCGTGCAGGAGAACGAGACGGCTCCGGTCGGCGCCGTGATCGCTCGGATCGGGGATGCGGGAGCGGAGCTTCCGGATACAGGGATCGGCCGCTGCGGCCGCGGGTCCTGTCGCCGCAGGGGACCCACCATTGCCTCCGGTAGCTAAAGCTTCCTCGGCAACGGTCCCCCCTACGGCGCCACCCGCGGCGCAGCCGCCGGTGCTCAGGCGGGCGGCAACGGCAATGGTGGACCCCGGAGCATGGAGCGGTTCGGCCGCGTCAAAGCTTCGCCGCTGGCTCGTCGCATCGCTTCGGAGCTGGGTGTCGACCTCGCGAGCTCTAAGCGGCACGCGGACCCGGCTGGCCGCATCGTCAAGCGCGACGTAGAAGACGCTTCGTCCGCGGGTGACGCGGTAGGGGGGACCCCCCCTGAGGAAGCTTTAGCTACCGGAAGGGGGGGTGGGTCCCCTGCCGCGGCAGGACCCGCGGCCGGAGCGCCCGGTCCTTCATCGGCTTCGCCCGAGACCGCCAAGGGCACGGTCGAGATCGTTGAGCTGACGAAACTTCAGCAGGTGGTCGCTCGCCGGATGTCGGAGTCGAAGGCGACCGCGCCGCACTTCTACCTCACCGCCGAGGTCGACATGTCGGCTGCGGTCGCCGCCCGCGCCCGGATCAAAGAGATCTCGGCCGAGGGTGAGGTCGTCCCCTCCTTCAACGACATGGTGGTGAAGGCGTGCGCGATCGCGCTGAGGAGGTTCCCGCGCGCCAACGGCTCATACAAGGACGGCCGCTTCGAGCTCTACTCGCGGATCAACGTCGGCATCGCCGTCGCCGCGCAGGACGCGCTCGTCGTGCCGACCATCTTCGACGCCGACAAGAAGGGGCTGCGGGAGATCGCCGCCGACGCGCGGGCACTCGCCGGCGAAAGTCCGCGACGGCGGGATCACCCCGCCGGAGCTCTCGGGCGGCACCTTCTCGGTGTCGAACCTGGGGATGTACGGGATCAGTCAGCTTCGAGGCGATCGTCAACTCACCGCAGGCGGGGATCCTCGCGGTCGGTGAGATCGCCGACCGGCCGGTGGTCAAGGACGGCGAGGTCGTCCCCGGCAAGGTGATGGAGATGACGCTCTCCTGCGACCACCGCATCCTCTACGGCGCCGACGGTGCCGAGTTCCTGGCCGAGGTGGGGCGCCTCCTCCAGGAGCCGATCGGGCTGGCGCTCTGATGAGCGCGACCCTCGCGCGCCTTTCCCAACAGCTCGATGTCGATGGGCCGAAAACCTGCCCTATAGGTCGAGTTTTCGGCCCATCGACCTGGGGCTGCGACTAATTTGTGGCGCCATGCTGCTCTACGACTACGCGATCTCGGGCAACTGCTACAAGGTCCGGCTGCTGTTCTCGCTGCTCGGGATCGAGTACGAGCGGCGGGAGGTCGACGTGATCGAGCGGTCGGGGCGGGCGGAGCTGCTGGGGGAGCTGAACCCGGGGCTGCGGGTGCCGACGCTGGTGCTCGACGACGGCCGGCCGCTGGCCGAGTCCGACGCGATCCTCTTCTACTTCGCCGAAGGGCACCGAGTACCTGCCCGAGCGACCGCTACGCGCGGGCGCAGGTGCTGCAGTGGATGTTCTTCGAGCAGTACAGCCACGAGCCGAACATCGCCGTGCTGCGGTTCTGGGCGCACGCCGGGATCGAGCCCGACCCGCCGCGAGGCGCTGGCGAAGTTCAACGGCGGCCAGGCCGCGCTCGAGGCGATGGAGCGGCACCTCGGGCGGCCGCGACTTCTTCGTCGGCGACGCTCCGACGATCGCCGACATCGCCCTCTACGCCTACACCCACGTCGCCGGCGAGGGCGGCTTCGAGATGGGCCGTTTCGCGGCGATCGGCGCGTGGTTGGAGCGCATTTCGTCACTCCCCGGCTACATCCCGATCGACGCCTGAGCGCAAATTTCCGGGTTTTGCGGATTCGTCCCGTCTGACCCCCTTGCGCGACCGCCGGCGAGGCGGTAATTTCACTCCTGCGACCGGGAGAGACCGGCGCCCCGCGAAAGCCAGGCGGGGAGGCAGGTCTCAAAGGCGACGCAACCGAGCTTCTGAGCGCGAAGGCTACGCGTGCGGCAGGCGACGAGCGTCCCCCCGGTCGCATTTTTCGTGCGCCGGCGCGGCGGGTCCGGGTCGCCCAATTTTGCTTGGTTCACGCATCCGATGCTGCGGGTAGGGATTTCCGGTCGAGATCAGTTCCAGAACTCCGCACGCTTCTCCAAAGCCTCTGGGCGGTCCCTTGGGAGAAATTCGCGCCGATCGTGGCGCAGCCGGATTGGAGAAGCAATGGGTGCAAGTGCAGTCGAGCTCTCGCGGGGAAGTGCCGGAGCGGGAGCTCTGGCGACGGGTCACAGGTCAGCGCGACCAGGCGCGCGGGCGGAACTGGTCGAGCTCTACATGCCGCTGGCCGGCGGATGGCGAGCCGCTACTCGGGTGTCTCGGAGCCGTACGACGACCTGCTCCAGGTCGCCAGCCTCGGGCTCCTGAACGCGATCGACCGCTTCGACGCCTCGCGCGGCATCCCCTTCGCCGGCTTCGCCAAGCCGACCATCCTCGGCGAGCTGAAGCGCTACTTCCGCGACAAGGTCTGGACGGTGCGGGTGCCGCGCTCGGTCCACGACCGGATGGGCGAAGTCGAGAAGGCGACCGAGAAGCTGACCCTGGAGCTGCACCGGCCGCCTTCGGTCGAGGAGATCGCCGAGCAGGTCGCGTTCCGCGTGGCCGAGGTGCTGGAGATCCTCGAGGCGCAGCACAACCGCCGGCCGCTCTCGCTCGACGCGCCGCCGATCGGCGAAGACCCCGACGAAGCCTCCGGTGCCGAGTGGGTCGGTCGTCCCGACGGCAATTTCGACCTGGTCGACGACCGTCTGGCGATGGAGTCGGTGCTGCCGAGCCTCGAGGAGCGCGAGCGGGAGGTGCTGCGGCTTCGCTTCGTCGAGGAACTGCCGCAGACCGAGATCGCACAGCGGATCGGCTGCTCCCAGATGCACATCTCGCGGCTCTTGCGGCGCTCGCTGGACAAGCTGCGCGACGAGGCCGAGCGGGAACCGGCGGCGGCTGCCTGAGCGGCGCAGCGCGGAGCGAGGGGCGCGGCGAGGCGCGCCCTCGCCGCGCCGCTAAGCCGATGGCGGGGGAAGCGGCCCGATGCTCGCCTCGACCGCGGCGGCGACCCGCAGCAGGAGGTCTTCGGAGCCGGGCCGCCCGATCAGCTGGAGGCCGACCGGCAGGCCCTCGCGCAGGCCGGCGGGAACCGAGACGGCCGGGCAGTCGAGCTGGCTGAGCGCCGTCGCGCAGGAGAGCAGGGCGGGGCGGACGCGGCGGCGCTCGCCGCGCACCGTCACCTCCTCGGCCTCGATCGGTGGGGCGAGGACCGGGGAGGCCGGGGCGAGTACCGCGTCGAGCCCATCCATCGACGCAGCGAATGCGCGGGTGAAGAGGCGGCGGTGCCGCTGCGCGCGCAGGTAGGCCTCGGCGCCGAGACTGTAGCCGGGCTCGATCCGCGCCCGGACCTCGGGCGCGTAGCGGTCGCGCTGCTCGGCGAACCAGGGGGCGTGGGCGGCGGCGACCTCGATCGCCTGGACGATCCGGTGGATCGCGGTCGCCCGGCCGAGGTCGGGAAGTGCGCAGTCGACGATCTCGGCGCCATCCTCGCGCAGCGCATCGACCGCGGCGCCGAGCGCGTCGGCGACCGGCTCGTCGGCGAGGTCGAGCAGGGAGGTGGCGAGGCCGAGGCGGAGGCCCGCGACCTCGGGCCGCGGCGCCGGGGCCGGGGCGCGCCCGGCCATCACGTCGAGCAGCAGCGCCGCGGTCGCGACGTCGGCGGCCAGCGGGCCGACCGCGTCGAGGCTCCAGGCCAGCGGCACGACGCCGTCGGCCGGCACGAGACCGCGGGTGGGGCGGATGCCGACCACGCCGCAGAGCGCCGCCGGGACGCGGATCGAGCCGCTGGTGTCGGTGCCGACCGAGCCCTCCGCCATGCCGCTCGCCACGGCCGCCGCCGCGCCGGAGCTGGAGCCGCCGCTGAGGCGCTCCGGGTCGTAGGGGTTGCGGCAGTCGCCCTTATGTGGGTTGCGCCCGTCGATCCCACAGGCGAACTCGTTGGTGTTGCCCTTGCCGACGACGATCGCGCCGGCGGCGCGGAGGCGGGCGACGACGGTCGCGTCGGCGTCGGGCCGGCGCACCCAATCGGCGCCGCCCGCCGTGGTCGGCATCGCGGCGACGTCGACGATGTCCTTGACGCAGATCGGCATCCCGGCCAGGGGCCGGGAGGGGTCCGGCGATCCGTCGCCGGCGGATGCGCGAGCGGCGGCGACCGCGTCCTGCTCGGCCGCCGCCGCTCGCGCCCCTTCGAGATCGAGGTGGAGGTAGGCGTTCAGGGTCGGGTTCAGGCGCTCGGTCGCGGCGATCGCCGCCTCGACCCGCTCGCCCGCCGACCGCACCGCGCTCACCGCCAGTCCTGCGGGCCGGCCACCGGCGGCACGCCTTCGATCTCGTCCTCCGGCAGCGCCGCGGCGAGCGCCTCGAGCTCCGCCAGCTCGGCCGCGACCTGGGCGTCGGGATCGTCTCGCGGGGAGGGCATCGCGCAAGGCTAACCACCATCGGGTAGAAGCTCGGCGGTGTCCGCGGCGCTCGAACAATCCTGGCCTCCCTTCGTCCTGATCGCCGGGCTGCTCCTGATCGGCCTGCTCGCCAACCGCGACGGACTCTTCGCCTGGGGCGGGGCGCGCCTCCAGAGCCTGCCCGGCGGCGGCCCGGCGCTGCTCGCCGCGGCGCTCCTCCTCGACGCTGTGGTCACCGCCGTCCTCAACCTGGACACGGCGGTCGTCTTCCTCACCCCGGTGCTCGTCTTCGCGGCGCGCCGCCGGCGGGTCGCGGTCGAGCCGTTCCTCTACGGCTGCGTCTTCATGGCCAACGCCTCCTCGCTCTTCCTGCCGGGATCGAACCTGACCAACCTGCTCGTGCTCGACGCCCACAGCGGTGGCTCGGGCGCCTCCTTCGCGGCGAAGATGTTTCCGGTCGCGATCACCGCCGCGCTCGTCACCGCGCTCGGCATCGCCGTCCTCTACCGCCGGGCGCTCGCGACACACCCCGCCCCGGGCCCCGCCGGCGGGCCGGCGCCCACCGTCGTCATCGGCACCGGCCTCGTCGCCACCGCGGCCGCCGTGGTCCTGGTGCTGGCGCTCCAGCAGCCGGCGCTCGCCGTCCTCGCCGTCGGCCTCGTCGCCACCGCGGTCGAGCTGCTCCGCGCCCGGATCGACTTCGGCGCGGTCTGGCGGATCGTCGGCCTGCCCAGCCTCGCCGCCGCCTTCGTCCTCACCGTCGCCCTCGGAACGCTCGCCCGCCACTGGGACGGGCCGGCCGAACTGATCGCCGGGGCGAGCGGCCCCGAGACCGCCGGGATCGCGGCGCTCTCCACCGTCTTTGTCAACAACCTCCCCTCGGCGGCGCTCTACTCGGCCCACGCGGTCGACCACTCGCGGATGCTGCTGCTCGGGCTCAACGTGGGCCCGAACCTGGCGGTGACCGGCGCGCTCTCGGCGCTGCTCTGGTACCGCGCCGCCCGTCAGGTCGGCGAGCGACCTTCGCTGCTCGAGTTCTCGCGCCGCGGGATACCTCTCGCGCTGGTCGGCTTGGCCGCCGCGGTCGTTGTGGGTATGTTGACCTGAGCGGTCGGAAACCGCCGAGATCCGACCCCGCCGGGACCCGCGGCGCGCTAATCTCATAAAACCTGATCAGAATTAAGGAAGAGGAGCGGAAAATGGGATTGCAGCTTGGCGGCGAGGCCCCCAACTTCGACGCGGAGACGACCGAGGGGCAGATCAACTTCCACGACTGGCTCGGCGACTCGTGGGGCGTGCTGTTCTCGCACCCGAAGGCGTTCACGCCGGTCTGCACCACCGAGCTCGGCTACATGGCCTCGATCGAGCCCGAGTTCGCCAAGCGGAACACGAAAATCATCGGCCTCTCGGTCGACCCGCTCGACAAGAACGGCGACTGGGCGAAGGACATCGAGGAGACGCAGGGCACGGCCCCGAACTATCCGATCATCAGCGACGCCGACTTCTCGATCGCGAAGGCCTACGGGATGCTCGCCGCCGATGTGTCCGGTGACGCCGCCGACCGCACCCCGGCCGACAACCAGACGGTCCGCAATGTCTTCGTCATCGGCCCCGACAAGAAAATCAAGCTCATCCTCGTCTACCCGATGACCACCGGGCGCAACTTCGACGAGGTGCTGCGGGTGCTCGACTCGCTGCAGCTGACCGCCGGCAACAAAGTGGCGACGCCGGCGCAGTGGCAGAACGGCGACGACGTGATCATCTCCGGCTCGGTCGACAACGAGGCGGCCAAGGAGCTGTTCGGGGACTGGGAGGAGCCGAAGCCCTACATCCGGATCGTCCCGCAGCCGACGAAGAGCTAGCAGTCAGGTTCGCGCTCGGCTGCCGCTGACGCGCAGTCGGGCGCGCGGCCGGCGGCCGCCTGCTGGAGGAGCTCGAACAGCTGCTCTCGCTGGCGGTCGCTGAGCGCGCCGAGGATGTCGTCCTCGGCGGCGCCGAGCGCCGTCTCGGCGGCGGCCAGGCGCTCGCCGCCCGCCGCGGTGAGCTCGACGATGTGGCGGCGCCGGTCCTCGCTGGCGCGGCGGCGCAGGATCAGGCCCTCGGCCTCGAGCTCGTTGAGGAGCCCGACCAGGTTGGTGCGGTCGACGTGCAGCTCGCCGGCCAGCTCCTGCTGCCCGGCGACGCCGCCGTTGGCGCGCAGCACGGTGAGGGCGACGAGGTGGCGGGGGCGCAGGCCGAGTGGCTCGAGCTCGGACTCCGAGCGCATCCGGATCAGCCGCGCCAGGTGGTTCAAGAGGGCGGAGGAGCGGTGGGCCCGATCGGGGGCGACTGCCATCTGTCCAGCTTAGAGCGCGTCGCGGCCCGCGCCGGGTGGGAGCGGGGCCGGCCGATTCCCTGCGCCTGGCATACTCCGCAAACCATTGGTGTTTAACAAACGATTTGCGAAGGAGTTCAGGAATGGCCCATCTTCTCCACATCGACTCGAGCATCCAGGGCGAGCGCTCGATCAGCCGCACGCTGTCCGCCCGCGCCGCCGCCCGCTGGCGCGACGCGAACCCCGAGGGGACGGTCACCTCTCGCGACCTCGCCACCGACCCGATCCCGCACCTCGGCCCGGCCGGCGCCCAGGCCCGCTTCGTCCCGCCCGACCAGCACAACGAGGAGCAGGCCGCCTCCTGGGCGATCTCGGCCGAGCTGGTCGAGGAGATCCTCGCCGCCGACACGGTGCTGCTCGGCCTGCCGCTCTACAACTTCGGCCCGCCGAGCACGGTGAAGGCGTGGCTCGACCACCTGATCGCGCCGGGGCTGGCGATGGACCCGGCCAGCGGCGACGGGCTGCTCGGCGGCCGCGAGCTGATCGTCCTCGCCGCCCGCGGCGGCGGCTACGCCGAAGGGACGCCGCGCGAGGGCTGGGACCACGCACAGCCCTGGCTGCCGCACGGGCTGAGCCTGACCGGCCTCGAGCCCCGCTTCATCACCGCCGAACTGACCCTCGCCGACGTCAACCCGGCGATGGCCGACCTGCGCGAGTTCGCCGCCGCCAGCCTCAAGGCGGCCGAGCAGGAGGTCGACGCGCTCTGGACCGCGAGCGCCGTGGCCTAGCTAGATCTAGGCGACTTTGGTCGTCGCCGCCGCGTCGAGCAGCGAGCGGGCGCGGTCGGCGTCCTCGCCCGCGGCCTGCATCAGGTCGAAGGCGATCGCCCGCGTCTGGCCGAAGATCATCGTCGGCCAGAGCGAGTTGCGGACGTCGGCCGCGCCCGCCAGTTCGACCGCCCGCGAGCCCAGCTCGCGGACGTCGGCGCGGGCGCCTGACTCGCCGCGGCCGACCGCGTCGAGCGCCCGGGTCGTCTCGGCGAGAGTCGCCACCGCTTCGCCGAGGCGGGGATCGATGTGGGCGCCGCGGCGGATCGCGGTGGTCGTCGCGCGGGCGAGGACGCGGGCGTCGCGGACGGCGTAGTCGATCTGCGGCGCCGCGCCCGCCTGCGGGTCGAGCTCCTCGAGCAGGGCGCGGCGGCGCGGTGAGAAGGCGGCGTTCTCGCCGGCCTCGCTGACCGCGTCGTAGAGCGTGTCGACGCCGGCGTCGAGCTTGCGGGCGCCGGACAGCGCCGCTTCGGCGGCGGCCAGATCTGCCCGGAGAGCGCGGCGGCGACGGCTTCGAGCGTCGCGGCGAGGTCGGCCAGCGCGCCGTGGCGGGCCTCCTCGAGCGCCGCCAGGGGCTCGCGAAAAGAGAATGCGAGGCCGAAGGCGATCGCCACCGCGCCGCCGACGCAGGCGTCGAGGAAGCGGTCGACCTCGACGCCCTGGCCGGGCAGGGTCATGATCAGGAGCGCCGAGACGGCGGCCTGGTTGATCAGGACCTGGCTGCCGTTGAGAAGCAGGGAGACCGCCATCACGAGGGCGACGAGGACGGTGACCTGGATCGCCCCGACCCCGATCAGCCGGACCAGCGCGGCGGCGATCCCGATCCCTACGGCGACGCCGATCGAGAGCTCGACCGCGCGCCGGCGCGGCTGGCCGCGCGAGAGCCCGAGCGAGATGACCGCCGCGGCGGGCGCGAAGAAGGGCTGTGGCTGGCCGACGATCAGCTTCGCCAGCGCCCAGGCGACGCCGGCGGCGAGGGCCGACTGGAGGATCGCCGGCCAGGCGCCCGAGACCTGCTCGAGCCGCACCCGCGTCGCGCCGCGGACGCGTTGCTCGAGGGCCCAGTCGCGGGTTGGCATCGAGCCGAGCCTAGTGCGGCGGCAGGCGCGTTCGCAGTTCGTTCCGCTATCCGGAACCAAGTGCGAACGCACGCCGGGGGCGGGCCTGGTCGGACTAGAGGCTTGATGTGGGTCAGCGTCCGTCATAGGCGACGAGGCTGCGCAGCGGCCGCCCCAGCTGAACGTTGATGAACATCCCGAGCGTGAGGGCGAGCAGGCGCTGGGCGACTCGCTGGAGCAGGCCGCCAGGAGTCTTGGCGAGGTGCTCCTCGAGTCGCATCTGGCCCTTCAGGTTGGCGAAGACCGACTCGATGACGAGGCGGATCGTGGCCTTGGCGACCTCGGCGGCGGGACGCTCGCCGAGGCGGTGGCGATCCGGGGTGATGAGTGCCACCGAGACGAGCTCGATCGTGCTCTCGTACTCGGCTCCCCAAAAACCCTTGTCGGCGAAGAGCGTGGTGCCGGGGTGGGCCTGGGCAAGTCGGAAGAGCGGCTCGCGCTCGCCTTCCCCGGGTTCCACCAGGTCATAGCCGAGCGGGACGCCGTTCTCGTCGGTGACCAGGACCAGCCGCATCCCCCAGTAGAAGCGGCTCTTGGAGGGGCAATAGCCGTAGCCGGCCTCGCCGGCGAAGTGGCTGTGGGAAGCGCAGCCGGCGTAGTTGGCGCAGCCGATCAGCGTGCCGTCGGCCAGGCGGGTCTCCTCGCCGGCGATCAGCTCGGCCAGTCCGAGCTGGACCATGACGATGTAGGGGGTGAGACGGCGCAGCCGGCGGTTGTATTGCGTCTGGTCTGGCAGGTGGTCAAACCAGCCGGGCAGGCGATGGCCGATCATGCCCAGGAACTTGCGATCGGAGGACTCGCCCATCGCGGCCTGGGCGACCGCCAGCGCGATCAGCTCGGGGTCGGTGATCTTGCCTTCGGGGCCCGGGCGAGGAATCGGCAGCGCATGGGCGAACACGTAGGCTGCGACGACAAGGGTCTCCAGCGATGCTGTCATCTCGTGCTCCAATCACGAGGGGATAGGGCTGGAGGCCCTTTTCCGCATTCATCACCAGGTTCCTCGCGGTGAGCGGCGACCCACATCAAGCCTCTAGGCTGCGGGGGCATGGAACTCTCTCGCCACCGGCGCGTGCGTCTCGTCGTTGCCGGGATCGTGCTCGCCGTGGCTGTGGGGGCGCCCGCTGCGAGCGCCGCGCCCGCGGTCAGCCCGAACGGGATGCGCGGGCTCGACGCCGCGACGCAGGTGATCGAGATCGCCTCGCAGGGGATGCAGACGACCCACGCCACCGCCCGCACCTACCGGCGGGTGGGGGAGCGCTGGCGGCTCGTCCACAAGGCGATGCCGGCGCGCCTCGGCTGGGCCGGGCTCTCGCACCCGGCGCGGCGGGTGGCCGGGGACGGGACGACGCCGATCGGCAACTACGGCTTCGTCTTCGACTTCGGCTCGCGACCCGATCCCGGGGTCGACGGCTTCGAATGGCGCCACCTGGGGCGCGGCGACTGCTGGTCGGGGACCCGCGCCGCCTACAACCGCTGGGTCGAACGCTCGCCCTGCGCGTCCGGCGACGAGGACCTCTGGCTGAACGCCGGACTCGCCTACCGCTACGCCGCGGTGATCGACTTCAACTACGCCCGCCCGGTGTACGGGCGGGGGTCGGGGATCTTCCTCCACGTCGGGACCGGCGGGCCGACCGAAGGCTGCGTGTCCCTGCCGGAAAGGGACCTGCTCGGCGTGCTCCGCTGGATGCGGCCGGCGGCGCGGATCCTGATCGGCCCGAGCCGGTGGCTGCGGTCGCGCAAGGCCCCCCTCGCACCCAGGTGAGCCGGCCCCAGCCCCGGGGTGCCTTGTGCCGGGTGCGGGTAGGCGATTCGCTGCGGGATGAGTCGCATCGACCCAGATGAAGGGAGTCAACGATGTTGCAGAAGCTGATGCGCCGGCGCCCCTCGCCGGCGATGGTCGTCGCCTTGGTGGCCTTGGTGGCGGCGCTCGGCGGCACCGCGTACGCGGCCGGGCAGATCAACGGCAACACGATCCAGAAGCAGACGATCGGGGGCGGCAAGCTGAAGAAGAAGACGCTGACCGGCTACCAGATCAACGTCGCCAAGCTGGGCGAAGTGCCGCTGGCGAAGCGGACCACGCACACCTTCTGGGCGGTCGTCCACAACCCCGCCGGCCAGGGCAACGCGACCCTGACCCGGTCCTCCGACAGCGGCGCGATCACGGCCGCCGAGGGCGGCGGCGCGGTCAACGTGATCTTCCCGATCAACGTGAGCGACTGCGCGAACGTGGCGGGCCGCAACAACGACGGCACCTCGGCCCCCGACCCGGGCTATGCCCAGACCAACATCTCGCCCGCCAACCCGAACGCGATCGAAGTCCACACCCGCGACAAAAACGGCGCCAACGAGGACAGCGACTTCAATCTGATCGTCATCTGCCCATAACTCGGCACCCTTTCTCCCGCCTAGGTGCCGACGGGCCGAAAACCTGACCGATAGGCAGGTTTTCGGCCCGTCGGCGGGGTGGTGTGACCTGGGTGTGACGGTCCTAGGTGGGGACGGTCAGCCGCCGTGGACGGCGAACTGGATCTTCTTGCTGCCCTTTTTGGCGATCTCGGGGACCAGGCCGGGAGGGGCTTCGAACTTGCCGACCGCGGTCTTCCAGCCGTTCAGCGGCTTGCCTTCGAGGGCGCTCGCGATCACTTTGTAGGCTTCCGCGCAGCTGACCCCGCCTTCGACGCTGATCGCCTTCACCGGGATGTGGAGGGTCCTCCCTTCTTCCGTCTTCAGCGCGACGCTCTTGTTGGCGCAGGTGCTCGCGGCCGAGGCGGCGGTGGGGGCGACGGCGGCGGCGGCGCCGGCGAAGGAGACGGCGCAGGCGAGGATCGCGACGCCGCGCCCCAGGTGGAGTTTGGTCTTCAATCGACTTCCTTTCTCGGCGGGCGCCGGGCGTCCCGCTCACTCAGATTTGACCCAGGCGGGGGATCATTCCTGCCGAGGAACCCCGACCACTAGGACGAGAGCGCACGATTTTCAGCACGACCTACGCGGATTCCGCGTAGTTGGGGAGCCCAGGAGTGCTTGGCGGCCTCGATCTGGGCCTAGAGTCGGCGTGCCGTGACCGCCCCCCAGCGCGCCTGGACGACCACCGTCCTGCCCGAGTCAGACGTGTTCCTCCTCAACACGCCGTTGCGCGGGGGCTCGACCGTCGTCCAGGACGGCCGGTGCGCCGAGCTCCGCCCCGGCGACTTCGCGATCGTCGACGGCGCCCGTCGCACCGGGTCGCGCGCCGCGCTCACCGAGGCGGCGCTCGACGAGGTCGAGCGCTCGCTCGGCGACCCCGACCTGACCCCGACCGTCGTCGCCTCCCGCGTCGGCATCTCGACCCGCTACCTGCACCAGCTCTTCTCGGCGCGCGACCAGAGCTTCGGTCGCCGCCTCGCCGCCCGCCGCCTCGAACGCTGTCGCGCCGACCTCGGCGACCCCGCCCTCGCCGAGCTGACGATCGGCGAGATTGGCTGGCGCAACGGCTTCACCGACCCGTCCTATCTGGCCCGCGCCTTCCGCCGCGCCTACGGGGTCAGCCCCGGCGAGCACCGTCGAGCCGCTGCGTCCGCGGCGCTCCCCGATGCGGTTCTGTCGATGACTTCCTAGCTCTCGGCTACCGTCGGGGCTCGTGGCGAGCACGATCGAACCACTGAACTACCGCCGTCCGAAGCCGCCGCGCCGGCGGCGCCGACGCCTCTGGCTGGTCCTGCTGCTGGCGGCGATGCTGCTGGTCGCGCTGATCGCCGCGGCGCTGGTCCGGGCGGAGACGAAGACGACCCCTTACCTGGTCGTCCACCGGGTGCTGCCGAAGGCCGTGAAGCTCCCCGGCAAGGCGTTCGCCCCCGCCTGGCCGAGCGAAGGGGAGGCGACGGTCGCGGTCGAGGGGGTCGGCAGCCTCGGCTCGACCGGCGGCCAGAAGCCGGTGCCGATCGCCAGCGTCGCCAAGGTGATGACTGCCTACCTGACGCTGAAGCGGTTCCCGCTGGCGGCCGGCGCCGAAGGCTTCCACGTGCGGATCACCCAGGCCGAGGTCGACGAAGAGCACGAGCGGGTGGCGCTCGACCAGTCGACGCTCGAGGTGCGGGCGGGGGAGACGCTCTCCGAGCGCCAGCTGCTGGAGGCGCTGATGCTGCCCTCGGCCAACAACATCGCGGCGCTGCTCGCCGTCCACGACGCCGGCGGGATCGGCGCCTTCGTCAAGAAGATGAACGCGACCGCGCGCGAACTGGGGATGTCCCAGACCACCTACACCGACCCCAGCGGCTTCGAAGAGAGCACCGTCTCGACCGCCTCCGACCAGGTCAAGCTGGCGCGGGTGGCGATGCAGGATCCGACCTTCGCCGCGATCGTCGCCAAGCCCTCGACCCGGCTGCCGGTGGTCGGCCGCGTCCTCAACTACAACGAACTGGTCGGCCACGACGGCTACGTCGGGATCAAGACCGGCTCCGACGAAGCGGCGGGCGGCTGCCTCCTGTTCGCCAAGCGGATGACGGTCGGCGGGCACACCTTCACGGTGCTCGGCGCGATCTTCGGTCAGCACGAAGGCGAACTCGTCGACGCGGCGCTGGCGGGCGCCGACCGGCTCGCCGACTCGGTCGCCGCCGCGGTCCGCCCGCGCGTCGCGATCCCGGCCGGGACCAAGGTGATGACGCTCGAAAACGCCGACGGGAGCACCGTGGCGGTGAAGACCGCGCGGGCTCTGAAGGAGATCGGCTGGCCGGGGATGCGGACCCCGGTCCACCTCAGCGTCGGGGCGCCGCGCCGCGCGGCGAGCGCGGGCGAACGGTGGGGGACGGTGATGGTGCGCGGCACCAGCATCGAGCGCGCGCCCGCGGTCGCGGCCGCCTCACTCGGCGAACCGTCCCTGACCTGGCGGCTGAAGCACCTGCCCTGAGCGCGCCCCCTCCCCGGGGCGCGCCGCGAGAAGCCCTACTTGACCTTCTCGGCCTCCACCGGGGCGGGCGCGACGACAGGCTCGGCGGGGGGCTCGGGGGCGTCGTTGCCCTCGATCGAGTCTTTGAACTGCCGGATGCCGGAGCCGAGCGAGCGTCCCACTTCGGGGAGTTTTTTCGGTCCGAGGACGAGGACGGCGACGATCAGCACTATCAACAGGTGCCACGGACTCTCCAGGCCACTGAACATGCGTCTGCCTCCTCTTGCGGTCGTTTGCGGTGCCGCTTGATCCTACGCTTGCCGCGGGTCGGCGGATCAGCCGCCGTCGGCGGCCTTGCCGAGCCCGGCGACCGTGCTGCCGGTGATGACCTTGGCGCAGTCCTTCGGTTCGGGGTCGATCGGGTCGACGATCGCGATCCCTTCCGGGTGGCCGGTGCGGCCGCACTGGATGTACCAGTCCTTGACCCCGTCGGCGGCGACGATCACGTCGTTGCCGCCGCGGCCGAAGAAGCTGTCGACGCCGGGCTGGCCGAGCATCACGTTGTCCTCCGAGTCGCCGATCAGGACGTCGTTGTCGAAGGAGCCCTCGATGTCCTCGTCGGAGCGCGGCAGGCGCACTTTGTCGCAGTGCTTGACCGCGTTGATCCAGGCCCAGCCCGCTTCCAGTGAGATGTAGAGCGTGCCCGGGTGGGCCTGGGTCTCGGCGAATGAGGCGTCGTCTTCGCCGGGGCCGCCGTCGAGCGTGCCGCCCGCGCAGCCGCCGCCCGCCGCCAGCAGGTCGCCGCCGCCTTCGCCGTAGATGTAGGTCGGGCCGGGGAGGCCGCCGATCAGCCCGTCGGAGCCTTCGCCGCCGTAGATGTGGTCGGAGCCGGGACCGGACTGGATCAGGTCTTCCTCGGGGCCGCCGCGGATCGTGTCGTTGCCGTCGCCGCCGTTGATCCGGACGAAGTCGACGGCTTCGAGGCTGCCCTTGACGGTGAGCTTGTCGTTGCCGGGCCCGAGGTCGGCCATCAGCCAGCGCGCCGGCCCGAGCGTCGGGCAGGTGACCTGCTTCGGTTCGCCCGCCGTGCGGGCGCAGCCTTCGCCCGCCGCGAGGGGCGCCGCGGCGCTGACGATGAAGGTCCCGGTGGTGCCGTTCTCGCCTTCTTTCGTTTCCTCTTCTTCGAAGGAGACGACGAAATCGTCCGGCCCGGCGCCGCCGACGATCTGCAGGCCGCCGCCGCCTTCGGGGTCGGGATCGAGGGTTACGTAGGCGGAGCCGACCGGCGCCGGTTCCTTGCCGCAGGAGATCCGGATCGGGCCGCCTTTGCAGCGGTCGTCGCCCTGGCCGCCGTCCAGCGTGTCGCGCCCGCCGCCGCCGATGATCGTGTCGTTGCCGGGGCCACCGTCGATCACGTTCGCGCGCTTGTCGCCGATCAGCGTGTCGTGGAAAGCCGAGCCTTCGATGCTCTCGAAGCGGAAGAGGCGGTCGTGGCCGTCGCCGTAGGCTTTGTGGCGGGGGAGCGAGACCCAGACGCCGCTCCCCTTGCGCCCCGCGACCGCAGTCGAGAACGAGGCGATGTCGCCCGCGCCGGGCCCGCCGTCCATGCGGTCGTAGCCGTAGTCGCCGCGGACCAGGTCTTCGTTGCCGGGGCCGCCGTTGACGGTGTCGATGCCGAGCCCGCCGCTGACTTCGTCGCGGTTGCCGCCGCCGCCACTGACGTGGTCGTCGCCGAGGTCGCCGAAGACGCGGTCGGTGCCGGCGCCCCCTTCCATCCAGTCGTTGCCGCGGCCGCCGTGGATCAGGTCGTCGCCGCTGCCGCCGCAGATGATGTCGTTGCCGAGCCCGCCGTAGATCTTGTCGTTGCCCGGCCCGCCCCAGATCACGTCGGACTTTTCGGTGCCCTGGATCACGTCGTCGCCGCTGGTGCCGACGATCGTCGCGCGCTTGCCGTGGCACATCGGGGTCGCTTCCGATTCGGCTCCGGCGGCGGTCATCGCGAGGATCGCGGCGGCGAGGCAGCCGAGCAGGGCGATGGCGGCGATCCGTCTCGGCACGGCCGACATTCTGGCGCGCCGGGCGGCGCCGTGCGGCCTAGGTGCAGCAATGGCTAGCGTGGATCGGATGGCGAGCGAGGCGACCAGGCGCGAGAGCCGGCCCACCGACCGGCTCGGAACCTCGGAGGGCATCCGCGGCAATCCGGGGATCGCGGTGGCGATGGTGCTCGGCTCGATCTCCTCCGTGCAATGCGGGGCGGCACTGGCGACGACGCTCTTCGACCGGGTCGGGCCGGCGGGCACGGTCTTCCTGCGGGCCGGCTTCGCGGCGCTGATCCTGCTCGCGATCGCCCACCGCGACCTGGCACGGCTGCGGCGAAGCGACCTGCGCGACGTCGTCCTCTTCGGCTTCACCCTCGCGGCGATGAACCTCGGCTTCTACGAGGCGATCCAGCGGCTGCCGCTCGGCGTCGCCGTCACCTTCGAGTTCAGCGGACCGCTCGCCGTCGCGATCTTCGGCTCGCGCCGCCGCCGCGATCTGCTCTGGGCGGGGCTGGCGGCACTCGGCATCGTGCTGCTGTCCGGGGACTTCGGCGGCGCCCCGATCGACCCGCTCGGCGCCGTGCTGGCGCTGGTCGCGGGCGGCTTCTGGGCCTGCTACATCCTGCTCAGCGCGCGGATCGGCGGGCGCTCCGAGGGGCTCGGCGGGCTGGCCGCGGCGATGGCGATCTCGGCGCTGCTGCTGAGCCCGGTGGGGATCGCCGAAGGCGGCGGCGAGATCCTCTCGGTCGGCGTGCTGGCGGTCGGGCTCGCCGTCGGGGTGCTCAGCTCCGCATTCCCCTACGCGCTCGAGATCGAGGCGCTGCGGCGGCTGCCGAACGCGGTCTTCGGGGTGCTGATGAGCCTCGAGCCCGCGGTCGCGGCGCTGGTTGGCTTCGTCGCCCTCTCGCAGGGGCTGAGCTGGAGCGAAGCGGTGGCGATCGCGCTGGTCGTCGCGGCGAGCGCCGGGGCGCTGCGCTCGGCCGCGACCCCGGCCCCCCGCGACGGCTAGGCGGGTCGGCCGGCTCCGCGTTCGCACTTTCCCGTACTCCTTACGGATAACTGCGAACGCACTCCTAGTCGGGCCTTCCTGGCCGGCCGGGGGCCGGCAACTGTCAGAGTTCTTTCAAAGAGCGTGCCTACGCTCGAACGGTCCCGAGTTTCACCAGGAGGCCGCTTTGAACTTTTCTTCGCCGCATCTCGACCCGCCGACTTCTCTCGATCTGCGCGCTCGCGCTGGTCCTCGTGATCGGCGGCACCGCCGTCGCGCTCGCCACCTCCGGGGGTGGTCCCGAAGCCGCCGCGCCGAAGCCGCTCGCGAACGCCGTCCACGACGCGCTCGAAGCGCCGAGCGTGCCGGGGATCAGCGCCGATAGTCCACTTCACCAACAACCTGATCGACGCCTCCAGCCTGGAAGGCAAAGACCCGATCCTGGGCGGCGCCACCGGCCGCCTCTGGGCCTCGCCCGTCAGGCGGCGGCAAGCTGCGGCTCGAGCTGCAGGCCGAAGAAGGCGGCAACGACAGCCAGGTGCTGATCGAAGGCCACCACTTCCAGATCTACGACGGCACCTCGGAAACCGTCTACGAAGGCACCCTGCCCGAAGGAAAGGGCAAGGAAGGCGAAGCGGCCGAAGACAAGGTTCCCTCGGTCGCCAAGATCCAGCAGGAGATCGAAAGGGCGGGCGCCCACGTCGACCTGAGCGGCGCGATCCCCTCCGACGTCGCCGGGCAGGCGACCTACACGCGTGCAGGCGGCGCCGAGCCACGACGGCGGCCTGCTCGGCCGGGTCGAGCTCGCCTGGGACGCCGCCAACGGCATCCCGCTGCGCGCCGCCGTCTACTCCAGCGAAAGCTCCTCGCCGGTGCTCGAGCTGGAAGCGACCGGCGTCTCCTTCGAAGCCGTGCCCGAATCGGTCTTCGAAATCTCGCCGCCCGCCGAAGCCGAAAGTCGTCGACCTCTCGCCCGTCCGAAGTGAAGGGCCCGCAGGGCAACCCGACCAAGGCGGTCGGCGCCGCCGCGGTCACTGCAGCGGTCGACTTCCCGCTCGCCGCGCCGCAGTCGCTCGCCGGCCTGCCGCAGTCCGAGGTCCGCGCGATCGAAGTCGACGGCCACACCGCGGCGCTCGTCACCTACGGCAAGGGTCTCGGCGGGATCGCCGTGATCGAGTCGAAGAGCACTCCCGAAGGCGAAGGCGAAGCGCCGATGGGCGGCGGCGGGCTCGGCCTGCCGAAGGTCGCGATCGGCGACGTCAAGGGCGAAGAGCTCGACACGGCGCTCGGCTCGGCGCTCCGCTTCAGCCGCGAAGGGGTCGACTACATCCTGCTCGGCTCGGTGCCGCCGGCGGCGGTGGAGGCGGCGGCGCGAGGCCTGTGAGACCTGAGGAGCCGGTGCCGAGGGTGACGCCGCAGACGATCCCGATCGAGGTCAGGGGGCTGGTCAAGCGCTACGGCGAGCTGGTCGCCGTCGACAACGTCGACCTGACGGTCGAGGCCGGGGACGTCTTCGGCTACCTCGGCCCGAACGGGGCGGGGAAGACGACCTCGCTGCGGATGATGCTCGGGCTGATCCGGCCGAGCGCCGGCACGGTGCGCCTCTTCGGCCGCGACCCCCAGCTGAGCGTCAAGGCGCTCGAGGGGGTGGCCGGGTTCGTCGAAGCGCCGTCGTTCTACCCCTACCTGAACGGGCGCGAGAACCTGCGCCTCTTCGCCGCGCTCGACGGCGGCGGGGCGGCGTCGCGGATCGAGGAGTCGCTGGCGACCGTCGGCCTCTCCGACCGGGCCAAGGACCGGGTCGGCGGCTACTCGCACGGGATGCGCCAGCGGCTCGGGATCGCCGCGGCGCTGCTGCGCAAACCGCGCCTCCTCCTGCTCGACGAGCCGGCGACCGGTCTCGACCCGGGTGGGATGCGCGACATGCGCGACCTGATCCGGGAGCTCTCGGCGAGCGGCATGACCGTGCTGCTCTCCAGCCACCTGCTCGCCGAGGTCGAAGAACTCTGCAACCGGGTGGCGATCGTGCGCTCGGGCCGGGTCGCCTACCAGAGGCTCGCTCGCCGAGCTCCGTGCCCAGGCGGGCGAGGGCTACCTGCTGCGCAGCTCCGACGAAGGCGCGCCCGCGCCGTCGCCGCCGCCCAGGCCGGGGATCGAGGCCGTCGTCGCGGCCGCCGACGGGGCCCAGTTCGGCGCCCGCGACGAGGCCGCGGTCGGCGCCCTCTCGCTGGCGCTGGCCGAGGCGGGCGCGCCGATCCTCGAGCTGAGCCGCCGCCACGCGACCCTCGAGGACCTCTTCTTCCGCCTCACCGAGGGCGACGGCGCCGCGCCGGGCGGCGCGCCGCGCGGCGACGGCTCAGACCCGCCGCCCGGCCCCGGTGGAGGCGGCATGAACCCCGGCGTCCTCACCGTCTACCGCTGGGAGCTGCGCAAGCTGCGCGCCCAGAAGCGCACCTACCTCGGCCTCGGCGCGGCGGCGATCGTGCCGATCATCTTCGTCGTCGCCCTCGTCACCCAGAGCGGCCAGCCCGAACGACGTCGCCTTCGGCCGCTACCTGCACGACACCGGGCTGGCGGTGCCGCTGGTCCTGCTGCTCTTCGGCTCGGTCTGGATGTTCCCGCTGATCACCGCCCTGGTCGCCGGCGACATCGTCGCCGCCGAGGACCGCCACGACACCCTGAAGACGATCCTCACCCGCTCGGTCGAGCGCCAGCAGATCTTCGCGGGCAAGATGCTCGCCACCTTCACCTACGCGATCCTGGCGATCGCGATCACCGGCGCGGTGGCGCTCGGCGCGGGCATCCTCGCCTCCGGCTTCAACTCGATCGTCAGCCTCTCCGGGACGCGCGTCTCGGCGGGCGAAGGGCTCGGGCTGGTCGGGCTCAGCCTGCTCTTCTACCTGGTGCCGATCCTCGCGATCGCCTCGATCGGGCTGCTTCTTCTCGACCGTCTTCCGCAACAGCGCGGCGGCGATCGTCGGCACGCTGATGTTCTCGCTGCTGGTCCAGCTGGTCGGCATCCTGCCGGGTCTCGGAGGGATCCACCCCTACCTGCTGAGCACCCAGTTCAACGCCTGGCAGGGGTTCCTGCGCTCGCCGGTCGACTGGACGCCGGTGATCCGGGCGCTCTGGGTCTGCGCGCTCTACGCGGTGCCGGCGCTGGTCGCGGCGCAGCTGGTCTTCCTGCGCCGCGACGTCGCCGGTGACTGAGCGGGTGCTGATCGTCGAGGACGACGCCGCGGTGCGGCGGATGCTCGAGCGCAGCCTCGGCGCCGAGGGCTTCGAGGTCGCCGGCGGCGGCCGACGGCGGCGCCGCCCTGGCGCTGGCCGAGGGCGCGGCGCCGGACCTGGTCGTCCTCGACGTGGCGATGCCGGGGCTGAGCGGCTTCGAGGTCTGCCGGCGGCTGCGCGCCAAGGGGCTGACCGGCGGCGTCCTGATGCTGACCGCGCGCGACTCGGTCGAGGACCGGGTGCGCGGGCTCGAGTCGGGGGCCGACGACTACGTGGTGAAGCCGTTCGCGATCGCCGAGGTGGTGGCGCGGCTGCGGGCGCTGACCCGGCGCGGGTCGGACCGCAGCGAGCGGCTCGCCCACGGCGAGATCGTCCTCGACACGGCGACCGGCACGGTGCGGTCGGCGGCGGCGCGCCGGTGCAGCTGACCGCGCGCGAGGCGCAGCTGCTCGAGCTGCTGCTGCGCGACCCGCGCGCCGTCGTCTCGCGCGGCGCCGCGATCGAGGCGATCTGGGGCGGCGCCGCGACCGAGAACATCGTCGACCGCTACGTCGCCCGGGTGCGGCGCAAGCTCGGCGACCCGGAGGCGATCCGGACGGTGCGGGGGGTCGGCTTCATACTCGCCCCGTGAGGGGTCGCAGCCTCAGCTTCCGCCTGGCGATCGCCTCGGTCGCGGCGGTCGCCCTCGCCGTGCTCGTCTTCGGCATCGCGGCGCGGATCGTCGTCAGCGACCGCGATGCACGCCTCGCTCGACGACAGCCTGCGGCGGCGGGCGACCGACGTGGCGCGGCTGGCGGTCTCGGCGCCCGGCCTTGCTGCGCGCGCCGGGGACGCTGGAATCGCCGCTCTCCGGGCACCAGCTGAGCGTCGAGGTGCTCGACCGCGAAGGGGCGATCGTCGCCCGCTCGCTCTCCCTCGGCGCGAAGCTGCTGCCGCGCACGGCGGCGACCGCGGCGGCGCGAGGCGGCGGCACCGGCTTCGCCGACGCCGCACTCGACGGCGAATCGATCCGCATCTTCGCCGCGCCGATCGCCGAGGCGGGCGGGCCGGCGGCGGGCGGCGTCGTCCTCGTCGCCGGCAGCAACGCCGACATCGAAGACACCGAGCACCGACTCGGCCTGCTCCTCCTGCTGTGCGGGGCGGGGGCCGTGATCATCGGCGGCGCGACGGCCGCGTTCCTGACCCGGCGCGGCACCCGGCCGCTGCGCGACCTCTCCTCCTCGGCGGCGACGATCGCCCGCACCGAGGACCCGGCGCGGCGGCTCGCCGAGCCGGTCGGGCCCGGCCGAGGTGGCGGAGCTCGCGGCGACCCTGAACGGGATGCTCGCGGCGCTGGCCGCCTCGCGCGAGCGCGAACGCCGCTTCCTCGCCGACGCCAGCCACGAGCTGCGCACGCCGCTGACCAGCCTGCGCGGCAACGTCGAGTACGTGGGCCGCCACGGCGCCGACCCGGAGGTGATCGCCGACCTCGAAGCCGACGCGGCGCGGCTCGGGAGGCTGGTCGAGGACCTGCTCGCGCTGGAGCGCGAGTCCGGCGCCGAGCGGCCCCATCGTGCGGTGCGGCTGGACGAGCTGGTTCGCGCCGCGGCGGCCGGGCGCGAGGGCGTCGTCGCGGTGGTCGAGGGTCCGGCCACGGTGAGCGGCGAGCCCGACGCGATCGCCCGGGCGCTCGACAACCTGCTGGAGAACGCGGCGCGCCACGGTCCGGCGGGCGGCTCGGTGCGGATCGAGCTGCGGCGGGCCGGGGCCGAGGTGGAGGTCGCGGTCACCGACGAAGGCCCGGGCTTCGCCCCCGGCACCGAGGAGGCGGCGTTCGACCGCTTCTGGCGCGGCGAGAGCGCCGACGCACCCGGCTCGGGCCTCGGCCTGGCGATCGTCCGGGCCACCGCCGAGCGCCACGGAGGCCGCGCCTGGGCGGCGGGGTCGACGGTGACGATGGCGCTGCCGCTCGGGTAGAACTGGTCCGTGGCCGGGCGCGGCAAAGCGAAGGGCAAAGGGGTGCGGGCGACGGTGCGCGGGCGCGTCCAGGGGATCGGCTTCCGCGAAGCGACGGTGGCGCGCGCCGGCGAGCTCGGCGTGCTGGGCTGGGTGCGGAACGAGGACGACGGCAGCGTGCTCGTCCACGCCGAGGGTCCCGACGAGGCGGTCGACGCGCTGGTCGAGTGGCTCGGCGAGGGGCCGCGCGGGGCCGCGGTGGAGGAGGTCGAGGTCGCGAAGGGGAAGGTCGAAGGCCACGAGCAGTTCGCGATCCGCGGCGTCAGCGCCGGGGTCTTCGTCGTCCAGGAGCACGAAGCGACCGCCCACCACTTCGACCTGCGGCTCGAGGTCGACGGCGTGATGCGCTCCTGGGCGGTGCCGAAAGGCCCCTCGATGGACCCGGCGCAGAAACGGCTCGCGGTCCAGGTCGAGGACCACCAGAAGTCCCACAACGATTTCGAGGGGAAGGCGGGGGAGGGCGGCGTGATCGTCTGGGACCGCGGCACCTACGAGCAGGGCGGCCGGGTCGCCTGGCCGGAGGCGCTCGAACGTGGCCACGCGGTCTTCGTCCTGCACGGGGAGAAGCTGGAGGGCGGCTTCGCCCTGCAGCGGACGCGGCCGGGGGAGAAGCCGCAATGGCTCCTGATCAAGCGCAAAGACGACGCCGCCCGCCCCGGTTCCGACGTCGTCGCCGAATCCCCGGCCTCCGTCGTCGGCGGCAAGACGCTCGCCGACGTCATCGCGGCGCCGCGCTGAATCTGCATTTTTCCTTGCAGATACGGGTATTTCCCGCAGCAGATGGCGAATTCCGCCGCCCTCCCCAGCGGGTGAGTTCGCACTTTTCCTCGCATAGCGGCGGAAAGTGCGAACGCGAGCGGTTTGCCGCCGGGCGCGCCGGCACAATCGAACATATGTTCGTAGAGACCCATGACATAGACGCAATAGAGCCTCGCGACGGAGTCGCGGAGGTGGAACAGAGCGAGCGGCGGCCGGTGCTGCGGATCGTCCATGACGCCGACCGGGAGCGCGAGGCGCAGGCGATCATCCTGCGGCTCGTCCTCACAGAACGGCCCGCCGAACTGCGGATCGAGGCCGTGATGGCGCGGATCGGCGAGGTCGAGATGGCCGCCCGGGCGATCACGGCGCTGGTCGAGGCCGGCCTGCTCCTGAAGATCGACGAGTACGTGCTCGCGACCTCCACCGCCGTCAACTTCAACGAGCTCCGCAACACCGCCGTCCAGGCGGCCTGAGCGGCGGCCGGTCGCGGTCGCCGCTTAAGCTCCGTCGATGGCGCTTGAGCTGCCGAGACGGGTGTCGATGCGCGAGGTCGGGCCGCGGGACGGGTTCCAGAACGAGCCCGAGACGATCGCGACCGCGGACAAGATCCGCCTCATCGACATGCTCTCGGCGACCGGGGTGCGCCGCATCGAGGTGACCTCGTTCGTGCGCGCCGACGTGATCCCGCAGCTCGCCGACGCCGCCGAGGTCCTGACCGGGATCGAGCGCCGGCCCGGCGTCTCCTTCTCGGTCCTGATCCCGAACGAGCGCGGACTCGAGAACGCGCTCCCGCAGCGCGACCGCTTCGACGAGATCAGCGTCTTCCTCTCCGCCTCCGAGTCCCACAACCGGGCCAACGTGAACCGCTCGGTGGCCGAGTCGCTGGCCGGGCTGGAGGCGACGCTCGCCGCCGCGGGCGAGGCGGGGCTGCGCCGCGAGGGCGTCATCTCCACCTCCTTCGGCTGCCCGTACGAGGGCGAGGTGCCGCCCGAGCGCGTCTTCGAGATCGCCGAACGGCTGATCGCCGCGGGCTGCGACGAGATCGCCTTCGGCGACACCACCGGGATGGCCAACCCGCGCCAGGTCCGCGGGTTCTTCGCCGCCGCCCGCCCGCGCCTCACCGGGGTCGAGCTGACCGCCCACTTCCACAACACCCGCGGCCAGGGCCTGGCCAACGTGCTCGCCGCGCTCGAGGAGGGGATCGCCTCCTTCGAGGCCAGCTTCGGCGAGCTCGGCGGCTGCCCGGTGCCGCCCGGCTCGACCGGCAACGTCTCCTCCGAGGACGTCGTCTCGATGCTCCACGAGATGGGGGTCGAGACCGGGATCGACCTGGGCGCCCTGGTCGACGCCTCGCGGGCCGCGCAGGAGGTGCTGGGCCGCCCGCTCGGCGCCCACGTGCTCCGCGCCGGGCCGGTTGACTGGCGAGTCGGCCAGTCCGAATAAGCTGCGCCGCATGACCGAGTTCGGAGAGGCGGTCGCCGCGGCGCTCGCGGGCGGCCCGGAGCGCCATCGCGAGAAGACCGCCGAGCAGGGCAAGCTGCCGGTCCGCGAGCGCGTCGCCCGCCTCGTCGACCCCGGCTCCTTCGCCGAGGAGGGCCTGCTGGCGAACTGGGAGCAGGACGGGCTCGGCGCCGACGGCGTCCTCACCGGGCTGGCGCGGATCGACTCGCGGCCGGTCGCGCTGATGGCCAACGACCCGACCGTGAAGGCCGGCTCCTGGGGCCCGAAGACGGTCGAGAAGATCCTCCGTGTCCAGGAGCGGGCGCTGAAGCTGCAGGTGCCGCTGGTCTACGCCGTCGACTCGGCGGGGGCGCGGATCACCGATCAGGTGCAGATGTTCCCGGGGCGCCGCGGCGCCGGCCGCATCTTCCACAACGAGGTGCGCCTCTCCGGCCAGGTGCCGCAGGTCTGCCTGCTGCTCGGGCCGAGCGCCGCGGGCGGCGCCTACATCCCCGCCTTCTGCGACGTCGTGATCATGCGCGACGTCAACGCCTCGATGTACCTGGGGTCGCCGCGGATGGCCGAGATGGTGATCGGCGAGAAGGTGACGCTGGAGGAGATGGGCGGGGCGCGGATGCACACCGGCGTCTCCGGCTGCGGCCACTTCCTGGTCAAGACCGACGAGGAGGCGATCGACCTCGCCCGCCGCTATCTCTCCTTCATGCCCGGCAACTGGCGCGCCGAGCCGCCGACCGCGCCGCCCGCCGCGCCCGCCTCCGACGCGGCGATCGCCGACATCGTCCCGGTCGACGAGAACGTCCCCTTCGACATGCGCGAGGTGCTCGACGCGCTGCTCGACGCCGACTCCCTCCTCGAGGTCCACAAACGCTGGGCGAAAGAGCTGCTGGTCGGCTACGGGCGGCTCGACGGCCGGGTCGTCGGCGTCGTCGCCAACCAGCCGCGACAGAAAGGCGGCGTCCTCTTCGTCGACTCGGCCGACAAGGCCGCCCGCTTCATCCAGACCTGCAACGCCTTCAACGTGCCGCTGCTCTTCCTCGCCGACGTGCCCGGGTTCATGATCGGGACCGCGGTCGAGCGCGACGGGATCATCCGCCACGGCGCGAAGATGATCAGCGCGGTCTCCGAAGCGACGGTGCCGAAGATCTCGGTGATCGTCCGCAAGGCCTACGGGGCGGGGCTCTACGCGATGGCCGGGCCCGCCTTCGAGCCCGACTGCTGCATCGCGCTGCCGGGCGCCTCGATCGCGGTGATGGGACCGGAGGCCGCCGTCAACGCCGTCTTCTTCAACCAGATCCAGGCGGTCTCCGACGAGGCCGAGCGGGCCGCCTTCGTCGCCGCCAAGCGCGAGGAGTACGCCGCCGACATCGACCTCCTCCACCTCGCCTCGGAGCTGGTCGTCGATGCGATCGTCGAGCCGGAGGATCTGCGCGACGACCTGATCCGGCGCTTCGCGCTGGTCGCCGACGGGAAGCGCGAGTTCGCCACCCGCCGCAATCCGGTCACCCCGGCCTGAGCGCGGGCGCGCGTTCGCACTTTCCCGTACCGACTACGGATAACTGCGAACGCGCCGTCTTGAGACGGCGCTCAGGTCGCCTCGATACCGTTTCGGGATGCCGCGCTCGGTCAAGATGCCGCTTTTCGCCGCCACCGCCTGTCTCTTGGCGCTGGTGCCACTGGCGATCGCCGCCTACAAGATCGGCCCGACGAGCCGCCTCGACAACACGCTGCTCCTCCGCCTCGTGCGGCCGGAATCCAGCCCCCTCTACGACCCCGCCGAAGTGATCCGACTGCTCGGCGAACTGCCGGTCGTGATCGTCCTGCTGGGCGGGATCGTGATGCTCGGCCGTCACTTCGGCCGTCGGCGGGAGGCGCTCGTCGCGGTCGCGGTGGTGATCGGGGCGGGGGCCACCACCCAGCTGCTCAAATTCGTCTTCGCCTACCCGCGCTTCAAGGATGCCTGGTGGACGGGTCCGCACGAACTCGCGTTCCCGAGCGGGCACAGCACCGCGGTCGCGTCCCTCTCGGTGGCGCTGATCCTGGTGGTTCCCGCCGTCCACCGCCTCAGTGCGGCGGTGGTCGGTGTCCTCGCCACGGGAGCCGTCGGCATCGCGGTTGTCGTTCTCGGCTGGCACTACCCGAGCGATGTGCTCGGCGGCCTCCTGGTCGCCGGCGCCTGGGGCTTCGCGGCGCTCGCCTACCTGCGCCTGCGGGCCGACCGCGACGGCGCCGTCACGACGGGCGAGCGGCACCACTCGAGCCACCTGGCCGTCTCGCCTGACTAGACCGCTTTACAGTTCGGTCGCGGCGCCCTGCCGGAGTGGCGGAATTGGCATACGCGATCGACTCAAAATCGATTGCCCTTGCGGGCTTGTGGGTTCGAGTCCCACCTCCGGCATACGTGGCTCAGGCGGGCTGCGGGGCGGTCGGACCGCCGGCGGCCGAGGAGCCGGCGCCGTAGTCCTCGCCGTTGCCGATCGGGCGCTCCTCCTCGATGTTCCAGCCCTGGTTGAAGCCGTAGAGCGCGGCGACGATCACCACCAGCTGGACCACCATCAGGATCAGGACCAGGACGCCGACCAGCGACGAGGAGAGCGTCGCTTCGTCGAAGCCGGACTTGTCGCGGGCGAACCAGCTATCGGCCCCGACCGCGCAGAAGATCGCCAGGATCATCGACAGCGCCGCCGCCAGCGGCAGGATGCCGCGCCGCCAACGCGCCACCAGGAAGGCGAAGAACGCGTAGAGGATCGCGTAGACCGCGCAGACGAATCCCATGCCGCTGCCACCCTGCAGCACCGACCATCCACCGACCGTGATCAGCCCCGCCAGCCCAGCCGTGATCAGCAGAAGCAGGACGATCACCCACTTCGTGGTGACCGAGCCGGGTTTCTCCCGATTCGGTCGCCACAGCTCGTAGCCCGGTCTGACCTCCCCTACAGGCACGCCACGATCATAGAATCTGGTCTCGACGCGGCATTGACCGCTCGTTAAGCCCTCCCAGGGGCGCCGCGCGGGCGTGGCGGAATTGGAATACGCGCCAGGTTTAGGTCCTGGTGGTCTTCGGACCGTGGGGGTTCAAGTCCCTCCGCCCGCATCAAGTGCTCTCATCGCGCCTTCACGCGGCGGGAGCAGCATCCGTCGGGTGCTTCATCTTTCGATCATCAGCCGCGGATCGAGACCTTGGATGAGGTTGGCGCGGAAGGCGCTCTCGGGTGCGATCCCGATCGCGGCGGGCGGGTTGGTCGGCTACATCGTCTTCACCCGCGGGACCTCGGTGCTCAGCGCGATCACCGCCGTCGCGCCGCTGGTGGTCGTCGGCGCCGTGATGGCCCACCTGCTGACGCTGTCGCTGCGCACCGAGGCCTGGCGCACGGTCCTGCGCGCCGCCGGCGGCGCGCAACTCGAGCCGCGCGCCGTGCACGCGGCGAACGCCGGCGCGTTCCTCGCCGGGACGCTGCAGGGGCAGGCGGCGATGCCGGCCCGGGTCGCGCTGCTGCGGCGCTACGGCGGCGAGGGCTCGCCCGCCGTCTCGCAGGTCGCCCTCGCCGACGCGCCGATCGTGATGTTCGAGGTCTGCGCCTCGGCGCTGCTGGCGGCGATCGCCTCGACCGCGGTCGGCACGATCCCCCGCTGGGCGCCCTGGGCGATGCTGGCCGGCGCGCTCGCGGTGCTCGCCGGGCTGCGCTTCGCCTACGCGCGCTTCCGCCACCGCCGCCTCGCCGCCGGCCTCGGCGTGATCGCCGATCCCGACCTCCGCAACCGCCTCGCCCTGATCGTCGCCGGCTTCACCGCGATGGCCTTCCTTCGCACCTGGATCGTCCTCGCCGGCTTCGACCTGCCCGCCGACCCGGCCCACGTCTGTCTGGTCCTTTTTACGATGGGCGCCGTGGGACTGCTGCCGCTCGGCGTCGGCACCGGCCCGGCGGCGACGGTGGCGGCGCTGGGGACGACCAACCTCGCCACCGCGACGGCGGCCGGGATGGTGGTCAGTGCCGCGACCGTGCTCGCGGTCCTGGTCTACGCCGGCGTCGTCTGGGCCTGGCGCGCGCTGGTCCCCGACCCGGCGCTCCGGGCGCTGCCGGTCGAGGCACCGGCACCGGGCGTGCCTGCCCCATAAAGCAAATAAGCTCGTCCGGTTGGCCACTTCCGGGAGATCCTCGACGCGTCGCATCTCGGCACCGGTCGCGGTGGCGCTCGGGGCGACCCTCCTCGCCTGCCTGCTGCCCACCGCGGCGGCCGCCGAGAGCGGCCCGCTCTTCCGCCCGGTGCCGAAGATCCTCAGCGCCTCCTGGGGAACCGACAACGCGGTCGGCTGTCCGGACGGGGCGCAGGGGCTCGACAACATCCCGGTCACCTTCAACTGGTTCATCCGCCGCGCCTCGATCCAGCCCGCCGATTTCCAGGTCGTCCGCAGCGACGGCACCGTGGCGACCCCGACCTGCGCGATCCAGTTCCCGCCCGACGAGTCCGACGAGGCCCAGACCGTGAACCTGATCGGCGTCTTCGGCGAATCGGTGGGCGGGCCGACGCCGGTCGCGATCCGCGTCGTCGGCGCGCTGCAGGGCAAGGCCCCGGGAGCCCATAGGTGGCGGCCGATCCGGAACCTGCCGAAGATCAAGGTGGATCCGCTCGCGGGCGGCCCCTACATCGTCGACGCCTGGACGCTGATGCCATCGATCTACCGCGGCGACCCGAACCGCTGCATGGTCGGCAGGACCTTCGTGCGGGTGATGTGGTCGAACGGCCTCACCGCCTATCCCAGCGGCGAAGAAGTCGGCGCCCCGGTCACCGCCTCCTACCGCGCCCTCTACAAGCTGCCAGGCGGCGGGACCGTCGCGATCGCGCCGCTCGAAGTCGCCGACCTCCACGACCACGAAACCTCGTTCAACGCCGACAACATGCACGACCTCTGCCTGCCGCGACCGCCCCGCGGCGCGAAGCTCGCCGGCATCACGATCGCCGCCGACCTGATCCAGGATCCCGACGGCGACCCCAATCGCGCCCAGAGGTTCCGCGTCGTCCCGCCCGGGTCCTAGGCCGACCCCGTCTCCGGCCTGCCCCGTCGATAGATCAGACGATCGAGCCGACGAGCGCGCCGATCGCGGCGGTGACGCCCATCGCCACCGCGCCCCAGAAGACGACGCGGGCGACCGCCGGGACCTCGGGCGCGCCGCCGAGCCGGGCGCCGAGGGCGCCGAGTCCGGCCAGCGCCAGGACCGTCACGACGACGCAGGCGACCACCCGGGTCGAGGAGCCGAAGATGCCGATCGCGAGCAGCGGCAGCACCGCCCCCACGGCGAAGGAGAGGGCCGAGGCGCCGGCCGCCTGCAGCGGGCGGGCGCGGCGATCCTCGGGGAGGCCGAGCTCGTCGCGGGCGTGGGCCTCGAGCGCATCGTGGTCCATCAGCGCCCGGGCGACCTCGGTGGCCAGCGCGGCGGAGAGGCCGCGGCGTTCGTAGATTCCCGCCAGCTCGACCACCTCCCCCTCGGGGTCGCTCGCCAGCTCGTGTTCCTCGAGGCGCAGGTCGGCGTTCTCGGTGTCGCGTTGGGAGCTGACCGAGACGTACTCGCCCGCCGCCATCGAGCCGGCGCCGGCGAACAGGCCGGCGACCCCGGCGGTGACGATCGCGCTCCCCGAGGCCCCCGAGGCGGCCACGCCGAGCACCAGGCTCGAGGTCGAGAGGATGCCGTCGTTGGCCCCCAGCACCGCCGCCCGCAGCCAGTTCGAGCGGAAGCTCAGGTGCGCCTCGGAGTGGGGGCGTCTCCCGGTCACCCGGTCGAGGCTACCTTCGCGCCGAGGTCGCAGCCGGCTCCAGATAGAAGATCTCCGCCGAGACGTCGCGGCCGGTGTCCATGCCGCTGACGAAGGCGATGACGCGGCGCCCGGTCAACTCCTCGATCACCTCGCGGAAGCGGGCCTCGCAGGCGTGCTGGAAGAACATCCGGATGTCCCGGAGCCGCTGGTCCTCGCCCATCGCCACCAGGGATTTCTCGGCGGGGGTGAGGCTCCCCTCGAGCGTGCAGAGCAGCGTGTCGGGGTCCGCGAACCGGGTCTTCGCCTTGACCGGCCCGCGGCCGAACTGCTCTTTGTAGAGGCCGACCATCGCCCGCGAGATCTCGGCGTAGAGATCGTTGCCGGTGTCGAGGTCGGAGGCGGTCACCCGGTCACCAGCGCGCTGACCGCGCGGGTCTGAGCCACCGCGATCGCGCCGAGTGCGATCAGCACCAGCCCGGCGATCAGGGGGACGCCGTTGAGGGCGGCCGTGCCCCATCGCTCGGTCAGGTAGATCGGCTCGAAGACGATCGGCAGGAAGGTCTGGATCGCGAAGGAGACCGGGACGACGAAGGTCGCCGGGCGCCGCTGGAGGGCGGTCATTTCGGTCGTCAATGCGACCACGCCGGTGGCGGCCGCGACGGCGAGCCAGGCAAGGACGACGAACCAGGTCCCGGCGTCGATCCCGTCGCTGAGCAGCTTGGTCGCGATGTTGCTCGCGCCGTAGGCGAGGGCCGAGGCGACGATGACGAAGGTCGCCGAGTCGAGGCGGCCGCGGCCGCGCAGGAGGAAGGGGATCACGGCGACCAGGGACATCGCCCCCATCACCGAGATCACCGCCGCCTGGCTGGTGGCCGTCTCGATCCCCGACGGTTGGCCCCAGGCGAGCAGGCCGATCCCGGCGGTGATCCCGATCACGCCGGCGACCTCGGCCCGACCGACCTGCTCGCCGAGGATCCGCACCCCGAGGTAGAGGACCAGCAGCAGGCCGGCCGCCAGCACCGGCTCGACGACGACGAACGGGGCCAGCGAGAGCGCGACGACCTGGAGCCCGAAGCCGAGCCCGCCGAGCAGCAGGCCGGCGACCCAGCGCCGGCGGCGCGCCAGGTGGGCGAGAAGCGAGAGCCGCAGCCCCTCCTCGGCCGGCTCCTGGCGGGCGTCGGCGGCCTCGAGGATGACGCCGACGTTGAAGGCGACCGAGGCGGCGACCGCGGCGATCAGTCCGAGCGCGACCACGCGCCGCTACACGGCCTTCGAGGCGAGCCGCTCGGGGCCGATCCGGACCACGTCCCAGACCAGCCCGACCCGCTCCATCAGCGAGATCAGCGCCGCCGAGGGGTCGAGCTCGGCGCGGCCGAGGCCGTGGCGGGCCGAGGTCGGGAAGGCGTGGTGGTTGTTGTGCCAGGCCTCGCCGAAGGTGAACGGGGCCAGCCAGGCGATGTTGCGGGACTCGTCGGCGGTGGCGAAGCTGCGGGTGCCGAAGAAGTGACAGAGGGAGTTGATGCAGAAGGTGATGTGGTGGAGGAAGAAGATCCGCACCGCGCCGCCCCAGAGCAGCCCGAGCAGCCCGCCGTAGATGCTCCCGGTCAGCGCCACCCCGAGCCCGAACGGCAGCGCCAGCCCGAGGACCACCCAGAGGATGAAGGTGCGGTCGACGAAGCGGACCACGGGGTCGGCGATCAGGTCGGGGGCGTAGCGCTCTTCTTCGGCCGACTCGTCGCTGAAGAGGACCCAGCCGACGTGGGCGTAGAAGAGGCCGCGGATCGCGCCGGCGACGCCGTCGCCGTGGCCGACGTGGGGGCTGTGCGGATCGCCCTCGACGTCGGAGAAGCGGTGGTGGCGGCGGTGGTAGGCGACCCACTCGATCACCGGCCCCTCCAGCGCCATCGACCCGAGCACCGCCAGGAGCAGGCGCATCGGCGCGCTGGTCTTGAAGGCGCGGTGGGTGAAGAGTCGGTGGAAGCCGATCGTGATGCCGAAGCCGAAGGGGATCAGCGTCGCGAAGAAGATGAGGATGTCCTGCCAGACCAGCAGGCCGCCCCAGGATTGCCAGACCGCGACCGCGATCAGCGCCAGCGGCGCCACCGTGACCCCGAGGTTGGCGAAGCGGTCGATCGGACTGCCGGCGGCAGGCATGCCGGCCGTGTACTCGGCGTCATCGGCCATGGAACATTCCTTCCCGTACCTGGCGTGACGTCGATGCGTCCCGCCGCGGCAGTTAAGGGGATGCGTGCATCCGGAGAACCCCTCATGCTCCGACAGGAAGTGTTCGACAGCGGCTCGTAGCCCTGATTTCGAAGACCGAGAGTAGAGGGGTCGTCTAAAGACGCCGTGGCGTGGGGCGCGGGAGGCCGCCGGGCGGGAGGGCGTACGCTGCTCACAGGTGCCACAACCAGCCCGATCCCGCCGTGGCGGTCTGCTCTCGCGGCCGGCGGCGATCAGGGCCGAGCTGGAGCGCTCCTTCCCGGAGCGGCCCTTCGCGGTCCGCTTCTGGGACGGCACCGAGGTTCCCGCCACCGCGCCCGGTCCCACCTTCCTGGTCGACTCGCCCGCCGCGATCGCCCACGTCCTCCGCGCCCCCGGCGAGCTCGGCCTCGCCCGCGCCTACGTCCAGGGCCTGCTCGACGTCGACGACATCGACGGCGCGATCGCCGTGGTCGAAGACTGGCGCCCGCCGCAGCTGCCGCCGCGGCGCTGGCTCGGCCTCGCGGCCGGCGCGGTGCGGGCGATGGGGATCGTCAGGCCGCCGCCGGTTCCGCCGATCGAGCTGCGGCTGCGCGGCCGGCGCCACAGCGTCGACCGCGACCGCGCCGCGATCCGCTACCACTACGACGCCGGCAACGAGTTCTTCGCCCTCTTCCTCGACCCCTCGATGACCTATAGCTGCGCGATCTTCTCGCGCGGTGCCGAGACCCTCGCCGACGCCCAGGAGACGAAGCTCGAGCTGGTCGCCACCAAGCTCGGCCTCGAGCCGGGCGCGCGGGTGCTCGACGTCGGCTGCGGCTGGGGCAGCTTCGCCCTGCACGCCGCGAGCAGGCACGGCGCCCGGGTCCTCGGCATCACCCTGTCGGAGCCGCAGGTGCGCTTCGCCCGGGCGCGGGCCAAGGAGCTCGGCGTCGAGGACCTGGTCGAGTTCCGCGTCGCCGACTACCGCGAGCTGACCGACGAGCGCTTCGACGCGATCGCCAGCATCGGTATGGTCGAGCACGTCGGCGAGGCCAACATCGACCTCTACGCCGCCGGGCTCACCCGCCTGCTGAAGCCGGGCGGCATGCTGCTCAACCACGGCATCGCCCAGCTCGAGCACGGCGACGACAACGACGCCGGGCCGGTCTCCGAGCGCTACGTCTTCCCCGACGGCGAGCCGCTGCACCTCTCGCGGATCGTCCTCGCGATGGAGCGCGCGGGGTTCACGGTCGAGCATGTCGAGGGCTTCGCCGCCGACTACGCGCGGACGATCGACTTCTGGCTGGCGAGCTTCGAGGAGCGCTTCGAGGAGGCCGTCGCCCTGGCGGGCATCGAACGGGCGCGGATCTGGCGCGTCTACCTGCACGCCGCCCGCAACGGTTTCCAGAGCGGCTTCGAGAGCGTCTACCAGGTCAAATGCCGGCTGCCGGGGTAGCCACCAGCGATTGATCGGTAGATCCGAGCGGTCACGAACCGCACCGGCCGGATCGCCGGGTGCGAACATCTGGCCGATGGATGGCACCGGTCGAGCCGACGAGACCCCGCCCGCCCGGCTGATCAGCGTCAACGTCGGCCTCCCGAAAGAGGTCGACACGGGCAGGCGGGTCGTCGAGACAGCGATCTGGAAGGCGCCGGTCGAGGGTCGGGTGAGGGTGCGCCACGACAACCTCGAGGGCGACCGGCAGGCCGACCTCACCGTCCACGGCGGCCCTGACAAGGCGGTCTACGCCTACGCAGTCGAGGAGACGCGGATCTGGGAAAAGGAACTCGGGCGCGAGCTCGGGCCCGGCGCCTTCGGCGAGAACCTGACCACCGAAGGGGTCGACGTCTCCGGTGCCGTCCTCGGCGAGCGCTGGCGGATCGGCACGACGTTGCTCGAGGTCGTCCAGCCGCGCCTGCCCTGCTTCAAGCTGGGCCTGAAGATGGGCGACCCGACCTTTCTGAGGCGCTTTGCGCTGGCCTCGCGCCCCGGCGCCTACCTGAAGATCCTCGAGGAGGGCGACCTCGGCGCCGGCGATCCGATCGAGGTCGACCTCGGCGGGCGGCCCGACCACGGGGTCAGCGTCCGCCTCGTCTCCGACGCGATGCTGGTCGACCACAGCCTGATCCCGCGGGCGCGGGAGGCCCCCCAGTTGATCGCCTCGCTGCGCGAGCAGATGGCCGAGCTGGTCTAGCGACTCGGGCCTGCCACCGTCATTCCGCGGCGCGGAGGATCGCGCCCATGTCGCCGATCGTCTGGATCGTCCCGCGCACGGTGCCGGTGACCTTCGAGCGGCCCTGGCGCTCGGTGTAGGGGACCGGTGTATCGACGACCGACCAGCCGGCGGCGACCGCCTTGACCACCATCTCCAGCGGCCAGCCGCTGCGGCGATCGGTGAGGTCGAGGTCGAGCAGCATCTGGCGACGGGCTGCCCGCATCGGGCCGATGTCCTCGAGCCGGGCTCCGGTGCGGCGGCGCAGCTCGCGGGCGAGGACACGATTGGCGATCCGGGCGTGGAAGGGCCAGGCCCCGCGGGTGGCATGTCTGGCGCCGATCGCGAGGTCGGCCCCCTGGTCGAGCAGGGCGACGACCCCCGGCAGGTCGGCGGGGTCGAGCGAGCCGTCGCAGTCCATGAAGCAGACGACCTCGGCGTCGGCGGCGCGCAGGCCCGCGAAGCAGGCGGCGCCGAAGCCGCGGCGCGGTTCCTCGACCACGCGCGCGCCGAGCCCCGCGGCGATCGCCGCCGACCCGTCGGCGGAGCCGTTGTCGACCACGATCGGCCGGTAGCCGGCCGGCATCGCCGCCAGCACGCCGGGGATCGCGGCGGCCTCGTCGAGGACGGGGAGGATCACGTCGGGCATCTCAGGACGCCTCGGCGCGCGTCGACCGTCGCAGCCGCACCGCGTAGATCAGCGCCGAGCCGAGGAAGAGCGCCGCGCAGAGGCCGAGCCAGCGGGTCAGGAAGACGTCGCCCGAGAGGCCGGCGTCCTTTTCGTAGTTGGCCGCGTCGAGCCCGAGGATCAAGGGGAAGAACATCAGGAGGGCGAGGGCAGCGAGGAAGGCGGGGATGCGGACGTGGTTGATCAGCGGCACGCGGCGGCGCTCTTCCCAGGCGTCTTCGGGTCCCTCGATCGACCGGTGGGCGATCAGGTTGAGGGCCGAGTAGAGCGGGAAGGCGATCAGGTCGTGGGCGACGGCCGCGCCGCCGAACCAGACCAGCGTCCCCAGGGCCGAGGGGCTTTCGACGATCCGCAGAAACGCGTAGCCGGCGATCGCGAAGCTGGCGAGGACCGCCAGCAGGTGCAGCGGCGAGTCGCCGTAGGCGGAGCGGAAGCGGGCCATCAGGCCGCCTCGAACTTCATCGTCGCGACCCACTTGGTCTGGTGGACGCCGGGAGCGCCGGGGACGATCACGCGGGCCGGGAAGCCGTGGTCGAGCGAGAGGTCCTCGCCGTTCACCTTCAGGGCGAGCAGGCTGTTCTCGGCCCCGACCTGGCCGGAGCTCAGCGTCACCTCGCGCAGCGCGCCGCCCTTCTGCAGCGATTCGACCAGCACCTCCGCGCCGCCGGGAATCCCCGCCAGGGCGGCCAGATCGCGCAGCCGCACGCCGGTCCAGCGCTGCGTCGTCGACCAGCCTTCGACGCAGGCGATCGGCAGGTCGCAGCTGTGCTGGGGCATCGCCAGCAGCTGCTCGCGGGAGAGCTCGCGCTTCGCCGCCCCTTCGATCCGCAGGCGCCAGGCGGCGCCGGTCTGCTCGGCGCCGATGCCCACCGCGGCGGCGGTCTTGTTGATCTGGAAGTCGTTCGGGCCGTCGCCCAGCTGGGTGCTGCGCGGGGTCAGGAGGCCGAGCTGGCGGATCGGTCCGCCGACCGTCTGCGCGACCGCCATGAAGGCGGCGCCGAGCGAGGCGGCGCCGACCGTCGCCAGCAATGCCCGCCGCGAGATCGTCGGGCGCGCCGGCTCGAGCGGGGCGACGTGGCCCTCCTCGTATGGCTCGGCGCCCGTGTCGCGCAGGCCCGGCCGCAGCGGGCGCAGGACGCCGCGCTCGCGGAAGGCCCGCAGCGCCACCGGGACCTTCAGGAAGACGTGGAGACCGAAGGCGGCGAGGAAGACGATGGCGCCGTAGTAGTGGGCGGTGAGGAAGCGGAACGGCCAGGGATAGAAGACCTGGATGTTGAGCAGGCCGGTGCCGAAGACGAAGACGCTGCCGCCGACCAGGAGCGCCAGCGAGAGGCGTTCGAGCGCGTGCGCGGCGCCGCGCACCGGCGGCCACTCGAAGAGCTTCGGCATCACCGACCACAGCTTCGCCAGCAGGATCGGCATCGCCGCCAGGCCGCAGATGACGTGGAGGCCCTGGGTGAAGGCGTAGATCCAGGCGGGGCTGGTCGGCCAGTGGAAGAAATAGATGTCGACGCCGAGGCCGCCGCCGGGCAGCAACGAGTTGTGGCCGAGGCCGGGGTCGTAGGCGGCCTGCGAGAGGAAGCCGGTGACCGCGCAGACGATGATCAGCGGCAGCAGGGCGGAGCCGAGGATCGAGGTCAGCCACGGGCCCCGCAGGGGGCTGCGCCAGAAGGAGGGCCGGGCCGGGCCGGGCGGCTGGGGGAGCCTCATCGGCCACCCTCGTGCGGCGGCGAGATCCGCTCGATCAGCCCACCGTCGCGTCCGGCGACCACGTGGGCGCAGGCGGCGAAGGCGAAGGAGCGGCGGTCGCGGACCCGTAGTCTGCGGCGGGTGGGCGAGCGCGTACTGATCACCGGCGGGGCGGGGTTCATCGGCTCACACCTCGTCGACCTGCTCGTCGCCGAGGGTCACGATGTCCGCGTCCTCGACTGCTTCCATCCCGCCGCCCACACCCGGCGCCCCGATTACCTCAACCCGGCCGCCGAGCTGATCGAGGGAGACCTGACCGACCCCGCCGTGGCCGCGGCGGCGGTCGAGGGGATCGACGCGGTCAGCCATCAGGCGGCGATGGTCGGGCTCGGGCTCGACTTCGCCGACGTCGGCGATTACGTCGCGGCCAACGACCTCGGCACCGCCCGGCTGCTCGCCGCCCTCGCCCGCGGCGGCTTCGCCGGCCCGCTCGTCCTGGCGAGCAGCATGGTCGTCTACGGGGAGGGCCGCTACCTGTGTCCCCGCCATGGCGATGTCCGGCCGGCGCCGCGCGAGCGCGGCGACCTCGAGGCGGGCCGCTTCGAGCCGCCCTGCCCGCGCTGCGGCCTGGCGCTCGAGCCGGCCTCGATCGACGAGGACGCGCCGACCGAGCCGCGCAGCGTCTATGCCGCCACCAAGCTCCACCAGGAGCACCTCTGCGGACTGTTCGCCCGCGAGAACCCCGAGGTCAGCGTGACGATGCTCCGCTACCACAACGTCTATGGGCCGCGGATGCCGCGCGACACCCCCTACGCGGGCGTCGCCGGCATCTTCCGCAGTGCCCTCGCGGCCGGCACGTCGCCGCGGGTCTTCGAGGACGGCGGCCAGCTGCGCGACTTCATCCACGTCGCCGACATCGCCCGCGCCAATCGCGCCGCGCTCGACCGGCGCGGCGGCCCCGTCGCCTACAACGTCGCGACCGGCGCGCCGCGCCCGATCCTCGCCGTCGCCGAGCTGCTCGGCGAGGCGGCTGGCCCGGAGGCGCCGCGGCCCGAGGTGACCGGCGAGTTCCGGCTCGGTGACGTGCGCCACGTCTTCGCCGACCCGGCCCGGGCGCGGGAGGAGCTCGACTTCGAGGCCGAGGTCGACCTCGGCCGCGGGATGGCCGAGTTCGCGACCGCGGATCTCCGCTAGCGCCGTCACCACTTCGTGAACAGGAAGATCTCGATCAGGACGGCCTGCGCGGTGGCGCCGAGCAGGACCGCGGTGACGCGCCGCGCCGGCAGCGCGCGCGCCGCGGCGAGGCAGGCGAAGGGGACGAGGAAGAGCCAGATCCGCTCGGTCTCGGCCTTGGTGTAGCCGGCCAGGGCGCTGATCGCGATCACGATCGCCAGGGCGACCGCGCTCGCCTCCTTCGCCGCCAGCGAGCGGGCGGCGAACCAGGCGACCGGCCCCAGCAACAGCAGGAAGGCGGCGGGTGAGCCGAACAGCCAGAAGAGATATGGCCGCAGACGGGCGATGCCGGCGTGGTAGTTGGAGTCGGTGGCGCGGATCGCCGCGATCAGGTCGAATCCGGTGATCAGATCGAGCGCCAGGAAGGCGGCGACGAGGACCGCCAGGCAGATCGCGGCGAGCCGCGCGGCGGCGGCGATGCCTTCGCGGCGCCAACGGACCAGCACCGACCAGGCCCCGACCGCGAGCAGCGCGTAGGAGAAGAAGGCGGCGAAGGCCAGGGCTGCGGCGCCCAGCACCCGGTTGGCGGGGCGGCGGGCCAGCAGCCCGACCGCGGCGAGGACGCCGAGGGTGGCGAAGAGCGCGTCTCCCGAGGTCGCCCCGTAGAGCAGCGAGGTGGGGACGAAGAGGAAGAGGAGCGCCGCGACTCGGGCCTCGGGCTCGGAGGCGAGCCGGCGACCGAGCAGGTAGAGCAACGGGGTGGCGAGCGCGCCGACGACGATCGTCAGCGCGGCGAGCCCGGCGGCGGTGTCGATGCCGAGGTAATGCAGGCTGAGGAGCAGCCCTGGCGGGTGGCCGGCGACCTGGACCGGCAGGCGGTGGACGAGGTCGGGGAAGTGGGCGAGGAAGTGCCCGACGCCGCCGTCGAGGAAGGGCAGGCCGGGCAGGAACTCGGTGCGGCCCTCGCCGCCCGGGGCGACGACGAAGACCCGGTCGAGGGCGGGCGGGCCGCCGCGGAAGACGTTCAGCGCGAGGCGCGTCAGCAGGGTCAGGCCGAAGGTCGCGGCGGCGAAGGCGACCGGCCCGACGGCGGCGCGGCGCAGGCGCTCGGCGGCGTAGAGCGCCGCGGCGAGGGCGATGGCCCCGGGGATCGCCCAGGTGGACAAGGCCGGGCGCAGGAAGACGACCAGCGGCTGCGCCGGGGCGCCCCAGTCGAACCCCGCCGCCTTCGCCGCGAGCCCGACCGCCAAGGTGACCAGCGCCCCGCCGCAGATCAACGACGGCACCAGCAGACCGGCTCGCCGGTCCCGCGGTGGCGGCGAGGCCCGCGTGACCCGCCCGGCGGCGCGCGGTCGCGTCTCGGTCAACCCGGCGGGCGGCAAGCCGCCTCCTCGAGCCGCAGTTGCGCGAACCAGCGATCGCCCGCCCCCCAGCGCTCGACCACCCCGAGCCCGGAGGAGCGGGCCAGATGGTCGATCTCCTCGCAGTCGACGAAATGCCAAGGCAGCCAATGGCTGGTGACGTGGGCGCCCTCGAGCCTCACCCGTTGGGCGCGCGGCGCCCTCGCGGGCGCCTCCAGCTCGACCAGGACCGCTCCCCTCGGCAGCAGCAGGCTCGCGGCCCGGCGCAGCAGTCGGGTCGCGTCGCCGCCGATGCCGATGTTGCCGTCGAGCAGCAGGATCGTCCTCCACTCCGAGGTCGTCGGGCGCTCGAAGGCCGAGGCCTGGATCACCTCGGCGCCGCGCTCGCGGGCGATCGTGGCGGCGACCGGGGAGATCTCCACGCCGACCGCGCGCACGCCGCGCCGGGTCAGGGCGACGACGTGGCGCCCGACCCCGCAGCCGAGGTCGAGGACCGGGCCGACCGCGCGCTCCAGCACCGCCTCCTCGGCGGCGTCGGGCGTGCCCAGCCAGCGGCCGAGCGGGAGGCGGCGGCGCGAACCGTCCTCACCGACCGCGTGGAGGGCCCCGGCGCCTTCGGGGGCGCCGCGCAGGGCGTCCTCGTAGACGGTGAGGGCGTCGATCGCGCTCAGCTCACGCACAGCTCGGACTCGACCTCGTCGAGGGCGCGGGCGAACCCGCCGCCGGGGGCCATCGCGGCGACCGCGCGGGCGTCGCCGATCAGGTCGACGTCGCGCAGGGTCGGCAGGAGGTCGACCCGCAGCCCCATCCCGAGCAGTGCCTCTTCCTGGCGGGCGCCCGTCTCGGCGACGCTCATCGGCACCCCGGCGAAGGCGCGCGGGTCGGGCCGTCGCAGGCCGATCGCCCAGTAGCCGCCGTCCTCCGCGTGGCCGAGGACGGCGTCGGTGCCCGGCGCCTCGAGCGAGGCGATCGCCTCCTCGAGCAGCCAAGGGCCGACCTGCGGCGTGTCCATGCCGATCAGGAGCGTCGGCCCGATGCAGCGCGAGAAGACGTGGGCGAGGCGGCGGTCGAGGGTCCCCTCGCTCTGGTCGACGACCTCGAAGCCGCCGGGCAGCCAGTCGCCGCGGGGCCCGGCGAGCGCCAGCACCCGTTCGCGGCAGCGGGTCGCCGCGACGGCGCGCAGCGTGTCGCGCAGCGAGGCCTCGGCGAGGCGCGCGGCCTGGGGCGGATCGCAGGGGGGCATCAACCGCGTCTTCGAGCGGCCCGGTTGGGGTGACTTGGCGATGACGACGACCCGTACGGACAAGACCGCGATCCTTCCGGCAAAAAGTGACGATTCCCTTACGGATACGCAGCGGCGGGTGAACCGGACGAATCGCATCGCCGTAAGCCGACCGTTACCTCTGCCTGCGACCATCGCCCGATGAGCCCCGATCGGCCCGTCCTGCGCGCGCGTGGCCTGGCCAAGGAGGTCGGCAGCGGACGGGCACGGCAGCAGATCCTGCGCGGCCTCGACCTCGACGTCGGCGGTGGCGAGATGGTCGCGGTGCTGGGCAGGTCGGGCTCGGGCAAGTCGACCTTGCTGCACCTGCTCGGCGGTCTCGATCGCCCCGACAGCGGCCGCATCGCGGTCGCCGGCGAGGAGCTGACCCGGGCCTCCGAACGAGCCCTCGACCGCATCCGGCTGCGGCGGATCGGCTTCGTCTTCCAGTCCTTCCAGCTGATCGAGGAGCTGACCGGGGCGGAGAACGTGCTGCTCGCCGCCCGGCTCCCGGGCGCTCCGGCCGGTGGCAGGCGGCGAGCCGCCTCGCTGATCGAGCGGCTCGGGGTGGCGAGCGTCGCCGCCCACCGCCCGCACGAGCTCTCGGGCGGCGAGCAGCAGCGCTTCGCGATCGCCCGCGCCCTGGTCAACGATCCGGTGCTGATCCTGGCCGACGAGGCCACGGGGAACCTCGACGACAGCTCCGCCGCCGCGGTGATCGCGACGCTCGGCGAACTCGCCGCGGAAGGCCGCGCCGTGGTGCTCGTCACCCACGAGGCGCAGTCGGCGGCGGCGGCCGACCGGGTGCTCCACCTGGTCGAGGGGCGGCTGCGGCTCGCCCCGGAGACCGCCGGCCTCGGCCCGTGAGCGGGGCGCTGCGCGAGGCCTGGGCGAACGTCCGGGCGCGGCGCGGGAGATCGCTGCTCAGCGGTGTCGGGATCGCCCTCGTCGCGACGATGCTCGCGGTGGCGGCGACCGTCTCCTACGGGCTGCTGACCGGGTTCGACCGCAGCGCCGCCGCGGCCGACCTGCCCGACGTCTTCGTCAGCTTCGACTCGCAGCCGGCGAGCTCGGTCCGCGAGCGGCTCGCCGCGCTGCCCGACCTGGAAGCGTTCTCGCTGCGTGAACAGCTCGACCTCGATCCCCTTCCGCTCAGGTCGCGAATCGGCCGACAATGGGGTGGTGGAAGTGGTCGGCCCGGGTCGGCGCGGCTACTCGATCGTCGCCGGCCGCGACGTCTCGCGCGGCGGCGGGGTGGTGGTCGAACAGGGCCTCGCGACCGCCTGGGGCCTCGGGGTCGGCGACCGGATCAGGGTCGCCGACTCGCCCCCGATCCCGATCGTCGGGCTGGCCCGCGCCCCCGAGGACGTCGCCTATCCGCTCGCCGCGCCGCACCTCTACGTCTCGCTCGCCGCCTTCCGGGCGGCCACCCGGGAGCGGTCGGCCCGTCACGTGAACCTGGCGCAGATCTGGCTCCGCGATCCGTCGCAGCTCGACGCGGTGCTGGTCCAGGCGCGGATGAGCAGCTACGGGCTCAGCGGCCTGTCGCTGATCACCCGCAGCGGCGTCCGCGTCCTGATCGACCAGGCGGCCGGGATCGTGATCGCCCTGCTCGGAGCGCTGTCGCTGATCGCCCTGCTGACCGCGGCGACGATGCTGACCGCCTCGGCCCGGGCCGAGATCCAGCGGCGCCTGCACGCGATCGGCATCTGGCGCGCGATCGGCGCCTCGCGCGGCCACGTCGCCCGGGTCGCGGCCCTGGAGGCCCTGATCGTCGCCCTGCCCGCCGCGGCGATCGGGGTCGGCCTGGGCGCCCCGCTCGCGGTCGGCCCCAGCGACCGGCTGCTCGCGCTGCTCAACCAGGCCGGGCCCGGCTCCGGCCTGGTGGCGCCGTTGGTCGGCTGCTTCCTCCTCGCCGCGGCGATCCCGGCGATGGCCGGCGCCTGGCCCGCCTGGCGGGCCGCCGGCGGTCCGCCGCTGACCCTGCTGCGCGGTGCCGAGCTCCGCGGGGCCGGCCGCCCGCGGCGCGGCGCGGCCGGCGGCGGCCTGCTGCGGCTCGGGGTGCGCCTCGCCACGACCCGGCGGGTGCGGCTGGTGGCGACGCTCGCCTCGCTGGCGATCTGCACCTCGTTCGTGCTGCTGATGCTGGCGCTGGCCGCCGAGCTGAACACCCTCGCCAACGACCCGACCGCGCTCGGCCGCCGCTACCAGCTGAGCGCCTCGGCGCCCGCGTCGGCCGCTCCCCGGGTCCGGGCGCTGCCGGGCGTCGCCGCCGTCGCGCCGCGGTGGGAGGCGAGCGCGGTCGACGCCTACTCGCTCGGCGAGATCACCTATCTGATCGCCTTCCGCGGCAGCCACACCCCCTTCGAGGACCCGCCGCTGGTCGACGGCTCGCGCCTGCACGGCCCCCGCCAGGCGGAGGTCGGCCAGGGCCTGGCCCAGCTCCTCGGCCTGCGGGTCGGCTCGACCCTGGCGCTCGCCTTGGCCTCCGGCCGCGAACTCCGCCTCCGGGTCGTCGGCATCGTCTCCTCGCTCGAACACGACGGCCGGATCGCCTACGTGCCCGAACGCGCCCTGCTCGGCGCCGAACCCGACGCCCCCGAGAAGCTCGCGGTGATCGTCGCCCCCGGGGCTGAGACGAAGACGGTGACGGCCGAGCTGGAACGACTGGGGGCGAAGGTGACGGCGTCGACCGGCGTGGCGGGGGGCGGCAAGACGCTGGTCGACGCGCTGCGGGGACTGCTGCTGACGATCGCCGCGGTCGACGGCCTGGTCTGCTTCTACATGCTGACCCAGGCGCTGGCGCTGACCGCCGGCGAGCGCCGCTCGGCGATCGCCGTGCTGCGCGCCTGCGGGGCGGGCGCCCGCTCGATCCGCGTCCTCCTGGCGGGCGCGGCGCTGGCGGTGCTGGTCCCGGCCGCGGTGGTCGCGGTCCTGCTCGAGCGGCTCGTCCTCGGCCCCGCCGTGTCCCGCCTGGCGGAGGGATACGCCTCGCTCCCGCTCGCCGCCGACGCGGCCGAGATCGCCATCCTCCTGGCCGGACTCGCCGTGATCGGCACGCTCGCCGTCTGGTGGGTGGTGCGCCGGGTGACCGCCAGGCCGATCGCCGGGGGCCTCGGATGATCCGCCGCGACCTCAGCCGGCGCGAGCTGCTGGCGAGCGGTGCGGCCGGCGCGCTCGCCCTGGCGCTGGCGGGCTGCGGCGGGCTCGGGATCGCGAAGAGCGGCTCGACCCGGAGCAGCATCTGGCAGGGGTCGGGCGGCGAGCTCGAGGTCGGCCCGGGCGACGGCCTCCTCGCCCGCACCGAGCTGGCCCCGGCGGCGCCGCTCGGCAGGCGCCTGGCGACGCTCGGGCACCTCACCGACGCCCACGTCATGGACGCCGAGTCGCCCGCCCGGGTCCCCTTCCTCTCGCAGCTCGGGCAGCCCTTCAACTCGACCTTCAGGCCGCAGGAGGCACTCACCGCCCAGGTGATGGACGGTGCCGTCCGCGCCGTCGACGCGCTCGCGCCCGACGCGCTGATCCAGGGCGGCGACCTGATCGACAACGCCCAGGAAAACGAGCTGATCCGCGGGCTGGCGCTGCTCGCCGGGGGGCGGGTCGATCCGGGCAGCGGCGCGCGTGGCTACCGCGGCGTCCAGGAGGCGGGCGATCCCGACCCCTTCTACTACCGCCCCGACATCGACGCCCCCCGGCACCCCGGGCTGCTCGGCGCGGCGACGCGGCGGTTCGATGCCGCCGGGCTGAAGGCGCCCTGGTACCCGGTGCTGGGCGACCACGATCTGCTCGTGCAGGGGATCCTCGCGCCGACCTCGCTGACCGACCGCGTCGCCCGCGGCGACCGCGCCGTCTGGCGGCTGCCGAGCGGGCTGAAGGCGCCGCCCGGCGCGAGCGGCCTGGCGGCCGCGGCGCCGGACGGACTCCCCGACCCGGGCCTCTTCGAACCGCTGATCCGTCAACTGCTGAGCGCGCCGAGCGTCGCGGTGCCCGCCGACCCGCGCCGCCGCGAGCTGGGCGCCGCGACCGTGGTGGCCCAGCTGCGCCACGCCGCCTCGCTGCCCGCCGTCGGCGGCCTGCTCGACTACACGTTCGACGTCGGGACCCGGTTGCGGGTGATCGTCCTCGACCTGGTCCGGCGCGGCGGCGGCTCCGACGGCATCGTCCACCCCGGCCAGTCGACCTGGCTGGCCCGGCAGCTGGCCCGCGCCGGCGATCGCTGGGTGCTCGTCGTCACCCACCAGCCGCTGACCGACTCGGTCGGCGGGTCGGCGGTGCTCGGGCGGCTCGACCGTCACCCTCGCGTCCTCGCCGCTCTCTCCGGTCACACCCACGAGAACCGGATCGAGCCGCGCCGCGGGCCGGGCGGCGGCTACTGGCTGATCTCGACCGCCTCGCTGATCGACTACCCGCAGCAGGCCCGCGCCCTGCGCCTCTACGAGACCGGGGGCGGGGGCGCGGCGCTGCAGACCTGGATGCTCGACCATGTCCCGGCCGAACTCGGCGACATCTCGCGCGAACTCTCCTACCTCGACGCCCAGGGCGGCCGACCGCAGGGTTTCGCGGGCGGCCCGCACGACCGCAACGCAACCCTGTTCAAGGCCGCGCCCGGCTGAGCTGCGACGCTCGGTCGCCGCGCACCGCCTGGCTGCCCGTTCCCGCTCGCCGCTGCGACACTCGCCCGGTGCACGCGCCCGACAGAGCCACCCCGGCGCCGCCGGCCTGCGGCGCCGTCCTCGCCGGCGGTCGCGGCAGTCGGCTCGGCGGCGCCAAGCCGACTGCCCGCCTCGCCGGCCGGCCGCTGATCTCCTATCCGCTCGCGGCGCTCGCCGCCGCCGGCCTCGACGCCTTCGTCGCCGCCAAGCTCGCGACCGAGCTGCCGCCGCTCGACGTCGAGGTCGTCGCCGAGCCGCCCGGACCGACCCACCCGCTCGCCGGGATCGTCGCCGCGCTGCGCCACGCCGGCGGCCCGGTGGTGGTCATCGGCTGCGACTTCCCGTTCGTGCCGCCAAGGCTGCTCGCCGCCCTCGCCGTTGCGGCGGAGCCGCTGGTCGTCCCCGCTCCCGGCGGGGCGGCCCAGCCCCTGGTCGCCCGCTGGTCGCCGACGCTCCTGCCGCGGCTGGAAGGCGCGCTCGACCGCGAGGAGCCGCTGCGCCGCACCGTCGCCGCGCTCGGACCGCGCCTGCTCGACGACGCCGAGGTCGCCGTCTTCGGCGATCCGGGGCGGATCTTCTTCAACGTCAACAGCGCCGCCGACCTGCGTGCCGCGGAGCGTGCGACGCGCTGATCGCGCCGCGTTTCCCGCTTCGCCCCGGGGGTACGCTGAAGGCGTGCCGACCCGCGCGCAGGTGAGAGAGATGCTGGACGGCGGGCACGATTACCAGAGCGTCGCCCGCGAGCTGGGCATCCGCCCGGGCCTCGCGTACATGATCGCCACCGGCCATCCGGCCGACGACGATGCGGCCCCGGCACAGGATCTCTTCGAGCCACCGCCGCACAACCCGACGCGCAACGACACCGTGCTGGCCTGGGTGAAGTCACGCGCCGATCGCGAAATGCGGCCGCCGCGATGAGCCCGCGGGTCCCCTCGCCGGGTGAGCTGCCGCTGCTGCGGCAGCTACGGGGGGAGGACCGGCTCGGGCGCGGCGCCGCGGTCAAGTCGCGCCGCTCCGACCAGCTCCGCGCCCGCACCGCGACCGCCGACCGGACGGTCAAGTCGGTCTGCCCCTACTGCGCCGTCGGCTGCGCCCAGAACATCTTCGTCAAGGACGGGAAGATCGTGCAGATCGAGGGCGACCCGGACGCCCCCCACAGTCGTGGCCGGCTCTGTCCGAAGGGCTCGGCGACCAAGCAGCTGACCACCGGCTCCTCGCGCGAGCGCCACGTCCTCTACCGCCGCCCCGGCGGCACCGACTGGGAGCGGCTCGACCTGGAGAAGGCGATGGACATGATCGCCGACCGGGTGGTCCGCGAGCGCCGCGCGGGCTGGGAGGACGAAGAGGACGGCGACCTGCTGCGGCGCTGCATGAGCATCGCGGCGCTCGGCGGCGCCACCCTCGACAACGAGGAGAACTACCTGATCAAGAAGCTCCTCACCGCGCTCGGGATCATCCAGATCGAGAACCAGGCGCGGGTCTGCCACAGCTCGACCGTGGTCGGGCTCGGCACCAGCTTCGGCCGCGGCGCCTCCTCGACCCTGCCCGGCGACCTGCAGAACTCCGACCTGATCGTGCTCGAGGGCTCGAACATGGCCGAGGCCCACCCGGTCGCCTACCAGTGGGTGGTCGAGGCCAAGGCGCGCGGCGCGACGATCGTCCACGTCGATCCCCATTTCAGCCGCACCAGCGCGATGGCCGACCATTTCGTGCCGCTCCGCGCCGGCACCGACATCGCCTTCCTCGGCGGCATCATCAACCACGTCCTCGCCACCGAATCGGACTTCCGCGAGTACGTCCTCGCCTACACCAACGCCTCGACGATCGTCGGCGAGGAGTTCGAGGACGCGGGCGCCGAGGGCCTCTTCTCCGGCTACGACGAGGCGACGATGAGCTACGACCCGCAGAGCTGGCAGTACGACGGCGCCTTCGTCGCCGCCGCCTCCGGGCAGCGCGACCAGGAGGGCAACGTCGACCGTCTGCAGAAAAGCGACCTCGGCGGGCCCGGCGGGCGCGGCGAGATCAAACGGGACGAGACGCTCCAGCACCCGCGCTGCGTCTGGCAGATCCTCAAGCGCCACTACGCCGCCTACACGCCGGAGATGGTCGAACAGGTCTGCGGCGTGCCCAAGGATGTCTTCGCCACGGTCTGCCGGCTCTTCGTCGAGAACTCCGGCCGCGAGCGCACCACCGCCTTCGTCCACGGCGTCGGCTGGACCCAGCACACGATCGGCTCGCAGTACATCCGCGCCGCCTCGGTGCTGCAGCTGCTGCTCGGCAACATGGGGCGGCCCGGGGGCGGCGTGATGGCGATGCGCGGGCACGCCTCGATCCAGGGCTCCAGCGACATCCCGACCCTCTTCGACACCCTGCCCGGCTACATCCCGATGCCGCACGCCCACGGTCACGGCGGCCTCGACGACTTCGTCGAGGCCGATTCCCCGGCCCGCGGCTACTGGGGCAACATGCGCGACTACGTGGTCAGCCTGCTGAAGGCCTACTGGGGCGAGGCCGCGACCGCCGACAACGAATACTGCTTCAACCACCTGCCGCGCCTGACCGGCAGCCACTCGACCTACGACACCACGATGCGGATGGTCGAAGGCGGCGTGAAGGGCTTCTTCCTCTTCGGCCAGAACCCGGCGGTCGGCTCGGCCAACGTGCGGATGCAGAGGCTCGGGATGTCGAAGCTCGACTGGCTGGTGGTGCGCGACTTCTCCCTGATCGAGTCGGCGACCTGGTGGAAGGACGGCCCGGAGATCGAGTCGGGGGAGATGCGCACCGAGGACATCGACACCGAGGTCTTCTTCCTGCCCGCCGCCGCGCACACCGAGAAGGAGGGCACCTTCACCAACACCCAGCGGATGCTGCAGTGGCACCACAAGGCGGTCGAGCCGGTCGAGGACCAGCGCTCCGATCTCTGGTTCACCTACCACCTGGGACGGAAGATCCGCGAACGGCTGACGGGCTCCGAGGACGAGATCGACCGCCCGGTGCTCGACCTCACCTGGGACTACCCGACCGAGGGCGAGCAGGACGAGCCGCTGGCCGACGCGGTGCTGGCCGAGATCAACGGCTGGAACGCCGACGGCGAGATGCTCTCCGCCTACACCGAGCTGAAGGCCGACGGCTCGACCTCGTGCGGCTGCTGGATCTACTGCGGCTGCTACGCCGAGGGGGTCAACCAGACGGCGCGCCGCAAGCCTGCCTCCGAGCAGAACTGGACCGGCGGCGAATGGGCCTGGGCCTGGCCCGCGAACCGCCGCATCCTCTACAACCGCGCCTCCGCCGACCCCCAGGGCAGGCCTTGGTCGGAGCGCAAGGCGCTGGTCTGGTGGGACGAGGACGAGGAGAGATGGGTCGGCCACGACACCCCCGACTTCGAGGCCACCAAGCGCCCCGACTACGTCCCCGCCGATGACGCCACCGGCCCGGACGCGCTGCGCGGCGACGAGCCGTTCATCATGCAGGCCGACGGGCGCGGCTGGCTCTTCGCCCCGGCCGGGGTCGCCGACGGGCCGCTGCCGACCCACTACGAGCCGCAGGACTCACCGGTCCGCAACCGCCTCCACAAGCACCAGCGCGACCCGGCCCGCGAACTCTACGAGCACGAGTGGAACCGCTACCACCCCGATCCCGACGAGGCGGGCGCCGACGTCTTCCCCTTCGCGGCGACCACCTACCGCCTCACCGAGCACTTCACGGCGGGCGGGATGTCGCGCTGGACGCCCTATCTGGCCGAGCTGCAGCCGGAGTTCTTCGTCGAGGTCTCGCCCGAGCTGGCCGCCGAGCGCGGGCTCGAGCACGCCGGCTGGGCGACGATCGTCAGCGCCCGCGGTGTGGTCGAGGCGCGGGTGATGGTGACCGACCGGATGACCCCGCTCGAGGTCGACGGGCGCACGATCCACCAGATCGGCATGCCCTACCACTGGGGCCCGAACGGCCTCGCCCGCGGCGACTCGATGAACGAGCTCTCCTCGATGTCGCTCGACCCGAGCTCCCACATCCAGGAGGTGAAGGCGCTGACCGTCGACGTGCAGCCGGGCCGGCGACCGCGCGGCGCCGCCCGCACCGAGCTGGTCGAGGACTACCGGCGACGGGCCGGGATCACCGCGGCGACGGGGGCGAGTTGACCGACCAGCCGCTGAACGTGCTGATGCGAGGCGGTGATCCCGCCACCGATTCGGGCTACGAGGACCACCCGCCGCGGATGGGCTTCTTCACCGACACCTCGATCTGCATCGGCTGCAAGGCCTGCGAGGTCGCCTGCAAGGAGTGGAACGAAGTCCCCGACGACGGGCTCGAGCTGGCTCGGCCGCTCGCACGACAACTCCGAGGGTCTCGGCGCGAACCGCTGGCGCCACGTCACCTTCGTCGAGCAGCGCCTGCCGCTCGGCGCCCAGCAGGCCAACTTCCAGCGTGACGGCGGCGACTTCCGCTGGTTGATGGAGTCCGATGTCTGCAAGCACTGCACCCACGCCGCCTGCCTCGACGCCTGTCCGACCGGGGCGATCTTCCGCACCGAGTTCGGCACCGTCGTCGTCCAGCCCGACATCTGCAACGGCTGCGGCTACTGCGTCCCGGCCTGCCCCTACGGGGTGCTCGACAAGCGCGAGGACGACGGCCGGATCTTCAAGTGCACCCTCTGCTACGACCGGCTCGGCGAGGGTCAGGAGCCCGCCTGCGCGAAGGCCTGCCCGACCGACTCGATCCAGTTCGGGCCGCTCGAGGAGCTCCGCGAGCGGGCCGGCGACCGGGTCCAGGAGCTGCACGAGCGCGGTGTGGAGGAGGCGCGCCTCTATGGCGAGGACCCCGACGACGGGGTCGGCGGCGCCGGCGCCTTCTTCCTGCTGCTCGACGAGCCCGAGGTCTACGGGCTGCCGCCCGACCCGGTGGTGACGACCCGCGACCTGCCGGAAACTTGGGCGAACGTCGGCATCGCCGCCTGCGCGCTGCTGGCGGGCGCCGCCGCCTGCTTCGCGAGGTCGCGCCGATGAGCGAGTCCTACTACGGCCGACCGATCATCAATCCGCCGGTCTGGGAGGAGCGCGAGATCGCCGGCTACCTGTTCCTGGGCGGGTTGGCGGGCGCCTCCTCGATCCTCGCCGCGGGCGCCGACCTGACCGGGCGGCCGGTCCTCGCCCGCGGCTCGCGGCTGATGGCGACCGGGGCGATCAGCCTCTCCCTGCTCGCCCTGGTCAAGGACCTGGACGCCCGGCGCGCTTCCTCAACATGCTGCGCGTCTTCAAGCCGACTTCGCCGATGAGCGTCGGGGTCTGGATCCTCTTCTTCTACGGGCCGCTGGCCGGCGCCACCGCGGCGAGCGACGTGCTCGGGCGCTGCCCGCGGCTCGGGCGGACGGCGGGATTGGGCGCGGCGGCGCTCGGCTCGAGCGTCGCCACCTACACGGCGGCGCTGATCGCCAATACCGCGGTGCCCGCCTGGCACGAGGGCCGTCGCGAGCTGCCGATCCTCTTCGCCGGCTCGGCGGCGAGCGCCGCCGGCGGCTGGGGGCTGATCGTCGCGCCGAAGGCCGAGAGCGAGCCCGCGGTGAGGATGGCGGTCCTCGGCGCCTTGGTCGAGCTCGGTGCCGGGCAACTGCTCGAGCGGCGGCTCGGGATGATCGCCGAGACCCTCCAGGACGGCAAGGCCGGCAGGCGCCTGCGCCTGGCCAAGGCGCTCACCGCCGCCGGCGCCGCCGGCGCCGGTCTCCTCGGCCGTCGCAGTCGCGGCGGGGCGATCGCCGCCGGTGCCTGCCTGCTTGCCGGCTCGGCCTACACCCGCTTCGGCCTCTTCGAGGCCGGCATGGCCTCTGCCCGCGATCCGAAGTACACGGTCGAGCCCCAGCGCCGGCGGCGCGAAGCACAGCACTCGGCCGCTCCGCCGATCTAGAGGCTTGATGTGGGTCAGCGTCCGTCATAGGCGACGAGGCTGCGCAGCGGCCGCCCCAGCTGAACGTTGATGAACATCCCGAGCGTGAGGGCGAGCAGGCGCTGGGCGACTCGCTGGAGCAGGCCGCCAGGAGTCTTGGCGAGGTGCTCCTTGAGTCGCATCTGGCCCTTCAGGTTGGCGAAGACCGACTCGATGACGAGGCGGATCGTGGCCTTGGCGACCTCGGCGGCGGGACGCTCGCCGAGGCGGTGGCGATCCGGGGTGATGAGTGCCACCGAGACGAGCTCGATCGTGCTCTCGTACTCGGCTCCCCAAAAACCCTTGTCGGCGAAGAGCGTGGTGCCGGGGTGGGCCTGGGCAAGTCGGAAGAGCGGCTCGCGCTCGCCTTCCCCGGGTTCCACCAGGTCATAGCCGAGCGGGACGCCGTTCTCGTCGGTGACCAGGACCAGCCGCATCCCCCAGTAGAAGCGGCTCTTGGAGGGGCAATAGCCGTAGCCGGCCTCGCCGGCGAAGTGGCTGTGGGAAGCGCAGCCGGCGTAGTTGGCGCAGCCGATCAGCGTGCCGTCGGCCAGGCGGGTCTCCTCGCCGGCGATCAGCTCGGCCAGTCCGAGCTGGACCATGACGATGTAGGGGGTGAGACGGCGCAGCCGGCGGTTGTATTGCGTCTGGTCTGGCAGGTGGTCAAACCAGCCGGGCAGGCGATGGCCGATCATGCCCAGGAACTTGCGATCGGAGGACTCGCCCATCGCGGCCTGGGCGACCGCCAGCGCGATCAGCTCGGGGTCGGTGATCTTGCCTTCGGGGCCCGGGCGAGGAATCGGCAGCGCATGGGCGAACACGTAGGCTGCGACGACAAGGGTCTCCAGCGATGCTGTCATCTCGTGCTCCAATCACGAGGGGATAGGGCTGGAGGCCCTTTTCCGCATTCATCACCAGGTTCCTCGCGGTGAGCGGCGACCCACATCAAGCCTCTAGGGGCGGGGCCGGGGTATCTTCGGGCGATGCGGACCTACGAGCAGGTCGAGCGGGACGGGGAGAGGGACGCGGTCGCGATCGAGGAGCCGCTCGAGATCCGGGTCGACGGACGCCCTCTCAGCGTCACGATGCGCACGCCCGGGCACGACGAGGAGCTGGCACTCGGCTTCCTCTTCGGCGAGGGTCTGATCGACCGGGCCCACGCGGTCGGCCTGACCGAGGACCTCGCGGTCAACACGATCGAGGTCGCCGGGCCGCTGCTGCGCGACCCCGGTGAACGCCGCTTCTACACCACCTCGTCATGCGGGGTCTGCGGCAAGGGGGCGCTCGAGGAGGTCGCGGTGGCGAGCGCGCCGCTGGCCGCCGGCCCGGTGGTCGAGCGGGTGCTGCTCGCGTCGCTGCCCGACCGGCTCGAGCAGCCGACCTTCGAGCTGACCGGCGGGGTCCATGCGACCGGGCTCTTCGATGCGGCCGGGGGACTCCTGTTCACCCGCGAGGACGTCGGCCGCCACAACGCGATGGACAAGGTGGTGGGACGGGCGCTGCTCGAGGGCCTCGTCCCGCTCGCCGACCGCATCCTCTGCGTCAGCGGGCGCCTGTCCTTCGAGCTGGTCCAGAAGGCGGCGGTCGCCGGGGCGCCGATCCTGGTCGGGGTCGGCGCTCCGAGCACGCTCGCGATCGACCTCGCAGCCGATCGCGGCATGACCCTCGCCGGCTTCACCCGCGCCGGGCGCACCAACGTCTACGCCGGCGCCGAGCGGATCCGCGGCTAGGCGAAGGCGCCGAACGTCACGCTCCCCGGCCTCCTGGGGCCTGATTCGAGGGTGCGAGACGCGCTGCGTCTATTTGGGCCCCTATGGGGGCCCCAAACCGTGGTCACGTGTTTCAAACGTCTGAGGAAGACGCGAGGAGCCGTGCCGTTCTCGGGGAATCGATCCGCTAGGCGGGATTGACCAGGCGGGCGATCTCGCGCAGCTCGGCGGGGAGCGGCCGGTCTTGCCCGCCGCCCAGCAGGCGAGCGGCGCCGCCGGGCGCTCCGAGCCGTGGGCGGCGATCGCCGCCAGTTCGAGCAACTGGTCGGCCTCCTCCGGGCTCGGCGGCTCGACCCCGAGCCGCTCGCAGAACTCGCGCAGCCACTGGTCTCGGTTCATCTCCGCCACCTCAGCCGCCGATCGCGCTCATCGTCCGGGCCGGCGGCCGGAAGCCCGGCTCGTCGATCCGGTGCTTCAGCTCCTTGCGCCAGACCGCGTCGCGGACGATCCGCTCCAGTTCGGCGTCGTCGGCCCCGGCGCGGAGCGGCCCCCGGAGGTCGGTCTCGTGCAGGGAGAAGAGGCAGGTCCGCAGCTTGCCATCGGCGGTCAGGCGGAGGCGGTTGCAATCGCCGCAGAACGGTTCGGAGACCGGGTTGACGAACCCGATCTCGCCCCGCCCGTCGGCGAAGGCGTAGACGCGGGCGGTCGAGTGCGGCTCGCGCGGCAGCTCGCGCAGCGGGTGGACCTCCTCGACCAGCGCCTTGACCTCGGCCCCGGTGAGCACCTTGTCGGCGCGCCAGGCGCGGTCGCCATCGAGCGGCATGAACTCGATGAAGCGGACCTGGAAGCCGCGCTCGCGGGCGAGCCGGCAGAAACGCAGCACGTCGTCGCGCCCCAGGTCCGGCATCGGCACCGCGTTGACCTTGACCGGGCTCACCGCCGGGAAGGCGGCGATCGCGTCGAGCCCGGCGAGCACCCGGTCGAGCGCGTCGCGGCGGGTGATCTCGAAGAAGCGGGCGCGGGCGAGGCTGTCGATCGAGACGTTGACGCGGTCGATCCCGGCGTCGACGAGATCCGCCGCCTGCTCGGCCAGCAGGTAGCCGTTGGTGGTCAGCGAGAGGTCCTCGACCCCCTCGACCGCCGCCAGCCGGGCGACCAGCGCCGGGAATTCGCGGCGCACCAAGGGCTCGCCGCCGGTCAGCCGGACGTCGCCGATGCCGAGACCGACGAAGAGGCGGACGAGGCGCTCGATCTCCTCGAAGGAGAGAATCTCGGCGCGGTCGATCCAGGGCATGCCCTCGGCGGGCATGCAGTAGTGACAGCGGAAGTTGCAGCGATCGGTGACGGAGACCCGCAGGTCGCCGATCAGCCTGCCGTGGGCGTCTTCTAGGGCCACCGGGAAACGGTACCCGGTCGGCTCAGCGGTGACTCGGATGCTCGCCGCGAAGCAGTGCCAAGGCGTGGGGCAGAGCCGGTGCGATCGCCTCTCCGCACTGGCCGATGCTGCGCGGGCTGCCGGGGAAGTTGACGATCAGGGTGCGGCCGCGGGTCCCGGCGACGCCGCGCGAGAGCATCCAGTGGGAGCTGTGCGGCCGCGAGGCGGCGCGCATCGCCTCGGCGATCCCCGGCGCCTCGCGCTCGATCACGGCACGGGTCGCCTCCGGGGTGACGTCGTCGGGCGAGAGGCCGGTGCCGCCGCTGGTCAGCACGAGGTCGACCGCCAGGTCGTCGCAGAAGTGGCGCAGGCGCGCCACGATCCGCCACTGGTCGTCGGCGACGGTCTCCCGCGCGGCGACCTCGATCCCGAGGGCCTCGGCGAACCCGGCGAGGGCGGCGCCGCTCTCGTCCGTCCCTTCGCCGCCCGCCTTGGAGGTGGAGACGGTGAGTAGCGCGACGCGGATCAACGCGCGGCGGCCTCGTCGAGACGCCACTCGCCGGAGCGGCCGCCGCTCTTCGAGAGCAGCACGACCGACTCGATCGCCACCCCGCGCTCGAGGCCCTTGACCATGTCGTAGACGGTCAGGGCGGCGACCGAGGCGGCGGTCATCGCCTCCATCTCGACCCCGGTCTGGCCGACGGTCCGCGCCTCCGCGACGAGCTCGACCAGGCCCGCCGCGGCGTCGACGCGCGCCGTGACATCGACGAAGGAGAGCGGCAGCGGGTGGCAGAGGGGGATCAGGGCGGCGGTCTGCTTGGCGGCCTGGACGCCGGCGATCCGGGCGACGCCCAGCACCTCGCCCTTCGGTCCGTCGCCGCGCTCGACCGCCCGGGCGGTGCTCGGTTCCATGCGGAGGCGGGCGCGGGCGGTGGCGCGGCGCTCGCTGGCCGGCTTGGCACCGACATCGACCATGCGAGCGCGGCCGTCGTCGTCGAGGTGGGTCAGCTCGCTCACGGTGCCCTCTCCGGCTCCGGCGCGGCGGCGCCCTCGACCCAGGCGCCCCCGCCCGCCGCGTCGAGCTCGCGCTTCCAGATCGGCGCCTCGGCCTTGATCCGGTCGATCGCCTCACGGGCGCCGTCGAAGGCTTCGCCGCGGTGGGCGGCGGCGACCGCGACGACGACGCCGGGCTCGCCTCGCGGGACGCGCCCGACCCGGTGCTCGGCGGCGGCGGCGAGCAGGCCGTGGCGGTCGACGCACTCCGTGAGGATCGCCGCGATCCGCGCCTCGGCCATCTCCTGGTAGGCCTCGTAGTCGAGGCTCGCGACCTCCCGGGTCACGCCTTGGAAGGTGACGATCGCGCCCGCGTCGGGGTCGCCGACCCAAGCCGACAGTCGCTCCGTCGACAGCCTTTCCTCGGTCACCTGTGCCCAGGTCCGGGCGCCGCCGGAGATCGGCGGGATCAGGGCGAGCTCGTCGCCGGGGCGGATCGCGGTGCTCGCCGAGGCGTACTCGCGGTTGACCGCCATCCGCAGCGGCAGGCGGTCGATCAGCTCGCCGAGGGGACCGGCCGTGTCGGCGAGGCGTCGGAAGGCGTCGGCGACGGTCGCGTCGTCGGGCAGCTCGATCTCGACCGAGTCGCGCCCGGCGCGTTCGCGCAGGATCGCGAAGAGACGGACGGTGACGGTCATCGGCCCATGCTAGCCCGGTCGAGCAGCTCGACCTCGACCGTCTCTCCGGCCGCGATCCCGGCGCTCGCGGTCGGGATCAGCGCCAGGCAATCGGCGGCGAGCATCGAGGTGAGGACGTGCGATCCCTGCCGTGGCAGCGGCGTGGCGACCCAGCCCTGCTCGTCCGGCTCGAGTCGGCAGCGGACCGCGTGGGCGCGATCGGTCGGCTTCGCGTAGTCGGCGCCGAGCCGCGCGACCATGCGCCGCTCGCCGGACTCGCCGCCGGCCAGCGCGATCAACGCCGGGCGGACGAGCAGCAGGAAGGTGACCATCACCGAGACCGGGTTGCCGGGCAGGCCGAAGACGAGGGTCTCGCCACGGGTGCCGAACCAGGTCGGGCCGCCCGGTTTCAGCGCCACCCGCCAGAAGACCTCCGCGGCGCCAAGGTCGCCGAGCGCCGCCTTCACGTGATCGTGCGCGCCGACCGAGACGCCGCCGCAGACGATGGTCACGTCGGCCTCGAGCGCCGGCGAGAGCGTCGCCCGCGTCGCCTCGGGCTCGTCCGGGGCCCAGGCGACCGAGACGACCTCGGCACCGGCGAGGCGAGCGAGCGCGCCGACCGTGAGCGAGTTCGAGTTGCGGATCTGGCCCGGGCCGAGCGGTCTGTCGGGCGGGACCAGCTCGTCGCCGCTGGTGACGACGGCGACCCGAGGCCGGCGGTGGACCGGCACTGGATCGAGCCCGATCGTCGCCAGCGCGCCGAGCTCGGCCGGGCCGAGCTCGGCCCCCGCCCGCACCACGGTCTCGCCCGCGGCGACGTCCTCGCCGGCCCGCCGGATGTTCTCGCCGGGCGCGACCGGGGCGCGGACCAGGACCCGTCCGCCGTCGCGGTCGGTGTCCTCGACCCGGACGCTCGCGTCGGCGCCGACGGGCAGCGGCGCGCCGGTCGAGATCGCGATCGCCTCGCCCGGCCCGACCTCGCGCGCCGCCGGGCGCCCGGCCCGCGACTCGTCGACGATCCGCAGCGACACCGGCGTCTCGACGCTCGCGCCGTCGAGGTCGGCGGCGCGCACCGCGAAGCCGTCCATCGCCGAGTTGTCGAAGGGCTGGAAGGGGGCGTCGGCGACCGCGTCGAGGGCCAGACGCCGACCGAGCGCCCCGCCCAAAGTCGTCTCCTCCACCGCGGTGGGCCGCACCCGCGCGAGGATCTCCCGCCGCGCCGCCTCGACCTCGATCGCCTTCGCCATGCCCACACCCTGCCGGCGCGGCGCTATCTTCGTCCGATGGCGAGTGAAGAACCCGCTTTCGTCTCCCGCGGCTTCAGCGGCCGCCCGCACGGCGGCGAGGCGAACCGACTGCCGCCCGGCCAGTACCTGGAGCGCGGTTTCCCGGTCCTCACCGCCGGTCCGACGCCGCGGGTCGAGCCCGCCGAATGGAGCTTCCGGATCGACGGCATGGTCGGCAACGAGCTCGAGTGGAGCTGGGAGGAATTCGCCAAGCTCCCCTTCGAAGACGTCCCCTGTGACATCCACTGCGTCACCAAGTGGTCGAAGCTCGACACCAGGTTCCGCGGCGTCTCGGTCGATGCCCTGCTCGAAACCGCGCGCCCCGAGGGCGCTTTCTCGACCGCCTACTCGTTCGGCGGCTACACGACCAACCTGTCGCTCGAAGACCTGACCGGCGGCCGCGCCTGGGTGGTCACCGAGCACGAGGGGGCGCCGCTGCCGCGCGAGCACGGTGGCCCGGCCCGTCTCCTCGTCCCCCACCTCTACTTCTGGAAGAGCGCCAAGTGGGTTCGCGGCCTGCGGATCATGGACCACGACGAGCCCGGCTTCTGGGAGGCCAACGGCTACAACAACCACGGCGACCCCTGGAAGGAGGAGCGGTATTGGTCGGACTGACGGCGGTGCCGCAGCGCGCTCCGGGCCGCTGGCAGATCGCCGAGGTCGAGCAGATCCGGGTCGAGACGCCGCGCACCAAGACGTTCCGCCTGCGGCCACCGATGTGGATGCCGCACCTGCCCGGCCAGCACTACGACGTCCGCCTCACCGCGCCCGACGGCTACCGCGCCGAGCGCTCCTACTCGATCGCCTCCTCGCCGCTCGAGGAGGGGGTGGTCGAGCTGACCATCGACCGGCTCAAGGGCGGTGAGGTCTCGACCTACTTCCACGACGTCCTCGTCGAGGGCGACGAGGTCGAGGTGCGCGGGCCCTTCGCGTCCTATTTCGTCTGGCGCGGCGAGGACCCGGTCCTGCTGGTCGGCGGTGGCTCCGGCGTCGTGCCGCTGATGTCGATGCTCCGTCATCGTCGCCTCACCGCGCCGGAGCTGCCGATGCGCCTGCTCTACTCGGCCCGCACCCGGGCCGAAGTCATCTACGCCGACGAGCTGGGCGACGACGCGATCGTCGCGCTCACCCGCGAGCTGGAGGGCGTCCCGACCCCGGGCCTCTCCCGGGTGCAGCTCGGCCGCATCTTCCCCGGGCTGATCGCCGCCGAGGCGTTCGAGTCGGGCCTCGCCTTCGTCTGCGGCTCGAATCCCTTCGTCGAGTCGATCAGCGAGATGCTGCTCGCCGCCGGCTACGGCCCGGAGCGGATCCGCACCGAGCGCTTCGGCCCGACCGGAACCTAGTCGGCGATCAGGCGGGTCGCGGTCGCCTTCCAGACGGCGGCGACTCGGGAGCCGGGCCGGAGATCGAGGCGCGCGGCGGAGGCGGCGGTGACCTCGGCGACGAGCGGCTCGGGGGCGGCCAGGCCGATCCTGGCGCGCGAGCCGATCGTCGTCACCGTCGTCACCTCGCAGGCGAGGCGGTTGAGCCGCGAGTCGGTCTCCGGCCCCGGCGCCGCGGCGGCGCTCGCCTCGATCGAGATCTCCCAGGGGAAGACGCTCAGCGAGACCCGGCCGCGGGCTCGATCGGCGCTCCGCACCTCGCCGCCACCCGCCAGACGCACCACCGTCAGGCTTCCCTCGCCGCTTGCCTCTCCCCGCAGCACGACCGCCCCGGAGAAGTCGGCGACGAAGGCGGAGGCGGGGGAGGCCGAGATCGCGGCGGCGCTGCCGCGCTGGATCTCCCGTCCGGCCTCGATCACGATCAGCTCGCCCGCCAGCGCCGCGGCCTCCTCGAAGGAGTGGGTGACCAGCACGACCGGCGTCGCGGTCTCGGCGAAGACCCGGCGCAGCTCGCCGATCGCCTCGCGCCGGGTGGTCGAGTCGAGCGCCGAGAGCGGCTCGTCGAGCAGCAGCAGTGGCGGCTGCGCCGCCAGGGCGCGGGCCAGCGCGACGCGCTGGCGCTCGCCACCGGACATCGCCCGTGGGCGCGCCTCGGCGAGCGCCGCGACCCCGAAGCGGTCGAGCATCGCCAGCGCCGCCGGCCGTCGCTCGCGGCGCGGCCGGCGCATCCCGTAGGCGACGTTGCGCCAGGCGCTCATCCGCGGGAAGAGAGCGTAGTCCTGGAAGAGGAAGCCGCAGCCGCGCCGCTCCGGTGCCAGGTCGACGCGGCGCCCGCTGTCGAGCCAGACGTCGCCCGCCAGCTCGACCCGGCCGGTGCGCGGCGAGAGCAGCCCGGCGATCACCCGCAGCATGCTCGTCTTGCCCGAGCCGGAGCGGCCGACCAGGGCCAGCGGCGCGCCTGGCTCGGCGCGCAGGTCGAGATCGAGGTCGAAGCCGCGCAACGGCGTTCGCGCAGAGGCTGTGAGCGTCCCGTCCTCGACGGCCGGAGCGCTCACAGTCGCGCCGCTCCCTCGCCCGCCAGCGGGCGATCGCCGCCGAGCAGCTTCACCCCGAGCAGCAGCGCCGCCGAGACGAGGATCAGCACCGCCGAGAGGGCGAGGGCGGCGACGAAGCCGCCCGGTTCGGCGAAGGCGGAGAAGATCGCCAGCGGCGCCGTCCGCGTCACCCCTTGCAGCGAACCGGCGAAGAGGAGGGTCGCGCCGAACTCGCCGAGCGCCCGGCCCCAGGAGAGCGCCACGCCCGAGGCGAGGCCGTCGCGCGCGCTCGGCACTGCAACGGTGGCGAAGGCGCGGAAGGGCGAGGCGCCGAGCGTCCGCGCCGCCTCCAGTTGGCGGCCGTCGACCGCGGCGAAGGCGGCCACCGCCTGGCGGAGGAAGAACGGCGCCGAGACGAAGACCAGGGCGACGACGACCCCCGCCGTCTGGAAGACGAGTTCGATCCCGAGCGACGAGACCGCGCCGCCGAGGATCCCGTGCGGGCCGAAGGCGGCGAGCAGGGCGATGCCGGCGACCGCCGGCGGCATCACCAGCGGCAGCTCGATGATCGTCAGCACCACCGAGCGCCCCGGGAAGTCACGCGCCGCCAGCAGGTAGGCGGTCGGGGTGCCGACCACGACGACGATCGCCAGGGCGATCAGGGTCGTCTTCAGGCTCAGCAGCAGCGCTTCGCGGGCGGCTTCTTCGCCGAGCGCTTCGACCAGTCGCGCCGGGCTGACGTTGGCGAAGACGGCGACGACGGGGATGAGCAGGAAGGCGACGGTCGCGAGCGCGGCGACGAGGGCGAGGCCCGCGAACCACGACCGCCTCACGGCGGTGGCAGGAACCCGGCTTCGCGGAGGTCTTCCTGGCCTTCGCCTTCGATCAGCCCGGCGACGAATTCTTCGGCGGCGGCCTTGTCGCCGCTCGACTTGACGATGGCGACGCCGTATTCGACGTCGGGCTGGAGCTTCGATTCGATCGCCACCGGTTCGAGCCCTTCCGCCGACTTCTCGTCGGTGACGTAGACGAAGCCGGCGTCGGCGGCGCCCTCTTCGAGCTTGGCGACGATCGACGCGACCTCGGTCTCTTCGGAGACGACGTTGGACATGATCGCTTCGCGTTCGGAGGCGGGGAGGCGGCCGAGCACGGTGCGGGTGTAGGAGCCGACCGGGACGCTCGGGTCGCCGATCACCAGCTTCACGCCCGGCTTGGTCAGGTCGGCGAGGCTCTTGATGTCGCTCCCCGCCGGCACCGCGATCACCAGTTCATTGCGCGCGAACACCCGCGGCTTTTCGACCAGCCCTTCTTCGAAGAGTTCCTGCGGGAATTCGGTGTCGGCGGAGGCGAAGACGTCGGCCTTGGCGCCCTGTTGGATCTGTGCGGCGAGTTCGTCGGACCCGGCGAAGGAGGGCTTCACGTCGGCGCCTTCGAAGCTTTCGCCGTACTTCGTCACCGCTTCGGTGAGGGAGGACGCGCCGAGCACGATCAACGTGCCGCTGCCGGATGAGGCGCTCCCCGAGCCACCTTCGGTCGACCCCGAGGAGGACCCGCCGCCGCACCCGGCGACGATCAGCGCGGCGAGAATTGCCGCGGCGATCCCGAGCAGCCCGCCCCGTCGCCTGCTCACTCGCCCACCTGGACCATCACCGAGGTTGCCTTCACCGTGGCGATCGCCTTGACGCCAGGAGCCAGACCGAGCTCTTCGACCGAGTCGCGAGTGATCGCCGCGGTGACGAGGTGGGGGCCGGCCTCGATCTCGACCAGCGCCATCACCCCGTCGGCCTGGACCGAGCGGACCACACCTGGAAAGCGGTTACGGGCCGAGAACCCGTCGCCGGTCGCGTGCCGGGCGGGCGCGTCGCGCAGTCGTTCGACCTCGGCGACCGGCACGCGCCGCCGGTTGCGCTCGTCCCGGGTGGTCCGCAGCCTTCCGGCCCGGTCCCAGCGACGCACCGTGTCGGTGCTCACCCCGAGCATCTTCGCCGCCTCGCCGACCCCGACCGTCTCAGCCATTGCCTATGCACTGTATAGGCAATGGCACCACACTTCGACCCCGGGAGTCGCGATGACGACTATCGGCGCTTGCCGCGGACCTCGAGATGGATCAGCATGCTGACGGCCGGCCGGCCGTCATCGCAGCCACTGATCCTCGCCAGGGTCGGTGCGCCGCTCAGGGGCGGCGGGCGTCGGCAGGCTGATCTCCCCGTCCCGGTCCAAGAAGAAGAGGTCCCAGTCCCTCTGGCGTCCACGCGGACGGGACATGTACCGACCCGGGCGCAGACCACCTGGCGTTCTTTCCCCCAACCCTTCGAGCGCCGCCAGCCGGTCGGCGCCGCTTCGGTGGCCGACCGACTTCCATTTTCCGCTTGCGTCACGGAAGCGGAAGTCGAAGTCCATGTCGCCGACGCTACACCTTCCTCCCAGTTGACCGCCCCCGGGGGCGCCGGCGCGAGCACCGAGGCATCGACGACCATCACTGTTGGCTCCCAACGAACTAGCTGCCGAACACCCGCTCGAGGTGGGCGAGTTGCGTCTCGATGCCGGGCAGACCCGCTCGCACAGATCCAGGACCTCCGGGTCGGAGATTCGATAGCGCGCTGGTCCCTTGTTTCCGACGGGCGACGAAGCCTCCGGCCAGCAGGGCGGAGAGGTGCTTGGAGACGTTCTGCTGGGAGGCGCCGAGGGCCTCGGTCAACTCGCCCACCGAGGCCTCCTCCCTGGTTCGGAGGAGGTCGATGATCCCCAGCCTGGTCGGGTCGGAGAGGGCGGGGAAGCGGTTGGCGATCAGCTCCGCAGCCTCGGGGGTCATCGGACTCTTCATCGCTGCTACCCTACTCCACACATGTTAAGTTGTGAACTTGTAGACCAACGACGCGGAGGATAGCGATGCCCGCAACGCCGCAAGCTCCACCGTCATCTCGCGCCGCCGGGCGGCCGATGAGCACGCTCGGTCCGGTCGGGCGGCTCGGCCGCTGCGCCGCCTCCCACCGGCGCGCCGTCTTCATCGTCTGGGCCGTGATCGCGGTGGGCCTCGGCGTGCTGGCGCCGCGGGTCGAGACGGCGCTCTCGGGTGCCGGCTGGCAGGCCAACGGCTCGGAGTCGGTCAAGGTTCGCGAACAGCTCGATGCGAACTTCGGCGGCGCCGGCGCCTACGCGTTGCAGGTCGCCGTCCACTCCCAGGAACTGACCGTCGCCGATCCCGCCTTCCGGCGCACCGTCGCCCGGACCGAACGGATCCTCGCCGCCGATTCTGCCGTCGGCACGGTCGTCGCGCCGCGCCCCGGCGCCTCGATCTCCCGCGACGGCCACACGGTGATCGTCGGCGGCACCGCGGCGAAGAACCCGAACGCGATGGTCGCCGCGGCCAACGACCTCAAGTCGGAAGTCAGCGCGGTCGCCGCGCTCGGGGTCGAAGCCAACCTGACCGGAGCGCCCGGCATGTGGTCGGACTTCAACGAAGCCAACCGCGAAGCGATGATGAAGTCGGAGCTGATCTCCTGGCCGGTGACGCTGGCGATCCTCGTGCTCGCCTTCGGCTCGCTGGTCGCCGCCGGGCTGCCGCTGATGCTCACGATCGTCGGTCTGATCGCCTCGGCGGGCGTCCTCTACCTCGGCACCAAGCTGGCGCCGATCTCGATCTGGGCGATGAACTTCGCGCTGATGTTCGCCCTGGCGCTGGGGATCGACTACGCCCTCTTCATCGTGATGCGCTTCCGAGGCGCGCTCTTCGGGCAACACGAGAGAACCGAGGACGCGGTCGGCGAGACGATGGACACGGCCGGCAAGGCGGTCCTCTTCTCCGGCCTCACCGTGCTGATCTCCCTCTCGGCGGTGATGCTGGTGCCGAGCCCGGCGTTCCGTTCGATGTCGCTGGGGATCATGGTCTCGGTCCTCTTCATCCTGGCCGCGACGCTGACCCTGTTGCCCGCCGTCCTCGGCAAGCTCGGTCCGCGGGTCGACAAGCTCTCGCTTCCCTGGGTGCACAGTGGTGAGCACCGCTCGCCGCGCTTCGCCCGCTGGGGTGAGCTGCTCTGGCGTCGGCCCTTCGTCTTCGGCGGCATCGCTCTCGCGATCCTGCTCATCCTGGCGGTGCCGGTCCTCGGGATGAAGACGGGGATGCCGTCGATCAAGGTGGTGCCGAAGGGCGACTCCTCGCGGGTCGGCTACCAGCAGATCAGCGCCGCCTTCGGACCTGGCGCGCCGGGGACGCTGCAGGTGACGGCGCCGAGCTCGGAGGCCAGGGCGACCGTGGCGGTGCTGCGCGGCGACGCCGGGATCGCGATGGTCGCGGCACCTGTGAAAGGCGCCGGGGGAGTGATCCTGATCCAGGCCGTGCCGACCAGCGGTCCCTCGACCGACGCCACCGCGAGCACGATCGACCGGCTGCGCGCCGGCCTTCCCGCGGCGGCGCTCCTTGGTGGGCCCGCGGCCGAAAACCACGACCTCGAAACCTCGCTCTCGGCGAAGACGCCACTGGCGATCGGGGTCATCCTGGTGCTCGGCTTCCTGCTCCTGCTGATCGCCTTCCAGGCACCGCTGATCGCGGCGATCGGGGTGCTCGCCAACCTGCTCTCGACCGGCGCCGCGTTCGGCGTCGCCACCCTGATCTTCCAGCACGGTCATCTATCGGGGCTGCTCGGCTTCGAATCGCAGGGCTTCCTCGATGCCTGGGGACCGATCTTCTTCTTCGCGATGATCTTCGCGATCGCGATGGACTACACGGTCTTCCTGCTCTCCTCGGCGCGCGAGCACTGGGAAGCGACGGGCAGCGCCAAGGAGGCGATGGTCGGCGGACTGGCCCATTCGGGTCGCGTCATCCTCGCGGCCGGCGGCGTGATGGTGGCGGTCTTCTTCACCTTCGCCCTCTCCGGCCCGCTGCCGCCGAAGGAGATGGGCACGATTCTCGGGGTCGCCGTCCTGCTCGACGCCTTCCTGGTCCGTCTGCTGCTGCTGCCGGTGTTCCTGCGTCTGGCCGGATCCCGCGCCTGGTACCTGCCCGCCTGGCTCGACCGGGTGCTGCCGGACGTGCGGTTCGGCCACGGAAGCAACGCCGCCGGCCCGGAATCCCCTCCCCAGGAGAAGCCGATCCCGGTCGGGTCGAACCTCTGAATCGCCTGGGCGCCCACGGGGATGGCGGCCGGCGCCGGCAGCTCGGAGGAGAGGCCCGGGCGGCTCAGCCGGCCCGGGCGATGGCTTCTTCGAGCTGTTCGGTGCTTTCCGGAGTGCCGAGAAGTTCGAGGCCGTCGGTCCTCGGTCCTTCGATCGCGAAGGAGGGGGTGGCGTGGAAGCCGAGCTTGCCCTCCGCCGACTCCGTCGTCTTCGTCGCCTCTTCGCGGACGGCTTTGCTCTTGCGCCGTTTGTTCCAGGTCGCCGTGTCCTTGACGCCGGCGGCGCGGGCGACGGCCTCGAGGAAGGCTTCGGTGACGTAGCCGGAGTTCTCCGCGCCCTGGTTGCGATAGAAGGTCTCGATGTAGTTCCAACCGCGCCCCTGTTCGCCCGCGGCGATCGCGGCGGCTCCGGCCGGGAGGGAGTCGCGGCCGATGATCAGCAGGTTGCGGAAGGTGATCTTCGCCTCGCCGGCGTCGACCGGACCTTCGATCGCCGCCGGGATCTCGGCTTCGGAGAAGGCCTTGCAGTAGGGGCACTGGAGGTCGCCGTACTCGAAGAGGTGGACCGGGGCGTCGGCCTGGCCGATCGTCAGGCGCTGCTGTGGGGACTTGGCGAGGAGTGCGTCGACGGGGCCCGCTTCGACGATCTGGGTCGGGTCGCCGCCCTTGCCCGAGCCGGATCCGGATCCGGCGATGATCACGACAACGACCGCGACCACGGCGAGGAAGGCCGCCCCGGCGGCGAGCTGGAGCGCCCGGTGGCGGCGGTCGGAGGCTGCTGCCTCGGACTCGGCCGCGATCCGCTCGGCCCGGCGCTCCTCGCGATCCTTCCGGGCGCTCATCTCAGAGGACTTCCTGGGCGACGACCTGGTGGTGGACCGCGGCCTCGCCGAAGTAACAGATCCAGAAGGTGTCGACCGCGTTCTGCGAGCGACAGCCGCCGTCGACCTGACCGCTCGCGTCGACGGTGCGGACGACCCGGCCGACCCGCGGCGATTCGGCGAAGGCGCATTCGTATTCGACGCTCTCGCGGATCACCGTGCAGGTCGGCTGGGCGGCGGTCATCACCGTGGATCCGGCGGGCAGGCCGTTGGCGGCTGCCCGTTCGGGGCCGATCAGGCCGGTGGCGATGACGATGCCGGGGACCGCGACGGCGATGACGAGGAAGGCGAGGGCCAGACGGGCGCGGGCCGTCCGGAAATGCAGACGGCGCGCCGGACGGGCGGCGGGGCGAGGGAGGGACGCCGCGGCGCGCGCGGCGTCGGCGGTCGCCAGGTCGGCGGCCGCGGCGGCGAGCAGGGCGCCGCGCAGGTCGTCGAGGCGGGTGGCGCGGTCGGCGGCGAAGTCGGTCATCGGAGATTCTCCTTCGATCCGGAGAGGCGCCCCCGCAGAGCGGCAAGGCCGCGGTGGACGCGGACGCGGGCGGCCGACTCGGTGGTGCCGAGGGCGTCGGCGACCTCGTCGTAGTCGAGCTCGTCGACGATCCGCAGCCGGATCGCGCCGCGCAGCGAGGGGGGCAGGGACTCGAGCAGCTCGTCGGCGCCGTCAGCCCAGCCCGACTCAGGCGCCGCGGTCGCGTCGCCTCGAAGGTCGAGCCGTTCGAGCACCCCGAGCCGTGCCGCCGTCGCCCGCTCGACCGCGCCACGGCGGATCGACATCAGCAGGACATTGCGCGCGATCCCGTAGAGCCAGGGCGCGGCGCTGCCGTCGTGCTGGTCCTCGAACCGTTCTCGCGAGACCCAGGCGCGGGCGAGGGTCTCGGCGCAGAGTTCGAGCGCGGTGTCCTCGCTCGAGGTGCGGCGGGTGAAGTAGTCGAGGAGGCGCTCGGCGTATCGGTCGTAGAGCTCGGCGAAGGCATCGAGGTCGTTTCGCGACGCCCGCAACAGTTGGGCGTCGTCTCGCGTCTCCGTGGGCACGCTCATATCCGTTCTATTGCAGCGGGCCTCTCCCTTGTTACATCTAAATTCCCCGAGCGCGTGATCATCCTCGGCCGATGAAGCGGGCCTCGCTCGCCGCCGGACGGCAGTCCGACCCGACGGCAGCCGTCGTCCTCTGGTCACTCCATTTGGCTTGGCGAAAGGCTCCTGCGGGAGCCTCTGCTTACGGGGCAGCCAGGACTCGAACCTGGAATCGCCGGTTTTGGAGACCGGTGCCTTAGCCAGTTGGGCCACTGCCCCAGAGCGGCACCGGATCGTAACGGGAGTCAGGCGGGATCGGCGTCTGCGGACCACTCGCTCTCGAGGACGGCGAAGACGAGTTCCTCGCCCCAGGTGCCCTTGAAGATCTCGGCCTCGCGGAAGTGGGCCTCTTCGCGCATGCCGAGGCGGCGGAGGAGGGCGGCGGAGGGAGTGTTGCGGGCGTCGGTGCGGGCGAAGACGCGGTGGGCGCCGAGCTCCGAAAAGGCGAAGTCGACCAGGACGCGGGTCGCCTCGGTGGCATAGCCGTGGCCGCCTGCGTCGGGGTGGAAGACGTAGCCGACCTCGACCTGGCGGTGCTCGATGCTGCGCAGGAAGATCGTCACGCTGCCGAGCAGGAGGCCGTCGTCGCCTCGGGCGACGGCGAGGGTCACGACATCGTCATCCTGCTCGAGGCGCGTCGCCCCCATCCACCGCGCCATCATCGCCTCGACTTCGGGCCGCGAGGCGGGCTCCCAATACATGTAGCGGGCGACCTCGGGCATCGCCTGGTACTCCGCGAGGCGGTTGAGGTCGGCGTCGCGGAACGGGCGCAGCAGCAGGCGCTCCGTCTGCAGTTCGAGGCTGCTCACCTCACCATTCTGGCGCGGGCCTCGAGGTAGACGTCGACGAAGTGGAGGTAGCGGGCGGCGATCGTCTCGACCGTGGTGGGGCGCTCGGCGGCGCGGTCGCCGCGGCGATCGGCGGCGAGAGCGGGCCCCGACGCCGGCCGCCTGCTGGTCGACGAGGGCGGCCACGCGCTGCCGCTCGAGCGCGTCGCCCAGCGCGCCTGAGCGATTTCGGGCACTCTCCGCGGGAGCGACGATGGCCGCCGAGCCCCAGGACATCCTCGGCCCGATCACCGAGGCGGCGATCTTGCATGCTTGCCGAGTGTGCGATCGAGCCGGTCATAGGCGGCTCAAGTGCACAACGGCGAGGCGGTGTGACGACTCTCGTGCCCCATGGCAGGACCGCCTTCCGCAGCGAAGGCCTACTAGGCCGCGCGGGCTTCCTCGAGCAGGTCGAGGAGGCAGATCAGGTCGACCAGGTCGTTGAAGTCGTGGGGGTCGCGGCCGCTGCGCTCCTCGATGCGGCGGAGGCGGTAGCGGAGGGTGTTGGGGTGGACGTGGAGGGTCTCGGCGGCGCGGGTCAGGTTCATGCTCGCGTCGGCGAAGGCATGCAGGGTGGTCCGCATCCCGGCCGCCGATTCGCGGCCGTCGAGGTCGATGTCTTCGGCCATCCCGGTGAGCAGGGCGCGCATCGTGCTCGTCGCGCCGAGCAGGAGGTTCTGGACGACCGGCAGCTCGGCGAGCGAGACGATCGGCTGGGCGGAGGAGGCGCGGGAGACCGCGAGCACCGCCTGGTCGAAGGCGGCGGGGACGCGAGCCAGGCCTGAGCGGGGGGCGGAGAGACCGCAGAAGAGCTCGACGCCGCGCTCGCGCAGCTGGTCGTGGGCCTCGGTGAGGCGGGCCGCGATCGAGGGATCGCCGCCGGCCGGGGCGACGGCGACGACGACGCCGGTGCGGACCGCGACCAGGGGCGAGGCGTGGCCGGTCGCCAGCACCCCCGTGATCGCCGCCGACGCGGTTTCGAGCGCGTCCGATTCGGAGCGGTCGGTGTGGGCGACGCGGGCGACGACGACGACCAGGCTCTCGGCCGAGTCGAGGCCGGGGGCGGCGAGGTGGGTGGCGAGCGCCTCGGCGTCGACCTCGCCGCGGAGGAGGAGCTCGAGCAGGTCGCGCGCGGCCTGGTCGGAAAGGGCGCGCAGGCGGGAGACCTCGCGCACGTAGGTCTCGGCGGCGTGGGTGGTGAGGTCGTCGGTCAGCTCCGAGGTGCGCCGCGCCAGTTCGAGCGCCGCTTCACGGGAGAAGCCGAGCGTCACCCCCTCGGCGATCGCCTCCTCCCAGAAGGTGTTGATCGCCACCCGGTAGGCGTGCAGCATCTCTTCCAGGCTGACCCCGCGGCGCACCCGCTCGCGGATGTGCTCGGCGACGTAGCGGAGTTCGTCGCGGTCGAGGTGGGACCCGGCGCGGAGCGCCGCGCTCAGCACCCGCGTGTTGCGGGCGGCGAGCGCTTCGACGTCGGCGATGCCGTCGGGCGGCAGGCGCCGGTAGACGGGGACCTCGGCGATCATCCGGTCGACCATCTCCCGGGTCACCGCGTCGAGCCGGCCGCTGAGGCGGTCGGCAGCCTGGGCGATATGGGTGTCGCGCACCGTCGCGCTGAGCGGCGGCGGGCCCGTCTCGTCGGCATGCGCTTTCGTGCTCAAGTTGTGGGAACCCTACAACTTTGCGTCGGCCAAGTTTGTTGCGATCTGCTCTAGACGGGGCCGCGCCGCAGGTCGAGTATGCGGTCGATGAGCCGGTGGGCGGGTTCCACCGGTCGGGTTGCAAATCCAGGAGGAGATACATGTTGCGTGCCAAATTCCCGCCCTCGGGAGAGGGTGGACGACGCCCTGCCATGGGTGCCAAGCTACTTGTCGGAATGCTGCTGCTGCTGGCGCTCGCCCTTGGCGTCGCCGCCTGCGGTGGTTCGTCCAGTTCGTCTAGTTCAAGCACGACCTCGGAATCGTCCGAACCGGCCGAAAGCTCCGGCGGCACCGAAAACGCGAGCTCCGAAGGCTCCGGCTCGATCGAAGGCAAGAAGGTCACGGTCGTCAGCGTCGCCGAAGGCAACCCTTGGGCCGCGGTCTTCAACAAGATCATCGAAGAAAAACTGGGCGCCGAGGGCGCCGACGTCACCGTGGTCGGCAGCCTCGAACCGGCCGCCCAGGTGCAGATCCTGAACCAGGCGGTCGCCGAAAACCCCGAACTGATCATCCTCGAGGCGCTCGACTCGAAGGCGGTCGCGCCGGCGGTGGCGAAAGCCAAGGCACAGGGCATCGCCGTCCTCAACGCCGACGGCAAAGCCGACCCCTCGGTCTCCGAAGGCCTCAACCAGGTGCTCTCCGACAACGTGTCGCTGGGCGAATTCGCGGCCGAAAACATCGTCGAAGGGCTCGAACAGGAGGGCAAGAAGAGCGGCAACGTCGGTGTCATCACCGGCACCGCGGCGATGCTCCTCACCCAGGAACGGATGGAAGGCTTCAACAAGGTCCTGGGCGAACACCCGAGCTACAAGGTCGTCTACGAAGAGGACGGCAACTGGGAACCGGTCAAGTCGGGCGAACTCGCGAAGCAGATGTTCGCCAAGTTCGGCAAGAACGGCATCCAGGCCGCCTACGGCATGGCCGACTACATGGCGGTGCCGATCGTCACCGCGGCGAAGCAGGCCGGGATCCCGGTCGGGGTCAAGAACAACGGCCTGATCGTCACCGGCGGCAACTGCTTCAAAGTCGGCATCGAATCGATCGAAGCGGGCGAAATGTACGGGACGGCCACCGAGGACCCGGGCACGATCGCCGAACAGGTCTCCGAATACGCGACCAAGATGCTCGAAGGCCAGGAAGTCCCTCTCACCGAAACGGTGAAAGAGGCGCGGGTCTACCCCAAGACCCTCGCGCAGTACACCGCGCAGTGCACGAAGGCGTAACGCGCGGAGCATGACCTCCTCCCCCGAGGCACAGGGGTTGTCGCCGTCCGGTCTGGGCGGCGGCAACCTCGCCCTCTCCCTCGCCGCGGCGGCGGCGGGCCGGCCCGACCGGCCCGCCGTCACCCACGGCGGCGTCGCGGTCACCGTCGGCGAGCTCGAGGCGCGGAGCGCCCGGGCGGCCGCGCTGCTGGCGGCGCGCGGAGTGGGGCGGGGGGACCGGGTGGCGATCCAGCTGCCGAACGTCCCGGCCTTCGCCGACTTCTACTTCGCGGTGCTGCGATCGGGCGCCGTCGTGGTGCCGGTCAACCCGCTGCTGCGGGCGGCGGAGAGCGCCTACACGATGGAGGACGCCGAGGCGCGCGTGCTGATCGCCTGGCACGGGGCCGAGCCGCCCGCGGCCGGGCCCGACCCGGTCGAGGTGATCCGGATCGCCGAGCCGTTCGGCGGCGACGTGCTCGACGGGTTCGAGCCGGATCCGACGGTGGTCGACGTCGATCCTGAGGAGACGGCGGTGATCCTCTACACCTCGGGGACGACCGGCCGGCCGAAGGGAGCCGAGCTGACCCACCGCAATCTGGGATTGAACACGCGGGCCGTGGTCGCGGCGCTGGGGATCGGGCCCGACGACGTGCTGCTCGGGACGCTGCCGCTCTACCACTCCTTCGGCCAGACCTGCACGCTGAACGCCTCGATCGCGGTCGGCGCGCGGCTGGCGCTCTTGACCCGTTTCGACGCCGAGGCGGCGGTCGAGCTGGTCGAGCGCGAAGGGGTGACGATCTTGATGGGGGTGCCGACGATGCTCGCCGGCATCGCCGCCGCGGCTGCCGACCACGGCCCCTTCCCGGGCCTGCGGATCGTCGCCTCGGGCGGCGCGCCGCTGCCCCGCGAGCAGGCCGAGAACTTCGAGCGCGTCACCGGCGTCCCGGTGCTCGACACCTGGGGGCTCTCCGAGACCTCCCCCGCGGCGACGCTGAACCGCCCCGGCGCGGCCCGGGTCGGCTCGGTCGGCAAGCCGATCGAGGGGGTCGAGGTGCAGGTCGTCGGCGAGGACGGCAAGGAGCTGCCGGCCGGCGAGACCGGGCAGCTGGCGATCCGCGGCCACAACGTGATGAAGGGGTACTGGCGCCGGCCGGAAGCGACCGCCGAGGCGATCACGCCGGACGGCTGGTTCCTCAGCGGCGACCTCGGCCGGCTCGACGAGGACGGCTACGTCTACGTGGTCGGCCGGCTCAAGGACATGATCATCCGCGGCGGGCTGAACATCTACCCGCGCGAGGTCGAGGAGGTCTTGCACCGGCACCCGGCGGTGAGCGAAGCTGCGGTCGTGGGCGTCCCGGACGAGCGGCTCGGCGAAGAGGTCGGCGCGGCGGTCGTCCTCGCGCCCGGCGCGGGCGCCGAGCCGGCCGAGCTGCGCGACTGGCTGAAACAGCGCGTCGCCCCCTACAAATACCCGCGCCACGTCTGGATCGTCGACGAGCTCCCCAAGGGCCCGACCGGCAAGATCCTGAAGCGCGAGATCCATCAACCGGAGGACGACGCTTGTTCGCGCATGGAGGACAAGCGTCGGGGGAGCGTGGCGTGAGCGCCCGGCTCGAGCTGCGCGGGCTGTCGAAGAGCTTCGGGACGGTGCACGCGGCCCGCGGCGTCTCGCTCGACGATCGCGGCGGGGGAGATCCACGGGCTCTGCGGCCACAACGGCGCCGGCAAGAGCACGCTGATCAACATGCTCGCCGGCAACGTCGCCCCCGACGCCGGCGAGATCCTCGTCGACGGCGAGGCGCAGTCCTTCACCGGGCCGCGCGACGCGCAGCGCGCCGGGATCGCCACGGTCGACCAGGAGCTGAGCCTGGTGCCGACGCTCAGCATCGCCGAGAACATCGTGCTGGGCGAGGTCGGCGCCGGGATCCTGCGGCACGCCCGCCGGGCGCGCCGCCGCGCCGCCGAGCTGCTCGCCAGGGTCGGGCTCGAGGACGTCGACCCCGACACCGCCGTCGACGAGCTCTCGATCGGCACGCCGCCAGCTGGTCGAGATCGCCCGGGCGCTCGGCCGCGACGCCCGCATCCTGATCCTCGACGAGCCGACCGCGACCCTCTCCGACGTCGAGATCGAGCAGGTCTTCCGCGCCGTCCGCGCCGTCGCCGCCCAGGGCTGCGCGGTGATCTTCGTCTCCCACCGGCTCGGCGAGGTGCTCGGGCTGTGCGACCGGGTGACCGTGATGCGCGACGGCGAACGGGTCCTCGACGCCGACATCGGCGACGTCTCCGCCGACGGCCTGGTCGAGGCGATCCTCGGCGAGCAGCTGCAGCCGGCCCCGCTCCGGGCGCTCGACCCGCGCGAGTCGCCGACGACGCTCTCGGTCCAGGCGCTCGGCATCCCCGGCCGCCTCGTCGACTTCGACGCCGAGCTGCTCGGCGGGCGGATCTACGGGCTGGCCGGACAGGTCGGCGCGGGCGCCTCCGACGTCCTCCGAGCCCTCGCCGGCCTCGTCCCCGCCGCGACCGGCCGGGTCCACCTCGGCGACCGCCGGCTGCCGCTCGGCAACGCCGCCGCGATCAGCTCCTGCGGGGTCGGCTTCGTCTCCGGCGACCGCAAGACCGAGGGCCTCTTCATCGGCCGCAGCATCCTCGAGAACCTGACCGTCGCCCAGCTCGGCCGGATCGCCCGCGGCGGGCGGATCGGCGGCCACCAGGAGCTGGAGCGCGGCCGCGAGCTTGCCGAGGCCGCCCACGTCCCGGCCGAGCGCCTCGGCGAGCCGGTCGGCGTCCTCTCCGGCGGCAACCAGCAGAAGGCGCTGCTCGGTCGTTATCTCCTCCACTCCGGGGTCGAGGTGCTGCTGGTCGACGAGCCGACCCGCGGGGTCGACGTCGGCGGCCGCGCCGCGATCCACGAGCTGCTGCGCGAGTCCGCCCGCCAGGGCCAGATCGTCGTCTTCGCCTCGTCCGAACTCGACGAGCTGCTGGAGCTGGGCGAAACGATCATCACGATGCGCTCGGGTCGGGTGATCGCCACCTACGCCGAGGGCTCCTCGCGCGAGGACCTGCTCTCCGACCTCACCCACCGCGAGGGGGCGGCGGCGTGAGGGTGGCGCTCGAGCAGCGCTTCGGCCCGCTCGCCGACTGGCGCAGCCTGCGCGGGCCTCTTCACCGGGCTGGCGGCGCTCGGCCTCGTCGTCCTGGTCATCCTGGCGCTGACCACCGACCGCTTCCTCACCGTCGAAAACATCAAGGCGATCCTCAGCTCCGCCTCGATCGTCGGGATCATGGCGCTCGGCCTCACCTTCATCACCCTGATCGGCTCGCTCGTCTCGCTGGCGATCGCCGCGACCGCGGTGATGGGGGCGATGGTCTTCCTCGTCGAGCTCAACCTCGGGCTGGTGCCGGCGCTGGCGATCTCGATGGCGGCGGGCGCCGCGGTCACCGCCCTGCAGGGGCTGATCATCGGCGCCTGGGGCGCCAACCCGGTGATCCTCACGATCGGCGCCGGCTTCCTGCTCAGCGGGATCACCACCAAGGCGAGCGCCGGGGTGATCGTGCAGCCGACCGGCGGCGGCTGGACGACGCTGAACTCGACCCCGCTCGGGATCCCGGTCGGCGTCTACGTGATGGTCGTGCTGGCGCTCGTCTTCCAGTTCGTCCTGAAGCGCACCGTGCTCGGCCGGCGGGTGATCCTGATCGGCGAGAACCGCGACGCGGCGCGGGCCGCCGGGATGCGGATCCCGCGGATCACGGCGATCGCCTTCGCCATCGCGGGCGCCTCCTTCGCGCTCGGCGGCGCCTTCCTCGGCGCCTTCAACAAGGGCGCCTCCTCGCAGCTGGAAGGGACGACGACCTTCGACGTGATCGCCGCCGTGCTGGTCGGCGGCACGCTGATCTCGGGCGGGCGGGGGTCGGCGCTGCGCACGCTCGCCGGGGCGATCGTCATCGCGACGATCTCCGACCTGCTGCTGCTGCGCGGCTTCAACACCGGCGCCCAGATCCTGCTGAAGGGCGTGCTCGTGGTGGTCGTCGTGCTCGCCACCTTCGTCGCCTCGCGCCGGGAGGGGGACGCATGAGCGCGGGGCGCCGGTGGCTGCGCCCGGAAACGGTCGTCCCGATCCTCTCCTTCGCGGTCGTGCTCGCCGCCTACCTGCTGACGCCCGCCTACCACGGCCACGTGCTGAGCGACTTCGACGCCTACAACACCCTGCAGGGGTTCGCCTCGCTGGGGCTGATCGCGCTGGCGCTCGGGCTGACGATCCTGGCCGGCGAGTTCGACGTCTCGGTGCTCGGGATGCAGGCGCTTGGCGGCGTGCTCGCGGTCAAGGCGGGCGCCTCCTCGGGCCTGCTCGGGATCCTCGCCGGGACCGCCGCCTGCGGCTTCCTCGGTGCCCTCCAGGGCGGCGTCATCGCCCGCCTCCGGGTGCAGTCGATGCCGGTCACGATCGGCACCTACATCGCCCTGCTCGGCCTCACCAACGTGATCGCCGGCAACGAAACGCTCACCTTCACCAACACCAACGCCTCGATCTGGATGAACCAGACCGTCGCCAACTTCTTCTCGCCGCGCAGCCTGATCGCGCTCGGCGTCTTCCTCCTGATCCTGGTGATCTGCGCGACGACGCGGATCGGGCCGGAGCTGCGGGCCCTCGGCGGCGACCGCCGCGCCAGCCGCGCCGTCGGCGTCCCGGTCGACCGCCGCCTCACCGCCCTCTTCGCCGTCAGCGGCGGGCTCGCGGGCCTGGCCGGCGCGATGCTCGCCTACTCGAACGCGAGCGCCTCCCTCAACCCCGGCCTGCAGCCGCTCGTCCTCGCCGCCGCGGCGGCGGTCCTCGGCGGGCTCAGCCTGCGCGGCGGGCGCGGCGCGATCTGGGGCCTCCTGCTCGGCGCGCTCGCCGTCTCGCTGCTCGAACAGGTCTTCGCGATCACCGCGCTCCCCACCTCCAGCGCCCAGATCGTCTTCGGCTCGCTCTTGCTCGTCGTCGTGGTCGTCGACGCGCCCGACCTGCGCTCCTCGCTGGCGCGGTTGCAGGCCCGTCGCGCCTCGGCCCGCGGGGCGCCCCCGGCACCCATCAAACCCAAGCCGCATGGAGCTGAATCATGACCGTCTCATCGCAGTCCAAGTCGTTTGAAACCGTCGTCGACGGGATCCATTTCGGAGAGTGCCTGCGCTGGCGCGAGGGCCTCCTCTACTTCGTCGACATGTACGGGGACGAGGTGCTCTCGTTCGACCCGACGAGCGGTGAGCGGCACGTCGTCGGCGAGGTCTTCCACCCTGGCGGCATCGGCTGGCTGCCGGACGGGCGCATGCTCGCGGTGGCAAGCGAGGACAAGCGCGTCTTCGAGGTCGGCGCCGACGGCAACGAGCCCTACGTCGACCTCGCCGACGTCGCGTCGGGCTGGACCAACGACATGTTCGTCGGCCGCGACGGCCGCGCCTACGTCGGCAACTTCGGCTACGACCTCTTCTCCGAGGACCTGCGCCCGACCCAGCTGATCATGGTCGACACCGACCGCACGGTCACGGTCGAGCCGGGCGAGCTGGGGTTTCCCAACGGGATGGTGCGGCGCTCCGACGGCAAGCTGGTGGTCGCCGAAACCTTCGCGCCCGGGCTCGCGCTGTTCGATGTCGGCGCCGATGGGCACCTGACCCCGGCGGGGCGGATCGAGCTCGACGAGGACCTCACCCCGGACGGGATGTGCATCGACGCCGAGGACGCCGTCTGGTTCGCCTCGGTGCTGACCCAGGAGGTGGTGCGGGTCGAGGTCGACGGCAACACCGAGCGCCTCCCGGTCAGTCAGAACGCCTACGCGTGCATGCTCGGCGGCGACGATCTGCGGACGCTCTACGTGGCGACCGCACCCGACCACGAGCCGGCCAACCGCCGCGCCGCGGCCGAGGGACGGATCGAGGCGATGCGGGTCGAGGTGCCGGGCGCGGGCGCCGACGGCATCGGCGCCTAGATGGGCTCGGCGCGGTTCGACTTCGCCGGCGCGACGGTGCTGGTCACCGGCGCGGCGCGGGGGATCGGGCTCGAGTTCGCGCGCACCTTCGCCGAGGCCGGGGCGGAGGTCGTGATGATCGACCTCGATGCCGATCTGCTCGCCGAGGCGGCGGCGGAGGTCGGCGGGGTGGCGGCGCCGGGCGACGTCACCAGCACGATCGAGGTCGAGCGGATCGTCGCGGAGGCGGTCGGGCGCAGCGGCCGCGTCGACGTCGCCATCAACAACGCCGGCCTGCTCCGCGACAACGTCCTCTGGAAGATCGGCGACGGCGACTGGGACGCGGTGGTCGGCGTCAGCCTCAGCGGCACCTTCCGCCTCACCCGGGCCTGCGTCCCCCACTTCCGCGAGCGCCGCTTCGGCCGCGTGATCAACATCAGCTCCTACACCGGTCTCCACGGCAACGTCGGCCAGGCCGCCTACGCGGCGGCTAAGGCGGGGGTGGTCGGCTTCACCAAGACGGCGGCGAAGGAGCTCGGCCGCTTCGGCGTCACCGTCAACGCGATCGTCCCCAATGCCCGCACCCGGATGGTCGAATCGATCCCGGCGGCGCAGAAAGAGGCCCTCGAAGCGCAGATCCCGCTCGGCCGCTTCGGCGAGCCGGCCGAGATGGCCGCCACCGCCGCCTTCCTCGCCTCCGACGAGGCGGGCTACATCACCGGCGCCGTCGTCCCGGTCGACGGCGGCCTCTCGATGTAGTCGGCGAGGACCGGCCCCGGCGCGCTGGGGGAACGCGGGCGCGCGCGGCGAAGTAGCTGCCGTGCTGAGCACGGATTCGATCCGGCACCCGTTGACCCGCACGCTGCTGGTGCTGACCCTGACCACCGGCGTGATCGACGCCGCCTCCTATCTCGGGCTGGGGCGCGTCTTCGCCGCCAACATGACCGGCAACATCGTCCTGCTCGGCTTCGGCATCGCCGGCTCGAGCGGGCTGCCGGTGGTGGCGCCGCTGGTCTCGCTCGCCGCCTTCCTCACCGGCGCCACCGTCGGCGGCCGGATGGGCGCGATGCTGGCGCCGAAAGAGGCCCACCTCTCGCGCGCGATGGTGATCGAGATCGGCGTCACTGCCCTCGCGACCTTGATCGCAATCGTCTTCGACATCACCCCCGGCCGCTTCTCCGGCGATCTGATCATCGCCCTGCTCGCCTTCGCGATGGGGATTCGCAACGCGACCGTGCGCCGGCTCAAAGTCGCCGACCTGACCACCACCGTCCTGACCATGACCTTGACCGGACTCGCGGCTGACTCGCCGCCGGCGGGCGGTGACGGCAAAGGAAGCTGGCGCCGCGCCGCCGCGGTCGCCTCGATGCTGGTCGGCGCCCTCGCCGGGGCGCTGCTGGTCAAGGCCGATCTCTCCCTGGTGCTGCTCGCCGCCGCCGTGCTCGCGCTGGTCACCTGGCTGGTCTTCATGCCCGCCGCGATCGCCGCCGCCGACTGACGCTGCGGCCTGGTCTAGCCTGCCCGGATGGCGACCTACACCGTCACCTGCCGCGGCAACCTCGCGCGCGGCGTGGTCACCCAGTTGACCAACGCCGGGGTCTATCTGCACGACGAGCCCGAACTCGGCTTCGAAGGCAATGGCATGCAGCGGCACTTCCTCAAGATCGAGGCGGGCAGCGCCGACGACGCGATCCTCGTCGCCAAGGGCGCGATGGCGGTGGCGGGCGGCGACGCCCGCGACTACCAGGCGATCGAAGGCGCCGAGGGCGAGCTCGCCTGAGCGGCCGCCCCGACCGGCCGACTTAGGATCGCGCGATACAAATGGCGGCGTGCGGCCGCTGCCCTACACCGACGCCGGCGCCAAGGTCGTCTTCTACGCGCTGATCGTGATCTGGGTCGCGGGCGAGCTCCGCGCCCGCATCCGCAGCCGCCGCAACCAGCGCGACGCGACCGAGGAGTGGGTGAGCCTGGTCGTCGTCGCGCTGACGATCTTCGTCGGCGTCTTCGGCGGCTTCCAGGTCGCGACCAAGGTCGAATCGGCGGCGATCGACTTCGCCCGCTGGCCGCTCTTCGTCCTCGGCGCGCTCCTGGCGGCGGCCGGGATCGCCTTCCGCCAGTGGGCGATCGCCGTGCTCGGCGCCTACTTCACCGTCGACGTGCGGGTCAGCGAGGACCAGCCGGTGGTCGAATCGGGGCCCTACGCGCGCGTCGCCCACCCCGCCTACACCGGGATGGTCTTCGTCTTCCTCGGGCTCGGCCTGATGCTCGGCAACTGGCTCTCGCTCGCCTTCCTGACCCTGGTCCCGGCGATCGGCCTGGTGGTCCGGATCAGGGTCGAGGAGCGCGCGATGCTGGCCGGGATCGGCGAGCCCTACCGGCGCTTCCTCGCCGGCCGGGCGCGGCTCGTCCCAGGGATCTGGTGACGGCCGCGCCCGCTGCCGGTGGGGTTCAGCTCAGCTGCAGTTGACGGGGAAGTCCTGGCCCGCGACGCGGAAGGACTGGCCCGGTTTGGTCATGAAGAAGTTGTAGCCGACGAGCTTCAGCTTCCAACCTTCGAATTCGGTCATCAGGAGGACGGGGCGGCCCGGCTTCTTCGGCGTCGCGCCCTTGCATTCGTAGAGTTCTTCGATGTGCTTGTCGGTGCTGAGGAACTTGCCCAGCGCGCGGACGACCTTGCAGGCTTCCTTGGGGCTGATGCCCTTCGGGTTGATCGCCAGCTGGCCGGTGACCAGCGGGTGCTGACACTCGTATTCCTTGACCTTGGCGGCGTGGGCCGACGAGTTCGAGAGCGCGAGGAGGGCCAGGAGGGCGACGCCGGCGAGCGCCGCCGCCGCGAGGACTGACTTGAGGGAGATCGGGTGGCTGTTCATGGGCGCCACTTTAGATCCCCTTTCCTTCGTCCCGGACTTATATTCGCGGCGTGCCGAATCGCTTGCGAGCGCGCGAACTCCTCCGACGGAAAGCCGTCTGGGTGCCGCCGATCGTCATCGGGGTGATCTTGATCGGGCTGATGACGGTCCTCTACATCGGCTCGGCAGTCGACCCGGTCGACCACATGGAAGGGCTGCCGGTCTCGCTCGTGCAGCGCGACGCCGGCGGCGACAGCATCGGCGGGATCAAGGTGAACCTGGGTGACCAGGTGGAAAGGGCGCTGCGCGATTCGCCCGAAGTGGCGCACAAGCTCGACATCCACGCCGAGTCGATGGCGGCGGCGGAAGACCGGATGGACCGCGGCGCCTCCTACGCCACCCTCGTCGTCCCGCCCGACTTCACCAACGCCACGCTGAGGCTGGCGGGCGCGCCCGGCCGGCATCCCGCCCGGGCCGGCCTGCCGACGCTGCAACTCCTGTCCAACCAGCGGGCCGGGACCCAGGGCGCCGCCCTCGCCTCCGCCGTGCTCGACCCGGCGTTGGCGGCGATCTCGCAGAGCTACGGGCGCAAGCTCCTGAACGAGGCGGGCCCGCAGGCCCCGGCCGCCGCCCGCGCCGCGCTCGCCGACCCCTTCAAGATCGAAGCAGCCCAGTACCGCCCGCTTCCGTCGAAGGCGGCGCTCGGCCTCAGCGCCTTCTACACCTCGCTGCTGATCCTGATGTGCGGCTTCATCGGCGCGACGATCGTCAACTCCTTGCTCGACGGGGCGCTCGGCTTCGCGCCGACCGAGGTCGGCCCGAAATGGACGATGGCGCGGCCGACCCTGATCAGCCGTTGGCAGACGCTGCTGGCGAAGTGGGCGACGGCGACGGTGCTGACCGGAGCCCTCGTCGCCGTCGTCCTGCTGGTCGCCGCCGGAATCCTCGGAATGGACGCACCCGACCCGCTCCTGCTCTGGCTCTACGGCTGGTTCTGCGCGGCGACGGTCGCGGTCGGGACGCTCGTCCTCTTCGCCGTGCTCGGCACGCCGGGGCAGCTGATCGGCCTGCTGGTCTTCGTCTACCTCGGGCTCGCCTCGGCGGGCGGCACGGTGCCGATCGAGGCGCTGCCCGGCGTCTTCGCGGCGATCAGCCACCTCGACCCGCTGCGCCAGATCCTCGGCGGCGTGCGCTCGATCCTCTACCTCGACGCGCGCGCCGACGCGGGTCTCGCCGAGGGCGCGACCGCGACCGCGATCGGGCTCCTCTTCTGGGTCGGCGTCGGCGCCTTCTTCGTGCGTCGCTACGACCGCGCCGGGCGCGACCGCATGGACCCCGCCCTGCTCGCCTACGTCCACCGGTCGGCGGACGCCTACCGCGGCGGCACCAGCCTGTAGATCGCGCCGGCCGTGTCGTCGCTGACGAAGAGGGCGCCTTCGGGCCCAGGGACGACGTCGACCGGGCGGCCCCAGCGTTCGCCGTCGGCTTCCTGGAAGCCGCCGACCAGCGTCCGGGCCGGGAGCAGCGTGTGGCGCGCGGCGTCCCAGCGCAGCCAGAGGACGGCGGGCGGCCGCGGTTCCTGGCGGTCCCAGGACCCGTGCGCGGCGACCACGGCGCCGCCCGACCACGGCGCCGGCACCTTGGTCCCGGCGAGGAACGACATCCCGAGTGGGGCCGTGTGGGCGGGGAGGCCGACCTCGATCGGCGGCAGCTTCGCGCAGTCGAGCACCGACCCGGCCGGGTTGGTGACCGAGTCGGGGATCAGCGGCACCTCGGCGAGCGAGCCGGGCGGCGTCGAGCGACCCTGTTCGGGGTTGCAGAGAGGCCAGCCGAGGTCGCGGCCCTGGCTCACCGGCACCACCTCGTCGGGCGGGTGGTTGTCGACGTAGGAGCGGACCGCCTCGCCGAAGGCGTCGCTGTGGCCTTCGGCTTCGCGGTGGAAGGGATAGGGGATTTCGTCGCGGTTGTTGACCGCGGTCCAGACGGTGCCGTCGGGGGCGAGCGCCAGACCCTCGCCGTTGCGGACGCCCCGCATCACCACCTTCACCGGCCCGCCGCTCGGCGCGACCGAGTCGATCACCCCGCGCGGCGGGTCGTAGCCGCGGTCGGCGGGCGAGGCGTTGGAGGAGCTGCCGACGTCGAAGTAGATCGTGCCGTCGGGGGCGACGACGACGTCCTTCTGGCGGTGGATGTCGTCGCCGGCGGGTTCTTCGTCGGGGAGGTCGGGCGCGATCACCCGCTGCCTGCCTGCCTTGCCGTCGCGCCAGGGGTAGGCGTCGATCTGGTCGGACTCGCCGACGTAGAGGACCCAGCCGCCGCCGCGCCTGGCGAAGGCGAGGCCCTGCGGCGATTCGAGGCCGGCGAGGACGACGCTTTCGGTCGTCGCGACTGCTCCACCGCCGAGCTCGATCACGACGCCGTTGGCGGGCTCGCTGACGAGGAGGTCACCTTCCGGGGTCACCGCCTCCATCCGGGCTCCCGACGGTCGCGCCCAGACGCTCGCCTTCCAGCCGTTCGGCACTTCGAGCCGGTGCGGGGAGGAGAGCGTGCCGCCGGAGAGGGAGGAGGGGACCCTCAGCGTCACGTCTTCGCGGCCCTTGGCCGGCGCTGCGGCGCTCGGGCTGCCGCCCGAGCCGCAACCGGCGAGGAGGAGGGCGAGTGCGGCGATCAGCCCGCCGGTGGCGATGCCTGCCGGGGGGAGGCGCCTCACCCGCCCAGTGTGACCGATCCGCGCAGCGGTGAGGCAGCCGGCCTAAGCCGACTGCCTCTGCATGGGGGGCGGCCGTTCGCGGGCCGCGGCGGCCGCCAGCCGCGTCGCCTCCGGCAGATGGTGCACGGCTGGTTCCCACCACAGTGGGACCCTGACCCCGTCACGGGCCGCGCAGCGCGGGCAGTCCCTTCTTCCGGACAGCGCGCCGCTGCTGAAGCGGATCCCACACCGCTCGCAGTGGAACATTTCTCTCTCCTTGTGAGGCCGGGTCGAGATCCTCGTCCCGGTCCCCGGATCATCTCTCCCGAGGGTTGTGCTGTCAAGCACAAGCAGGTATGCAAACCGCTTGAATATGCCGACTGAAACGATCTCGGGACCCGGTCAGGTCATAACTTCAGAGCGCAGCGACGGAAGCCGCAAATGTCCCGGGGGATCGACTTCAGGAAGGCCCCCTGACGATGCGCCGGGCGGCCTCGGCAACTGGTCTTGTCGGGGCCGTCGCATCGCGATCCGGCCGCGCCGTCCCGACTAGCCGCGGGACGGCGGGGTCCGGTCGACCCCGCTGCCCGCGGCGGCTCAGGCGTCGGCGGCGGAGGTGCCGCCCCACTCCTCGGGGGCGACGTCGCGGAGGGTCTGGGTGAGCGTCCAGACCTGGCCGCCGGGGTCGCGGAATGAGCATTGGCGCTCGCCGTAGGGGTGGTCGGCCGGCTCGGCGAGGACGGTCGCGCCGCGCTCGCGGGCGCGCTCCAGCACCGCCGCCGCGTCGTCGACCCGCAGCATCACCGAGGCGCTCACCTCGCCGGCGCGCGGCACGGCGCGCTCGCTGCCGGTGTCGGCGACGATCAGCGAGCCGGCGCCGAAGCTCAGCTGGGCGCGGTGGCCGGGGCCGATCAGGACGCGGACCGAGAAGCCCAGCGCCTCGACCAGCCAGGCGGTGGCCGCCTCGACGTCGGCGTAGGTGAGGACCGGGATCACCGGGCCCTCGGGAGCGGAGCGGTTGCCTTCCACGCCGTGAGGATACGCGGCCGGCGCTGGTATAAGCGGGCCGTGGAATGCGATGTCCTGATCGTCGGCGCCGGGCCGACCGGGCTCACCCTGGCCGCCGAGCTGCGCCGCCGCGGCGTCGACTGCCTGCTGATCGACGCGCTCGACGAGCCGCAGCATTGGGACCGGGCGACGGTGGTCCACCCGCGCTCGCTCGAGGTCTTCGAGGCGCTCGGCATCGTCGACCGCTTCATCGCGGCAGGGGCGCCGCAGCGGGCGGCGCGGCTCCACTCCGCCGGCGAGGTGCTGGTCGAGCTCGACTTCAGCCTCTCCGGCGCGCCCTATCCCTACAACCTCGGCCTCTCCGAGGAGGACACCGAGCGCTTCCTCACCGAATATCTGGAGGCTGAGGGAGGTCAGGTCGAGCGCTCGACCCGCCTGCTCGGGATGACCCAGGATCCGGACGGCGTCACCGCGACGGTCGAGCGCGGCGGCCGAGAGGAGGGGGTCCGAGCCGCCTGGATCGTCGGCTGCGGCGGCTACCACAGCCCGGTCCGCGAGGAGGTCGGGATCGAGATGGAGGGCCACGACATCGAGGACCCCTGGGCGGTCTTCGACGTCACGCTCGGCGGCCGCACCGAGGACTTCGAGACGACGCTCGTCTACCTCGAGGAGACGATGGTGATCCTCACCCCGCTGCCCGGCCACCGCTTTCGCGTCTACACGCGGCCGACCGACGAGGAGGCCGACTTCGTCGCCGCGGCCGCCGCGGTGCTCGGCCGCTACGAGCCGGAGATGGAGTTCGTCGACATCGAGAACCCGACCCGCTTCCGTTGCCACGCCAAGGTCGCCGCCCGCTACCGCGAAGGCCGCGCGCTGCTGGCCGGCGATGCCGCGCACGTCTGCTCGTCCGACCAGGGCCACGGGATGAACTCGGGGATCCAGGACGCGGTCAACCTTGCCTGGAAGCTGGCGCTGGTCTGCGAGGGCGATGCCGACCAAGCGCTCCTCGACAGCTACGAGATGGAGCGCCGGCCGGTCGCGCTGGAGGTCGTCGCGGCGGGGGAGGGGATGGAAGAGATGGGCCGCTTCGAGGGCGCCGCGGGCAGGGCGCGGCGCGACGAGGAAGTCCGCGCCGCGCTGACCGACCCCGACACCGCCCACGCCGAAGCCGTCGCCGAGGCGGAGCTGAACATCGCCTACGGCGACTCGCCGATCGTCGCCGGCGACCGCGGCGGTCCGCTCGCGTCCGGCGACCGCCTGCCCGACCTCGGTCCGGTCACCGCCGGCCCGGGCGGGCCCCCGGTGCGCCTCCACGAGCTCGCCCACCGCCCCGGCCACACCCTGCTGGCGATCGCGGTCGGCGACGGTGACCCGGAGCTGCCCCACCTCTTCGCCCAGCTCGAGGCGCTGGTCGCCCGCTCGCCGCTCTTCGACGCCGCCTTCGCCCTCGCCACCGCGCCCGACCAGGCCCCGGTCGGCACGATCCACCCGGAAGCGGCGGCGGCCCTCGGCGTCAAGTCCCTCGCCGTCCTCGCGATCCGCCCCGACCGCCACGTCGGCCTGATCAAGGAGGGCGCGACCCTCGCCGACGTGGAGGCCTACGCGGAGCTCGTCAGCGCTGCGTAAGTTTGGTCCCCCATAGGGGCCCAAATCCACGCAGCGCTAGCGACCGAACCAGCGGGCCCGGCGGGTCGCGCCGAACTGCTCCTTCAGCGCCATCTGCTCGGGCGAGGGGGGGTTGAAGATCCCGGTGCGCTCGGGGCCGGAGAGGAAGTCGATGTCGACGCTGCCGATCCGGCCATCGCCGAACTCGATGTAACAGGTGCCCTGACCGAGGTGGCGGCTCGGCTCGGCGCCGTCGGCGACCGCGGCGAGCAGGTGCTGGGCGACGATCCGGGCGGCGCCCTCGGCGAAGACGCCCGCCTTCGGCACCCCCGCGGTGGCGACGTCGCCGATCGCGTAGACGCCTGGCACCTTGGTCGCCAGGGTCGACGGGTCGACCGGGACGTAGCCGTCCTCGGTGATCCCGCTCTCGATCACCACGTCGGGCGCGCGGTGCTTCGGCACGCCGAGGAAGAGGTCGTAGGGCCGCTCGCTGCCGTCGTCGAGGACGGCGACGCCGCGGGCCGGGTCGAGGCTCGCGATCCGCCGTCCCGTCACCAGCTCGATCCCGCGCTGCTCGAATTCGCCGCGCAGCGCTGCCGAGGTCTCCGGCGAGGGCGGGACGGGTGTGTCGAAGGGGATCACGAAGGTGATCTCGCAGGCGTCGCGGACGCCGCGCCGGCGCAGCTCGTCGTCCAGCAGCAAGGCGCACTCGCTCGGCGCCGGGGGGCACTTGAAGGGGGCGCCGCAGACGCCGATCAGGGCCCGGCCGGCGGCGAAGGTCGGGATCACCGTGGCCAGCTTTTCGGCGCCCGCCACCGAGTAGAACTCGCTGTCCACCTCCGCCAGCCCCGGCGTCGCCGCCAGGTCATAGTCGGCCCCGAGCGCGATCACCAGGTGGTCGGCCTCGTGGACGCCGGCGTCGGTGGTCACTCGCTTCGCCTCGGGGTCGATCGCGGTCACCGTCTCGCGCAGCAGCCGCACCCCCGGCTTGACGAAGTCCACATAAGGGAAGCGCACCGACTCGCCGCTCGCGCCGCGGAACATCAGATCGAGCTTCGAGTAGCCGAAGACGAACCCCTCGCCGCGGTCGATCACGGTCACCTCGGCCCCGTCGCCGAGCTTCTCGGAGAGCTCGGTGGCCAGCTCCAGACCGCCGAAGCCCGCGCCGAGGATGAGGATTCGCGCCATGAGAAAGGAGATCCTAATCGGAGGTGGCGGAGGCGCCCCGGACCACTGCTCAAGCCGGGCGACGGCATCGTCGATAGGTGGGGGGATAGCCCCTGCCATGAATCGCCCCGAAGCCGACGCCGCCTCCTTGATGTCCGTCGACGCCGGTTCCGGACCGGCGGGCGATGCCGGCTCCTGCCGCGGCGTCGCGGCGCTGCCGCCCGACGCCTGGCGCCGCGAGGCGGTGATCGTCGTCGACGAGCGGGGCCGCGTGGTCGAGTGGAACGCCGCCGCCGGCCTGATGTTCGGCGTCGGCCGCGCGGAGGCGCTCGGCCGCGGCGTCGCGACGATGCTGATCCCCGAAGCCGGCCGCGACGGGCACCTGGAGCGCTGGGAGGAAATGCGGACGGCCGCCGGCCCGGGCGGCGAATGGAGCTTCGACGCGATCACGTTGCTGGCCCGCGGCGAAGAGGTCCCGGTCACCGCCCGGGTGACGCGGATCGGCTCGATGCCGCCGCATTTCATCGTCTCGGTCCGTGACCTGAGCGGCCGCGAGCCGACCGAGCAGGCCCACCGCCAGCTGGAGACGATCATCGGCTCGGCCGAGGACGCGATGGCGACGCTCGAGGCCGACGGCACGGTGACCAGCTGGAACCCCGCCGCCGAACGGCTGACCGGCTACGCCGCCGCGGAGATGCTCGGCAGCCGGCTCCACCCGCGCCTGATCCCCGACGAGCGCGCCCACGAGCCGGGCGAATGGCTGATGGCGATCCGCCGCGGGGCGCCGATCGAACGCGAGACCAAGCGCCTCCACAAGAACGGGGACGAGCTCTGGGTCTTCGTCCGCCTGCTGCCGGTGCGCGACGACGAGGGCAAGGTCACCGGCGCGGTCTGGATCGCCCGCGACGTCACCGATCGCCACCGGCTCGAGGAGCGCGAACAGCTCGACGACGAGGCCCGCCGGCACGGCAAGGAGATCGCCCGGGCGCTCGCCGAGGACCTCTTCCTCTTCGCCGCGCAGCCGGTGGTCGACCTCGCCACAGGCGGCCTCGACCACTACGAGCTGCTGCTGCGGATGCGCGGCTCGGGCGGCGAGCTCGCCCTGCCGGGCAGCTTCCTGCCGCAGGCCGAGCGCTTCGGCCAGATCGTCGAGATCGACTTCTGGGCGATCGAGCACGGCATCCGGCTCGCCGCGCGGGCGCCGGTCGCGATCAACCTCTCCGGCGCCAGCATCGCCCGCGGCGGCCTGGTCGAGGAGGTCGAGCGCCGCCTCGACCGCACCGGCGTCGACCCCGGCCGGGTCACCTTCGAGATCACCGAGACCGCCGCCGCCGAGGACATCGACCGCGCCGCCGAGCTGATCGAGCGGCTCGGGGCGCTCGGCTGCGGGATCGCCCTCGACGATTTCGGCACCGGCTTCGGCACCTTCACCTACCTCAACCGGCTGGCGGTCTCGGAGTTGAAGATCGACCGCGAGTTCGTCAGCCAGGTGCGCGACAGCGCCACCAACCAGCGGGTGGTGCGGACGATGATCGCCGTCGCCAACAACTTCGGGATGCGGACCGTCGCCGAGGGGATCGAAGACCACGGCACGCTGAAAGCGCTGATCGAGATGGGGGTGGACCTGGGACAGGGCTATCTGCTGGGCCGCCCCGCCCTGGTCGACGAGGATTGGGGAGTGGGGATCGACCGGCCGACTTCAGATCCGTTTGAGAAACGGACCTAGGATGTGGCGATGGCGGTCGCCGCGCCCCCTGTCCGCACCCCCGAGGTGCTCCACCTCTCGCTGATCCTCGGCGGCGCGCTGCGCGACGCCGACGGCACCAAGCTGGGCCGGGTCGACGACCTGATCGTGCGGCTCGGCGGCGCCGGCTACCCGCCGATCACCGGCTTCCTGGCGACGGTCGCCGGGCGGCACTCCTACGTGCCCGCCGAACGCGTCGCGCGGCTGGCGCCGGGGGCGGCGACGCTGACCAAGGCGAAGCTCGACCTGCGCCCGTTCGCCCGCCGCGCCGACGAGGTCCTGCTGGGGCATGACGTGCTCGACCACCAGCTGATCAACGTCGAGGGCGCCCGCCTGGTCCGCGCCAACGAGGTCGAGCTGGCCCGGCTCGACGGCTGGTGGCGGGTGGTCGGCGTCGACACCGGGGCCCGCGGCGGCCTGCGCCGGCTGCTGCCGAAGTCGCTGGCCGGGCGGATCGGGACCGGGGACTTCGTCGACTGGGCGAGCCTCGAGCCGTTCTCCGGCGACGTGCCGTCGATGCGGATGCGGGTCCTCCACCCGAAGCTGGCGAAACTGCACCCGGCCCAGATCGCCGACCTGGTCGAGGCGGCGTCCCACGACGAGGGCGAGGAGATCATGCAGGCGGTCGGCAGCGACGAGGAGCTCGAGGCCGACGTCTTCGAGGAGCTCGACGCGCGCCACCAGGTCGAGTTCGTCGAGGAGCGCTCCGACGAGCAGGTCGCGGCGCTGCTCGCGCGGATGGCCCCCGACGACGCCGCCGACCTCGTCGCCGAGCTGGCCGAGGAGCGCCGCGAGGCGGTGATCGACCACCTCGCGCCCGGGCCGCGGCGCAAGGTCCGCGCCCTGCTCGGATTCGACCCGGCCGAGGCGGGCGGCCTGATGAGCCCCGACTTCGTCAGCGTCTACCGGCAGGCGACGGTGGCCGACGCGCTGGAGCGGGTGCGGCGCTCGCGGCTCCCCGACGAGATCCTCGCGACGGTCTGGGTGATGGACGCGCGGCACCGCTTCCTCGGCGCCGTGCCGCTGGCGGCCCTGGTCCGCGCCGACCCCGAGGCCGGCGTGGTCGACCTCGACGTCCAGTACCTGCCGCACCTGCGGCCCGACGCCGACTTCGAGGAGGTCGCCCGGCTGATGGCCGACTACAACCTGACCGCGGCGGCGGTGGTCGACGAGGCGGAACGGATGATCGGCGTCGTCACCGTCGACGACGTGCTCGAGGTGCTTTTGCCCAAGGGTTGGCGGCGGCGCTTCGGATTGCTCGGAGAGGACTAGGATCTCCGCCGTGACGATCGAGTGGAGCGACAAGGTGGATGCGGGTCCGAGTACCAACCGCCATGCGGCGGGTGCTCTCCCTGGCCTCGGCCCGGCCGCACCTGCCCGCTCGGCTGCGCTCCCGGCGTAGCCGCGTCATCGTCCTGCTCGGGCTGCTCGGCCCGGGCCTGATCGCCGCCAACGCCGGCAACGACGCCGGCGGCATCGCCACCTACTCGGAAGTCGGCGCCAAGTACGGCTACACGCTGCTCTGGGCGATGCTGCTGATCACCGTCTCGCTGGCGCTGGTGCAGCGCTCGGCGGCGCGGATGGGGGCGGTGACCGGCAAGGGCCTCGCCGAGCTGATCCGCGAGGGCTACGGGATCCGCTGGTCGGCCTTCGCCACCCTCTGCGTGCTGGTCGCCAACTTCGGGATCTGCATCTCCGACTTCGTCGGGGTCGGGGCGGCGCTGGGTCTGGCCGGGGTCCCGGTCCAGGTCTCGGTGCCGATCGCCGCGCTCGGCATCTGGCTGATCATCGTGCGCGGCTCCTACCGCAGCGCCGAGCGGGTCTTCATCTGGCTGACGATCCCCTTCTTCGCCTATCCGATCGCGGCGATCCTCGCCCATCCCGACTGGGGCAAGGTCGGCCACGCGCTGGTCGTGCCGCAGCTGCACACCAACTCGACCTTCCTGCTCCTGTTCGTGGCGATGGCCGGGACGACGATCACCCCCTACATGCAGCTCTACCTGCAGTCGGCGGTGGTCGAGCGCGGGGCGACCGTCGCCGACCTCAAGCACGAGTCGACGGAGGCGGTCGGCGGCGCGGTCTTCGCCGACTTCATCGCCGCCTTCATCATCATCGCCACCGGGGCGACCCTCTACGTCGGCGGCATCCACTCGATCGGCTCCGCCGCCGACGCCGCCAAGGCGCTGGAGCCGTTCGCCGGCCAGTACGCCGAGCTGCTCTTCGGGATCGGCCTGCTCGGCGCCAGCCTGCTCGCCGCGGCGATCCTGCCGATCGCCACCTCCTACGTCGTCGCCGAGAGCCTCGGCTTCGAGAAAGGGATCGGCCGGCGGACCGAGGAGGCGCCGGTCTTCATCGGGCTGATCACGGCGATGATCCTGATCTCGACCATCGTCGCGATGGTGCCGGGCGTGCCGGTGATCTCGCTGCTGGTCGGCGTCCAGGTGGTGAACGGGCTGCTCTTGCCGATCAACCTGTTCTTTGTCTGGCGGCTGGCCCGGAACGAGGAGCTGATGGGAGAGCACCGCAACCGCGGCCCGGTCGACTGGGTGACGGCGCTGACCGTGGCGATCACCTCGACCCTCTCGCTGATCCTCGTCGCGGTGACGGTGCTGGGGCTGTGAGGGTCAGTCGTAGGACTGGGACTTTTCGGCGCGGCCGCTGAGCACCATCGGGTGGGCCGGCGGGGCGTCGACGATGACTTCGCGGTCGACCTCGAGGTCAGGGCCGATGTGGACGAGCTCACCGATCGCGATCTCCTGCCAGCCCTCCTCGCCGCTGATCCGCTCGCTGGCGATCACCACCAGCGGCAGCTCGGCGGCGTCGTCGGAGTGGAGGCGCAGGGTGCCGCCGGCGTCGGCCTGGTCGAGCTGGTCGTGGCCGCCCGGGCCGCCCGCCCCGCGCTGGTGGATGTAGAGGGTGTTGTGCTCCGGATAGCGGAAGGCCCAGATGTGGCCCAGTTCGCTGAGCACGAAGTTGAGGCTGTAGAGCTCGAATTCGGCGGCGACTTCGCGCACCGCGGCGGCGATCCCGGCGCGGACGTCGTCGCCCGCCTCGCGGATCGCCACCGTGATCAGGGCGAAGAAGCGCTCCGAGTCGGTGTCGCCCATCACCATCGCCCGGTTCTCGCCGAGCCGCGCTTCGATCTTGTCGAGGTCGCCGACCACGCCGTTGTGGGCGAAGAGCCGGCCGTCCTCGCTGAACGGATGGGTGTTGAGCAGCGAGACGTCGCCGGTGTCGGCGTAGCGGAGGTGGACCATCATCTGGCAGGCGACCAGGCGCCGCGCCAGCTGGTTGTAGGCGGGGTTGGTGGCCGCCTCGACCGGGTTGCGGACGAGGATCATCCCGTGGCCCGCGGTCAGTGCCGCCAGCCCGTAGCCGTCGGCGTTGGCTTCGCTCTGGCGGGCCATCGAGTCGGGCGCGTCGAGCAGCCAGAACTCGGCGGTGACGTCGCGTTCCCCCGAATGCAGCGCGAAGAGCCGGCACATGCGGCCAGTGTACGGGCGGTCGTCTTTTGGCCCTCACAACGGGCCAAAAGACGACCGCGCCCGGGCGGGTCGGCCAAAGGCCGACCGCGGGCTCATCCTCTCGCGCCCGAAGCGGCGCGCCCCGGCGAGACCCAGTTGGGCCCGGCGCCGACGATCACGATCGACATCAGCCGATCCTCTCTACGACGCCCGCGCGGCGCCGTACTCCGCGTCGGTGACGTGGACGCCCCAGTCGACCGGGCTGCCCGACTCGTCCGCCTCCTGGATCGCGGTGTGGGTCATGAAGCGGTCCGGGGCGGCGCCGTGCCAGTGATTCTCGCCCGGCTCGAACCAGACGCGGTCGCCGGGGCGGATCTCCTCGATCGGCCCGCCCTCGCGCTGGCAGAGGCCGAACCCCTCGGTGACGAAGATCGTCTGGCCGATCGGGTGGGTGTGCCACGCGGTGCGGGCGCCGGGGGTGAAGTGGACGCTGGCGGCGGCGGCGTGGGCGGGCGCGGTCGGGGCGGCGACGGCGTCGATGTAGACGTCGCCGGTGAACCAGTCGGCCGGCCCCTTCGCCGTCTCCAGCGAGTTCCTGGTGATCTGCATGCAGTGCTCTCTTTCTCTGGGAAGTTCGGTGCCGGGTGGGGCGGGGCGGGGGCTAGCGCGGAACGACGCGGATCGTCGTCGCCTTCGCCGCGTCGGTGGTGATGCTGTCGACCGGGCTCGAGGGGTAGCCGTACTTCGCTTTGTAGGCGGCGTCGAGCTCGTCGTCGAGGTGATGGGGGGCGTCCTCGAAGGCGACGTCGAGGGCGATCTCGCCACCCTCGATCCGGCCTTCGTGGCGCTGCTCGGCGGCGCGGTACCAGCCGCCCGCGTCACCGCGGACCGAGCGCACGTAGAGCTCGTCGTCGACCGCCACGGCCCAGATCGTCACCGGCTTGACCAGGCTGCCGTCCTCGCGCAGGGGGGAGATCTCGATCTCCCGCTCGGCGGCGATCGTCTCGAGCTGGGCTGGGTTCCAGGTTGGCATCGTCGATTTCCTACCCGCTGAGGCCGTTCAATTCACCCGGGACCGCGAACCGAAAGCCCTGCCCGATCAGCGGCGGCCGAGGCCGAGGTAGGCGAGCGCGCCGAGGGCGTTCAGGCTGGCGAGCCGCCAGATCAGCTTGCTGCCGCGCACCTGGGGCGCGGGCCGCCGCTGCAGGTCGCGCTCGGCGAGGCCGACGATTCCCAACGAGACCACCATCAGCACGCCGAGCATCGCCTTTTCGGCCGGTGAGCGCTCCGAGAACTTCCTCTTCTTTTTCAGCATCCGTGGAACGTTACGCCCCGAAGACGTCCCGAAGCGCGATGATCCGGCGCGACCTTTCGGATCGAATGGTGTTCTCAGATCGTGAACTTTCTCGTCGCACACGAAGTCGAAGTCGCCCGTTGGGAGGCGCTCGGGGTGATCGAGGTCGACGGCTGGGAGTCGATCGGGCTCGCCATCGCGCGGCTCGACTGGCACGCGCTGCCCGGTGTCTTCCGGCTGATCGAGCTCGAAGGGCCGGACTGGCTCGAGCTCGAGCTGGCCGCCGACGGGGTCGTCGTCGAGCCCTAGCCGGTCGGCATCGCGGCGATGTCGGCGCGGCCCTGTTCGAGCTTCGATTCGAGGTAGCCGAGCCGGTTTTCGCGCGTCGTGTTCAGCGCCGCCTTCTTTTCGAGGTAGGCCTTGTTCCAGTGGCTGTCGATCTTCTTGACGGTTTCTTCGGCGGCTTCGCCGATTTCCGTTTCCTTCGCTTCCGCCGTCGCCTTGATCGTCGCCCGTTGCTTGGCGATCGCGCTCTTCAGCTGCTTGCGCTTCGTCTTTTCGTCTTGCCGGTCCGCGCTGACTTCGCCGCTGATCGCCTCGATCCGTTCCTGGATCTGCTGCTTCGGCGTGCCGGGGGCGGCCGCCGCCTTCTTCGTCCGCAGTTCGGCGATCTGCCCCTTCAGCGCCTTTTCGCGGTTGTGGTGGCCGGTGGCGATGTGTTCGAACTTGAGGTGGAAGCTCGCCTCGGTGCGGTCCAGCTTGCCGTTGGTTTCGAAGTGCAGGGCTTCCAGCGCTTCGTCTTCCTTGGCGCGGACCCGTTCGACCTGTTCCTTGGCCGCCGCGTCGGCTTCGGCCTGGGCTTCTTCGCTCGAGCGCTTGAAGAGGGCGTTGGCTTTGTGCGCGGCGGCGGTTTTCTTTGCCGTCAGTTTCGCCTCGTAGGTGTTTTTCTGTTCGGTCGAGGTCGGCTGCGAGGTCAGGCCGTCGAGCTTCCTCACGTATTCGATGAAGGCTTTGGACTGAGCCGAGGCGGCGAGGCCGGGCGCCTTGACGGCGAGCGCCGCGAACGGTGCGGCGAGGGCGAGGGCGAGCACTGCGACGCCGAGGACGAAAACCCTGGGACATCTGCGTCTGGTCACGCGAACCCTCCTGTTGTCGGCACCGTTCGGTCGCGCAGCTACCCAGTCGGCGGCGGTCGTATCGCGCTAGCGTGAGCGCCATGGCCCGCCTGCTCTATTCGGCGACGATGTCGGCCGACGGCTTCATCGCCGGGGCGGGCGGCGACATGTCCTGGCTGGCCCGCTTCATCGGCGGCGAGGACAAGGCGGTCGAGGCGCTGATCCCGCGGATCGGCTCGCTGCTGGTCGGCAACCGCACCTACGGCGGCGACGACCCGAACCGCGGCCGCGAGGGGGAGGGCGAACCCTTCAGCGGCGCCTGGCACGGCCCGCAGTTCGTCGTCACCCACGATCCCCCGGCCTCCGCGCCACCCGACATCCACTTCCACACCGACCTGGCGGAGGCGATCGCCGCGGCCAAGGAGGCGGCGGGCGAGCGCTACGTCAACGTGCTCGGCGCCGAAGTCGCCCGCGAGTGCCTCGAGCTCGGCGAGCTCGACGAGGTGCTCGTCCTCGTCGCCCCGATCCTGCTCGGCGACGGCACCCGGCTCTTCGACCACCCCGGCGGCGCCGAGGTCGACCTCGAGCGGATCGGCGTCGAGGTCGAACCGACCGCGACCCACCTCTGGTTCGGCGTGGTCCGCTGAGGGCCGGGAGGATGTGGCTGCAGCGCACGATCCGCTTCGAGCCGCGGCGGCGCGGCTGCCACCTCGTCACCGGTGAGGTGCTCGAGGCGCTCCCCGAGCTCGCCGACTTCGAGGTCGGGATGCTCCACCTGCTGATCCAGCACACCTCGGCCTCGCTGACCCTGAACGAGAACGCCTCGCCGGAAGTGCGCGCCGACCTCGACGCCTGGCTCGACCGCGCGGTGCCCGAAGGCGCCCACTGGACCCACACCCTGGAGGGCGACGACGACATGCCCGCCCACGTCAAGGCGGCGCTGCTGGGACCGTCCCTGACCCTGCCGCTGCGCGGCGGCCGGCCGGCGCTGGGGACCTGGCAGGGGATCTACCTCTGCGAGCACCGCGATCGCGGCGGCCCGCGCTCCGTGGTCGCCACCGTCTGGGGCGAGGGCGGCGGCGCAACCATCTAGTCGCGCCGCTCCCTCAGAGCGTCGTCAGACCCACGCCGGTGAGGATGACCGCGGCGGCGAGCAGTCGGCGGTCGCTTGAGAGCGCCGCCAGCGGCAGCAGCCAGGCGACGTACCAGGGAACGAGGAAGCCGGTGGTGAGGAGGAGCGTGACCATCGCCCAGCCGGCGGCGGCGATCCAGTCCATCTCGCCGACCCAGACCCGGCGCAGGAGCCAGGCGACCACGGCGAGGAAGCCGAGCGTGAGGCCGACGCCGATCGCCCGCGGGATCGGTTCGATCCCGACCGCCGCGAGCACGAAGCCGACGATGCTCTGCCGGCCGCCTTCGGATTGGATCCCCTGCAGGGTCGCGGGCAGGTGGAGCGGCGCGGTGCCGAAGAAGGCGAAGGCGAGCGCCGCCACCGCGACGCCGCCCAGCGCCGCGCCGACCGCGAGCCGCAGGCGGGCGCCGCCTTCGCCGCGACAGCGTCCGGCCAGGGCGAAGGGCAGCAGCAGGCCGGCGGTCAGCTTCACCGCGGTCGCGGTGACGATCAGCGCGCCGCCGCGCCGCTCGCGCTCCTGCAGCAGCACGTAGAGCCCGGCCGCGAGGATCGCCAGCATCATCAGGTCGTTGTGGCCGCCGCCGACGCCGAAGAGGACGATCACCGGGTTCAGGCCGACCAGCACCCCGGCCCGCACCGGCGAGAGCCCGCGCAGGCTCGCCGCCCGCCAGACCAGCAGGATCAGGACGAGGCTCGAGGCGGCGGCGACCAGCTTGTAGGCGGTCACGTTGGCGGCGATGTCGAACGGAACCAGCAGGTAGCTGAGCACGGTGAAGAGCGGCCCGTAGGCGCTCGGCGTCGCCAGCCATTGCGCGCCGATCAGCGAGTGGAGCCCCTGGAGCGGGATCGCGCTCGGCCCGTGCAGGTAGGGGTTCGAGTCGTAGACCGCGCCCATCCGGCTGTAGGCCTCGTAGCTGAAGACGTCGCTGGAGAAGAGCGGCGGCGCGAGCAGGACGATCGCGTGGAGGGCGAGGATCGCGGTCACGACGGTCCGCGGCCGCAGCCGCTCGGCCGCCCGGGTCGCCACCGCGTAGGAGACGAACAACGCGGCGAAGACGGCGATCAGGGCGAAGACGCCGAGCTTCAGGCCGGCGCCGGCCAGCGGCCCGGCGAGCGAGGCGGGCAGGGGCCGCAGCGAGGTGGGGAGGAGCAGTTCGCTCTGCGTCGCCGAGAGGCAGACGAGCAGGCTGGTGAGCAGCAGGCCCGCGAGGCCGATCAGGCCGAGGCGGACGCCGGGCTGCGGTCCGGGGGCGGCGGTTTCCACCCCCGGACCATCTACCTGAGGGCTTAAGCCCAGATGTGAACTATTCGCAGCTCTTCGCCAGTTCTTCGACCGCTTCGACGTTGCCTTCGAACGCCATCGATTCAGCTTCCTTCTGGGAAAGGTTGGCGAAGCCTTCGGAGACGCACTTGGCGAGCGATGCGCTGACCCCTTCCTGGCCTTCGAGTTCTTCTTCGAGGCCTTCGCCGAGCGCCTTGCCGTCGAACTTGGCGAAGCCGAGGAACTGGTTCAGCTTCCAGTTGCCTGCTTCCTGGGTAAGTTCGATTTCGACCGACTGGCCGTTCAGCGCGCTGCCACTGATCGCGGCCTCCGCAGTCGCCGTTTCACCTTCGATCTTGATGTTCGAGACGTCCACCGATTCGGCCGGAGATTCCGCCGCCTTGGCCGATTCTTCGCAGGCCTTCAGCGCTTCCTTGCCGGAGACGGCCTGATCCTGTTCGTTGAATTCTTCGGTCTGGAATTCGGTGCACTTCGAGGGATCGGTCGTGGTCGCGGACTTTTCGACCGCTTCTTCGATCGCCGCTTCATCGCCGCTGCCGCCCGAGGAGCTGGAGCCGCCGCCGCAGGCCGTCAGGGCCGGCGCCGATGCGATCAGCACGAGGGGCAGGATTAGCAGGGAATTCTTCACTTTTTCCTTTCGAGGGGTAGTTGCTTGGCGATGCTAGTCGCCGGGTTGATCGCAGGGATCGTCGCCTCCGTCCTCTTCAACCTCGGCATCGCGCTGCAGGCGATCGAGGCGCGGCGGACGCCCCGCGAGGAGGGCCTCCGCGTCTCGCTGATCCGCGACCTGCTGCACCGGCGCCTCTGGGTCACCGGGCTCGGGGTCGAATGGGTCGGCGTGCCGCTGGAGATCCTCGCCTTCGCCTGGGCGCCGTTCGTCGTCGTCCAGCCGCTGCTCGCCTGCGGGCTGCTGGTCCTGCTGGCGGTGGCGCGGCGGCTGCTGGGGGAGATGCCGACCGCCGACGGCTGGTTCGGGGTCGGCGCGATCATCGTCGGGATCGGGCTGATCGCCTGGGGCGCGCCGGGTGAGCAGGACACGCATCGCGGCGCCGTCGCGGTGATCGGCGTCATCGTCGGGCTGGTCCTCGTCTCCTTCATCCCCTTCGTCCTGCGCGGCCGCCGCCTCGACACGGCGCTGACCGCGGTGCTCGGCTCGGGCTGCGGCTTTGCCGCGACCAACGTGGCGATGAAGCTGATGGCCGACGACTTCGGCAACGACCACTTCCCGCAGGCGGCGGCCTGGCTGGCGGTCGCCGCGGTGGCCGGTTTCGGCGCGACGGTGACCGGGATGACCGCCCTGCAGCGCGCCCCGGCGACTACGGTGATCCCGATCTCGACCGCGGTTCAGACCTTCCTGCCGGTGGCGCTCGAGCCCCTCTTCCTCGCCGAGAGCTTCCGCCGCGCCGACCTCGAAGGGCTGCCGCTGCTGGTCGGGCTGGTGGTGATGCTGGTCGGGATCGTGGTGCTGGCGCGGACCCGCGCCGTCAGCTCGTTGGCGGCCGGGACGCCCGTACCATCCCCTCCGTGACCTACTCGCTCGTCGCCTTCGATCCCGACACCGGGGAGTGCGGTGTCGCCGTCCAGTCGCACTGGTTCTCGGTCGGCGGGCTGGTCAGCTGGGGCGAGCCGGGGGTCGGCGCGGTGGCGACCCAGGCCAACGTCGACGTCGCCTACGGGCCGCGCGGGCTGGCCCGGATGCGGGAAGGCGCCTCGGCGCCGCAAGCGCTGGTCGAGCTGGTCGGCGCCGACCGGCTGGCGGCGAGCCGGCAGGTGGCGATGGTCGATGCGCACGGCGGCGTCGGCGCCCACACCGGGGCCGAATGCATGCGCTTCGCCGGCCAGGAGGTCGGCCACCACCACTCGGCGCAGGCGAACCTGATGGCGAGCGACCGGGTCTGGGGCGCGATGTCGGAGGCATTCCTGGCCGGCTCGGGACGGCTGGCGGACCGGCTGCTCGACGCGCTCGACGCCGGCGAGGAGGCGGGCGGCGACATCCGCGGCCGCCAGTCGGCGGCGATCCTGGTCGTGCCCGCGGCAGGCGAGGCGTGGGAGCGCGTCGTCGAGGTCCGCGTCGAGGACCACCGCGACCCGCTCTCGGAGCTGCGCCGCCTGGTCGGGCTGAAAGCCGCCTACGTCCTCGCCGGGGAGGGCGACGAGCTGCTCGGCGGCGGCGACATCGACGGCGCCGCGGCCAAGTACCTGGAGGCGTGGGAGCTGGCGCCGGAAGGAGTCGAGATGCGCTTCTGGGCGGGCCTGTCGCTGCTTCACCGCGGTGAAGCCGAGCGAGGAGAGGAGCTTGTGCGCGGGACGATCGCCGAGCACCGGGGCTGGCGGCAGCTGCTCGCGATGCTGACGCCCGCCGACGGTCCCGGCGTCGCCGAGGCGCGCCGCCGGCTCGAGATCTAGCTGGCGGGCGGGTTCCTAGGGCGGCGCGGGCCCGACGTAGGAGGCGCGCGGCCGAAAGCGCAGCCGGTGCTCATACTCCTCGAGCGCGTGGGCGACGATCCCGGCGATCCGCGCCACCGTGAAGATCGTCGGCGAGGCCCCGTCCCGCAGCCCGTGCGCCCGGACGAGCGCCGCCAGGGCGAAGTCGACGTTCGGCGCCGGCAGCCCCCGCTCCGCCGCCGCGTCGAGCAATGCCCAGACCGCGGTCGTCCTTTCCGCCGCTCCCCCCGGCGCGGTCGTCCTTTCCGCCGCTATAGGTGGCAAAGGTCGACCGCGGTTCGCAGAAGGTGGGAAAGGACGACCGCGATTGAGGGCGAGGCGCTCCAGGAGGTGATCGGCGCGCGGATCGCGGTCGCGATAGACGCGGTGGCCGAAGCCGGGGACGGGGCCGGTGGCCGCCGCCGCGTCGAGGGCGGCGCCGGGATCGGCGCCGTCGGCGACGTCGTCGATCAGGGCTTCGACCGCGAGCCCCGCGCCGCCGTGGAGTGCGCCGCCCAGCGGTCCCAGCCCGGCGAGGATCACCCGGTAGGGACCGGCCCAGGCCGAGGCCGCGACCCGGGCGGCGAAGGTGGACGCCGCGAGTTCGTGGTCGGCGAGGAGGATCAGCGCGGCATTGAGCGCCGCGACCTGCTCGGGACGGGGTTTGGCGTCGTCGTCCGCGAGCGCTGCCCAGAGGCGCTCCGCGACCGACGCGCACGCATCCCCTCCTGCCTGCAAGCGCGAGGGGATGCGTGCGCGTCGGCCCTTGGCGCCGCTGCCCGATCCGCGGTCGCGCCGTGGAGACTTACCGTCGCTATACGACGCTAACTCTCCACGCCCGGTCCCCAGCGCGGCCAGGATCCCGGCGAACACCGCCGCTCCAGCACGTCGCACCGACTCCGGGTCGCGGTCGTCCCTCGCCGGATCGCGCGCCGCGAGGGTCGCGACCACGGCGGCGATGCGCTCGGCGTCGGGCGCGTCCGGGCCGAGCGCGGCGCCCAGCGCCTCGATCGCCGCCGCGGTCTCGTCGTCCACCACCCAAGGCGTCTCGGGCGCGCCGTCCCACAGCAGCGCCACCACTTCCTCGAAGGAGCGGAACCGGGCGAGCTCGATCGCGTCCCGTCCCCGGTAGGAGAGGCGTCCGGCCGGGTCGAGCAGGGTCAGCTCGGTCTCGACCACGACCTCGAGCGCGCTCGAGCGGTCCGGCCGCCGCGCCCGCTCCGCCAGCCGCTCGACCGCGTCGGGGTCGAACTCGGAGTGGTGGGGGCCGCTCGCCGGGTGGCGCTCGAGCAGGCCGCGGCTCACATAGGCATAGACGGTCTCGCGCTTGACGCCGAGCCGACGCGCGACCTCCTCCGTGCTCAGCCTCTCCGTCCCGTCGCTCAAGCCGTCAATGCTGACAGCGGACGGGGCTCCGGGCCGACATAGAGCGAGGCGGGGCGGATCAGCCGGCCGGTCCATTTCTGCTCGAGGATGTGGGCCGACCAGCCCGCCGTGCGGGCGCAGACGAAGAGTGGCGTGAAGAGGGTCTGCGGGACGCCGGCGTGCTCGAGCACCACCGCCGACCAGAACTCGACGTTGGTCGCGAGCACGCGGTCGGGCTTGTGTTCGGCGAGCGCGGCCAGCGCCGCCCGCTCCAGTTCGCGGGCGACGTCGAGCCGGGGCGAGCCGAGCCGTTCGGCGAGGGCGCGAAGGACGCGGGCGCGCGGGTCCTCGGCGCGGTAGATGCGGTGGCCGAAGCCCATGATCCGCTCGCCGCGGTCGAGGATGCCGCGCACGTAAGCGTCGGCGTCGCCGCTCGCTTCGACCCCGTCGAACATGCGCAGGACGCGGGCCGGGGCGCCGCCGTGGAGCGGCCCCGAGAGCGCACCGACCGCCGCCGAGAGCGCCGCCGCCACGTCGGCCCCGGTCGAGGCGACCACGCGCGCGGTGAAGGTCGATGCGTTCATCCCGTGCTCGGCGGCGGTGATCCAGTAGGCGTCGATCGCGGCGACCGCCTCCGGGTCGGCCTCGCCGCGCCAGCGCAGGAGGAAGCGCTCGGCGAGGGTGCGGCCCTGGTCGATCCGCGACTGGGGGACGGGGGCGACGCCGCCGCCGCGGGCCGACTGGGCGACGAAGGAGAGCGTCGTCGAGGCGGTGCGGGCGAGCTGGTCGCGGGCGACCTCGGGGCTGACGTCGACGAGCTGGTCGAATCCCCACTCGGGCGCCAGCGCGGCGATCGCCGACTGCACGTCGACGCGGGTGTCGCCGGTCCGGTAGCCGAGCGGGTGGGTGCCCGCCGGCGCCAGCGGCCGGTCGGGGCGGCCGTCGACGAGCAGTCCCCAGACCCCCTCGAAGGGGAGCGTCCCGACCAGTTCCTCGATGTCGACGCCGCGGTAGCGCAGCGCGCCGCCGTCGCGGTCGGGCTCGGCGATCTCCGAGGCGAACGCCAGCACCTCCTCCAGTCCGTCGCGCACTTCGTCGATCGCCGCCATCGGTTCACCTCCTGGTCGATTTCGTGCCGTTGATGCTTCGGCGAAAGGTGGCCCCCATCAACATTGATCGCGATCAACCCTCCCACGCAGCCCGCGGTCGTCCTTTGGCCCCGACAACGGGCCTTAGGACGACCGCGCCGAGCCGACCGGGCCAAAGGACGACCGCGTCGCCTCGATAGGGTCAGGCCCATGAGCGCCGAGAGTCAGATCGGGGTCACCGGCCTCGCCGTGATGGGGGCCAACCTGGCCCGCAACATCGGCCGCAACGGCTGGTCGGTCGCCGTCCACAACCGCAGCCCGGAGAAAACCCGCCAGTTCATGGCCGACTATGCCGACGAGGCGGACTTCACCGGCACCGAGTCGAGCGAGGACTTCGTCGCCGCCCTGGCCCGCCCGCGCAAGATCATCATCATGGTCAAAGCGGGGGCGCCGGTCGACGCGGTGATCGAGGAGCTGGCGCCGCTGCTCGACGACGGCGACATCCTGATCGACGCCGGCAACTCGCACTTCCCCGACACCAAGCGACGCACCGCCGAATGCGAGGAGCGCGGCCTGCGCTTCCTCGGGATCGGGGTCAGCGGCGGCGAGGAGGGGGCGCTGCTCGGGCCGAGCATCATGCCCGGCGGCACCCGCGAGGCCTACGCCGAGGTCGAGGACATCCTCACCAAGATCGCCGCCCAGGTCGACGGCACCCCGTGCTGCACCTTCGTCGGCCCCGACGGTGCCGGCCACTACGTGAAGATGGTCCACAACGGGATCGAGTACGCCGACATCCAGCTGATCACCGAGGCCTACGACCTGATGCGCAACGTCGCCGGGCTCGAGGTCGCAGAGATCGCCAAGACCTTCGAAGAATGGAACGAGGGCGACCTCGAATCGTTCCTGATCGAGATCACCGCCAAAGTGCTCGCCAAGCAGGACCCGCAGGGCGACGGCCCGCTGATCGACAAGATCGTCGACCGGGCCGAGCAGAAAGGCACCGGCCGCTGGACCAGCGAGGACGCGCTCGAGCAGGGCGTGCCGCTGACCGCGATCACCGAGGCCGTCTTCGCCCGCACCCTGTCCTCGCTGGGCGACGAGCGCGCCGCCGCCTCCCACGTCCTCGCCGGCCCTGAGCCCGCCAGGACCGAGGACCGCCGCGAGCTCCTCGACGACATCCAGCACGCGCTCTACGCGAGCAAGGTGGTCGCCTACGCCCAGGGCTTCCAGCAGATGGCGGCCGCCTCGCGCGCCAACGAATGGGACCTCGACCTCGGGGCGATGGCGACGATCTGGCGCGGCGGCTGCATCATCCGCGCCCGCTTCCTCAACCGGATCAAAGACGCCTACGACGACGGCGAGGTCGTCAACCTCCTCACCGTCCCCTACTTCCGCGACGCGGTCGCCTCCGGCCAGGAGGCCTGGCGCCGGGTGATCGCGGCGGCGGTCGAGCAGGGCGTCGCCGTCCCCGCCTTCACCTCCTCGCTCGCCTACTACGACGGCTACCGCCGCGAGCACGGGCCGGCCGGACTGATCCAGGGCCTGCGCGACTACTTCGGCGCCCACACCTACCGGCGCACCGACGCCGAGGGCTCCTACCACGTGCGCTGGCCCCAGGACGGCAAGGAGGTCCGCACCGATGTCTGAGGGCTTCGCCATCGTCAGCGCCGACGACGTCAAGGACGCCTACGCGGGGACCGACGTCCCCGGCGAGTTCCGCCGCCTCACCGACGCGCTCGGCGCCGAGCAGGTCGCGGTGACGTTGATCCGCGTGCCCCCGCACTCCGACATGGAACAGGGGACGGGGCACACCCACTCCGAGATCGAAGAGCTCTACATCATCGCCAAAGGGACGATCACGATGCGCTGCGAAGACCACGTCGAGGAGGTCGTCGCGCCGTCGGTCGTGCGGGTCGGCCCGGGGACGGCGCGCTCGCACCGCAACGAGGGCGACGAGCCGGTCGAGATCTGGGCAGTCTCGGTGAAGGGACACCGCGACGCGACCAAGATCGACGACTTCTGGGAGGCCTCCCCGGAGGCCAAGCAGACGCGCTAGCCCGCGCGTTCGCAGTTATCCGTAACCAGTACGGGAAAGTGCGAACGCCTGCCCGCGGCGCTATGGGATCAGGACGATCTTGCCGAGCGTGTGGCGGTCTTCGAGCTGTTCGAAGGCCTCGCGGACTTCGTCGAGCGGGTAGGTCGCCGCGATCGGCACCTCGATCTTCCCGGCGGCGACCAGTTCGGCCATCTCGCCGAGGATCTCGGGCGAGGTCGCGTCGGCCGAGCCCTCCATCTTGGCGCCGACCTCCTGCGCCTTCTCGTACGCGATGATCGTCTCGATCTTCTCCGGCGGCACGTCCAGTTCGACCGCCAGTTCGACGTACTCGGGCCCGTAGAGGTCGATGAAGGCGTCGATCCCCTGCGGCGTCGCCTCGAGGATCCGCTCGATCACGCCCTCGCCGTAGGCGACCGGGGTGACGCCCTTCTCGCGCAGCCAGTCGTGGTGGGCCTCGGAGGCGAGCCCGACCACGTTCGCGCCTTTCACCTTCAGCAGCTGGACCGCGATCGTGCCGACCCCGCCCGCCGCGGCGGAGACGACGACCGTGTCGCCCTCGCCGGCGTCGACGGCGCGCACCGCGGCGAAGGCGGTGACGCCGACCACGTAGAGCGCGCCCGCCGCCTCCCAGGAGAGGTCGGTCGGTTTCCTGATCAGCTGGTCGGCGGGAACCACGCAGAGCTCCGCCTGGCTGGAGCGGTCCCAGCTCCAGCCGAGCACCTCGTCGCCGGGCGCGAAGCCGGTGACGTCGATGCCGACCGCGGTGACGACCCCGGCCAGGTCCGAGCCCTGGCCGGAGGGGAAGGTGGCTGGGAAGCGCTCGGCGAGGAGGCCCTTGCGGATCGAGGCCTCGCCGGGGTTGATCCCGGCGGCCTTGACTTCCACCGCGACCTCTTCTTTACCGGGCGGCTCGACTTCGATCTCCCTGACCTGGAGGACGTCGAGGCCGCCGTACTCATCGAATTGGACCGCGCGTGGCACCAGCGAAGTTTTACCGGACCGCCGCCATCGTCATGTTTCGGAGGGGTGAGGGGAGGGCGATCGGCGGTCAGCCGGCGCTGAGGCGGAAGCCGGCCCGGGCGAGGACGGCGGCCTGGCCGCGCAGCTGCCGGTCGGAGCGTCCAGGGACCGAGATCGTCACCGTCAGCCAGCGGTTGCCGCGCACCGCGAGCAGCGACCGCAGCGCCGGGATCCAGCTCGCGTCGGAGTTGTAGGCGGCCTTTTCGCCGACGCCCGGGACGGGCTGGGGGAGGCCGGCCGGGTTTTCGGTGTTGAACTGGACCGTCTCCTCGATCCGGTTGTGGTAGCGCTGGTTGGCGGCGAATCCGGCGTCGAGGAAGACGTCGATCGAGGCGCCGGGGGCGGTGAGGCGACAGCGCGAGAGCGGCGGCTCGGGGGAGGCGCGTCGCGCCAGCCTGGTCCCGGTCTGCCGTTCGGCGAGCGCGGCGAGCGCCTTGCAGTCGGCGCTCGAGAGATGCGCCGAGCTCGCCGCTTCGGCGCTCGGGTTTTCGCCTTTGATCCCGCGCGACTGGACCGGCGTCTCGACAGCGTTGCCGCCGTGCGCCCCGCCGGTCGCCGAGTCGGTCGACCCGCCGGCAGTCGTTCCGGCCGACCCACCGCCGCACCCGACCGTCACGCAAGCCAACGCAAGTCCCACGCAAGTCCCCAAGATCCTCACCCGACGCATACGCCCAGTCTCTACCCGGCCGGCGCGTTCGCACTTCGTTCCGCATACCGGAACCAACTGCGAACGCACTTCCGGGCGCGGCGCTCAGGCGGTCAGCTCGGCGGCGAACTCACGGAGCGCGGCGGTGTGGGTGTCGACGTCGACCTCGGTCGTCGCCGGGGACATCAGCGCCATCATGTGGAACGGGGTCATCAGGACGCCGCGGTTCAGCATGTAGAGGTGGAGGAGGGCGTCGAGCGGGGTGTCGAAGGCCGCCGCCGCCTCGCCGCCGCTGCGCGGCGGGGTCGGGCTGAACATGTACTCGACCCGGCACCCGAGCCGGGTCGCCTGCCAGGGCAGGCCGGACTCGGCGATCACCTCGTCGCAGCCCGCCGCGAAGCGTTCGCCGAGGGCGATCATCCGCTCGAAGGCCGGCTCGGTCAGCACCTCGTCGAGCGTCGCCCGGGTCGCCGCCAGCGAGAGCGCGTTGCCCGCCAGCGTGCCGCCGATGCCGCCGACGTCGGCCACCTCCCAGACCGTCTTCGCGAGCACCCGCTCGGCGACCGCGTCGCTCATCCCGTAGGCGCCGATCGGAACGCCGCCGGCGATCGCCTTGCCGACCGTCAGCAGGTCGGGCTCCAGCCCGTGCGCCGCGGTGCAGCCGCCCGGCCCGCAGCACATCGTGTGGGTCTCGTCGATGATCAGCAGCGCGCCCGCCGCCCGGCTCAGCTCGCGCAGGGCCTGGTGGAAGCCGGGCTCGGGGAGGACGATGCCGACATTGGTCAGCGCCGGCTCGGTCAGCACGCAGGCGACGTCGCCCGCCGCCAGCTCGCGCTCCAGCGCCTCGAGGTCGTTGAACTCGACCACCCGCGTCGTCTCGGCGAGCGGCACCGGCGGCCCGACGTTGCCGAGCTCGGCGACGACCCGGCCCTCGGCGTCGAGCTCGGCGAAGGTCTCGTCGACCGAGCCGTGGTAGCAGTGGTTGAAGACGAGGATCTTCGGCCGCCCGGTGATCTCCCGGCAGAGCCGGATCGCGAAACGGTTGGCATCGGTCGCGGTCAGCGTGAACTGCCAGTGGCGCAGGCCGAAGCGCCGCGCCAGCTCGGCGCCGACCGGCCCGGCGTCCTCGCTCGGCAGCATCGTCGTGATCCCGCGTTCCAGCTGCGCCGCCGCCGCGGCGACGGTCGGGGCCGGGGAGTGGCCCGCCATCGCGCCGGTGTCGCCGAGGCAGAAGTCGACGTAGGAGTTGCCGTCGACGTCGGTCAGCGAGGCGCCCGCGGCGCGCGCGAAGACGACCGGGAAGGCGCCCGGCCAGCGCGTCATCCAGTTCATCGGCACGCCGGAGAGGAGCAGCCCGGCGGCGGCGACCCGGAGCTCGCCGGAGCGTTCGTGGGAGGAGGCGAAGCGGTCGAGCTCGCGCTCGGTCAGCTCAGCGACGGACGGCATCGAGACCACTCACGGGTGTCATTGGATCATCTTCCCCGATCACCCCGGCCGACGAAAGCGTTGTCGTAGGGTGACCAAATGGCCACCGACGCAGTCCTCGACGGCACCGCAGCCCTCGTCACCGGCGCCTCCAGCGGCATCGGCGAGGCGACCGCGAAGCGGCTCGCCGCCGAAGGCGCCGCGGTCGCCGTGGCGGCGCGCCGGGTCGACCGGCTGGAGCGCCTGGTCGGGGAGATCGAGGACGCCGGCGGCCGCGCCCTGGCGATCGAGTCAGACGTCACCGATCGCGCCCAGGCCGAGGCGCTGGTCGAGTGCACCGTCGCCGATCTCGGCCGCCTCGACACCGTCGTCAACAACGCCGGCGTGATGCTGCTCGGCCCCGCCCTCGAGGCGCCGATCGAGGAGTGGGAGCGGATGGTCGACCTCAACGTCAAAGGGCTCCTCTACGTCGCCAAGGCGGCGCTCCCGCACCTGCTGAAGTTCGCCGCCGAGGGACCGCGGATGGTCGCCGACCTGGTCAACATCTCCTCGGTCGCCGGCCGCCGCGCCCGCTCCGGCAGCGCCGTCTACAACGCGACCAAGTTCGGCGTCGGCGCCTTCGCCGAGGCGCTCCGCCAGGAGGTCACCGAGCGCCACGTCCGCGTCTCGCTGGTCGAGCCGGGCGCCGTCGCCACCGAGCTCGCCGGCCACAACCGCCCCGAGGTGCTCGAGGAACTCAAAGGCCGCTTCGGCGCGATCGAGCGCCTCGAGGCCGCCGACATCGCCGACACGATCTCCTACATCGTCACCCGGCCGCGCCACATGGCGGTCAACGAGATCCTCGTCCGGCCGACCGAGCAACAGGGGTAGATACCCACCGCGCCGCCGGCTGGAGGCCGTGCGGACCTCGGCTATGGCGGCGCTCGAGCTGGCCGGGGTGGCGAAGCTCCGCCGCGGCCTCGACAGCTGCGGGCGGCGGCGCCTGGTCACTTTGGTACGCCAGGGCGGCCTCAACTGACCAACCGTCGCCGGCCCGCAAGTGTGGCGCGCTAAAACTCACCGATCGCCGCCGACCGCCACCAGCAGATCATCGACGCGATCCGGGCGATCCCGGAGGGCTTCGTCAGGACCTATGGCGACGTCTCACCGGGCGCGCCCCGCCTCTCGCGCCCGCCTTCTCTCCACTCATCAGCTCCCCGACGACCTCCCTTGGTGGCGCGTCGTCCGCGCCGACGGCACCCTGGCGGTGGGGGAGGAGCAGCGCCAACGGCTCTGGGCCGAGGGCGTCCCCTTCAAGGGCAGACGCGTCGACCTCGACGTCGCCCGCATCCCCCTCGACCCCTGAAAAAGCGGCGGACGGGAGTCGAACCCGCGTCATCAGCTTGGAAGGCTGAGGCTCTACCATTGAGCTACCGCCGCACGCAGGGGGGAGCGTAGCCGCGATTCCCGCGATCCGTCAGAATGCCGGGACCCCAACGGGGAGTGGCGCAGTCTGGTAGCGCACTCGGCTGGGGGCCGAGCGGTCGCAGGTTCAAATCCTGTCTCCCCGATTAGGATGAGCCGGCTTAGGAAGCGGGCTCGCATCAGACCAAGGCACTCCGCCGGCTGGACCTTCTGGTTCAGATCGAGGGAAATCCAGATGTTGGCCGAATTGTGGAGAGCTATCCCCTGCGCCGCCCGGCGCTCGTCCGAGGAGTGTCCTGATTCGATGAACTCGTCCCGAAAGGTGCGCCGGCTGATCCCAGTGCTCGCCGCCGCCCTGCTCGCCGTAGCCCTGCTCGCACCCGCTGCAAAAGCGGCCGAAATCCCGCCGTTGCTCACGACCGCCCAATACAAGGCGCTGGTCAGCTTCGTCGAAAAGCTCGAGACGGCCTCGAGCACCCCGGTCACCGCCGCCCAGAAAGCCACCTACGAGGGCCAGCTGGAGAACAAGCACGACGCCGCGGTGGCCAAATCGACCGCGCTCCTCGATCGTGGCAAGAAGGCGGCACAGCTCGAATCCGACCGTGCGATCAGAACCGGAGTGCGGACCATCCGGCAGACGGAGGCCGGGGAACTCGCCGCCCTGCGCCGGGACTACGACGCGCGGATGAACCGGGTCGTCTCCAACTACGAGAAGGCGATCGGCCGGGTTGAAGACGTCTTCGACACCCGCAACGCGGCGCTGGCCAAACAGGTCAGCCGCCTGCGCAAACAGAAGGCCAACGCCGCAGGCGCCATCCGCAAGGCGACGATCCAGAAAGCGATCGATCGGCGGACCAAGCTCGCCGCTGAAAATCGCAAGCTCGAGCAGGAAGAAGTCGCCGACGTGAAGGCCGGCTATCGCCGCGAAAAAGCCGCGATCCGCAACGGCAAGCAGTCCGCCACGCGGAGCGTCCAGCAGAACGACGCCGAAGCGATCGTCACCCTGCGCAATCGCAGCAAACAGATCTACAACAGCAGCGTTCGCGCGCTGCAGAGCCGGCGGGTCGACCAGCTGAACGATCTGGAATCGAAGCTCAACGCGGGCCGCGACGCGATCGCGCGGATGCCGGCCAAGAGCTGAGCGCCTGCCGCTCGCCGGGCAGTTTGGTCCCGGCGAGCGGCTCTCAGCCTCTGCCCGGCGGCGCTAATCGAGTTTGTAGAAGGTGGCCACGTCGAGCCACTCCATCCGGCTCGGTGGCTCGGTCACTCCGCTTTCCTGGAGAGCTTTGCCGAGCCGCTCCTGCATGAAGCGCTCCTGGTCCTCCTTCGAGCGCCAGATCTCGAACACGATCCAGCCGCCCGCCTTGGCGGCACCGGTGTGGAAGATCTGCCCCTCCGGCGCGCCCTCGCCGGTGTCGAAATCGACTCCGAGGGCGCTATTCACCTGTTTGTACTTGTCGACTCCGAACCCCTCGAACTCCAAGATCAGACCGTCCGCCATGACTCCCTCTCTGTAAGGCCGCTTGACCCTTCGAGGCGAAGCTCCCACGGCGCCGGCGATCGGTCAAGCTCTCGACGCGCCACGGGGCGGAAGGTACGTTGACCCCGTGCCCCGTCCGCTCATCCTCGCCGTCGACGAAGACGCGGATTCGCTGCGCGCGATCGAACGCGAGCTGGCCGACCGTTACGAGCGGAGCTACCGCATCGTCTGCGTCGACACGGCGCCGAAGGCGGAGACGGAGCTGGCCGGACTGGCCGAGGCGGGCGAGGACGTCGCGCTGGTGCTGGCCGGGGAGTCGCTCGGCGGCGCGCCCGGAAGCGAGTTGCTCGGCGGAGTGCGGAAGCTTCACCCGCAGGCGCAGCGCGGCCTGCTGATCGACTACGGCAGCTGGGGCGACGGCCCGACCGGCGAGGCGATCTTCGCGGCGATGGCGCTGCGCCAGATCGACTACTACCTGATCCGCCCAACCCGCACTCCCGATGAGCTCTTCCACCAGGCGGTCTCCACCTTCCTGCTCGAGTGGGCGCACGCGCGGCGGCTCTCCCCGCACACCGTGCACATCGTCGGCGAGTCCTGGTCGGGGCGCGCGCACGAACTGCGCGAGGTGCTCGGCAGGTGCGCCCTGCCGCACAACTTCTGCCTCGCCGACTCGCGAGAGGGGAAAGCACTGGTCGCCGAGGTGGGCGACATCGAGGCTTGCCGCTGGTGGTGTTCCCCAACGGGGAGTACCTCGTCGATCCGAGCAACGCCGAGCTGTCGGTCGCGGCCGGTGGGCCGGTCGACCCGATGGGGCCGCGACTTCGACCTGGTGATCGTCGGCGCCGGCCCGGCCGGGCTGTCGGCGGCGGTCTACGGAGCCTCGGAAGGGTTCCGCACGCTGGTGATCGACGAAGGCGGGATCGGCGGCCAGGCGACGCTGAGCTCGCTTGATCCGCAACTACCTCGGGTTCCCCCGCGGCATCAGCGGCCGCCAGCTGGCCGAGCGCGCCTACGAGCAGGCGTGGGTGTTCGGGCCGCAGTTCACCTTCATGCAGAAGGCGACCAGGGTGCGCCGCGACGGCGAGCGGCTGCTCGTCGGGCTCTCCGACTTTCCCGAGGTCGGCGCGCGCGCCGTGGTCCTCGCGACCGGTGCCGTCTATCGCCGGCTCGAGGTCGAGGAGCTGGAGGCGCTGGCGGCGTGAAAGGCGCCGGGGTCTTCTACGGCGGCCCCGCCTCGGAGGCGCCGGCGATGGTCGGGCCGCGAGGTCTTCGTCGTCGGTGGCGCCAACTCGGCCGGGCAGGCGGCGCTCCATCTGGCCGACTACGCGCGCCAGGTCACCATCGTCGTTCGCGCCGAGTCGCTCGCGCCGGGCATGTCGCACTACCTGGTGCAGCAGATCGAGGCGTCGCCGAACATCGAGGTCCGGCTCGCGACCGAGGTCGTCGGCGGCGAGGGCGAGGGCCGGCTGGAGCACCTGACCTTGCGCGGTCGCGACGAGCGGGAGCGCTGGAGACGGTGGAGGCCCACGCGCTCTTCCTGATGATCGGCGCCCGTCCCCACAGCGACTGGCTGCCCGCCGAGGTCCTCTGCGACAGCGGCGGCTTCGTCCGCACCGGAGCCGAGACTCGCCGGACGAGCCCGCGTGGCCTCTCGACCGCCCCCCGTTTCGGCCTCGAGACCAGCATGCCCGGCGTCTTCGCCGTCGGCGACGTCCGCGGCGGGTCGATGAACCGTGTCGCCGCGGCGGTCGGGGAGGGCTCGGTCGCGGTGAGGCTCGTCCACGAGCTGTTCGCGGTCGAGCGGCTCGGTTCGGAACCGTAGGGCTGTTACGGGTTGAGCCGCTCCTGCCAGTCGGGCGGGACCGCGCCCTGCGGACCCGGGACGGGCTGGGAGAGCGGATGGCTGTCGGGCGGCGCCAGCGTCGGCCCTTCGAAGAACTCGCCCGAGCGGTAGTCGTAGAGCCAGTCCTCGCCCGGCTCGAAGCTCTGGATCACCGCGTGGCCGGTGGCCTCCTGGTGTCGGGTGGCGTGCTGGTTCGGCGAGTTGTCGCAGCAGCCGACGTGCCCGCAGGCCGCGCAGCGGCGGAGGTGCAGCCACCACTGGCCGCTCGCCATGCACTCCTCGCAACCTTCGCCGCTCGGAGAGACCGTCTCGTCGATGTCGCCTGGCTCGATCGTGGGCACTTCTCCTCCTCTCGTCGTCGCCGGCCGAACCTATCTCAACGGCGACGGCCGATCGGCGCCGCATATGGTGTCACCGTCAACGAGCCGAGGAGAGTCGATGAGCGAGGTGGTGGTGGTGGCCGAGATCGGGATCGCGCCGGGGAAGCGGGACGAGGCGCTGAGCGCGCTCAAGACGCTCTGCGAGGAGACCCACGCCAAGGACGAGGGCTGCCTGCTCTACGCGCTGCAGCTCGACCCTGCCGACGAGAGCCACGTGTTCTTCGTCGAGAAATGGGCCTCGGTCGAGGCGCTGCAGAAGCACGGCGCCACCGACCACATCAAAGCCCTCGGCGCGAGCGGCACGCTGTCCGGCCCGCCCGCGGTGACGGTCCTCCAGCAGGCGAACTTCGGCGATAGCGCGAAGGGCGCGCTCTAGCCGAGCAGCGCGAGGCTGCGCTCCCAGAGGCCCGCGGCCATGATCGGGTCAAGCGCCTGGGGGTTGAGCCGCTTCGCCGGCCTGTCGCGTTCGTAGTACTCACCGGGCTGCCAGGTCGTCCCCGGCGTGCCGTCGACCAGCCAGGTGAGGCGCCCGCTCGCCCGGTCCGAGCTGGTCAGCAGTCGGGACAGCGGCGAGTGGTAGAGCCAGCGCGTCGGGATGCTCGTCTCGTCGCCGAAGTTCGAGGCGACGATGCCGGGATGGAAGGCCGCGGCGGAGATGCCGTCGCCGTGGAAGCGCCGGTGCAGCTCCTTGGTGAAGAGGATGTTCTCCAGCTTCGCGGTGCCGTAGGCCCGCAGGGATGAGTAGCCCTTCTCGCTCTGCAGGTCGTCGAGGTCGAGCCTGCCCATCCGCGAGCCCTGGCTGGAGGTCTGGAGGATCTTCGCCGAGCTCTCGACCAGGGTCGGCATCAGCAGATCGGTCAGCAGGAACGGAGCGAGGTGGTTGACCTGGAAGGTCTTCTCGAAGCCGTCGCCGGTCACCTCGCGCCTGCCCATGATCCCGCCCGCGTTGTTGGCGAGCACATCGATCTTCGGATAGCCGGCGAGCAGCGCCTCGGCCAGCGCCCGCACCTGGTCGAGCTCGGTGAAGTCGCAGAGGTGATGGGGTGCGTCGATCGCCTCGGCCACCGCCCGCGTCTTCGCCGCCGAGCGGCCGACGACGACGACTTCCTCACCCGCCGCGGCGAGCCGGCGGGCCGCCGCGGCACCGATGCCGTCGCTGGCCCCCGTGATGACGATCAATCGTGCGATCGACCGAGCGTAGACAGTCGAACCAGCCGGTCAGCCAGGCGTAGGCAGGGACGGGCCGAACGGATCGGGAAACCTGCCTGTCGCCTTGCGCCGGCTCGGCCGGCGCCATAGGTTCGGTTCATGGACCCGCCCGTCCCGCCCCGGAGGAGGCGAGGTCACCGATCAGTCGTCGCCGTCCTGGTCGTCCTCGCGACGCTCCTCGCCGTCGTCGCGATCTTCTCGATCTGGGCCAACCGCCAGGCGCTCAACACCGACAACTGGGTCCACACCAGCGACCGCATCCTCCAGAACGAAGAGGTCGAGGCGCGGCTCTCCGCCTTCCTCGCAAACGAGCTCTTCGCCAACGTCGACGTCAAGGCCGAACTGGCGAAGGAGCTGCCGCCGCAGCTCGAAGCGCTCGCCGGGCCGGCCGCCGGCGCGCTCAGCCAGCTGGCGCCGAAAGTCGCCGAACGGGCGCTGGCCAACCCGGCGGTGCAGACGCTGTGGTCCGACGCCAACCGGCGCGCCCACGAAACGCTGCTGAAACTGCTCGACGGCGGCAGCGGCGCGATCTCGACCGAAGGCGGCAAGGTCACCCTCGACCTGAGCACGCTGCTGAAGAAGGTCGGCGAACAGCTCGGGGTCGGCGAAGGCGTCGCGTCGAAGATCCCGGCGGAAGCCGGCCAGATCACGATCCTGCGCTCCGACCAGATCTCGACCGCGCAGAGCATCGCCAAGCTGATCCGCACCCTGCCGGTGGTGCTGACGCTGCTGGTCCTGATCCTCTACGGAGCGGCGATCTGGCTGGCCGGGCCGCGGCGCCGCCAGGCGCTGCGCTCGGCCGGGCTCGGCTTCGTCGTCGCCGGGGCGCTGGTGCTGCTCCTGCGCTCGGTCGCCGGCCACGCGATCGTCAGCTCGCTGGTCGCCAACGAAGCCAACAAGCCGGCGGTCGAAGCGGTCTGGTCGATCGCGACCTCGCTGCTCGTCACCGTCGCCTCCTCGGCGATCGCCTTCGGCGTCCTCGTCTTCCTCGCCGCCTGGCTGGCGGGCCCGACCCGGCTCGCCACCGGGCTGCGCCGCGGCACCGCGCCCTACGTCCGGGACCAGCCCGCCGCCGCGGCGCTCGCCGCCGTCCTGGTCTGGCTGGCGCTGGTCGCCTGGGTGCCGATCGCCGCCTTCCGCAAGCCGCTCGGCGTCCTGCTCTTCGCGCTCCTCTTCGCCGCCGGCGCCGAGCTGCTGCGGCGCCAGGTCCGCCGCGAATTCCCCGACGCGACCGCGACCGGCCAGTGGTCGGCGCTCACCGCGCTCCTTCCCCATCGCGGCACCGGCTCCTCACCCACCGATGACCTCCAGCGTCTCGCCGCCCTTCACGCAGCGGGCGACCTCGACGACGCCGAGTTCGCGGCGGCGAAGGCCGATGTCCTCGCCCCGCGTCCGCAGGGGCCGGCGAGTCCTTAGGGCGCCAGCGTCGCACAGGCGAGGTAGTCGACGCCGGGCGCGAACGGCCAGCGCCAGAGTGCGGTGGCGGTGGGCATGAGGCCGAGGTCGGGAAGGGCGGTGCGGGGATCGCTCTCGCGCGGGCCGAGGCCGCGGGCGGCGAGATCGAGCGCAGCATCGGGTCCGCCGCGGGCGGCGAGCGCGAGGATCTCATCGAGCGCCACCGTCTGCGCGTGGCCGTCCCACCAGGCGAGTGGATCGTGGACGTGGACGACCCGCCGGGCGGAGGCGTGGAGGCGGGCGACCGCGGCGCGGGTGAGCCGCGGGGCGTGGCGGGCGAGGGTGGCGGCGCGGCGGTCGGGGTCGAGCCCGAGGTCGAGCAGGGCGGGGTGGAGCAGCCGGCTGTAGAAGAGGTCGCCGACGACGAGGTCGTAGGGAGCGCCGGGGAGGGGGGCTTCGGACGGAGCAGTCGGGTCGCACGGCCGCGGCGATGTCGGCCGACCTTCCCCACCTGACTTGCAGGTGGGGTGGGGAAGGCCGGCCGCTTCCGGCGCGCGCCGTGGGTGGGCCGGGACGGAGGTCTTCGCCCGGTCGATGGCGCCCCGCTCGTCGTCCCGCAGCGCGGCCAGGGCGATCCGGTCGGCGCTGCCATCGGTCACGTCGTGGCCGATCACGGTGACCTTGTCGCGCTCGGCGCGGCCGAGCCGTCGCCGGGCTCGCTGCGCCGCGAGTGGGTCGAGGTCGATCAGGACGACGTCGCCCCCGCGCCGGGCGATCCGCCGCAGCGGCAGGTCGTCGCCATTGCCGGCGCCGACGATCGCCACCCGCGCGCCGTCCTCGAGGTGGAGCGCGAGGAAGTCCCAGAGCGCGTCGCGCGCCGGCGCCCAGCGCCTGCGCCGGTCCCGCCCCGCCTGCGCGTTCCGACTCGCGTTCGCCACCCGCGAGGGCGCCCGCAGCCGCATCCGTCCCACTTCCTCCGCAGCTCGCCGCCGATGGGCCGAATACCTGCCCATGTGTCCGGTTTTCGGCCCGTCGGCGTGGGGGGTGGGGCGGATGGTGCGCTCAGGGATCACGGAAGTGGGATGGATCTTCGCCGGGGTCGTGGCGGACCGTCAGGTAGGACTGCCAGGTGATCCGCAGGATCACGACGGTCACGATCATGCCGATCAGGGGATCGGCGATCTGGGCGCCGAGGGCGACGAAGATCGCGCTCGCCACCACGGCCAGGCTGACGATGCCGTCGGTGCGGGCGTGAAAGCCGTCGGCGACCAGGGCGGGGCTGGCGAGCCGTCGCCCCGCCCGCAGCCGCACGAAGGCCGCCGCCTCGTTGCCGAGGAAGCCGATCACCCCGGCCCCCGCCAGCGCCCAGAGGTGGGTCAGGTGGTGGGGGTTGACGACTCGGTCGACCGACTCGAAGAAGGCGACGCAGGCGCTGACCAAGATCGTCGCGACGACGAAGTAGCCCGCGTACTTCTCGGCCTTGAAGGAGCGCATCAGGAACGCCGCGCCGAGCGGCACCGCGGTCAGCGCGTCGCCGAAGTTGTGGATCAGGTCGGCGAGCAGGGCGATCGAGTCGGAGAGGATGAAGACGACCAGCTGCAGGGCGGCGGTGACGCCCAGGATCAGGAGGCTGGCGAGGACCGCCCGCAGCCCGGCCCGCGACCGTTTGATCGAGGCGTCGACCAGCCCGTGGCTGTGCCCATGGTCGCCGCCGTGCGAGTGCGCGTGGGCGTGCTCGTGCCCGTGGGCGCTCATCAGGCGACAGCCGCGTCGGCGCGCCGCACCTGTTCGGCCAGCCCGAGCCGCAGGTGTTCGACGTGCGACATCGCCTGCTCGAGCAGCTGCGCCACATGGTGGTCGTGCAGCGAGTAGTTGACCCGCCGCCCGTCGCGCTCCCCGGTCACCAACCCCAGATGGCGAAGGATCCGCAACTGGTGGGAGACCGCCGAGCCGTCCATCCCGACCGCCGCGCTGATCTCGCTCACCGAGGCCGGCCCCTCGTGGAGGCAGGCGAGGATCCGCAGCCGGCTCGGGGTTGCCAGCGCCTGCATCGTCTCGGCCACCTGCCGGGACAGGCCGGGGTCGAGGAGCTCGCCTGGATCGGGGGTCGCGCCGTGGCTCACGCTCCCGAGGATACCTGAAGGACTGTTCAGTCCTCACATTTATCGGCGCCCGTAGAGGGTGAGGCCGAGCGCCCCCAGGTAGAAGGCGGCGACGACCGCGAGCGGGATGTGCAGCGAAAGCGTCCCGCTCGCGGCGAGCAGGGTGCCGAGCAGGGCGACGCCGAGCGCGCCGCCCGCCTGGCGGGCCGCGTTCTGGACGCCGGAGGCGAGACCGATCCGCTCCGCCGGCGCGCCCTCCATCGCGAGCGCGGTCATCGCCTGCATGGTCAGCGCGACGGTGCCGAAAGGGATCGAGCAGAGGATCGTCGTCGCGGTCGAGTTTCCACCGAAGATGGCCAGCAGGAGCGCCCCGGCGGCGCCGCCGGAGAGGCCGACGATCATCGCGCCCCACTCGCCGAGCCGACCGATCACCCGCGGCGAGAGGAAGGCGATCGACATGATCACGACCAGCATCGGCGCCAGCGCCAGGCCGGTGTCGAACGGGCTGAGCCCGAGCTTTTCGTGGTAGAGGAGCGAGAGGCAGAAGAGGGTTCCGTAGACGCCGAAGTTGAAGATCCCGGCGACGCCGACGACCGACGAGAACTGGCGGTTGCGGAACAGCGCCGGGGGCAGCATCGGCAGGGCGACGGTGCGCTCGACCCGCCAGAAGCTCGCCGCCGCGACGACCCCGACCGCGAGCAGCGCGAACGTCCCGGGCGCGGTCCAGCCGATGTCCCCCGCCAGGATGAAGCCGCCGCTGAGCGCGCCCAGCGCAGTGACCACCAAGGCCTGGCCGGGCAGGTCGAACGGGTGGCGGTGGCGCGGCGTCTCGGCGACGTAGGCGCCGACCGCGACCGCGGCCAGCGCGGCGACCGGCAGGTTGACGAGGAAGATCGCCCGCCAGCCGACCGTGTCGACGAGGACGCCGCCGAGCACCGGGCCGCCCGCCATGCCCACTCCCGAGATCCCGCCCCAGGCGGCCAGCGCCGAGCGCCGCTCCCGGCCGGCCGGGAAGATGTGGGTGATCAGGGCGAGCGAACAGGGCATCAGCAGCGCCGCGCCCAGCCCCTGGACGGCCCGCGCCGCGATCAGCGCCGCCATCGTCGGCGCCGCCGCGCAGGCAGCGCTGCCGACCCCGAACAGCCCCAACCCGATCAGGTAGGCGCGCCGCGACCCGATCCGGTCCGACCATGCCCCGGCGCTCAGCAGGAAGGTGGCGAAGGCGAGCGTGTAGGCGCTGACGATCCACTGGGCGCCGGCCAGCGAGCCGCCGAGGTCGTGGACGATCGGGCCCAGCGCGACGTTCACGATCGTCGCGTCGATCGTGATCATCAGGAAGCCGCAGCAGATCGCCGCCAGCCCGATCCGCCGCGCCGAGATCATTCCCCTGATCCTGCCGGGTTAGCGCACCGCGTAGGTTCCAGCCGTGCCCGAGGCAGCCACCAGGCCGGTCGACCGCAAGCTGATCGCGCTGCTCGCGTTCGGCTGCGGCGCCACCGTCGCCAACCTCTATTACGCCCAGCCGCTGCTCTCGGCGATCGGCTCGCATTTCGGCGTCTCCGACGGCACCGCAGGCCTCCTGGTCACGGTGTCGCAGATCTTCTACGGGCTCGGGATCGTCTTCATCGCCCCGCTCAGCGACCTGGTCGACCGCCGCCGCCTCATCGTCGTGCTGCTGGCGATCAGCTGCGTCGCGCTGGCGGGGGCCGCGGCAGCCCCGCAGTTCGCGCTGCTGGCGCTGGCGATCGGGATCGCCGCGGCGACCTCGGTGGTCGCCCAGATCCTCGTCCCCTTCGCCAGCACCCTCGCCCCCGAGCACGAACGCGGCCACGTCGTCGGCCTGGTGATGAGCGGCCTGCTGACCGGGCTCCTGCTCGCCCGCACCTTCGCCGGACTGGTCGCCGGGGCGGCCGGCTGGCGCACCGTCTTCGGCCTCGCCGCGGTCCTGATGGCGGTGCTCGCGGTCGCCCTCTGGCGGGCGATGCCGAAGCGCCCTCCTTCGACCGATCTCAGCTACCGCGGCCTGCTCGGCAGCGTCGCCGCGCTGATCCGCGGCGAGTCGGTGCTGCGCCGGCGCATGGTCTACGGCGCCTGCGGCTTCGGCGGCTTCAGCCTCGTCTGGACGACGCTCTCCTTCCTCCTCTCCGGCCCGCCCTTCAGCCTCGGCGAGGCGGAGATCGGGTTGTTCGGCCTGGCGGGGCTCGCCGGGGCGGTCGCGGCGATGCGCTTCGGCCGCCTCCACGACCGCGGCCACGGCCGCATCGCGACCGGCGGGGTGCTCGCCGCGATTCTGCTCAGCTGGCCGATCTTCGTCCTCGGCCGCCACAGCGTCCCGGCGATCCTGGTCGGCCTCGCGGTGCTCGACTTCGGCGTCCAGGGCCAGAACGTGCTCAGCCAGGGCGCGATCTACGCGCTCGGGCGCGAGACCACCGGCCGCGTCACCACCGCCTACGTGACCTCGAACTTCGTCGGCGGCGCGATCGGCTCGGCGGCCGGATCGCTCGCCTGGAGCTCGGGCGGCTGGCTCGCCGTCTGCGCGGTCGGCGCCACCTTCGCGGGAGTCGCCTTCGTCGTCTGGCTGACCGAACCGGGCTCGCGCGCCGACCGTCGCCCGCGTCCCATGTCGGCGAGCCCGAGCGCGCCGAGCAGGAAGGGCACGCCGGCGTGGAAGACGCGGTAGAGGAGGATGCCGCCGACGGTGAGGCTGAGCGCCGTGCCATAGAGCGTGAAGGCGCCGACCAGGCCGCCCTCGGCGCTGCCCGGCAGGGGCACGATCGCGCCACCGTGGCCGATCGTGTAGGCGAGGACGAAGAGGCCGAGCGCCGGGCCGCCGCCGCCGAGCGCCTCGAAGGCGGCGCCCATCGAGGCGACGTCGAAGGCGTAGTAGCCGATCGCGCCGCCGATCAGGAGGACTTCGCGCGAGCCGAGCAGGTCGATGCTGGTGTCGACCGCCTCGCGCAGCCAGGCCTGGGCCGCGGCGGCGGCGCGGCGGACGCGGCCGCCGCGGTCGCGGTCCATCTGCGGGATCGCCCGGGGCAGGAAGACGACCGCGGCGATCACCAGCGCGGCCCCGGCGGCCGGGACGAGCGTGAGGACGAGCGAGGCGTCGCCGGGCAGGAGGCCGATCGCCTCGGCGGCGCCGAAGACGAGGAGCGCGCCGAGGCTGACCCCGCTGGTCACCAGGAAGAGGACCGCCGAGCGGCTGACCGCGAAGCCGGTCGGGATGCCGGAGCGGATCAGGATCACGGCGCCCAGCGCGAGGCCGCCGCTGCCGCCGCTCGGCAGGAAGACGTTGGCGCTCTCCTCGACCACGCCGACGTCGAAGGACTCCCGCCAGCCGAGCCGGCGGTCGAAGGCGCCGCGCAGCGCGACGACGAAGCTCAGCACCGAGAGCAGCTGCAGGGCGAAGCAGATGACGACCCAGACCGGCTCGGTGTTGGCGAAGCGGTCGCGGATCGACTCGAGGAAGGGGACCCAGATGACCGCGGCGGCCACCACGACGACGAGACCGGCGGCGATCAGCCCGTTGACGAGGATGGTGCGTCCGTCCGGCGATTTCTCGCGGACGACGGCGGCCTCCTCGGTGCAATCGCCGCGCGCGCGGGCAGGCTCTACGAACTGCAACACGCCGCGATCCTTTTCCGAGCAAGCATTTACCTGCTCCTAATGTTAGGGATCGGGCGCCGTGCGGAGCCGGCCTCCGCTTCTACGAGGGGAGAAGCTTCCCCTTGGCGCGGTCGTACTCTGCCTCGGTGAGCGCGCCTTTTTCGACCAGTTCGTGCAGTTTGTGGAGTTCGTCGGCGGGCGACGTCTGCGCCGCGGCGCGGATGTAGTCGTCGGCCTGGTGTTTCGCTTCGGCCTGGGCGCGGAGGGTCCGTTCGCGCATGTCGGAGCCGTAGACGATCAGGTAGATCAGCGCGGTCAGGTAGGGGATGAAGATCAGGAGGATGATCCAGACGCCCTTCAGCCAGCCTGACATGTCGTGGTTGCGGAAGAGGTCGCTGATGATCGTGAAGAGGATCCAGATCCAGACCACGAACAGGAACATCTCGAAGACGAGGAGCAGGATGTCACCGAAGGTGACGTCAGCGAGCGGCATGTTGGTTCCTTTCTGTCAGGTCAGCGAAGCTCGTCGAGCGACGTGACCTCGAGGTCGAACGGCTCGTCGGCGGCGCGCCGGCGACGGTAAGGAGAGACGGTGACGCGGTGGACCTCACCGCAGGTGCAGTGGACCTCGATCGGCCTGGTGTCCGAGGCGGGGTCGGTGTCGACCTTGAGGCGTTTGAGTTCGCCCGTCTCTTTGCAGCCGAAGGAGATCACCCAGCCGTATTCGGGGCGCTCTTCGCGGCGCGAGCGGGACGGACTCATACGCCCATCCTTCCACGAACGGGCCCCCACCGGCGAGGGCGTCACCGACCGAAGTCGACGACCTGCAGGTTGAGCGGCAGCTCGGCGTGCTTGGGACCGCGCGGGGCGCCGGTCAGCCGCACCTTGTCGCCGAGCGCGAAGAACTGGGGAAAGTTGGCCAGCCTGCCTTCGTCGGTGAAGGAGGAGAAGCGGTACGGGATCCCTTCCGAGCCGAGCGGCGAGGGCCCGTCCATCAGCTGGAAGTGGAGGTGGGGGGCGTTCGAGTTGCCGGAATTGCCGAGCAGGCCGAGCGGCTCGCCGACCTTGACCCGCTGCCCGACCTTGACCTTGACGCTGCCGGGAATCAGGTGCGCGTAGAAGGCGTAGCGACCGCCGCCCATGGCGACGACGACGTGGTTGCCGCCCGCGTCGCCCGCCGTGATCGGCGGCAGCGCGAAGTCGATCGGCCCGTCGGGGAGGCGGTCGACGACGCCGACCACCTTGCCCGCGGTCGCCGAGAGCACTTCGTCGCCGTAGAAGGGGTAGCTGGTGAGCACGTCGTCCGGCCCGTCGGTGATCCGCCCTTCGGGGGTCATCTGGACGAAGTCGATCGCGAACCGCTCGCCCTCGCGCAGCGTCCCGTCGATCGACAGCAGGCTGCGCCGGTGCGAGGTGTTTTCGTCGCAGCAGCCGTTGATCACGACCCAGCCGGGCCCGCGCAGCGGCGGCGCGATGATCGGCGCCGGGCGGTCGACGACGCGGGTCGGCGCGGTCGGGAAGCGGCTCAGTTCTACCGATCCGGGCGGGCCGGGGGAGACGACCAGTTCGTGGTCGAGGCGGCGCGGCGGCCTCGCTCCGGCCGGATAGGTGACGTCCATCAGCACCTTGGCGGTGCCACCGGCCTGGATCGTCGTCCGCGGCGTCCGTTCGTTGACGACGCCGAACGGTTCCATCATCTCTTCGAGCTTCGCCCCGGCGAGCGTCTCGACCGGCTTGCCGCCCGCCGTCGCGATCACCTTGCGCACCGTCACCGGCCCCGGCGGGAACGCCGCCTCGTTCGAGACCACCAGCTCGTAGACGAGGTGTTCGCGCCCGTCGCCGCCGCGCACCGGTTCGGGGGCGTGCAGGACCCGCGCGCTGAGCGGCGTGAAGTGGTCTTCTGCGGCGGCCGCCCCTGTCGGCGCCGCGACGATCAGCGCCATCGCGGTCCCCGTCGCCGCAAAGATCGAGATCTTTGATCGGTGGACGATCCCGGAATCGTAATCAGGCTCAGGGCCGTCCGGACGCTCGTTCGGCGTCCCGCGTGGACGATCAACCGAGACCGGCCGCCGGGTCGTTCAGTCGCGCCGCCGGGGTCTAGGTCTGTGCTCCTTCAAGGAACTTGGTCAAACCGACCACCGCGGTCCCCTGCGACGACTGTGCACTTGAACCCCCTATAGGGGGCAGAACTGCACAGTCGAGCGTCGCCGTGCGTCAGAATGCCCACCGATGAGCACCGACTTCCCTGACGCCTTCGCCGATCTGCTCGACGCGCAGTTCGCCACCCTGGCGACGATCGGCAAGGACGGGGGCCCGCAGCTGACCGAGGTCTGGTTCCTCTTCGAGGACGGCAAGGTGAAGATCTCGCTGAACGACTCGCGGCTGAAGACCAAGAACCTGGTGGTGCGGCCGCGGTGCAGCCTCTTCATCCTCGATCTCGCCAACCCGTTCAGGTATCTCGACGTGCGGGGGACGGCGACGACCCGGCCCGACGACGACTACACGTTCGCCGGCCGGGTCGGCGCCAAGTACGGCGGCGCCGATCTGAAAGAGCACGACGGGCCTGGCGATCGCCGGGTCGTGGTGACGATCGAGCCGACCAACGTCTTTGCCGTCGATATGGGCGCCTAGGTCCCCGGCCGAGATGACGCTGCGCCGCATCGGTCCCGCCCTGCTCGCCGCCGCGATCCTGGCCTTGTGTGCGGGGACCGCGGGCGCCGCGAGCATGGCGCCGGCCGACGTCGTCGGCCAGGAGGCGCCGACGCTGGTGCCGCACTCGAAGCTGCCGGGCGCCGGCGCCTTCGAGGGCCCGGTCCACAAGCTCGCGGTCGACGGGATCGAGATCGGCTACCGCCAGTTCGGCCACGGCCCCGATCTGATCCTGGTCACCGGCGACACCGCCCCGATGAGCCTCTGGCTGCCCTACCTGCTGCACCCGCTGGCGGCCCACTTCACGGTGACGATCTTCGACAACCGCGGCGTCGGCTACACCAGCGACGACCTCTCGCGGCCGATCACGGTGCCGCTGATGGCGCGCGACACCGGCGAACTGATCGAAGCGCTCGGGCTGCAGAAGCCGACTCTGGTCGGCTGGTCGATGGGTGGCGAGATCGGGCTGACCCTGGCCGAGCAGAAGCCGGCGCTGCTCGGCGCCCTGGTCACCACCGGCGGCGACGCCGGCAGCTCGCATACGGTGCCGCCGCCACCCGGCCTGGTCCGCGAGCTCGCCGACCCGAAGACGGGCGACGCAGTCTTCCTCGAGCTGCTCTTCCCGCCGACCCCGGCGGGCGGCGCCGCGACCGCGCGCTTCGTCCACTCGTATGGGTCGATTCCGCAGGAGAAGGTCTCGCCCCGCACCCTGAAGCGCCAGGAAGCCGCCGAGGAAGCGTTCCTCCACTACACCGGCACCTGGCGCGGCCTGCCCGCCATCACCACGCCGACGCTGCTCACCAACGGAGGCCTCGACCCCGGCGTGCCGCCGGTCAACGCGCGCCGCCTGCACGCCCAGATCCCCAGCTCGGCGCTCTCGATCTACGCCGGCGCCGCCCACGGGATGCTGTTCCAGGACGCCGAACGCTTCGCCGCCCAGATCGCCCGCTTCAGCGCCCGCGCGGCCCGCTAGCGCGGTCGTCCTTTGGCCCGGTGGACGGGCCTTAGGTCGACCGCGCCGGGGGGTCCGGTGGGCGCAGGCTCTCGTCCGGGTAGATCCGGAAGCCGGGGATGCGGTTGTGGGGAAAGCGTTCGTAGAGCGCCATCGCCCGGTCGGAGGAGAGGAGGTCGAGCCGCAGCACGCCGCTCTCGACCAGCGTCCGCTCGACCAGCGCCTGGCCGATCCCACGGCCGCGCGCCGCCTCGGCGACCAGCAGCATGCAGAGGTAACCGCTGAAAGCACCGTCGCCGACCGTCTGGGCGAAGCCGAGCGCCCGCTCCTCGCCGCCCGACTCCTCGACCGCGACCAGGGCGGTCACGCCCGGCCCGGTCATCGCCCGCGCCGCCCGCTCGGGGTTGGAGGCGAAGGTCGTCCAGCCCTCCTCCCTGCACAGGGCCAGCAGCTCGTCGAGGTGCCGCGGCTGGTAGGGGACGATCCGCATCGACGCCGCTCACCCGCCCTGGAGGCGGGGCAGCACCTTGCGCTCGAAGCGCTCGCCGGCGGCAGCCACCGCGGCCGGATCGGCGTCGAGCGAGCCGGGCACGACGATCAGCCGTTCGAGCCCCAGCGCCGCCATCCCGAGCAGCCGCTCGGCGACCTCGTCGGCCGGCCCGCAGACGGCGAAGCGGTCGATGAACTCGTCGGAGAGGTCGCGCGCCGCCGTGCTCGCCGCCTTGCCGTGGCCGGCCTCCTCGTACTCCGCGCCGAGCCGCTCGATGCCGCTGCGGGTCACCTCGGACAGCCCGTCGGCGGGCGCGCCCTCGGTGCCGAAGCGGGCGAGGATCGAGGTGCTGCCGCGGATCAGGTCGCGGGCGGCGGCGCGGTTCTCCTCGACCGCGACGTTGACGTAGGCGCCGAGCGTCGGCGGCGCGCTCCGCCCGGCCTCCTCCGCGGCGCGGCGCGCCGTCGCGACCGCCCAGCGCAGCCGCTCCGCCTCGGCGCCGACGGTGAAGTCGACTCCCTCGGCGTGGCGGGCGCCGGCACCGATCACGTGCGGCCCGGTGGCGGCGACCGCGACCGGCACCTTCGCCGCACCCGCGGCGGGCAGCCAGGCGATCTTGCCGCTGTAGCCGTCGACCTCCACCTGGTCCCCGGCCAGGTATCCCTGCAGCGCCTCGAGCCCGCGCTCGAAGACGGCCGCCGGGGTCGGCTCGTCGCCGATCTGGGTCAGTGCCGAGTCGCCGCGGCCGAAGCCGACGACGACGCGCTCGCCGTACTCGGCGGCCAGCGTCGCCGCCGCCGACGCGGTCACCGCGGGGTGGCGGGTGAGCGGGTTGGTGACGCCGGGACCGAGCCCGATCCGCGCGGTCGCCGCCCCCGCGAGCGCCAGCTCGACCCAGACGTCGGCGTTCAGGTTCTGGCTGTCGGCGACGAGCAGCCCGTCGTAGCCGGCCGCCTCGGCGGCACGGGCCGTGGCGGCGGTGCGCCCGGGGAAGGAGAAGGAGTGGAGCCAGACCTGCATTTCGCATAGGATGCCGCGCTTCGGCCCCGGAAGCTCGTGCCCCGGATTCCCATGCGCAGATCGACCCTTGCCATCGTCTCCGTCCTCGCCCTCGGCCTTGCCCTGCTCGCGGGCTGCGGCGGCAAGAAGGGCAGCTCGTCGAGCGGCTCCTCGACCGGCGGCGAAGGCACCACCGCGAACGCCTCCGAATGCACGCCGTCGCAGCTGCAGACGCACACCGCCGGCACGCTGACGATCGCCACCGACAAACCGGCCTACCCGCCCTACTTCGAAGACGACGAACCGGCCAACGGCGAAGGCTTCGAGAGCGCCGTCGGCTACGCGATCGGCAAGCAGCTCGGCTACCCGAAAGGCAAGGTCAAGTGGACGGTCGAGCCCTTCGACTCCTCCTACGCGCCGGGCCCGAAGAGCTTCGACTTCGACCTCAACGAGATCTCGATCACGCCGACCCGCGAAAAGGCGGTCGACTTCTCGGCGCCCTACTACAAGGCCAACCAGGCGGTCGTCGCGCTCGAAGGCTCGGAAGCGGCGAAGGCCAAGTCGCTGGCCGAACTGAAGGACGTCAAGTTCGGCGTCCAGATCAACACCACCAGCCTCTCCGCGGTCGACGAAGAAATCGAACCGTCGAGCAAACCGGAAGTCTTCAACGGCTCCGGCGACGTCGTCACCGCGCTCAAGAACGGGCAGGTGGAAGCGGTCGTGGTCGATCTGCCGACGGCGCTCTACCTGACCGCCGCCCAGGTCGAAAACGCGACGATCGTCGGCCAGTTCGGCAAGGCGTCCGGCGAAGAATGGGGCGCCCTCCTGGGCAAAGGCTCCTCGCTGACGAGCTGCGTCTCGGGGGCGATCGAAGCGCTCGAAGAATCGGGCGAACTGGAAAAGATCACGCAGCGGTGGATGAGCCAGGCCGCCGAAGCGCCGCAGCTCCGCTGAGTTCCCGGTTGCGCGGCGGGTGACCGAGACCGTCGTCACCCCCGAAGGCGATCGCCCGCAGGGCGAGCGCCGCCTCGAACGCGAGGCGGCCAAACGCGCCAAGGCCCGCCGCGGCCAGCTGATCGCCGCGGTCTCCTCGATCGTCGTGATCGGCGGCCTCGCCGCGCTGGTGCTGACCAGCCCCGGCTGGCCGAGCGTCCGCGAGACCTTCTTCTCCTGGAGCGAATTCCGCAACGCCTTCCCGGAAGTGCTGAGCGGCTTCTGGCTCGACGTCAAGGTCTTCATGGTGGTCGAGGCGGCGGTGCTGGTGATCGCCCTGGTGATCGCGCTGATCCGGGTCAACCACTCGCCCGGCCTCTTCCCGGTGCGCCTCCTGGCGACGGTCTGGGTCGACCTCTTCCGCGGCGTCCCGACCGTGCTCCTCGTCTACCTGATCGGCTTCGGCATCCCGGCGCTCGAACTCGAAGGGCTGCCGACCGACCCGGTCGTGCTCGGCGGCATCGCGCTGACCCTCTCCTACAGCGGCTACGTCTCCGAGGTCTACCGCGCCGGCATCAACTCGGTCCACCGTGGCCAGCACGACGCGGCCTACTCGGTCGGCCTGACCCAGACGCAGACGATGCGCCACGTGATCCTGCCGCAGGCGATCCGCCGCGTCGCGCCGCCGCTCCTCAACGACTTCGTCGCCCTGCAGAAGGACGTCGCGCTGATCTCGATCATCGGCCCGCAGGAGGCCTTCCGCGTCGCCCAGATCTACCAGGGCGAAAACTTCAACTACACGCCGATCATCGCCGCGGCGCTGCTCTACCTGGCGATCACCGTGCCGCTGGCGCGGGTGGTCGACCGGATGGGCGGCGGCGCCGGGGGGGAGGTGCGCTGATGGCGACGACGCCGGTGATCGAGGTGCGCGGGGTGACCAAGGCATTCGGCGACCGCGAGGTTCTGCACGGGGTCGACTTCGACGTCGCCGAGCACGAGGCGGTGGCGCTGATCGGCGCTTCGGGCTCGGGCAAGTCGACGCTGCTGCGCTGCATCGACCTGCTGGTCGAGATCGACGACGGCGACATCTTCCTCGACGGCGCGGTGATCACCGACCCGGCGGTCGAGCCGGTCGCGGTGCGGCGCAAGCTCGGCGTCGTCTTCCAGGCCTACAACCTCTTCCCCCACATGACCGTGCTGCAGAACGTGGTCTTGGGACAGGTGCGGGCGCAGGGGGTGGGGCGGCGCGAGGCGGAAGAGAACGGGCGCGCGCTGCTTGCCCGGTTCGGGCTCGAGGGGCGCGAGGACGACCGCCCCGACGAGCTCTCCGGCGGCCAGCAGCAGCGGGTGGCGATCGCCCGCGCCTTCGCCGGCAAACCGCGGGCGCTGCTGCTCGACGAGGTGACCAGTGCGCTCGACCCGGAGCTGGTCGGCGAGGTGCTGGAGGCGGTCCGCGACCTCAAGGCGGCGGGGATGACGATGGTCATCGCCACCCACGAGATGACCTTCGCCCGCGAGGTCGCCGACGAGGTCGCCTTCCTCCACGAGGGCCGGATCATCGAGTCGGGCCCGCCGCGGCAGGTGCTCGGCGAACCGCGCGAGGAGGAGACCCGCCGCTTCCTGGCGCGCCTCCTCGAGGCGGGGCGCGCCTAGGCCTGGCAGTGCGAGCGCAGCATCAGAACCGGGACGTCGGCCTTGTGCAGGACGCGCTCAGAGACCGAGCCGAGCAGGGCGCGGTGGACGCGGCCGTGCCCGTGGGAGCCCATCACCAGCAGGTCGTAGTGGCCGTCGGCGACGGCCTTGAGGATCGTCTGCGGGATCTCGCCGTGCTCGAGCCGGGTGGTGATGCCGATGTCCTTGGGGATCTCGGCGAGCGCCTCCTTGATGATCGCGTTGTGGGACATGTCGGTCTCCGGCGGCGGCGCGACGCCCGCCCCGACCGGGGTCGGCGTGTTGGGGACGACGGTGAGGAGGGTCACCTTGGCGTTCTGATCGCGGGCCAGGGTGACGGCGTGGCGCAGCGCGGTCTTCGAGTCGGCCGAGCCATCGAGCGCGACGAGGATGTGGCGGTAGATGCTCAACGCCTTCGATCCCATTTGTCACTGCTTGATGACAACGCTGTACAACCGTACACCGCGCGCTCCTTCGGTCGCCGCGGTTCCCCACCGCCGCGTTCGCAGTAATCCCCGGATAGCGAGCATAAGTGCGAACTCGAGGGCTGTGTGGGAGGCCTCGAATCGGCCGAGAATGCGTCGTTTCCGGGCGATTAGTCAAAACACTTGCGCAAATCAAAACGCGTGTTATGCTGCCGCACGAATCGAGCATTCAGGGAACTCGATCCATGAGGAGCGGGGCGCCCGGATGACTCGATTCGCATAGCCAGCACCAGTGCCTTAATCGGTTAAAGGACCGGACTTGTAAGCCGGTGATCCGGGTTCGAGCCCCGGCTGGTGCATTCCGAACAAGGGAGCGTCCGGGGGACGGGGCTATGGCAGGGAATCTTTTCGACAGCATCGACGGGGTCGCGGCGGGGGAGGCCGAGGCGGGGCCGTGGGCGGCGCGCTCGCCGTTCCGCCCGGAGCGGGGGCGCGACCTGATGCTGGTGCCGCGGGTGCGGGGTGAGTGGACCGCCGACCCGCGGGCGCGAGAGGCGCTGGAGCGGATCGCCGCCGACCCGGCGGTCGCCGCGATCCGCGAGCACGACAAGGGCGTCGACGTGCGTCTCGCCGACGACTGGATTGAGGCGCGCGGCGCGCCGCTCGAGGCCGGCGCCGACCCCGACGCCAACGCCGACCTCGCCGCCGGCGAGCGCTACGCCGTCTACTTCTGGGGCGCCAACACGACCAAGGCGCTCCACATCGGCCACCTCCGCAACCTGGCGCTCGGCAACGCGATCGCGGCGGCCCTGGGGGTCGGCGGCGCCAGGGTCGAGAACCGCAGCCTGATCTGCGACGTCGGCCGCAGCATGGGCGAGGCGATGGCGGGGATCGTCGCCTCCGGCCGCGCCGACGACGAGCTCGGCTCCGAGAACGGCGAGAAGAGCGACCACTTCGTCGGGCTCTGCTACGCGGAGTACGTGCGCTCGGGGCGCGCGTCGGCCGGCGACGACGGCGCCGAGGATTCGGTCGCCCGCGAGTCGGCGCTCTACGAGGACAAGGCCGACGAGCTGATGATGCGGGTGCTGGCCGGCGACCAGTCGGCGCTCGAACTGTGGTCGAAGACGCGCGCCTGGGTGATCTCCGGGCAGCGCAAGACGCTCGCCCGGCTCGGCGTCCCCTTCGACAAGGTGATCTTCGAGTCCGACTTCCTGCCCGAGGTCGCCGAGCTGACCAACCTCGGCCTGCGCGAAGGGACGCTGCGCCGCCGCGAGGACGGGATGGTCTTCTACCCGACCGAGCGCGAGGAGCTCGAAGAGATGCCGCTGGTCCGCTCCGACGGGCTGCCGACCCAGCACATGCGGGCGCTCGCCTACTGGTCGGCGGCGCCGGAGCTCGACGGCGTCACCTCGCTGCAGGTCTGCGGCACCGAGTGGGTCTCCCATGTCACCTGCCGGCGCCAGCTGCTCGACGCGCTCGCGGTCGCCAAGTCGAACGGCCACCCGAACCCGGTCGTCAACGGCAACGGGGCGGGCGGCCCGCCGACCCACGACGTCTTCCACGGCATGGTCGCGCGTCGCAACGAAGCGGTGAGCTCCTCGAAGCAGGGGGCGCTGCTGATCGACGACATGGTCGAGTGGGTCGACGGGGCGATCGCCGCCGACCCGGCGCTGGAAGCGGTGCGGCGCGCTCACCCGCAGCCCGACCGGGTCGCGGCGCGGACGATCCTCGCCTGGTTCCTGCTGCAGACGACCTCGAAGCGGGTCGAGTTCGAGCCGGAGCTGCTGTTCGAGCCGGAGCGCAGCCTCGGCTGGGACATCGTCACCGCGCAGGCGCACCGCGGCGCGGCGGCGCCGATGGTCGGCGACCGCGCCGCGGAGGACCCGGACTACCGCTTCGCGGTGGTCCAGTCGGAGCTCTTCCGGCGCCACCTGCGCAGCGCCGTCGCCGACCTCGACCCGGTGCCGCTCGCCCGCTACCTCTCGCACTTCTCCCGCTGGTACGGGGAGGAGGACCGCTCGCGCCGGGTCGAGGCGGTGGCGCAGGCGGTGCTCGACGAGGGCGTCCGCGGGCTCGGGCTGGAGGCGGCGTGATGCGCACGCTGCTCGTCGACAACCACGACTCCTACACCTACAACGTCTTCCACCTGCTGGCCGCGGCCTCGGGGGAGGAGCCGGTGGTGGTCAACAACGACGCGGTCAGCTGGCGGGTGCTGTCGCGGTCGAAGTTCGACGCCTTCGTGCTCTCGCCCGGGCCGGGCCGGCCGGAACGCTGGCACGACTTCGGCGTCTGCCGGGACATCCTCCGCTACAGCGAGGTGCCGGTGCTGGGGATCTGCCTCGGGCACCAGGGGATCGGCAACCTGCTCGAGGGCGGGGTGACCAGCGCGCCGCAGCCGATGCACGGCCGGCTCAGCCACGTCCGCCACCGCGGCACCGGGATCTTCGCCGGGGTGCCGCAGGACTTCTCGGTGGTCCGCTACCACTCGCTGGCGATCACCGGCCCGGTCGGCCCCGAAGGCCACGTCGTCGCCTGGGCCGACGACGGCGTCGTGATGGGGGTCGAGCACGACAGCCGGCCGATCTGGGGAGTCCAGTTCCACCCCGAGTCGATCGCCACCGAGTTCGGCGACCGCATCGCCAAGAACTTCTTCGAGCTTGCGGAGCGAGGCTCCGCCACCACGTCCGCGCGCCGATCCCAGGGCCCCCGCCGACGGGCCGAAGACCTGCCTATACGTCAGGTTTCCGGCCCATCGGCCGGGGTGGCGCGTGGAAGTGAGACCGGCTGGACGGTGCTGTCGCGGACGCTGGAGGGGGCGGCGCCGACCGAGCACCTCTACGAACGGCTCTTCGCCGACGCCGACACCTCCTTCTGGCTCGATTCGGCCGACGCGCCGACCTGGCTCGCGCAGTGCTCATATATGGGGACGAGCGCCGGGCCGGGCGAGCGCCACCTCTCCTACGACGTCGACGCCGCCGCGACCACGATCCGCACGGCGGCGGGCGAGGAGGTCCGCCACGGCTCGATCTTCGAGCTGCTCGAGCACGAGATGGCCGACCTACATGCCGAGGCGCCGATCGGCGTCGACCGCGGCCTGATCGGCGGCTACGTCGGTTACCTCGGCTACGAGCTGAAGGGCGACTGCGGCGCCTCGAACGTCCACAGCTCCGACCTGCCCGACGCGGCGCTGATGCTGGCCAACCGCGTCGTCGCGGTCGACCACGCCCGCGAACGGACCCACGTCTTCGCCCTCTGCCGGGTCGAGGACGCGGCCGAAGTCGCCGCCGCGACCGCGTGGCTCGAATCGACCACCCGCCTCGCCGCGGCGTCGATCTGCGACCCGCCGACCGAGCGCCCGCTCGACCCGCCCGCCGAGCCCGGCACCCACGTCAGCTTCCGGGTCGGCCGCGGCCGCGCCCAGTACCTCGCCGACATCGAACGCTCGCAGGCCGAACTGGCGGCCGGCGAGTCTTACGAGGTCTGTCTCACCGACCAGATCTCGACCGACGCGAGCCCCGAGCCGTTCGCCCTCTACCGCCGCCTGCGCCGCTCCAACCCGGCCCCGTTCGCCGCCTTCCTGCGCTTCGGCGACACCGCGATCGTCAGCTCCTCGCCGGAGCGCTTCCTCTCGGTCGGCCGCGACGGCGCCGTCCAGGCGCGCCCGATCAAGGGGACGATCTCACGCGCCGATGACCCGGCCGAGGACGCCGCCCGCCGCGCCGAGCTCGCCGCCGACGAAAAGACCCGCGCCGAGCACCTGATGATCGTCGACCTGCTGCGCAACGACCTCGGCCGGGTCAGCGAGGTCGACTCGGTCCGCGTCCCCGACCTGATGGTGGTCGAGCCCTACGCGACCGTCCACCAGGTGGTGTCGACGGTGACCGGGCAGCTGGAAGAGGGGCGCTCGCCGGTCGAGTGCGTCCGCAACTGCTTCCCCGGCGGCTCGATGACCGGCGCCCCGAAGGAGCGCACGATGGAGATCATCGACGAGCTCGAGGACGAGGCGCGCGGCGTCTACTCGGGGGCGATCGGCTACTTCGGCGTCGACGGCGCGGTCGACCTCTCGATCGTGATCCGCACGATCGTCATCCGGCCCGGGCGCACCACGATCGGCGCCGGCGGCGCGATCGTGATGCAGTCCGACCCGGAGGAGGAGTTCGACGAGATCCTGCTGAAGGCGCGGGCGCCGATGGCGGCGATCGCCCGCACCGTGACCGGGCGCGCCGACGAGTCGGCCTGGAGCGTCGAGCTGGAGCCGCGGGCGGCGAGGAGCGCCGGGGCCGCATGAGCGAGGCGGCCACCCATAGCCCGGCCGCGTGGCCGGGGGCGGTCGGCTGGCGGGTTCGCCCCGCCCGGACCGAGGACGCGCCCGCGGTCGCCGCCGCCGTCGCGACGCTGGTCGCCGAGCTGGGCGCGACGCCGCCGCCGCGCGCCGCGATCGAGACCGAGGCGCGCGCCCACATCGAGGACCCCTCGCTAGGGATCGTCCTCGTCGCGGCGGCCGAGGACGAACGCGGCGGTGAGATCGTCGGGGCGCTCACGGCCAGCTGGGCGCGGGCGATCCAGGTCGCCGGGCGCCTCCTCACGATCGAGGTGCTCTGGACGCGGCGCGACTGGCGCGACCGCGGCGTCGGCGCGGCGCTGGTCGAGGCGCTCGCCGGGGCGGCGGCCGCCGAGGGCGCGGGCCGGGTCGAGGTGGGGCTGCCGCGCGAGAGCTTCGAGGCCCTCCGCGCGACCGAACGCTTCTACCTGGCCAACGGCTTCGAACGGCTCGGGCCGCGGATGCGGAGGTCGGTCCCGTGAGCGAGATGGTGATGGTCGAGCAGCGCCGCAACGGACTCGACACGAGCTCCGTCTGGATCCGCGAAGGCGGGGTGCGGCTGGAGGGGCAGGACTGCGACGCGCGGCTGGTCGAGCTGCGGGTCGGGCTGCGCCGCCACTTCGGCGTGCGGTCGATCGGCGCGGCGGCCGGCGACGACGAGGTCGACCGGGCGCTCGCGGCGCTCCACGACGCGACCCACCTCGCGGCGCTCGACGCGGCCGGGGAGGAGGCGACCGTCGTCCCCGAGCTCGCGCCGCCCGGCCTCGAGCCCGACATCCCGGTCAGCGCGGCGCTGGTCGGCGCCGCCCGCGAGGCGATCCGCACGGCGATCTCGGCGGCCGACCGCCTGCTCGACGGCGACCGCTACGCCTACGCGGTCTGCCGCCCGCCCGGCCACCACGCCGGCCCCGACTTCATCGGCGGCTACTGCTACCTGAACAACGCCGCCGCCGCCGTGCAGGCGCTGCGCGAAGGCGGCCTCGCCCCGGTCGGCGTCCTCGACCTCGACCTCCACTACCCGAACGGGACCTCGGAGCTGGTCGAGCGGATGGGCGGCGACGCCACCCTGCACTCGCTGCACGCGGCGCCGGTCACCAACGTCGCCGCCGGCACCAAGCTGCCGCGGGCGCCGCGCGAACGCGCCCACGCCTTCGCCGCCGCGCCCGACCCGGTCGCCTACCTGGCCGAGGTCGAGGCCTCGCTCGCCGAGCTCGCCGTCGAATCGGCGGCGCTGGTCGTCTCGCTCGGCTACGACACCGCCGCCGGCGACCCGCACGGCAGCTGGCACTTCGGCCCCGAGGTCTTCGCCGGGATCGGCCGCCTGCTCGCCGCCACCGAGCTGCCGGTCTGCGTCGTCCAGGAGGGCGGCTACGCACTCGACACGCTGGCGCCCTGCAGTCACGCCTTCGCCGCCGGACTGCTCGGGGAGGACCCGGTATGAGCGCCGCCGGGCAGCGCTTCGCGCCGACCGGGGAGCGTCCCGCGACCGAGAGCCGCGGCCTGACCCCGGAGGAGGCGGCGGTGGCCAACGGCCTGGCGCCCTTCCGGGCGCGGCTCGACGAGATCGACGCGCAACTGGTCGACCTGCTCGGCGAGCGCTTCCAGATCTGCCGCGAAGTCGCTGTCCACAAGAGCGAGAACGAGATCGACATGATGCAGCCGGGCCGGGTCGAGATCGTCCGCGCCCGCTACCTCCAGCACGGCGCCGAGGTCGACCTCCCCTCCGACTTCACGGGCACCTTCTTCGACCTCCTGATCGACGCCACCTGCCGCGCCGAGGACGAGCTGATGGAGCGCCTCACCACCGAGGCCCCCGACGCTTGTCCTCGTATGGAGGACAAGCGTCGGGGTGGTCGGGCGTGAGCCTGCCGCCCGGGCCGCGGATGCCGCGGGCCCTGCAGGCACTCGGCTGGGCGCGGCGCTCGCTGCCCTGGCTGGAGCGCTGCCGCGCGCGCTACGGCGACGCCTTCACGCTGCGGATCCGCCACTGGGGCGACTGGGTCGTGCTCGCCGACGAGGCCGATGTCAAAGCCGTCTTCACGGCGGGCGACAAGGTCGGCGTCGCGCTCGCCAACCCGCTGCTCGGCCCGGTCCTCGGGTCGCGCTCGGTGATGCTCTCCGAAGAACCCGAGCACATGCGCCGGCGCCGCGTCGTCCTGCCCGGCTTCCACGGCGAGGCGATCGCCAACGACGCCGAGACGATCGGCGAGGTGACCCGCCGCGAGGTCGCCGCCTGGCCCGCCGGCGAGCCGTTCGCGCTGTGGCCGCGGATGCAGAAGATCACGCTCGAAGTGGTGATGCGCGCCGTCTTCGGGCGGCGCGCCGACGACCCCCGCCTCGACCCCCTGCGCCACCGCCTGGTCGAGCTGACCGAGTGGATGAACCAGCCCCGCAACCTGGCGGCGCTCACCGTCTTCGGCCCGGAATGGGTGCGGCGCAGCCACGGCTACCGCCAGGCGATGGGCCCGGTCGAGGACGAGGCGCTGGCCGAGGTCCGCCGCCGCCGCTCCGAGCCGATCCCGGCCAAGCCCGACATCGTCTCGATGCTGATCGCCGCCCGCCGCGAGGACGGCTCGCCGCTGGGCGAGGCGGAGCTGCGCGACGAACTGCTGACCCTGCTCACCGACGGCCCGACCTCGACCTCGCTCGCCTGGACCTTCGAGCGCCTGCTGCGCAACCCGGAGACGCTCGCCCGCGCCCGCCGCGAGATCGACGAAGGCCTCGGCGACGCCTACCTCGACGCGGTGGTGAAGGAGACGCTGCGGATGCGCCCGCCGGTCCCGGTCGTCGTCCGCCGGCTGCGCGAGCCGATGTGGATCGCCGGCCGCGACCTCCCGGCGGGGACCGTCGTCGCCCCCTGCATCCACCTGCTGCACCGCGACCCGCGCCACTACCCGGAGCCGCTGCGCTTCCGCCCCGAGCGCTTCCTCGAACGCCCGGCCGGCACCTACACCTGGATCCCCTTCGGCGGCGGCGTGCGCCGCTGCCTCGCCGCCGGCTACGCCGAACTCGAGATGAAACGAGTCCTGCGCGAGGTGCTGGCGGCGGTCGATCTGCGACCAGTGGACGGCCGCGACGAGCGCGTCCGTAAAGCGGCGATCTCCTTCAGTCCGGGAGAGAAAGGGTTGGTGATGGTGGGATGAGCGGTGACGGGGTGCGGGGAGATGTGCCGGAGTCGGATCTGCTGATCGTCGGGGCGGGGGCCAAGGCGGCGGCGATCGCGGCCAAGGTCGACGCGATGAATCGCCTCGGGATGGCGCGGCTGACCGTGACGATTGTCGAGAAGACCGAGCCCGCCGCCTCCTGGCTCGGGCTGAACGGGATGACCTCGGGCGAAGAGCCGCTCGCGGTGCCGCCGATCAAGGATGTCGGCTTCCCCTACCGCAGCTCGCGGCAGTTCCCCGCGGCCGGCGACGAGCTCGACGCGGCGCTCCTGCCGCTGAGCTGGCAGCGCCACTCGATCGAACGCGGCGAGTACGCGCCCTGGGTCAACTCGGGCGCGCCGCCGATCCTCCACCGCGATTACGGGACCTACCTCGGCTGGGTGCTGGAGCGGGCGACGGCGGGGGTGACGACGGTCCGCGGCCGGGTCGTCGCGGTCTCGCTCGACGCCGCCCGCGAGCGCTGGGTGATCGACGTCGAGGGCGCCGCGGACGGGGCGCCGTCGCGCTTCGCCGGGCGGGCGCTCCTCCTCACCGGACCGGGCGTCCACCGGGCCTTCCCGCACGATCCGGCGGCGGAGCCGCGCGTCCTCCACTGCGACAGCCGGCGCGGCGAGTTCGCCCGCCTGCCGGAGCGCGGCCCGGTCGACGTGGCGATCGTCGGCGGCGGCGAGAGCGCCCTCTCGGCGCTCGTCTTCCTGCGGGCGCTGCGCCCCGAGGCGCGGATCACGATCTACACGCCGACCCTGCCGCTGAGCCGCGGCGAGAGCTTCCTCGAGAACCGGGTCTTCGCCGACCCCGACGACGTCGGCTGGGAGGCGCTCGACCTGGAGACGCGGCGCGACTTCGTCAAGCACTGCGACCGCGGTGTCTTCGACGCCGGCGTCATCGCGCGCCTGGCGGGCGAAGCGGGCCTGCGCTTCGAGCTCGGCCGCGCCGTCCACGCCGCCGCGGCGGGGGAGGGGGAGGGGGTCGAGCTGGCGCTCGAGACCTCCGCCGGCCGCGCCATCGCCCGCCACGACTACGTGATCAACTGCACCGGCTTCGACCTCCTGGCGCAGCTGCGCGGCCTCTTCGCCGAGCCGGTGCGGTCCGAGCTGGAGTCGCGGGTCGGCCCGGTCTGGGACCGCGACCCGCAGAGCGAGCTGCGCTTCGACCGCTCGCTGGCGCTCGACGGGATTGAGCCGCGCCTCCACATCCCGGGGCTCGCCGGGCTCAGCCAGGGCCCCGGGTTCGCCAACCTCGGCAGCCTCGGCCTGCTCGCCAACCGGGTGCTGGCGCCGCTGCTGCCGGCGCTGACGAAGATGAAGCGGGGCGCCGCCGCGGCGGCGCTCACCGTCCTCGTCGTCGCGCTGCTGGCCGGCTGCGGCGGCGGCTCGTCGTCCTCGGGCTCGACCGAAGCGGAATCGAACCCCCCCGCGGGGGAAACGAGCTCCGGGAGCGGGGGAGGGGCCGAAGGCTCCGGCGGCGGCAAGGAAGCGGCCTACCCCGGCGTCGACCTCGCCAACCGTCGCTTCGTCACCGGCCCGATCGACCGCTCCTCGGCGCCGCAGCTGAAGCCCGCCTGGAAAGTGCCGAGCGAAGCGCGGAGCACCTACGGGGCCTTCGCCGCCTCGCCGGTCGTCTCCGGCGGCGTCGTCTACATGCAGGACCTCGAATCGAACGTCGCCGCGATCGACCTCGAATCGGGCGAAACGCTCTGGGAAACGAAGATGGAAGAACCCGACCAGGGCCCGAACGGCGTCGCCGTCGACGAAGGGATGGTCTTCGGGGCGACCGCGACCAAGGCCTTCGCGCTCGACGCCGAAACCGGCGAAGAAATCTGGTCGACCGAACTGACGACGCTGCCCAAGGAAGCGATCGACATGTCGCCGGGCGTCCACGACGGGCTGGTCTACATCTCGACCGTCCCGACCGACGTGACCAGCGCCTACAACGGTGGCATCGCGGGCGTGCTGTGGGCGCTCGACGCGAAGACCGGGGCGAAAAAGTGGCATTTCGACACGGTGCCGAAGGGGCTCTGGTCGAAGCAGCACAAGTCGATCAACGCGGGCGGCGGCCTCTGGTACGCGCCCTCCTTCGACGAAGAAGGCGGGATGTACGTCGGGGTCGGCAACCCGGTGCCCTTCCCCGGTGCCGCGGGCCTGCCCTGGGGCGCCAGCCGCCCCGGCCCCGACCTCTACACCGACTCATTGGTGAAGCTGAACGCGAAGACCGGCAAGCTCGAGTGGTACTACCAGGTGACCCCGCACGACGTCTACGACTGGGACTTCCAGGACCCGCCGATCCTCGCCACGGTCGGCGGCAGGCAGCTGGCGATCGGCGCCGGCAAGTCGGGTCAGGTCGTCGCGGTCGACGCGAAGACCGGCAAGCTGGTCTGGAAGACCCCGGTCGGCAAGCACAACGGCCACGACGAAGACGGCCTGCTGGCGATGCGCGGCGAAACCTCGAAGCTGCCCAAGCAGGCGACCGTCTACCCGGGCCTGCTCGGCGGGGTGATCGCGCCGATGGCCGCCTCGAAGACGACTCTGTTCGTGCCGATCGTCAACCACCCGCTGACGATCGAAGCTGGCCTGACGATCGGCGAAGGCGAAGAAATCAGCGGCGAAATGGTCGCCCTCGACCTCGCCACCGGCAAGCAGAAGTGGAACCAGACCTACGAAGCGCCCGCCTTCGGCGCGCCGGTCGCGGTCAACGACATGGTCTTCTTCGCGACCTTCGACGGCACCGTGCACGGGCTCGACGCCGAATCGGGCGGCGAAGTCTGGTCGGCGGCGCTCCCCGCCGGGTCGAACTCGGGGATGACCGCTTCCGGCGACACCCTGATCGTTCCCGCCGGGATCGCGGTCGCCGAAGGGCAGGCGCCGGCGCTGGTCGCCTACCGCCTCGGGGGCTGAGTGGCGGCAGCCGGCCAAGCGTGAGGGCTTTCTCACGCAAGCTTTCGTCGCATCCAATCCCCATCCAAGCCTCCTCTTATCAAGGGGGCGGAGGCTGGGGGTCATGGATCAGACCCACACCTCGCCGGTGCCGGAGCGGGTCGGCGCGGGCCTCGTCGCCCCCGGTGCCGAGGGCGCCGGCCACGCCACCGGCAAGGACTGGGACCGGCACGTCCGGCAGGCCGACGAACTCTCGCGCACGCCTGGCTTCCGGGACCTCCGCGACCGCATCGTCGCCGCGGCGGCCCCCGCGCCGGGCGAGCGCGCCCTCGACGTCGGCTGCGGCACCGGGCTCCTCGCCCTCGCCATCGCCCCGACCTGCGGCGGGGTCTGGGCTGTCGACGTGGCCCCGGCGATGGTCGAGCACCTGCGATGGGTGCTCGGCGGCGAGGGCGTGACCAACGTCTACCCGCTGGTCGCCTCGGCCGCCGCCCTGCCGCAGTTCGACCAGAGCATCGACCTCGTCGTCTCCAACTACTGCTTCCACCACCTGAGCGAAGCCGAAAAGCGCGCGGCGCTGGCCGAGGCCCACCGGGTGTTGAGGCCGGGAGGTCGGCTCGTCTTCGGCGACATGATGTTCGGCTGGAGCCCGGCGGTCGGGCGCAATCGCGAGGTGATCGGCGCCAAGGTCCGCTCGATCGCCCGGCGCGGCCTGGCCGGCTGGCGGCGTCTGCTCTCCAACGCCTGGCGCCTCGCCATCGGCCGCGGCGAGCGCCCCGCCTCGCCGGACTGGTGGCGCGTGGCCCTGCTCGAAGCGGGCTTCGACGAGATCGAGATCGAGGTGCTCTCGCACGAGGGGGGCATCGCGGCCGCCGTCAAGCCTGGATGACCGCCGTCGGGATGCCGCGCCGCGCCGGGCGGGCGGCGATCCGGCGGCGGCGGCTCGCCGCCCTCGGCGCCCTGGCCGCCGCCGCGGCGGCGGTCGGGGTCGCCTTCGGGGGTCTGCGCGGCGGCGCCGCGAGCCCGCCGGCGCCGCCCGCCCGGGTCGAGGTCGAGCTCGCCGGGAAGACGGTGGCGCGCTCCGACGTCCACACCCTCCGCAGCCCCGCCGCGCGGGCGAGGATCCTCTCGGCGCTGCCGCCGCAGCGGGTCGCCCACACCGGCCGGGCGACGATCACCTACGCGATCGACCGCAAGGCGGCCGCCGCGGCACTGCGCGGCGTCGTCGGCGGTGGGGGAGGCAAGGTCACGGTGCCCGAGCATGCCGTCGCCGCGACCATCGCCGTCCCGCTGATCCGCCAGCGCCTCACCGACGATTGCGAGGCGACCGCGCTCTCGATGGTGCTCGGCTACGCCGGGCGGCCCAGCGGGCAGCTCGCAGCTGCAAGAACAGGTCGCCGCGGCGCCGCCGCTCGATCCGCGGGCGGGCCCGAACGGGGAAGAGATCTGGGGCGACCCGAGCCGCGGATTCGTCGGGCGCGCCGACGGCGGCGGCCCGGCCGGTGGGTTCGGCGTCTACCAGGGGCCGATCAAGGCCCTCGCCGGCCGTCACGGAGTGGCGATGACCGACCTCACGGGGGCCCCTCCGCGGCGGGTCTACGCGGCTATCCTCGCCGGCCACCCGGTGATCGCCTGGGTCGCGCTCTCGGCCGGCCCGTACGCTTCCTGGACCTCCCCCGCCGGGCGCCAGATCGAAGTCAACTACGGCGAGCACGCGGTCACGTTGACCGGCGTCGACGCGGGCAGCGTGCGGCTGAACGACCCGCTCTCGGGTCGCAGGCTGACCTGGTCGAAGGCCCAGTTCGAGCAGATGTGGGCCGGCCTCGGTCACCGCGCGCTCTCCGCCTGAGGGCAGGTTCGCCGGTGATAGGCTGAAGCTGATGTCACCGATCGGTGACAAGGCGACCGCCGCCCGCCGCCCGCACGACGCCGAGGCGTCGCGCCGCGCCCTCCTCGACGCCGCCCGCGGGATCTTCGACGAGGTTGGCTACGACCGCGCGACGACGCGTGAGATCGGCGAGCGCGCCGGCGTCGATCCGGCGCTGATCGCCCGCTACTTCGACTCCAAGGAAGGCCTCTTCATCGCCGCGATCGCGGCCGGGTCGGCCGACGAGGACGAAATCGACTTCGCCCCGCCGGAGCTGCTCCGCTTCCTGCTCGAGCGCTGGGACGAACGCGGCCACAACCCGATCAGCCGCGCCCTCGCCAGCCCGGCGCTGACCCCCGGCGCCCGCGAGCAGATCAGCGCCGTGGTCGGCGACCGCGTCCTCGTCGGCCTCGTCGGCGAGCTGCGCGAGCGCGGCGTCGCCGCACCCGAGCTGCGCGCCGAGCTGCTCGTCGCGCTCGCGGTCGGCGTCGCGATGACCCGCGCCAACGGCACCCTGGAGGCGCTGGCCGCCGCGCGCCGCGAGGAGGTGCTGGAGGCCCTCGCCCCACTTCTCGCCGCATTGCAAGACTGAAGGTCAGTGGCGACCAAGCGCAGCAGCGGCATCCTCCTCTACCGCGACCGCGACGACGGCCGCACCGAGTTCCTGCTCGTCCATCCCGGCGGCCCCTACTGGGCGCGGCGCGACGACGGCGCCTGGTCGATCCCGAAGGGTGGGATCGAGGGCGAGGAGGACTCGCGTGCGGCGGCGCTGCGCGAGCTCGACGAGGAGCTCGGCGCGGGCGCGCCCGAGCTCGACGCCGAGGCGCTGATCGAGCTCGGCTCGATCCGCCAGCGGGCCGGCAAAATCGTCGACGCCTGGGGGGCGGAGGGCGACTTCGACCCGGCCGCGCTCGACAGCAACACATTCGAGATGGAGTGGCCGCCGCGCAGCGGCCGCGAGGTCGAGTTCCCCGAGGTCGACCGCGCCGACTGGTTCGAGCTCGAGGCGGCCCGCCGCAAGCTGCTGCCCGCGCAGGGCGAGTTCCTCGACCGGCTGCTCGAGCACCTCGGTCGCCCCGTCCCCGGCTAGACTCGCCCCAAGATGGCCGACGAGAGCACGCCACTGGCGGCGCGGCTGCTGGGCGCCGGAGCGCGCGGCGCGGGCGCGGTGGGTCGCGCCACGGGGATCGACAAAGCGGTCGAGATCGCCACCGAGGAGGCGATCGTCTCGGCGGTCGAAAGCGAGGCGGTCGAGCGGGCGCTGGCCCGGGTGCTGGAAGGGCCGGTGATCGAGGAGGCGGTGAAGGGGGCGCTCGACAGCGCCGCTGTCAAGAAAGCGCTGATGGAGACGCTCGACAGCGAGCTGGTCGACGAAGTCTGGCGGCAGCTGCTCGCCTCCCAGCAGGTCCAGCAGCTGGTCGAGCGGATCGCCGAGGCGCCCGAGGTGCGGGCGGCGATCGCGTCCCAGGGCGTCGGTCTGCTCGGCGACATCGGCCGCCAGATCGCCAAACTGGCCCGCGACCTCGACGACACGGTCGAGCGCATCCTCCGCCGCATCTTCTTCCGCCGCCGCCGGCCGCTGCCGACCAACCGCGCCGGCGCGGTCAGCCGCAGCGCCGCGATGCTGATCGACGCGGTCATCGTCAACCTCTTCTTCACCGCCCTGGCCGGCGCCGTGACCCTGGTCGCCACCTTCTTCGGCGGCAGCGGCGAAGGCGTGCCGAAGGGGGCCCTGGCCGCAGGCTCGTTCATCTGGCTGATCGTCGTCGGCACCTACCTGGTCGGCTTCTGGTCGCTCGCCGGGCAGACGCCGGGGATGCGGTTCCTCGGCATCCGCCTGAACGAACGGCGACTGCCGTTCGGCCGCTCGGTCCGCCGCCTGATCGGCCTCGGCCTCTCGATCATCACCTTCGGGATCGGCTTCCTCGGCGTCGTCTTCGGCGAATCGCGCCGCGGCTGGGCCGATCGCATGGGCCACACCGAAGTCGTCTACGACGAGCGCCGCCCGGCGCCGGCGCCGTGGTCGACCTTGGGCGCCCCGGCCGCGGCGACGCCGCTGGGCACGCCCGCGCCCGAGGCGGTCGTCGAGCCTCGCGTCGAGGCCCCCGGCGAGCCCTCTAAACCGGTGCCCCAGAGCGGTTCGGCAGGACCCGCTGCACCAGCAGCGTGAGGCTCCCGGTCACGATCAGGAGGGCGACGTTGACGGCGAGGACCGCGAGCGCGCCGCCCGCCTTGTCGATCCCGCCGGCGCCGATCGCCACCCCGAGGTAGGCCGAGGCGGGGATCGTCGTCACCGAGATCGCGACGCCGACCGCCGCCGCGGCGCCGCTCTCGAACGACAGCATCGCCGCCACCCCCGCCGCCGAGGCGACCAGCACGGTCGAGTAGTCGAGATGGGCGAGGGTGTGGAGGCTCGAGTGCTCGACCTGGAAGCCGTCGGGCAGGATGCCGGTCCATTTGAGCAGCGCCGCGATGACCGCCGCGGTCACGACCACCAGCCCCAGCCCGAGGGTCAGGGTGGCGAACGCGCGCAGCGCCAGCATGCGGCGGCCGGCGACGATCCCGACGCAGGTTGCGCAGATCGGCAGCAGATCGGGGCTGACCGCCATCGCGCCGACGATCAGGATCGAGCTGGAGATGATCACCCCGACCGCGGCGATCACAGCGGCGACGTTGATCAGCGCCAGGTAGCGGGCGAGCGGCCACGAGTTCGCCCGCGCCTGGCCGATCACCTCGACCCAGGCGAGGCCGTCGACCGCCCGGTGCCCGGTCAGGTGCAGCCGCTGCGGCGCGACCACGTCGACCCGCGTCAGCACGTAGTCGTCGACCGAGATCCCCATCTCCTCGACCGCCTCGATCAGCGCGTCGGCGCAGGACGGCTCGACGTCGGCGACGAAGACCGTCCCCCCGGCCGCGGTCGACTCGTCGGGCTGCCGCACCACCCGCCGCACCCCCTCGAGCTCACGCAGCAGGGCGCCGAACGCCGGCTCCCGCCGCGCGTCGAGGGATGCGTGGAGCCGCAGCACCCGCCCATCATGAGCGCGCCGGCGGCGTCAGCCGCGCCGCGCGTCAGCCGACGAGCTTCAGGACCTTGAAGCTTTTGGTGCCGCGCGGGGTCTCGACCTGGACGGTCGCGCCGATCGCCGCGTCCATCAGCGCCTGGCCGATCGGGGACTCGGCGGAGAGCTTGCCGTCGGCGAGGTTGGCCTCGGTCGAGCCGACCAGCGTCCAGGTGACGGTCTCGCCCTTGGACCGGTCCTCGACTTCGGCGGTGCGGCCGAAGGCGAAGGCGTCGTCGCTGCCCTCGTCGGCCTCGACGACCACCGCGTTGCGGAGGCGGACCTGGAGGCGCTTGATCCGCGTCTCCATCAGCGACTGGTCGTCTTTCGCCGTGTGGTAGTCGGCGTTCTCCTTGAGGTCGCCGAGCTCGCGGGCGACGCGGATGCGCTCCGCCATCTCGTGCCGGCGCGGCCCTTCGAGCTCGGCCAGCTCGGCTTTCAGTTCCTCGATGCCGGCGGCCGTGATCGGCTCGCCGCCGTTGTTCTGATTCGCGGGACTCATCCGGGAAGGTTGTCAGAAAGGAACGCCGAGCGGTCAGTCGCCGCCGTTTTCCCCGAGCAGCGCCGGCGCCAGCGTCTTCGTCTTCGCGTCGCCCGCCTTCGCCAGCCGGCCGAGGCCGAAGAGTTCCTCGGTCGTGCGCAGCAGCGCGTAGGGGTCGTAGGGGGCGGCGTCGGTCGACCCGGAGGAGACGAACTTGGAGACCAGCAGCGCGCCGGTCTTCAGCGGCTTCGCCGGGGTCGCCGCCGCCGCTTCGCCCGCGGCCGCCGGGGCGGGCGGGTTGACGCCGCCGAAGCTGACGATCAGGAGCCCGTCCTGCTTGAAGGCGGGGGATTCGACGATCTCCGGCACGATTTCGGCCAGCCATTCGTCGGCCGCCGCCAGCCCCGTCGGCGCCCCTTCGGGGCACTGCCCGGTCACGCCCGCCGAGCAGAGGTCGGGCGAGATGTAGGAGACGTTAGGCGTCTTCGCTTCGCTCTTCAGATCCTTCTTCAGCTCGGTGATCGGCACGTCGTTGCTTGCGCAGGCGCCGAGGTCGAGCAGCGAGTGGAAGTGGGTGAACGGGTTGAGCTGCGAGGAATAGCCGCCGGTCACCGGCGCTTCCGGTTCGGTCGCCGGGTAGACGCAGTTTTCCGGTTCGCCGGTGGTCGGGCTCGCCATGCCTTCCATGTAGGCGCGCCAGGTGAAGGCGGCGGCTTCCAGCTGATCGCCGAGGGTCTGGACTTCGACCGGGTAGGCGCACCCTTCGCCGGTCACGATCCCGGCCTTGGTGGTGGTCGAGGTCGAGGGGAAAGCGGTGAGGACGGGGCACCCTTCCTTGGTCGCCTTGTTCGGCGGCTGGCCGCTGATCGTCGCGATCCCGTTCGGCGTCATCGACTTGTCGAGGACCGAGTAGTTCGACAGCAGCTCGCTCTGCGGGAGCAGCGTCCCGTTCAGGTAGGGCATCTGCGAGGCCGCGCCGAAGGCGGTCTGGTAGCCGGAGCTGACCAGCGAGATCAGGAAGACGTGCTTGATCCGGCCCGCTTCGGGCTTGCTCGGCGGGGGCGCTGCTTCGGCTTCTTCCGCCGGTTCTTCTTCGGGGCCGGGTTCGGGCGCCGGTGCGGGCGCCGTTTCTTCCGGGACAACGGTCGGTTCGGGGGTGGGCGTGGGGGTGACGCTCGGCGTCGGGCCCGGGGTCGATTCATGGCTGACCGCTGCCGCCGGTTCTTCTTCGGGTTCCGGTTCGGCTTCCAGCGGCGCCGGTGCCGGCGTGCGGTCGGCGGCGAGGCTGTGGCCGAGGATCGACGCGAGCGGGCTCGCTTCCGGCTGGTCGGTCGCCGCCGCCGCGACGATCGCCGAGGTCGCGACCAGCGAGGAGGCGACGAGGAGGCCGAAGCGTTTGCCGGTCAGCGTCGCCGCCGCGGCGAGCGCGGCGCGGATGCGGGCGCGCAGCCAGCCGCTCACGCGGCCGCCTCGGTGGGGACTAGCGGCGTCCCGCACTGGGCGCAGAAGCGCACCGCGTGGCCGTAGGGCGCCCCGCAGCCGGGGCAGAGCCCGGCCGCGTCGGCGCGCTCGAGTTCGAGCACCCGCTCGACCGCCAGCAGTTCGGCGTCGACCCGCTGCAGCTCGGCCGCCTTGCGGGTCAGCACGTCGAGCCGCACGTGGTCACGGATCGCCATCTCGTAGAAGGCGCCGCCGAGGTCGGCCTGCATCACCGTGAACTTCTCCAGCAGGCGGTCGCGCTGGGCGATCAGCTCGGCGCTCTCCTCTTCCGGTTTCTCCGGCGGCGGCCTGGTCGGTTTGCGCTGCGGGCCGGGGAAGCGCGGGGGCCCGACCGGCGGAGCCACCGGCAGCTTCGGCATCTGCGAGCTCGTCTCGCCGCTCACGGTTCCACCCCCGGCGTCGAGGATTCTTCGCTGCCGCCGCCTTCGCCGCCGACGACCACGACATCGGGCAGATTCTGCTGGGCCTTGATGTAGTTCTTCCCCGTCTGTTCGGGGTTTTCTTCGACCAGCTTGGTGTCGGCTTCTTCGGTTTCCTTGGTCGGTTTGTAGCCGGTGACCTGGTGGACCGTGCCGTTCTTGGTCTTGTTCAGCACCTTGCCGGCGCTCTTTTCGGCTTTCTTCGCCTCTTCTTTCGCCGAGTTGCTTTTGCCAGTTTTGGCGTTTTGGGAGGCTTTTTCAGCCTTTTTGGTCGGCGACGTCGCCGCTTCTTCTTCGACCGGCGCCGACGCGACCTGCTGCTGTTCGGCCTGGTGGAGCGCTTTCAGCAGCGCTTCTTCGTTCGAGCCGCCGGAGCCGCTGCGCCCGACCACGACCCCGAGCGCCACGGCGATCGGCAGCAGCGCGAAGAACCCGACCGCGGCGGCGCGGCTGCCGCCGCCCGGCTGCTTCGCCTGCGACCGGGTCAGCGGCCGGCGCGACTTTTTGCTCATCGCCGCGAAGTAGCGCGAGGCGGGGTTGGAGCCGTTGCCGCGCCGCGCCGCGCATTCGACGCAGTAGCGCTGCTGCGGGTCGAGCGGCGCCCCGCACTCTTCACAGGGCTCGTGGCCCTGCGGTTTGGCCAGCGGGCTCTCTTCCGTCACCCTTCTTCCCCTCCGTCGTGTCGATGGGCCGATTTCCGGACCCTGTGTCCCGTTTTCGGCCCGTCGGCATGGTTGTGATGGGACTTGCGCGCGGCTTTGTGCCGCTTGCGTACCGCCTGCGCCTTGAGGATGTGTTCGGACCTGACCTTCTGCGCGGCGGCCTTTTCCTGCGTGGTCGAACAGCCCGCCGCACCCGCGCCGAGCAGGCAGACGCAGGCGGCGACCGCCAGCAGGCGCACCGCGCTCTCCCCACGGAGTCGCTTGGCGCTAACCGAAGGCACCGCTGACGTACTCCCGCGTCCGCTCCTGGGCGGGCGTGTTGAAGAGCCGGGTGGCGCTGTTGTACTCGACCAGATCGCCCAGGTACATGAAGGCGACGTGGTCGGCGATCCGGTAGGCCTGCTGCAGGTTGTGGGTGACGATCACGATGGCGACGTCGTCGCGCAGTTTCACGATCAGGTCCTCGATCACCGCGGTCGACTGCGGGTCGAGCGCCGAGCAGGGCTCGTCGAGCAACAGCACCTCGGGCTCGGCGGCGAGCGCCCGGGCGATGCAGAGCCGCTGCTGCTGGCCGCCGGAGAGCTTCAGCGCCGGATGGTCGAGGTTGTCCTTGACCTCCTCGAAGAGGCCCGCCCGGGCGAGCGCCGAGTGCACCTGCGGCGCCAGCACCTTCTTTTTCATCCGCCGCGAGCCCTGCTCGCGCAGCACGTAGGCGATGTTGTCGAAGATGCTCATCGGGAATGGATTCGGCTGCTGGAAGACCATCGTCACCCGGCGCCGCAGCAGGGTCGGCTCGATCAGCCGGATGTCGACGTCGTCGAGGCGGATCGAGCCGGTCAGTTTCGCCGCGGCGGTCAGCTCGGTCAGCCGGTTGAGCGAGCGCAGCAGCGTCGTCTTGCCGCACCCCGACGGCCCGATCAGCGACAGGACCTCGCCCTGGCGGATCGGCAGCGAGACGCTTTTCACCGCTTCTTTGGGCCCGTAGTGGACCGAGACCTTGTCGACCTCCATCCGCCGGATCGAGAACTGCGGCGCGGCGATCGACCGCCGCGCGGCGGTGAAGCCGCTCGATTGCCGCGGCGCGGCGCCGTTGCCGTTCGCCGCCGGGGTGGGCGGCGCGGCCTCGCGGGCCGGGGTCGGGTCCTGGGGATCGAGCCGCCGGATCGGCGGCGGGGCGCTCAGTGGCTCCACGTTCCCACCTTTCGGGCGCGGCGGTGGACGATGTCGGCGGCGGCGTTCAGGCCGAGCACCATGAGCAGCAGGACGAAAGCCGCCGCGTAGGCTTTCTGCGGCTGGTTGAGGTTCCCGGTCGGGGAGGCCTCGTAGACGAAGTTGGTGAGGGTCGTGCCCGCGCCGCGCAGGAAGTTGAGCGGGAACGGCGCGCCTTCGACCGGCGCGAAGTTCTGGGTCGCGCCGAGCAGGACGACGATGATCGCGGTGTCGCCGATGATCCGGCCGAGGCCGAGGATCATCCCGGTCGCCACCTGGGGCCGGGCGGTGGGGAGGAGGATGCGACGCACCGTCGCCGCCTTCGTCTTGCCGACCGCGTAGGAGGCCTCGCGCACGTGGCGGGGGATCGATTCCAGCCCCTGGCGGGTCGAGGCGACGATCAGCGGCAGGGCGACCAGCGAGAGCATCGCCGCCGCGGCGAAGAAGGAGCGCCCGAAGACGACGCCTTCGTTGCTGCGGCTGAGGAAGCCGACCGCGGTGCTGGAGAAGATCACGGTGCCGAACAGGGCGAGGACGATCGAGGGGATGCCGGCGATCGCCTCGATCGTCAGCTCGGTGACCCGGGCGAGCGGTGCGGGCCGCCCGTACTCGACCAGCCAGACCGCGATCGCGATGCCGGCCGGCAGGGCGAGCGCGATCCCCATCGTGGCGACGATCAGGGTGCCGAGGAAGGCGTCGGAGAAGCCGCCGGTTTCGGTTTCGCTGAATCCGGTGGCGGCCGGGGTGACCAGCTGCGACGGTTTCAGGAACTTGATCCCCTGCACGAAGAGATAGACGACGACCGCCAGGGCGATCGCGCAGAAGAGCAGCCCGAGCGCCCAGCAGAAGGCGAGGCCGATCCGGTCGAGCAGGCTCCAGGTGGCGCTGCCCTCGACCGCGCCGGTCGGCGGCTTGCCCTCGGGTGGCGGCGCCGCGGGCTGCGGCGGCGTGGCGACCGACGACTCCATCACGCGGCCCCGTACTTGCGCATCGCCCGCCGCGCCAGCCAGCCGGCGAAGGAGCAGAGAGCGGCGGAGAAGAGGAGGACGGAGGCGATCGCGAAGAGCGTCGCGTTGGCCGGCTTCGAGCTCGAGCTGGTCGACGTTCTTGACGATCGTCGGCGCCAGCGGCCGCGAGGGCTCGTAGATGAAGATCAGGCCGTCGGCCGGGTTCGGCGCCCAGCCGGTCGAGCCGGAGATCATCGCCAGCATCACCGACTCGCCGATCGCGCGGGCGACGGCGAGGACGGTGCCGGCGACGATCGCGGGGCGGGCCGAGCGCACGGCGATCTTCCAGGTGGTGCGCCAGCGGTTGACGCCGAGCGCCAGCGAGCCCTCGATCCAGCCCGGTTTCACCGAACGGAGGCCGTCGCTGAAGATCGACACCATCAACGGCGCGATCATGATCGTGAGGATGATCACCGCGGCGAGCAGGCTGTAGCCGGTCAGCGAGATCACCCCCGCGACCGAGGACTTCTGCCCCTCGGTGACCAGGTGGTTGCCGATGAACGGCACCAGCACCAGCACGCCGAGCAGCCCGTAGATGACCGACGGCACGCTGGCCAGGAACCGCACCACCGGCTGCAGGATGTTGCTCATCCAGGTGGGCGCGAACTCGACGATGAAGACGGAGACGAAGAGGGCGGAGACGAGGCCGCAGACGACGGCGCCGCCGGTGATCAGGATCGTCGACCAGATCAGCGGCCAGGCGTGGAAGGTCCAGACATAGTGGAGGCCCTCCTGGCCCGATAGCGAGATTTCGTTCAGCTGGTCGTCGACGTCACCGCCCGGCCCGAACCAGGCGAGGCCGTTGTGGGCGAACGAGGGCCACCCCCGCGCGACGACGATGACGATCATCGCCAGCAGCAGGCCGACGACAAATACGACCAGCGCGCCGAGCATCCGCTCGACGCGCTGGTCCGACCACTTGGGGCCGTACTCGGGTTGGAGCTCTTCTTCCAATCCCGTCCTCAGCTACTTCTTCTTGTTGAACGCGGCGACGCCACCGGCTTTGTTGATGACTTCACCGGCGAGCGGGCTGGTCCGCGCCCAGTCGACGAACTTCTGGACCGCTGGGCTCGGGCCGGCCGTCGGCAGGACGATGAAGATGTACCGCGACAGCGGGTACTTCAGCGGTTCGACGCTGATGTTCTTCGGTTCGCAGGCGATGCCGTTGACCTTCACCGGCTTGATGCCCTTTTTCTGCCAGGCGAGACCGGCGTAGCCGATCGCGTTCGGATCCTGCTTGACCGCGTTGACGACGAGGCCGTCGGCGGTCAGAGCGTTGACGTTCGAGGCGGGCGGTTCGTTGTTGAGGACCGCCTGGAGGAAGAAGTTGTACGTCCCCCCGTTGGTGTCTCGACCGACCGGATCGATCGTGGTTTCCAGACCGGAACCGGGAATCTGGTTCCAGTTCGTGTAGAGCCCCCGGTAGATGTTGTGGAGCGCTTCGACCGAAACGGTTTTGAGCTTGTTCTTCGGGTTGACGTCCATGCAGAGGCCGTCGAGGTACAGCTTGATGTAGGTGGTGCCGGCATCACTGGGGAGCGGGGTTCGAGCCTGCCCGGCGAACTGGCTGGTGCCGTTCTGGACGTCTTTGATGCCGGCGTTGCCGCCGTCAGCCGTGTAGACGAAGTGGACCTTCTTGTTGACGTCCTTCGTGTACGCGGCGAAGAGGGCCTGCAGCACTGGCTGCGCGGCCACGGAGCCCGACCCGATCAGGGTCTGAGCGCCAGCCGACGCCGGCACGGCGAGGCCGAGGAGGGCCAGGCCCGTGATGGCGAGGGTCTTGATTCTCATTCGCGTGCTTCCTCTCTTGCCGGGTTGGGAGCGTTTTCTTGACCAACTTGGTCGCCTTACGCTATCACTTTATGTAGTTTATTGACACAGATAGTCAAGAAGGCCGCCCGGCACGGCCCAGAAAGTGAGGAAACAAGTTGTTGAAGAAGAGGCTCTCAACCCCTAGAGCGGCGACCGTCATCGTGCTGGCGGCCGTGGTCGCCCTCTCGGTGACGGTCGCGCCGTCGATCGCTGCGTCGTTCCTGACCAGCAAGGCGGCGACGCAGAAATTCGTCACCAAGCAGAAGGCCGCGAAGACCTACGTGACCAAAGCGCAGGCCAACGCGAAATCGGCCAACTACCTGTCCAAGAAAGCGGCGGCGAACACGTACGTCGCCAAGAAAACCGCACCGCTGCCGCCGGTCATCGGGATCGCCGCCGGCACCACGCTGTACTCGAACAACACGGCGATGGCGGGCTACATCCCGACCGCGTTCACGTCGTTCGCGACCAAGGCCAACGTCAGCTCGGCGGTGATCACCTTCTCGGGGACGGCCAGCTGCACCAACCCGGCGAAAGCCCCGACCGTCGACCAGGCTTGCCCGGTGTCGATCCTGGTCGACGGACAGTCGACCGGCAAAGTCAGCTTCGCCCCGGCGACGGCCGAAGGCACGTCGACCAAACCGGCGGCCGCCCTCGTCCACACGATCTCGCAGACGACCGTGCTCGGCAAAGGCGGTCACACCATCGCGATCCAGTACGCCGGTGCCACCGGGCTGAACTTCCAGCTCAAAAGCTGGAACCTCTCGGTCCAGGCCTACCCGCAGGCCGAAGAACCCGAAGAAGAACCGACGAAGAGCAGCAAGTAGCCGCGGCCCCCGCCCCGGCCTAGCGGCCGGGGCGGGGGAGGTTCTCACCGAGCACGAGGCGGGCGCGGTGGAAGATCGCGTCGTCGACGTTGCCCTGCGGGTCGTCCCGGTTGGCGGAGCGGGTGGTCCGATTCTGCCCGGTGCCCGCCGGAGCTTCGTCGCGGATCAGCCCGGCGATCCGACCTCGAGTGGTGAAGGTGGTGCGTGAGACCTTCTTGCCCATCTCTTCGCTCTTTTCCGTAGTTTCTTGAGCGACTAGCTCAAGATAACAGGGCGGCGCGAGATCGCCAGACGGTTTTTGTTATCGCCCGCCCTGGGCGGGGCCGCGGGAAGTCCAGCGCGGCGCCGGGATATCAGCCAGAATGGGCCCTGCAGCGGCGAATTGGGCGGGGCGCCACCCGGCAAAGCGCACCCCGCCCGTCGCCTCTTCAAGCGGCTGCGGAAACCTCCGCATCGCCACCGTCCGTGGACCCGTGGGGAGTCGAGGCCCCACGGGGGTCGGACGGTGACGAACCGTTGAAGCTTTTCGCGTGGACCGGGCGCAGGTAGGCGATCTGCCCCTCCCGCAGCTCCAGCCGCTGCAGCTCGCCGCGGGTGAGCTGAGCCCACACCTCGGTGCCGTCGCCAAGGACGAACTCGACCCGGATCTCGAACCCGAGCGCGACGATCCGCTGGACCATCGCCTCCTCGGTGTTCTCGTCGCGGTCGCGGACGACCTCGATGTCGTGGGGTCGCACGAAGTCCTCGCCGAGCCTGTTGACCTCGCCGACGAAGCTCATCACGAACTCGTTGGCGGGCTTGTCGTAGAGGTCGTCGGCGGTGCCCGACTGCTCGACCCGGCCGTTGTTCATCACGACCAGCTGGCCGGCGACGTCCATCGCCTCCTCCTGGTCGTGGGTGACGAAGATCGTCGTCACGTTCATCTCCTCGTGGAGATGGCGCAGCCAGGTGCGGAGGTCTTTGCGGACCTTCGCGTCGAGCGCGCCGAACGGCTCGTCGAGCAGCAGCACCTGCGGCTCGACCGCCAGCGCCCGGGCCAGCGCCATCCGCTGCCGCTGCCCGCCGGACAGCTGCGAGGGATAGCGGTCGGCGAGCCCGTGCAGCTGCACCAGGTTCAGCAGCTCGTCGACCCGCGCCCGGACCTTGTCCTTCTTCCACTTGCGGATCTTCAGGCCGAAGCCGACGTTCTCGAACACGGTCATGTGCTTGAAGGCGGCGTAGTGCTGGAAGACGAAGCCGACTTCGCGCTTCTGGGTCGGCTTCTTCGACACGTCCTCGCCGTCGATCAGCACCCGACCGGTGTCGAGGTCCTCGAGTCCGGCGATCGCCCGCAAGAGGGTCGACTTGCCGCTGCCGCTCGGTCCGAGGAGCGCGGTCAGCGACCCGTCCGGGACCTCGATCGATACGTCGTCAAGCGCCTGAAAGTCCCCGAAGCACTTATTTGCCCCCTCGACTGAGATTCCCATCAGGTCGCCTCCTTTCGTTTGAGCAGGTTCATCGCCATCAGCACCACGAGTGCGAGCAGTGCCAAGAGCAGGGCGGCGCCGAAGGCGCCTGCGAGATTGAAGTTCTCGTAGTTCTTCTCGACGAAGAGGGGGAGCGTCTGGGTTTCGCCGGAGATGTTTCCGGAGACGACCGAGACGGCGCCGAACTCGCCGAGCACGCGGGCGGTGGTGAGGACGACGCCGTAGGCGACGCCCCAGCGGATCGCCGGCAGGGTGACCCGCCAGAAGGTCTGCCAGCCGCCGGCGCCGAGCGTCTCCGCCGCCTGCTCCTGTTCGGTGCCGATCTCCTGCAGCACCGGGACCGTCTCGCGGACCACGAAGGGGACCGAGACGAAGACGCAGGCGAGGATGATGCCGGGGGTCGAGAAGAGGACCTTGATGCCGGCTTCGGCGAGGCCCGGTTCGAGCCAGCCCTGCTTGCCGTAGAGGAGGAAGAGGGAGAGGCCGATGACGACCGGGCTGATCGCGAACGGCAGGTTGATCGCCGCGTCGATCAGCCAGTTGCCGCGCCACTTGTGGCGGACCAGGAGGAGCGAGCAGATCACCCCGAAGATCGTGTTCAGCGGCACCGCGATCGCCACCGTCAGCAGGGTCAGCTTCAGCGCGTGCAGGCCGTCGCCGGAGGTGATCGCTTCGAACGGCGGCGCCAGCCCTTCTTCGAAGGTCTTGCAGAAGAGCAGGATCAGCGGCGCGATCAGGAGCACGGCGATGTAGCCGAGCCCGAGGACGCGCAGGCCCCAGCGGCTCGACCTGGTGCTAGAGCCGCTCATCGGGGTCCTCCCGGCGCGGGTCGGGCAGCGGCTCGTCGCCGCTCATCGGCATGTTCGTGAGGCCGCCCGCCCCGGCGCCCTGGGCGCGTTCGTGGCGCGTGCCCCAGCGCTGGATCAGGGTGATGATCAGCAGGCAGACCAAGGCCATCGCGAGCAGCACGATCGAGACCGCCGAGGCGCCGACTTCGTTGCCGGTTTCGATCTGCTGGCCGATGAAGATCGAGGCGACCTGGGTGTCCGGTTTGCCGCCCGCGAAGAGCAGCACCGAGCCGTACTCGCCGAGCGCCCGGGCGAAGGCCAGGGCGACGCCTGCGGCGAGGCCGGGCAGCAGGTTGGGGAAGATGATGCGGCGGAAGATCGTGAAGCCGCCGGCGCCGAGCGAGGCGGCCGCCTCCTCCATGTCGCGGTCCATCTCGATCAGGAGCGGCTGCACCGCGCGGACGACGAAGGGGAGGGTGACGAAGCAGAGGGCGACGACGATCGCCGTGCGGGTCAGCGCGATGTCGATCCCGACCGGGCTCTTGTTGCCCCAGAGCTGGATCAGGATCAGGCTGGCGACGATCGTCGGCAGCGCGAAGGGGAGGTCGATGATCGCATTGATGATCGACTTGCCGGGGAAGTTGTCACGGACGAGGAGCCAGGCGACGATCGTGCCGAAGACGGCGTTGATCGCGACCACGATCAGCGAGCAGACGAGGATCAGCTCGAGCGAGCTTCTTCGCCTCGGCCGCTGGTGACCTGGTCCCAGAAATGGCCGATCCCTTCGCTGAGCGATTTGTCGAGCAGCGCCGCCAGCGGCAGCAGCACGAACAGGCTCAGGTAGAGGACGACGACACCGCGGCCGAGGCCCGCGCCGACCCCGGGCAGGCGCAATTGCCTTGCCCGGGGTGCGACTGGCGTCTGTGCGGCGTGGGCCTCCATCGATCAGCCGGAGGTGGAGACGCCGAGTTCGGTCTCGATCTTGGCCACGGAGCCTTCTTCTTCGTCGAAGAATTGTTCCTTGACCTTGGCCCAGCCGCCGAATTTGGCGATCTTGAACAGACCTTTTTCGGGGTCGGGGAACTCTTTCGGGTCGACCAGCTTCGGGTTGACCGGCCGGTAGCCGTTTTCGGCCCACAGTTCCTGGCCTTCGTTCGACCAGAGGAACTTGAGGAAGTCTTCGGCCTGCGGCTCAGGGCGCTTCCGTGGTGACCGCGATCGGAGTTTCGATCTGGAGCGTGTAGGGCGGGATGACGTATTCGACTTCTTCGCCTTCCTTTTCCGCCTTGATCGCTTCGTTCTCGTAGGTGAGGAGCACGTTGCCCTCGCCCTGCGTGAAGGCCGAGAAGGCGTCGCGACCGCTGCCCGGCTGGGCGGTGGTCTTTTCGAGCACCGTCTTCACCGCTTCCAGCGCTTCGGCTTCGCCTGCGCCTTCTTCGATCGCCGAGCCGTAGATGGCCATGATGTTCCAGCGGGCCGAGCCGGAGCTGAACGGGTTCGGCGTGATCACTTCGGCTTCTTCGCTTTCCTCCAGGTCCTTGAAGGACTTGATGCCGAGCGGGTTGCCTTTTTCGACCAGGATCACGACCACCGAGTCGGTGGCGATCCCGCCGTAGGGCTGTTTGGTCCAGTCTTTGGAGACGATTTCGCCTTCTTCGACGAGCCGTTCCATGTCGCTGCCGGTCGAGAAGTGGACGACCGAGGCGGGCTGGCCGGCCGCGACCGCGCGACTCTGGTCGCCGGAGGCGCCGAACGAGTTGCTGAAGCTGACCCCTTCGCCCTGCGGCGTTTTCTCGAAGGCCGGCTCGAGGGTTTCGGCGTAGACGGATTCCGGGGTCGAGTAGCCGACCACGACTGAGCTTGGCGCCTCCCGAGGAGCCTTCGCTCGATTCTCCGGAGCTGCTGCTGCCGGAGCTGCTGCCTCCGCCGCCGCAACCGGCGACGATCAGGGCGATCAGCAGGGTGAACAGGGCGGCGGTGAGGCCGACCGTCACGCCGCGCCGCCGGGTGGTGCGAGCGTTCCGCATCTAAGTGTTCCTTCCTTTTTCGACTAACTAAGTAATGAATGGAAGGGCGGCACCGTAGCACAAAGTCGAGCGACAAACTAAGGAATGGCTGATCGGATGGAAGGCGAAACCCTTTCGCCCAGGCCCTGGACGGCGCGGCGTGGCGCGGTTAGGGTCGGCCGCATGGAGGCGGGGATCTCAAGGACGCCGGACGAGCGGCTGCGTCGGGCTGCCCGACTTCCCCTTCGAGTCGCGCTACGAGGAGGTCGACGGGCTGCGGCTCGCCTACCTCGACGAGGGCGAGGGGCCGCCGGTCGTCTTCTTCCACGGCGAGCCGACCTGGTCGTTCCTCTGGCGCAAGGTGATCCCGCCGGTCTCGCGACGCGGGCTTCCGCTGCATCGCCCCCGACTACGCCGGGTTCGGCCGCTCCGACAAGCCGACCGAGCTCGGCTTCTACACCTACGACCGCCACGTCGAGCTGATGGCGCGAGCTGCTCGAGCGGCTCGACCTGCGCGGCGCGACCGCGGTCGTCCACGACTGGGGCGGGCCGATCGGGCTGCGGCTGGCGGTCGAGCACCCGGATCGCTTCGACCGCCTGGTGATCATGGAGACCGGGCCCGTTCACCGGCCACCAGCGGATGAGCGACGCCTGGCTCGCCTTCCGCGACTTCGTCCGCGACGCCGAGGAGGTGCCGGTCGGGATGCTGGTGCGCGGCGGCTGCAAGCACGATCCGGGCGACGAGGTGATCGCCGCCTACGAGGCTCCTTATCTGGACGCGGCGGCGAAGGCCGGCGCCCGCGCCTTCCCGCTGATCCTGCCGACCGAGCCCGACGCGCCCGGCGCCGCCGAGGGCAAACGGGTCGCCGACGCGCTGCGCGAGGACGAGCGCCCGACCCTGGTGCTCTGGGCCGAGGACGACCCGGTGCTGCCCTTCTCGGTCGGCGAGCGGGTCTCCGCGCAGCTGAACTTCCCGCCGCCGCGCCCGATCGCCGACGCCTCCCACTTCCTCCAGGAGGACGCGGGCCCCGAGATCGGCGCGATCATCGCCGAGTGGCTCGCCTGAGCCTGAGCTCCGAAGGGACGCGCTTCGAGCCTCGGGCCGTGGCCGATCCAGTCGTCTTCGCGTGGTGCTCGCGGTCGCAGCGAGCAGCTGCGACGCGGCGCGGCGGGCCCTCGTCCTCGAGCCAGGTGACGGTCCCCGGCCAGTAGGGTTCGGCGGGGTGCCGGGGCGGTGGAAGCGGGGTGGAGAAGACCCAGTTGCCGGTGTTGTGGAGCTCGCCGCCGCCGGGCAGGCGCCAGGGCGCCTTCCTCGGGCTGGGGCCGCCGCGGTGGGTGTGGCCGGTGATCACGTGGCCGCCGTCGACGCCGAGCCGGCGCGCCATCTCGGTGGCGCCGTCGATCCCGCTGCGGAAGATCGCGTCGCCGAGATGTCGGCGTCGAAGTCGGCGCGCAGGAGGCGGTTGACCGCCGCGACCGCGACCGGGAAGGCGGCGCGGGCGGCGCGCGACTTCTGCGGCGCCGGGCGCGGCTGCGCGCCGCTGCGCTCGCCGGCGAGCAGTTCCCAGGCCGCTCGGAGGGCCCGCGGCCCGCTGCGGCGCGCGGCGGCGGGCAGCGCCTGGGCGGCGCCGAAGGCGAGGCCGTAGAGGGGGCGGAGGATCCGCTCGTAGTCGTCGGGGGTGGCCGGGTCGGGCAGCGGCCCGGCGAGCGGCGGACCGCGGCGAGGGCGACGCACTCGGCGCGGGGCAGGCGCAGGTGGAGGTCCATGTAGTGGCCGTGGGTGGCGTAGACGTCCTCGCGCAGCCAGACGCCGGGGTAGGCGATCCGCAGCGCGCGCCGGGGCGAGCCGGCGGCGATCTCGGCGGCCGGGCCGGGGCAGGGCTCGGCGGCGGCTCGAGCGCCAGCGGCGCGCCCGCGATCGAGAGCGCGTCGAGCAGCGGCTCGGCGAGCCGGCTGTCGTGGTTGCCGGGGACGAGGATCACCTCGACCTCGCCGATCGCCGCTCCGAGGTCCTCGAAGAACGGGCGGGCGGCGGCGAGCGCCGCGCCGAGCGGGCGTTCGCGCAGCTCGACGATGTCGCCGAGCAGGACGACGCGGTCGGCGCCGCGCAGCTCCGCGAGGAGGACCGCGCGGATCTCGGGGTCGCGCAGGACGTCCCGCCGCTGGCCGCGCCGAGGTGAAGGTCGGAGACGATCGCCGTCCGCATCGTGCAGCTCTACCGGACGCGAGCCCTTGGCCGGCCGGCCAGGCCGTCGCTAGAATGCTGTCGGATGTACTCCTTCGGCGAGGAGCGACTGGCACCCGCCAACGGCATCGAGCTCTGCTACCAGGAGATCGGCGACCCGGACGGCGAGCCGCTCCTGCTGGTGATGGGCCTGGCGACGCAGATGATCGCCTGGCACGAGGAGCTTCTGCGCGCTCCTCGCCGAGCGCGGCTTCCGCGTCATCCGCTTCGACAACCGCGACATCGGCCGCTCGACCAAGATCGACTCGGCGGGCGTGCCGAGCAGGCTCGACATGCTCTCGGCCGCCGCGCGCACGGCGCCCTACCTGCTGCGCGACATGGCCGAAGGACGCGGTCGGGCTGATGGACCACCTCGGGATCGACTCGGCCCACGTGGTCGGGCCTCGATGGGCGGGATGATCGTCCAGCGTGGCGATCGAGCACCCCGAGCGGGTCCGCTCGCTGGTCTCGATCATGTCGACGACCGGCAGCCGCGCGAGTCGGCCAGCCGAGCCTCGAAGACCTTCGGCGTCCTGCTCGGCAACCCGCCCGAAGGGGCGCGACGCGGCATCGAGCGCGCCGTCAAGACCTTCAAGGTGATCGGCTCGCCCGGCTACCCCTTCGAAGAGGAGCACGTCCGCGAGATCGCCGGCCGCTCCTACGACCGCGGCCACAACCGCCGCCGGCGTCGCCGCGCCAGCTGCACGCGATCATCGCCTCCGGCGATCGGACCGCAGGCGCTCGCACCGCGTCCACGTGCCGGCGACCGTCATCCACGGCAACGCGCGACCCGCTGGTCCGACCCTCCGGCGGCCGCGCCACCGCGAAGGCGATCCCCGGCGCCCGCCTGATGATGATCGACGGCATGGGCCACGACCTGCCGCGCGCTCTGGCCGACCTTCGCCGAGCGATCGACACCAACGCAAGCGGGCCGGCCGCCCGACCGACGCCGAGGCGGTCGCGGCCGAGCACCGACCCCAAGACGGCTCCGAAGCCTCGCACACGGCCCGGCGACGGCCGCCGAGCCGACCCAGTCCGCCTAGCCTGATCCGCCCGCGGCGGGGATGCGGCTGAAAGGAGTCGAACCTTCACGGGCGTCTCGCCCACACGGACCTGAACCGTGCGCGTCTACCAGTTCCGCCACAGCCGCAGGAGCAGCCAATCTACCGATGCGCCCCCTCGCCGGAGCGTGACCCACGCCACGAGTCCTCCTCTGCCGCGCCCGCTAGAACTGCGCTCCCTCGCCGCTATCGTCTAGGGGACTAGGACGCCGGATTCTCAGTCCGGAAACCGGGGTTCGAATCCCCGTAGCGGTATCGCAGATCGGCGCCGGCAATGCTAGCCCCAGAAGATGCCGGTCGGATCATTGTCGAGGTCGCGGATCAGGGGCGCCAGGTCGGGTGCGGGCTCGATGAATGGGTACTCCAGTCGACGGTCGTTGCGGTCGCGTGCGTGGAGCGTCCAGAGACGAGTCGTCGGGTCCCACTCGAAAGTGCAGACCCGCATCCTGGTCCAGTCTGGGCCGATCTCCTTTCGCCACGGCGGGCGGCACTCGTAGATCGTGATCGTGTTTCCGCGGACCTTGTACTCGATCCTCAACTGGCCGTCGTGCTTGGCAGGCACCTTCGTCGCGCAGTAGGTCGCGATGAGCGATATCGCGGGATCCAGTACCTCGGGGGAGAGCGCCATCGGTCTCAATCCTGACTCGGCGCGGTGCCTCCGCATGCCGTCGCCGGCAGCCGGAGCGCTCGCGGCCGGTCCAACGACTCCGCAAGACATATCCCGATGTTTGTCCGGAGTCCCGTACTCGCCACTGAAGCTGGGTTATACTGGCGGTATGACTCACAAGGTCGGCACCAAAGGCCAGGTGGTGATTCCCAAAGCGATCCGAGACGAGATCGGGATCAAGCCGGGCGACGAGGTGACGTTCGAGCCGAACGGGTCCGAGGTTCGGGTGCGGAGGGTCGACGACGAGCCCAAGCGCCGGGTTGACGAGATCCGCGCTCTGCGCGGCATCTGGGCCGGGGCCGGCGGCGGCTCCAAGGAGCTGCTGGAGGAGCGGCGGCGCGAACGCGACGCCGAGGAGCGCAAGGCCCAGAGGTGGGGTGTTGATCGTCCTCGATAGCTGGGCGCTGCTGGCTTATCTCAAGGACGAGGATCCGGCAGATCGCATCGAATCTGCCTGGCTCGAGGAGGGTGCGACGATCTGCTCTGTCAACCTCGGAGAGGTTCTCTACATCCGCATACGGGGTGACGGGGAGGACTTGGCAAGCGCCGACATCGACCGGGTGCGTATGCGTCTTGATGTCGTTGATCCGGACTGGCCTCTCGTGTCGGAGGCGGCGAGGGTCAAGGCCCACGGTGGTCTCTCCTACGCCGACGCCTTTTGTGTCGCGACTGCCCTTCGGGCAGAGGCGCCCCTCTGGACCGGCGACCCCGAGATCGTCGACCAGGCAGCCGAACATTCATGCGTGGCTGTGGACCTCCGCGCTCCAGCCGGGTGAGTCCCTCGGGAGGCGGCTTTACCGACCCTTGCAAGTGCATGTGGTGCTCCGGGAGAAGACGCGCAACGCGCCCTCTCCCGGGGAGCACCACCGGTCATCCGGGTTCGACGTTCTGGTTGACCCGGAAGAGGTTGGCGGGGTCGTACTTGGCCTTGATCCGGGCGAGGCGGTCGTAGTTGTCGCCGTAGCTCGCCCGCACCCGCTCCTGGCCCTCGTCCATCATCATGTTCACGTAGGCGCCGCCCGCCGAGTAGGGGTGCAGGGCCTCGAAGTAGTCGACGCACCAGCTGCGGATGATGTCCGCGTTGGCGGGGTCGGAGTCGACACCGGCGAAGACCGAGCCCCAATTGGCGTCACGGTAGCCCCACGGGGTATCGGTGGGCCCGACGTCGTGAGCGGCTCCGTCGATCGGATAGAGGTGCATGGTCGATTTCCAGGTCGGCATCTCGGCGCCGAACTTGGCGTGGGCCGCGATCGCCTCGTCGGGGATCTCCTTGACGAAGTCGGCGCGCCAGTACCACTGGTCCCCGGCCGGGTAGACCGGGTCGAAGGCGCCCTGGAGGGCCGGCAGGGGCATCTCCTGTGGCCCGTGCAGCAGCGGCTCCGGAGTCGCCTCCAGCAGCGGGGCCATCGCGTCGGCGGCGGCGGCCGGGTCGCCCGAGTAGCACCAGACGACGCCGCTCACCTTGCGCAGGTGGAGCTCGTCGGGAAACGGCGGCGCCGGGGGAACCGAGGTGAAGGCGAAGAACCCGTTCAGCTCCCTGGGGGCGTCGGGCAGGAAGTCGCGGTAGGCCGTCAACACCTCGGCGCCGTCCTCGACCGCCCAGAAGGTGGGACCGCCGACGATCGTGCCGACCTCATGCAGTCGGAAGACGAAGGAGGTGACGACGCCGAAGTTGCCGCCGCCGCCACGGATCGCCCAGAAGAGGTCGGGATTCTCGTCGGCGGCCGCCCGCACCCGCTCGCCGCCGGCGAGGACGACGTCGGCCTCGAGCAGGTTGTCGATGCTGAGACCGCACTTGCGGGTCAGGTGACCGATGCCGCCGCCCAGGGTGAGGCCGCCGACGCCGGTGGTCGAGATGATCCCGCTCGGCGTCGCCAGCCCGTGCTGGTTGGTCGCCGCGTCGACTTCGCCCCACAGGCAGCCGCCGCCGACCCGGACGGTCCGCGCCTCGGGGTCGACCTCGATGGTCTTCAGCCCCGAGAGGTCGAGGACGACGCCGTCGTCGACGGTCCCGAGCCCGGCGCCGTTGTGGCCGCCGCCGCGGACCGCCGCGGCAGTCCGTGGGTGCGGGCGAAGGCGATGACGCTCGCCACGTCGGCGGCGTCGGTGCAGGTGGCGATCAGCGCCGGACGCCGGTCGATCATCGCGTTGTAGACGGCGCGGGTGTCCTCGTAGCCGGGGTCCCCGGGGCGGGTCAGCCTGCCCTTGAAGCCGGTTATCCCGGTCGGTGCGGTGGTGCTCATCGGTTCCTCCTCATCTGTGTCTCAACTTTCTTGCCGACGAGCGTAGGACGGCCGAATCCGCCTGTCATGACCTGATCTGACCCACTTCGAGCTGCCCGGATCGACCTTTTCCAGGCCGAATAGTCAAGTCTGACTATCTTTTTCTCATGGACGCAGAGATCCCGGGGCTCCCGGGCTCGCTCCGGCAAACTTCGATCTCCCCGTTCGTCGGGCGCGCGGCCGAGCTGGAGAAGCTGCGGACGCTGATGCCGCGCGCCGAAGGCGAGGGGCGCCGCGTCGCGCTCCTCGCCGGCGACCCCGGGGCCGGCAAGAGCCGCCTGACGCACGAGTTCGCCGTCGAGGCCGCCGCCGAAGGCGTGCTGGTTCTCTCGGGGTCCTGCGACGCCGCGGTCCGGACCCCCTACCGACCCTTCGTCGAGGCCCTCGATCAGCTCGTGCGGGCGACCGATCCGGCCGAGCTCGGCGCCGCTCTCGGGACGGGCGGCGGCGAACTGACGCGCCTGCTGCCCGACCTGCCCTCCCGCGTCGGCGAGCTGCCCGCGCCGGTCGAGGCCGACCCCGACACCGAGCGCCACCGCCTCCACACCGCCGTCGCGGACCTGCTCGAGAACGTGAGTCGAGGCCGGCCGGTCCTGGTGGTGGTCGAGGACGGGCACTGGGCCGACACCCCGACGCTGCTGATGCTGAGGCATCTGGCGCGCTCACCCGGCAGCGGTCGGTTGCTGCTCCTCGCGACCTTTCGCGACACCGAGGCCGACGTGCCCGCGGGCTTGGCGGAGACGCTCGCCGACCTGCGCCGCGCCGAGGGCGTCGTGCGGATGCGGCTCTCGGGCCTCTCCGGGGCGGAGGTCGGCGACCTGATCAGCCGCTCGGCGGGTGGCTGTCCCGGCCCCGAGCTGGACGAGCTCGCGAACACGATCCACGACCTCACCGGCGGCAACGCCTTCCTGGTCTGCGAGCTCTGGCGCGCCCTGGTCGAGACCGGGACCGTCGAGGTCAGCGCCGGCGAGCTGAGGGTGACCCGGCCGTTGACCGAGCTCGGGACGCCGGAAAGCGTCCACGAGGTGGTCGGCCAGCGGCTCTCGCGCCTCGCCCCGAAGACCACGGAGCTGCTCGAGCTGGCCGCCGTCGCCGGCCCCGAGTTCGAGCTCGAGCCGATCCGCCGCGCCTGCGGCTTCAGCGAGGCCGATCTGCTCGTCGCTCTCGAGGAGGCGATGGGGAGCGGCATGATCGAGGAGCTGCACTCGCGGCGGCTCGCCTGCCGCTTCACCCACGAGATCGTCCGGAGGGCGCTCTACGACGGGCTTTCGCGGCTCCGGCAGGCAGAGCTGCACCTGCGAGTGGGGGAGGCGCTCGAGGGCACCGACGGCCCATCCGACCGCGCGCTCGCGGACCTCGCCCATCACTTCGGCGCGGCGGCGCCGTTCGGTGGGACCGAGCGGGCCGTCGACTACAACCTTCGCGCCGCCCGCGCGGCCGGCGCCGCGCTCGCCTTCGACGACGCCGCGACGCGGCTGCGGACCGCGATCGCGATCGGGATCGAGGACCCGGCCGACCGGGCCGGCGTCCTGCTCGAGCTCGGCTCGGCCGGCCACCGGGCGGGCCAGGCGACCGATGCGCAGGAGGCGTTCGTGGCGGCAGCGGAGATCGCCCGCCGGCTCGAGAGCGCCGAGCTGCTGGCGCGGGCGGCGATCGGCTACGAGGAGGCATGCTGGCGGCCCGGGATCGCGAGTCGGGTGTCGATCGAGCTGCTCGAGGAGGCGCTGACCGCGGTCGGCGACGGCGATGCCGAGCTGCGGATCGGCCTGCTCGCGGGGCTCGCTCGCGGTCTCAGCTTCGCCGGCGAGGCGGAGCGGGGCGCGATCGTGCGCGGCAACGCGGTCACGCTGGCCAGGGAGCACGGCGACCGGAGGGCGCTGGCGAGGGTGCTGATCCGGTCCTACTGGGCGCGCGGGACGACCCCGCTCGAGGAGATCCTGGCGATGGTGACCGAGGCGCGCGACCTCGCCGAGGAGATCGGGGACACGGAGACCCAGACCGAGGCGATGGCCTGGCGGGCGCCGACCTTCGTCGCCCTCTGCGACCTCGATTCCGCCTGGGACGAGGTCGCCGCGCTGCGGCAGATGGCCGAGCGGACGGCGCAGCCGTTCATGAACCACGTCGCCCAGCACTACGGCGCGGCGATCGCCCTCTGCCGAGGGGACCTGGCCGAAAGTGAAGCGATGGCGGAGCGCTCACGTGAATGGGGCCGGCTGCTGAGCGGGCGCGACGCATCCGGTACCCACGGGATCCAGATGTTCGGCCTGCGCCGCGAGCAGGGGCGACTGGCCGAGCTGGCGCCCGCGCTGCGGATCCTCGCCGGAACCGTCGACCGCGAGGGGCCGTGGCGCCCCGGGCTCGTCGCCGTCCTGGCGGAGTTGGGGATGGAGCGCGAGGCAAGGCGAGAGCTCGCCGCCCTCGCCGCCCAGGGCATCGACGGCTTCCGGACCTCGCTGTGGACGGCGGCGCTCGTCTACCTGGCCGACGCCTGCGCGGCGCTGGGCGACGAGAAGATCGCGGCGCTCGTCTACCCGGAGCTGGAGCCACTGGCCGGCACCAACGTGATGATCGGCCACCTGGTCGCCTGCTACGGGGCGGCCGATCGCTACCTGGGCATGCTGGCCGCCACGCTGAAGGAGCCGGCTCGCGCGGAGGACCATTTCGAGCGGGCGATGGACCTGAACCGGCGGATGGGCGCGTCGACCTGGCTGGCGCACACGGCCTACGAGTACGGCCGCTTCCTGCTCGGGCGCGGCGCCGCAGGTCGCGCGCGGGCCGAGGCGCTGCTCGGCGAGGCGACCTCGCTGGCCGAGCGGATCGGGATGGAGGGATTGCTCGGGAGGATCCGCGGGCTGGGTGTCGGCGGCCCGGCGGTCGACCTGCCCGGCAGCCTCTCGCCGCGGGAGGCGCAGATCCTGGCGCTCGTCGCCGAGGGGCTCAGCAACCGGGAGATCGGCGACCGGCTCTCGATCAGCGAGCACACCGCCGCCAACCACATCCGCAGCATCCTGCGCAAGACCGAGTCCGCGAATCGCACTGAGGCCGCGTCCTATGCGCACCGGCACGGGCTCGCTCCCCGATAGGCCGAAATCCCCGCTACGATCAGGCGATGGCGCTCTACATGATCGAGCGTAACTTCGCCGATCAGCTGGACCTCAGCGACGACGACGTGGAGTTGATCGAGGAGATCAACGGCGGCGAGGGGGTGCGCTGGCTGTTCTCCTTCCTCAGCGCCGACCGGCGCCGCACCTACTGCCTCTACGAGGCACCCTCGCCCGAAGCGATCATCGCCGCCGCCCGCAAGGCGGGCGTGCCCGCCGACGCGGTCGTCGAGGTCGACGCGGCGACGCCTCAGTTCGCGGGCCGCCTCAGTGAGTGGGCCGACGCGGTCGGTTGAGCAGCCGCGGCGTCTGATTGCGCTGGGAGGGGCGTACCTGGCTCTCAGCGTCTGGATGTTCTCGCAGGAGCGGGTGATGCGTCGGGATGGCGGGCCCGGGATCGTCGGCCTCGAGTTGTCCGGCTCCGGACAACGCGTCGACGAGATCGTCGCTTCCTGGGGGCCCGAGGGGATCGCTGCGGCAAGGCGCTCCCTGCGGATCGACTATCTCGTCCTTCTCACCTACGGACCATTGCTGGCCGGCCTCTGTCGACTTGCCGGTGGCCGCCTGCGAGCTGGCCGCCGTGAGCAGCTCGCGAGCCTCGGTCCCGTGGTCGCCGGCGCGCAGTACGCGGCGGCCCTCTGTGACGTCGGCGAGAACACCGCTCTGCTGGCGACCTTGAACGGACGACGCGGTCGGCTGCCCGCGGTGGCAAGGGGGATGGCGGTGACGAAGTTCGCCCTGCTCGGCGTCGGTTTGGCCTACCAGGCCCTGGGGTGGGCTCCCCACCCACGCGAATCGTCCTAGGACGGTCGATCGACACACAGATATTCTGATTAGTCGACAAGACTTGTTCGCCGTGTTAGCGTGGCTCGAACGGTCGGGGAAAGGGACCGGCCGACTCTTTGGGAGGAGAGCTTCATGAAGTGGACTCGCATCGTCGCGGTCATCTGCGTGGCCGCACTCTGTCTTGCCTTCGCCGCGCAGGCGATGGCGACGAAGTACGTGGCGCTGGGGGATTCGTATTCGTCGGGGACCGGGACGCGGACCTTCTACGAACCGACCTGCCAGCGGTCGGTGTACGCGTATCCGTACCTGCTGCACGAAGCGCACCCGACCTGGACCTTCGTCGACGCGGCCTGCTCGGGGGCGACGACCTCGACCTTGCTCAGCTCGCAGGTCTCGAGCGTCACCTCGGAAACCAACTGGGTCACCTACACGATCGGCGGCAACGACGCCGGCTTCTCGCACGTGATCACCGAATGCGCCCTGCCGTCATGGCTGTCGAACTGCACCGGCGCGATCAACGAAGCGCAGAGCATCATCAAAAACACGCTGCCGGGCCGGCTCGACTCGGTCAACAACGCGATCAAGTCACGGGCGCCGAGCGCGAAAGTGATCGTGCTCGACTATCCGAAGCTGTTCAACGGCGAAGACTGCAACGCCCTCACCTTCTTCAGCCCGAGTGAGGAGAGCCGACTGAACGAAACGGCCGAACTGATGAGGACCGTGATCAGCGCGGCGGCGACGCGGGCGGGGTCGAACTTCATCTTCCGCGACGTGATCCCACCGTTCATCGGTCATGCGGTCTGCGATGGCGGCGGCGGCTCCTCGACGGAGTGGATCAACGGCCTCTCCAACCCGACGGGCGAAAGTTACCACCCGAAGGTCACAGGTCACCTCGATGGTTACTACCCCGTGGTGCATGGGGTGACCGGCTGAATCGCGCCTCAGTGGATGACCTGGAGTTCACCGTTCGCATCGGCGCTGATGCCGATGCAATGGCCGGTTTTTTCCACGGTGCGGCGGAGCAGCTGACGCATGGTGACGTCGGTGCCTTCGGGCCCGAAGGTCGCCTGCGGATGGATCGCCGCGATCTGCGCCAGGCCGGTGAAGGCCTTGACACCGGCCTGGCGCGCCTTTGCCGTCTTCTTCCGACAGGCGTGGGCCATCGCTTCGACGTCGTTGACGATGTGGACCGCCGCCGGGGTGCCGGCCAGCGATTCGAGCGTCGGTTCTTCGCTGCCGCAGCCGCCGAGCAGAAGGGCGGCGGCGGCGATCGCGGCGAGCGGGAGGAGGGCGCGCACCGCGTCAGCCTACGACCGGCGTCTTAACCGGCAGGTTCACGCCGCGGCGAGGAACTCGATCCGATTCCCCCACGGGTCCTCGGAGTAAAAGCGGCGCTCGCCGGGGAGCGAGTCGTCCCATGTGACGGGCGCTCCCGCGGCGGCCAGACGCCCGGCCAGATCGTCGAGCCCCGCCGCCCCGACCCGCAGCGCCACGTGGGCCTTGTGGGCGGGCTCGAAGTCGGGCTCGACGCCGATGTGGAGCTGCCGGTCGCCGAGTGCGAACCAGGCGCCGCCGCGGGACCGCAGGGGTTCCGGCTTCTCGATCTCGGTCAGTCCGACCAGCGCGCCGAAGAAGCCGCGCGCCGCGGCCTCGCAGCCCGCGGGCGCGGCGATCTGGACATGGTCTAGCTCGACCTCGGTCAACGCCGCCCGAAAGCTACCTCCCAAGTGCCGAACAGGAGTTTGCGGCGGGGCGGAAGGTTCCCGAGCGATGCGACTAACTAGTCTTCCGCGTCCCCCGCAGCGCCCTCCACGCAGTCTTCCCGCTCCCCGGAAGCAGAGACTTGAACGAGCCAGTCAAAGAGAGCCAACTCCTCGCCTTCATCGAGATCCCGAAGGGGAGCCGCAACAAGTACGAGTACGACGAGGGGCTCGACCGCGTCGTCTTCGACCGGTTCCTCTCCGGTTCGACCATCTATCCGACCGACTACGGATTTCTGCCCGGTCACCTCGGCGAGGACGGTGACCCGCTCGACTGCCTGGTGGTCGGCTCGGAGCCGACCTTCCCCGGCTGCGTGACGCCGGTCAAGCCGGTCGCGCTCTTCAAGATGCGCGACGAGAAAGGCGCCGACGACAAGGTGATCTGCGTGCCGGTGCGCGACCCGCGCTGGTCCCACATCGAGAGCCTCGACGACGTGCCCGACCAGCTGCAGGAAGAAATCGAGCACTTCTTCAACGTCTACAAGAACCTCGAAAACAAGCCGGTCGAGACCGACGGCTGGCACCCCCTCAGCGAGGCCGAACGGGCGATCGAAGAGGCCCGCCGCCGCGAGCTCGAGGCCAACACCGAGCAGTAGCTCGGGCGCTCCCCGCGCCCCTCCTCCCGACCGCGCCGCACCTTTCCCGTCGCTCCGGGGTTTCTCTGGGCACTGACGGTGCCGCGATGTAGGCGGCGCGAAAAACCGACCCATACAGGGAGGGACAAAGCATGTCTGTAACCGGACACAGAGATGTCACGAAGAGCAGGAGAAGGGGCCGGCGCGCCGGCCGCATCGCGATTCTCGCGATGGCCTTGGCCGGTGCCTGGGCACTGATCGCCGCGGTGGCGGCGGGGGCGACGACGGTGACGGTGGGCAGCGTCCTGCCGCCGACCTTCACCTCGACGCCGTTCGAAGGTGTGCGATCCCAGTTCAACACGACGCTGCCGGAGACCGGGGCCAACCTCGCCTCGCCCGTCAACGGGGCGATCGTCCGCTGGAAGGTGCAGGGAGCGATCGGCGGCCCGTTCACCCTGCGGGTGCTCCATCCGAACGGCTCGGGCGCCTACACGGCGAGCGGCTCGAGCCAGCCGGCCAAACCGACCGGCACCGGGATCGAAACGTTCACGACCCAGTTGCCGATCCGCGCCGGCGATCTGATCGCGGTCGACTCCACCAACGCGACCGACGAAATCGGTGTGGCGACCGCCTCCGGCGCCGGCTACGGGATCTTCTCGGCGCCGCCGTTCGAAGGCGCGACCAACGCCCCGTCGCAGACCAAAGCGGGGCAGGAGATCGAGCTCGCGGCCGAAGTCCAGCCCGCGCCGGCGATCACCGCGGTGACCCCGGGCGAAGGCTCCGTCCTCGGCGGCGAAAAAGTGACGATCACCGGCACCAACCTGAACGGCGCCAGCGCCGTGATGTTCGGCGACGTGCCGGCGGCGAGCTTCACCGTCGCAGGCGAAGAAAAGATCACCGCGGTCGCCCCGGCCCAGCCGAAGGTCGGCACCGTCGACATCGTGGCGACGACGCTGGCCGGCGAAAGCCCGACCGGACGCGCCGACACGTTCTTCTACCGCGGCTGCACCGTGCCGAAGCTGGCGGGCAAGCGGCTCGGCCAGGCCAAGTCGGCACTGCGCGGCGCCGGCTGCACGGTCGGCAAGGTCGGCAAGGTGAAGGGGCCGAAGAAGAAGAACGGCAAGGTCATCAAGCAGAACCCGAAGGCGGGCCGCCTGCTCGCCCCGGGCGCGAAGGTCGCGATCAAGCTGGTCGATAACAAGCCGGCGAAGTAGGGGCCGCAGCGCGGTCGTCCTTTGGCCCTGACAACGGGCCGAGGGACGACCGCGGCGGCGGGAGGCTTGGCGCCGGCAGGAACGCGGCGCCCGTCCAGGCGGTCCGGGCGGTGTTGGCGAACGCCACCGCCCAGGCGACCACGAGCAGGGCGAAGAGGCAGACCGCGAGCCAGGCGAAGGTCCTGGCTCCGGTCTGCGCCGCCAGCACCGAGGTCCCGGTCACGACGGTGCCGACCGGGAAGGTGAAGCTCCACCAGGTCAGCGAGAAGCGCAGGCCGCGGCGCAGCGCCCGGCCGGTGAGCAGCGCGGCGATCGTCATCCAGACCAGCGCCAGCCCCAGGACCGGCAGGCCGTAGACGACGCCGAACGCTTCGAGGCCGGTGCCGAAGGGCGCTTCGACGCAGTTCGCCGGCGTGCGGGCCGAGCAGCCCCGCCGCCGTCACCGACTGGCCGAGCGGCCCGAGCACGATCCACAGCGTCGGCGCCATCCGCGGTGGGCCGCTGTCGACGTAGATCAGCCGGAACCAGAGCAACGCGATCATCAGCAGCGAGAGCAGCAGGCTCGCGCCGAACATCGCGAAGCAGCCGAACAGCATCGCCTGCTGCAGTCCCGCGGTCGGGAGGTGGGGGATCAGCGCGGCGCCGGTCGACGCCGAGACCAGCGGCGGCACCACCGGCAGCAGCCAGGTGGCGAAGGTGTGGCGCGGGTCGAGGTCGCCGCGGCGGATCATCAGGCTGGGGACGACCACGGCGACCAGCAGGCCGAGCGCGGTGCCGAGGCCCCAGAGGACCGAGTCGACGACCACCGCGGCGTGGGTGCCGAGCAGCGGCGTCGCGACCAGCAGGGTGCCGGCGCCGACCGTCAGCAGCGCCATCGGCGGGCAGCCGTAGAAGGGCGCCATCGCCGCATTGCCGAGGTGGGCGCGGGCGCGCTCCGGGTGGCGCAGCCAGTGGGCGGCGGTCGCGGCGGCGACCGCGACGAGGAGGAAGACGGCGAGCGCCCACGGCCCGATCGCGAGGTCCTTCGCGGCCGGCCAGTCGAAGGGGAGGAGGGCGGCGGCATTGGCGACGATCCCGGTGCCCATCACCGCGGCGAACCAGTTCGGGCCGATGTTGCGGAAGACGTGGGAGGGGCGCTCGAGCTCGCGCAGGAAGGAGCTGCTGCGGCGGAGCGGGAGGGCGAAGGCGTCGGTGCTCATGGTCCGTACGTTGCCGCGCGGGCGGCCGGAGAACCAGTCCGATCCGGCTCCGAATATTCCGGTTAGGAATGCCCAACGACGGCATCCCAGGCGCGGCCCGGCGATTCCATGCTGGAATGTGATGATGTCGGACCCGCTCTCCGCCCGTGAGCTCGCCGCCTTCGCCGCCGCGGTCGAGACCGGCAGCGTCCAGGGCGCCTCGGAGGCGCTCGACCTGACCCAGTCGGCGGCGACGAAGCGGATCCAGGCGCTGGAGCGGCGGCTCGGCGTCAGCCTCCTGGTCCGCGGCCGCCACGGGGTGCGGCCGACCGAGGAGGGGATGGCGCTCTACCCGGAGGCGCGGCGCGGGCTCGACGCGCTGGCGCTCGCCGAGCAGGCGGTCGCGACTCACCGCGCGACGCGGCCCCTGCGGATCGCCGCCAGCCACACCGTCGGCGAGGCGCTCCTGCCGACCTGGCTGACCGCGTTCCGCGCCGAGCTTCCCGGCGTCCACCCCCAGGTCGACGTGCTGAACTCGCCGCGCTCGATCGCCGCGGTGCGCGAGGGCCACGCCGACGTCGGCTTCGTCGAGGGGCTCGACCCGCTCGACGGCCTCGAGACCAAGGTCGTCGCCCGCGACCAGATCGTCCTCGTCGTCGCGGCCGGGCACCGCTGGGCGAACCGCCGCGCGGTCAACCCGCGCGAACTGGCGGGCGGCCGCTGGATCTCCCGCGAGTCGGGATCGGGGACGCGCGCCGTCGCGGCCGCGGCGCTCGCCGACGTCGGCGTCGCGCTCCAGCCCGACCTCTCGCTCGCCAGCCTCGAAGGGGTGAAGCGCTCGCTCGCGGCGGGCGGCTTCGCGCTGATCTCCGAGCTGGCGCTCGAGCCCGACCTCGGCGCCGGGCGCCTCGTCACCGTGCCGCTCAAGGACCTCCGGATCGAGCGCCCGCTGGTCGCGATCCGCCGCGCCGGCGGCCACCCGCACGAGCAGGCGCGCCGCTTCTGGTCCTGGCTGCCATCCGTCGATTGACGCCGGCGCGGCGCCTCACCAGGGGACCGTGCCCTCGCGGTCGAGGTAGGCGCCGGTCGGGCCGTCGGGGCCGAACTGGGCCGCGGCGATGATGATCTCGGCGCCTTCCTGGTCAGCATGTTCAGCGCCGACTTCGAGGAGGGGTAGGGGAGGCCGACGATGCTCGATTCGATCCGGTCGGGGTCGGCGGTGCGGCCGAGGCTCCCCATCCCGCTGGTGACGTTGACGACGACCGGCGCCGGGCTCTCCGCCAGCAGCGGCAGGAAGGCCTGGGAGACGCGGACGACGCCGAAGACGTTGGTCTCGTAGACCTCGCGCAGGTCGTCGACGCTGGTCTCGCGGACCGGGTCGGTCGCACCGAGGATCCCGGCGTTGCTGACGAGGACGTCGAGGCCGCCCGCCGCGGCGATCGTGTCGCGCGCGGCGGCGACCGAGGCGTCGTCGGTGACGTCGATCTGGACGAAGCGCCCGCCGAGGTCGGCGGCCGCCGCTTCGCCGCGGCCGCGGTCGCGGGCGCCGATCCAGACGTCGTGCCCGGCGTCGATCAGCCGGCGCGCGGCCTCGCGGCCGAGGCTCTTGTTGGCGCCGGTGATCAGGATGCGGCGGGGCGCGCCGGCGGCGTCGGTGGTGTCGGGGGAAGCGGTGGTGTCGTTGCTCTGTTCGCTCATGCCTCGATCGTGCGCCCGCCGCGGCCCCGCCACAAGAGGACCAGCCGACCCTGGGACCACCAGTGCCACCTTCGCGCCCTGTCCGGGGGGCACCGGCGCCATACTTGGGGACGTGCAAAGCGACGAGCTCGGCCACTGCATCAGGGCCTGGCGCGATCGGCTCGACCCCGGCGCGGCGGGTCTCTCCGCCGGCCCGCGACGACGCGCCCCCGGCCTGCGCCGCGAGGAGCTGGCGGGCCTCGCCGGGCTCTCGGTCGACTACCTCTCGCGGCTCGAGCAGGGCCGCGCCACCAGTCCATCGCCGCAGGTGCTGGCGGCGCTCGCCCGGGCGCTCCGGCTGACCGACGAGGAGCGCCGCCACCTCTACCCGGTCGCGGGCCAGGCGCCTCCCGGCTCCGGGACCGTCGACCGCCACATCACCCCCGGGGTGCAGCGCATGCTCGACCGCCTCGACGAGATGGCGGTCGTCGTCTTCGACGCGATCTGGGACCTGGTCGCCTGGAACCCGCTCGGCGCCGCCCTGGTCGGCGACCTCGAGGCGCTCTCCGGCCGCGATCGCAACCTGGTCTGGCGCCAGTTCAACGGCGGCGTCTCCCGCTTCCGCCGCAGCGACTCCTACAACGCCCGCTTCGAGGCGCTCTGGGCGCGCCGCCCGGTCGCCATGCGGACGGCGTCGCGGAAGACGATCGACCATCCCGAGGTCGGCCCGATCACCGTCGACTGCGATGTCCTCTCGGTGCAGGGCAACCAGCTGCGCCTGGTCGTCTACTCGGCCGCCCCGGGCACCGCCGACGCCGACAAGCTCGCCCCGCTCGGGGTGGTCGGCCTGCAGAGGATGGCGGGATGACCGTCGATGCGGCGGCGGTGATCGAGACCGAGCGGCTGCGGCTGGAGCGCTGGGACGACCGCCATACGCCGCTGCTGGTCCGGCTCGCCTCGATGCCCGAGGTGATGCGCTTCATCGGCACCGGCGACCCCTGGCCGCCGCTGCTCGCCGAGGACGTCGCCCGCGCCGAGCGCCGCCACTGGGAACAGCACGGCTTCGGCTGGCGCGCCGCGGTCGACCGCGACGACGGCCGCGGGATCGGCCTGATCTCGCTGAATTACGCGGGCGAGGGGACCGCCGGACTCGACCCCGGCGAGCGCGAGATCGGCTGGTGGCTGGAGCCCGCGGCGTGGGGGCGCGGGCTCGGCACCGAGGGCGCCGCGGCGCTCCGCGACGAGGCCTTCGAAGTGCTCGAGATGCCCAGCATCATCGCCCGTATCCAGCCCGAGAACCAGGCCTCGGTCGGGGTCGCCGAGGCGCTCGGCATGGAGCTCGACTTCGCGACGACCGGGCGCAGCGGCGAGCGGCTCGTCGTCTACCGCCTCGACCGCCGCTAGCCGGCCGGTGCGTTCGCAGTTCGCCGTACTGGTTACGGGAAAGTGCGAACGCGGCGCTAGAGCCCTTCGCGCACGCCGCCCATCTCGGTGAAGACCTGGGTGGCGCCGGCGTGCGGGTTCTGCTCGTCGGCGATCACGTGGGAGACCGCGTTGATCAGCGCCAGGTGGGTGAACGCCTGCGGGAAGTTGCCGAGGTGGCGGCCCGACTTCGCTTCCATCTCCTCGGCGTAGAGGTCGAGCCAGCCCGCCGCGGCGAGCAGCCGCTCGCAGAGCTGGCGGGCGCGCTCGCGCTCGCCGATCTCCGAGAGCGCCGAGACCAGCCAGAACGAGCAGATCATGAAGGTGCCCTCTTTGCCGTGCAGGCCGTCGTCGGTCTCGTCGACCTTGTAGCGGAGGACGAGCCCGTCCTCGGTCAGCTCGCGGGCGATCGCCTCGACCGTCGCGACGATCCGCGGGTCGTCGGCGGGCAGGAAGCGGTAGAGCGGCATCAGGAGGAGCGAGGCGTCGAGGGCGTCGGTGTCGTAGTGCTGGCGGAAGACGCCGTCGCGACAGCCCTTGTCGCAGATCTCGGCCTTGAAGGCGTCGGCGGCGGCGCCCCACTGGTCGGCGAGGTCGGCCCGTCCCAGCTCCCGTGCCAGCCGCGCGCCGCGGTCGGCGGCGACCCACATGCTGACCTTCGAGGAGACGTAGTGCTGCGGCTGGCCGCGCGACTCCCAGATCCCCTGGTCGGGTTCGGGGAACGATTCGATCGCTTTGTCGACCTGGTGGCGGATCACCGCGCGGTCGGCCTGGGTGCCGGTCCCCCGCAGCGCCTTTTCGTGCAGGTAGATGGAGTCGAGCAGCGCTCCCCAGACATCGTTCTGGCGCTGGTCGAAGGCGCCGTTGCCGATCCGCACCGGCCGCGCCCCGCCGTAGCCGGAGAGGTGGTCGAGCGTGCTCTCGGTCAGCTGCCGCTCGTGCCCGATCCCGTACATGATCTGCAGTTCGGGGTGGTCGCGGCAGACGGTGAGGATGAAGCGCATGAAGTCGCGCGCCTCCTGGTCGAAGCCGAGCGTGTGCAGCGCCCAGAGGCTGAAGGTCGAGTCGCGGATCCAGCTGTAGCGGTAGTCCCAGTTGCGCTCGCCGCCCGGCGTCTCCGGGAGCGACGTGGTGGGGGCGGCGACGATCGCTCCGCTCGGCGTGTAGGTGAGCCCCTTGAGGACGAGCGCCGAGCGCTGCAGGTGGACGCGCCAGGGGTGGTCGGGGAATTCGCCGTGGCGCAGCCAGAGCCGCCAGAATTCTTCGGTGAGGCGCAGCCGCTCGCGCGCCTCGGGAGCGCTGCGCGGCCCGCACAGCCCTTCGCCGCCCCAGCTCAGCGCGCAGTAGGCGCCCTCGCCTTTGCGCAGCGTCTTGGTCCCGCGCAGGGACTCGCCGTCGACCGTCAGCGTCAGGTCGCTGCGCAGCTCGAGCTCGGTCCCGTCGGGGCCGATCGCGGTGCAGGCGCCGCCCGCCGGGTCGCTCCACTCGGGGGCGCCGGTGCCGTAGACGAAGCGCGGCGCGCACTCCATCTCCATCTCGACCGCGCCGTCGATGCAGGTCATCGTCCGCAGCAGCGACCGGTCGGATTCGTGCGAGACGATCGGGGTGCCCTCGGTCGGCGTCCAGGCGGCGATCGAGAGGGCGTCCTCGACGACCAGCCAGCCGGTCTCGGTGACCCAGGTCGTCTCGATCACCAGCGTCCCGGGGATGTAGCGCCGGCTGATCGGGACGACGACACCGCGCGGTCGCAGGGTCAGCCGGCCGGCACCGCGGTCGAGCAGGGCGGCGAAGACGCTGGGCGAGTCGAAGCGCGGCAGGCACAGCCACTCGACCGCGCCGTCGAAGGAGACCAGGGCGGAGGTATGACAGTCGGAGAGGAAGCCGTAGCCGCCGATCGGCGGGAAGTTGTCGGCGGCATCCGGCATCGCGGCAAGCTAGCACCGCGCCGTTACGCTGGGAGGAGATGACTCTCCCGGTCGCGCATCTGACCCCCCTGGATAGGGCCCGCGCCTGGCTCGTCACCGGCGCGCCCGCCCGCGGCGTCGCCTTCGCGATCGACTTCGCGGCGGCGCTGCGGACGATGTTGCGCGCCCGCCGAGATGATTGATTCCCGATTCCCGCACGCCCGGATGGCGCCCCCGGTCACACGCGCATCAGGAATCAATCATCTAGGGTCAGCCGACCATGCAGACGACTCTCACCGAGCTTCCCGATTCACGTGTCAAGGTCGAGGCGGAGGTGCCGCCGAAAGACGTCGAGCGCGCCGCCAACCGCGCCGCCCGGGCAATGGCGCGCGACCTGCGGCTGCCCGGATTCCGCAAAGGCAAAGCGCCGCCTTCGCTGGTGATCCAGCGGATGGGCTTCGGCCCGGTGCTGGCCGAGGCGATCCGCGAGGCGCTGCCCGAGTGGTACGAACGGGCGCTGCTCGACACGGGCGTCAGCCCGATCGGCGATCCCGACATCGACATGGTCTCGACGCCGGAGGCCGAGGGCGAGCCGCTCACCTTCAAATTCGAGGTCGGCGTGCGGCCGGTGGCGAAGCTCGGCGAGTACAAAGGGCTCGAGGTCGGCAAAGAGGGCAAAGAGGTCGACGAGGAGATCGTCGACACCGAGGTCGACCGGATCCGCGAGGGGTTCGCGCGCCTGGAGCCGGTTGAGCGCGCCGCCAAAGAGGGCGACTCGGTGCTGATCGACTTCGAGGGCTTCGTCGACGGCGCCCCCTTCCAGGGCGGCAAGGCCGACGACTACCTGCTGGCGCTCGGCTCGGGCCAGCTGATCGACAACTTCGAGGACCAGCTGACCGGTGCTTCGCCGGGCGACGAAGTCGAGGTCGAGGTGACGTTTCCCGACGAGTACCAGGAGCCGAAACTGGCCGGCGAAGACGCGGTGTTCAAGGTGAAGGTCAAGGAGGTGCGGGAGAAAATCCTCCCCGAGCTCGACGACGACTTCGCCTCCGACGCCTCCGAGTTCGACACGCTCGAGGAGCTGCGCGCCGACATCCGCGAGAAAGTCGGCGCGGCGCTGAACAGCCGCGCCGCCGAAGACTTCCGGATAGCCGCCGTCGACGCCGCGGTCGACGAGGCGACGGTCGAGATCCCGGACGACATCGTCACCGCCCGCGCCGGCGAACGCTGGGAGCGGATGGAAAGGCAGCTCGCCCAGCAGGGGATGGACCCCAACATGTTCCTGCAGATGCAGGGGAAAACCCGCGACGAGCTGATCGAGGAAACCAAACCGGACGCCGAACGGGAGCTGAAGCGCGAGGCCGTGGTGACGGCGATCGCCGCCGCCGAGGAGCTCGAGGTCGCCGAGGAGGAGATGGTCGAGGCGCTCGCCCACTCCGCCGAACACGAACGGACGACGCCGGAGAAACTGCTCGAGCGGCTGCGCGAGAACGGCCGCGACGCGGTGATCCGCGAAGACCTGCTGGCGCAGAGGGCGATCGAGCTGGTCGCCGACTCGGCCAAGCCGATCCCGCTCGCCGAGGCCGAGGACCGCAAAGGCAAAGCCGAGGCGGCGGAGAAGATTCTCGCCCCCGACAAAGAGCAGAAACCGGCCGGTGAGCTGTGGACTCCCGGCGGCGACTGAGCCGTGCGTCCCCTGGTGAGCGCGCCACACGCCTTCTATAGAGTGCCCGCACGATGAGTCCTCTGGTTCCGATGGTGGTCGAGCAGACCTCGCGCGGCGAGCGCGCCTTCGACATCTACTCGCGCCTGCTCGGCGAGCGGATCGTCTTCCTCGGCACGCCGGTGACCGACGACATCGCCAACCTGATCGTCGCCCAGCTGCTCCACCTCGAGTCGGAGGATCCCGACAAGGACGTCAGCCTCTACATCAACTCGCCGGGCGGCTCGGTGTACGCGGGGCTGGCGATCTACGACACGATGCAGTTCATCAAGCCCGACGTGCAGACCATCTGCGTCGGGGTCGCGATGAGCATGGGCGCGCTGCTCCTGGCCGGTGGCGCGGCGGGCAAGCGGATGTCGCTGCCCAACTCGAAGATCCTGATCCACCAGGTCTCGGCCGGGTTCCAGGGTCAGGCGACCGACATCGAGATCCACGCCAAAGAGATCATCGACGTGCGCCGCCGCCTCGACGAGATCATCGCCCACCACACCGGGCAGTCCTTCAAGAAGGTCACGCAGGACACCGAACGTGACTACTTCATGAGCGCGGACGAGGCGAAGGAGTACAACATCGTCGACCGCGTCATCGCGCACCACTGACGCGACCGCGGTCCCTCGGGGGTTGCCGGTTCGTCGTCGCGGTGGGGTGCCTCTGCGTCCACGAAGACCTCGACATCCTGGCCGCCTGCGGCACCGAACTGGTCTCCGCTGAACGGTCAGGAATCTGCCGGGTTAGAAACCCACCTATATGACGGGTTTCTAACCGCGCAAGGGCACTAGATGAGTAGTTCCACGAATCCTCCGCGTCGAAGGCTGCCGCAGGGTTAGCGAGCAACGCGGTCGAAGTCGGCGGTGCTCAGTAATCACCGCCGACCCGAAGGGGGCCTCGATGCTCGCCGACCTCGACCTGCTGCTCACTGCGGTCTTCTGCACCGCCGACGATCTCCTGCCCGAAGGCAAGGGAAACGCCCGTAGGAAGTTGACCGACGCGGAGGTCGTCACCCTCTGCGTGGCGCAGTCGATCATGGGCGTGACCTCCGACGAGCGCTTCGTCCGGACCGCCGCAAGACGTCTTCGCCACCTGTTCCCGGGCCTGACCAGGCGCTCGGGCTTCCACCGCCGCCGTGACCGCCTCGCCGGGACGATCGAGGCGCTGATCGACGTCTTCGCCTCCCGCAGCCCCGGCTACCACGACGATCTCCTCCTGGCCGACTCGACCCCCGTGGAGTGCGGCCGCTCGCGCGAGACGGTCAAGCGCGGTGGGTCGAGCTCCCTGGCCGACGCGCTCTCCGACGCCGCCGACTACGGATACTGCGCGTCGCACAGCCGCTGGTTCTGGGGATTTCGGCTGCACACCCTGATGGCGCCCGACGGGACCCCGCGGCAGATGGCCCTGACCTCCCCCAAGGAGGGCGAGCGCGAGGTCTGTCTGCGGCTGCTCGGGCGGGTCAACCGCACGGGTCCGCTCACCGTCCTCGGCGACAAGGGCTATGCCGGAGCCGACTTCGAGGCCGATGCCGCAGGGCTCGGGGCGACCGTGGTGCGGCCCCGTCGCAGGGACGAGCCCGGGGGCGGCCCACACCTGGCGCCGCTGCGCCAACGGATCGAGTCGATCTTCTGGACCGCCAAGGACATCCTCGCCCTCGAGCGCCACGGCGCCCGCACGCTGCGCGGGCTTCGGGTCCGCATCGCCGCACGGTTCCTCGCACTCGCCGCGGCCGTCTCGCTGAACCATGAACTCGGTCGCAGCAGCCGGGCGCTGGTCGACTACGTCGCCTGAGTCGTGGAACTACTCATCTAGGCTGGCGCGATGGCCGATCCCTACGAGGTGGACGAGCAGGGCAATCCCGTCGCCGACGGCCCGCTGCGGCGACAGGTCGAGGCGACGCTGCGGTTCATGGCGCTCGCGACCGCGGTCGGGCTGATGATCATCGCGATCCTCGCCGTGCTCCTGCCCGGCATCCGCGGCGTGATGATCTTCGTCGGCGTCGTCTACCTGCTCACCTCGGTCACCGCCTACTGGTACCTGCGCCGCACCCTGAACGGCCGCCTGAAGCGCGGCGCCCCGCCCGCCTAGCGCCGATCCCTCCTAGACCTCGAGCTCGTACTCGAGCCAGGTCGATTTCTCGCTGGTCAGCGAGTCGTAGAGGCGCTGGGCGGTGTGGTTGTCGGGGGCGGTCGCCCACTCGAGCCAGGCGGCGCCGCGCTCGCGGGCGACGGCGGCGCTCGCCTCGATCAGGGCGCGGCCGACCCCGCGGCCGCGCGCCGCGGGCGCCACGTAGAGGTCGTTCATCAGCACCGTCTCGGTCGCCTGGAGGGAGGAGAAGTGCCAGTAGAGGCAGGCGTAGCCGAGGATCGAGCCGCCCTCCTCGCGCGCCGCCAGCAGCCGCCCGTCGTCGCTCGGCGCGAGGAAGCGGCGGAAGAAGAAGCGGTTGCGGTCGTTGTCGATGTCGTCGACTTCGTAGAAGCGCTGGTAGGCGGCGATCAGCGGCAGGAGGGTCTCGAACTCCTCCTCGCGGACCGCGCTCACGTCCACCTCGTGGGCCATCCCGGCAACCTACTCGCGTGCAAGGCTGCCGTCACGCGCAGGGACCGCAACGGCGGCGCCGTATTGGACCCCCTGTAACCGGCAGCAGGGCCCGTCTAAGCTTTGGGACCGCGCCGAAGCTCCGATCGATCGTCCCGTCAGGAGGGGATTCCACTGGCACGACCCACCGACTCCAACGAGCAGCTCCTCTGCAGCTTCTGCGGCAAGTCGCAGCGCCAGGTCAAAAAGCTGATCGCGGGCCCCGGCGTCTACATCTGCGACGAGTGCATCGACCTCTGCAACGAGATCATCGACGAGGAGCTCACCGCTCCGCCGACCTTCGAGCTGGAGAACCTGCCGAAACCGCGCGAGATCTACGACGTGCTGCAGGAGTACGTGGTCGGCCAGGAGGCCGCCAAGCGCTCGCTCTCGGTGGCGGTCTACAACCACTACAAGCGGGTGCAGATCGGCCAGTCCGACGAGAACGAGGTCGAGCTGGGCAAGTCGAACATCATGATGCTGGGACCGACCGGCTGCGGCAAGACGCTGCTCGCCCAGACCCTGGCGCGGATCCTCAACGTGCCGTTCGCGATCGCCGACGCGACCGCGCTGACCGAGGCCGGCTACGTCGGCGAGGACGTCGAGAACATCTTGCTCAAGCTCATCCAGGCCGCCGACTTCGACGTCAAGAAGGCCGAGACCGGGATCATCTACATCGACGAGATCGACAAGATCGCGCGCAAAGCCGACAACCCGTCGATCACCCGTGACGTCTCCGGCGAAGGCGTCCAGCAGGCGCTCCTGAAGATCCTCGAGGGGACCACCGCCTCGGTGCCGCCGCAGGGCGGGCGCAAGCACCCCCACCAGGAGTTCCTGACGATCGACACCACCAACATCCTCTTCATCTGCGGCGGCTCCTTCGCCGAGCTCGACAAGATCATCGAGCGGCGGGTGGGCGACCACGGCGTCGGCTTCGGCGCGGCGATCACCTCGCGCGACCAGAAGGACACCGGCGAATGGTTCGAGCAGGTGCTCCCCGAGGACCTGATCGAATATGGCCTGATCCCCGAGTTCATCGGCCGCCTGCCGGTGATCACCGCGATCCACCAGCTCAGCCGCGACGACCTCACCACGATCCTGACCGAGCCCAAACACGCGCTGACCCGCCAGTTCCAGCGCTTCTTCGAGTTCGACGACATCGAGCTGGTCTTCTCCGAGGACAGCCTCGAGGCGATCGCCGACAAGGCGATCCAGCGCGAGACCGGCGCCCGCGGCCTCCGCTCGATCCTCGAGGAGACCCTCCTCGACGTCCAGTTCGAGCTGCCCTCGCGCCGCGACGTCACCAAGTGCGTGGTGACGAGGGAGACGATCCTCCAAGGCCGGCGACCGACCCTGGTCACCGAGGCCGCCCAACAGGACATCGGCCCGGCCGAGGACGAGTTGGGCGAGGAAACCGCCTAGCCGCGCCGAGCCGTGGTGACTTTCCGTCGCCTGGCGACGGTTTCTCTCCACGGTCGCATCAGCGCGAAGGCGAGGACGCCCCCGAGGAGGAGAGCGGCGGCGCTGAAGGCGAGGGACGTCGCGATCGAGGCGAGGCCGCCGATCAAGGCGACGCCGATCGCGCCGCCGACCTGGCGCGAGGTGTTGTTGACGGCGGAGGCGATCCCCGCGCGGTCGGGGCCCAGTGCCTCGGTCGCTCCGGCGACGAGGCCGGGGACGGCGACGCCCATGCCGGCTCCGGCGAGCGCGAGGAATGCCCAACCCGCCGGCGAGTCGATCGACGACGGGCCGACCAGGGCGGTGCCGAGGTAGCCGAGGCCGCTCATCACGAGGCCGAGGCCGGCGGGGAGGCGCGGGCCGACACGGCCGACCAGGCGGCCGGTGAACGGCGTGAGGATCGCGAGTGGGGCGGCGAGGGGGACCAAGGCGAGCCCCGCTTCGAGCGGCGTGAGCCCCTGTCGCTGCTGCAGGTGCAGACCGAGCGCAAAAAGCCCACCCAGCGTCCCCAGGTTCATCAGCCCCGCCCCCCCGTTGGCTCCGCAGAACTCCCGGCGTCGGAACCAACCGAGGTCGAGCAGAGGGCGCGGAGCGTGTCGCTCCGCGGCGATGAAGCCGATGAACGCGATTATCGCCACCGTGATCCCACCAATCGCCGGAGCGCTCGCAAAGCCGCCCTCGCCGCCCTCGATAAGAGCAAGCACGAGGGCGGCAAGGGCGGCCGTGCCGAGCGTCTGCCCGGCGATGTCGGGGCGGGCTCTCTTCGCGGTCGAGCCGTGGGGGAGCGTCACGACCCCACCCATCAAGGCCCCCACGACCAACGGCACGTTCAACCAGAAGATCGCGCGCCAACCGAATGGCCCGACCAACGCGCCGCCGAGCATCGGCCCCAACACCAGCGCCGAGCTGCCGATCCCGGCCCAGACGCCGATCGCCCGCGGGCGCTCCTCGGCGTCGGGGTAGAGCAGGTTGACGATCGCCAGCGAGCTGGGCAGGATCGCCGCCGCGCCCAGTCCCTGCACCGCCCGCGCGCCGATCAGCATGCCCGCCACCGGCGCCGCCGCGCAGAGCGCCGAGGCGCCGCCGAACGCCACCAGGCCGCCGAGGAAGAGGCGCCGCGAGCCGGTCCGGTCGGCGAGGTCGCCCATGCCGAGCATCCCGGCGGCCAGCACCAGCGCGTAGGGGTCGACCACCCACTGCAGCTCCGCGCGCGAGCCGCCGAGGCCGCTCCCGATCCGCGCCAGGGCGACGTTGACGATCGTCACGTCGAGCAGCACGAAGAAGTAGCCGGCCGCGGCTACGGCGAGCGCCGGGCCGCGGCCACGGGGGGTGTCGGCATCGGTCATGGAGCCCGACCGTAGGCCGCGAATGATTCGGTGCCGGCCGAATCGTCGCGGTCCTAACCTTGGGGTATGAGAACCGGCGAGGTCGACATCTCCGCTGCCGCGGCGCTGATGGCCGACCCGAGCCGCGCCGCCGTCCTGATGGAGCTGACCGACGGCCGCGCCCTGCCGCCGAGTGAGCTGGCCGAGGTCGCCGGCGTCTCGCGCTCGACGATGTCGGAGCATCTGGCGAAGCTGCACAGGGCCGGGTTCCTCGCCGTCGAGCGGGGCGGTCGCAACCGTTACTACCGGCTCGCCGGGCCCGAGGTCGCCACCGCGGTCGAGGCGCTCGCCGCGCTCGCGCCGCGCACCGAGGTCCGCAGCCTGCGCCAGGCCAACCGCGCGGGCGCGCTCCGCTCGGCGCGCACCTGTTACGGCCACCTCGCGGGCGAGCTCGGCGTCGGCATCACCGACGCGATGGTCGAGCGCCGATTGATCGAGCGCGAAGGCGAGGTCTTCCTCCTCACCGAGCACGGCGGCGCCTGGCTCGAGGAGATCGGGATCGAACGCCCGCCCCGCGCCGGCAAGGCCTGCAACGACTGGTCGGAGCGCCGGCCGCACCTGGCGGGCAAGCTCGGTGTCGCCCTCACCGGCCGCCTCTTCGAGCTCGACTGGGTCCGCCGCACCGAGCGCCGCCGCGCGGTCGAGGTGACGCCGCGCGGCCGCCGCGAGCTGAGCGCGCGCCTCGATATCTAGACTCGCCGCATGGACGCGGCGAAGCGCGAGAAGCTGGAGCAGACGACCCGCTACGAACCGGGGGAGATCGAGGCGCGCGTCTTCGCCGAATGGATGGAGGGCGGCTACTTTCATCCAGATGCGACCGGGGCGCCGGCCGAGAACTTCTCGGTCGCGATCCCGCCGCCCAACGTCACCGGCGCGCTCCACATGGGCCACGCGCTGAACGGCTCGATGCAGGACGCGCTGGTCCGCATGAACCGGATGCGCGGCCACAACACGCTCTGGATCCTCGGCACCGACCACGCCGGCATCGCCACCCAGGCGGTGGTCGAGAAAGAGCTGCGCGCCGAAGGCAAGAGCCGCCAGGAGCTCGGCCGCGAGGCCTTCGTCGAGCGGGTCTGGGAATGGAAAGAGGAGTACGGCTCAAGGATCGTCGAGCAGTACAAGCGGCTCGGTGCCTCCTGCGACTACGAGCGCGAGCGCTTCACCCTCGACGCCGGCTACGTCCGCGCCGTCCACAAGGTCTTCAAGCAGCTCTACGACAAGGGCTACATCTACCGCGACAACTACATGGTCAACTGGGATCCGGGAACGCGCTCGGCGATCTCCGACCTCGAGGTCGAGAACCGCGAGGTGACCGACTCGCTGTTCTCGATCGACTACCCGGTCGAGGGCTCGGACCAGGTGCTCACGGTCGCCACCGTGCGCCCCGAGACGATGCTCGCCGACACCGCCGTCGCCGTGAACCCCGAGGACGAGCGCTACGCCGACCTGGTCGGCTCCTTCTGCGTGCTGCCGCTGGTCGGCCGCCGGTTGCCGATCATCGCCGACGCCTACGTCGACCCCGAGTTCGGCACCGGGGCGCTGAAGATCACCCCCGGCCACGACCCCAACGACTTCGAGATCGGCCGCCGCCACGGGCTCGAGGAGATCGTCGTGATCGGCCCCGACGGGCGCATCAACGAGGAGGGCGGGGACTTCGAGGGGATGACCGGCGGCCGAGGCCCAGCGCGCCGTCGTCGCCGCGCTGCGCGAGGAGGGGGCGCTGCGCGGCGAGGAGCCCTACACCCATGCGGTGCCGTTCAGCCACCGCTCCGGCGAGCGGATCGAGCCGCTGATCTCGCTCCAGTGGTTCTGCCGCATGGACGAGCTGGCGGCGCCCGCGATCGAGGTGGTGCAGCGCGACGAGGTCCGCATCCAGCCCGACCAGTGGAAGCGGGTCTACCTCAACTGGATGGAGGAGATCCGCCCCTGGTGCATCTCGCGCCAGCTCTGGTGGGGACACCAGATCCCGGTCTGGTACTGCGGCGACTGCGAGGCCAAGACCAGTCGTCGCCGAGGTCGCCCCGGATCCGGCGAGATGCCCTGCAGTGCGATGGTGACGCTGGTCCAGGAGGAGGACGTCCTCGACACCTGGTTCAGCTCGGCGCTCTGGCCGTTCGCGACGCTCGGCTGGCCCGACGACACGCCCGAGCTGCGCGCCTTCTACCCGACCAGCTTCCTCACCACGGCGCGCGAGATCCTCTTCCTCTGGGTCGCGCGGATGGTGATGATGGGGATCGAGTTCCCCGGCGACGTCCCCTTCCGCGACGTCTACGTCCACTCGGTGATCCAGGCCCGCGACGGGCGGCGGATGTCGAAGAGCCTCGGCACCGGGATCGACCCGCTCGAGGAGATCGACGTCCGCGGCGCCGACGCGCTCCGCTTCGGCCTGCTGGCGATGTCCTCGACCCAGGACGTGCGCTACTCCGACGCCAAGGTGGAGCAGGGCTCGGACCTCGCGAACAAGCTCTACAACGCGTCCCGCCTGATCCTCCTCAACGCCGCCGAGGTCGAGCCGGCGCCGCGCGCCGCGCGCAGCTCGAGGACCGCTGGCTGCTCTCGCGCCTCGAGCGGACGATCGCCTCGGTGACCGAGAAGCTCGAGGCCTTCGACTTCGCCCACGCCGTCCAGGAGTGCTACGCCTTCGTCTACGGCGACCTCTGCGACTGGTACCTGGAGATCGTCAAGCCGCGCCTCTACGAGGGCGAGGAGGACGTCTCGGCGACGCTGCTCTACGCGCTCGAGCGCGTCCTCGGCCTGCTGCACCCGACGATGCCGTTCGTCACCGAGGAGATCTGGTCCTTCCACCCGGCCCGCGACGGCCACCTCGCCGTGCACGCCTTCCCGGTCGCCGACCCGGCGCTCTTCGACGAGGCCGCCGAGGCCGACGTCGCCGAGGAGATCGGCCTCACCCGCAGCCTGCGCGCCTGGCGCGACCTGGTCGGGGTCCCCGCCAAGGCGGTGCTGCCGGCGGTGATCGACGGGATGGCCCCCTCGGAGTTCGTCGGCCGCCTCTCGCGCTTCGCCTTCGACGGGGTCGGCTCGGAGCCGGTCGCCTCGGTCGGCCCGGTGCGGGTGCTCGCCTCCGAGGAGCTCGACGCCGCCGCGGTCGAGGCGCGCCTCGGCAAGCGCCGCGAGGAGCTGCAGCGCCGAGATCGACCGCGCCGAGCGCAAACTCTCCAACCAGGGGTTCGTCGCCAAGGCCCCGGCCGCCGTGGTCGAGGAAGAGCGCGGCAAGCTGGAGCGCTACCGCGGAGAACTTGCCGAACTCGGCTAGCGCCGCGATGCCCCCCGGATTCGATCCAGATCGGCCTACCTCGACTCGCTCGAACCGGTCGGGTGGCGGCTCGGGCTCGACCGGATGTGGAAGCTGACGACGGCGCTCGGCCTGCCGCAGCGCCGCTTCGCCTCGGTCCACGTGGTCGGCACCAACGGCAAGTCCTCGGTGACGCGGATGGTCGCGGCGCTGCTCGAAGCGCACGGGGTCCCCTCCGGCGCCTGCCTCTCGCCGCACGCGACCCGCTGGACCGAGCGCACCCTGATCCGCGGCGAGGAGATCGCCGCCGAGGCCTGGGCCGAGGCGGTCGCCCAGGTCGCGACCGCGGCCGAGGGCGTCAACCGCACCCTCGAGGAGGGCGAGGCGGTGACCGAGTTCGAGGCGGCGACCGCGGCCACCTTCGTCGCGCTCGCCCGCGCCCGGGTGCAAGGCGGCGGCGATCGAGGCCGGGCTCGGCGGCCGGCTCGACGCGACCAACACGATCCCCTCGCGGGTCACCGTGCTCACCTCGGTCGGCCTCGACCACACCGAGTGGCTGGGGGAGACCGAGCTCGAGATCGCCGCCGAGAAGCTCGCCGTCCTGCAGCGACCAGTCGACCCTGGTCCTGGGACGGGTGAGCGCGCCGGTCCGCGAGCTGGCCGAACAGATCGCCGCGCGAACGCGGGGCGGACGCTGATCGTCGCCCCCGAGGACCCAGGCGCCGGGGTCGAGCTCGCCGCCTCGGGCCCCTTCCAGCGCCGCAACTTCGCCCTCGCGATGGCCGCCGCCGAGGCCTTCCTCGGCGAGCGTCGACCCGGAGCGGGTCGCCGCCGTCGCCGCCGGCGCTCGACGTCCCCGGCCGGCTCGAGCTGATCGCCGACGAGCCCGCCGACCTACGTCGACGCCGCCCACAACCCCGACGGGGCGGCGGCGCTGGCCGAGGCGCTGCCGGCGCTCGCCGCCGGGCGCCCGGTCGTCGCCTGCCTGGCGATGCTCGCCGACAAGGACGCGCCGGCGATGATCGCGGCGCTCGCCCCGGTGCTGCGCGGCGCCGTCTGCACCGAGATCCCGCCCGAGGCGCTGGCCGGGCACGGCCGCCCCGGCGCGCGCTCGCGCCCGGCCCGGGAGCTCGCCGACCTCTGCCAGGCCCACGGCCTCGAGGCGATCGCCGAGCCGCGCCTCGAGCCGGCCCTGCGCCGCGCCACCGAACTCGCCTGCGGCACCTTCGCCGGCGTCCTCGTCGTCACCGGATCGCATTACCTGATCGCCCCCGCCCGGGCCTCTCAGGGAACGCTCATGGCGCCGCCGCCGGGAAGCGAGGTGTGACTGTGCGAGGATTCCTGCATGGATCGCAGCGCCGGCTCCGAACTGCTGTCGATGATGGCTCTGGTCGCCGCCGTGGTGGCGATCGTGATCCTCGTCTTCTTCGGCGTCGGGTACCTGTTCGGGAGACTTTTCCTCTAGGCGGGTAGCCCCGCCGGGGGCCCGAACAGGATCGGGCGTCCGGGCGGCGAATACACTGCGCGATCCCCATCCCCGGAGGGGGCACTTCCCATGGCACTAGCGATCTTCGGAATCACCAACTCCGGCCTCAACCTGGCCGCGACCCTCGTTCTGCTCCTGCTGATCGTGCTCTGGCTGGCGCTGATCGTCTACACCTTCCTCGACGCGCGCCGCCGGATCGCCGATCCGTTCCTGGTCGCCTGCGCGACGATCGCCTCGTTCTTCCCCTACATCGGGACCGCCGTCTACACGATCGTCCGCCCGCCGGAGTTCCTCGAGGACGCCCACGAGCGCGAGCTGGAGATCAAAGCGGCCGAGCTGCGGGTGCGCCAGCTGCGCGAGCAGACCTGCCCCAACTGCGAGTACCCGGTGGAGAAAAACTACCTCCGCTGCCCCAACTGCCAGCGCCGGCTGAAGGACCCCTGCCCGACCTGCGGCGAACCGGTCGACCCGCGCTGGGGCCTCTGCCCCTACTGCGAGACCTCGCTCTCCGGCGAGCGCTCGCGCCGGCCGCGCCGCCGCGGTCCCGAGCGACGAGCGCGGCGCGGGCGCGAGCCGAAACGCGCGACGGAAAAAACGCCCCGCCCCGAGCGGCGAAGGCGAGCGCCCCGCCGCGGCCGGACGCCCCGCGGGCGAGCGCCCGGCGGAGCGCCAACCGAAAGCTTCGGGCACCCGCAAAGGGCCCGCCCGCAGCGCCTCCCCCAAAGAGGCGCCGACCACCGAACAAGAACAAAGGAGCCCCCGCCGTGAGCCGGACCCTGATCCTCGTCAAGCCTGACGCCTTCGAGCGCGCCCTGACCGGTGAGGTGATCGCCCGCTTCGAGCGCAAGGGGCTGCGGATCGCCGCGCTGAAGCCGCTGACCGCGACCGAGGAGATCGCCAACGAGCACTACGCCGAGCACACCGAGAAGCCCTTCTTCGGCGAGCTGGTCAGCTTCATCACCGGCGGCCCGCTGGTGGCGATGGTGCTGCGAGGGGGCCGAGGCGGTGCCGGCGGCGCGCCAGCTGATCGGCGCGACCAACCCGGTCGAGGCCGCGCCCGGCTCGATCCGCGGCGACTTCGCGCTCGAGGTGACCTTCAACATGGTCCACGGCTCCGACTCCGACGAGTCGGCCGAGCGCGAGATCGGCATCTGGTTCCCAGAGCTCGCGTAGCATCCTGTCCGCGCACGTGATCCTGGCTTCGGGCTCGCCGCAGCGGCGCGAGATCCTCGCCAAGCTGGGGATCGAGTTCGAGGTCGTCGTCCCCGGCGTCGAGGAGCTCGACCGGCGGAGATCCCGAATTCCTGGTGATCGAGAACGCGCGCCGCAAGGCGCGCGCGGTCGATCGCCCCGCGGGCGGGCTGGTGATCGCCTGCGACACCGACGTCGTCCTCGACGGCGAGGTGCTCGGCAAGCCCGCCGACGCCGGCCGAGGCGCGCGCCTACCTCGACCGCATGTCGGGGCGCGGCCACACGGTGATGAGCGGCCTCGTCGTGCTCGACGAGGCGGGGGAGGAGCGCAGCGGCCTCGAGCGCTCCGAGGTCGTCTTCAAGGAGCTGAGCGAGGCCGAGAAGCAGCGCTATGTCGAGTTCGGCGAGTGGGAGGGCCGCTCCGGCGGCTACGCGATCCAGACGCTCGGCTCGACCCTGGTCGAGCGCCTCGAGGGCAGCGTCTCGAACGTCGTCGGGCTGCCCGTCGGGCTGCTGGCCGACCTCGCCCCGGCCCTTTTCGAGCGCTCCTGAGAGCCGTATGAGAGCCCGCTTCTTAGCGCCCCGTTAGCGGCGCAAGAGCAGAGTTAATCCTGCAAGCGACAGGATTTTCTGCGCCGCGTGGGTCGATCACGGCTCGATTAGGCGCGTTTGGAATCATGGTTCGTTCTGGCCACCGAACGGACTGAAATATGAGCTGGCTGAGCCGGCTGTTCCGCCTTGGCGGGCGCGACATGGCCGTCGACCTCGGCACCGCCAACACGCTCGTCTACGTGCGCGGCCGCGGCATCGTGCTCTCGGAGCCTTCTGTCGTCGCGATCGACACCCAGACCGGCCAGGTCCACGCGGTCGGGGTCGAGGCGAAGCGGATGATCGGGCGCACGCCCGGCAACATCACCGCGATCCGCCCGCTGAAGGACGGCGTGATCGCCGACTTCGAGGTGACCGAACAGATGCTGCGGCACTTCATCCAGTCGGTCCACTCCAACCGCTTCGCCCATCCGCGGGTCGTCGTCTGCGTGCCCTCCGGGGTGACCGGGGTCGAGAAGCGCGCGGTCGAGGAGGCCTGTCTCTCGGCGGGCGCCCGCCAGGCCTACCTGATCGAGGAGCCGATGGCGGCGGCGATCGGCGCCGGCCTGCCGGTCGCCGAGCCGACCGGGTCGATGATCGTCGACATCGGCGGCGGCACCACCGAGGTCGCGGTGATCAGCCTCGGCGGGATCGTCGTCTCGCAGTCGATCCGGGTCGGCGGCGACGAGCTCGACGAAGCGATCGTCGCCCACTGCAAAAACAAGTACAAACTGGCGATCGGCGCGCAGACCGCCGAGGAGGTCAAGCTCGAGGCGGGCTCGGCGGCGCCGCTGCCGAACGAGATCCGCACCGAGATCCGCGGCCGCGACCTGGTCAGCGGGCTGCCGAAAACGATCGAGCTGAGCTCCGAGGAGATCCGCCAGGCGCTCGAGGAGCCGGTCGGCCACATCGTCGCCGCGGTCAAGGAGACGCTCGACCAGACGCCGCCGGAGCTGGCCGGCGACATCATGGACCGCGGCATCACCCTCGCCGGCGGCGGCGCGCTCCTGCAAGGGCTGGAGCAGCGGCTCCACGACGAGTGCCAGATGCCCTGCCAACTGGCAGAGTCGCCGCTTGACCTGCGTTGCCGTCGGCTCGGGCATCTCGCTGGAGGAGTTCGAGACGATCCACCGCAGCGGCCGCAACGGCTCGGGAGGGCGCCAGCGTGTGCAGCGATGAGGCGTCCAACCCGGCTTCAACCACGACACCGAACCTAGGTCTCCCACGTGTACCGCAAGCAAGTACGCCGCCGTAGAGCGGTGCTCGCCCTCCTCGATCGTCGGCTCCTTCGCGCTGCTGACGATCACCTACGGGCAGGGCTCGAACGGCGTCCAGCGGGGCGTCACGGCCGTCTTCGCGCCGGTCTCCTCGATCCTCGACCGGGCGCTGAAGCCCGCCCGCGACCTGATCAACTGGGTCGACGAAACCTTCGACGCGCGCGGCAAGAACCACCGGCTCGAAGAAGAACTCGAAGTCGCCCGCAAAGAGGCGGTCGGCGGCAAGGTGGCGCTGGCCGAAAACGAAGAATTCCGCGCCCTGCTGAAACTCGACAGATCAGGCGCGATCCCCTCCGGCTACGAACCGGTGCACCGGCCGGGTCATCGGGCTCTCGCCGACCGTCTGGTTCAGCGACGTGATGATCGACGTCGGCTCCGGCGACGGGGTCAAGCAGGGCGATCCCGGTGGTCAACGGCCAGGGGCTGGTCGGCGAGGTGACGGCGCTGACCGGCTCGACCTCCAAGGTGAGGCTGATCTCCGACCACTCGAGCACGGTCTCGGTCAAGGTCGTGCCGGCCGGCGTCCAGGGAGTCGTCACGCCCGACCGTCGGCGAACCGAACCGGCTCGTCCTCCAGCTTCCTCAACTCCGACAAGAACATCCACAAAGGCGAGTCGGTGGTGACCGCGGGCTGGCGTGCCGAAGGGATCGAATCGCGGTTCCCGCCGAACATCCCGGTCGGCGAAGTGACCAAGGCCTCGCTGGTCGAACAGGAGGCGCAGGAACGGTCGATCGTGCGTCCTTACGCCGACCTCCGCAACCTCGGCACGGTCCAGGTGCTGACGGGGGGAAGCCGCGAATGATCCTCACGCCCGAAAATCCTCGCCCGCCTGATCGTCGTCGGGCTGCTCGGCGTGCTGCTGCAGCTGACCTTCTTCTCGCAGGTCGAGCTCTTCCACGTCAGCCCCGACATCCTGCCCGCGCTGGTCGTCTGCCTCGGCCTGCTCGGCGGCACGATGACCGGCGCCGTCTCCGGCTTCGCGATCGGCTTCCTGCTCGACTGCCTGCTGATCCAGCCGCTCGGCGGCGCCTCGCTGGTGCTGATCGCGGTCGGCTACGCGGCGGGGATGTTCCGCGAGCGCTTCGAGATCCACAGCCGCCTCGTCGCGCCGCTGCTCTGCGCGGTCCTGACCCTGGCCGCCGAGCTTGGCTTCGGCGCGGTCGAGGCGATGTTCGGCATCGACACCGACGTCAGCGTGCTGGTCGTCCGCGACATGCTGGTCAAGAGCATCTTCGCCTTCTTCCTCGGCTGGGCGATCTACGTCGGGCTGCGGCGCCTGCGTGCGCCCCGCGCTGGTCGACGAGGCGACGGTGCGGCGGACCCGGCGACCGACGGTGCTGGGAGCGTGACGCGATGTACCTGCGACCCGAGGACCGGGCCCGACCGAACCGCATGGCGCTGCGGATCGCCGTCGTCGGCGGCGTCGCCGTGGCGCTCTTCGCGATCCTCTTCTTCCGCCTCTGGACGCTGCAGATCCTCGAAGGCCCGGAAAACCTCGCCGAGGCGAAGAACAACCGCACCCGCTCGTTCAAGATCATCGCGCCGCGGGGCAAAATCCTCGCCCGCAACGGCGAAGTCCTGGTCGACAACCGGACCAGCCTGGCGCTGCAGGTCGACCCTCGAAGCTGCCGGAAGAACCGGCGGCGAAGAAACAGCCGAGCTGAAGAAACTCGGCGCGCTCGTCCACATGGACACTGCAGCAGGTCCGCAAGCGGATCGCCGAAGAAGAAAAGCTGTCGCGCCGGGGCGCCGATCACGCTGCGGCGCGACGTCGGCTACGACCTCATCTACTACATCGAGGAAAACCAGGGCAAGTTCCCCGGCGTTTCGGTGGAAAAGGTCTTCGTCCGCAACTACCCCGACGAAGATCGCGCCGCCCAGATCCTCGGCCACACCGGCGAGGTCGACGAAGAAGAGCTCGAAGAAGGCCCCTACAAGGGGCTCGAACCGGGTGAAGTGGTCGGCAAGGAAGGCCTCGAGTACACCTACGACAGGTTCCTCCGCGGGATGCCGGGGACCTCCCGTTACCAGGTCAACGCGCTCGGTGAGCCGACCCCGGGCGGGCAGCTGACCTCGACCCCGCCCGAACCGGGCGACAACCTGAAGCTGACGATCAACCCGGCGGTGCAGGCGGCGGGCGAAGCGGCGCTGGCCGAACGCGGGCTGCCGGGCGCCTTCGTCTCGATGAACATCCACACCGGCGAAATCCTCGGCATGGGGTCGTCGCCGACCTACGATCCGTCGGTCTGGACGAAGCCGCTGTCGACCAAAGCGTACGAAGCGCTCGCATCCGAAGAAGCGGGTGACCCGCTCTTCAACCGGGCGGTCGAATCGTCCTATCCGACCGGCTCGACCTACAAGCTGATGACCGCGCTGGCGGGCTTGGAAAACGGCTACATCACCGGCAACACGGTGGTCGAAGACAACGGCTTCATCGAACTCGCCGGGGAGAAATTTGAAAACTCCGAAGGCGCGGTCAACGGGCCGATCAGCCTCGTGCACGCCCTCGAAGTGTCCTCCGACGTCTACTTCTACAAGCTCGGCGCGCGGATGTGGGACAACAACGACCTGCAGAACTGGTCGCACAAGATGGGGATCGGCGACCCGACCGGGATCGACATCCCGACCGGGCCCTCTGCGAAGGGCTGGTGCCGAGCAAGAAATGGCGCGACGAACTCTACGAGGAAGCCGTGGAAAACGGAGAAGAACAGCGACCGTGGTCGCAGGGCGACGACGTCCAGCTGGCGGTCGGCCAGGGAGACCTGCAGACCGACCCGCTGCAGATGGCGATCGCCTACGCGACCCTCGGCAACGACGGCACCGTCGTCACGCCCCACCTGGGCAAGGAAGTCATGGACGCGGCGGGCCGGGTCCTGCGGGAAATCGACCCAGGGCCGCGTCGCCACGTGAAGATCGATCCGGAATCGCGGCAGCTGATCATGGAAGGGATGCACCTGGCGACGTCCGGGCCGGGCGGCACGGCGACCTCGGTCTTCAATGAATTCCCGATCGAGATCGCGGGCAAGACCGGGACCGCGGAACGCGGTCTCCCTCACGCGAACCAGTCGTGGTTCATCTCGCTGGCGCCCTACCCCAACCCGAACATCGTCACCGTGGTGACGATCGAGGAAGGCGGCTTCGGGGCGGAAAGCGCGGCTCCCGCCAACAAGCAGATCCTCGAAGCGTATTTCGCCCGCCGGCTGAAACAGGAATCGGAAAAGGAAACGGAAGCCGGAACGGGTGAAGTGACCGAAACCGGCGGCGAAGAAATCCCGGGCGAAGAAACGGGTGTGGGCGGATGATGTACGCGACGCGGGCGCGGCAGGCGCGGCCCGAGCTCTTCGACGAACGGCCGACGATCGGCGAACGCCTCGGCCTCGCCCACATGGACTGGGTGATGACCTTCGCCGCGGTCGGGCTGATCGCGTTCAGCGTCTTCACCCTCGGCCAGGCGACCCTGCACGACGTCCCCGGCAACCCCAACTACTACGTCGAGCGCCAGGCGATCTACGGCGTCGCCGGGGTCGATCGGGATGCTGATCCTGTCCCGGATCGACTACTCGCGCTTCCGCGAGCTGCGGGTCGGGATCTACACCTTCCTCTGCGTCTCGATCGCCCTGGTCTTCGTCTTCGGCTTCGCGGCGCGCGGCTCGCGGCGCGCTTTCGAACTCCCGTTTTTCTCCTTCCAGCCCTCCGAGCTGGGCAAGCTTCTGCTCGTGGTGGCCCTCGCGGGCTTCGTCATCGACGGCGCCAGAAGGGGTTCGCCGGTCCGCAGAACCATGCGTTATCTGGCTCTGGGACTGGCTCCGGCTGCCCTCGTCTTCCTCCAGCCGGACCTCGGCACCTCACTGGTGCTGGTGGTCGGGACGCTCGCCGTGATGTACTTCGGGGGAGTCCCATGGACCCATTTCGCGGTAATCAGCGGCGGAATCGCCGCACTCATAGCTTTAGTCCTCGTGGTGGCGCCCGCCGTCGGCCACCCCGTGCTCAAGGAATATCAGGCGCAGAGGCTGACCTCCTTCCTGCATCCGAGCGCGGAACCCGGCGGCGCGGGCTACCAACAGGACCAATCGATGGTCGCCATCGGCGCCGGTCAGAAGACCGGGCGCGGCGACCAAGCCACCCAGACGCGGCTCGACTTCGTTCCCGAGCGCTCGACCGACTTCATCTTCGCGGTGATCGGCGAGCGCTACGGGTTCTTGGGCGCCGCGTTCGTCCTATCCCTGTACGCCCTTCTCATCTGGCGGGCGCTGCGGATCGTGACGCTCTCAAAGAACTCCTACGGGATCCTGGTGGCCGGCGGCATCGCCGTCGAGCTTCTGTTCCAGGTGTTCGTCAACGTCGGGATGTGCCTCGGCATCATGCCCATCACGGGCATCCCTTTGCCGATGATGAGTTACGGAGGGTCCTCCGTGCTCGCTACCTTCCTGGCGATTGGAGTCCTTCAGAGCATCAACATCCAGGCGCGTCTCAGCCGGCGGGGAAGGTTCGCGTGGTGACGCCTCTGTAGAGGATCCACGCCGCGTACCTATCCGAACTGAGCTGAACAAAATGAAAAAAACGATTTTGGTTTCCGCCGAGCGAGGCGAGACCCGCGTTGCCGTACTCGAGGCGAAAGCGAAAGGCTCCCAGCCCAACGTCGCCGAGCTCTACATGGAGCGACGCGGTCGTCGCTCGATCGTCGGCAACATCTACAAGGGCAAGGTCGACAACGTCCTGCCCGGCATGGAGGCCGCGTTCGTCGACATCGGCCTCGAGCGCAACGGCTTCCTCCACGTCGACGAGATCGTCCTGCCCGACGGCTCGCAGGCGCCGCGCCGCGGCCGCGGCTCCGGCAAAGGCGCGCGCATCAACGAGCTGATCAAGCCGGGCCAGGAGATCCTCGTCCAGGTGGTCAAGGACCCGCTGAAGACGAAGGGCGCGCGGCTCTCGATGAACGTCTCGATCGCCGGGCGCTACCTGGTCTACGCGCCGCACGGCTCGGGGGTCGGCGTCAGCCGGCGCCTCGCCGACAAAGAGCGCGACCGCCTGCGCAAGATGGTCGACCGGACCTACAAAGGGCCGGGCGGGCTGATCGTCCGCACCGCCGCCCACGGGGCGAAAAAAATCGACTTCGTGCGGGAGATCTCCTACCTGCAAGAAGCTGAACGAGGTGCTCGACCGGCGCGCCGCGCAGACCAAGGCGCCGGCGATGGTCTTCCAGGAGGCCGACCTCTCGGTCCGCGTCCTCCGCGACGTCTTCCTCAACGAGTTCGAGACCGCGATCATCGACTCGGAGAAGCAGTTCGAGCGGGTGACCAGCTTCTTCCAGCGCACCGCGCCGGAGCTGGTCGGCGGGGTCGAGATGTACAAGGGCCAGAAGAAGTCCCTGTTCGAAAAATATGGGATCGACAAGGAGATCGAGTCGACCCTGAACCGGCGGGTCGACCTGCCCTCCGGCGGCTATCTGATCATCGACTACACCGAGGCGCTGACCGTGATCGACGTCAACAGCGGCAGCTTCACCGGCCGCGGCAAAGGCGGGCTCGAGGAGACGATCACCAAAGTCAACACCGAGGCCGCCGACGAGGCGGTGCGCCAGCTGCGGCTGCGTGACATCGGCGGGATCATCGTCATCGACTTCATCGACATGGCGCGCGCCTCGAACCGCGACAAGGTCCTGAAAACGATGCGCAAAGCGCTCGACGCCGACAAGTCGAAGAGCTACGTGGTCGAGGTCTCGCCGCTCGGGCTGGTCGAGATGACGCGCCAGAACGTCACCGACGGGGTGCGCGAGATCCTCACCGAGCTGTGCCCGACCTGCCACGGCGAGGGGGTCGTCCTCTCGGCCGAGACGGTCGCGCTCGAGGGCCTGCGGAAGATGCGCGAAATCGCCGCCGAAAAATCCGACGAGGCGTTCCTGATCCGGGTCAACCCGAAAGTCGCGGCGGCACTGACCGACTCCGACAGCGGGCTGACCGAGCTCGAGGACGAGACCGGCAAGCGCTTCCACTTCGAGGGCGGCGACGCGAACGCGATCGAGACCTTCGAAGTGGTCGAGTCCGGGACCCGGGCGGAGATCGAGGAGCGGGCGCTGCCGTTCAAGGTCGGCGAGGAGGTGCTGGTCAAGATCGACGAGCCGCACATGTACAACGCCGACGACGCGGTCGCGCGGATCGACTCCTACATCGTCAGCGTCACCGGCGGCGGCCCCTACGTCGGCGAGCGCAAGCTGGTGCGGATCGACGAGGTCGAGCGGGCGGCGGCGATCGCCTCGCTGCTCGGCAGCGAGCCTCCGATCGGGGGCGGCGAGTCGCCGAACGGGCACTCGAACGGCGCCTCGAACGGCGACCCAGCTAGAATCCGACGCTCCCTCGCGCAAACGCAGTCGCGGCCGCCGAGGCGGCCGGGGGCGTTCGCGCGCCAAACAAGGCAGCACGGACGAGTAGTCGGAAGAGGAACGAGGCAGCATGTACGCGGTGGTCGAAAGCGGTGGAAAGCAGTACAAGGTCGAAGAGGGCACCTCGTTGCTCGTCGACCGGCTCGACGCCAAAGAGGGCGACAAAATCGCGCTGCGCCCGGTGCTCTTCCGTGACGGTGACGTGATCGCCGGGGCGAAAGACCTGGCGAAAGTCAAAGTCGAGGCGAAAGTTGCCGGGCATCTGCGCGGCAAGAAGATCAAAGTCTTCAAATACAAGGCGAAGAAGGGCTACCGGAAACGCGCCGGCCACCGCTCCGAGCTGACCAAGCTCGAGGTGACCAGCCTGAAGGCGGCAAAAAGGCGGGTCGGAAAAGCCCCGCCGAGAAGCCCCCGCCAAAGCTGAGAAAGAGGAGGCCTAGGAATGGCGCATAAGAAAGGCCTCGGCTCCTCCCGCAACGGGCGCGAATCCAACCCGAACATGCTCGGGGTCAAGGTCTTCGCCGGCCAGCAGGTCTACGGCGGCGAGATCATCGTCCGCCAGCGCGGCACCCGCTTCTGGCCCGGCGAGGGCGTCGGCCTCGGCCGCGACCACACGATCTTCGCCACCCGGGCAGGGAAGGTCTCCTTCCACTCGGCGCGCAAGGGCCGCACGATCAGCGTCCTCAGCGAGGACTGACGCGCGATCTCCGCACAGGTGGTTCCTTGGGGCGCCCTGGGCGCCCCTTCTAATCTCTGCCTGTGGACGACACGGCGAAAATCTGGGTCGAGGGCGGTGCCGGCGGTGACGGCTGCATCAGCTTCCGGCGCGAAGCCCACGTGCCGAAGGGCGGGCCCGACGGCGGCGACGGCGGGCACGGCGGCGATGTGGTGCTGGTCTGCGATCCCTCGCGGCGCGATCTCGGGGCGCTCCGCGGCTCGAAGCACTTCCGCGCCCAGCGGGGGCGTCACGGCGAAGGCTCGAACCGGCACGGGGGGCGCGGCGAGACCCGCGAGATCCCGGTGCCGCCCGGCACCCAGGCGGTGACGGTCGAGGGCACCGCGGTCGACCTGGTCGAGCCGGGGCAGCGGGCGGTGGTCGCCCAGGGCGGCCGCGGCGGGCACGGCAACCGGCGCTTCACCAGCTCGACCCGGCAGACGCCGCGGTTCGCCGAGAAAGGGACGAAGGGCGAGGCCGACTGGATCGAGCTGCGGCTGAAGCTGCTCGCCGACGTCGGCCTGGTCGGGCTGCCGAACGCGGGCAAGAGCTCGCTGCTCGGTCGATTGACCCGGGCGACGCCGAAGGTCGCCGACTATCCCTTCACCACGCTCTCGCCGGCGCTGGGGACGATCGAGGGGGAGGACCGCCAGGCGGTGCTCGCCGACATCCCCGGGCTGATCGAAGGGGCGGCGGCCGGGGCCGGGCTCGGCCACGAGTTCCTCGCCCACGTCGAGCGCTGTTCGATGCTCGTGCACCTGGTCGAGCTGCTGCCGCTCGAAGGCGACCCGGTCGGCAACCACGAGCTGGTGCGGGCCGAGCTCGAGGCCTACGGCGCGGGGCTGGAGCGGTTGCCGGAGCTGGTCGTGCTCTCGAAGCGCGACCTGCTCGAACCGGCCGTGGTCGACGCGGCGGTCGCCGAGTGGGCGGAGCGGCTCGGCGACTCGGTGCTCGGCGTGGTGGCGGCCTCCTCGGCGACCGGCGAGGGCCTCGACGACCTGCGCCGGCGGATCCTCGCCGAGCTGGCTACGGTGCAGCCCCTGCACGCGGCCCCGGTCGGGGGGCCGGCGGGGGAGTTCGAGGCCGAGCACCGCGTCTACCGCCCCGCCGGCGAGGGCGGCTACTGGGTCGAGCGCGAGGACGACGGCGCCTTCCGGATCGGCGGCCGCGGCGTCGAGCTCCTCTTCGAACGCCACGACACGGGCAACGACGAAGCGCTCGCCTACCTGGAGCAGCGGCTGACCGAGATCGGCGTGATCGCGGCGCTCGCCAAGGCCGGCTTCGAGCCCGGCGATGACGTCCGGGTCGGCGAGCACGAGTTCGAGTTGCACGTCTGAGCGCGCCCCTCAGTCGAGGAGCAGCGGTTCCAGGGCGGGCGCTCGCTCTTAGACTGGCCGACCATGACGCTGGTAGTAAAGCTGGGCTCCTCGGTCGTCGTCAGCGACGGCGGGGAGCGACGCGATCGAGTCTTCGCCTCGATCTGTAGGCAGGTCGCCGAGCTGACCCGAGGCGGGGAGCCGGTCGTCCTCGTGTCCTCGGGGGCGATCGCGCGCGGCGCCAACCTGCTCGGGGCGGGGCGGCGGCCGAGAAAGATGGATGAACTCCAGGCTGCCTCGGCGATCGGGCAGGCGGACATCTACAGCGCCTATGCAGGGCGCCTGAAACGGCGCGGGACGAAATCAGCCCAGGTCCTGCTCTCGCGCTCCGACATCGAAAACCCGGCGAACTATCGAAACATCCTGCAGACCATCGAGCGCCTGCTCAAGTGGCAAATCGTCCCGATCGTCAACGAGAACGACACCACCGCCACCGACGAAATCACCTTTGGTGACAACGACTTCCTCGCCGCCCAGATCGCGGTACTGCTGCACGCGCGCACCCTGGTGCTGCTGACCAACACGGACGGGCTCTACGACTCCGATCCGCGGCGCGACCGGGGCGCGCGACTGATCGAGCGCGTGAGCGATTTCTCTGAGCTCGGTGAGGTCGAGATCGGCGCCGCCCCCTCACGGTTGGGCAGGGGCGGGATGGGCAGCAAGGTCGCCGCCGCCGAGATGGCGGCCGAATCGGGGGTCGGCGTCGTGATCTGCAAGGGCCAGGCACCGGGCGTGCTGCTCGACGTCGCGGCGGGGCGGCCGACCGGGACCAGCTTCCCGGCCGCGCGCCGCCGTGAGAAGACCTCGGTCTTCAAGCTCTGGCTGAAATACGGGACGCGGCCGGTCGGATCGCTGTTCGTCGACAAGGGGGCGGAGCGGATGCTGCGCGACAAGGGGTCGAGCTTGCTGCCGGTCGGCGTGGTGAGGAGCAGTGGCAAGTTCGCCGCCGGCGATGTCGTCGCGGTCAGGTCGGATGCCGGTGGCGCGGTCATCGGCCATGGCGTGTTGGAGGTCTCCGCGGGCCGCATGCGGGCGATCAAGGGGAAGCGCAGCGGCGAAATCAGGCGCCCGGCGTACAAGCCCGAGGAGGTCATCCACCGCGACCGCTTCGTCCTGCTCTAGGTCGCCAGTTACCCTTCTCCTATGGCCGTAGCGACCAGAACCATCGCCGAGAGCTGCATCGCCGCGAAGCGCGCGGCGCGCGCGCTCGCGAGTGCGCCGACCGCCGCCAAGGACGCGGCGCTGGCGGCGACCGCGCGGCTGCTCGACGAGCGGGTCGGCGCGGTGCTCGAGGCGAATGCCGCCGACCTCGCCGACGAGCGCGCCGTCGGACTCACCGACGCGCTGCGCGACCGGCTGACGCTGACCCCGGAGCGGGTCGCGGCGATGGCCGAGGGTGCGCGCGCCGTCGCCGCGCTCGATGACCCGGTCGGCGAGGAGCTCGACCACCGCACGATGCAGAGCGGTATCGACCTGCGCAAGATTCGTGTGCCTCTCGGTGTGGTCGGGGTGATCTACGAGGCGCGCCCGAACGTCACGATCGACTGCGCGGCGCTGACGATCAAGAGCGGCAACGCGATCGTGCTGCGTGGATCCAGTTACGCGCAGCGCTCCAACGCGGCGCTGGCGGCGATCGTCCGCGAGGCGCTGTTGGAGGCCGGGCTGCCGGAGGATGCGGTGCTGCTGCTGGACGCGGGCGACCGCGACGGGCTGACCGAGCTGGCGACCCAGGAGGGCGTCGTCGACCTCCTGATCCCGCGCGGCGGCGAAGGCCTGAAGGAGGCGATCAAGGCGGTCGCGACGGTGCCGGTGATGTACGCGGCGGCGGGCAACTGCCACGTCTACGTCCATGCCGAGGCGGACCTCGAGATGGCGAAGGCGATCGTCGTCAACGCCAAGGTCCAGCGGCCGGGAGTCTGCAACTCGGCCGAGAAGGTGCTGCTCGACGCGGCGATCGCGGAGAGCTTCGGTCCCGAGATACTCACCGCGCTGGCCGCCGAGGGGGTGGAGCTGCTCGGCGACGAGCGGGCTCGCGCCGCGGCCGGCGGGGTCGAGATCGGCGCGGCGACCGAGGAGGACTGGGACACCGAGTACCTGGCGCTGAAGATGGCGGTGGCGGTCGTCGACTCGGTCGAGGACGCGATCGACCACATCAACGCGCACGGGACCGGCCACTCGGAGGCGATCGTCACCGAATCCGCGCAGGCTGCTGACGCCTTTGTCGCGGGAGTCGACGCTGCCGCCGTCTATGTCAACGCTTCGACGCGGTTCACCGACGGGTTCGAGTACGGGATGGGCGCCGAGATCGGCAACTCGACCCAGAAGCTGCACGCGCGCGGCCCGATCGGGATGCGCGAGCTGACCACGACGAAGTACGTCGGCCGCGGTAGCGGCCAGGTGCGTGGCTGACGGCCCCGGCGCCGGCATCGGGGTCCTCGGGTCGGCCTTCAATCCGCCCCACCTCGGTCACCTGGCGCTCGCCCAGGAGGCGCTCTGGCAGCTGGGCCTCGCCGAGGTCGTCCTCGTCCCGACCGGGGTCGCGCCGCACAAGCGGATCGCCGACGATCCGGGGAAAGAGCTGCGGATGACGATGACCCGGCTGGCCGCCGCCGACGACTCGCGCTTCTCGGTCTCGGCGCTCGAGGTCGAACGCGAGGGGCCGTCCTATACGTATGAGACCTTGCAATTGCTTGCTGAGGAAAGAGGCGAAAGTGATCTCGTTTTCGTGATGGGGGCCGACGCCGCCGTCGGACTCGAGAGCTGGCGTGAGCCCGAGCGGGTGGTCGGGTTGGCGCGCCTGGCGGTGGCACGGAGGGCGGGCATCTCCGATACGGAGGTGGCGGCGGTGCTGCGCAGCCTCGGCGCCGAGGGGCGGGCGACGATGCTCGAGATGCCCCAATTCGGTGTCTCTTCCTCAGCGGTTCGCGAGCGCGCCGCAGCCGGCAGGCCGCTCCGATATCTGGTGCCCGAGCCGGTGGCGCGATTCATCGAGGAGAAGGGGATCTACGCTTGAATCCGATGCAGTCAGAGAACCTGGCCCGGCGGCTCGCCGAGCTCGCCGATTCGAAAAAAGCAGAGGACATCGTCGTGCTCGACATGCGCGACCTCGTCGCCTACACGGACTTCCTGACGATCTGCACGGCGCGCAACGAGCGCCAGGCACGGGGGATCGTCGACGAGGTGAGGCAGCGGGTGAAGCGCGACTCCGGGCTGATGCCGGGCGGGGTCGACGGCGGCGGCGAAGCCGGCTGGACGATCGTCGACTACCTCGACGCGGTTCTTCACGTCTTCACGCCGGAAGCGCGCGAGCGTTACCAACTCGACGATCTTTGGCATGAGGCGCCGCGCCTCGAGCTGATCTTCGAGGCGCCCGAAGCACCGCCCGCCGCGGCCGGCGCCTGACCACCTTTGGGCAGGTGATGCGTCGCGCGTGACGGAAGTTACGTCCGAGCGCGCCTCTACGGTCGCGCCCATGACCAGCTTCAGGTTGGCCCTGTTCGGCTATCGGCGCCCGGAAGTCGACGCGGCTGTGGCCGTCCGCGACTCCCACATCGTCGGGCTCGAACAGCACTCCGCCGCCCTCACCGACCAGAACACCGCGCTCGAATCGCAGAGCCTGATCCAGGCGCGGGCGATCGCCTCGCACGAGGCCGACGTCACCTCGCTCTCGGGGATGGTGATCGAGCGCGAGCGGACGATCCGCGACCTGACCGAGCGCCTCGAGGAGGCGAACGCCTGCCATGACCGCAGCATCGCCTCGCTCGACGCCGTCTCGGCGCGGCTGGAGGAACTGCAGGCGCAGGCGCGCGGACAGGCGACCCGGATCCGGATGAAAGCGCTGCGCGAGGCGGTCGAGGTCAGCCGTCGGGCCCAGGAGCTGGCCGAGGTCGAGGCGGTCGAGGCGGATGGGCTGGAGGAGCCCGCAGTCGAGATCTCGACCAACGGCAATGGCAACGGCCACCACGAGATCGACCCCGGCACCACCTGGGAGCCCGGCCTCTACGAAGGCAAGGTCCGCCTCGAGATCGGCCCGCTCGGCGACTTCTCCCAGCTGGTCGGCTTCGAGGACGCGGTCGGCCGCCTCGGCGCCACCGACATCTCGGTCGAACGCTTCTCCGAGGGCCGCGCGACCTTCTCGATGCGCCTCGACCAGCCGGTCGACCTGCTGCGCGAGCTCGAGGCCCTCTCGATACTCGACTTCAAGGTCCGCCACACCGCGCCCGACAACCTGATCCTCGACGTCGACGACGACGGCCCCGAGCGCCACGCCGCCTAGATGGTCGATTCCACGGCAGGGTGTGACCGGGGGCGCTCCCGGCCAAGCGGATCAAGGACGCAGGGTGCAGCCTTTGCCGGTGGGCAAAGGCAAACCCGAGGACGCCGAGACGCGCAGTGTGCCGGGTGCGCCATCCGGGGGTGCGGTGTCGTGGAATCAACCATCTAGCGGCACCCCGTCGCTAAAGATTTTCTCTTTCGGCACAGAGCTCTGACGTTTCGCCGTTGACAGCGGTCGGGTCCGAGGCGAACATACGTTCGATGGAGAATCCGAATCACAAGGGGAACGTCGCGGAGTTGGCGATTGCCGCTGAGGCCGCGAGACTCGGGCTCTCGGTGCTCAAGCCTTTGACCGAGCATGAGCGGTACGACCTCGTTTTGGGAATCGGCGGCCAGCTCTTGCGTGTCCAATGCAAGTGGGCCTCAAGGCGCGCCGAGGTCGTCCAGGTCCGGCTCAGCTCGTCGTATCACTCGCCGACGCGTGGCTATGTCAAGACGACCTACGGTTCGGACGAGGTCGACGCGATTGCTGCCCACTGTCATGACCTCGGCAGGTCCTTTCTGCTGCCGATCGACGAGTTCGCAGGTCGGACTATGGTGTACCTGCGGCTCGGGCCGGCGCGAAATAACCAGCGTGCGTCGCTAAACTGGGCGACCGATTACGAGTTTCCCGGGGCTGTAGCTCAGCTGGCAGAGCGTTCGAATGGCATTCGAAAGGTCAGGGGTTCGATTCCCCTCAGCTCCACTTCCTCGTCTGATCCTCTTGCGCGCACAGTGGTTGGCGCCCACGAGTTCCGCAATCGCTTCGGCTATTACCTGGAGCGCGCGGCGGCCGGCGCCGAGATCGCGGTCACCCGGCACGGCCGTCCCTGCGCACGCCTCGTCCCCGCGGTCAACCCCGTCACAGTCGGTGCCGATGTATGACCGATGCGGACGGCGGAACCGAACGTCTTCTCCCACGGGATGGACGACACGCGCGAGACGCTCGCCGCTTGGCGCGGGGGCAACTGGCGCGTGCTGCGCGGCTGGTTCGCGCTCAGCGTCTGCATCGCGCTGACCCTGCTGGCGTCGGTCTGGGTGACCTCCGGCCTCCTGCCCGCCGACCTGACGCCGATCAAGCTGCCCGGGCTGACCTCGCCCTCCCGGCCCTCCGACCTGCTGCCGATCCTTTACCGCAACGGCCTGGTCCTCGCCCTGCACGCGACCGCCTGCGTCGCCGGGTTCATCGCCGGTGCCTCGATGCCGCTCGCTGCCGAGCAGCGGACGGGGTTCTCGCGCTGGATCCACGTCAAGGCGGGCGAGCTGGCGATCCTCTTCGTCTGCGCGGTGACCTTGTTCTCGCTCACCACGCAGGCCTTCTTCCTCGGGCTGCAGGGCTCGACGCTGAGCTTCCAGCTCCACATCAGCCGGCTCGAACTGATCCTCAGCGTGCTGCCGCACGCGATCCCCGAGCTGACCGCGCTCTTCCTCCCCCTCGCCGCCTGGCTGATCGCGAGCCGGCGCGGCGAGTGGAACCAGCTGCTCGCGGCGACCGCCGTCACCGTCGCGATCGCGGTGCCGATGCTGCTCGTCGCCGCGACGATCGAGGTCTACGTCTGGCCCCACATCCTCCACTCGATGTCGTCGTATCACTACTCGCTGCAGGCGCTGGCGGCGGAATAGGGCGCGCAGCGCCGCCTCGGCACCCCGGCGCGCCGCCCCCGGGCCGCCTCCCTCATAAGATCGGCGGCTCATGAGCGGGTACGAGCCGAAGACGATCGAGCGCAAGTGGCAGGCGGTGTGGGCCGAGGAGAGCACCTGGGAGGTCCCCAACCCCGGACAGCCCGGCTTCGACGCCGAGAAGCCGAAGGCCTACGTCTGCGAGATGCTCCCCTACCCCTCGGGGGAGCCCCACGTCGGCCACCTCAAGTGTTACGCGGTCGGCGACGCGATCGCCCACTTCCGCCGCCGCCAGGGCTTCCAGGTTCTGCACCCGATGGGCTACGACGCCTTCGGCCTGCCCGCCGAGAACAACGCGATCAAAACCGGAGAACCGCCGCGGGTCGCGACCGAGCGCTCGATCGAGTCGTTCCGCCGGCAGTTCCAGGAGTGGGGGATCTCGATCGACTGGTCGCGCGAGATCGCCACCCACAAGCCCGACTACTACCGCTGGACGCAGTGGATCTTCCTGCAGCTCTTCGAGCGCGGGCTCGCCTACCGGACCGAGGCGCCGGTCCAGTGGTGCCCGAAAGACGCGACCGTGCTCGCCAACGAGCAGGTGATCGACGGCCGCTGCGAGCGCTGCGGCACCGAGGTGATCCGGCGCAACCTCGAGCAGTGGTTCTTCAAGATCACCGACTACGCCGACCGCCTGCTCGCCGACTTCGACTCGCTTGAGTCCTGGCCCGAGCACGTGATCACCATGCAGCGGAACTGGATCGGCCGCTCCGAGGGCGCCGAGGTGGTCTTCCGCTGCGACGAGGTCGACCTCGACTTCCCGGTCTTCACGACCCGCCCCGACACCCTCTTCGGGGCGACCTTCTTCGTGCTGGCGCCGGAGCACCCGCAGCTCGAGAAGCTCGTCGCCGGCACGCGCGCCGAGGCGGCGGTGCGCGAGTACGTCGACCGGGTCGGCCGCGAGTCGGCCTCCGAACGCGGCGCCGAGGACCGCGAGAAGACCGGGGTGCCGCTCGGTCGCACCGTCGTCAACCCGGTCAACGGCGAGGAGATCCCGATGTTCGTCGCCGACTACGTGCTGATGGAGTACGGGACCGGCGCGATCATGGCGGTCCCCGGCCACGACAGCCGCGACTACGACTTCGCCAAGGCGTTCGACCTGCCGGTGAAGCGGGTGATCGAGGGGACCGACCCGGAGGCGCCGGGCGACGCCGAGGGCCTGCCGTTCAGCGGCGACGGGCCGATGGTCAACTCCGGTCGCTTCGACGGCCAGGGCAACCGCGACGCCTACGCGGCGATGGTCGAGTGGCTGGGCGAGGAAGGGCGCGGCAGGACCGCGGTCAACTACCGGCTGCGCGACTGGCTGCTCTCGCGGCAGCGCTACTGGGGCGCGCCGATCCCGATCGTCTACTGCGAGGAGTGCGGGATGGTGCCGGTCCCCGACGACCAGCTGCCGGTCGAGCTGCCGGAGATCGAGGACTACGCCCCGCACGGCCAGAGCCCGCTCGCCGCGGCCACCGACTGGGTGCGGACCGAGTGCCCGACGTGCGGCGGCGCGGCGCGGCGCGAGACCGACACGATGGACACCTTCGTCGACTCCTCCTGGTACTACATCCGCTACCTCGACCCGCGCAACGCCGAGGCCGCCTGGGACCCCGCCGCGGCCGCCCACTGGATGCCGGTCGACCAGTACATCGGCGGCGTCGAGCACGCGATCCTCCACCTGATGTACGCGCGCTTCGTGACCAAGGCGCTGGCCGACCTCGGCCACCTCGAGGTGCAGGAGCCGTTCGCCAACCTCTTCGCCCAGGGGATGATCACCCGCGACGGGGCGAAGATGTCGAAGTCGCGCGGCAACACGGTCAGCCCGGCCGAGTACGTCGAGCGCTACGGCGCCGACACCGCCCGCACCTACGTCTGCTTCATGGGACCGCCGGAGCGCGGCGGCGACTGGACCGACGAGGGTGTGGAGGGAGTGAACCGCTTTCTCTCGCGTCTGTGGCGCCTCTGCGAGGAGGTCGCGGAGCGGACCGAGGCGAGCGGGTCCACCGACGGCGCCGAGGGCGAAGCGCGGGCGCTGGTCGCCAAGGCGCACTGGTCGATCGACAAGGCGACCAAGGACTTCGAACGCGGCTTCCAGTTCAACACCGTGATCGCGGCGGTGATGGAGCTGGTCAACGACGCCTACCGGCTGAAGGACGGCCTCTTCGGCGACCCGGCCGGCGACGCGGCCCTGCGCTTCGCCACCGCGACCGCGGCGTCGCTGATCTTCCCCTTCGCGCCGCACCTCGGCAGCGAGGTGTACGAGCGGATGACCGGCGAGCGGGTCTGGGAGCAGGGCTGGCCGGTCGCCGACGAGTCGATGCTGGTCAGCGACAGGGTGACCCTGATCGTCCAGGTCAACGGCAAACTGCGCGACCGGGTCGAGGCGCCCGCCGAGGCCCCCCAGGAGGAGCTGCTGGCGCTCGCCAAGGCGAGCGAGAAGGTCGCGAGGCATCTCGACGGCAAAGCTGTCGTCAAGGAGATCATCGTGCCTGGCAAGCTCGTCAACCTGGTGGTCAGGTAGCCGCAAGTCCGAGCGGGGCGCGGTCCGGGCGCCCGGTTTTGGTAGAAACGCCCCCGTGCTCGTCAGGCGCCTCTCGGAAGCTCCGGTAGAGGAGTGGCATCGGCTCCGCACCCACGTCCTCATGGACGCGGGCGAACTCGGTGCGCGCAACCTCTCCGTCACCTGGCTCGCCCTGCCTGGCGGGGCCGAACAGCAGCTGCGCTCGCACGAAGAAGCCGAGCAGGCCTACGTGGTGGTGCGCGGCAGCGGCACGATGTCGGTGGCGGGGGATACGCAGGCGGTGTCGGAGGGCGATCTGATCCTCGTCCCGCCCGCGACCGAGCACTCGATCCGCAACGACGGCAGCGAGGATTTCGCCTGCGTCTCGATCCAGTCGCCCCCGGTCGCCGCCGAAGAGCTCTACAGCGATCAGCTCGCCGAGGTCGCCGGCTACGACGACGAGGACGACTACTAGGCGAGGCCGCCCGGCTGCGCAAGCGATGACGCTTTCGTAGCGGAGATTTTCCGAACGCCGCGCCACCCGCGCGCATTTCCACGCCAGGTTGGCGGGCATGCCGGAACTGAGCAGGATCCAGGTCGCCGTAATCGGCGCGATCGCTGTCGCCCTGTTGTTCGTCGGGGCGCGGGCGGTGCGCGGTGAGAACGGGGGAGGAAGCGGATCGACGTACGGCCAGTACTCCTCGTACTCGGAATCCGAAGACGAAGGGGAAGGAGAAGACGAAGGGGAAGAATTCTCCGTCGAGGGTTCCGGGAGCGATGTGGTGGTCGACGTGACCGGGGCGGTCGCAAGCCCGGGCGTCTATCGGCTGCCCGCCGGCAGTCGCGTGAACGACGCGGTCCAGCGGGCGGGTGGCGCGACGGCGCAGGCGGAGCTGGACTCGGTGAACCTCGCCGCGCGGCTGGCCGACGGTCAGCAGGTGGTCGTCCCGGAACACGGCGCCATCGCCGCGACCGCGGGCGCCGAAGAAGACGGGCCGATCAGCCTCGCCACCGCGACCGCCGCGGAGCTGGACACGATCGACGGGATCGGCCCGGTCACGGCCGAAGACATCGTCGAATTTCGCGAACAGCACGGCGGCCTCGCCTCGGTCGACCAGCTCGACCAGATCTCCGGGATCGGCCCGGCGACGATGGAGGCGCTGCGCGGACGGCTGCAGCCCTGAGCGGTGTCGGTGAGCTCGCCGCGCCCCTCGCTCGCGGTGCTGATCGGGATCGCCGTCCTGGTCGCGGTGGCCGTGGCGCGGAGCGGGGAGATCCGCGCCCGCGCCGAAGCGGGGCTGGGGGAGGGCATGCCGCCCCGGGAGGCGGCGCTCGCACGGGGCTTCGTCCTCGGCGAGGACGACGGCGTCGACCAGGCGACCAAGGAAGACTTCATCCGCGCCGGCCTGAGCCACCTGCTCGCGGTGAGCGGCGAGAACGTGACGCTGCTCGCCCTCCTGGCGATGCCGGTCTTGGCCGCCTTCGGCGTGCCGCTGCGCGAGCGCCTGGTCTGGACGATCGCCCTGATCGTCGTCTACGTCCCGCTGGCCGGATCTGGGCCATCGATCCAGCGGGCGGGCGTGATGGGCGCAGCGGGGCTGCTGGCGACGCTGGCGGGCCGCCGGGCGTCGCGGCTCTACGCCTTGGGCCTGGCGCTGGCGGTCACGCTGGCGGTCGATCCGGGCGTGGCGGGGAACGTCGGCTGGCAGCTCGAGCTTCGCCGCCGTGCTCGGCATCCTGCTCCTGGCGGCGCCGATCCGGGAGTGGCTGGTCGTCCACATGGATCGGCGGGACCGAGGCCGTGCCGCGGCGAACGGCCGGGGAGGCGGACTGTGGCGCCGCGCCCTGGCCGAGGGCATCGCCGTCACCGTCGCCGCGACCCTCGCGACGGCGCCGCTGATCGCCTATGTCTTCGAAGAAATCTCGCTCACGAGCCTCCTCGCCAACGTCCTCGCCCTGCCTGCGGTGGCGCCCGCGATGTGGCTGGGGATGGTGTCGGCGGCGCTCGCCCAGGTCCCCGGCATCCCGCTGGCACAGCTGAACGGCCTCGACGCCCTCCTCCTGGCCTACATCGCCCAGGTCGCCGCCTGGTGCGGCCGCCCGTCCTGGGCCGTCCTCCACGTCCACATCGGCCTCTGGACGATGCTGGCGACCTACGGGGCGATGGCGGTCGCCCTCGTGCTCGGCGCGTCCCTGGCGCGCCACCGTCGTCTGGGCGCCGCCCGCGCGTCGAGTCCCGCCGCCGCCCCCACCGGCGCGGTCGTCCTAACCGCCGCTATGGGTGGGAAAGGACGACCGCGGGTGCGGGGATCGCTCGCGCTCGTGGCGTTCGGTGTCATGGCGCTCGCCGGGCTGGCGGCGCTCGCCGCGTGGCCGCACCGTGGCGGCCCGCCCGCCTCGCCGGCAGGCCTTCGCATCGAGGTTCTCGACGTCGGCCAAGGCGACGCGATCCTGTTGCAGCCGCGGAGCGCGCCGGCGGTGCTGGTCGACGGCGGCCCGCCGGGCGACGAGCTCGTCGCCAAGCTCCAGGACGAGGGCGTCGACCGGCTCGGCGCCGCGATCGTCACCCACGACCAGTCCGACCACGCCGCCGGGATCGCCGAAGCGCTCGGACGCCTGCCGATCTCCCGCCTCGTCTACGGCCGCCTCGACCGCGACTTCCTCGCGACGGCCCGGGCCGACGGCGCCCGTCCCGAGCAGGTCGCCGCCGGCACGACCCTCCGCTCCGGCCCGCTCCACCTCGAAATCGTCTGGCCGCCGCCCGAACTCCTCGCCGAAGACCCGCCCGACACCGACCCGAACTCCCTCGCCCTCGTCATCCGCGCCCGCTGGCGCCAATTCACGATGCTGCTCACCGCCGACGCCGAGGCCGAAACCACGCCGCTGGACCCCGGGCCGATCGACGTCCTCAAGGTCGCCCACCACGGCAGCGACGACGCCGGCCTCGGCCCGCTGCTCGACCGCATCCGCCCCCGCCTCGCGGTGATCTCGGTCGGCGCCGACAACCCCTACGGCCACCCGACTCCCGGCACCCTGGCGACCCTCGCCGCCCACCGCGTCCCCACCCTCCGCACCGACCTCGACGGCACGATCGAGATCGACGTTCGCCGTCGATCCTTCTCCGTAGACTAGTGCCGTGTCTGGCAACGTTCGCCCTCTCTGGCTGGGCCTCGCCGTGTCGGGCGGCGTCCTCGACCGCTCGACGCGGCTCTGCCACGCCCTCGGGTCTGCGTCCTTGCCGGCCACGCCGATTCCTGCGCCAGAACCGGCCAAACGTCACCGCACACGGGACTCGAATTGATGCCCGACGAGATGCGCCCGCTCTACCTGATCTCCGGCACCGACGCGGCAAAAATCGAGGCGACCCGCTCGCGCCTCCGCGCCCGCGCCGAACGCGAGGGGGGCGACGGGGCGCTCGAGGTCTTCGAGCCCGGCGAGGGCCGCGGCGCGCCCGACCACGAGGCGCTGCTGGCGGCGATCCCGGCGATGTCGCTGATCGGCACCCGCCGCTACCTGCTCGCCGACGGGGTCGAGAAATGGCGCGACAAGCAGCAGGCCGCGGTCGCCGAGGCGGTCGGGAGCGAGCTGCCGCCCGACCTCACCCTGGTCCTGATCGCCCGCGCCAAAGCGCCGGCCAAGCTGCTGAAAGCGGTCAAAGCCGCGAAAGGCGAGGTCCACAACTTCGAGGCGCCGAAAGCGCGCGACATGCCGCGCACCCTCGTCGCCGACGCCCAGCGGCTCGGCTTCCGACTCGACCCCGATGCCGCCCGCCTTCTGGTCGAACGGATGGGCGCCGAGTCGCTCCGCCTCCGCAACGAGCTCGAGCGCCTCGCCCTCTGGGCCGGCCAGGGCGGGCACGTCACCGCCGCCGACCTCGAAGAGATGATCGCCGACACCTCCGAAGCCGCCGTCTGGACCCTCTCCGACGCGGTCATCGAGGGCGACGCCCGCACCGCGCTCCGCGTCGGCGAGCAGCTGATCGAGCAGGGCGAGAACGTCACCGGCCTGATCTACGGCCTCGCGTCCCGACTCCGAGCCGCCTGCGCCGCGGCCGCGATGCTCGCGGAGGGGATGCCGCCGCGCGAGGTCGAGGGTGAGCTGAAGATGCACCCCTACGCCGCCAAGCAACTCGTCGCCCGCCTCCGCCAGGCCGATCTCACCGATCTCCGCCTGGCAACGGAGGCGCTGGCGCAGTTGGAGCGCTGGTGCCGCGGCGACGCGGACTACGGGGACGAGCTGGCGCTCACCCTGGCGCTGCGCAGGGCAACGGCGGCGACGTCCAGCTAGAAGAGAGTGGGCCGCTACTCGGCGGTGGTGCCGACAGAGGCCGCCATGCGCGCGGCTTTGGCCTTCTTGCGCGCACCCGTGTTGCGATGCATGGCGCCTTTCTGCACGGCCTTGTCGATCTTCGAGACCAGCTCGCGCTGTTCTTTCTCGATCGTCGACGAGTCGCTCGCCTCGACCGCGCTCTCGAGCCGCCGGAAGTACGTCTTCACGGTGCTGGTGAGCAGTCGGTTCTCGGCGCGCTCGCGCTCGCTGCGAAGTATCCGCTTTTTCTGTGAGGCTATGTTGGCCATGTCGAAGGCCCGGCCAAGCTGTTCTGGCTTCGGGCGGCCGCCGACTATAGCGACTGAGAACGAAGCTTGGAGAGACCCGAGGTACCCGACACCCCCGACCACGGCGCCCGCGCGATCAACGCCGACGTGGCCGTGGGCGAGGCGGAGGCGTTCTACCCGAGCGAGGAGTTCGCGCTGCCGACGCCGCGCGTCGGTCAGGGCGGCCGGATCGCGCGCTCGACCGCGTTCTTCTCGATCGCCACCGCCGCGTCGCGGATCGCCGGCCTCGCCCGCGAAGTCGTCGCCGCCGGCTACTTCGGGGTCGCCGGTCCGATCTCGGCGTTCACGATCGCCTTTCAGGTCCCCAACCTGGTCCGCGCCCTGTTCGCCGACGCCGCCCTGCAGCCGGCCTTCGTCCCGGTCTTCACCGACCTCGTCGGCCGCCGCCAGTTCAAGGAGGCCTTCCGCCTCGCCTCGACCCTGATGCTGCTGATCACGACGGTGATGGGGGCGATCACGGCCATCTTCGTCCTCGCCGCGCCGGTCGTCATCCCCCTGTTCGCGCCCGGCTACTCGGGCCACATCCTCGACCTGACGGTCTCGCTCTCGCAGGTCCTCTTCCCGATCCTGATCATGCTCGGGGTCAGCGGCATCGTCGTCGGCATCCTCAACAGCTACGACCGCTTCGGTGCCTTCGCGATCTCGCCGTTCTTCTGGAACGTGGCGATCATCCTCGCCCTGGTCGTGCTGAAGCCGCTGTTCGCCAAGCCCGACCAGATCTACGCCTACGCGATCGCGATCCTGTTCGGCACCGCGGTCCAGCTGGCGATCCCGGCCTGGGACCTCCGCCACACCCCGTTCCACTTCACCTGGAGCTTCGACTGGCGCAACCCGGGCGTGCGGCGCGTGCTCCTGTTGATGCTGCCGGTGACGATCAGCCTCGGCCTGATCAACTTCAACGCCCTCATCAACAGCACCTTCGGCAGTCTCGTCTCCCACGAAGCGCCGGCCGCGATCGACAAAGCCTTCCGCCTCTACCAGCTGCCTCAGGGGATCTTCTCGGTGGCGATCGCGACGGTTCTCTTCCCCACCCTCGCCCGCTTCGCCAACAACCAGGAATTCGTCAACCTGCGGGCGACGCTGGCGAACGGGATGCGGCAGATCCTCTTCGTGCTGCTGCCGGCGACGGCGGCGATCCTCGCCCTCTCGCACCCGATCATCCGACTGGTCTACCAGCGCGGGGAATTCAACCCGCACGACACGCAGATCGTCGGCACGGCCCTCTTCTGGTTCGCCTTCTCACTGCCGACCAACGGGGTCTACCTGCTGCAGACGCGGACCTTCTTCAGTCTGCAGCGGCCCTGGCAGGCGACCGCGCTGGCGGTGATCGACCTGGTCGTCTCGGCGCTCGCGGCGGCGGCCCTCTACAAGCCCTTCGGCATCGGCGGGATCGTCGCCGGGACGGGCATCGGGACGAGCGCCGCGGTTTTCTCCCAGGCCTACATCCTGCGCCGCAAGTTCGGCGGCCTGGAGCTGGGACGGCTGCTCTCGACGACGATCCGCATCTCGATCGCCTCGGCGGCGCTGGCCGCGGTCGGCTGGGTGGTCTGGGACGTCCTCGACAGCGCGCTCGGCCAGAGCACTCCGGCGCAGCTCCTCTCGCTGGGGACGGGATTGATCCTTGGCGGGGTCGCCTACCTCGCCGTCGCCTGGATATTGCGGATCGCCGAGCTCGAGCAGATCATGCGCCTGCTGCGACGGCGCCGCGGCTAGATGCTCGGGCCGGGCCGATATCTGCTGGGCGCGGCCGAGCTGATCTGGCTGGTGGGATTCGCCTGGGTCGGCGCCGCGCGGGTGCGGCGCCGACTGCTCCCGGAGCTCGGGGGAGAGGCGGCCTTACTTGCCTCGGCAGTCGCAGCGATCGCCCTCCTGATCTGGGTGGCGGAGCTCCTCGGCACGGTCTCGCTCTTCAAGCCGGTCCCGTACCTGCTCGGCGTCGCACTGGCGGGGCTCGCCCTGCGGCTGTTGGTCTCTTCCGCGGGTGGCGCGCCGGTGGGGGCCCCCCGCGGCGCGCAGGATGCGAAGCAGCCGAGCACCGTGGGGGAAACCGGGGCGACAGGACCCGCGGCTGGGCGGCCAGTCCCTCCGACGCCTCGGCCGGTCCCTTCCCGTCCCTCCCTGATCGCCACCGTCATCTCCCTGGTGATCGCCGGCATCGCCATCGGCCACTTCGTCAGCGGCGTGAAGCTGCGCCTCGGCACCGGCATGACCGGCTTCGACTCCACCTGGTACCACGGCCCCTTCGCGGCCGGCTTCTTCCAGTCCGGCAACACGATCGACCTCCACTTCATCGCGCCGCAGTTCCTCGCCTGGTTCTACCCGGCCAACAGCGAAGTCGTCCACGCGATCGGGATGCTCGCCTTCTCCAGGGACCTCATGTCGCCGCTCCTGAACCTCGGCTGGCTGGTGGGCTGCCTCTTGTGCTGCTGGGGGATCGGTCGCCCCTTCCGTGTCGCGCCGTGGTCGCTTGCCCTCGGCGCGATCGCCTTGAGCGTCCCGGCGCTCGCCGACCAGGCCGGGGAGGCGCGGAACGACATCGTCGGGATCTTCTTCCTGCTGGCGGCGGTGGCGATCGCAGTGAACGCGGCCGCTGCGTCCGACGCCCCCGGGCCGGCGCGGGGGGACGGAATCTCGACGGGTGCGGGGTTGTCGACGGGCGCGTTGCTCGCGGTCGGCTTGGCCGTCGGGCTGGCGGCCGGGACCAAGCTCAACTTCCTGCTGCCGGCCGCGGTGCTCGTGTTGGGGTTGACCGCACTTGCCCCGAGGGGGCGACGGTGGTTCACGCTGCTCTGCTCGGGTGGGATGGCGCTGGCGGGGGGCGGCTACTGGTACCTGCGGAATCTGATCCACACCGGTAACCCGCTGCCCTGGATCCACCACCTCGGCCCGGTCGATCTGCCCGCGCCCGAACAGGCACTCGGCGGCCGCGAAGCTCACAGCGTCTTCTCGTACCTGACCGACGGCTCGGTCTGGTCGAAGTGGTTCCTCCCGGGGCTGCACGGCGGCCTCTGGATCGTCTGGCCCGTCCTCGCCGCCGCCGCTCTCGCGGGCCTGATGCTCGCGCTCGTTCCGTTGCTCCGGCGTTGCACTTCCTCGACGCCCCGCGGTTGGTGGGCCGAAAACCGGACGGATAGTCAGGTTTTCGGCCCATCGGCGGCGTCCGCCGCCGCGGTGGCGGGAGTGGTGGCGCTCGCTGGGTTGGTGGGGCTCGCGGCGGCGGTGTCCTGGCTCGTGTCGCCGACCTCGGCGTCGGGGCCGGAGGGGATGCCGCGGGGGTTCGAATCGGGGCTCCGGTACTTGACCCCGGCGCTCATCCTCGGCCTCGCCCTGCTGCCGACGGTGCCGCCGCTCCGCGCCTTCGCCGCCCGCCTCGCCGCGATCGGCCCGGCCCTCGGCGAGCGCCCGGTCCCACGCCCATCAGCCGGCGAGCCCAGCCCTGTCCCAGCGCGTTCGCACTTATCCGTAAATAGTCCGGATAACTGCGAACGCGCCGGCGGGGGAGCGCTGCCGCGGCGGTGGATCGCGGGGATCGTCGCGGCGGCGGTGCTCCTTGCCGTGCTGATCGGCTATCCGGTCGAGCGGCACTACCTGCAGAACCGGTACCGGGACCCGAGCTTCACCACGCCCGGCCTCGACGCGGCCTTTTCCTGGGCGCGCGACATCTCGGGGGCGCGCATCGGCACCACGAGCACGCGGCAGTACCCGCTGTTCGGCACCGACCTCTCCAACCGCGTCTCCTACATCGGCGTCGAACGCCCGCACGGCGGCTTCGAGGAAGCGCAGAGCTGCGCCCAGTTCCGCCGCCTCGTCGACCAGGGCCACTACGACTACGTCGTCGCCACCCGCGACCGGATCGAACCCGGCAAGCCCGCCTTCCCGCCGCAGGCGGCCTGGATCGAAGGTCCCGACGCGCACGTCGTCCTGAAGAAGAAGCCGACCGTCGTCTTCCGCATCAGCGGACCGCTCGACCCCTCGGGCTGTCGCTAGCGCCGTCCGCCGTCGCCCCTGTTCATACTCGTGGCTCGCCCATGGACAAGATCCGCAACTTCTCGATCATCGCCCACATCGACCACGGCAAGTCGACGCTGGCCGACCGCATCCTCGAGCTCACCGGCGCCGTCGATCCGAAAAAAATGCAGGCACAGCTGCTCGACTCGATGGACCTCGAGCGCGAGCGCGGGATCACGATCAAGGCGCAGGCCGTGCGGGTCGAGTACAAGGCCGAGGACGGCGAGACCTACCATCTGCATCTGATCGACACGCCTGGCCACGTCGACTTCTCCTACGAGGTCAGCCGCAGCCTCGCCGCCTGCGAGGGCGCCCTGCTGGTCGTCGACGCCGCCCAGGGGGTCGAGGCGCAGACCGTCGCCAACACCTACCTCGCGGTCGAGAACGGGCTCGAGCTGATCCCGGTGATCAACAAGGTCGACCTCCCCGGCGCCGAGCCGGAGCGGGTCGCCCAGGAGATCGCCGACCTGCTCGGCACCGATCCCGAGGACGCGCTCTGGATCTCCGCCAAGACCGGCAAGGGTGTGCCCGAGGTGCTCGAGGCGATCGTCGCCCGCATCCCGCCCCCCGAGGGCAACGTCGACGCGCCCGCCCGCGCCCTCATCTTCGACTCCGAGTTCGACCAGTACCGCGGCGTGATCGCCTACGTGCGGATGGTCGACGGCAAGTTCCGCAAAGACGAGCGCATCTTCGCGATGCAGAACCAGAGCCGCGCCGACATCGACGACCTCGGCTTCTTCCGCCCCTCGATGACCGCGGTCAAGGAGATGGAGGCGGGCGACGTCGGCTACCTGATCACCGGGATCAAGGACGTCACCAAACTGCGCGTCGGCGACACGCTGACCGGCGAATCGCGCCCCGCCACCGAGCCGCTCGAGGGTTACCGCGAGGTCCGCCCGATGGTCTTCTGCGGGCTCTTCCCGATCGACACCGACCGCTTCGAAGACCTCCGCGACGCGCTCGAAAAGCTGTCGCTGAACGACGCCGCGCTGTCCTGGGAGCCGGAGACCTCGGAGGCGCTCGGCTTCGGCTTCCGGGTCGGCTTCCTCGGCCTTCTCCACATGGAGATCGTGCGCGAGCGGCTGGAGCGCGAGTACGACCTCGACCTGCTCGCGACGACGCCGAACGTGCGCTACGTCGTCCACCTCACCGACGGCACCGAACGCGAGGTCCACAGCCCCACCGACCTGCCCGACCCGGCCCGCATCGAGACGATCGAAGAGCCCTTCATCCGGGCCACGATCATCTGCCCGAAAGAGCAGGTCGGCGCGGTGATGGAGCTCTGCCAGGGGCGCCGCGGCACCCACGTCGACATGACCTACCTCAGCCCGCAGCGGGTCCAGGTCCGCTACGACATGCCGCTCGGCGAGATCGTCCTCGACTTCTTCGACCTGCTGAAGAGCAGCACCCGCGGCTACGCCTCGCTCGACTACGAACCGATCGGCAACCGGCCCTCCGACCTGGTCAAGGTCGACATCCTGCTGGCCGGCGACAAGGTCGACGCGCTCTCGATCATCGTCCACCGCGACTTCGCCTACGACCAGGGCAAGCGCCTCGTCGCCCGCCTCCGCAAGACGATCCCGCGCCAGCTCTTCGACGTCCCGGTGCAGGCGGCGATCGGCTCCAACATCCTCGCCCGCGAGACCGTCAAGGCGCTCCGCAAGGACGTCACCGCGAAGCTCTACGGCGGCGACGTCACCCGCAAGAACAAGCTGCTGAAGAAGCAGAAAGCGGGGAAGAAACGGATGAAGGCGGTCGGGCGGGTCGAAGTGCCGCAGGAGGCCTTCCTCGCGGTGCTGGAGATCGATTGAGCCCCGCGTCAGCCGGCCGGCTGGCCGGCACTCCGCCTGACTGCTCTGGGCGATAGTTTCCCGGTCATGGCGCTCAAGACCGAAGCGGTCGGGAAGTCGTGGCCGTCGACGACCTACCAGGTGGGCCGCGAGAAGATCAAGGAGTACGCGACGGTGCTGGGGATCGAGAACCCCGTCCACTACGACGTCGGCGCCGCCCGCGAGGCCGGCTTCCGCGACGTCGTCGCCCCGCCGATGTTCGCCGTCGTCTACAGCATGCGCGCGCTGGCGCCGGCGATGTTCGACCCCGAGGTCGGGATGAACTTCGCGACGATGGTGCACGGCGGCCAGACCTTCGAATGGGGCGAGCCCGCCTGCTCCGGCGACGAGATCACCACCACCGCGAAATGCGTCTCGATCGAGGAGAAACTCGGCAACGGGTTCTACATCTTCGAGACTATTTCCGTGAACGGGGCCGGCGCCGAAGTCGTGCGCGGCATCTGGACCAACATCGTCAGGGGGGTGTGAGATGGCCGACTTGAAACCCGGGGACGCGATCCCCGAGCTGAAGGTGACCCCGGACAAGTACCTTCCGCACCGCTACGCGGGCGCCTCGGGGGACTTCAACCCGATCCACATCGACGAGGAATTCGCCAAATCGGTGGGGCTGCCGAGCAACATCCTGCACGGCCTCTACTCGATGGGCTTGGTCGCCAAAGCGGCGGCCCAGGGCCTCGCCGGCGGCGATCCGCGGGCGCTCAAGAAGCTCACGGTCCAGTTCCGCGGGATGGGGCTGCCGGAGCAGGAGATCGCCGTCACCGGCACCGTCAAGGAGGTCGACGGCAACCGCGTCACGGTCGACCTCGAGGCCGCCCAGGGCGACAACCGCATCATCCGCAACGCGCAGGCCGAGCTCGAGCTCTGAGGGCCCCCCGCCGGGCTCCGGTCGGCCGCCTCCTAAGATGGGAAGGGTGCTGACCGAGCGCCAAGAACTGATCCTTCAACTCGTCGTCGACGCCTACCTGGCGTCGGCACGGCCCGTGCCCTCGAAAGAAGTGGCCGAGATGCCGGGCGTCGAGTGGGGGCCGTCGACGGTGCGCTCCGAGCTGGCGCTGCTCGAGACCGAGGGCTACCTGACCCACCCGCACACCTCCGCCGGGCGCGTCCCGACCGACTCCGGCTACCGGCGTTATGTGGACCTGCTGCTGGAGTCGGGGCAGGCGCCGGGGGAGGCGCGGGTCGAGCTCCAGCTCTCCCGCCTGCGCCGCGAGGTCGACGAGGCGATGCGCGAGACGACGACGGCGCTGGCCCAGGTCACCGACCTGGTCGCGATGGCGACGGCGCCGCAGCTCGCGGCGACGACGACGATCCACCGGATCGAGGTCCTGCGCCTGCAGCCGAACCGCGTCGTGGTGATCGTGATCGCCTCGAGCGGCGACGTCGCCCGCCGCGTCTTCGAGTTCGAGCGCTCGGTCGACCACGGCCTGATCGAGTGGGCCGGCAGCTACCTGAACGAGCAGCTGCGCGGGCTCGGGATCGGCGCCCGGATGATCGCCACGCGGCTCGTCGACCCGGGGCTCGACCCGGTCGAGGCGCGCTTCGTCGCCACCCTGGCGCCCGCCTTCACCGACCTCGAACCGGAGGACGCCGGCAACCTCTACGTCGAGGGCGCCGCCCGCCTCCTCTCCGAAGCCCACATCGACGACCTGCCCCGCGCCGACGAGCTGATGACCGCGCTGGAGCGCCGCGCCGACGTTCTGCAGATGCTGCGCTCCTCGCTCGCCGAGCGCTCCGTCTTCCTCTGGATCGGCGACGAGAACCCGCAGCCGACCCTGCGCTCGGCCAGCGTGGTCGGCGCCAACTACGGTCTCGGCCACCGCAACCTCGGCGCGGTCGGCGTGGTCGGGCCGCGGCGGATGGACTACGCGACCGCGATCGCCTCGGTCCGCGTCGCCGCCCGCGAGCTCTCCCGCTACTTCGAGACCGTCTACGACGACTAGCCCGGCACATCCGACAAGCCCCCCCCGACACGACCACCCGAACCGGACCACTCCCCACATGCCAAGCGATTACTACGAGGTTCTGGGCGTCTCCCGTGACGCCTCCGACACCGAAATCAAGAAAGCCTTCCGCGGCCTCGCCCGCGAACTGCACCCCGACGTCACCGGGCACGATCCCGAGGCCGAAGCGCGCTTCAAAGAGGCGGCCGAGGCCTACGAGGTCCTCTCCGACGCCGAGCGGCGTCGCACCTACGACCAGTACGGGGACGAGGGGCTGCGCTCCGGCGGCTTCGACCCGGGCGCCGGCTTCGGCTCGATCGACGACATCTTCCAGGCCTTCTTCGGCCAGGGGTTCGGCGGCTTCGGCGGCGGCGGGCCGGCGGGCGGCGGCGACATCCTCGTCGGGACCGAGCTGACCCTCGACGAGGTCGCGACCGGGGTCGAGCGCGAGGTCACCTTCCAGGCGGTCGTCAAATGCGAGCACTGCCGCGGCAACGGCGCCGAGCCGGGCACGCCGATCGAGACCTGCGACCGCTGCGGCGGCGCCGGCCAGCTGCGCCATGTGGCCCGCACTCCCTTCGGCCAGATGGTCCGCGGCGTCACCTGTGACGTCTGCCACGGCTCCGGCAAAGTCCCCGACACCCCCTGCGAGGTCTGCGACGGCCTCGGCCGCACCCAGGGCAAGGTGACGAAGACGATCGACGTCCCGGCCGGGATCGAGGACGGCCAGCGGCTGCGGGTCAGCGGCGCCGGCCACGCGGGCGACCCGGGCGCGCCCGCCGGCGACCTCTACGTCGAGGTCGCCGTGGCCGCCGACGGCCGCTTCGAGCGCCAGGGCACCGACCTGGTCAGCGCCGCGCGGATCGCGGCGACCGAGGCGATGCTGGGGACGACGGTGACCGTGCCGACCCTCGAGGGCGAGCGCGAGATCGAGCTCGAGGCGGGCGTCCAGCCCGGCCACGAGGAGACCCTGCGCGGGGCGGGGCTGCCGCGGCTCGGCGGGCGCCGGCGCGGCGACCAGCGGATCGTGGTCGAAGTCGTCGTCCCGACCAACCTCTCCGACGAGCAGCGCGAGCTCGCCGAGCGGCTCGACGGCACGCTCCAGCCCGACAACCTCGGGCCGCAGCACGGCGACGGCCTCTTCGGCCGCTTCCGCAAAGCGTTCCGGTAGACGGGGCCGCCGTGATCCGCCTCGCCGTGCGGTGCAGCCCCGACCAGGCCGACCTGGTCCTGGCCGAGCTCACCGTGCTGGCGCCGAACGGGGTGGAGGAGGAGCGCGGCCCCGGCTACGTCGAGTACGCGATCTACGGCGGTGAGGGCGAGCTGCCCGAGCTGGGGGCGATCGACGCCGTGGTCGGCGAGGGCCGGATCGAGGTGAGCTCGACCGAGATCCCCGACGACTGGGCCGACCGCTGGCGCGACTTCCACAAGCCGCTCCTGGTCGGCGAGCGCCTCTGGCTCCGCCCGAGCTGGGAGCCCGAACGGGAGGGCGCGATCGACCTGGTCGTCGATCCGGGCCAGGCGTTCGGCACCGGCGCCCATCCCGACGACGCGCCTATGCCTGGAGTACCTCCTGGAGCTCGCCGAAGCCGGCGAGGCGCACGGTCCCTTGGTCGACCTCGGCACCGGCTCCGGAGTGCTGGCGATCGCGGCCGCGAAGCTCGGCTGGTCCCCTGTCACCGGCTACGACCACGAGCCGGCGGCGATCGAGGCGTCGGCCTCCAACGCCTCCATCAACGGCGTCGAGCTGCAGCTCCACCGCATGAACCTGCGCGAATCCCTCCCGGAGCTCGCCCCGACCCTCGTCGCCAACATGACCTCGCCGATCCTCAAGGCCGTGGCGTCCCACCTGGATGCGGATCTTCCCGCGGTCTTGGTGCTGTCGGGCATCCTGCCCCCGGAGCTGGACGAAGTCGCCGCGGCTTTCGCCCCCTCCGGCCTCGCCGAGCACTCCCGCCGCCAGATCGGCGACTGGGCCGCGCTTCTGCTCCGCCGCCCCCTATAGGGTTTTCCGTATGCTCCTCGCGTCGATCTTCGACCCCGGTTACAAGATCGCCCTGTTCTTCCACATCGTGGCGGTCGTGGTCGCCCTCGGCCCGACCTTCGGCTACGGCATCTTCTTCTCGGTCCTGCCGAAATACCCGCGCGCCGCGCCCGCCCTGATCGAAGGCATGCGCCACGTCGACCGCTACCTGGTCAACCCGGGGATGGTGGTGCTGCTGATCGCCGGGATCGTCCTGCTCGCCACCAGCGGCAGCGTCTGGAAGCGGCAGCGAATTCTTCGTCGTCTGGGGCTTCATCGCGATCATCGCCCTGTTCGGCGTCCAGCACGGCTTCTTCGCGCCGCAGATGGCCAAGCTGCAGGAGATCGCCGAGCGCGACCTCGCCGCCGGCGACACGCTCGGCGCCGAGTTCCAGGCGAGCAGCCAGAGGATCGCCCAGGTCGGCGCGGCCACCGGCCTGCTGATCGTGGTGACGGTCTTCGTCATGGCCTACAAGCCGTTCATGTGATCGACGCCGCGCTGCCGGTCGCGATGTTCGACTCCGGCGTCGGCGGGCTCACGGTCCTTCACGAGTGTCTGGTGGCGCTCCCGCAGGAGGACTACATCTACCTCGGCGACACGGCGATGTTTCCCTACGGGACGCGCGACCCCGAGCGGCTGCGGGTGCGGATCGCCGCGATCACCGAGGCGCTGCTCGAGCGCGGGGTGAAGCTGGTCGTGATCGCCTGCAACACGGCGACGGCGATCGGCGAGGACGTGGTCCGCGAGGTGGCGGCGGCGCACGGGGTGGAGGTGGTGCCGGTGGTCGAGCCGCAGGCCGAGATCGCCGCGGCGATCACCGAGAACGCCCGGGTCGGCGTGCTGGCGACCACCAACACGGTCGAGAGCGGCGCCTACCGGCGGGCGCTCGAAGCCGAGGGTCGCGGGCTCGACGTGATCGAGGTGGCGGCGCCGCGGCTGGCGCCGTTCATCCAGGAAGGCTCGCTCTTCGACGAGGAGACGATGGAGATGGCGCGCGGCTACTGCGCGCCGCTTCGTGAGGCCGAGATCGACACCCTGATCCTCGGCTGCACGCACTACCCGCTGGTGGCGCCGATGCTGCAGCGGATCCTCGGTCGCAACGTGCGCCTGGTCAGCGGCGGCCACGCCGTCGCGGCGGCGGTCCAGCGGACCCTGGAGCGCTCCGGCCTCGCCCGCGAGGGCGACGAGGAGGGCGCCTACGAGTTCTTCTGCACCGGCCCGGTCTCCTCGTTCGGCGAGGTCGCGACCCGCTTCCTGCAGATGCCGCTGGGCGAGGTGCGCCAGGTCGAGTTCAGCGTCCCGGCGTAGGCCGCGTGCCGCATTGGCACAGAGAATTTACGTTCTGCGCACCACACGCGCGCATTGCCCTGCGACGGTCTTCCCATGCCAACTCTTGCCGCCGGAGATACCGTATATCCTTTCGATATGGCAAAGGTTCTGATCTCGATCCCAGATGATCTGCTGAGTCGCATCGACGAGTTCGCGAAACGTTCCGCCGAGACCCGCAGCGGCTTCCTTCAGCGACTCGCTGAGAGGGAGATCGCCGCGGACAACGCGCGCCGAAAGAAAGAGTTCGAAGAGCTCCTCGGGCCCCCTTTGCCTCTGGGAGGGGACACCGTGCGGAAGATCAAGGAAGGCCGCGAAGATGGCAAGCCCTGGCGCTGATCGGCTTCTGCTCGACGCCGGGGTCTGGCACGACTCCAGGAACTCCGATTCGGAGTACCACGACGCCTGCCGGGCCCTGGTCGTGGACCCCGATTACAGCGTCGCCGCCCTTCATCTCACGATGTACGAGATCATGAACTCGCTGGGCGCGCGGGACGGTCGGTCGTCGGAGGCCATCGATATGTGCAATTTGATCACCGGTCGCTGCGGTCACGCGATCGTCGCTCCGGATCCGATGCTGATGCGGTCGGCGCTCGCGATCGCGGGCGAGCACGGGCTGACCGCCTATGACGCGTCGTACGTCGCGGCCGCCCGCCGCGAGTCATGGACGCTGGTGAGCCTCGACATCAAGGACCTCGTCTCGAAGGGCCTTGCCGTCACGCCGGACGCGGCCGTCTAACCTTGGAGTCATGACCGTTCTCGAACAGGTGCAGGACGACGCGCGGACCGCGCTGAAAGCGCGCGAACGCGACAAGGCCTCGGCGCTGAGGTTGGTCGTCGACGCGCTCCAGCAGGACGCGAAGCTGGGCAAGGGCGACGAGGTCGCGGTGCTGCAGCGGGAACGGAAGAAACGGGTCGAGGCGGCGGAGGCCTACGAGGGCGCCGGGCGGGCCGAGCAGGCCGCCGCCGAGCGCTTCGAGGCGGAGCTGATCGAGGGCTACCTGCCCGCCCAGCTCTCCGACGAGGAGCTCGACGCGCTGGTCGCCGACGCGGTCGCCGAGACCGGCGCCGGCGGGCAGCGGCAGATGGGCCAGGTGATGTCGGCGGTGATGCCGAAGGTCGGCGGGCGCGCCGACGGCAAGCGGGTGAGCGCCGCGGTGCGCAAGAAGCTGGGTGCCTGAGGTTGGCACGCCGCCAGCTGACCCTCGACAACGAGGTGGCCGCCGAGCTCGCCGGCTCCGAAGACTCGGTCCTGCGCGGGCTGCGCGACCGCCTGCCGGTGGAGGTCCACCTGCGCGGCAACGTGCTGACCCTCGACGGCGACCCCGGTGACCTGCAGGAGGCGGCGACCGTGGTCGATGAGATGGTCGAGCTGATCGAGCAGGGCCACGACGTCGTGCCCGGCACGGTCGAAGCGGTGGCCGGGGCGCTCGACGCCGAAGAGAGCCCGGCGGCGATCCTCGACGACGTCGTCTGGCGGCACCGCAACACCAAAGTCGCGCCGAAAACGCTCAACCAGAAACGCTACGTCGACGCGATCCGCCGCACCACGATCACCTTCGGGATCGGCCCGGCCGGCACCGGCAAGACCTTCCTCGCGGTCGCGATGGCCGCCGCGGCGCTGACCGAGCGCAAAGTGCAGCGGATCATCCTCACCCGGCCCGCGGTCGAGGCGGGCGAGCGACTTGGCTTCCTGCCCGGCGACATCCAGGCCAAGGTCGATCCGTACCTGCGGCCGCTCTTCGACGCGCTCTACGACATGCTCGACCCGGACCGCGTCAACGGCTATTTCGAGCGCAACGTGATCGAGGTGGCGCCGCTCGCCTTCATGCGCGGCCGCGCGCAGCCGCTTTCCAGCTTGGTTCTCACCCCAGATGGGTTCCGCCAAATCGGCCGTCTAGAGGTTGGTGACCTCGTGATCGGGTCCGACGGGCGTCCAACTCCGATCTTGGGCGTCTTCCCGCAAGGGCGCAAAGAGATCTTTCGGGTTTCGGCCCAGGATGGCGCCTCCACGCTCTGCTGTGGCGAGCACCTCTGGCAGGTCTTTACGGCCGAGGATCGCCGTCGGCGCAAGCCGGGCCGAGTGCTGGAAACCAGGGAGATGCTCGGTCGACTCCGTGCGGCCCATCGGCATCGCTTCGAGCTGCCGATGCTGTCGTCACCAGTTCAACTCCCTCACCGGGATGTGCCGGTCGATCCCTACGCGTTCGGACTCTTGCTCGGAAACGGATGCCTGACCTGCAAGACGACTCCCAGCTTCGCCACGGCCGATCCGGAGCTGGCTGTCGCTCTTGGCGAAAGGCTGAACGGGATCGAGCTCAAGCGAAAGAGTGATGTCGACTACGTCCTTCGCCGGACGGGTGGCGGCCGCGGCGGCGTGGTCGTGGCCAATCCTGTGACCGCTGCCCTGCGCGACCTGGGCCTCGCCGGCACGAACTCACGGACAAAGTTTGTGCCGGATATGTATCGGCTGAACTCCGCCGACGTCCGTTTGTCCGTGCTTCAGGGGCTCTTGGACAGCGACGGGGGTCCGGTCACGCAGTCGTCCCGGTCCTGTCGGGTCCAGTACACGACCTGTTCAGAACGCCTCGGTGAGGATGTCGCGTTTCTTGTTCGGTCGCTCGGAGGTGTCGTCTACTCCAGGCGTCGGGAGGCAGCGGGTCGACCGCCGGGTCGCGCGAATGGTCGCCCCGTGCGCCATCGCAGCGACGCTTTGGTGCACGACATTCGCCTGCCCGAGGGGATCGAACCGTTTCGTCTGCGACGGAAGCGCGACGTTTACCGGCGGGACGCGGGTAGTCGGCCGATGCGCTTCATCGACGAGATCGAGTCGGCGGGGGAAGCGGACACGGTCTGCATCCAGGTGGCGGCGGCCGACTCGCTTTACCTGACCGATGATTTTCTCCTCACCCACAACACCCTCAACGACTCCTTCGTGATCCTCGACGAGGCGCAGAACACCACCCCCGAGCAGATGAAGATGTTCCTCACCCGGCTCGGCTTCAACTCGCGGATGGTGGTGACCGGCGACGTCACCCAGATCGACCTGCCGAGCGACCAGCGCTCCGGCCTGATGGTCGTGCGCGACATCCTCGACGAGGTCAAGGACATCTCCTTCATCGAGTTCGGCGGCGAGGACGTCGTCCGCCACAAACTGGTCCAGCGGATCGTCGCCGCCTACGACCGACACGGTGCCAGTCGACCTGTCTGACGTCCCCGCCGATCTGCGCGAGCCGGTCGCGGCGGCGCTGGCCGCGGTCGGCGTCGAGGAGGGCCACCTCGCGGTGGAGATCGTCGACGCGGCGCGGATCCGGGAGCTCAACCGCGAGCACCGCGGGGTGGACGAACCGACCGACGTGCTCTCCTTCCCGATCGACGAGCTCGACCCGGTCGCCGGCCCACGTGAGCTCGGCGACGTCGCGATCTGCCCCGAGCTCTGCATCGACATGACCCTGACCGAGACCGTCGTCCACGGCGTCCTCCACCTCTGCGGCCACGACCACGAGACCGACGACGGCGAGATGCTCCAACTTCAGGCCCATATCTTGGAATCGCGGCCCCCGGACGCGGAAGCGAGTGAGCGAGATCTCCGGTCACGATGAGCGCGAACGAGCGAGAGCAGAGGAGGCCGCGATCTGGATTCATCGGGCTCGCCGGGCGCCCCAACGTCGGCAAGTCGACCCTGGTCAACGCCCTCGTCGGCAGCCACGTCGCGATCGTCTCGGTGCGCCCGCAGACGACCCGGCGCGCGATCCGCGGCGTCGCCACCGACCTCGAGGCCGAACGGCAGCTGATCCTGGTCGACCTGCCCGGCGTGCAGCGCCCCCGCGACGCGCTGACCAAACGGATGCAGTCGCGGGTCGAGCGTGAGCTGGCCGAGTCCGACGTCGCGCTGCTGGTGATCAACGGCGAGGAGGGCGTCGGTCCCGGCGACCGCTTCATCGCCGGTCTGCTGAAAGCGGCGCGGGTCGAGATCCCGGTCATCTGCGCGGTCAACAAGTGCGACAAGATCGCCCGGCGCGGCACCATCGACGCGCTCACCGAGGCCGCCTCGCTGCCCGCCGTCGACGAGGTCTTCCCGATCAGCGCCCGCGAGGGCGAGGGACTCGACGAGCTGATGCACCGGCTCGGTGAGCTGATCCCCGAGGGGCCCTACATGTATCCGCCCGAGGACTCCTCCGACCAGTCGAGCGAGCTGCTGCTCGCCGAGCTGATCCGCGAGCAGGTGCTGAACCGGACCCGGCAGGAGATCCCGCACTCGGTCGAGGTCAAAGTGCAGGGCGTCGAGCCGCGCGACGACGGCCTGATCACCGTGAAAGCGGAGATCTGGGCGGAGACGGAGTCCCAGAAGGGGATCCTGATCGGCCGCGGCGGCGCCAAGGTCGGCGAGATCGGCTTCGCGGCGCGGCGCTCGCTCGAAGCCGAGCTCGAGGCCAAGGTCCACCTCGACCTGAGCGTGCGGGTGCGGCGCAACTGGCGGCGCGACGAAGACATGCTCGACCGCCTCGGCATCGAGTGATCCGCCGACAGCCGTCTACGATCCCTCTCGTGTTTGCGGAAATCGACTTCGACGAGCGCGGCCTGGTGCCGTGCGTGGTCCAGGACGAGGTGAGCGCCGAGGTCCTGCTGCTCGCCTACCTCAACGAGAAAGCGCTGGAATTGACGCTCGAAACGGGGGAGATGCACTTCTTCAGCCGCTCCCGCAACGAGATCTGGCGGAAAGGCGAAACCTCGGGGGCGACGATGGCGGTGCGCCAGCTCCGCTGCGACTGCGACGGTGACGCCGTGCTGGCGATCGTGGCGCCGGCCGGCGCCGCCTGCCACACCGGCGAGCGCAGCTGCTTCTACCGCGAGATCGGCGGGGCCGCCGCGCCGGACAAGGACGCGCCGCCCGCCCCCGGCGAGCCGCACCGCGTCCTCCACGAGGCGCTCCCGGCCCTCGAGCGCACGCTGGTGAGCCGCGCCGCCGAGCGCCCCGCCGGCAGCTACACGGTCGAGCTGCTGGGCAACCCCACCCTGATCGGCGAGAAGGTCGAGGAGGAGGCGGAGGAGGTCGTCCGCGCCGCCCGCGAAGAGACCGACGAGCGGGTCGCCGAAGAGGCCGCCGACGTGATCTACCACCTCGCCGTCCTCCTGGCCTCCCGCCAGGTGCCGCAGGCGGCGGTCTGGGAGGTGCTCAATGCCCGTAGCCGCTGATTTCGAGCTGCGGCTGGAGCCCACCCTCGAGCGGGCCCGCGAGCTGGCCCGCGAGGGCAACGTGGTCCCGGTCCGCGCCCGCTTCGTCGAGGACACCGAGACCCCCGTCTCCGCCTTCCTGAAGCTGCGCGCCGGCGAGCCCGAGGGAGCGCCCTGCTTCCTGCTCGAGTCGGCCGAGCAGGGTCAGGTCGGCCGCTACTCCTTCGTCGGCCTGCGCCCGCGCGCGGTGCTCCGCTGGAGTGACGGCGAGCTCTCGGAATGGACCGGCGAGGCCGCCCTCGCCGGCGGCGCGCCGACCAAGGTCGAGCCCGAGTCCGATCCCTACGGCGCCGTCGCCGCCCGCTTCGCCGCCTACACGCCCGCCCCGATCGAGGATCTGCCGCCGTTCACAGGTGGCGCCGTCGGCTTCTTCGGCTACGACCTGGTGCGCACGGTCGAGCCGCTCGGCGAGCCCAACCCCGACGAGCTCGGCCTCCCCGACATGGCGCTGATGGTCACCGACGCGATGCTCGTCTTCGACCACCTGCGCCACGAGCTGACGATCCTCTCCTGCGCGATCGTCGAGGACGACGACGACCTCGACGCCGCCTACACCCGCGCCGCCGCGACGATCGCCGAGATGCGCGAGCGCCTCCGCGGCGCCGTCCCGCAGCCCGCCGCGCCGAGCGTGGCCGGGCCGCCCGAGTTCACCTCCAACTTCGAGCGCCAGGAGTTCGAAGCCGCCGTCGCCAGGATCGTCGAGTACGTCCACGCCGGTGACGCCTTCCAGGTGGTGCCGTCGCAGCGCTTCAGCGCCGTCGCCCCGGTCGAGGCCTTCTCCGTCTACCGCGGCCTGCGCACCGTCAACCCGTCGCCCTACATGTACTTCCTCGACTTCGGCGACTTCCAGATCGCCGGTGCCTCGCCCGAGCCGTTGGTCAAGGTCCACGACGGGATCGTCGAGACGCGGCCGATCGCCGGCACCTCGCCGCGCGGCAAATCCGCCGAGGAGGACCGCCGCCTCGCCGAGCGGCTGATCAACGACCCGAAGGAGCGGGCCGAGCACGTGATGCTGGTCGACCTCGGCCGCAACGACCTCGGCCGGGTCTGCGAGTACGGCTCGATCTCGGTCGACGAGCTGATGGTGATCGAGACCTACTCGCACGTCCTCCACATCGTCAGCCAGGTCTCGGGGAAGCTGCGCGAGGGGGTGACGGCGATGGACGTGCTGCGCTCGGCGCTGCCCGCCGGGACGCTCTCCGGCGCGCCCAAGGTCCGCGCGATGCAGATCATCGACGAGCTCGAGCCGGTCAAGCGCTGCTCCTACGGCGGCGCGATCGGCTACCTCTCCTGGAACGGCGACCTCGACACCGCGATCCACATCCGCACCGTCGTCGTCAAGGACGGTCGCCTCCACGTCCAGGCGGGCGGCGGCACCGTCGCCGACGCGAAGCCGGCCTACGAGTACAACGAGTCGGTGAACAAGGCGCGCGCCGTCTTCCGCGCGGTCGAGGTCGCCTGCGCCCAGCCGGACTGGGCCTGAGCAGCCGGTGAGCATGAAGCGTCCTCGTCATCGACAACTACGACTCCTTCACCTACAACCTGGTCCAGTACCTGGGTGAGCTCGGCGCCGAGCTCGAGGTGGTCCGCAACGACAAGGCCGAGGTCGGCGAGCTGCTGGAGCGCGGCGCCGACCGCCTCGTCGTCTCGCCCGGCCCCTGCACGCCCGCCGAGGCGGGGATCTCCGGCGAGGCGATCCGCGCCTTCGCCGAGGCCGGGACGCCGGTGCTCGGCGTCTGCCTCGGCCACCAGGCGATGGTCGAGGTCTTCGGCGGCAAGGTCGTCCAGGGCGAGCCGATCCACGGCAAGGACGCCGAGATCGAGCACGACGGCCAGGCGATCTACACCGGGCTGCCGACCCCGATGGTCGCCGGCCGCTACCACTCGCTGGTCGCCGACCCCGACCTCCCCGACGAGCTCGAGCTGACCGCCCACCTCGGCGGCGTGGTGATGGGCGCCCGCCACCGCGAGCTGCCCGCCGAGGGCGTCCAGTTCCACCCGGAGTCGGTGCTCACCCCGCACGGCAAGCACCTGCTTGGAGAACTTCCTGGAGGTGGACTAGATGCCCAACGACGTCGTCTCGCGGGCGATCGACGCGGTCTGCGCCGGGGAGAACCTGACCGCCGACCACGCCTCGACCGTGCTCGCCGAGATCATGGAGGGGCGGACCGAGCCGATCCAGACCGGCGCCTTCCTGATCGCCCTGCGGGCGAAGGGGGAGACCGTCTCCGAGCTGGTCGGGCTGGCGCGGACGATGCGCTCGCTCGCCGCCCCGGTCCACGCAGCGCACCGACCTGGTCGACACCGCCGGCACCGGCGGCGGGCCCTCGACCTTCAACGTCTCGACCACCGCGGCCCTGGTCGCCGCCGCCGCGGGCTGCCCGGTCGCCAAGCACGGCAACCGCTCGGACACCTCGAAGTCGGGCTCCGCCGACCTGCTCGAGGCGCTCGGGGTCGACGTCGACCTCGATCCCGAGGCGGTCGGCCGCTGCATCGACGAGGTCGGCTTCGGCTTCATGTTCGCGCCCCGCCACCACGCGGCGATGGCCCACGTCGGCCCGGCCCGCGCCGGGCTCGGGGTGCGCACCGTCTTCAACTTCCTCGGCCCGCTGACCAACCCGGCCGGGGCGACCCGGCAGCTGGTCGGCGTCGCCGACCGCCACTACCAGGAGACGATCGCCGAGGCGCTGATCGGCCTCGGCGCCGAGCGGGCGCTGGTGGTGAGCGCCGAGGACGGGGTCGACGAGCTCTCGCTCTCGGCGCCGACCCGGGTGATCGAGGTCTTCGAGGGCCGCACCGCGGAGTGGTTCGTCGAGCCCGGCCAGTACGGCCTGGCGCCGCGTCCAGCTGGGGGAAATCGCCGGTGGGACGCCGGCCGACAACGCCGCCGCGACCCGCGCCGTGCTGGCCGGTGAGCGCGGCCCGCACCGCGACATCGTGTTGCTGAACGCCGCCGCCGCGATCTACGTCGGTGGGCTCGCCGCCGACCTCGAAGACGGGGTCGGCAAAGCCGCCGCCGCGCTCGACTCGGGCGAGGCCGCGGCCCTCCTCGACAAACTGATCGCCGCAACGGCGTCCGCGGCCGGCTAGTCTGTCCTGTTTCAAGTGGGAATGATCGAGCAGCTGATCGACGGTGCCCGGGAGGGGGTGGACTCGCGTAAGCGCGGATCTGCCGCAGGCCGAGCTCGAGGCGCAACTCTCCGGGCGCGTCGAAGACCGCCCCTTCCAGGAGGCGCTGGTCCGCCCTGGCCTCTCGCTGATCGCCGAGTTCAAGCGGCGCTCGCCGAGCGTCGGCGACATCGCCCTCGACGCCGACATCGCCGCCCAGGTCTCCGCCTACGAGCGCGGCGGCGCCGCGGCGCTCTCGGTCCTCACCGACGCGCCCCACTTCGGCGGCTCGCTCGACGATCTGCGCGCCGCCCGCGCGGCCGCGACCCTGCCGATCATCCGCAAGGACTTCATCGTCGACCCCTACCAGCTCTACGAGGCGGCCGTGCACGGCGCCGACGCGGTGCTGCTGATCGTCCGGGCGCTCTCCGACCGCGACCTGCAGGGGCTCTACGACGAGGCGCGGGCGCTCGACCTCGACTGCCTGATCGAGGTCCACAACGGCGATGAGCTGGAGCGGGCGCTGGCCGCCGACGCCGAGGTGATCGGCATCAACAACCGCGACCTCGACGAGCAGCGGGTCGACATCCAGACGACCTTCGAGCTGATGCCCGATGTCCCGGCGGGCAAGACGGTCGTCGCCGAGAGCGGCATCTCGGGGCGCGAGGAGCTGATGGAGCTCGAGCGGGTCGGCGTCGACGCGGTGCTGATCGGCGGCGCGCTGATGCTGGCCGCGGACCCCGAGGCGAAGACCCGCGAGCTGACCGGCGCCGACGAGACGCGCGAACATCGTTACTAGGCGCGATTCTCAGCCGCCTGCCGGCGAGCCGGCCTAGCGTCTTTAGGAAACATTTCGACTCGCTTTAGGGGCGCGTCACAGGTCCACGAGATTCTGCAGCCCATGGATAAGGAAAAGAAAGGCTTCTTCCGCTCGTCGTTCGGCTCAGCGCTGCTGGGCGGGGCCGTCGTCGCCGTCATCGGCGCGATCCTGCTCGTGACCGGCGCGGTCAAGTCGAGCGGGGGCGGCACGACCACGATCGAGCAGTCGTCCGCGGCGCCCGTGGTCTCCAAGTCCGAAGAAGGCGGCAACACCGTCGACCAGATCTACAAGGCCGACGGCAACGGGGTCGCCTTCATCGAATCGCAGCTCGAACCCGAAGAATCGGAAGAAAGCCTCAACCCCTTCATCGAACCCGAATCGCAGAGCGGCGGCACCGCCACCGGCTCGGGGATCGTGCTCGACGACCAGGGTCACATCCTCACCAACAACCACGTGATCGAAGGGGCGAGCAAGATCTCGGTGAAACTTGGCGACTCCGATCACGAGTACACGGCCGAAGTGGTCGGCACCGACCCCGCCTCCGACCTCGCGCTGCTCAAGGTCAGCGCGCCGACGAGCGAACTCGACCCGCTGACGCTGGGCGATTCCTCGGAGATGGAAGTCGGCGACCCGGTGGTCGCGATCGGCAACCCGTTCGGGCTCGACCGGACCGTGACCAGCGGCATCGTCTCGGCGCTGCAGCGGCAGATCCAGGCGCCCAACGGCTTCTCGATCGACAACGTGATCCAGACCGACGCGGCGATCAACCCCGGTAACTCGGGCGGCCCGTTGATCAACTCTGCCGGCGAAGTGATCGGCATCAACTCGCAGATCGAGACCGGCGGCTCCGGCAACGACGGCAACGTCGGCATCGGCTTCGCGATCCCGATCAACACGGCCAAGGAAGTGATCCACGAACTCGAAACCAAAGGCAGCGTCGAACACGCCTACCTCGGGCATCGAGGGCGGCACGATCACCCCTGAACTGGCCAAGGCGGTCAACCTGCCGGTCGAAGAAGGCGTCCTGATCCAGTCGGTCGAAAAGGGCGGCCCGTCGGCCAAGGCCGGGATCGAAGGCGGCCACACCAAAGCGACGATCGACGGTGCGGAAATCATCCTCGGCGGCGACATCGTCACCGAAGCCGACGGCAAGAAGATCAACGGCATGGAAGAAATCATCGAACTCGTCAACGGCAAGAAGCCCGGCGACGAAGTCACGCTGAAGCTGCTCCGTGACGGCAAGGAAAAGACTGCGACCGTGACGCTGGGCACCAGGCCCGCGAAGGTCGAAGAAGCCTCGCCGCAAGGCTGAGGGAAGCACACCGCCGCCCGGGGGGAGTCCGGCCCCCCGGGCGGTTTTTTCATTCCCGTAATCTGGACCGATGCGAGTCAAGTTCTGCGGGATCACCAATCTGGACGACGCCGCCGAGGCGGTGCGGCTCGGCGCCTGGGCGATCGGGCTGATCCACCACGAGGCCTCGCCGCGCAGCGTCGATCCCGCCGTCGCCGCCGAGATCGCCGCCGCCTTCCGCCGTAAGTGCGAGATCGTCGGCGTGTTCGTCAACCCGACCCTGCCCGAGGTCGCGCGCGCGGTCGAGGACGAGCAGCTCTCGATCGTGCAGCTGAACGGCGAAGAGGGCGCCTCCTTCTGCGGCGAGGTGGCGCGCCGCACCGGGGTCAAGGTGATCAAGGCGATCCACGTCGCCTCCGCCGCCGACATCCACGGCGCCGAGGCCTACCGCACCGACTTCCACCTCTTCGACCGCCGCGCCAAGGGCCTCTGGGGCGGCTCCGGCGAGAGCTTCGACTGGGAGCTCCTGCGCGGTCACCGCTCCGACGTCCCGGCGATCCTGGCCGGCGGGCTGCGGCCCGACAACGTCGCCGAGGCGGTCGAGATCGTCCAGCCGTTCGCGGTCGACGTCGCCAGCGGCGTCGAGGCCGAGCCGGGCCGCAAGGACCACGCCGCGATGGCGGCGTTCTTCGCGAACGCGCAGCCGCACGTCGCCGAGCCCGACATCGCCCAGGCATGAGCGCGGTCGAGCAGCGCTTCGGCCCCTACGGGGGCCGCTACGTGCCGGAGACGCTGATCGCGGCGCTCGACGAGCTGACCGCGGCCTGGGAAGAGGCGCGCGACGATCCCGGCTTCAACGAGCGCCAGGACGCCCTGCGGCGCGACTTCATCGGCCGGCCGACGCCGCTCTACCTGGCCGATCGCCTGTCCGAGCGGGTCGGCTCGCGGGTCTACCTGAAGCGCGAGGACCTCGCCCACACCGGCGCCCACAAGATCAACAACGCGCTCGGGCAGACCCTGCTCGCCGAGCGGATGGGCAAGCAGCGGATCATCGCCGAGACCGGGGCGGGCCAGCACGGCGTCGCCACGGCGACCGCCTGCGCGCTGCTCGGCCTCGAATGCGTCGTCTACATGGGCACCGAGGACATCCGCCGCCAGGCGCCGAACGTCGAGCGGATGAAGCTGCTGGGCGCCGAGGTGGCGCCGGTCGAGGCGGGCGCGCGGACGCTGAAGGAGGCGGTCTCGGCGGCGATCCGCGACTGGGTCGCCAACGTCGAGACGACCCACTACGTGATCGGCTCGGCGGTCGGCCCGGCGCCCTACCCGGCGCTGGTGCGCGACCTGCAGCGGGTGATCGGCGAGGAGGCGCGCGAGCAGACGCTCGCCGCCGAGGGCGCGCTGCCGCGGCGGGTGATCGCCTGCGTCGGCGGCGGCTCCAACGCGATCGGCATCTTCGCCCCCTTCGTCGACGACGCCGAGGTCGCGCTGGTCGGGGTCGAGGCGGGCGGCGACGGGATCGACGACCGGCCGCCACGGCGCCTCGCTCGGCGCCGGGCAGACCGGCGTGCTGCACGGCTCGCTCTCGGCGGTCATCGCCGACGAGGAGGGCCAGATCCTCGAGGCCCACTCGGTCTCGGCCGGGCTCGACTATCCGGGCACGGGCCCCGAGCACGCCTACCTGCGCGACACCGGCCGCGCCTCCTACTTCGCCGTCGACGACGACGGGGCGCTCGCGCGCGCTGCGGCGAGCTGGCGCGGCTGGAGGGGATCATCCCGGCGCTGGAGAGCTCCCACGCGATCGCCTGGCTGCTGGAGAACCCGCTGCGAGGGGGACGGCTTCGACGTGCTCTGCCTCTCCGGCCGCGGCGACAAGGACCTTGCCGAGTACGTTCGCAGGACCGGCGGCGAGTGATCGCCGGCGAGGAGCGGATCCGCGCCGCCTTCGCCGCGGCCAAGGACGAAGGGCGCGCCGCCCTGATGCCGTACATGATGGCCGGGTTCCCCGACCGCGATTCGGGGCTCGCGGTGGCACGCGGCCTACGTCGACGCCGGCGCCGATCTGATCGAGCTCGGGGTGCCGTTCTCGGACCCGCTCGCCGACGGTCCCACGATCCACTCGGCGGCGACCCAGGCGCTCGCCGAGGGCGCGACGCTGCGGACCGCGCTGGAGACCTGCGAGGCGGTCGCCGACCAGGTGCCGGTGGTGCTGATGGTCTACGTGAACATGGTGCTGGCGCACGGCGGCGGCGGCCGAGTTCGCCGAGCTGGCGCGCGCCGCCGGCGCCGCCGGGGCGATCGTCCCCGACCTGCCGCTGGGCGAGGCCGAGGACGTTCGCGAAGCCTTCGCCGAGGCCGGGATCGCGATGGTGCCGCTGGTCGCCCCGACCACCTCGCCGCAGCGGCGCAAGCGAGATCTGCGACGTCGCGCACGGGCTTCGTCTACGTCGTCTCCACCGTCGGGACGACCGGCGAGCGCGCCGAGATGCCGGCCGAGCTCGCCGAGCTGGTCGCCGCCACCAAGGCCGACGCGGGGGAGACCCCGGTCGCGGTCGGCTTCGGGATCGGCACCGCCGCGCAGGCCGCGGAGGTCGGGCAGGGTGGCCGACGGGGTGATCATCGGCAGCCGCCTGGTCCGCGCCGCCGGCGAGGGCGCAACCCCGGCCGAGGCCGCCGACGCCGTCGCCGGGTTCCTCGCCGAGACGCGCGTCGCCCTCGCCGGATAGGATGCGCGCCATGTTCATGGCCGTCTGGACCTTCCTCGCGATCGCCGTCACCCGATCATCTACGCCTGGCTCGGCCAGGGCGGTGGCGTCTCCGGGCTGATCTTCTTCGGCGTGATGCTGATCGGCGTGATCGTCAACATGGCGCTCAGCGCCGAGCCCAGCGCCCTCCCTGACGCGTCCGCCGCCGCCTAAGCGCGGACCGCGACCACCTGCAGGTAGTCGGGTTCGAGGACCAGCGCCCGCTCGTTGTCGTTGACGTCGTTCAGGTAGTCGAGGATGTCGGCTTCCAGCGCCGCGGCGCCGTCGGGGCCGACTTTCTCGAAGGCGGCCTTCATCGGGCCGAAGTAGGTGCGGAAGAAGTCGAGGTAGTGGTCGGCGGAGCGGAACGCCTGGCGGTTGACGCGGCGCTCGACCCGCAGCTCGGCGATCCCGTCGCCGAACAGCTCGCGGACCTGCTCCTCGCTGCCCCAGAGGACCGGCGGCACGGTGCCCGGCGGCGGCCCGCCGGTGTGCTTGGCGAGCATGCCGAAGAAGTTGCGCATGCGGCCGTCCGGCGTCCAGTTCGCCATCCCGATCCGGCCGCCGGGCTCTGACCACGCGGAGCAGCTCGGCCGCGGTGCGCTCCTGGTCGGGCGCGAACATCGCGCCGAAGATCGACATCGCGACGTCGAAGCTCGCGTCCTCGAACGGGAGCGTCCTGGGCGTCGGCCTCGACGAACTCGACGTCGAGGCGCTCGGCCGCGGCCCGTTCGCGCCCCCGCTCGAGCAGCGCCGGGACGAAGTCGGCGCCGACCGCGCCGCCCCAGGAGCGCCGCGCCGCCGCGATCGCCCCGTTGCCGCTGCCGCAGGCGACGTCGAGGACGCGTTCGTCGGGCAGGATCTCGAGCGCTTCGGCGAGGTTTTCGGCGACCCCGTTGATCATCGAGGCGACCATCGAGAAGTCGCCCTCGGACCAGGTCCGCTGCTGGGCGGCGGTGACGGCGGCGAGATCCGGGGCGTCGGTCATGCCTGTCTAAGCTAACCGCGATGCGGATCGGCGTGCTGACCGGAGGTGGGGACTGTCCCGGATTGAACGCGGTGATCCGTGCCGTCGTGCGCAAAGGGGTCGGCGTGCAGGGGCACGAGTTCGTCGGCTACCGGGACGGCTGGCGCGGCCCGCTGGAGGACGACCGGCGGCCGCTCGGGGTGCCCGAGGTGCGCGGCATCCTGCCCCGCGGCGGCACCATCCTCGGCTCCTCGCGGACCAACCCGTTCGCCCTCGACGACGGGCCGGACCGGATCGCCGCCAACCTCGAGGCGGCCGCGGTCGACGGGCTGATCGCGATCGGCGGCGAGGACACGCTCGGCGCCGCCTCGCGCCTCCACAGCGAGCACGGCCTGAACGTCGTCGGCGTGCCGAAGACGATCGACAACGACCTCTCGGCCACCGACTACACCTTCGGCTTCGACACCGCGATCAACATCGCGATGGAGGCGATCGACCGCCTGCACACCACCGCCGACAGCCACCACCGGGTGCTGATCGCCGAGGTGATGGGGCGGCACGCGGGCTGGATCGCCGTCCACGCCGGGCTCGCCGGCGGCGCCAACGCGATCCTGATCCCGGAGCGCGAGTTCGACATCGACGCGGTCTGCGAACTGGTCGGCCGCCGCTTCGCCAGCCACTTCGCGCCGATCATCGTCGTCGCCGAGGGGGCCCGCCCGGTCGGCGGCATGCCCAGCCGACGACGACGCCAAGACCGACGCCTTCGGCCACGCCCGGCTGGGCGGGGTCGGCCACTGGCTGGAGGGCGAGATCGAGCGGCGCACCGGCAAAGAGACGCGGGCGACGGTGCTCGGCCACGTCCAGCGCGGCGGCACCCCGACCGCCTTCGACCGGGTGCTGGCGACCCGCTTCGGGCTGCACGCGATCGACGCCGTCGACGCAAGGGCGCTGGGGGACGATGGCGGCGCTGCGCGGCACCGACATCAAGCTGGTCGAGCTGACCGAGGCGACCGCCGAGCTGAAGACGGTGCCCGACGTCGCTCTACGCTGAGTCCGAAGTCTTCTTTGGCTGAGCGGCCAGCGCCGGGGGACGCCGTGGCGGTGCTTCTGGTATCGCGGGGGGTCTCCAGGCGCTCGCGCGGTGGGCGTCGGCGGTGTGGGGGCGGCGATGCTTCGGGGGCGACGGTGAGCGTCTATGTCGCGGCGCCGCTCTGTGCGGCGGCGAAGGCGGAGCTGGCGTCGCACGGGGCGACGGCCGGGAACTTCCAGCGTCGCGGCCCGCTGCTTGGCGCCGAGTGAACGGGCCGGGGGAGGGGTCGACCTCGCGACGCGCCGGGGCCAACTCGCGCCGCGCCACCGAGGACACCAGCGCCGTCGCGACGCTCGAATCGCCCGGCCCGGGCAACGAAGTTCACCCGCGCGATCCTCGAATCCGCCGGCATCCCGCTGGTCGCCTCGTCCTCGGGCAGCAAAGGCATGAAGCGCATCATCGAAGCCGTCGAAGGCGCCGGTTCCTCCGGCGTCCGCGAATCGGTTCGCGAAGCCCTGGAACCGTCTTAGCGCCCCGCGCTACCCGACGAGGTCGCGCAGCGCCCCGTCGATCTCCGGGAACTTGAAGGCGTAGCCGAGCTCCTCGGTGCGTTTCGGCAGCGCCCGCTGCCCGCCCTGGGCGACCTTGCCGAACTCGCTGCCGAATTTGACCTCGACCGCGACGCCCGGGATCGGCAGCACCGCGGGGCGGTGGAGGGCCCTGCCCAGGGCCTTCGACCACTCCTTGTTGGTGACCGGGTTCGGCGCGGCGCCGTTGACGACGCCGCTCGACGCGCGTCGGTGTCGAGCGCCCAGGCCAGGATCCCGACCTCGTCGGAGAGGTGGATCCAGGGCACCCACTGCCTGCCGCCCGCGAGCGGGCCGCCGAGGCCGAGCTTGAAGGGGAGGAGGAGCTCGCCGAGGATGCCGCCGCCGGTCTCCATCACCTGGCCGGTGCGGACGATCACCAGCCGCACGCCGGCCGCCTCGACCTCGTGCGCGGCCTTCTCCCACTCGACGCAGACTTCGGCGTCGAAGCTCGTCGCCGGGCGCGCTCGCCTCGTCGAGGGTCTCGTCGCCGCGGTTGCCGTAGTAGCCGACCGCCGACTGGCTGACCAGCACCTTCGGCTTCGTCGCCAGGCCCTCGATCGCGCCGACCAGGTTGTGGGTGGCGACCTTGCGCGAGTCCATGATCTTCTGCTTCGCCGCGTCGGTCCAGCGCTGGTTGATCTTCTCGCCGACCAGGTTGACGACCCCGTCGACGCCCTCGAAGGCGGCGGCGGTCGGGCCGTTCGAGGGTCGGCTCCCAGGCGTGCCAGGTGATCTGCGGCTGCGCCGCGCGCGCCTTGTCCGGGCTGCGGGTGAGGCCGACGACCTCGTCGCCGCGCTCCAGCAGCTCGTCGCAGAGCGCCTTGCCGATCCGGCCGCTTGCTCCCGTGACGAGGACCCGCATCAGGTCGCCTCGACCGGTGGCGAAGGTCCCGGTCTCCTCGTTGCAGCCGGGCGATGCCGTCGCGCTTGGCCTCCTCGACCACCGCTTCGGCGACCTTCGGGGCGACTTCGCGGTTGAAGACGCTGGGGATGATGTAGTCCTCGGCGAGGTCGTCCTCGGCGACCGTCGCGGCGATGCCCTTGGCGGCGGCGAGCTTCATCGCCTCGGTGATCTGCGGCGCGCCCGCGTCGAGGGCGCCGCGGAAGATGCCGGGGAAGGCGAGCACGTTGTTGATCTGGTTCGGGTAGTCGGAGCGGCCCGGTGGCCATGATCCGCACGTGCGGGGCGGCGTCCTCGGGCATCACCTCGGGCGTCGGGTTGGCCATCGCGAAGACGATCGCGTCGTCGTTCATCTTCGCCAGCGAGTCCGCCTGGATGATCCCGGGGCCGGAGAGGCCGACGAAGAGGTCCATGCCGTCGATTACGTCGTCGGGCTGCCCGTGGATGTGTTCGGGGTTGGAGATTCTCCGCGTACCAGCGCTTGGTCGAGTTCATCTCGCCGGAGAGCGTAGTCGGCGCGCTCGGTCGAGAGGGCGCCCTGGCGGTCGGCGCCGATGATCTGGGTGATCCCCGCCTCGAGCATCATTTTCGTCACCGCGACGCCCGCCGCGCCGAGCCCGACGACGAGGACGCGGAGGTCCTCGATCGGCTTGTCGACGATCTTCAGCGCGTTGAAGAGCGCCGCCATCGTCACCACCGCGGTGCCGTGCTGGTCGTCGTGGAAGATCGGGATGTCGAGCTTCGCCTTCAGCCGGTCCTCGATCTCGAAGCAGCGCGGGGCGGAGATGTCCTCGAGGTTGACCCCGCCGAAGGTCGGCGCCATCAGTTCGACCGCGCGGACGATCTCGTCGGCGTCCTGGGTGTCGAGGCAGATCGGGAAGGCGTCGACGCCGGCGAACTCTTTGAAGAGCATGCACTTGCCCTCCATCACCGGCATCGCCGCCTCGGGGCCGATGTTGCCGAGCCCGAGCACCGCCGAGCCGTCGGAGACGACCGCCACGGTGTTTTTCTTGATCGTGTACTCGAAGGCTTTGCTGCGGTCGGCGTGGATGTCCATGCAGACGCGGGCGACGCCCGGCGTGTAGGCCATCGAGAGGTCGTCGCGCGTCTTCACCGGGTACTTGTTGTGCATGTCGATCTTGCCGCCGCGGTGCATCTGCATCGTGCGGTCGACGTAGTCGAGGACGCGGGCGCCACGGGTCGATCCGATCGCCCGGAGGATCCGCTCCCAGTGGTCGCGGTCGGAGGCGTCGATCGTGAACTCGCGGACCCGTTTGCCCTCCGGCCCGGCGCCCGGCACGAGGTCGACGCCCTGCAGTTGGCCGCCCGCCTCGGCGATCGCCGCGGTCAGTTTCCCGAGCGGCTCCTGGCGCGCGTCGAGCTCGACTCGGATGGTGACGCTGTATTGGGCGCTGACCGGCATGGCCGCAATCGAATCAGATTCCCGATGTCGGGCAGGTAGAGGGGTAGAGAAGACGGGGGCGTGGCGCCTTACCGTCGCTATGCGACGGAAACGCTCCACGGCCGACCCTCAAGTGGCGGCGATCGCGGGACGGCAGCACGGAGTGGTGACTGGCGCGCAACTCGAAGCGGAGGGACTCGACGAGGCGGCGGTGCGGCGGCGTGTCGCAGCGGGGACGATTGCATCGGCTGCACCGAGGCGTCTATGCGGTGGGGCATCGAAGCCTCTCGTGGCGGGGACGGTGGCTGGCGGCGGTGCTCGCGGCGGGCGACGGGCGCAGCTGCTGAGCCAGACGAGCGCCGCGGCGCTCTGGGGGTTCCTGCGGCCGATCCGAGGCCCGATCCACGTCACCGTCGCCTGCCGCTGTTCGATCGAAAGCCGCGGCCGGGACTCGCGATCCACCGCTCCCGCACCCTCACCCCGTCCGACATCACCCGCCGCCACGGCATCGCGGTCACCACGCCCGCCCGGACGATCGAAGACATCCGCGGCTGCGGTCGAGCCCTACCTCTTCCGCCGCGCGCTCCGTCAGGCGGAGCTCGCCGGGCACCGCGTGCCGCACCTCGGCCTCGTCAAGCCGCTCGCGCTCCGACCTCGAGCTGCTCTTCCTCGGCCTTCTGCGAGCGACCACGACCTGCCGCGTCCGCTCGTCAACCGTCCGCGTCGCACGGCCACCGCGTCGACTTCTTCTGGCCGGAGCACCGCGTCGCGGTCGAGACCGACAGCTGGGACTACCACCGCGGCTCGGTCGCCTTCGAGGACGATCACGACCGCGACCTCGCGCTGCGCGCGCCACGGGATCACCACCCGCCGCTACACCGGCGACCAGCTCGAAGCCGCTCCCGATGCGGTCGCCGCCGACCTGCGGGAAGCGCTCGGCCTCGCCTCGTAGAGTGCGGCCGATGGCCGACGCGCCCGAGCTCTTCCTGATCGACGGCAACAGCCTCGCCTACCGCGCCTTCTTCGCCCTGCCCGAGTCGATCGGGACCAGCGACGGGCGGCCGACCAACGCGATCTTCGGGCTCGCCTCGATGCTGGTGAAAATCATCGACGAGCACCACCCGCAGGGGGTGATCGTCGCCTGGGACGCCGGCTGGAGCGGCCGCGAGAAGACCTACGACCTCTACAAGGCCCAGCGCAAACCGCGCCCCGACCTGCTCCGCGAGCAGTGGCCGCACCTGATGCCGCTGGTCGAGGCCTTCGGCTACACCAACGTCAAGGTCGAAGGGTTCGAGGCCGACGACGTGATCGCCTCGCTCGCCAAGCCAGGCGCGCGAGCAGGGGATCGAGGTGATGGTGGTGACCGGCGACCGCGACGCCTACCAGCTGGTCGGCGAGGGGATCCGGGTGATGAGCACCTCGCGCGGGATCACCGAGACGAAGATCTACGACGTCGCCGCGGTCGAAGAGCGCTACGGCGTGCCGCCGGACGCTGATCACCGACCTGATGGGCCTGCGCGGCGACACCTCCGACAACATCCCCGGCGTCCCCGGGATCGGCGAGAAAACCGCCACCCAGCTGCTGCAGAAATTCGGCTCGCTCGACAAGGTGCTGGAAAGCGTCGACGAGATCTCCGGCGCCAAACGCAAGGAAAACCTCACGAACCACGCCGACGACGCGCGGATGTCGCGCGAGCTGGCGACGCTGCAGTACGACATCGAGACCGGGGTGGACCTCGCCGCGCGCGCTGGAGTCGGAGCCCGACCGCGGCGCGCTGCGGGACTTCATGCGCGAGTTCGAGCTCCGCGCCGTGCTCGATCGCCTCGAAGAGGCGCTGCCCGAGGGCGACGCGGTCCCCGGCCGCAAGGTCGAGACCGAGCTCGAGATCGAGACCGTGGAGGGGACCCCCGCCGACATCGGCGACGCGCCGCGGATCGCGCTCGCGCTCGACGGCGACCGCTGGGCGGCCGCCGAAGGCGAGCGCATCCTCACCGGCACGAACTCCCACGACGAGCTCGCCGTCGCCCTCGCCGACAAGCCGCTCGCCGGCCACGACCTGAAGTCGCTCGGCGGCGGCCGCCACGGGCTGCTCGCCGCCGCCGCCCGCGAGGGGGTCGAGCTGGGCCTCGAGCACGACACGATGCTCGCCGCCTACCTGATCGAGCCGCAGCGCCGCACCTACGAGCTGACCGAGCTCGCCGCCGACGCCGGGATCGGCATCGCCGCGGGCGCCGCACGCCGGCAGAACGGCGAAGACGAGGACGACGGCCAGCTGTCGCTCGGCGAGGAGGTCGAGGCGGGGCTCGACCCGGCCGAGGAGGCGCGCCTCGTCGCCGCCCTCGCCGAGGACCAGCTGCCGCGGATCATCGGCGCTCGGCCTGGAGCCGCTGATGCGCGAGGTCGAGCTGCCGCTGATCGGCGTCCTCGCGGCGATGGAACGCGAGGGGCTGAAGCTCGACGCCGAGCGCCTCGCCGAGGTCGGCGCCGGCTTCGGCGAGCGGATCGACCAGCTGGAAAAGGACATCTACGAGCTGGCCGAGCGAGGAGTTCACGATCGGCTCGCCGCAGCAGGTCGGCCGCATCCTCTTCGAGAAACTCGAGCTGACCCGCAAACGCCGCGGCAAAACCGGCTTCTCGACCGACGCCCGCGTCCTCGCCCAGATCCGCGACGAGCACCCGATCGTCGAGAAGATCGAGTCCTGGCGCGAGCTGACCAAGCTGAAGAACACCTACCTCGACTCGCTGCCCGACCTGATCGACCCCGCAGACCGGCCGCGTCCACACCACCTTCAACCAGGCGGCGACGACCACCGGCCGCCTCTCCAGCACCAACCCGAACCTGCAGAACATCCCGATCCGCACCGACCTCGGCCGGCCGGTGCGCGCCTGCTTCGTCGCCGAGGAGGGCGCCCGCCTGCTCTCCGCCGACTACAGCCAGGTGGAGCTCCGCGTCCTCGCCCACGTCGCCGACGAGCAGGTGCTGAAGGACGTCTTCCACGCCGGCGAGGACGTCCACTCGGCGACCGCCGCCGAGGTCTTCGAGATCCCCCCCGACGAGGTCGACGTCGGCCAGCGCTCGAAAGCGAAAATGGTCAACTTCGGGATCGTCTACGGGCTGACCGGCTTCGGCCTCGCCGACCGCCTCAACATCCCGCGCAAGGAGGGCGAGGAATTCGTCGCCCGCTACCTGGAGCGCTTCCCGGCCGTGCGCCGCTTCCGCGAAGAGGTCGATCGAGCGGGCCCAGGAGGAGGGCTACGTGACGACCCTGATGGGACGCCGCCGGCCGATCCCCGAGCTGCGCTCCGGCAACCCCAACACGCGCCGACTCGGCGAGCGCCTCGCCGTCAACACGGTGATCCAGGGGACCGCCGCCGACATCATCAAGGTGGCGATGGTGCGCTGCTGGGCGCGGCTGCGCGAGGAGCGGATGGAGACCCGCCTCGTCCTCCAGATCCACGACGAGCTCCTCTTCGAGGGGCCGCCGGAGGAGATGGACGCGGCGCTCGAGCTGGTGCGAGCGGGAGATGATCCTCGCCTACCAGCTCGATCCGCCGCTCGAGGTCGACGCCGGCGTCGGCACCGACTGGCTGAACGCCAAGTAGGCGTCAGGCGGCGGTCGGCGACCTCGGGCCTGGCTCGGCTCCGGAGTGCCGCCGTGCGGCGAACTCCGGCGGGGCGATCTGCCAGGTAGTGGTCGAAGGACCAGTCGACGAAGGCGCTTCACGCCGAACAGCCGGATCAGCGGCCCGAGCAGCCGCGGCGGGATCCGCGGCACGATCTTCTGCACCCGCAGCATCCACTTGAACTTCACCTCGTGCGAGTCGTTGAACGCGGCGTAGCTGGGCGCCGCTTCCTCGCGGCTCTGGCGCCCCTCGACGACCCCGCGCAGCTCCCGTCCCAGCGCCATCCCGAAGTAGAGGGCGGTGCGGATCCCCTCGGCGGTCAGCGGCAGGCAGTGCCCGGCCGAGTCGCCGGCGAAGAAGACCCCGCGCCCGGTCGCCTGGCGCAGCTTGTGGGGGATCCAGTTGCCCTGGTAGCGGACCCGGTCGCGCTCCAGGTCCTCGGCCAGCAGCTCGGTCGTCTCGCGCACGTGGAACTTGGGGTCGAAGGAGCCGACCCCGATCCGCGTCTCCTCGCCGGCCGGGAAGCTCCAGCCGTAGCCGGCCGGGACGTAGCGGCGGTCGATCCAGATCTCGAGGTCCTCGGCGCCGCCCTGCGGGTGCACCTCGAGCCCGCGCGAGAGCGGCGCGTCGGGCGGCTGGTAGCCCGCCGGGCCGGCCAGCACCCGGCGCCAGCCGAGCGCGTCGACGACGAGCGGCGCGGAGATCGACGCCGCGGTCGGTCTCGACCGCGATCGCGTCGGAGCCGTTCGCCGCGCCGCTGGCCAGCCCCTCGACCTTGGCGGTCTCGAAGCGCGCGTCGCAGTCCTCCCAGAGCAGCGCGCAGAGCTGCCGGTAGTCGAAGGTGGAGAAGGTCCAGGGCAGCCGGTAGCGCGAGTCGCCGTGCGGCGTGTGGATCACGAGCGAGTCGAAGCGCTGGCGCTCGGCCCCCATCAGCCCGAGCTGTTCCAGCCACCGGGTGGGGATGCCGCAGGCGGAGGTCTGGCGCTCGCCGATCTCGTAGCGGTCGACGATCAGCACGTCGGCGCCGGACCCGGCCAGCTCCCGCGCGACCGTCAGCCCGGCGAAGCTCGCACCGCAGATCAGTACGTCGTGTGACCCTTCGAGCGAGGTCCGCTCGTCGCCTCGTTTGGTCGCTCGGGTAGGCATCGCTGCGGCAGGGTATCGGCGGGGCGCGGCTCCCGACGCGTCGACTTTCTGCCACAATGCCCGAACCCGATGGCTGCGACCGAGACCCTGACCCCTGCGCCCAGCGCCACGCCCGTCGAGGGCAGCTGGCGGACTCCTTCTGAACATCGACGGCAAAGATCGTCCCCAATTACGCGGCGACGATGGTGTCCTTCGACGAGGGCGACGTCGTCAACGGCAAAGTCGTCCGGATCGACAAAGACGAGGTCCTGGTCGACATCGGCTACAAGGCCGAGGGTGTCATCCCGAGCAACGAGCTCTCGATCCGCAAGTCGGTCAACCCGGCGGAAGAGGTCGAGCTCGGCGAGGAGGTCGACGCGCTGGTCCTCACCAAGGAGGACGCCGAGGGCCGCCTGATCCTCTCCAAGAAGCGCGCCCGCTTCGAGAAAGCCTGGCGCCGCATCGAGGTCGCCGCCGACTCCGGCGAACCGGTCGAAGGCAGCGTCATCGAGGTCGTCAAGGGCGGCCTCATCCTCGACCTCGGGGTGCGCGGCTTCCTGCCCGCCTCGCTGGTCGACATCCGCCGCGTCCACAACCTTGACGAGTTCATGGGCCAGACGCTCGAGTGCAAAGTCATCGAGCTGAACCGCTCCCGCAACAACGTCGTCCTCTCGCGCCGCGCGGTGCTGGAGGAGGAGCGCAAGGAGGTCCGCGAGCAGATCCTCGGCCGCCTCGAGCCGGGCCAGGTCGTCGAAGGCAAGATCTCCAACATCGTCGACTTCGGCGCGTTCGTCGACCTCGACGGGATCGACGGCCTCATCCACATCTCCGAGCTTTCCTGGAGCCACGTCAACCACCCGAGCGAAGTGGTGGCGATCGGCGACACGGTGCGGATCAAAGTCCTCGACATCGACCGCGACCGCCAGCGCATCAGCCTCGGTCTGAAGCAGACCCAGGAGGACCCATGGCAGCGGGTGATCAGCACCCACCGGCCCGGCGACGTGCTCGAGGGCACGGTCACCAAGGTCGTCGCCTTCGGCGCCTTCGTCGAAATCCTGCCCGGCGTCGAGGGCCTGGTCCACATCTCCGAGCTCGCCGACCACCACGTCGAGAACCCCTCCGAAGTGGTCGAGCCGGGCGCCAAACTGAACGTCAAGATCCTCGAGATCGACGAAGACCGGCGCCGCCTCTCGCTCTCGATCAAGCGGGTCGAGGGCCAGAACATGCCGATGCAGGACCTCAGCGCGCAGATCGCCGCCGCCAACGCCGCCGACCGACGCCGAGGTCGCGCCGATGGCGGTGCCGAAGAGGCCGCGATCGACCTCGCCGAGGACTCCGCGGTCGAGGACCAGGAAGTCGAGTCGCCTTCGGTCGAGGCCGAGACCGTCGCCGCCGAGGTGCCGCCGGAGGCCGAGGCTGCCGCCGCGGTCGAGGCCGAGGCGCCCGCGCCCGAGGCCATGAGACTGACGCTCCCGCCGCTGCGGTCGAGGCCCCGGCCGCCGAGCCCGAGGCCCCGGCCACGCCCGAGGCATCCGCCGCCGAGCCCGAGGCCCCAGCCGAGGCTCCCGTCGCCGAGTCGACCGAGTCCGACGCGGGTTCTGAGAACGGTGGCGAGGGCGAGGGCAGCGAGGCGCACGAGGGCGAATCGGTCGCCGACCGTCCCGATTCCCCGGACGACACCGACGAGGCGTCCTCCGGCGACAGCGACAGCAGCGAGTCCGAGCAGGGCTGAGCGGCGGGCCGTGTGGCGCCGCCGCTGACGATCGGACTGACCGGCGGCATCGCCGCGGGCAAGTCGGAGGCGCTGGCCGCCTTCGGCCGACTGGGCGCGGCGACGCTCTCCAGCGACGCGGTCGTCCACGACCTGCTCGAAGGCGAGCCGCTGCGCGGCGAGCTGGTCGAGCGCTGGGGGCCCGAGGTCGCGCCGCCCGGCGCCCCGACCGACCGCGGCAAGATCGGCGGATCGTCTTCGCCGACCCCGAGGAGCTGACCTGGCTCGAGTCGCGTATCCACCCGCTGGTCGGCGCCGAGACCGCCGCCTGGATCGCCGGCCTGCCCGCCGACACCGAAGGTCGCCGTGATCGAGGTGCCGCTGCTCTTCGAGGGCGGCCGCGAGAAGGTCTTCGACACGACCGTCTCGATCGTCGCCGCCGAGGACGTCCGCCGCGAGCGCGCCGCCTCCCGCGGCCACGCCCTCGTCGACGCCCGCGAGGCGCGCCAGCTGACCCAGGAGGAGAAGGCCGAGCGGGCCGACCACGTGATCGTCAACGACGGCTCGGTCGCCGACCTCGAGGCGGCCCTGTCCGCGCTGCTCGCGAAGCTGCGGGAATGAGCGGGAGGGCTCAGGCGCCGACCGCGCCGTCGTCGCTGGCCGATCTGGGGCGGCATCGCCGTCGTGATCGGCGTCGTCGGCCGGGGTCCTGCGTCGTCCAACGGCACCTTCGACAAGGCGATCAACGAGTTCACCCTGCCGCTCCAGCACGAGGACATCATCCGCCAGCAGGCGCAGCGAAAAGGGCGTCGACGCGGCCCTGATCGCGGCGGTGATCGACACCGAGTCGAAGTTCTCCGACGCCGAATCGAGCGCCGGCGCCCGCGGCCTGATGCAGATCACCCCGGAAGCGGCGAAGGACATCGCCCGCCATAGCGGCGCCACCAACTTCCACACCAGCGACCTCTCCAATCCCGAAATCAACATCAAGTACGGGACCTACCTGCTCGCCGAACGGATCGAACGCTACGAAGGCAACGTGGTCGCGGCGCTCGCCTCCTACAACGCCGGCCCGGGACCGGTCGAAAAGTGGGGCGGCGCCGAGCTGACGGTCGACGACATCACCTATCCCGGAAACCCGCGCCTACGTCGAACTGGTGCTCGAACGCCAGAAGGAGTACCGCGAAAAGTACGGTTCGGAGCTGGGCTATGGATAGGGGGAGGCCGAATCCGCGGGTCTGGGCGCTGGCCCTCGCGGTCGGCGCTCGTCCTCGCCGACTCCTCGATCGTCGTCCTCGCCCTCCCGGACATCTACCGGGACCTCGACACCTCGGTCTTCGGGGTCACCTGGGTCCTCGTCTCCTTCAACCTGGTGATGGCGCTCGCCGCGGTGCCGGCGGCGATGGTGGCGCGGCGGGTCGGGCCGGGGCGGGCGGCCGCGGTCGGGCTCGCGATCTTCGCCGGCGCGGGGCTCGCCTGCGGGCTCTCCGACAACCTCGCGACCCTGATCGATCGCCCGCTCGGTGCAGGCGCTCGGCGGCGCGCTGGCGGTGACCGCGGCGCTCGAGCTGCTGCCCGCGACGGTCGGCTCGGAGCGCCGCGCGACCGCGGTCTGGGCGACCGCCGGGGCGACCGGCGCCGCGCTCGGCCCGGCGCTCGGCGGCATCCTCACCCAGCTCGTCTCCTGGCAGTCGATCTTCCTGCTCCAGGTGCCGATCGCGCTCGCCGCCGCGGTGCCGATCCTCACCGTCGCCCGCCACGAGATGTCGACCCGGGTGATCGAGCGCGAGGTGCAGCCCGCACCGGCAGGCCGCACCTGTGGGCGAACGTGGCGCTGGCGATGGTCTCGGCCTCGATCGCGGCGGCGCTCTTCCTCCTCGTCCTGCTGCTGATCGAAGGCTGGCGCCTCAGCCCGATCGGCGCCGCGATCGTCGTCTCGATGATGCCGCTGGCGGCGGTCGCTCGGCTCGCGGCTCGGCGGCTGGGTCGCCGGACGCCCGCGCCCGCGCCGCCGCCGGGGCGCTCCTCCTGGCCGGCGGGCTCGGCGGCCTCGCGCTGCTGCCGAAGGCCGAGGTCGCGCTGACCCTGCCGCCGCAGGCGCTGATCGGGGTCGGGCTCTCGCTGGTCCTCTCGGCGCTCACCGAGACCGCGCTCTCCGGCCGCGCCCCGCAGGCGATCCACGGCGGCTGGACGATCTCCGCCCGCCACGCCGGGGTCGTCATCGGCCTGCTCGCGCTGACCCCGGTCTTCACCCACGACATCGCCGTCCAGCAGAAGGACGCGATCAACGCCGGCACCGCGGTGATCCTCGACTCGCCGATCCGCCCGCTGCTGAAGCTCGGCCTGGCGAAGAAGATCTCCGAACACCTCGAAGCCGAGGACGGCAAGGTGCCGAACCTCGGCCACGTCTTCGACCCGCTCCCCGAAGACGAAGGCGAACGCGCCGAAGTGGTCGAGCTGCGCTCCGAACTGCAGGACCAGCTCGACCGCGGCGCCACCCACGCCTTCAGCCCCTCGTTCGCGATCGCCGCCCTGATCGGCCTGCTGGCGCTGCTGCCGATCGGCCTGGCGCGGAGGCTCGACCTGTGAGGCCAGCGGCCCGCGCGATCCTCGTCGTCGGCGCGCTGGTCGTCTCGCTGGCGCTGGTCGGGATCTACGTCGCCGCGGGCGGCGCCTCCTACACCCCGGAGAAGAGCCCGCAACCCCTGCGAACCGCGCCCCTGGCACGAAACCAGCGGCGGCCTCGAAGGGCTGGCCGAGCAGTTCACGCTCTCGGCGCTCGACGGCGCCGCCTGCCGGCTCGGCGTCACCCGCGAGCGGCTCGCCCGCGCCCTCGCCACGAAGCAGAACCGCGAACGCTTCGCCAAGCGCTTCCACATCACGACGAAAAGCTCGCCAAGGCGATCCGCGCCGGGCTCGTGCGCGCCGTCGACGACGCCGAAGAACACGGCGAACTGAGCCCGCGATCATCGCCGCGCCGCTGCGCGCCACGGTCGAACACATCCCGCTCGAAGAGGGGATCGAACTGATCCAGGACGCGAAAAAGCTCGCTGCAACGGCGAAAGCTTCCTCGGCGGGATCGGCGGGCTGCTCGAAGAACTGCTGCCCTGACAGCGGCTTCCGGACTCAAGGAATCGGTGCCAGGACCCGATACCTGACGCATGGCCAAGGCCAAGCTGCAGGTCCCGATCGTCGTCGGCACGCGCCCCGAGGCGATCAAGCTCGTCTCGCTGATCCTCGCCCTGCGCGAGAGCGAGAACTACAACCCGATCGTCGTCTCGACCGGCCAGCACAACCGCCTGGTCGAGTACATCTTCGAGCTCGCCGACATCAAGCCCGACGTCACCCTCTGGGCGGGCTCGCGGCGCGCCGCGCTGAACGAGCGCGTCGCCTCGGTGATGCAGCCGCTTCGAAGACTTCTGCGTCGAGCGCTTCGACATCGATCCCGACGTGCATGCCGACCCGCGAGGACGTGCTCGCCGGCCGCCACCCGGCGATGGTGCTCGTCCACGGCGACACCAGCTCGGCGATGGCGGCGGCGCTCTCCGCCTTCCACCTGCGGATCCCGGTGATGCACGTCGAGGCCGGCCTGCGCACCGGCGGCAGCAACCTGACCCCGTTCCCGGAGGAGCTGAACCGGCAGGTGATCTCGACGATCGCCGCGATGCACTTCGCCCCGACCTCGGAGAACCTCGAGAATCTGGTCCGCGAGAACATCCCGGTCGAGCAGGTCTTCGTCACCGGCAACACCGGCATCGACGCGCTGCAGTGGTCCTCGGCGATGGACGTCCGCTTCGCCAACCCCGAGCTGCAGGCGCTCTGCGACTCCGACCGCCGCGTCGTCGTCATCACCGCCCACCGGCGCGAGAACTGGGGCGACGGCCTGCGCGGCATCGCCGAGGGGGTCGCCCGTCTCGCCGACCGCCATCCCGAGATCGGCTTCGTCCTCCCGGTCCACCCGAACCCGCGCGTGCGCGAGGTGCTGACCGAGCGCCTCCAGGGGCTCGACAACGTGCTGCTCACCGAGCCGCTCGGCTACGCGACCTTCGCCCGCCTGCTCGGCCGCTCGTCGCATCGTCATCACCGACTCCGGCGGGATCCAGGAAGAGGCCCCGTCGCTCGGCAAGCCGGTCCTGGTGACGCGGGAGACGACCGAGCGCACCGAGGGCCTCGCCGCCGGCACCCTGCGCCTGGTCGGCACCGACCCGCAGGTGATCTTCGACGAGGCGCAACCGGCTGCTCGAAGATCGACGTCGCCTACCGCGAGATGGCCGAAGCCGAGAACCCCTACGGCGACGGGCACGCGGCCGAGCGGATCGTCGCCTGCGCTCGAGCACCTTCTGCTCGGGACCGATCCGCCGACCCAGTTCGGCACCGGCTACAGCCGCGCCGCGGTGGCGGTCGCCGCCGGGATGCGCTCCGGGCGCGGGGTCGGGGTCGAGGCAGCTGCGCGCCGCGATCGACGAGGCGGCGGTCGCCGAGCCCGGCGCCGGGATCGGCGAGGGCGACCTCGAGACAGGAGCTGGTCGAGCAGCAGGAGGCCGCGGTCGGCGGCCGAGTCGCTCGGCTGACGGGTAAGTCGTGCCCGGCGTGCCCGGCCTGGCGATGGCGACGACCCGCCTGGCCCTTCGAAGGGCTGGCCCTGCCCTGGGTCATCCTCTTCACCGTCTGCCTGGTCGTCGTCGTCGCGATGTTCGGCTGGACGCTGCTGCTCTTCGTCCGCGGCCACAGCGCGATCGTCGCGCCGCCCGAGCCGCCCCCGGCGGGCGCCGACGCCTTCACCTGGGTCTTCCTCGTCCCGGCGATGAACGAGGAGGTGGTGATCGCCGACTCGGTCGAGCGGCTGCTCGCGCTGCCGGTGGCGCGCAAGCGGATCGTCGTCATCGACGACGCCTCCGACGACCGCACGCCGCAGATCCTCGCCGCGATCGACCACCCCGACCTCTTCGTCCTGCGCCGCGACAAGCCCGACGCGCAGAAGGGCAAGGCGGCGGGGCTGAACTACGCCTACCGGGCGCTGCGCGACTACGCCGACCGCGACCGGACGATCGTCGTCATCGTCGACGCCGACGGACGCCTCGACGCCGAGGCGCCGCACTGCGCCTCCGGCCACTTCGCCGATCCCAAGGTCGGCGGCGTGCAGGCGCTGGTCCGGATGTACAACCGGCGGCACGCCGCTGGTCTGGCTGCAGGACGTCGAGTTCGGCGTCTACGGGCACCTCTTCCAGGCGGGGCGCAACCACTGGGGGACGGCGGGAATGGGCGGCAACGGCCAGTTCAACCGGCTGAGCGCGCTCGACGCGGTCGCCGACGAGGAGGGGCCGTGGCGCGACAAGCTGACCGAGGACCAGGACCTCGGGCTGCGGCTGATCGCGGCGGGGTGGGAGGGGCGGCAGGACCTGCGCGCGGTGGTCGAGCAGCAGGGGCTCTCGAAGGCGCGCCCGCTGTTCCGCCAGCGCACCCGCTGGTCGCAGGGCAACCTGCAGGCGATCTGCGCTGTGGCGCGAGGTGATGCGGACGAAGTCGCTCGACTTCGCGCCGCGGATCGAGCAGATGGCCTACCTCTTCATGCCCTTCTGGCAGGGGATCATCGGGCTCGGGCTGGTCGGCGCGCTGCTCCTGGCGATCTTCGGCACCGCGCCGTTCTGGGGCGGCGGCCCGACCTACCAGCTGGTCTTCTTCTACCTGCTGGCCTTCGGCGGCACCTCGCTCGGGGACATCGCCGCGCGCGCCGAGCAGGGGCCGGTCGGCTGGGTGGCCGGCTTCCTGATCGGGCAGGTCTACACGATCTACACCTGGTTCCTCTGGCCGGTGCTGGTGCGCTCGACCGCGCGCCAGCTGAGCGGGCACGGCGAGCTGGGCGAAGACGGCCCGCGAGCCGATCGACGGACGGCGGCCGGCCGCGACCTGGGGCGGGCGCTCAGTCGCCGGTCGCGCGCCAGACCCAGAGCATCGCCAGCGGCTGAAGCGGCAGGCGGGCCCAGAGCATCCAGCGCGGCATCTTCTCCAGGTTCAGCCCGGGACCTTCTCCGGGCTGACCGCCATGCAGATGTTGGCCGGGAAGATCGGCGAGCAGCAGCGCGATCAGCCACCAGCGACCGGCGCGGCGGGTGGCGGGGTGGAGGACGGCGAGGCCGCCGGCGATCTCGGCGACGCCGGAGATCGCCACCGACTCCCTTTTCGGGAACGGCGGCGGCACGATCGCTTCGTAGGGCCGCGGCCGCAGGAAGTGCAGTGATCCCGGCGAAGGAGAAGAAGGCGGCGAGGGCGGTACGCGAGAGTCTCATCGCCGCGGGAGTCTGCCACGCCCCCGGCGAGTTCGCAGTTCTCGTCGCCATCCGACGATTTCTGCGAACTCACGCCGCGAGCTCCTCCACGCGGCTCGCTATCTTGGATCCGTGCCTGATTTCAAGCTGAACTCCGCCTACATCGCCGACCGCCGACCAGCCGAAGGCGATCGCCGGGCCTCGCCGAAGGCCTCGGCGCAGGCGAACGCTTCCAGACCCTGCTCGGCGCCACCGGCACCGGCAAGACCTTCACGATGGCCGGCGACGATCGCCGAGGTCCAGCGCCCGGCGCTGGTGATCGCCCACAACAAGACGCTCGCCGCGCAGCTCTGCAACGAGTTCCGCGAGTTCTTCCCGGAGAACGAGGTCAACTACTTCGTCTCCTACTACGACTACTACCAGCCCGAGGCCTACGTCCCGGCGCAGGACCTCTACATCGAGAAGGACAGCTCGATCAACGACGAGATCGACCGCCTGCGCCACGCCGCCACGGCCTCGCTGTTCGCCCGCCGCGACGTGATCATCGTCGCCTCGGTCTCCTGCATCTACGGGATCGGCTCGCCGCAGATCTACAACGAAAAAATGCAGCTCTTCCAGGTCGGCAAGTCGATCGACCGTGACGAAGTGCTGCGCAAGCTGGTCAAGATGCAGTACCAGCGCAACGACTCGGTGCTCGGCCGCGGCTCACTTCCGGGTGCGCGGCGAGGTGCTCGAGATCATGCCGTCCTACGCCGAGACGGCCTACCGGATCGCCCTCTTCGGCGACGAGATCGAGGGGATCCAGCACTTCGACCCGCTGACCGGCGAGGTGATCGACGACATCGACCACGTCTCGGTCTGGCCGGCGTCCCATTACGTGACCAAAGACGAGACGGTCGAGCGCGCGGTCGAAGAGATCCGCGCCGAACTGGAATCGCGGACCGCCGAACTCGAGAAGGAAGGCAAACAGCTGGAGGCGCACCGGCTGCGCCAGCGCACCTCCTACGACCTCGAGATGATCAAAGAGCTCGGCTTCACCTCGGGGATCGAGAACTACTCGCGGATCCTCGACGGCCGCGAACCGGGCACGCCGCCGCACACCCTGATCGACTACTTCCCCGACGACTTCATCTGCTTCGTCGACGAGAGCCACCAGACGATCCCGCAGATCGGCGGCATGTACGAAGGCGACCGCTCGCGCAAGCAGACGCTGGTCGACTTCGGTTTCCGGCTGCCCTCGGCGATCGACAACCGGCCGCTCAAGTTCGCCGAGTTCCTCGAGCGGGTGCAGCAGCCTGGTGATGGTCTCGGCGACGCCGGGGCAGTTCGAGAAAGCCGAATCGTCGCGGACGGTCGAGCAGATCGTGCGGCCGACCGGGATCATCGACCCGTACGATCGAGGTGCGCGCGACCCGCAACCAGATCGACGATCTGATGAACGAGGCGCGCAAGGTCGCCGAGACGGGCGAGCGGATCCTGGTCACGACGCTGACCAAGAAGATGGCCGAGGACCTGACCGCCTACCTGCTCGAGTACGGGGTCAAGGTCCGCTACCTGCACTCCGAGATCGACACGCTCGAACGGATCCAGATCGTCCGCGACCTGCGGCTGGGGGAGTACGACGTGCTGGTCGGGGTCAACCTGCTGCGCGAGGGGCTCGACCTGCCCGAGGTGTCGCTGGTCGCGATCCTCGATGCCGACAAGGAGGGCTTCCTGCGCGGCGAGACGAGCCTCGTGCAGACGATCGGGCGGGCGGCGCGAAACGTCAACGGCCGGGTGCTGATGTACGCCGACAAGGAGACCGACGCGATGCGCGCGGCGATGCGCGAGACCGACCGCCGCCGGGCGATCCAGATCGCCTACAACGAGGAGCACGGGATCACCCCGGACGACGGTCCGAAAGGGGATCTCCGAGATGTCGGAGCTGCTGGCGATGGAAGACCGCGCGCCCGCCAAACGGCGCCGCAAACGGACCGAACGCTGGGACAGCCCGGAGGAGCTGGAGAAGACGATCGTCACGCTCGAGGAGGAGATGCTGGCCGCCGCCGACGACCTCCGCTTCGAGGAGGCGGGGCGGATCCGCGACGAGCTGCGCGAGCTGCGCCGCGACCTCGAGGGGATGACGGCGGGGGCGTAGATGGTTGATTCCACGACACCGCACGCCCGGATGACGCACCCGCCACACTGCGCGTCTCGGCGTCCTCGGGTTTGCCTTTGCCCACCGGCAAAGGCTGCACCCTGCGTCCTTGATCCGCTTGGCCGGGAGCGCCCCCGGTCACACCCTGTCGTGGAATCAACCATCTAGCGGCCGGCGAGCGTCGCTCCCTAAGCTTCGTCCATGCCGATCGACGCAACCGAAGCGGACTTCGAGCGCGACGTCATCGAGCGCTCCAAAGAGGTGCCCGTCGTCGTCGACTTCTGGGCCGACTGGTGCGGGCCCTGCCAGCAGCTGAGCCCGGCGCTGGAGGCGGCCGAGACCAAGCGCGACGGCGAGGTGCTGCTGGCCAAGGTCGACGTCGACTCCAACCAGGCGCTGGCCGCCCGTTCGGCGTCCAGGGGATCCCGGCGGTGAAGGCATTCCGCGACGGGGAGGTCATCGACGAATTCGTCGGCGCCGTGCCGCCCGCCCAGGTCGAAGCGTTCTTCGACGGCCTGGCGCCCTCGCGCGCCGACGAGCTGCTCGGCGGCCGGCGACGAGCTGTCGCTGCGCGAGGCCTCCGAACTGGAGCCGCGGCGCGCCGACATCGCGGTGGCGCTCGCCAAGGCGCGCCTCGCGCGCGGCGCCGAGGCCGAGGCCCTGGAGGCGGTCGAAGCCTTCCCCGAGGATTTCGCCGCGGCCGGCATCGTCGCCCGGGTGAAGCTGGCCGAGGCCGGCGTCGCCCCCGAGGCGTGGGCATCGCTCGACGAAGGCGACCGCCCCGCCGCCCTCGACGCCCTGCTCGACACCCTCTCGTCCGCAGAACGGCGACGGAGCCGGCGACCTCGACCCCGGCGAGCTCCGAGACCTGATCCGCCGCGCGATCATCGGGATCCTCTGCGGACCTCGACCCCGCCGACCCGACCGCCCGCGACTACCGCCGCAAACTCTCCGCCGCCCTCTAAGGCCCCAGGCGAGTGCGTTCGCACTTATCCGTAACCAGTACGGCTAACTGCGAACGCCCACACTGGCAAGCTCTGTGCGACGTCGCTCGAGGTGCTCGGCGATGCGCTTGGCGACCAGCCACGGCTCCCGTCTCAGCCGGGTTCCCGTGATTCGAATCGTGCTCGATACCGGCCAGCGTGAGGTCGTCCTGCTCGTTCCCGGTCTTCCTCGAAGGATCGCCGTCCACCGTGGTGCTCCCAGCTGTCGAGTTCGACACCGAACCGCTCTTCCTCCCAATAGAAGTCGAGCTCGTAGCCCTCGACGAAGTTGTTGACGGCCGGCCGCTGCACTCCGGCGTCGGCCAGCGCGGCCAGCATTCGCTTCTCGCCTCCGGAGCGGGTGAAACCTTTGTCGCGGTAGATCGTCATCGCCCGCCGGAGCGGGCGGCAGCCCTGGTGTCCACGGACCTCGTTGGTGATCTGGTCGATCGCCGGAGGATCGAGCAGATCCAGTCGATCGGCCCGGTCGATCGCACGTTCGAGGCGGTGGGGTTTGGCGGTCCAGGCGTAGTCGAGGAGCGTGCGAGGGATCGCCGTGACCGGTAGGCCCTCGGTGACGGCGGCGTCCTCGTCGCGCAGAGCCGGGCAGTGATGGAGTCCGATCGCGCTCTGGCTATGGCCGCGCCAGCGAACGCTGACGTTGACCGGGATCTCCAGCGTTCGCTCGAGGCCCCACAGCCAGACGGCCGACTGGAAGCTGATCAATGCGCCGTCGCCACGGAAGAGGGCCGCCGCCATGCAGAGGGCGTGTCGATTCGGCGACTCGTGCCCGACGGCGAAGACGCTCCGATGCCACGGGAAGAGTCTGCCCACGCGGACTGCGTGGTCGATCATTTCGTCTGAGTAGCCCAGCGCGGCGAGCTGGGCGCGCGTCACGACGCCGTATTGCCGCCCCGCGAGCTGCGCCAACCCCTCGTGCGTTCGCAGTTCTCCGTACATGTTCGGGGTAAGTGCGAACGCGCTCCGGGTTCTCCCTCCGCGGCGGCCGGTCCCTTGACGAAATCGCCGCAAAGCGCGGGGCTTTGGGGACGTAGGGAGGGGCGGAGCTCGTTGGGGTGGGGCAAAGGGAGGGGGAACATCTGTTCGCCTGGGTAGACTCGTTATTCGTGCCTGCTTCAGAGAAAATCGTCATCTCGGGAGCCCGGGAGCACAACCTCAAGGACGTCTCGCTGGAGCTGCCTCGCGACGCGCTGATCGTGATCACCGGGCTGTCTGGCTCGGGCAAGTCGAGCCTCGCCTTCGACACGATCTACGCCGAGGGCCAGCGGCGTTATGTCGAGTCGCTGTCCTCGTACGCGCGCCAGTTCCTGGGGCTGATGGAGAAGCCCGACGTCGACTCGATCGAGGGCCTCTCGCCGGCGATCTCGATCGACCAGAAGACGACCTCGCGCAACCCGCGCTCGACGGTCGGCACGGTCACCGAGATCTACGACTACCTGCGGCTGCTCTGGGCGCGGATCGGCCATCCGTTCTGCCCCGAGTGCGGCGAGGAGATCACCGGCCAGACCCAGGAGCAGATCGTCGACCGGCTGATGACGATCGAGGACGGCAAGAAATTCATGGTGATGGCGCCGGTCGTCCGCGGCCGCAAAGGCGAGTACGGGAAATTGCTCGAGCAGATGCGGCTCGAGGGCTACTCGCGGGCCGAGATCAACGGCGAGCTGCGCCGGCTCGACGAGGACATCGTCCTCGACAAAAAGTTCAAACACGACATCTCGATCGTGGTCGACCGCCTGGTGATGAAACCGGAACTGCGGCGCCGCCTCTCCGAGTCGGTCGAGGCCGCCGCCGGGATCGCCGCGGGCCTGATCGAAGTCGAGTTCGTCGACTCGGACGAGCCGAAGCTGCTCTTCTCGGAGCAGTTCGCCTGCCTCAACTGCGGCACCTCGATCCCCGAGCTGGAGCCGCGGATCTTCTCGTTCAACTCCCCGCACGGCGCCTGCGACCGCTGCCACGGGCTCGGCTTCCAGAAGGTGATCGACCCCGAACTGGTCGTCCCCGACCCGACCCTGTCGCTCGGCGAGGGCGCGCTGCAGCCGTGGAACCGCGGCGATCACCGCCTACTGGCGGCGGCTGATCGCCTCGGTCGCCGAGGCCAACGACGTCGACCTCGACAAGCCCTGGTCGAAGCTGAAGAAGTCGGAGAAAGACATCTTCCTCTACGGCACCGGCGAGGAGCGCCACCAGGTCACCTACACCAACCGCTTCGGCCGGCGGCGCTCCTACAAGGTGCGCTTCGAGGGGATCGTCAACAACCTGCAACGGCGCTACGAAGAGACCGACTCGGAGACCAACCGGGAGCGGATCGAGGGCTACATGGCCGAGCAGTCCTGCCCGCAGTGCCACGGCGCCCGCCTGCGCCCGGAGAGCCTCGCGGTCAGGGTCGGCGGACTCAGCATCGCCGAATACTGCGACCTCTCGGCGCGCCGCGCCAAAGAATGGATCGAAGAGCTGGAGATGACCGAGACCGAGCGCGCGATCGCGCGGCTGATCGTGCGCGAGGTCACCGAACGGCTCACCTTCCTCGACAACGTCGGCATCGGCTACCTCTCGATGTCGCGCACGGCGCGGACGCTCTCCGGCGGCGAGGCGCAGCGGATCCGCCTGGCGACCCAGATCGGCTCCAGCCTGGTCGGCGTGATGTACGTGCTCGACGAGCCCTCGATCGGCCTCCACCAGCGCGACAACGAGAAGCTGATCGCGACCCTCGACCGGCTGCGCGACCTCGGCAACACGGTGATCGTGGTCGAGCACGACGAGGGCACGATGATGGCCGCCGACCACCTGGTCGACCTCGGGCCCGGCGCCGGCGAGCACGGCGGCCACGTCATCGCCGCCGGCACCCCGAAACAGGTCGCCAAGGACCCGGCCTCACTGACCGGCCAGTACCTCTCGGGCAAGAAAAAGATCGAGGTCCCGGCGGAGCGCCGCCGGCCCAAAGGCGCGCTGCTGGTCCGCGGGGCCCGCGAACACAACCTCAAGGATGTCGACGTGGAGATCCCGCTCGGCGTCTTCTGCTGCGTCACCGGAGTCTCCGGCTCCGGCAAGTCGACGCTGGTCAACGAGACGCTCTACCCCTCGGTCGCCAACCGCCTCCACCAGGCGAAACTGCGGCCGGGCGCCCACGACGGGATCGACGGCCTCTCGCAGATCGACAAGATCATCAACATCGACCAGTCGCCGATCGGCCGCACGCCGCGCTCCAACCCGGCCACCTACACCGGCGTCTTCGACCACATCCGCCAGATCTTCACGCAGACCCAGGAGGCGCGGGCGCGCGGCTACAAGCCGGGCCGCTTCAGCTTCAACGTCAAAGGCGGCCGCTGCGAGGTCTGCAAAGGCGACGGCCAGATCAAGATCGAGATGCACTTCCTGCCCGACGTCTACGTGCCCTGCGAGCAGTGCCACGGCAAACGCTACAACCGCGAGACGCTCGAGGTCCGCTTCAAGGGCAAGAACATCGCCGAGGTGCTCGAGATGTCGGTCGAGGACGCGGTCGGCTTCTTCGAGAACGTGCCGAAGATCGCCCGCCGGCTGCGCACCCTGCACGACGTCGGCCTCGACTACATCCGGCTCGGCCAGCCGGCGACGACGCTCTCCGGTGGCGAGGCGCAGCGGATCAAGCTCGCCACCGAGCTCTCCAAAGTGGCGACCGGCGACACCCTCTACATCCTCGACGAGCCGACGACCGGGCTCCACTTCGCCGACGTCCAGCGCTTGCTCGACGTGCTCGGCAGGCTGGTCGACCAGGGCAACTCGGTGGTCGTGATCGAGCACAACCTGGACGTGATCAAGACCGCGGACTGGCTGATCGACCTCGGCCCCGAGGGGGGTGAAGGGGGCGGTGAGATCGTCGCCGTCGGGACCCCGGAGGAGATCGCCGCGGTCGAAGGAGTCCTACACCGGGAGATTCCTCGCCGATCTGGTCGAACCGGCGAAGTCTCGACGGCGAGGCAAACTTTCGGTAGCTGCGTAGTAGCGTTGGACACTCAGTCCCGCGGATTAAGGATCCATTGTCCTATAGGACGAATCCCCTGCATCGACGCATGGCCGTCTTGTCGCCGGGGTATGGTCGGCGGGAACGTTGGGGGGAGACAAAGGAGGAGTGATGCCCCAATCAGCTTGGATGAAGAGAAGTCTCTTCGCAGCTTTCGCGCTGGTCGCGATTGCCGCGGTCGTCGCGGGGTGCGGCGGCGGAGGCAGCAGCTCAAGTAGCAGCAGCAGCGAAGAAAGCAGTGGCGGTGGCGGTGAAAGCAGCGGCGGTAGCGTGAAGATCGCCCTGCTCCTGCCGGAAAACGAAACGCCGCGTTACGAAACGAACGACAAACCCGATTTCGAAAAAGCCGTCGAAGGAACAGTGCCCGGATTGTGAAGTCAGCTACTTCAACGCCGGGGGCGACGTCGAAAAGCAGGCGAGCCAGGGCGAAGCCGCTCTGACCCAGGGCGCCGAATGTCATGGTCGTCGATCCGATGGACTCGAAATCGGCCGCTGTGATCGTCGAAAAAGCGCACGCCCAGGAAGTCCCGGTGGTCAGCTACGACCGCCTGATCGAAAACAGCGAAGTCGGCGCCTACGTCTCGTTCGACAACGAAAGAGTCGGTGAACAGCAGGCCGAAACGCTTGTCGAAGAAACTGAAGGAAATCGGCAGCCCGAAAGGCCCGATCATCAAGATCAACGGTGATCCGGCCGACCCGAACGCCGCCCTGTTCAAGGAAGGGCTCGAACAAGGTGTTCGAAAAAGAAGGCGTCGAAATCGCCAAGGAATACGGACACGCCCGGATGGACCGCCGAAAACGCCCAGAAGGAGGCGGAGCAGGCGATCACCGCTCTCGGCAAGAACGGCTTCGCCGCCATCTACGCCGCGAATGACGAAACCGGCGGCGGCGCCATCGCGGCGATGAAAGGCGCCGGCATCAATCCGGAAGAAAAGCCGGTCACCGGTCAGGACTCGACCGTCGCGGGGCTGCAGCGCATCCTCAAAGGCGAACAGTTCATGACCATTTTCAAGCCGATCGAACCGGAGGCCAAAATCGCCGCCGAAATGGCGATCTCGCTTGGTGAAACCGGTGAAGAAGTCCCGAAAGAACCGAAGGAATCGACGCCGAAGAAGATCGAAAACGGCAAGACCGAAGTTCCGTCGATTCTGCTGACCTCGACCCCGGTCATCAAAGAAAACATCAACGAAACGGTCATCGCCGAAAAATTCGTCGACCCCGGCGGAACTGTGCGAAGGCGCCTACGCGGCGGCTTGCAAAGAAGCAGGGATCTCGGGCTGAGCATGAGTCCCGATGCCCCCCTTCTCCAGCTAGAGGGGATCAGTAAGCATTTCGGCCCGGTCCATGCATTGGACCGGGTCGATTTCGCCGTCAGCGCCGGCGAGGTCGTAGGCCTCGTCGGCGACAACGGCGCCGGCAAGTCGACGCTGGTCAAGACGATCGCCGGAATCAACGGCCCCGACAGCGGCAAGATCCGCTTCGAAGGCAAGGAGGTGTCGATCAACAGACCGCAGGACGCGACCAGCCTCGGGATCGCGACCGTCTACCAGGACCTGGCGCTCTGCGACAACCTCGACGTCGTCGCCAACCTCTTCCTCGGCAGCGAGGAGCACGCGCCTGGGGTCGGGCGTGGTCACGCCGGCAGCTCGACGAGGTCGACGATGGAGCACCGAGCCGCCGATCTGCTGTCGAACCTGGCGGTGACGATCCCCAGCCTCCGCAGCGAGGTCGGGACGCTCTCCGGCGGCCAGCGCCAGCAGGTCGCGGTCGCCCGCTCGCTGCTCGGCGAGCCGAAAGTCGTGATGCTCGACGAGCCCACCGCGGCGCTCGGCGTGCCGCAGACCAAACAGGTCCTGGCGCTGATCAAACGCCTGCGCGAGCGCGACCTCGGCGTCGTCGTCATCAGCCACAACCTGGCCGACGTCTTCGAGGTCGCCGACCGAATCTTCGTACTTCGCCTCGGCCGTCCGTCGGGCGACTTCAGCTCCACCGAAGTGACCGAGGAGCACGTCGTCGCCGCGATCACCGGGCTCGGCAACAACGCCGGCGCCCGGGCCGAGGTCGCCGAGGACAAAGCGGAAGCCGCCGACGGCGGCACCGAGGGAGAGAAAGCATGAGCGCGACGCCCGCACCGACCGTCCCGCAGGCGAGCGACACCGAGGAAAGAATCAAAGCTCGACGTGCGTCAGCAGATCCGGCGGGTCGTCCAGGGCGACCTGTCGTCGGTCCGCGTCGATCCTCGGTCTGGTCGCTGATCGCGATCATCTTCCAGGTTCAGGAAAGCCGCGGTTCCTCTCGGCCGAGAACCTGACCAACCTGATGCTGCAGATCACCACGATCGGGCTGATCTCGGTCGGCATCGTCTACGTGCTGCTGCTCGGCGAGATCGACCTCTCGGTCGGCGCCGTGTCGCGGCCTCGCGCGGCGCGGTGATGGTCGTGCTGAACGTCAAGCACGGCTGGAATCCGTACCTGGCGATCGCCGCCGCGGTCGCGGTCGGCGCCGCGATCGGCTTCGCCCAGGGCTTCCTGTTCAGCCGATTCGTGGTGCCCGTCGTTCGTCGTCACCTTGGCCGGGTTATTGGCCTGGCAGGGAGCGCTGCTTACAGGTGCTCGGCAAGACCGGGTCGCTCAACGTCACCGACCCGAAGATCACCGGCCTGGCCAACATCTTCTACGGCAAGACACGCGAGCTGGATCATCGCGGTCGGCGGTGATCGTCGCCTACGGGCTGATCGCTCGCGTATCGGCTTCCGACGAACGAGTGGCCGCCGGGCTCGCGGACAACAATCCGATCCCGCAGATCGTCCGCTTCGTGGTCGTCGCGGTGGTCGACGATCGGCGCGGTCGCGATCTTCAACTCCGATCGCGGCGTGCCGCTGGCGGTGCTGATCCTTCTCGGCTTCGTGATCGGGATGGAGTACGTGGTCAAGCGGACCGAGCTTCGGCCGTCACGTCTTCGCCGTCGGCGGCAGCGACGAGGCGGCGCGACGGGCCGGCATCCGCGTCAACGGGGTGCGGGTCGCGGTCTTCACGATCGCCGGCTCGATGGCCGCGATCGGCGGCATCATGGCCGCCTCGCGGCTGCTTCGCCGTCAACCAGAACTCCGGCGGCAACGAATTGCTGCTGCTGGCGATCGCCGGCCCGGTGATCGCCGGGCACCAGCCTCTTCGGCGGCCGCGGCTCGGTCTGGACCGCCCTGCTCGGCGCCCTGGTGATCGGCTCGATCTCCAACGGCATGGACCTGCTCGGCGCTCGCCTCGCCGATCAAATACATGGTCACCGGCGGCGTCCTGCTGCTGGCGGTCCTGGTCGACGCGGTCGCGAAGCACCAACGCCAGACGAGCGGCAGGGTGTAGATGAGTTTGGCCTAGGCGTCTCCTGACCAAGCGGGGCGACGACGACACGCCGCCCGTGTAGCAGCGCTACTCGGGCGGTGGGGAGGCGCCGAATCCGCGCCGGTCAGGTGGCGACCAGGAGGGAGGCGCCGATGGCGCCGCCCAGGTCGCCCAGCGAGGCGACCTTCACGTCGGGCATCGTCTCGAAGAAGACGTGCTTGCGCATCTCCTCGAGCAGCGGCTCCATGTAGCGCTCGCCGAAGCGCAGGCCGAGCCCGCCGCCGATGACGATCGCCTCCGGATCGAGCAGGTTGATCGCCGAGGCGACGCCCGTCCCGATCGCCTCGACCGCCCGGTCGATCAGCTCGATCGCGAGCTTGTCGTCGTTGTCGATCGCGCGGCCCCAGATGCTGCTGGTCAGCCGCGGTTTTTCGTGCTTCTCCATCAGCTTGAAGAGGTCGGTCTTCTGGCCGTCCTCATGGCGCCGTCGCGCCTCGTCTTCCATCGCTTTGCGCCCGGCGTAGGCCTCCATGCAGCCGCGCCGGCCGCAGGGGCATTTGGCGCCGCCGCGTTTGATCACCATGTGGCCGATCTCACCGGCCGCGCCGCGGCCGAGCCAGGGCTTGCCGCCGAGGATCAGCCCGCCGCCGACGCCGGTCCCCCAGAAGACGCCGATCAGGCTGTCGCAGCCCTTGCCGGCGCCGAGGTGGAACTCGGCTTCGGTCGCGACCTGGACGTCGTTGCCGATCCGCACGCTCGCCCCGAGCTCCTTTTCCAGGCTCTCGCCGAGCGGGAAGCTGCCTTCCCAGTCGGGGAGGTTGCGGGCGCTGCTGACGCGTTCCGGCCTTCTCGTCGACGTCGCCGGGTGAGCCGACCCCGATTCCCTGCAGGTCGGCGCTCTCGACGCCGGCGGCCTGGGCCGCCTCGACCATCGCCTCGCCCATCGCCGCGGCGACGTCGCCGGGCCCGCCTTCGGTCGGCGTCGGCCGCCGCGCTTCGCCCTTGACCGCGCCCTCGGCGTCGATCACAGCAGTCTGGATCTTGGTGCCGCCGAGGTCGATGCCGCCGCGCAGGTCAGCCATCGGGCGCAAGTCTATGTCGTACGGTGCGGGGATGGCGCAGACCGGCTGGCGCATCTGGTGGGCGAAGCGGCGCTGGTACGAGCGCAACCACCGGCTCTCGCGCCGGCTGCGGATCGATCGCCACGCCGCCCGCGGCGGCTTCTTCGTCCGCTATCCGGTCGAGGGCGAGATCCTCGAGGCGCTCGACGAGGGCCGTCTGCGGATCGGCGAAGGGACGCTGCTCGAGCCCGGCTGCTGGCTGACCCTCGCCGCCGACGCCGAAGATCGAGATCGGCGCGGGCTGCTTCCTCAACCGGGGCACGATGATCGCCGCGCAGAAACGGGTGACGATCGGCGACCACGTGATGTTCGCCAACGGCTGCTTCGTCGGCGATGCCGAGCACCGCTTCGACGACCCCGAGCTGCCGGTCACCTGGCAGGGCTTCACCTCGAAGGGCCCGGTCGAGATCGGCGCCAACTGCTGGTTCGGCGTCAACTGCGCGGTGACCAGCGGGGTGACGGTGGGGGAGCGCGTGCGTGATCGGCGCCAACTCGGTGGTCAACCGCGACCTGCCCGGCGAGGACGATCTGCGCCGGCGCCCCGGCGAAGCCGATCCGCCCGATCGCCTACCGCGCCCCTGACGTAGACGAGGGCGAGGGCGAGGCACACGCTCAGGAGCCCTGAGGCGCGGCGTCGAGCTGTCTCGGCGGGCGTCCCGAACGCCTTCGCGAGCACGATCGAGAGCTCGTAGAGGACGACCAGCGGGGCCATCTCGAGCAGCATCGAGATCGGGTCGACGCCGGGCAGCGCCGCCGCGACGACCGCGCAGACGAGGTAGGCGTAGCGCCGGTTCTTGGTCAGCTGCTCGACCTTGACGATCCCCAGGCGGGTGACCGAGAGGATCCCGACCGGGACCTGGAAGACGATCGCCGCAGGCGAGCAGGGTCATCGCGAAGAAGCCGTAGTACTGCTTCGCCTGCACCTGCACGTTGAACTGGGAGTCGTTGAAGTTGAGGAGGAACTTGGCGGCGGCGGGGAGGACGAGGAAGTAGCCGAAGGCGACGCCGGCGATGAAGAGCAGCGGGATCATCATCAGCAGCGGGATGATCGTCTCGCTGCTGACGCTTGCTGAAGGCGGGGAGGAGGAAGGCGTAGAGCTGGTAGAGCACGAACGGCAGCGCCAGGATGATCGCCGCGTATGCGCTCACCGTCAGCGTCGTCGTGAACGGCTCGGTGACGCCGAACGTGATCAGCTTTTCGTGGCCCGTCGGCAGCGGCGCGCTCGCGATTTCCAGCAGCAGGTGGTTCTGCCAGAAGCAGAGCGCGAGCGCCGACGCCGAAGATCGCGATGCAGACGACCAGCCGTGCGCGCAGCTCGTCGAGGTGCTCGACGAGGCTCATCTGATCCTCGAATGATGCGGGTCTGATGCGGCGCACGGCTGGTCTCCTTGGGGTGGCGTCGGTGGACGGTTAGTGGTGGGTCGGCGTCGGGGTGTGTCTTCGACCCGGTGGCGTCGTGACCGGACGGGCCTCGGACTCGACTGGCGGGCCTCGACCTCGCGCCGGCTCGTCGGTTTCCCCGGTCACCGAGCCTTTGAACTCGCGGATCCCCTTGCCGAGCGAGTGCCCGAGGTCGGGCAGCCTTTTCGGCCCGAAGACGACGAGCGCGACGATCAGGACGAGGACGATCTCCAGTGGTCCGACGTTGCCGCATCATTGTGCTTGCTCTCTTTCTTCTGCTCGAGGGGAGCCGGCCGGTCGGCTAGACCAGGAAGCCGGTGCCTTCGACGGCCTTGAGGACTTCGGCCGCGGTGGCGGTCGTCTGGAACGGCGCCCTTTTCCGGCGAGATGTCTGTCTCGGTGCGGCCTTCGACGAGCAGACCGGCGACCGACGCGTGACGCGCCTCGACGGCCCAGATCGAGAGGGCGGCGGAGATGTAGGCCGGGGTCGCTGATGTTCAGCGCCTGGCCGCCGTAGGCCTTGACGCCGGTGTTCTCGAGGGCCATCGAGGTGGGGAGCCACTTCGCCTTGCTGGTCGCGTCGCCGAAGTCGACCTTCGGGGCCTTGACGGCCTTCGAGCCGAGCGCCTTCTTCAGGAACGCGACGTGGGCGTTCTCGTCGGCGGTGGTCCGCTTCAGGAAAGCCGACTCCTGGGCGCCCTTGGCGACCTTGTTCTTGGTGCACTCGTTGTAGAACGCGGCCTCGAGGTACTCGAGCGTCAGCGCGTAGTTGAGGATGCCGATGTCGCCCTTGCCGAATTTCGCCGGGCGGACGGCCCTTGCCGCTTGGCGGCCATCGCGCCGGCCGGGGTGAGGGCGGCGAGCAGGGCGCCCGAGCCCATCACGGCGGCGCCGCCGAGGCCGGCCTTTTTCAGGAACGAGCGACGGCTGTCGCCCTCGTCGAGGGCCTCGACCGCGTCGTGGTGGGTTTCGGCGAGGGCCTCGTCCTGATCGAACTGGGCCAGAAGCTTGTGTGACTCATTCGCAATGTCCTCCTGGTGAGGGGGTCGGTGGTAACCGCTGTTGGGGGTCCTTGCGAGAAGGCGGCCGCGAACGGATCAAAATTCGCGACGCGACTTGTGACGAGCCTGCAGAGCGGTGTAACGAAGGCCAAAGAGCTACAATCCGGTACGGCCGTGACCCCTGGAGGCATGGACCCGATGACATTGAACTCTTTTCCCCGGCGACACCGTCACCACCAACGCTGCCGCGCGCGTCGTGCGCGGGGTCGGCGAGCTGCGCGCCGCGCTGGCCGCGGCGCGACGCGAAGGACGCACGATCGGCCTGGTGCCGACGATGGGCTTCCTCCACGACGGCCACGTCTCGCTGCTGCGCGCCGCCCGCGCCGAGTGCGACCTCGTCGTGATGAGCCTCTTCGTCAACCCGACCCAGTTCGGCCCGGGCGAGGACCTCGACCGTTATCCCGCGCGACGAGGAGCGCGACCTCCGCCTGGCGAGCGAGGCGGGCGTCGACCTCGTCTTCGCCCCGGCGTCGACGAGCTCTACCCGGACGGCTTCGCCACCACGGTCGAGGTCGGCGGCGGCCTCACCTCGGTCCTCGACGGCGACCCCGAGCGCCGCGGCGCCGGCCACTTCCGCGGCGTCACCACGATCGTCGCCAAGCTCTTCAACATCGTCGGCCCCGACGTCGCCTACTTCGGCCAGAAGGACGCCCAGCAGGCCGCCGTGATCAAGCGGATGGTGCGCGACCTCGACTTCCCGCTGCGGGTCGAGGTGATGCCGACCGTGCGCGAGGAGGACGGCCTCGCGATGAGCTCGCCGCAACGTCTACCTCGAGCCCGCCGACCGCGTCCGCGCCGTCGCCATCTCGCGCGCCCTCGCCGCCGCCGAGCAGCAGGCGCTCGCCCTCGACTCGCTCGACGGCGGGCCTCGCCGCGGCGCGGATCGAGCTGGCCGCCGCCGCGATCGAGCCCGAGTACCTCGAGGCCCGCGACGCCGAGACCCTCGAGCCGGTCGACCGGCTGGGCGCCGGCCGGCCGATCTTGATCGCGGTCGCCGCCCAGCGTCGGCGGCGCCCGCCTGATCGACAACGTCGTCATCGAGCCGCTCGCCGGCTGAACCCACACCGCAACCCCATCAACGAGACCGACAGGGAGACGCAACCACCGTGCAGAGGCAGATGCTGAAGTCGAAGATCCACCGCGCCACGGTGACCGACTGCGACGTCGACTACATCGGCTCGATCACGATCGACACCGAGCTGATGGCGGGCGCCGACCTGCTGGTCAACGAGCAGGTCCACGTCTGGGACGTCGACAACGGCGAGCGCTTCGTCACCTACGTCGATCGAGGGCGAGCCGGGCTCCGGCGCGATGCAGGTCAACGGCGCCGCCGCCCACCTGGTCGAGCCCGGCCACAAGATCATCGTCGCCTCTTTCGGCGCCTACGACGAGGCCGACCTGGAGCGCTACGCCCCGGTCGTCGTCCACGTCGACGACGCCAACAGTCCAATCGCAATCGACGACCGTCCGGAGGTGCTCGTCGCATGAGCTCTGGAGTCCTTTCCCACACCGTCCCCGCGGCCGACCGCGTCGCGATGAGCCTGCCCCGCCTCGCCGAGATGAAGGAGAACGGCGAACCGATCGTGATGGTCACCGCCTACGACTACCCCTCGGCGACGGTCGCCGAGGCGGCGGGGGTCGACCTCGTCCTGGTCGGCGACTCGGCCGCCAACGTGGTGCTCGGCTACGAGCGCACCGACCTCGTCTCGATGGACGAGATGATCGTCCTCGGCAAAGCCGTGCGCCGCGGGCTGAAGACGCCGCTGATGATCGGCGACATGCCGATGGGCAGCTACGAGGCGAGCGACGAACTGGCGATCCTGGGCGCCCAGCGGCTGATCAAGGAGACCGGCTGCCAGGCGGTGAAGCTCGAGGCCGGCGGCGTCTCCGTGCAGCGCGCGCGGGCGATCGTCGGGGCCGGCATCCCGGTGATGGGCCACCTCGGCCTCACCCCGCAGACCGCGACCGCGCTGGGCGGCTACAAGGCCCAGGGCAAGTCGGCGAAGGCGGCGATCCAGATGCTCCGACGACGCCCACGCCCTGCAGGCGGCGGGCTGCTTCGCGGTCGTCTTCGAGGCGGTGCCGGCGGAGATCGCGGCGACGATCGCGGCGCGCCTCGACATCATCACGATCGGCATCGGCGCCGGCTCGGGGACCTCCGGCCAGGTGCTCGTCTTCCACGATCTGCTCGGCATCACCCAGGGCCACATGGCGAAATTCGTGAAGCGCTACGCCGACGTCCACGAGTCGATGGTCGAGGCGGTCGGCCGCTACGCCGCCGAGGTCCGCGGCGGCTCCTTCCCCGGCCCCGAGCACGCCTACGCGATCGACGAGGAGGAGCTCGCCGACTTCCGCCGCCACGTCGACGACCGCGCCCTCGCCTCGGCGAAGGCGTGGGAGTGGGAGCCGCTCGCCGGCTAGGAGGGGGCGCTGACGACGACGGAGCCCACTCCGTAGCCGGATCCACCGCTCGCCCGCAGGATCGCCGCCAGTCGAGGCGGCAGCGTCGCGGTGCAGTGCGAGGCGCCCTTGCAGAGCCCGGCGTCGATGCCCGTGCCGGTCAACGGGACCCGCGGAAGGCCAGGCAGCTCGACCGCGAGGTCGCCCGTCCAGCTCGCCGTCTTCGGGGCTTCGAGGTGGAACGTGGCCGAGCCGGAGAACGGCGCCGGCGGCTGCAGCACCGCTTCGGCCAGCGGTTCGGCCAGGTTCGGCGTCTGGAAGGTGGCGCCGGAATCGCGACGGAAGTCGAGGACGAACGCACTGTGGCTGACCTGGAAGTCGCCGACCTGGCCGGTGACGGAGACCAGGAAGGTGGTCGGCGCGAGCCCGATTTCGGCGGGGGCCGCTTCGCGGTTCGCCTGGAAGACGGGGGCGCCCTTGTCGTCGCCGGTGACCAGTCGGAATTCGTCTTCTTCCCGTTCCCTTTCTGCCTTGGCATGGCGCGGCGATTCGTGGCCTGGTTGGGACGCGGGGAAGTCGATCGCGCAGCGGGCGGCGCCGGTCCTGGTGACCGTGCCCCGCGCCCGCTCGGTGTGGAAGCTGGAGTAGCCGCGTTCGCCGCGGAAGTCGAACGCACCGACGAAGAAGCCCTTTTCGACCGTGGTCGGTTCGCCCTTGCAGCCGTCGTGGGCAGCTTCGGTCTTGGTCGAGGTGGGGGTGAAGTGCGCCCTGAAGCGGCCGAGCCGACCGATCCGCACGTTCAGATCGCCGCCGCCGGAGTGTTCCGCGGAAGCGGTGTCATGGCCGGCGAAGTAGTCGACGCTCACGTCTGAGGTCCTCGAGAGGCGTCTTGAGGCAGTGACGATCACGGCGCGACGATCGATCACGAAGAGGGTGAAACGGAACCCGGCCGTGCCGCGCAAATGGACTTCCGAGTCCACCGATGCGGGCCGGCGGTAGTGGCGAGTGCTCGCCGCCGCCCCGGCCGGCGATGCGAGCGCGAGGAGGACGGCTGCAGCGGTCAGCGTCGCGATCGCCCTTGCCTTCACGAAGGCAGGGTATTTCTCACTTCACCGGCTGGCTGCGCGGCACCGGCGCGCCGGTGCGGGCGGGGGACAGGCCGGCGACTTTCAGCGCCGAAGGCTCGAAGAGGCGGAAACGCAGCGGGCTGGCGACTCCGTCCTCCTCCTTGCAGCGGGGGCAGTCGCCGGAGGCGGCCGCGACGCTGGCGTTGAACTTGGTGTCGCATCGCTCGCAATAGAACACTGGGACTCCCTTTGATCGGTGGCGAGACTTTCCGAGTCGTCGAACGAGGGTAGTCCCCCTTGTCCGGTATGTCGAAACTTTTCTGTGAGGCGCGCCGATCCCCGCCTGGAAAGGGATCGGCGCGCCGAGGGGTCACGAGGCCTTGGTGATCGAAACCGACGGCACGGTGCTGCTCTTGCCTGAAATCTGCATGTGCTTCACCCCCTCCCATTTGCGAACTGCGGTGTGCACACGCGCCGACCGCTCTTGGCGATCGACCGGATTCCATTGGTGCAGAAGATCGCGGCATAAAGTCGCTCCATCGGTCAGAAAGCCGTTTACGATCTACGGCGTTCAACCAATCTGACGAGGAGGACCAATGACGACGGCAGCGACCCGCAGGAGCCCTGACGCCACCTTGGGCGCCACGGTCGCCCACCCATTGCGATGTCGCTGCCTGGCGATCCTGGCCGACCGGGTGGCCAGCCCGGTCGAAATCGCGCGCGAGTTAGGCCTCGAAGTCAGCAACGTCGGCTATCACGTCAGCGCATTGGCCGAAGCTGGTCTGATCGAGGAAGTGGGCCAGCGCCCGGTTCGGGGCGCCGTCGAGCACTTCTATCGGGCCGTCGTCCGGCCGATCACCTCGACCGAGGAAGAAGCAGATACGACGATGGAGAAACGCAAGAGCTTCGCTCGCACCACCTGGTCGCTGATCACCGCCAACGCGACGACCGCGCTCGAGGCGGGCACACTGGTCGAGCGCCCCGAGCACCACCTGACCCGGGTCCCGTTGCGCGTCGACGAGCAGGGTTGGTCGGAGATCGCCGACGCCTACATGGAGCTCTACGAGCGCGTCTATGAGATCCAGACCGCCAGCGCCGAACGTCTCGGCCGACAGTCGGACGACCCCGGCATCTCGGTCCTCTCCGTGCTCGCCTTCTTCGAGACCCCGGAGGCGGCGCCCGCGAACGTTTTGTAGATCCAGATTCCCCGGGTCACCGCGGCGACATCGCGAAGGCGGCCGCGAGCCCGGCGGCCACCGGCTCGGCCTCGGCCGGGGCGCGGATCACCAGGACCAGCGCCTCGGCGTCCTCGCGGATCTCCATCTCGAGGAACGAGCAGCACTTCGCCTCGGCGGCGATGACATCCTCGAGTGAGCGCCGCACGCCGTCACCGCGGCGGAACCTCAGTAGCTGGGCACCGCCTTCGGTGCCTCGAGAGATCAGGTTCCGGGCGCCGATCGCGGCGATCAGGTCGAGCCGCGCCGTAAGGTCGTCGGCGCCAAGCGAGCAGACGATCGGCAGCTCCTCGGCCATCACCGAAGGATGCCAGACGCCGGCCTCCCCGCCTGCCGGCGACGACCGCGGACACCCACGGGGTGAGCCGCCGACGCGATCGAATCGGGCGCAGAGCACCGTCCGAATCTCCGCCTCGACCCGCCGGTGAGATGCCTCTCACTCAGGCCCTGCGACCGCCTCCAGCGCATTCTTGGAGGGCGCGAAGTAGAAGGCGCAGCCGACCGGGCGGGAGAAGTCGGTGAGGCGATCGCGGACGCCGTCGTCGGCATTGCCGAGCATCCGTGCCAGCAGCAGGTCATAGCGCGCGCGGGCGGCGCTGAAGGCTACGAAGTTGAGGCCGTATTCGGAGGCGGCGCCGTAGGGGACGCTGCGACGGAAGATCTCGATCTCCTCGCCGCCGACCGTCGTCTCGACCCGGGCGATGTGGGCCGTCGGCGGCTTCTCGGGACCGGAGAGCTCGATGCTGTCGGCCTTGGTCCGGCCGATCACCTGCTGCTGCTCCTCGACCGCAAGCCGATCGAAGGCGTCGAGGTCGTGGACCCAGCGCATCGCCACGACGTGGCTCCCGCCTTCTCCGGCGCGACCCGGGGGGACGAGTGCGACCTCGGCGGCCGTGCGGACCGGCCGGTTGGCGGTCCCGTCGATGAATCCGGTGATGTCGCGGCCGCCCTGGTAGGTGAAGCCCGGCAGCTCCGCGGCGAGCTCGGCGGCATCCTTGACCGCCGCCGTGGCCGCCCTGGCGCCGTGCCAGGTCACATCCGGCTCGGCGCCGCTCAGCCAGAGCCAGGCGTCGTGCTGTGCGGCGGGAGCCGTGTGGCCTTCCCGCCCGGTGATCGTCTCGAACGGCCTGAGATCCTCGGGCGCCCCCGCGGGCGACACCTCCCGCCAGAGCTCCGATCCGAACGCGACCACGAGGTTCAGGCCGCCGGCCGTCACGTCCGGGGTGCGCAGGCGGCGAAACGCGGCGACGGCCTCGGCCGGGGTGACGTCCGGCTTCAGGTCGAACTCGAGGAAGAAATGGGCATGCGTGCCCTGGGCGAAGATCCCGAACTGCGGAAGGGTGAACACATCTGGCTCGTCGCTCATCACGCTGCTCCTTTCGGCGCCACGACCGGGTCGGGCCGACCCTATCTCCGACGCGACCGCCGGTCACGGGGGAGAATCAACCGGAGATGATCTGTGCGCCGTTGGCGAACGCCTGGAACTCAGCCCGACATCCCCCTGAGCGTGTCGGCGAAGAGCGAGGAGGGGGATTGCGGGTCGAGATCCACGACGCCGGCATTGATGCCGGAGCCGGAGACGAGGTGGGCAGGGACACTGCCCCCGCAGGTCGGTGAGGGTCCGGTGAGGCCCCAGGCGTTCCAGTAGCCGAGCAGTTCTTCTTCGGTGCCCACGAGGTAGTGGAAGGGGCCGGATTCGAGGTGATGGCGTGACAGCCAGGTGCTGACCTTCTCCGGTGAATCCCCTCCTGGGTCGGAGGAGATCGCGAGGATGGCCGCCTCGGTGCCGCCTTCGCGGAGTTCGGCGACCACGCGACCAAGATAGTCGCCAATGGTCTCGCACCCGGTCGCGATGAAGACGACCGCGTACGGCGCGCTCCCGAGCGAGGCGGAGTCGAAGCGCGTCCCGGTCGCGCCTTCGACGAGGCGGACACGGGGTGCCGGCGTCCCGACCGCCGCCGGGGCGACGGCCGCCGCGCGAGGCGGTTCGCTCCCCGGGCGGGGGATGGGAGTGTCGGTTTCGTGCCCGAAGAAATGGCCGATCGCGACGATCGCGATCCCGGCCAGGATCGGCAGCGTCACGGTCAGCGCCGCGATCAGCTTGCGTCGCTCGCTCGCTCCGCCCATCTCAGCCGGTGGCGGTGGTGACCGCCGAGAGGATCCAGAGGGCCAGGCAGGTGAAGGCGACCATCACCACCAACATCCACTGCTGCGCGGTGACCGACTGGCGCAGCGAGTTGAAGGTGTCGAGGCCGCGCTCGTGGGAGAGGACGATGCCGCCGACGTGCCCGCCGACGATCGCCAGGATCTGCACGTACCAGATCGCCGCGAAGGAGATCAGGTTGTAGTTGACGAGGAATTCGGCGGTGCCGAAGAGGTTCGAGCCGTGGCCGAGCGGGTCGGAGACGAGGTAGCCGATCGCCTGCCCCTGCAGGACCAGCAGCGAGAAGTAGTGGGCGAGCATGTAGCCGAAGGCGATCGGCACCAGCGTGTGGAGGAACTCGGTGCTCAGTTCGGCGACCGGGCGCCCCGTCGCCCGCGCCATGCCGAGCACGCCGAGCCGGTAGATCGCCGCGACGAGCCCGATCCAGAACGCGAGCCCGATCGTCCCGGCGCACTCGTAGGCGCCGATCGGGCCGAAGCCGAAGTGGGAGAAGAAGGTCTGCAGATCGGGGCCGACCGCGTACCAGATGTCGCCGTTGGAGAAGCCGTCGAAGCTGGTCGAGCCGATCAGCGCGAAGAGGACCGCGGCGGTGCCGGCGAGCGGCTCGAGCTCGACGCGCACCGAGCAGCGGCAATCGCAGCGTCAGGCGCCGCTGCCGCCAATCGAGCGGCGCCAGCGAGGCGATCATCGAGAAGTAGACCGAGAAGCCGTCGGCGCGCGCGGTCCAGGTCTCGATCCCATAGGCGGCCATCCCGGCCAGTTGCACCGCCGCGTAGACAAGGGCGAGGATCGCCAGCAGGCTGGGGTCGTCTTTGCTCGGGTAGACGAGCTCGAGCCAGGCGAAGCCGGCCAGGGTCGAGCGCCGCCGGGTAGCGGCCGACCGTTCCGGATAGGCGCCGAGCAGCGGACGCGGCTCGGCGCCGCAGGCCCGCAGCAGCCGCGGCCCCCGCACGCGCCACCGCCCGCCACGGGTTGAAGACCCGCAAGATGTCCCCGAGGAAGGCCGAGAAGATCGGGATCCCGACCCAGAAGACGACGTAGACGACGGTCGGCGCCAGGTTCGAGGTGAAGTTCTGTTCGCCCCGCAGGCCCGCGTAGATCGACGACCGCGAAGAGGCCGACGCCGACCGCACCGGCAGGCCCATTCGAGGGCCTGCGGGACCGTGCAGCAGCGTTCGCGCTCGGCAGGCCCCCCAGCCGCGTCCCGCGCAGGCGGAACATCGCGAGGAAGGAGATCACGATGACGATCGCCGCCGCCCAGGCGAAGAGCCAGGACGGGATCGGCAGGTCGGCGCGCCCGACGATGCCGTGCGCGGCGGCCGCCCCCGGCCAGAGGAGGGCGACCGCCGCCAGGCAGGCGGCGAGCGCGACGCCGCGCTTCAGGGAGAGCGAGCTCCCTAATGCTTCACCTCGACGTCGCCGCAGAGGATCCCCGGGTTCTTCGAGAGCGCCTGCATGAACGCCGGCGAGGCGGGCGCCGTGCCGATCTGGTCGCGCTCGGCGGGCGGCGTCGGTTCTTCGTGGACCATGATGAAGTAGCCCGGTTCGACCACCTGCTGGTGCACGGTGAAGTCGAACTTGGCGGTCGCTTCGCCCTTCGCGTTGGCCTTCAGGTCCGGCAGGACGACGGCCATGTTGGTGACCATCTTCTTCGGTTCGCAGGAGCCGTCGGGACCGTGCAGGTGCTCGGCGTGGTCGCTGTTCGGTTCGAGCCCGGAGACGGTGATCGTCCCGGTCAGCTTGTCGCCCTTCTGTTCGAGTTCGGCGGTGCCGTCGGCGTCGGAGGCCGCCATCAGCATCCCGGTCGGCCCTTCCGTCGGTTCCGTGGAGCCTCCCGGCGTGCCTTCCAATTCCGATTCCGACATGCCTTCCATTTCGGATTCGGACATGCCTTCCATCGAGCCCGACTTCGACTCGACCGGCTCAGGCGACACTTCGCCGTCGTGCCGCGAACCGCTCGATCCACCGCATCCCGCGACCACGAGCGCGACGAGCGCCGCGGCGGCCGCCAGGACGAGACTTCGCGTCGTGTGCGCGCTCATCTAGGTACCTCCTGGATTGGGATTCGATTGCTCTCGGGCCCGCTCGGAAGCGGGCTGCACTTGGGTCCGCTCAGACGGCGAGCGCGGCGTCGGCGGCGCCCGGCCTCCGAGCGAGGCGGCGAGCAGACGACCGCCGCGGGCGACCGCGGAAAGGTGGCGACGGCGGGCGCGCGCGAGCGCGGCCGCGGCCGCTCCGGCGTCCGGGCGGCGATCCGCAGGATCAGCTCGAGGCCCGGGTAAGGCCAGGCGAGCAACATCGCCGCCGTCACCAGCGCCGGCAGGACCATCATCAGGTCCAGGTCGAATCCGGTCGCGAAGAGGATCGCGAGCGGAGCGAGCCGAGCCCGGCGAGGAGCAGGACGCGGCCGCGCGGGGAAAGGCTGCTGGTGGCCATTCCCCGACAGCCTAAGGGGCGGGCCGTCCGGGCCGTGGCCGATGTCAGCTTTCGGACCGCGGCGGCCGCATCCACGATCGTCACGCGCCGCTCGGCTCCAATCCACCGGCCTCGCCGAGGCGGGCCGGCGCGGTGGGTCGTTCGGTCGCCTGGTCGGGCTCCTCTCGGACCCCGACCACCGGGAACATCGCGAACGCCAGCAGGATGAACGGCAGCCCTGCGTTCGGGTCGGTGGCGCCGCCGGCGAAGATCAGGCCGAACCCTTGCCCGACCACCCAGAGCACGAGGTTCATCGCGATCGAGATCCAGAGCAGCGGCTTCGACCACCGGTCGGTGGCGACCCCGATCGCGATCGCCACCGAGAGGATCGCGAAGACGAGCGCGATCACCAGCCCGATGCCGCCGGCCCAGCCCGCGACCCAGCTCTGGAGGCTGGTCAGCCAGCCCATCCCGGAGCCGCCTTCTTCGAGCACGTTCGACACCGAGTGCGAGCCGCTGCTCGCCGGACCGAGCCAGAGCCAGGCCATCACCAGCCAGAGCGCCGCCCACATGATGCGGGCGCCGCGGCCGTCGAGCAGGCCGCCGACCTTCTCGCTCGGCCAGACCAGCACCCCGATCATCGCGTAGAGCAGAACGGCCCCCGGGGCTCCGGTGAGCGGTTCGGCCATGTTCATGAACAGCATCCCGAATCCCTCGCCGATCCACCAGACGACCAGAGCCCAGCCGAACGACGCGAGCAGCGCCGGCTTCACGGTCGGGCGGTAGAGCAGCCCGAACCCGATGAAGACCTGGACGAGCGCGAACAGGGTGTTGTAGACGCCGAGGTTGTGTTCGGCGAGATGGGCCGCCCAGGTCATGCTGTGCGCGAGCCAGATCGGCTGCCCGCTTGCCATTTCGACGATGCCTTCGGTGAAGCCGTGCGAGATAGAGCGCCGACTGGAACTGCAGTCCGCCGTCAAGGAGCCAGATCAGACCGAGCGCGATCTGCAGGCCCCTGCGGGTGATGGAAAGCCTCATGGCTCCTCCTCTGTTCCGGATTTCTGCTGCGTGTGCCCGCTCAGAAGCGGGGGACGAGCGGAGGTGGGCCGCGGCCGCCGAGCGAGGCGGCGATCAGGCGACCGCCGCGGGCGAAGCGGGGCTGCAGGCGGCGGCGGTGCGGCCGGGCGGATCCCGGCCGCGGCGACCGCCGCGGCGCGGCGAGGCGCAGGATCATCTCGATACCGGGGTCCGGCCAGACGAGCAGGACCGAGGCGACAAGCAGCGCCGGCAGGACCATCATCAGGTCGAAGTCGAAGCCGGTCGCGAGAATCGACCCCAGCGAGAGGGTCGCGAGTGCGGCGAGAAGGACGAGGCGGCCGCGCTTCGAGAAGCGGCTTGCTGCCATCGCGCAGCAGTCTAGACGGGGAGCCGCCGTGGCGCCGGCCGACGCCACGGCGGCGGTGTTCTCCTCGCTAGAAGCCGTCCGGGCCGGGGCCGCGTCGCGACGATAAGGCGCCGCCGCCGGCGATCAGGCCGAGCGCGCCGACGATCAGGGCGATGATCGCCAGCGTGTTGCTGGAGCCGCCGCCCGAGCCCGACGACGATCCGCCTTCGCCCGACATCATCCATCCCCACTTCGCCGGATTCGGCTTCCGTGCCGGCTCCCGCGGCGGGCACTTCGGACGCGCTCGGCCCCGCCTCGCCGCCCGCGACTTCCTCGATCAGGCCGCCTTTCTCGGTGACGTTGATCGTCGGCGCCGGGTCTTCGGCATTCGGGCGCACCGATCCAGCGGGCGACTTTGCCGTTGCTGTAGTACTCGAGCGTCTTGAAGGCCAGCGACTTGCCTTCGTAGCTTTCCGGGATCGCCACCGAGAGCGGGAACTGGATGAAGGTCCCGTCGGTCAATTTGCCTTCCTTTTTGTCGCCGGTCCAGATCGATCTCGGAGACCTCTTCGTCGATCGGCCCGTCGTCGGTTTCGATCGGCTTGGCGAGCTTCTTGGTCTTCGTCTCGACGCTCCAGCCGGGCACGTTTTCGGTGTCCGCGCTGATGAAGCCGGGCGGCACCTGCATCGCCACTTTCCAGGCGTAGGCGTTCGTCTTCCTCGCCCGGGACGCGGACGTTCAGGGTCGCGAACGCCCCGGCGGGGACGGTGTTGGGGTGGATGCTGACGTGGGCCGCGGCGATCGCCGGGAAGGCCAAGGCCGCGATCAGGGCCGCGCCGAGCGCGGCGAATCTGCGCGTGCTTCACTCCTCGTAGGGCGACATGTCGTGGACGAGGACTTGGTCATCCGATCGGCACCTCGATCTTCTTCGCGAACTCGTCGAAGGCCGAGACGCGGTCGGTGATTTCCAGCTCCCAGGTGCCGCCGGGGGTGAGCTGGGCGCCGGAGACGACGTAGTGGCCGGGGCCGGCCTTGTTCACCTGGAGCTTCAGCGGCCCGATCTGCTTTTCGGGCAGCGAGGCGGTGATCGTCAGTTCCTTGGTCTTGGTGAACTGGCTGCCGTCCTTGGCGTCGATCAGGTAGAGGTGCATCTGAGTTGAGGCCGACCTCGGCCGGTTCGACCGAGCATCTCCAGCTCGGCCGGGCCGAAGCGCGGTGTTGGTCGAGAACGGGCCCGGCGCGGCGTCGATCGGCGGCGCGTAGGCGACCAGCGCCGCGGTGACGCCGAAGACGACGAGCATCAGCAGCGAGCTCGCCGCGCAGGCTGCGCCGCGCGGTCACGCCGGTCGGGCCCGGCGCGGCGAGGCGCTCGGCCAGCCGGCGCAGCCGCGGGATGATCCGGTCGCGGTTCACCCAGCCGAATCCGATCAGGACCAGCAGCAGGACGATCTTCGCCAGCACCAGGAGGCCGTAGGTGGTGTCGAACAGGTCGGCGACCCGGCGCACGTCGACGTAGGCCTGGACCAGGCCGGTGACGGCGATCGCCACCACCGAGGCGAGGGCGATCGGCGAGAAGCGGGCGAGCGTCGCCAGCAGGAGGCGGGTGCGCTCGGGCGGCTCCAGCCGGCGCGTCGCCGCGGGCAGCGCCAGCAGCAGGAAGGCGACGCCGCCGACCCAGACGCTCGCGGCGAGCACGTGGATGAAGTCGGACGGGAACATCACCGCGATCGGGCTCTCGATGCTGGCGTGGCCGGCGAAGGCCGGCGTGCTCGCCAGGTAGGCGGCGCCGAGTCGACCAGCAGCGGGACGAGCCAGCGGCGCGCCCGCGGCAGCTTCAGGAAGGCGAGCAGCAGCGACGCCGAGCGCCGCCCAGTCGATCGCGCGCAGCAGCCAGACGGTGCCGAAGCGGCTTTCGAGCGTGTCGTCGACGATCGAGCTTTTCAGCGAGCTCCAGAGCGAGACGCCGGCCGCGGTCGCCCCCTGGAGGAGGATCCCGAGCAGGCTGACGACGATCCCGAGCACGACGGCGAAGGCGAGCAGCCGCACGGCGCGGCGGCGGAGGGCCGCAGCAGCGTCCTCCCAGCGCGACTCGCGGCCGGCGAGTCTCACCGAAGCCGGGGCGCCAGGCGAAGGCGAGGAAGATGAGGCCGCCGAGCATCAGCGCGATCGAGAGGTAGTCGAGGAAGCGGACGACGCCGAAGCCGAGCTTCGTCACCTCGCCGCTCTCCTCTTCGCCGATCAGGCCGGCGACGGTGACGCCGCCGTTGGCGCTGGCGTGGCCGAGGTTGAAGACGAGGCCGCCGTAGACGATGTGGGTGTCGGCCGAGATCACCCGGTAGGTGGCGGTGTAGGTGCCGTCGGGGAGGTTCGGTTCGAGCCCGACGCCGAGCCAGGACTGCCGGCCGCCGGGGTGTGCGACGTCGCCGTCGTCGACCTCGTCGCCTTCCGAGTCGTAGACGCGGACGGCGCCGTCGGTGCCGCCGACCGGCTGGTCGTACTTGAAGATCACCTCGGCCGGCTGCTCCTTCACCGTCGATGCCGGTCTCCGGGGTCGTCCCGACCAGCCGGGCGTGGGCGAACGCCGCCGGCGCCCAGATCAGGGCGGCGACGAGGACGAGCGCCACGACGGGTGCGCGGCTCGCGATGGGCGCATCGGGTTACCTCCGGGTTCGGCACGGTACGACGGCTCGCGCCCCGCAGGGGTCGGCGCGCCGCCGCTCGGCGGTGCGCTCTCTCAGGCGGATGCGGGGCGGGCGCCGAGCGGCGGCGCGCGGGCGCCGCGAGGGGAGGCGAGGATGCGGCCGCGGTCGCGCTCGGAGCGCGGCGGCCGGCGGGAGGCGAGCTTGCGGAGGCGCGCGGCGCGGCGGCCGGACCGCCTCGACCATCGCTTCGATCAGCCGTGCCGAGGCACCCGGCCAGAAGAGGATCACGAGGGCCAGGAGGAAGAACGGCGCCAGCTCGAGCAGTGCGACCATCGACGACAGCATATGCGCTCCGCGCGGACGGCGCCGTCAGACCAGGTCGTCGTCGTGGTGACCGCGGAGAGGATCCAGAGGGCCAGGCAGGTGAAGCCGACCATCACCACCAGCATCCAGTCCTGGCCGCGGATCATGCCGCGGGTCGTGCGGAAGGAGGTGAGCCCGCGCTCGTGCGAGAGGACGAGGCCGCCGATGTGGCCGCCGACGATCGCCAGGATCTGCACGTACCAGATCGCGGCGAAGGAGATCAGGTTGTAGTTGACGAGAAATTCGGAGGTGCCGAAGTAGTCGCGCCGTTGCCGAGCGGGTCGGAGACGAGGTAGCCGAGCGCCTGTCCCTGCAGGACCAGCAGCGAGAAGTAGTGGGCGAGCATGTAGCCGAAGGCGATCGGGATCGAGGGTGTGGAGGAACTGGCCGGCGAGGATGCGACGGTCGCCGTCGACCGCTCGCGCCATCCCCCAGACGCCGAGGTTGTAGAAGGCGGCGACGAAGCCGATCCAGAACAGCAGCCCGATCGTCCCTGCCACCTCATAGCCGCCGATCACGGTGAAGCCGAGGTGTTCGCAGGCTTGCTGGATCGGCGGCGCGACCTTGCACCCAGACCTTGCCGTTGGAGAAGCCGTCGAAGCTGGTCGAGCCGATCAGGGCACAGACGACGGCGGCGCTCCCCGGCATCAGCTCGAACTCGCGTGCACCGAGCAGCGGCCAGCGCACCGCCAGCCAGCGGTCGCGCCAGCGCAGCGGGGCGAGCAGGGCGATCATCGAGAAGTAGACCGAGAAGCCGTCGGCCCGCGTGGTCCACTCCTCGATCCCGTAGGAGGCCATCCCGACCAGCTGGACGGCGGCGTAGGCGAGGGCGAGCGCGGCGAGCAGGCCCGGGTCGTCTTTGCTCGGGTAGACGAGCTCGAGCCAGGCGAAGGCGGCGATCCCGACCGCGGCGGGCCAGCGGCCGACGCGCTCCGGGTAGGGACCGAGCAGCCGTGCCGGCTCGCGACCGGCGCGGCGCATCGCCCAGGTGACGGCACGGGCGCTCGCCCGCCACGGGTTGAAGGCGCGGAAAAGGTCGCCGAGGAAGGCCGAGGCGATCGGGATCCCGATCCAGAAGATCACGTAGATGAAGGTCGGCGCGAGGTTCGAGGTGAAGGTCTGCGACCCATCCAGGCCGGCGATCACGACGGCGAGGAAGAGCCCGATCCCGACCGCGCCGGCGACCGCTTCGAAGGGGGCCGGCACGCGCAGCAGCAGGCGGAACGGGATGCGGCGATGGGGGCGGTCCCAGAGGCGGAAGAGGGCGACGAAGGTGATGAACATGACCACGGTCGCCGCCCAGGCGAACATCCAGGAGGGGATCGGCAGGTCGGCCCGGCCGACGATCCCATGGGCCGAGGCGGCGGCCGGGAAGGCCAGCGAGGCGAGCACCAGGGCGGCGCCCAGCCGCAGTCGATAAGGGGCCGAGGGCCGCTGCATGGCGGGCAGGATATGGAGGCTTCGATGCCGTCGGACGGCGGCCGCCGGGCGCCAGGGTGGCTGCCGGTGCGTCCCGTCCGTCGTCATCGTCCGCTGTCGTCGCTGCCCCCACTGATCGCGGCGGCCCGCCGCTCGACCTCGCCCCGAAGGTCGCCGGCAGCGGCTGCGCCTACGAAAGCAGCCCCGCGATCCTTATTCTTATGCGCATGTCGATTCGCGACGATCGGCGCCTTAAGGCGCTGACGGCGATCGTGGTCGTTAGCCTCCTGGCGCTGCTCGTCCTAGCGGCCGTCTTCATCGCCAACGCCAAGTCAACGAAAGCCGATCCCCCAGGCTATGTGGACGCAACCGTCTATCCAGGCGGCGCCGTCGCCGCGCCGACGATGCGGCTCGAGGACGCGGCCAGTGGCAAGCCGTTCGACACCGGTTCCTTGAAGGGCCGGCCCTACATGGTCACCTTCCTCTATACCCACTGCCCCGACGTCTGCCCGCTGATCGGCTCCGAGCTGCAGGGGGCCCTGCGCGAACTGGGCAAGGCGGCGAAGAAGGTCGACGTGGTGGCGCTCTCGGTCGACCCGCGCGGCGACACCCGCTCCGCCGTCCAGGCCTGGCTCAAGGTCCACCAGGAGCCCGCCAACTTCCACTACCTGATCGGCTCCGAAGAAGAGCTGCAGCCCTACTGGGAAGCCTGGCACGTCGGCCCCCAGATCGCCGGTGATCCCGACAGCTCGCACACCGCGGCGATCTACCTGATCACGCGCAAGGCGGCGATCGCCGGGATCGTAGACGCGGGGACGCAGGTCTCCAGCTCGGACCTGACCCAGAACTTCAGGACGCTGATCGGCACGTGAGAGCGAAGCGCGTCCGTCAGGGGCGTAAACTCCTCGGTGATGGTCGTCTACGCCTGCCTGAGACATTGGTACGAGGGCATGATCTTCTTCGCGCCGATCCCCGTGATCGGCATCTTCGTCTGGCTCTCCGGGCGGCGTCACGCCAGCGACGGGGATGGGCCGGACGACCCGCGGGGCTCGAGCCCCGCCGGCTCCACCGGCTGAGCGCCGCCGGCTCGGCGACCCGCCGATGAGCAGCGTCGTCGACACCTTCTGGGCGGTGATGTCGATCGCGGTGCCGCTCGGCCTGGCCGCCGCCTACCTGAAGCGGGCGCACCGGCTCGGGGTCGAAAGGCGGCCGGTCCCCGGTTGGCGCCAGCTCAGCTTCGGGCTCGGGATGATCGTGATCGCCGCGGCGATCGCCAGCCCGGTCGAGGAAGAGTCGAAGAAGCTGGTCTACGTCCACATGATCCAGCACGTCCTGCTCGCCGACATCGCCTCGCTGCTGCTGGTGCTGGGGCTGACCGGCCCACTGCTGCAGCCGCTGCTCGCCTTTCGTGCCGGGCGGCCTCTGCGCCGGCTCACCCAGCCGGTCACCGCGATCACGATCTTCACGGTCAACCTCTTCCTCTGGCACTCGCCGCCCCTCTACCAGGCCGTGCTGCGCTCGGAGTCGCTGCACGTCCTCGAGCACCTGCTCTTCATCGGCACCGGAGTGCTGCTCTTCATGCCGTTGTTCGGGCCGCTGCCGAAGCCGGCCTGGTTCGGCAAGGGCGCGCACGTCGTCTACACGGTCGGGATCTGGCTGCCGGCGATGGTGCTCGCCAATATCTTCATGTGGTCTGACACGGTCTTCTACCCGGCCTACTCGAAGACCGCCGAAGCGGCCGGCATCAGCCCGATCGCCGACCAGAGCACGGCCGGGGCGATCCTGATGGGCGAGTGCATGCTGCTGGCCCTCGGCATCTTCGCCTGGGTCTTCCTGCGCTGGGCGAAGGAGGACATGGAAAAACAGGATCTGCTCGATCTCGCTTTCACCAACCGGGTCGATCTGACCTCGGCGCGGGCGGAGCGCGCCGTCGCGGCCGGTCGCGGTCCGGAACTGCGGGAGCGGATCGAAGCGGGCAGGTCGCCCGACGGCGGATCGCCCGCTCCCCCCTCGCCCGGCGGAGGATCCTCTTGACCTATCTCGCCCCAGGAGTCCGGCGCTGATTCCCTGCTTGGAGACCCGCCATTGCGGAGTTAGGGTTGGCCACTGATGCTCGCGGCGCTCTCCACGCCTCTCGAGTGGACCAGCGGCCCCGCACTTCTGTGGGTGCTCGGCGCAGTGCTTCTCTACTGGCGCGGGGGACGCGGCAGAAAGAGGCCACGCGACTCCGCTGAACGTCTACGCACCCTGGCGTTCGTGGGCGGTCTGGCCGCGGTGATGCTGGCCCTCGACTCGCCGATCGACGAACTCTCCGACGAACTGTTCTGGGTGCACATGATCCAGCACATCCTGTTGATCTCGGTCGCGCCGCCGCTGCTCGCCCTCGCCCGCCCCTGGAACCGGATGTGGCGTGGGATCCCGCTCGATTACCGACGAGCCGTCAGTCGCGAGATCGTCCAAAACCCCGAGCTGGCGCCGCTCCGCCGCGTCGCCCTGTTCGCCGGCGGGGGCCTTGCTTCGTGGTTGATCTTCAACCTGAACTTCGTCGCCTGGCACCTCCCGGTCCTCTACGACGCGGCGCTGCGGTCTCAGATCATCCACGCGTTCGAGCACGTCACCTTCTTCGCCTTCGGGCTGCTCTTGTGGACGAGGGTCATCTACTCGCCCCCATGGCGCTCGCCGCTCAGTGAGCTCGGAAAGATCATCTACCTCTTCGGCACCCTGCTGGTCGGCTGGATCCTCGCGATCGTGCTCGCGCTGGCGCCGTCGCCGCTGTACTCCGCCTATGCGAATGAGGCGTCAAGGCCGGAGCACATCTCGGCACTCACCGATCAGCAGCTCGCGGCCGGGGTGATGTGGGTGCCCGGCTCGGTCGCCTTCATGGTCGCCATCGTCGTGATCGCCTACAGGTGGTTGGAGCCGCGCCGTCCGGACCCGCGGGCCGCCGCCCGTTCAAGCGTGACGTCGTAGTTTGCTCCGGCACTGACGAGCGCGGTTAGACTCGGCTCTGGCGCATGTCGGTACGGATTCGGCTACCACTACTGCTCGTCTGGCTGGTCCTGACCGGGGCACTCGCCTTGGCGAGCGGTGGGGCCCACGGCGCACTCCTCGATCTGCTGCCGCTGGTCTTCCTGGTCGCGACCATGCTGATCTGGCCCTATCCCGCTGCCGAGCTGCTCGTCGGACGGCTCTTCCGGCGATCGTCCCGGCCCCGGAAAGCGGCCCAGCCCAAGCGTCGCTCCCCTGCGGTGATCCGTCGCGGCGGATGGCTGATCTCCCTGTCGCTTGGGGGACGGGCGCCGCCCGCGGCCGTCAGCCGCTGCCATGCGACCCTCCAGCCCTTCTGAGCTGAATGCATTTCGGACGCCGTGCGAGCGCCCGGGGCCTGCGTCCACGGCAGCGAAAGGCGACCGGATCCAAAGCCTGGCGCCGATGCCGGCTGGACCGAACTAAGACAGACTTCCCAGGAGGTCCAAATGCTTGGACGACATCGACCAGACCACCCCTTGCTCCGAGGCGCGGCGCTCCTGCTCGTCGGAGGTGCGCTGCTGGCCGGCTGCGGCGGCGGCTCGAGCAGCACGTCCGCAACCACCGCCGCGAAGGATTCGAAGGCCACCATGTCCGCCGAAACGGAAGGCATGGAAGGCATGGAAGGCATGGAAATAGGCGGCGAATCCGGCTCTACCGGCATGTCCGTCGACGGCATCAAGCCGGTGCCGACGCAGACCCTCGGGTCGGCGACCTGGCAGGGCATGAAGATCACGGCCAGAGCGATGACGGCTGTGCCGTTCGTCACTTATAACGGGACCAGCGAGCACATGGTCAAGCCCGGGCCGAAGGCCAGCTTCCACCTGATGGTCTTCCTCAACGACGCCCGCACCAAAGTGGTCATCCCCTACGCGTCCGTGTGGGCGACGATCAAGCAAGGCAGCAAGGTCGTCTTCGACGAGCGCCAATGGCCGATGCTCTCCCGCTACATGGGACCGCACTACGGCAACGACGTCACCCTGCCCGGGGCGGGGAACTACAAGCTCACCTTGCTGATCAGCCCTCCGGTGTCCGCGCGGCATCTCGAATACCAGCACGTCTGGCTGAAACCGCATCGGGTCAGCTTCACGTTCCCGTGGAAGCCGTCCTCATAGTGGGCGGCCTCCGCGGCGCGGGCCGATGCCGGAGCTGACGCGCAGGCACCTGCTGCAGGGGGCCGGGGCGGTGGCCGCCGCCGGCGTCGCGGCGGCGTTCGGGCTCGACAGGCTGCTTGGCGGCGGCGGTTCGAGCCCGGTGCCCCTCGTCCCCTTGGGCGACCAGCCTGAGGGGCTGCCGCGGCGCCAGCACGCCTGGGACGCGACGCTGCGCCGCGACCCCGACGGCAACCCGGTGGCGCCGAGGTTCGACCGGCTGCTCTTCTTCGACGTCCGCGGCAATGCCACTCCGGCCTATGCGCGGACCCTGGAGGCGGCTCTGCGAACGCTGGAGCGCCGTTACCGCTGGGCGCCCTCCGGCCTGCTCTTCACTGCCGGCTGGGGGCCCGGTTACTTCGAACGCCGGCTCCGGTCGGCTTCGCCGATCCCGCGAGCGAAGGGCCTCTCCGACTTTGAGCTGCCGGAAATCGACGATTACGATCTCTGCCTGCACCTGGCCTGCGACGACGAGAAGCGGCTCGCCGCGGTCGAGGCGGCGCTGGTTCGCGGCGCCGCGCTGCCCGGGAGCGATGGTCCACTCGACCTCTCCCGTGTGCTGCGCTGGCGCGAGACGCGCACCGGCTTCGTCGGCGCCGGTCTGCCGGCGGCGCACCAGAGCACGGGCGGAATCCCGGCCGGAGGCCCGGTCCCGAGGGAAGCTCCCCTGTTCATGGGCTTCAAATCGAGCCTGCGGCGCAACCAGGCGAGCGAGGACGACGTCACCATCGCCGGCGGCCCTTTCGCCGGCGGCACCACCCTGCAGGTCAGCTACATGCGCCTGCGCCTCGACGGCTGGTACCGCGAACTGGATCGCCGGCAGCGGGTCGCGCTGATGTATGCCCCGCAGGTGAGCCCGCACCGCGCCGCCGGCTTCACCACCGACGCGGAGAGCGACCCGAAGCTTTTCGGCCAGGCTGTCCGCGACTACGGGATGGTCGGGCACGCCCAGGCTTCGGCGCGGGCCCGGCGAGGCGGCAGGCCCCTGATCCTCCGTCGTGACTTCAACACGGTGGACGGCGGGCAGGCGGGCCTTCACTTCGTCTCCGTCCAGCGCAGCATCGAGGACTTCGTGAAGACCCGGGAAGCGATGAACGCGAGCTCGGCGCAACTGCGGAACCCGGCGATCACCGACACCGTCAACAACGGGATAAACGCCTTCATCTTCGTTCGCCGGCGTGCGAACTACATCCTGCCGCCTCGGCGCGAGCGGGCCTTTCCCCTGCTCCCGGGCAGGGCGGCCGTCCTGGGGGGCGTGTCGGCGTAGGCGCCGAGCGCCCGCGCCCGCCTCAGGAGCTTTCGATCGTGCGGAGCGTGCGCTCGACGTCGTGGTTGCTGTACGGCCATATGTAGAGCGCGCGCTCGTGGCCGGACCGATCGATCAGGTAGGCGGCCTCGGTGTGCTCGATGTAGTGGACGGTCGTCCCCGCGATCTTTTTCGTCGTCACGGTGACCCCGACCTGGTAGCGCTTCCAGACCGAGGCGAGCTGTCGTTGTGAGCCGACCGCCCAGTGCCATTGCGGCACCAGGTTCCATTTCTTGAAGTCCTGCAGGAGATCCTTGCGGGCGTCGGCGAACACGTCGACGCTCACCGCGATGATCTCCGGCCGCTTGGCCGGGGGCAGTTCGCGGTCGACCTGATTGAGCACATGGGCGGCGAGTGGGCACAGCCGGCGGCAGAAGGGGTCGATGAAGGTGACGATGATCGGCCGTCCCCGGTAGTCGTTCAACGAGATCGGCCGACCGCTCTGGTCCCTCAGCGCGAAATTCGGCGCCTGGCGCCGGCCCCTGGGCCAGCTCGAACGGTTCGTCGAGGCCGGTGGCGGCGGTGCCTCCGCTCGCGTGCCGGGCGTTGTCGAGGACGAGCAGGGAGACCCCGGCGATCAAGGCCACAAGGAGGAGGCCGCTGACGAGGGCGGAGCGCAGCCACCTCCTCGACTGGCCTTCGCTCATCGAGGCGGACGGCTGGGGCCTGGCGGCGGGACGTCGCGGGGCGCTCCCGCCGTTGCGGCGACGCCGCAGGAACAGGACGCCGCCAAAGGCGGCAAGGAGCGCGAGCGCGGCGGCGGCGGCCAGGAGGATGACCGAGGCGCTGCCCCCGTCGGCTTCGCCGCCTGCCCCGCTTGCGCCGCCGAGCTTGAGACCCGCCGCATCGGCAAGCCGGGCGACGGCCGCTTCGGCGGTCCCGAGCAGCCCGTCGAGGCCCTTGTCGACTTCGACCCCTTCGAGAAGCCGGTAGGCGGAAGCGGTGGAGTGGCCAGGCCAGTTGATGCCGAACCCGTTCGGCATCACGATCAGGAGCGCGCCCTTGTAGGTCCGCGACAGCTCGATGCCGAGAAAGCGGGCGTAGGTGCGCGGCTTGCGCCAGAGCGCCGTGACAGCGCCGAGTTCGTAGTCACTGGAGATGACCGCGACCCGAACCGGGAACCCGGCCCGGTCGGCAGATTTCAGGAGCCCCGTCAGCCGATTCGATGCTGGGCCGCTCCCCGGCGGGAACAGCGTCTTAGCGACCAGGACATCGCTTGCGGGGTCGCCGTCCGCCCGCGCTCCGGAGACCGGAAGAGAGCAGAGGATCGCGAGGATCGCGAGCGCCGCAGGCAGGAGGCGCCTCACCGAGCACCGCCTCCCATCGAGCCGCACCGGTTCACAGGCCTGGGGGGAAGGCGAAACTGGAGTGAGGCGGGACGTCGGGCCCGACCTCGACCACGATCTCCGCGTGCCTTCGCAGCGGAACCGCCCCCGGGGGACCGGACCAACGGCGCCCGTCGACGAACACGGAGACCAGCTGCCCCGGCGCCGCCGAGAACGAGGCGAGCCGGCGCCGCGACAGGGCGCGCCCCCAGGATCGGAAGAGGTCCGACAGACGCAGATGGGCGCCGGGGCGCGCGAGCACGACCCCGGTCGGTTCCAGGGTCACCAGATCGCCATAGCAGCCCGCGTCGGTAAGGCGCCCCCCTGAGAAGGAGAGCGGTGGCCCCGCTCCGATCCCCGCCGGCACGAGCACGACGCGGTCGGCGGCGAACACCTCCAGGTGAACTCCCTCGCGACCGCCCAGTCGGGGCAGGCAGCGCCCGAGCGGGGCACCCGCCACCGGCGGCTGAAAGCGAGGGCCTCTGCCGACCGGTCGCAGCTGGCGCAGGAGCGTGCCCGGTATGCCGGTTCCGGTCGGGTCGTGGCCCGCGGCCCCGCAGCCCGAGAGCAGGACGCCGATGGCGACCAGGAGCGCGGTCCGCGCATGCCCTTCCCCGGTCAGCGGGGAGGGCTCCGAGCACCCACCAGGGCCAAGCCGCGATCGCTTCCACCTTCCTTCGACTCTTCTGCTCATCTCGCGCCACGTCACCGCGCCGACTCCCGTTGACCCTCGGCCGTTTCGGCGCCCGCCGGCCGCGCCCGTGCGGGGGGACTCCGTTGCGAGCGCCGCAGTCGTCAAGTTTACCCTCGCCGCCAAGTGCGTATTGACCACCCTCCTACACATCCTCCTCCACCATTTGACTACTCCCCTTCACTACTCCCACCACACTCTCTCTACACTTCCCCTATATGGCCACTGCGGTGAAGAAGCTGGATCTGCATGTCGGCGAGCTGGTCGAGATCGACGGCAGGCGCTACGAGGTCGTGCCCGCCCGCGAAGGCGACGGACTCACGCTTGAGCCGCCGATCACGCCTATCTCGGAGTTGTATGCCGAACGCGGCATGAGGCCCGCCTCGGCGGAGGAGTTCGCGCAGGTCGCAGCCGACCTGCTCCCGCCTGACGGCGAGGGCTAGCGCAGCCAGTTCCGCCTTGAGCACCCTCCCGGATCGCCTGAGAGGGGGGTGTCGGCGGTCCGTATCTTTGAATGCGTGGCCGAGGCAGGCAAAAAGCTCTCCTCGATCCCGATCAAGTTCGACCGCGAGGAATGGGCGCAGGAGGTGGAGCGTCTGGACGAGCGCTCAGCCCTGCGCATCCAGGCCGAGAAAGCGCCGCCAGATCGAGAGTGGGAAAGCGCTCCCACGCCTGCGGCTCTGCGAAGGCGGGGGCGAGGACCGGACGAGTCTGCCGGGCTGCGCCAAGCTCTACGTGCCGCTCGGAAGGCAGGGCGCGGCCGAGGCGCCCTTCGGCTTCGTCTTCCAGTTGGCAAGGAATTCCGATGGGAGCCTCGTCTGGAATCTCCTCGCTTTCGGCGAGCGTCACCCCGACAATCAGGTCACGCGGACGGTCTACGAGCGTGCCCAATAAACGGCTCCACGGTCGGTATCCGTAGGGCCAGGGCGTGCAAGTTGTCTCTGTCTCGTTTACGGCTTTGCTGTGGCTGCGATGACCAGAGAGAACCGCGCCGGCCATGTCCGCCATGCTCGGGGCCGAGCCGACGACCTCCGAGGGGTCGGTGCTGCGGCCTCCCTTGCGGTCCAGAATTTGGCAGCCTAGAGCGCAGATGCACACCACCCGGAAACAGCCGTAAAGCCTCATGCCGATCTACGAGTTCGAGTGCGAGGAGTGCGGCACGTGCTTCGAGGAGCTGGTCGCGGCCGCGACCGCGGCAGCGCCGTGCCCGGAGTGCGGGTCGAAGCGGACGCGGCGGCTGCTGTCGGCGGTCTCGCCGCCCGGCAGGCAGCCGCGCGGGGCCGGGGTGCGCTCTGACGAATCGCGGCGACGCGACCGGGAAGCGGCGCGGCAGGACCGGCTGAGCGAGTCGAAGAAGCGGCGCGGGGCGGGGGAGAAGCCGTGAGACGCCCTGTGTCAACCCCTCGCCTTTTCGAGGCGCCGCAGGTTGCCGTGAAGAGCGGGGTCGTAGGGCACCCCGTCCTGCCAGCAGCGCCAGAGGATCCGCGTCCAGGCCTTGCCCAGGGTGCGGTCGGCATGCGGGTGGTCCTGTCCCCGCGCGCGGGCTCGCTGGTAGACGTCGCCGGCCCACGGGTGCCAGTGGCGGGTGGAGTCCGCGAGCACGCCGAGGTGGGCGCGCAATCGCTTGTCGCAGGCCCAGCGGAAGCTGGCGTGACGGCTCTTGCCCGACTCCACCGCGACCGGGGCGACGCCGCCGTCGGCGGCGAGAGACTCGGCGTCGCGGTAGCGGGAGCGGTCGTCGCCGATCTCGGCCAGGAGGCCGGCGGCGGTGAGCACGCTCCTGGGATCGCGAAAGAAGGAGAGGAAGATCTCGCCGTCGGGGTGGGAGCGGACGGCGCCGGCGATCTCGGACTCGAGGCGGCGGATCTCGGCGACGATCTGCCCCAGGGCGCCGACCAGGCCCGCCACCGCGGTGCGCCGCGCCTCTTCCTCGGCTTCGCCGAGCGCTGCGGCGGGAGCGCCGCGCAGCCTCGCCAAGAGCTCCTCGGGACTGCGCCGCCCGCAGTAGGAGTGGCGGGCGAGGAAGCTCGCAAGGCGCTTGGGCCCGAGGCTGCGGGCCTCGGCGGCCGAGGGGTAGCGGGCGATGAAGGCGAGTGCGATCGGCGAGTCGATCGAGGCGAAGATCCTGGCCGCGCCCGGCCAGGAGGCATCGAGTTGGGCGCGCAACTGGTTGGCCAGCGCCACCTTGGCCCCGACCAGGTCCTCGCGCGCCCGCACCAGCGAGCGCAGCGCCAGCGTCTCGTCGCCAAGGGGCGCCAGCACCCGGAAGCGGTGGGCGTCGGTGCGGGCCAGCTCGCAGAGCGCCATCGCGTCGAAGCGGTCGGACTTGCCGGCGGCCGCCCGGAAGCGCTCGCGGGCGGCGGCGAGCTGGTTGGGGTGCACGGCCATCACCCGCAGGCCGGCCGCCAGGAGCCTGCCCACCAGGAGGCCGTCGGGGCGCTCGATCGCGACCAGCTCCACGCGACGGTCGACCAGCAGTTCGATCAAGGCGCTCACCCCCTCCTCGGTATGGGCGAAGCGCCGCCGCTCCAGCACCTCACCCTCGCCGTCGGCGACGTGCACGTCGTGGTGCTCGGATGCCCAGTCGATCCCGCTGATTGCAGCCACAGGTCCTCCTCCTCCGTCGAGGTCGCTTTCAAATGGGCCGACCGGGAGGTACCGTGGCGGGCGCTCATAGGCAGGCGCTCTATGGCGCAACGCCCTGTTGCCGCTCTGGGTGCCTCACACCGCCGGGAGGCGCTGGTCTCACGAGGGCCCTCTACGGGGCAAGCGCCGAAGGCGCTCTCCCGGCGGTGGTCAGCTCTATGCGCGGGTCAGTCTGATCGGGGGCCTGGCCTACGGCCAGGCGTCTCCCTCTCTGACTTTCCAACTTGGGAGAGAGATCTCTCCCCGAGGGGGGAGGTTGCCCTATGAGCGCCGACCCGGCGGAGCGGCGCGAGCAGCTGGTCGCGCTCTACAAGGAAGTCGCCGACTGCACCAGGTGCCCCCTGCACGAGACGCGCACCAAGGCGGTCTTCGGGGCGGGCAACGCCGACGCCGACCTGATGTTCGTCGGCGAGGCGCCGGGCGCCGAAGAGGACCGCCAGGGGCTGCCGTTCGTCGGCCGCGCCGGGCAGCTGCTGAACGAGCTGCTGGTCGAGATCGGCCTTTCGCGTGAGGACGTCTTCATCTGCAACGTGCTCAAGTCGCGACCGCCGAACAACCGCGACCCGCTGCCGACCGAGATCGCCGCCTGCGAGCCCTACCTCTGGGACCAGGTGCGGCTGATCGAGCCGCGCGTCGTCTGCACGCTCGGCAACTTCGCGACGAAGCTCCTGACCGGCAGCCCGACCGGGATCACCCGGGTCCGCGGCACCCCGCAGACCCACCAGCTCGGCGGCCGCACCGTCTTCCTGCTGCCGCTCTTCCACCCGGCCGCGGCGCTGCGCACGCCCGCCGTCAAGGAGACCCTCCGCGGCGACTTCGCGACGATCCCGGCGCTGCTCGAACAGGCGCTGCCGGCGCCGCTGCCGAGCGCCGCGGAGATCGCCGAGGCGCAGGCCGGCGAGCGGGAGGATCCGCCCGCGCCACCGCCCTCCGCCGACCAGCTCGGCTTCTTCGGCGATCCGGGCAGCTGACGGTGCCCGCCGACCGCACCGAAACCCGATCGGCGACCGAGACCGAAGCGGTCGGCGCGCGCCTCGCCGAACGGCTCGGCCCCGGCGACGTGGTCGTCGTCTCCGGCGAGGTCGGGGCGGGGAAGACGACCCTGATCCGCGGCGCCGCCCGCGCGCTCGGCGTGGTCGAGCCGGTGACCTCGCCGACCTTCACGATCGGGCAGCGCTACGGCGGCGGCCGGCTGCCGATCTCCCACCTCGACCTCTATCGCCTCGAGGACCTCGACGGCGAGGACCCGGCGCTGCTCGACGACTACCTCGGCGGCGACGGCGTCGCCTTCGTCGAGTGGCCCGCGGCCGGGGCCGGGCGGCTCGGCCGTCCCGCCCTCGAGGTGCGCCTCGAACACGCCGGCGAGGAGCGCCGCACGATCGAGATCGTCGACTAGATACGCTCCGCCGCACCGCACCGGAAGCCCCCGGCAGGGGTTTCGGATTCGATGCTGAAGGTTCAGCGGACCGGCAAGAGAGACAGGAGGGAGTCGCGGATGAAGAAGGGAATGTTGGCGTTGACGCTGTTGCTCGTCGCGTTGATGACGGGGTCGGTGATCGCCGTCGGTTCCTCCTCGGCCGTGACCTCGCCCGCCTTCAAGCACTACGTCGCCTGTGGGCTGTCGCGCAAGGCCAAACCCGCGCACGTCTGCCCGGTCAACAGCAAAAAGGGCGCCTTCTTCAAAAGCCTGAAGGGCGACGTCAAATACACGGTCTGTGTGAAGTTCCCGAAAAAAGAACACCTCTGCACCGAAAAACCGCAGGAAGCCGAACAGGGAACGCTCTACGTCAACAAGATCACCTCGACCAGCGTCGGCCGCCACCAGGTCACCTGGTTCGTCGAGGGCAAGAAAGTCGGCACCACCGTCTTTCGCGTGAAGTAGGGACGAGAGGGCGATCCCGTTGGTCGTCGTCGGCTTCGACACCGCGACCCCCGACACCGCCGCCTGCGCCTGGCGCGACGGCGAGGTCGTCGCCGAGGCCCAGCTCGGGCTGAACGAGCGCGGCCGGCCGCGCCACACGACGGCGCTCCTCGCCGCGGTCGAGCGCTGCGCCGACGCGGCGGGCGGCTGGGCGGGGGTCGACCTGATCGCGGTCGGCCTCGGCCCCGGGTCGTTCACCGGCCTGCGGGTCGGGATCGCCACCGCGAAAGGGCTGACCACCAGCCTCGGGCTGCCGGGCCGCGGCGTCTCCACCCTCGACGCGCTCGGCGCCGGGATCGCCGCCGCGGGCGCCCCCGGTGAGCGCCTCGCGGTCCTCGACGGCTACCGCGGCGAGGTCTTCGTCGCCCTCTACGACGCCGCCGGCAAGACCATCTGGGAGCCCGCGGTGATGCGGCCGGAGGCGCTCGCGGAGCGTCTCGACCAGGTGTCGGAGCCCCCGTCGGTCGGCGGTTCCGGGGCGATACGATTTCGTGACGAGTTGGAAGGAGCCGGCGGGATCCGCATCCCGGACGACGCCGATCCCGTCCACCGCGTCGCCGCGCGCCACGTATGCGCCCTGGCGGCGGCGGGGGAGGGCTCCGAATCGCTCGAACCGATCTACCTCAGACCTCCAGACGCGGAGCGTTGGCGTGAGCGAGATTCTTTCCAGAGAGCAGACTGAGCGCCTGACCCGGGACGAGGTCCAGGTGCGGCGGCTCGCCTACAGCGATCTGCCGGGCGTGATCTCGATCGAGCGCCGCTCCTTCCCGACCCCGTGGTCGCTGGCGATGTTCGTGCTCGAGCTCTCCAAGCCCTCTGGCATCTGCCTCGCCGCCACCCGCGGCGACGAGCTCGCCGGCTACGTCGTCTGCTCGCGCTACGACCAGGTCTGGCACCTGATGAACGTCGCCGTCTCGCCCGACCACCGCACCCAGGGCGTCGCCGGGAAGCTGCTGCGCCGCCTTTTCGAGGAGGGCCGTGGCAAGCTGCCCTTCACGCTCGAGGTGCGCGTCTCCAACCACCGGGCGATCGGCATGTACGAATACTTCGGCTTCCGCTCGGCCGGCGTGCGTCCCCGCTACTACCACGACAACGGCGAGGACGCGCTGATCATGTGGCTGGACTGAGGGGCACGTAGTGCTGCTGGCGATAGAGACGTCCTGCGACGACACCTGCGCCGCCGTCCTCGACGGCGGGCGGATCCTCTCCAACGTGATCTCCTCGCAGGCTGCCGCCCATGCGGGCTTCGGCGGCGTCGTCCCCGAGGTCGCGGCGCGCCATCACCTCGAGCTGGCGGCGCCGGTGGTCGAGGCGGCGCTCGCCGAGGCGGGGGTGACGCTCGACGACATCGAGGCGGTCGCCTCGACTGCCGGGCCCGGGCTGATCGGCGCCCTCCTGGTCGGTGTCTCGACCGCGAAGGCGATCGCCGCGGCGCGCCGGCTGCCGCTGATCCCGGTCGACCACCTGCAGGGCCACGTCGCCGCCAACTTCCTCGAGCCGGACCCGCTCGAGCCGCCCTTCCTCTGCCTGGTCGCCTCCGGCGGCCACACCCTGCTCGCCGCCGTCCGCGACCACGCCGGCCACGAGGTCCTCGGGCAGACCCTCGACGACGCCGCCGGCGAGGCCTTCGACAAGTCGGCGCGCCTGCTCGGGCTCGGCTACCCTGGCGGCCCGCTGATCCAGAAGGAGGCCGAGCAGGGCGACCCGGAAGCCTTCGAGATGCCGGTCGCGATGTCGCGCGACCCCGGCCTCGACTTCTCCTTCTCCGGGCTGAAGACGGCGCTCGTCTACCGCTGCCGCGAGCTCGGCCGCGACGGGACCCGCGAGCGCCGCGCCGACCTCGCCGCCTCCTTCCAGAAAGCAGTCGTCGACCAGCTCGTCTCGAAGCTGCGACGGGGGCTGAAGAAGGGGAATTGGGAGGCGGTCGCGCTGGGCGGCGGCGTCGCCGCCAATGGGCCGCTGCGCGAGGCGGTCGCGCAGCTCTGCGAGCGCGAAGGGGTGCGGCTGAAGCTGGTCCCGATCGCCCTCTGCACCGACAACGCGGCGATGATCGGCTCGGCCGCCCGCTGGGCGCGCCCGATCGACTACCCCGACTATCTCGACTACGACGCCTTCGCCACCGGCGAGCGGATGGCGGTATGAGCGGCGCCGGCGGGCGTCCGGCCGAGGTCGTCGTCTACTCGCGCCCGGGCTGCCATCTCTGCGAGGAGGCGATCGAGGCGCTGGTGGGCCTGCACCGGGAGGGGTACCGGTTCGAGATGCACGAGATCGACATCGAGAGCGACGAGCTGCTGCTGCGCCGCCATCTCGAGCGGATTCCGGTGGTCGAGGTGGACGGGATCGTCGCCTCCGAGCTGATCTTCGACGCGGCGGGCGTGCGAGCCAGGCTCGATACTGTGGGGGCATGGCCGACGTGATCGACGAGATCGAGGCAGCCGGGCTTCCGGTCGAAGGCGAGCGCCTCTCGCTCGGCGTCGCCGCGCGCCTCTCGCGCTATCTGCAGGTGCTGACCCAGGCCCGCAAGATGGGCCGCGAGACGATCTCCTCGCAGGAGCTCTCCGAGTACACCCACATCAACCCGACCCAGATCCGGCGCGACCTCTCCGGCTTCGGCAAGTTCGGCAAGCGCGGGGTCGGCTACAACGTCGACTCGCTGGTCTCGGAGGTCCGCAAGATCCTCCGCACCTCGGGCCAGCACAACATCGCGCTCTTCGGCGCCGGCCACCTCGGCCAGGCGATCGCGTCCTCGGCGATCTTCGCCGACCACGGCTTCCAGGTGGTGGCGGTCTTCGACGTCGACCAGGCGAAGGTCGGGACGGAGATCGGCGACGTCACGGTGCGGGCGCTGGGCGACGACCTCGCCCAGGTGGTCGCCGACGAGGAGGTCGTGGTCGGGGTGCTCGCGGTCCCCGCCGGCGCCGCCCAGGAGGTCGCCGACCGGCTCGTCGCCGCCGGCGTGAAAATCATCTTCAACTACTCCGAGCAGCTGCTGCAGGTGCCGCCGGAGGTCACCGTCCACACCTCCAGCCCCGCCGTCGACCTGCTCTACGCGCTGTACTTCTACCTGGCCTGAGCCTGAGCCCACTGCCGTGACGCTCGATCTCGACGGCGCTCGCGAGCGGTTCGAGGCCTCGACCGATTTCACCGTCGGGATCGAGGAGGAGTTCGCGATCCTCGACCCGGGGACGCTCGAGCTGGCGCACCGCTACGAGGACGTGAAGGCGGCCTGCGACGAAGACGAGGTGCTGGCCGAGTCGGCGGCCGGGGAGCTGATCGCCTCCGAGGTCGAGATCCGCTCGGGGCGCGGCGAGACCTTCGGCGCCGCGGTCGCCGCCCAGCAGGAGCGCCGCCGCCGGCTCTTCGCCCTGGTCGAGCGGATGGGCCTGGCGCTGGGGGCGATGGGGACGCACCCCTGGGCGAACTACCTCGACCAGCGGATCATCGACACGCCCCACTACAACCGGCTGCGCGAGGAACTCGGCTACGTCGCCCAGCGCAACAACACCTGGAGCCTCCACATCCACGTCGGCGTGAGCGGTGCCGACCGGGCGATCGCGGTCTGCGACCGGGTGCGGGAGCTGCTGCCGGCGCTGCTCGCCGCCTCCGCCAACTCGCCCTTCCTCGACCGCCGCGACACCGGCCTGGCGACGGTGCGGACGGAGATCTTCACCCGCACCTTCCCGCGCTGCGGGGTGCCCTCGCCGTTCGTCGACTGGGCCACATACGCGCGCTTCGTCGGGCTGCTCGAGCGGACCGGCTCGGTGGTCGAGTCGACCCAGCTCTGGTGGAGCGTGCGCCCGCACCACAGCTTCGGCACGGTCGAGGTGCGGATCTGCGACGCCCAGACCCGCGGCGAGGAGGCGACGGCGCTGGCCGGGCTGATCGTCGCCTGCGTCGCGCAGACGGCTTTGGACCTGGACGAGCGGGGGGTGGAGGGTTGGGAGCCGCTCGCCGATCGCGAGGTCGAGGAGAACCTCTGGCGGGCGATCCGGCACGGCGCCGGCGGCAAGATGGTCGACTTCCGGGCGGGGGAGGAGGTCGAGACGCGGGCGGTGTTCGAGCGCCTGCTCGCCTGGACCGAGCCCGCCCGCGGCGAGCTCGGGATCGAGGTCGATCTGCCCGGGCGAAACGGCGCCGAGCGGGCGCGCGCGGCGCTCGAGGAGGGCGCCCCGATGGAGGACGTCTACCGGGCCGCGGTCACCGAGACGGCGGGCACCTACGGCCGCGCGGCGCCGCCGGGGAGCCCGTCTGAGTGCTCTGCCGAAAAGGCCGCAGGGCTCAGGCTCCGATCGCTCATATACGCTGCCGCCGGGAAAAATCCACCGGAGGAAAGTGACTTGACCAGCTTCTTGAGGGAATACGGCGTGGTCGTCGCACTGGTTTGTGCCGGCGCCGCTGTTGTTTACGGACTTCTGATCACGCAGCGACTGTTGGCGAAATCGCCTGGTAACGAGCGGATGCGGGAAATCTCGGGCGCGGTGCAGGAGGGCGCACAGGCCTACCTGACCCGGCAGTACACGATCATCGCCGCGCGTCGCTGTCCCGATCGCGATCCTGCTGCTGCTCCTGCAGAACTACAAGACCGCGATCGGCTTCCTGATCGGAGCGACGCTCTCGGGCGCCACCGGCTTCATCGGGATGAACGTCTCGGTCCGGGCCAACACCCGCGTCGCCGAGGCGGCCCGCGGCGGTGTCCCACCGGCCCTCGACGTCGCCTTCAAAGGCGGCTCGGTCACCGGCCTCCTGGTCGTCGGCCTGGCGCTGCTCGGCGTCGCCGGCTACTACGGGATCCTGATCGTCACCGGGTCCAGCGACAAGGAGGCGGTCGACGCGCTGATCGGGCTCGGCTTCGGCGGCTCGCTGATCTCCGTCTTCGCCCGGCTGGGCGGCGGCATCTTCACCAAGGCCGCCGACGTCGGCGCCGACCTGGTCGGCAAGGTCGAGGCGGGGATCCCCGAGGACGATCCCCGCAACCCGGCCGTGATCGCCGACAACGTCGGTGACAACGTCGGTGACTGCGCCGGCATGGCCGCCGACCTGTTCGAGACCTACGCGGTCACCTCGGTCGCCGTGATGCTGCTCGGCGTCCTCACCTTCAACCCCGAATACGCGCGCGAGGTGGCGATCTACCCATTGGTGCTGGGCGGGGTCGCGGTGATCGCCTCGATCATCGGCGCGCTCTGCGTGCGGACGACGACCGACAAGGTCGAGGGGGCGCTCTACCGCGGGCTGCTGATCTCCGGGATCCTCTCGATCGCGGCGTTCTACCCGATCACCGACTGGATGATGAGCGACCCGCTGCGGGTCGGCTTCGCCAACGCCGCGGCAAAGTCGGTGAGCGTCGGCGACCTCTGGCTCTGCGCCGTGATCGGCGTCGCGGTCACCGCGCTGCTCTTCGGGATCACCGAATTTTATACGGCGACCCGCTTCCGGCCGGTGAAGATGATCGCCCAGGCCTCGGAGACCGGGCACGCGACGAACATCATCGCCGGCATCTCGCAGGGCTTCCAGTCGACCGCGGCGCCGGCCCTGGTGATCGCCGGAGCGATCCTCGCCGCCAACGAGCTGGCGGGCATCTACGGGATCGGCATCGCCGTCGTCGCCCAGCTCTCGCTCTGCGGTCTGATCGTCGCCCTCGATGCCTTCGGGCCGATCACCGACAACGCCGGCGGCATCGCCGAGATGGCCGACCTGCCGGAGGACGTGCGCAACGTCACCGATCCGCTCGACGCGGTCGGCAACACCACCAAGGCGGTGACCAAGGGTTACGCGATCGGCTCGGCGGCGCTCGCCGCGCTGGTCCTCTTCGCCGCGTTCCGCAGCGAATTGGCCGACGAAGCCCCGCCCGGGTTCGAACTCAACTCGTTATTCCACCTGACCAGCCCCGACGTGCTGATCGGGCTGATCATCGGCGGGATGATGGTCTACCTGTTCCTGGCGCTCTCGATCGAGGCGGTCGGGCGGGCCGGCGGCCAGGTGGTCGAGCAGGTCCGGAAACAGTTCAAAGAGCACCCGGGGATCATGGACGGGACCGAAAAACCCGAGTACGGGGAGACGGTCAGCATCGTCACCCTGGCGGCGCAGAAAGAGATGATCGCGCCCGCGCTGATCCCGATCGTGGTGCCGGTGATCGTCGGCATCCTCAGCGTCGACGCGTTGGGCGGACTGCTGATCGGCGTGATCGTGGTCGGCCTCTTCCAGGCGATCTCGATGACCGCCGGCGGCGGTGCCTGGGACAACGCCAAGAAGCTGATCGAGGACGGGGCGCACGGCGGCAAAGGCTCGCCGGCGCACGAAGCCTCGGTCACCGGCGACACGGTCGGCGATCCCTACAAGGACACGGCCGGCCCGGCGATCAACCCGATGATCAAGGTCGCCAACATCGTCGCGATCCTGATCATCCCGATCGTCCACTTCTGACGAGCTCCGAGGGGAGGGGCTGGCGCCCCTCCCCTCCACAGTTCCGTGAGGGTCCCCCGCCGATGGGCCGAAAACCTGACCCAGTGTCCAGTTTTCGGCCCATCGACCGGGGGGGTGTGGCGGCTTCGTCACGCGTCGTTGGCGTTCGGGGTGAGGCAGGGGGCTTTGAGCGGTTGGCGGATGTCGACCGGCGGCGCACCGCCACCAGGCCGGCTGAGCGACTAGCTTCCCGGCGATGCCGGAGGGCTGGGTCAACGTCTTCGATGTGCAGCGCGACGCCGAGCGCAGGCTCGAGGCCGGGCCCGCGCGGCTATTTCTCGGGCGGCGCCGACGACGAGGTGACGCTGCGCGACAACGTCGCCGCCTGGCGGGGGTGGCGGCTGCGGCCGCGGCATCTGACCGGGATCGAGGCGGTCTCGACCGCCGCCGAGGTGCTCGGCGGGCCGGTGGCGGCGCCGATCCTCGTCGCCCCGGTCGCCTATCAGCGGATGCTCCACCCCGAGGGCGAGACGGCGATGGCCCGGGCCGCCGCTGCGGCCGGGACGGTGATGTGCCTCTCGACCCTCGCCAACACGACCCCGAGCGACGTCGCCGCGGCGGCGCCCGGCGGCCGCCGCTGGTTCCAGCTCTACCCCTTCCGCGACGCCGCGGTGACCCGGGCGCTGATGGCGGAGGCGGTCGCTGCCGGCTTCGAGGCGGTCGTCCTCACCATCGACGCGCCGCCCGGCGGCAACCGCGAGCGCGACATCCGCAGCGGCTTCACGATCCCGGCCGAGGTCGAGATCCCCAGCGTCGCCGCGGCGCTCGGCGGCTCCCGCACCGTCACCGTCGAGGAGACCTTCGAGCTGATGACCCGGACGCTCACCTGGGACGACCTCGGCGGGATCGCCGCCGCCGCGGGCGTGCCGCTCCTGGTCAAGGGCGTCCTCACCGCCGAGGACGCGGCGCTCGCGGTCGAGCACGGCGCCGCCGGCGTGATCGTCTCCAACCACGGCGGCCGCCAGCTCGACCGCGCCGTCGCCACCGCCGAAGCGCTGCCGGAGATCGTCGCCGAGGTCGCCGGGCGCGCCACCGTCCTCGTCGACGGCGGCATCCGCCGCGGCACCGACGTCGCGATCGCGCTGGCGCTCGGTGCCGACGCCGTCCTCGTCGGCAGGCCGACCGCCTGGGGCCTGGCGGCGGGCGGCGCGGAGGGCGCCGAGCGGGTCCTGCGGATGCTCACCGCCGAGCTCGAGCTGGCCCTGGCGCTGTTCGGCGTCGCCTCGCCCGCCGGGCTCGGCCCCGAGCACCTGCGGAGCCCGCTTCCGACGCGCGTATATTCGGAAGAAGAAGTGTCCGGTTCCAGCAGCTTTTAGATGGCCCAGCGAATTCCAAGAGACGAGTCGCTGAGTCGCGTCCACGGCGTCGGGGCGTTGTTCTCCGCCGCCTACGGCAACGTCGGCTCGTCGATCTACTACGCACTCGGCGTCACCGCCGCGTTCGCCCTCGGGCTGACGCCGATCGCCTTCGTCATCTCCGGGCTGATCTTCGCCGCCACCGCCGCCACCTACGCCGAGGCGACCGTGATGTTCCCCGAGGCGGGCGGCTCCTCCAGCTTCGCCCGCCACGCCTTCAACGAGTTCGTCAGCTTCGTCGCCGCCTGGGGGCAGATGCTCAACTACACGATCACGGTCGCGATCTCGGCCTTCTTCGTGCCCCACTACCTGGCCGTCTTCTGGCCCTGGCTCGGCCACAGCCCGGGCGACGTCGATCGGCGGCGCGGCGCTCGTCGTCGGGCTCGCCGCGCTCAACATCCGCGGCACCGAGGAGTCCTCGAAACTCAACCTGATCCTCGCCGTCGCCGACCTCGCCACCCAGGTCGTGCTGGTCGGGATCGGCATCGTCCTCGTCCTCAGCCCGCACGTCCTGGTCGACAACATCCACCTCGGCGTCGCCCCGACCTGGAGCGAATTCGCGCTCGGGATCGCGGTCGGGATGATCGCCTACACCGGAATCGAGACGATCTCCAACATGGCCGAGGAGGCCAAGGACGCGGCGAAGACGATCCCCCGCAGCGTCGGCTTCGTCGTCGCCGCGGTGCTCGGCCTCTACCTGCTGATCCCGATCGTCGCCCTCTCGGCGATGCCGGTCGTCCACGACGCGGTCGGCAGCGGCTACCACACGGCGCTCGGCTCGAAGTACGCCGACGACCCGATCCTCGGCATCGTCGAGAACCTCGGCCTCTCCAACGGCCCGACCGAAATCCTCCGCTACTACGTCGGCGTCCTCGCTGCGGTGATCCTGCTGATCGCGACCAACGCCGGCCTGATCGGCGTCTCGCGGCTGACCTACTCGATGGGCCAGCACCGGCAGCTGCCCGAGGGCCTGCGCCAGGTCCACCCGAAGTACCGCACCCCCTACATCGCGATCATCATCTTCGCCGGCGTCGCGATCATCACCCTGCTGCCGGGCAAGACCAACTTCCTGGCGACGCTGTACTCGTTCGGCGCGATGCTGTCGTTCACGATCGCCCACGTCGCGGTGATCCAGCTGCGCCGCAAACACCCGGATGTGGAGCGGACCTGGAAGCCGCCGCTGAACTTCCGCGCCTTCGGCTTCGAGGTGCCGCTGACCGCGGTGCTCGGCGGGCTCGGCACCTTCGCCGCCTGGATCGTGGTGATGGCGCTGAACCCGTCGACGCTCTTCGTCGGCATCGGCTGGATGATGCTCGGGATCACCGTCTACGTCCTCTACCGCCGCAACCAGGGGCTGCCGCTGACCCGCACGGTGAAGGTGGTGACGCCGGAGCCGCTCGGGGTCGAGGAGGTCGAGTACCAGCTCGGTCCTGGTCGGCTTCGAGGACGACGAAGAGTTCTCCCCGGAGATGGTCGCGACCGCGGTCAAGCTCGCCTCCAAACGGCGCCGCGGCATCCACGTCCACTCGATGATGACCGTGCCCACCGACCTGCCGCTCGACGCCGAGCTGCCCGAGGCCGAAGCGGAGGCGCAGCGCCGGGTCGAGGAGGCGAAGCTGATCGGCGGCGCCCGCGTCACCGGCCACGTCGCCCGGGTGCGGCCCGGCCAGGCGGGCTACTCGGTGGCCGAGGAGGCGGCCGAGATCCAGGCGGCGGCGATCGTCGTCGGCCTGCGCTACCGCAACGGCGTGCCGCAGTACGACAAGACCCTGCAGACGGTGCTCGGCGAGCGGCCCTGCCGGGTGATCGTCGTCTCCGAACCCGCGCGACAAACCGACCGTGCGTCCCCGGCGCGGCGCTCGCCGAGGCGACCACGTGAACCGCGACCGCGCCTACCACGCCGCGATCCGCGGCTTCTCGCTGGTCTTCGTCGTGGTCGGCCTGCTGCTGCTCGTCGTCACCCTCGCCAACGGCGGCGGCCCGGCCTCGATCGGCTTCCTGATGGGGATCCTCTTCGTCGCCGTCGGCATCGGCCGCTTCTGGATCGCGAGCAGGCAGGCCCGATGAAGGTCCCGCACGCGGCCCGCAAGGGCAAACTGCGGCGCGGCCTCGGCGTCCCCTGGCTCTTCGCCGCCGCCTACTCGGCGGTCGGCTTCTCGATCTACTTCGCGCTCGGCGTGGTCGCCGAGCGCGGCCTCGGCCTGACGCCGCTGATCTTCCTCGTCGCCGGCCTGCTGTTCGGGCTGACGACGCTCTCCTACGTCGAGGGCTGCGCGATGTTCCGCGAGCGCGGCGGCTCCTCCGCCTTCGCCCGCCACGCCTTCAACGAGCTGGTCGCCTTCATCGCCGGCTGGGCGATCCTGCTCGACTACCTGATCGTGATCGCCCTGGCGGCGATCTCGGTGCCGCACTACCTGGTGCCGATCTGGAGCGGCTTCGACGACAACGGCACCGAAATCCTCGTCGCCGCGGCGGTGATCGCCGGCGCCTGCGTCCTGAACATCCTCAACGTCACCGGGCGCGGCCGACAGCGCTCGCTCGCCTTCATCGCGCTCGCCGACCTCGCCCTGCAGCTGATCGGTGATCGCGGTCGGGATCGTCGTCGTCATGCACCCCGACCGGCTGACCGCCCAGATCGACCTCTTCAGCCACCCGAGCCTGCGCGACATCATCTACGCGGCGGTGGTGGCGATGCTCGCCTACGCCGGGATCGAGGCCGCCTCCGACCTCGCCCCGGACATCGAAGTCAGCCGGCGCGACCTGAAACGGATCGCCAGCCTCGGCGCCATCGCGGTGCCGCTCGTCTACGCCGGGATGGCGGCGATCGCGCTGATGGCGGTGCCGGTCGTCGCCGGCCCGCACGGCCCCGAAACGGCGCTCGGCCACCAGTACATCCAGGACCCGGTGCTCGGCGTCGTCTCCGCCTTCCACCCGCACTGGCTCGCCGAGATCATGCGCTGGGTGGTGGCGCTGGTCGCCGCGCCGGTCCTCTTCTGGGCGGCGACGACCTCGATGCTCGGCGTCTCCCGCCACACCTACACGCTGGCGATCAACCGCCAGATCCCCAGCTGGCTGGGCAAACTCGAGCGCAAGCGGGCGACGCCGTACGTGGCGATCACGATCTGCGGGCTGATCGCGCTCGGCCTGGTGATCCCGACCAACATCAAGATCCTCGCCGGCCTCTACGCCTTCGGCGCGACGCTGGCGATCACGATCGCCCACCTCTCGATCATCCGCCTGCGGGTCACGATGCCCGACAAGCCGCGCCCCTTCCGCATCCCCTGGGGGATGGCCTGGGGCTCGGCCGAACTGCCGATCCCGGCGATGATCGCGGCGCTCGCCAGCGGCCTCGCCTTCCTCAGCGTGCTCGCCTTCCACTCGACCGCGCGCTGGGTCGGGATCGGCTGGATGGCCTTCGGCCTCACCTTCTACGTCGTCTACCGCAAGTACATCGAGGGGACCTCGCTGACCAAGCGGGTCTCGGTCGGCGAGGCGGCGCTGACCAAGCAGATCCCCGAGGTCGAGTTCTCCAACCTGCTGGTGCCGGTCTTCGGGACCAAGCTCGACGACGACATCGTCGCCACCGCCGGCCGGCTGGCCGCGGCCGAGCACGAGGACGGGGGCGGCGAGGGCGAGTCGCGGCTGGAGCTGGTCTACGTGATCGAGGTGCCGCTGACCCTGCCGCTCGACGCCGAGCTGCCGCCGGAGCGCGAGGCGCAGGCGCGACGGGCGCTCGACCGGGCGCGCGAGGTGGGGGAGGAGTACGAGGACGTCGAGGTCTCGACCGAGGTGATCCGCGCCCGCAAGACCGGCGCCGGGATCGTCGAGGCGGCGCGCCGGGCCGATTCGGAAGCGATCATCATCGGCGGCGAGCCGCCGACCAAGATCCGCGGCGGCGGCAAGTTCGGCGGGATCGGCGCCGCCAAGCCCGCCGAGATCGGCGCGGCGACCGAGTACGTGCTCAAAAAAGCCCCCTGCCGGGTGCTGCTGACCGCGCCGCCGGAGCCCGAGATCTAGTATCCGCCGCATGTTCATCCTGATCGTCGGCTGCGGGCGTGTCGGCAGTTCGGTCGCGCGGGCGATGCTCCGCGAGGGCCACACCGTCTCCGCGCTCGACGAGGACCCCGAGTCCCACGCCCGCCTCGAGGTGGGCCTGGAGAAAAGCTGGGAGGACCTCGGCGGCCAGTTCACGGTCGGCGCCGGGCTCGAGGCCGAGGCGCTCGAGGCGGCCGGGATCGACAAGGCCGACGTCTTCATCGCCTCCACCGACGGCGACAACACCAACATCATCATCGCCCAGATCGCCAAGCGCCGATACGACGTGCCGAACGTGATCGCCCGCGTCCTCGACCCCCTGCGGGCCGAGTGGTACGCGCGGCAGGGCCTGCAGACGGTCTGCCCGACGCGGGTCGCGATCGACATGCTGGAGACCGCGGTGCGCGACTCCGCCGGCCGCGACGGCGGTCCCGAGGACGCGGCGGAAGCCGCCTAGGACGGGGAGCGAGCTCGCGTGTACATCATCGTCGTCGGAGCGGGGAAGGTCGGTTGGAACCTGGCTCGCGAGCTGCTCGAGAAGGACCACGAGGTGACGCTGATCGAGAGCGACCGGCGCCGCTACCTGACCGTCGAGCAGGAGCTCGAGCACAACGTCTCCTACGGCGACGCCTCCGAGCTCTGGGTGCTGGAGCGGGCCGGGGTGCAGCGCGCCGACATGGTGATCGCGGTGACCGGCGACGACGAGGACAACATGCTGATCTGCCAGGTCGCGCGCGAGAAGTACCTGGTCGACCAGATCATCGCCCGCGTCAACAACCCGCGCAACCGCCAGCACTTCGACCTGCTCGGGATCAAGCCGTCGGTCTCGGCGACCGACCTGATCCTGCGCCTGCTCGAGCACGAGGTGCCCGAGTACGGCCTGGTCCACCTGCTCGACCTGCAGGAGGAGCAGCTGGAGATCATCGAGATGCTGCTCGGCAAGGACTCCGGGGTGACCGGGCGGCGGGTCGGCGACCTGCACATGCCCGAAGGCAGCCTGCTGATCTCGGTGCTGCGCGCGGGCAAGGGCTTCGTCCCCAGCGCCGACACCGTGCTCGAGGAGGGCGACGAGGTCCTCGCCGTGCTCGACCCGGGCAAGGAGGACGACCTGAAGGTGTTGTTCGGCCCGGCCGGCGACGGCGGCAGCTAGTGGCTGACCGCGAGGTCGACTTCCTCCTCGTCGGCGGCGGGCTGGCCGGCGCGAGCTGCGCCTCCGAGCTGCGCAAGCAGGGCGCCGAGGGTTCGATCCTCCTGGTCGGGCGGGAGCCCGAGCCGCCCTACGAACGCCCGCCGCTCTCCAAGGAGTACCTGCGCGGGGACGCCTCGCGCGCCGAGGCCTACGTCAACGAGCCCTCCTGGTACGAGGAGAACTCGGTCGAGCTGGCGACCGGCAAGAACGTGATGTCGATCGACGCCGAGGCGAAGACGGCGAAGATCCAGGGCGGCGAGGAGGTCGCCTTCGGCCAGGCGCTGCTGGCGACGGGCTCGAACGTCAACATCCTGCGGCTGGAGGGCGCCGAGAACGAGGGCATCCACTACCTGCGCGCCTACGGCAACGCCGACGCGATCCGCGCCGACGCCAAGGCGGCGAGCCGGGTGGTGCTGGTCGGCGGCAGCTACATCGCCGCCGAGGTCGCCGCCTCGCTGGCCGGCACGGGCGCCGCCTGCACGATGGTCGCGGTCGAGGAGGTGGCGCTCTCGCGGACCTTCGGCGACGACGCCGGGCGCTTCTTCCAGGCGGGGCTCGAGGGGCACGGCGTCACCTTCGTCGGCGGCGAGTCGGTCAGCGCCTTCGAGGGCGACGGCCGGGTCAGCTCGGTGCTGACCGAGAGCGGCCGCGCCTTCGAGTGCGACATGGTCGTCGTCGGCGCCGGGGTGAGACCGGACACGATGCTGGCCCAGCGGGCCGGTCTCGCGGTCGACGACGGGATCGTCTGCGACTCGAAGCTGGCGACCTCGGTGCCGGGGATCTACGCGGCGGGCGACGTCTGCAGCTACGACAGCGTCGTCCACGGGCGGCGGATCCGGGTCGAGCACTGGGACGTGGCGATGCAGCAGGGCATGCACGCCGCCCGCAACATGCTCGGCGCCGACGCCGACTACGACGTCGTCCCCTACTTCTTCAGCGACCTCGCCGACTGGGCGAGCCTCGAGTACGTCGGCCCGGCCTCCGATTGGGACCAGGAGATCTGGCGCGGCTCGCGCGAGGACGGCGAGTTCTCGGTCTGGTACCTGAAGGGCGGCAAGGTCGCCGGCTGCCTCAGCGTGGGCCGCTCAGAAGACCTCGCCGAGGCGCGCCGGCTGCTCGCCGAGGGAGTCGACGTGGCGGCCGCGACCGACCGGATCGCCGACCCCGACGCCGACCTGTCCAGCCTCTAGTTATCCTTCGAGGTCGCGTTGCGCCCTGGTGTAATGGCAGCACACCTCTCTCTGGAAGAGGTAGTCGGGGTTCGAGTCCCTGGGGCGCAGTGATCCGATGGCGCTGCTAGCGTCGATTTCCTGATGCGGCTGAAGTTCTTCGTCCTTGCCCTCCCGGCGCTGCTGGCGCTCGTCCTCGTCGCTACCGGCTGCGGCGGTGGCGGCAGCTCGAGCACGACCACGGCCAAGAAGCCAAAGGTCGAAGAAAAGCCGAAACTCAGCAAGGCCTCGTTCATCCGCCAGGGCGACGCGATCTGCGCCGAGGTCAACACGGCGGTCGGCTCGGTCGGCGAGTCGGCGGCCGAATCAACCAGCCAGACGACCCAGATCGCCAACCTCTACGTCGGCATGGTGCAGAGCCTCCAGCGGCTCGGCCAGCCGACCGAAACGACCGGCTACTCCGAATTCATGGGCGCCGCCGAAGAGCTGGCGAAAGTCGAGGGCGAAGTCAAAAAAGCCGCCGACGAAGAAGAAGTCGCGGTGCTCGAAGAAGCCTCGCAGGCGGCGGTCCCGGCGGTCGAAGAATTCCAGTCCCAGGCGGCGGTCTACGGCTTCGAAGAGTGCAGCGAAGGCCCCCACGCCCCCGAAGCCGCCCCCGCATCGAGTGGCGAAGGCGAACCGGAAGCGGAAGCCGGCGGCGTCGAAGTGGCCCCCGAAGAAGTCGCCCCGGAAGAAGAATTCATCCCCGAAGAAGTCGCCCCCGAAGAAGTGGCCCCCGAAACGGGCGGCGCCGGCGGCGAAATCGAAGAAGTGGCGCCGGAAGAAGCGGCGCCGGAAGAAGGCAGTGAATCCGGCGGCATCGGCCCGGGCTGACGCCCGGGAGCCTCAGAAGTCACAAAGACGCCGGCGTTACAAAGACGTGGCCACCGTTTGGTCCCCTATAGGGGACCAAAAGTACGCGGCGCGAAAATGCCGGCCCTACGCGGCGGCGTTCTCTTCCCAGGCGCCGTACAACCGCGCGTAGACGCCGTTCGCGGCGATCAGCTCCTCGTGGGTGCCCTGCTCGACGATCGCGCCGTGTTCGAGGACGACGATCTTGCCGGCGCGGCGGATCGTCGAGAGGCGGTGGGCGATCACGATCGCGGTGCGGCCGTGGAGGAGGCGCTCGAGGCCTTTCTCGATCGTCTTCTCGGTCCGCACGTCGACGTTGGAGGTCGCCTCGTCGAGGATCAGGATCCGCGGTTCGGCCAGCAGCGCCCGGGCGAAGGCGACCAGCTGGCGCTGGCCCGCCGAGAGCTGGACGCCGCGCTCGCCGACCTGGGTCTCGATCCCGTCGGGCAGGGCGGCGACGAAGTCGGTCGCGCCGACCGTGGCGATCGCCGCTTCGATCTCCTCGAGGCTCGCCTCGGGCCGCCCGAAGGCGACGTTTTCCCGCACGCTGCCGCTGAACAGGAAGCCCTCCTGCGGCACGATCCCGAGCTGGCGCCGCAGCGCCCGCTGCTGCACCCCCTTGAGGTCGTGGCCGTCGACCAGCACGCGGCCTTTCTGCGGGTCGTAGAAGCGCGCGACCAGCTTGGCGAAGGTCGACTTGCCCGCCCCGGTCGCGCCGACCAGCGCCAGCGTCTGCCCCGGCGGCACGTGCAGGTCGACCCCTTCCAGCACCCAGGAGTCCTCCGGCACCTCGGGTCCTCGTCGCTGTAGGAGAACCAGACGTCGTCGAGCTCGATCTCGCCGCGGATCGTGCCCGGGTCGATCGCCCCCGGCGCGTCGACCATGTCGGGCTCGGTGTCGAGCAGGTCGAAGATCTTGTCGAGCGCCGCCATCCCCTGCTGGTAGGTCGTGTACAGCTGGGAGAGTTCCTGGATCGGTTCGAAGAAGGTGGTCAGGTAGCCGACGAAGGAGACGATGATGCCGATTTCGATCGCCCCGTCGATCGCCTGCGAGCCGCCGTAGAGGAGGATCACCGAGGTCCCGATCGCGGCCAGCAGTTCGACCGCCGGGAAGTAGGACGGCGTTGAGGTAGACCGTCTTCATGTTGATCTGGCGGTTGGCCTCGTTCAGCTCGGTCATCTCGTCGACGTGGCGCGGCTCCTGGCCGAAGCTGCGCACCACCCGCACGCCGCTGAGGCTCTCCTGCAGGTAGGCGGTGACGGCGGCGATCCGCTCGCGGGTCGCCCGGTAGGCGCCCGCCGAGACGATCCGGAAGACGAGGCTCGCGATCAGCAGCAGCGGGAAGGTGAGGAAGGTGATCAGCGCCAGCTTCACGTCGAGCAGCAGCAGGATCACGACGACGCCGACCAGGGTCAGGGTGCTGGAGAAGATCGTCACGACGCCGTCGGTGACCAGCTGCTGCAGCGCTTCGACGTCGTTGGTCATCCGCGAGATCAGGACACCCGGGCTGTTGCGGGTGAAGAAGCCGATCGACATCCCCTGGATGTGGGTGAAGATGCGCTCGCGCAGGTCCTGCAGCGCCCGCGTGCCGACCCAGCCGACCAGGTAGGTCTCGGCGTAGGTCGCCACCGCGTAGAGGATCGCGACGATCGACGAAGGCGGCGACGATCCAGTCGAGCGCGCCCAGGTCCTGGGTCCTGATCCCGGCGTCGATCGCCCGGCCGGCCAGGAACGGCGGCGCCAGCGCCGCGCCGGTCTCGATCAGCAGCGCCACGAACATCAGCGCCATCCGTCCCCGGTAGGGACGCAGCAGGCCGATCATCCAGCGCACCTTGCGGCCGCGCTGGTCGGCGCCGCGCACGAGCCGCCAGAGCGCGCCGAAGAGCAGCCAGATGTTGCGCAGGGGGCTCTCGGAGCGCTCTTCGTTCACAGCCGCGCCATCTCCTCGCGCTGCTCGAGGTCGGCCTGCAGGAAGACCGAGTCGGCCAGCCCATGCTCGGCGATCTCGCGGTAGAAGCCGCAGCCCTCCATCAGCTCCTCGTGGGTGCCGCGGTCGACGACCTCGCCGTGGTCGAGCACGATGATCTCGTCGGCCAGCGAGACGGTCGAGAGGCGGTGGGCGATGATGAACGTCGTCCGCCCGGCCATCGCCTCGCGCAGCCCGGTTTTGATCGACGACTCGGTGGTCGCGTCGACCGAGGAGGTGGCGTCGTCGAGGATCAGGATGCGCGGATCGGCGAGCAGGGCGCGGGCGATCGCCACCCGCTGGCGCTGGCCGCCGGAGAGGGTGAGGCCGCGCTCGCCGACCCGGGTGTCGTAGCCGTCGGGAAGTTCCTGGATGAAGCCGTCGGCCTGGGCGAGCCGCGCCGCCGCTTCGATCTCCTCGCGGCTCGCCGCGCCGCGCGCGTAGGCGATGTTGTCGGCGACGCTGGCGGTGAAGAGGAAGCTGTCGTCGGCGACGAAGGCGATCTCGGCGCGCAGCCGCTCGAGCTCGACGTCGCGGACGTCGACGCCGTCGACCAGCACCTCGCCCTCGCTCGGGTCGTAGAGGCGCGCGATCAGCGCTACCAGGCTCGTCTTGCCGGAGCCCGAGGGCCCGACCAGCGCCACCGTCTTGCCCGCGTCGACCTCGAGCGAGACGTCGTGCAGGGCGGGGACCGACTCGTGTTCGGAGCCGGGCGCGGCCGCGTAGCGGAGGGTGACGTCGCGCAGCTCGACCCGGCCGCCGCCGGCGGGCAGCTCGACCGGGTCGGCCGGGCTCTGGATCGTCGGTTCGCGGTCGATGATCTCGAACATCCGGTTGCCCGAGGCGACCGCGCGCTGGGCCATCCCCATCGCCACGCCGAGCATCCGCAGCGGCCCGGCCAGCATCACCAGGTAGGTGTAGAAGGCGGTGAAGTTGCCGAGGCTGAGGTTGCCGTCGATCACCATCCGGCCGCCGATCAGCAGCACCAGCGCGATCCCGAGCTGCGGCAGCAGCCCGATCAGCGGGCTGAAGAAGGCCTGCAGGCGGGTCGAGTAGATGCTCTGGTCGAAGACCCGCTTGACCGCGCGCTGGAAGCGGTGGAGCTGGAATTCCTCGCGGGCGAAGGCCTTGACGATGCGGATCCCGGAGACGTTCTCCTCGGCCTCCGCGGTCAGTTCGGCGACCCGCTGGGCCACCTCCTGGACGGCGGGGCGGGAGATCCGGTTGTAGCGCGAGGCGATCCAGACGACGAACGGCGCCGGGATCAGCGCCAGCACCGCGAGCACCGGGTTGATGACGATCATCACCGCCGCGGCGAGGACGATCGTCAGCAGGTTCTGGGTGATGAAGACGAGCCCGTAGCCGAGGAAGAAGCGGATCGCCCCCAGGTCGACCGTCGCCCGCGACATCAGCTGGCCGGTCTGCTGGGTGTCGAAGAAGCCGAGCTCGAGCTTCTGCAGGTGCGCGTAGAAGAGCTGACGCAGGTCGAATTCCACCGCCAGCGAGACTTTTCCGGCGACCAGGCGGCGGACCACGGTGAGGCCCATGCGCAGGATCGCGGCGCCGAGGATGACCAGCGCGAGGGGGAGGAGGTCGGGCTTGTTGCCGTCCTGGATCGCGTTGACGGCGCGGCCGACCAGCCACGGGATCAGCACCGTCATCCCCATCGCCGCCCAGGCGAAGGCCAACGATCCCCACAGTTGGAGCCTGTAAGGACGCAGGAAACCCATCAGCCGGCGGTACGTGCGCATTACCACCAACTATACAAAGTGAAGTATTGGGCTATTCCAGCTGTGCGGCGGCTCGCGCTGGACACCTTGCCCGCCGGGCATTTTTTGTAGTGATGGCCGGGTTTCTGCAGGATCTGGAAGTTGGTGACGGCGTGGTAGGGGGTCGTCGCGAGGTTGTTCTGGGCGAGGGTGACGGTGAGGCGGTAGAAGCCGGGCGGCAGCGCGTGGTAGTAGATCTCCGGCCGCGTCGCGGGCGAGAAGCTGCCTGCCGTCCCGTGTTCCGCGGCGAGGATCCCGTTCGGGCCCGAGTACTTCGGATAGTCCATCGAGGCGCCGACCAGGCGGCCGTTGCCGAGCGCGCTGCTTTCGGCTTTTTTCAGCTTGGCCGGGTAGACGCAGTTGGGGACGCGGTTGAGGCTGAAGCGGATGTTCCCCTCGCCGAGTTCCGGCTCCATGCCGAAGTGCAGGGGCGCCAGCTGGAAGTTTTCGAGGTCGACTTTGACCACCACCGCGTGGTTGGTCTGGACCTCGCCGTTGCGCGGCGAGACGATCGAGACCGTCGGTTCGCCCGGGGCCGCTCCGATCGCGGCGGTCGCGTGTTCGGTGTCCTTACCTCCGCCGAATACGATCGCCGCCGCCACCGCTGCGCCGGTCAGCACGAGCGCCGCCAACGTTGCCTTCCTCAGCCGCATGCGACGGGAACACTACGCGTAAATTCCGAAACACCATCGCCCTCGCGGCCGCCGTGTGGTTGGGGCTGGCGGCGCTCTGCGTGGCGGCGGCCCCGGCGCTCGGCGATCCGGCCTCCCAGGTCGATGTCTTCGCCGGGACGATGCCGGGACCCCGGACCTTCGGCGGCGGCCACGACTACCCCGGCGCGGCGCTCCCGTTCGGGATGGTCCAGTGGAGCCCCGACACGACCCCGGCGGCGCCGCACTCGGGCGGCTACGACTACCGCGACCACCACATCTCCGGATTCGGCCTCACCCACCTGAGCGGCGCCGGGTGCGCGGTCTACGGCGACTTCCCGTTCCTGCCGACCACCGAAGCGCTGACCGCCTCGCCGGCGCCGGCCGCCGGGCCGGGGCTGGCGGGCCAGTTCGAGCCGGGCTTCTCACACGGGAACGAGAGCGGCGAACCGGGTTACTACTCGGTCGACCTGCAGCCGAAGGGGGGCGCGCAGATCGGCGTCGCCCTGACCGCGACGACGCGGACCGGCCTCGCCCGCTTCACCTTCCCCCGCAGCGCCCACGCGAGCGTCCTGATCAACGCCGGCGGCAGCGCCCAGCCCGACGACGAAGCCGCGGTCCAGCTCGACCCGGCGCGGCGCGAAATCACCGGCAGCGCCTCGAGCGGCCTCTTCTGCGGCCAGCGCCCCCGCTACAAGGTCTACTTCGCGGCCCGCTTCGGGAGCGCCTTCGCGAGCTCGGGGACCTGGACCGAAGGCACGCTCGAACCGGGCAGCGAAGCCGCCGCCGACACCCAGCCGCCGCCGCAGAACCCGGCGGTGACGGCGCGCGCGGGCGCCTACGCGACCTTCGACACGCGGAATGACCGCACCGTGACCGCCCGGGTCGGCGTCTCCTTCGTCAGCGTCGAAGGGGCGCGCGCCGCGCTGCGCGCCGAAAGCGAAGGCCACGGCTTCGGCGCGATCCGCGCCGCGGCGCGGCGACGCTGGGACCAGGCGCTCGGCAAAATCCAGGTCGAAGGCGGCTCGGCCGCGCAGACCCGCACCTTCTACACGGCGCTCTACCACGCGCTCCTCGCGCCGCGGACCTTCGACGACGTCGGCGGCGACTACATCGGCATGGACGGCGCCGTCCACCAGGCCCGCGGCCGCACCCAGTACGCCGACTTCTCCGGCTGGGACGTCTACCGCACCGAGATCGCGCTGCTGGCGCTGATCGAGCCGCGCCGCGCCTCCGACATGGTCCAGTCGCTGGTCGCCGACGCCGAACAGTCGGGCTGCCTGCCGCGCTGGCCCTACGCGAACGGCCAGAGCATGACGATGGTCGGCGACTCGGCCGACCCGATCATCGCCGCCGCGGCGGCCTTCGGCGCCGACCACTTCGACCGCGCCGCGGCGCTCGCCGCGATGCTGCGGGGCGCGGCCGCGCCCTGCCAGAGCGCCAACGGCGAATACGAAGAGCGCCAGGGCCTCGCCTCCTATCTGGCCCTCGGCTACGTCCCCTTCGACGAAGACACGAACAAGCGCAACGCCAACTCGATCTACGGCAGCCCGAGCGCCGTCTGGGGCTCGGCCGCGACGACGCTCGAGTACGCGATCGACGACTTCTCGATCGCCCAGTTCGCGGCCCGGGAGGGCGGTGGCGACGCGGCGACCTACAGCCAGTTCATCCAGCGCGCCGCCAACTGGCGCAACCTCTACGAACCGGGCAGCGGGCTGATCGAGCCGCGCTTCTCGAACGGCGACCTTCCCGAATCCCTACGACGCCCTCCAAGGCGGCGGCTTCGTCGAGGGCAACGCCGCCCAGTACACCTGGATGGTCCCGCAGGACCCGGCCGGGCTGTTCCGGCGGATGGGCGGCCCGGCCCGCGCCGCCTCCCGCCTCGACGGCTTCCTGCGGGTGCTGAACGCGGGGGCGGGGGGGACCCACACCGACCACGCCCTGCTCGGCGACGAGCCGACCCTGGAGACGCCCTGGCTCTTCGACTGGCTGCGCCGCCCCTGGAAGACGCAGGCGGCGGTGCGCCGCGGCCTCCGCCTCTACGGCCCGAGCCCGGCCGGCTGGCCCGGCAACGACGACCTCGGGACGCTGTCGGCCTGGTACGTCTTCGGCGCGCTCGGGCTCTACCCGGCGCAGCCGGGGACCGGGACGCTGGCGCTCGCGACGCCGCTGTTCCGGCGCGCCGAAGTGAAGCTGGCGAATCGCAAGAAGCTGACCATCTTGGCGTCGGGCAAGTCGGGATCCCAGACCGCCGCTCCCTACGTCGCCTCGCTGAAGCTGAACGGACACCCTCACGAGCGCCCCTGGGCGAGCTACTGCGAACTGGCCGCCGGCGGGTCGCTCGAATTCACGACCGGAGCCCACGCGACGCGCTGGGGCGCGCAAGGCCAGGTGCCCCCGTCCTACGGCCCCGGGACCGCACCGCCGCGATCACTTTGCGCCCCTTAACCGGGGATTTAGCCGCCAGACGCACGATTCAGCGGTGCAGGACTCCGCGGCCATCCTCGAGGCTGCTCCAAGCGCCCTCCCCACCCTCGCCGATCCGCATGAGGAGGCGCCCGCACGCCGCTGGGCGATCGTCGCCGCGATCGCCGGGCTGACCGCCGCGGCGGCGGCGATCCGCTTCGTCCCGCTCGGCGTCCAGAGCTTCCACCACGACGAGGTGATCACGGTGATGCGGGTGATCCCCGGCAGCTTCGGCCACCTGCTGCACGAGGTGAAGGTGAGCGAGTCGAACCCGCCGCTCTACTACGTCCTCGCCTGGACTTGGGCGAAGGCGTTCGGGCGCGACGAATGGGGGATCCGCTCGCTCTCGGCCCTGGTCGGCACGCTCACCGTCCCGGTCGGCTACGCGATCGGCCGGCAGCTGTCGGGGCGCCGCGTCGGGCTCGTCCTGATGGCCTTGCTGGCCTTCAACCCGATGTTGATCTGGTACTCGCAGGAGGCCCGCTCCTACGCGCTCCTCGTCTTCTTCGGGGCGCTCTCCTTCCTCTTCTTCGTGCGCGCCCTCGACACCCGCCGCGGCCGCGACCTGGCGCTCTGGGCGCTGGTCTCGGCGCTCGCCCTGCTCAGCCACTACTTCGCCTTCTTCGCGGTCGGGATCGAGGCGGTCTGGCTGGCGGTGGCGCTGCGCGACCGCTGGAAGGTCGTCCTGCCCGCGCTCGCCGCGGTCGGCGCGGTCGGCGCCTCGCTGCTGCCCCTGATCGCCGCCCAGGCCAACCCCGACCACATCGGCTGGATCGAAGAAAGCGGGCTCGGCAGTCGCTTCTTCCAGACCGGGGTCAGCTTCCTGATCGGGGAAACCGGCCATGTGATCGCCGAGCCGCCGCGAGTTGGCTACGCGATCCTGCCCGCGATCGGCGTCGCCCTCGCGTCGCTCGCGCTGCTCGCCGTCGGCACCCGGCGCGAGCGGCGCGGCGCGGCGCTCGGGCTGGCGGTCGGCATCGGCGTCCTCGCCCTGGCGGGCGCGGCCGCGCTGGCCGGCAAGGATTACGTGGTCGAGCGCAACCTGCTGCCCGCCCTGGTCCCGCTCGCCGCGGTCGTCGCGCTCGGGATCGGCGCGACCCGCGCCCGGTTCGCCGGGGTGCTCGTCGCGATCGCCCTCTGCGCCTACTGGCTCGCCTTCGACGTCTACGTCACCCAGACGCCCAACCTGCAGCGGCCCGACTGGCGCGGCGCCGCGAGCGCCCTCGGACCGGCCCGCGTCCCGCGAGCGATCGTCAGCTGGCGCCTCGCCGGCGATCCGCTCCGCTGGTACCTCGAAGACGGTGCGCTGCATTGGTACGGCGGCGCCGAAAAAGTGCGGGAAGTCGACCTGGTCGGCAAACGGCTGGTCACCGCGCAGCGCGCTAGTCTGCCTGCGGTGTTTCGTCCGGCGGGGGTCGTGCGGATGGGACGCCTGACGATCGTCCGCTACCTCTCGCCCCATCCGGTGATGCTCCCCCTGCACGAACTTCTCAGCCTGAGGACCGGCTACGCCGCCAACAACGTCGTGCTCGACGGCCCGCCCGGCTCGCGCACCCACCTCGGCGAGAACGCGAAGACCGCGCCTTCGTTCGAAGTCGCGGCGGCGCGCGCGGAGGCCGGATGAGCGACGGCCAGAACACGCTCGCGGTCCGCCTCGCCGGCGCCGCCCGCAGCCGCGAGAGCTGGGTCCAGCTGCTCAAGTTCGGCGTCGTCGGCGGCTCCGGTTACCTGATCAACCTCGGCGTCTTCGCCTTCCTCACCGGCAACCTCGGCGTCTACCACGCGGTCGCCGCGGTCGGCGCCTTCTGCGTCGCGGTGACCAGCAACTTCCTCTGGAACCGCTACTGGACCTTCGGGCCGGGGGACGGTGAGGCCCACCTCCAGGCGGCCCGCTTCCTCGCCGTCAGCGTCGGCTCGCTGGCGATCAACCTGGTCATGCTCGAGCTGCTGGTGAGGACCTCCGGGATGAGCGAACTCGCCGCCCAGGCGATCGCCGTCGCCGTCGCGATGCCGTTCAACTTCATCTTCAACAAGCTCTGGACTTTCGCCTGAGCGGCACCGCCCCGACGCTTGTCCTCGTATGGAGCACAAGCGTCGGTGGGCCTATGGAGCACAAGCGTCGGTGGGCCTTGGGCGCTCAGCTAACGTTGATGGCGTGACCGAGAACGCCCGCAAGCCGCCCTACGACGCCGCCCGGATCGAGACCGAGCGCCAGGCCGCCTGGGCCCGGCGCGGCGACTACGACGCGCCCGCGCCGCCGCCCGACGGCGAGCGCGGCGTCTACGTCAAGTCGTCGAGCCCGTTCACCTCGGGCAACCTCCACATGGGCCACGTCCGCGACTACTCGATCGGCGACGCCTACGCCCGCTTCCGCCGCGCCCGCGGCGACAGCGTCCTGATGGGATTCGGCTTCGACGCCTTCGGGCTGCCCGCCGAGCTGGCCGCGATCGAGCGCCAGGTGCCGCCCGCCGAGTGGGTCGTGCAGAGCGGCGAGCGGATGCTCGTGCAGATGAAGCGCCTCGGCCTCTCCTTCGACTATGACCGCGTCTTCTACAGCTCCGATGAGGGCCAGTACCGCTGGTCGCAGTGGCTCTTCCTGACCCTCTGCGACATGGGGCTGATCTACCTCGACGACGCCACCGTCGACTGGTGCGACACCTGCCAGACGACGCTCGCCTCGATCCAGGTCGAGGAGGGCGGCACCTGCTGGCGCTGCCACAACGAGGTGCGGCTGATCCGGCGCCCGACCTGGTTCCTGAAGATCACCCCCTATCTCGAGGAGAACGACGCCAACATGGCGCTGCTCGAGCGGCAGCCGTGGGACGAGATGGCGCTGGCGACGCAGCGCTACATCCTCGGCCGCAGCGAGGGGGTCGAGATCGACCTCGACGGGCCCGACGGCGCGCTCACCGTCTTCACCCCGCACCGCGACGCCGCCGGCCTGGCGAGCTTCGTCGTGCTCTCGCCCCGCCATCCCGAGGTCGATGCCTGGGTGGTCGGCGACGAGGTCCGCGAGGAGCTCGAGCAGCTGCGCTCGGGCGGCTGGGAGCGGAGCGCCCGCGACGCCAGATCGGTGCCGGTGGTCGACACCGGACGCGGCATCCGCGGGCCGGCCGGCGAGGACCTGCCGGTGCTGGTCTCGCCGCTGGTCGACGCCCGCTTCGGGCCGACCGCGGCGCTCGGCATCCCCGCGGTCGACGAGGCCGACGCCGACATCGCGGCCCGCTTCCCGGGGCGGATCCGGGTGGGCGAGCCGGTCGAGGCTCCGAACGCCCCCGTCGCCGGCGCCCGCGACGTGAAGCGCTACCGCGCCAACGACTTCTCGATCTCCCGCCAGCGCTCCTGGGGGACCCCGATCCCGATCATCCATTGCCCCGACTGCGGGCCGGTGCCGGTGCCCGAGGCCGATCTCCCGGTCATCCTCCCGCGCGACATCAAACCCACCGGTGAAGGGAATCCGCTCGCCGAGCGCCCCGACTTCGTCGACGTCGAGTGCCCCCGGTGCGGGACCGCGGCGAAGCGCGAGACCGACACGCTCGACTGCCATTTCGACGCGCTCTTCCTCTGGGTCCCGGCGACGCTGCCGCCGGAGGACCGCGCCACCCAGATGTTCACCCACCCCGAGTCGCGCAAGTGGCTGCCCGCCGAGCGCCTGGTCGCCGGCGGCGACTCGGGCGGCTTCGTCTTCGACCAGCGGATCGTCACCAAGGCGCTCCGCGACCACGGCGAGTTCGCCTACGTGGCCGACGGCGAGCCGTTCGAGGGCTGCCTCTTCCACGAGATGGTGATCGCCGACGGGCGCAAGATGAGCAAGCACCTCGGCAACGTCGTCGATCCCGACGAGCTGGTCGCCGAGTTCGGCGCCGACACCGTCCGCGTCGCGGTGCTCTGGGCGGCCGGCCCGGCGAAGACGCTGAACTGGTCCGACGCCGCGATCCGCTTCGCCAACAAATTCCTGCGCGGGTTCTGGACCTACGCCCACGATCGCTTCGTCGAGCTCGACCTCGCCAAGCACGATCCTGAGAAAGCGGCCGAGACGGAGTTCATGCGCGAGCGCCTGCGCAAATGGTGCGACAACGGCCTCGAGCGGATCACCGCCGACACCGCCGACCTGCAGATGCACAAGTCGATCCGCAACCTGACCCGCCTCTTCGAGCGGATCCAGGATTTCGAGAAGCAGCTGAAGAAGCGCGGCCAGCTCGACCGGGTCGACGCCGAGGCTCTGGTCGCGGCGATCCTGCTGCTCGCCCGGGCGCTGCAGCCGTTCGCCCCGCACGCCGCCGAGGCGATCCTGATCGACTCCGGCCGGGTCACCTCGGACGAGCTCCCGGGCACCTGGCCGGACGCCGCCGGCATCCCCGTCCCGGCGGCCGATGTGCGCGCCGCGGCGGCCTCCTGAAGTCACTTCAAAGGTGCTTCGGACGTACCTAAAGGGCAAGCCGATCTTTTTGTTCAGTTGGGCTTGATTGCTTCAACGCGGTCTGTTATGAATGTCACCCTGTCGGCGGATCAACCGGCAGAAAGAGGCGGGGCTCACTCGGAAGGGGAAACCGCCTTGGGGTGGCAAAGGAGGACCTGGTTCTGAGCGAAGGTCGCGTTCGTCACGACCCGACCTCTCGAAGTGCACCGATGCGCAGTCGGTGCCGCCCCGCCTCATCTCTCTTCTCGTCACGGGACCGGGGCCCCCGTGACGAGAAGGATGCGCGGCCCTCGGGTGGGGGAGCCGCGCGTCTGCGTGGCCTCAGTCGGGGGTCGGCTCCTCGACCGTGAAGCGGCGTTTCTCGTGGTCCCAGCCGGTGCCCTCGCAGAGTGCGCTCGGCGTCGTGCCCAGCGCCCCCGTGAGCTTCAGCATCGTGGCGAAGCGCGGTTCGCGGCCGGCCCGCTCGAGCAGCGAGATCTCGGTCCGGTGGAGTTCGGTCCGCTCGCCCAGCTCCTCCTGTGAGATGCCGACCGCGATGCGGCGGCGGCGCAGGTTATGGGCGAAGCGCTGTTGTGGCGTCATCGGCCCATCGTGGCGGGACGCAGACAATCGTTCCACAGACAAAAGCTCACTCCGGCCCGCTTGCCCCGTCGGGTTCGCTACCTTGATGTGCGCGGTCCGTGAGGGTTGACGGTATCTTTACGCGAAATGCGTTGAGCGATGCCACTCTCTGTGTTATAGACGTACGACCAAACAACCGCTTCGGCGGTAGCCAGAAAGGAAACGCGATGAGCGACGACACGCAGCATCTGGGAGGGCCTAGCGGCCGGCGAACCAGTTCCTGCGCGACGGAACTCGTCTGCCGTGACTGTGGCTACCGCACCCCGCTCGAGGACAGGGCATTCAAGTGCCCGGCCTGCGGCGAGGGTCTCGACATCGACTACGACTACGAGAAGGCCACCGCGGCGATCGCCGAGCGCGGGCTCGAGGGGCGCCCCTGGAACATCTGGCGCTTCGAGGAGCTGCTGCCGATCACGTCGGCGGACGCGCAGGCGCGGGTCGGTCAGTTCGCCGGGCAGACCCCGCTGATCCATGCCGACCGGCTCGGCGCCGAGCTCGGCCTGAAGAACCTCTACCTGAAGGACGACTCGACCAACCGGCCCTCGCTCTCCTACAAGGATCGCGTGGTGAGCATGGCGATCGCCCGCCTGCTCGAGCTCGGCAAAGACGAGGTCGGCTGCGTCTCGACCGGCAACGTCGGCACCGCGGTCGCGGCGCTGGCCGCCAAGGCCGGGGCCACCGCCTACGTCTTCTACCCCGGCAACATGGAGAAGGGGAAGGCGAAAGCCTGTCGCGCCCTCGGCGCCCAGGTCTGCCAGCTCGACGGCAACTACGACCAGGCCAACCGCGCCTGTCGTGAGCTTTCGCTGGCGAGCGGGATCGAGTTCGCCAACATCACCCTGCGCCCGTTCTACGCGGAGGGGGCGAAGACGATGGCCTTCGAGATCGTCGAGGGGCTCGGCTGGAAGTCGCCGGACCACTTCGTCATCCCGGCGGCCGGCGGCACGCTCTCCTCGCGCGTCCACAAGGGGCTGAACGAGCTGGAGATCGTCGGCCTCGCCGAGACCTCGGGGACGAAGATCAACGTCGCCCAGGCGAGCGGCTGCGACCCGATCGCCACGGCGATCCTCGAGGGTGGCGCGATCGAGCCGCAGACCCCGGACACCGCCGCCCACTCGCTGGCGATCGGCGCCCCCGGCGACGGCCCGTTGGTGGTCGACGCGGTGCGCGGTCGCGGCGGCTCGGCGGCCGCCCCGACCGACCCGGAGATCTGGGAGGCGATCGACCTGCTCGGCTCCACCGAGGGAATCCTCACCGAGCCGGCCGGCGGCACCACGATCGCCGCGCTCGCCCAGCTTGCCCAGCGGGGCAAGATCGGGCCCGACGAGACGGTTGTCGCGATCATCAGCGGCAACGGCCTGAAGACGATCCAGGATCACCCGGACAAGGCCTGGCCGGAAATGGTCGCCTGCAACCTCGAGTCGATGGGCGCCCAGCTCGACGACTTCCGCCGCACCGCCGCGACGGTCGGCTGAGCGCGGAGAGGCCCGGCGCATGGCGGAGCCGCCTGCAGTGGACGGCGTCCGCCATCGCTGGGCCGAGGCGCGCGGCCTGCGCTTCCACGTGGCCGAGGCGGGGGAGGGCGACGACGTCGTCCTCTGCCTGCACGGTTGGCCCCAGCACTGGTACGAGTGGCGGCTGCTGATGCCGCGGCTGGCGGCGGCCGGGTACCGGGCGATCGCGATCGACCTGCGCGGCTTCGGCTGGAGCGACGCGCCGCGCGACGGCTACGAGAAGGAGAACCTGGCGACCGACATCCTCGCCGTGCTCGACGAGCTCGGCATCGACCGGGTGAAGCTGGTCGGCCACGATTGGGGTGGCTGGATCGGCTACCTCCTCTGCCTGCGCGAGCCGCAGCGGTTCGAGCAGTACCTCGCGCTGAACATCCTTCCCCCGTGGGTGAGCCCGCGGATGGTGATCCCGGAGATGTGGCGGTTCAGCTACCAGCTGGTCATCGCGGCGCCCTTCCTCGGCTATCGCCTCCACCGCCACGGCGCCTTCGTGCGTCAGATGCTGCGCGGCGCCGCGGCGGTCCCCGGCACCTTCGACGACGTCACCCTCGGCATCTTCGCCGACAACCTCGCCGAGCCCGCCCGCGCCCACGCCGGGGTGGCGATGTACCGCACCTTCCAGCTGCGCGAGCAGCCCGAGATCATCGGCGGCCGCTACGCCCACGCCCACCTGACCGTGCCCACCTTGCAGCTGCATGGCACCGAGGACCTCGCCCTGCGCCCCAAGATGCTCGCCGGGTGGCAGCGCCACGCCGACGACATGCGGCTCGAGCTGGTCGAGGGCTGCGGCCACTTCATCGCCGACGAGGCCCCCGACCTGGTGGCCGACCGCGCGCTCTCGTTCTTCGGGCAGACTGCCTAGCGGCGCCTATTCCGGCTCGCCCGTCTCGTTCAGCTCGTGCCATTCGGCGAGCGTCTGCTTGGGGGTGTGGGCCGAGCGCTCGCTCCAGACCGGTTTGTCGTCGGCCGCCCAGTACCGCATGCGGTGCGGCTGGGAGGGGTCGACGTACCAGCCGCGGGGGCGGTTCTCGTCGGTGTAGTGGAACGGGGTGAGGGGATCGCCGGGGGGACGCCGGCGATCGACGAGTGGAGCGTCGGCACTCGACTGCCGCGTGACGACCTCGCGCGCCTCTTCACGTAGGCGCGCGGTCAGGTCGAAGTAGAGGAGGGCGGCGGCGAGGGCGGTGAAGGACTGGACCAGGATCCAGACGGCGGTGCCGACGAGGAAGGACGGGACCGTCGTCGAGTGGCCGAACGCCCTGCCGAGCAGAAAGCTCGGGACGAAGGAGATCACCCCAATCATGATGAGGAGGGCGAGAATGTGCCGGTAGTGCCCCCTGGAGAGGTCGGTGCTGCGCCGCAGCGCGTCCCCCCAGCTTTTGCTCTCCAAGGCCGCCGCCTGGGCGACGACCGACCACCGGCAGAGCAGCAGGATGCCCGGGACGATCAGGGCGATCAGGCCGGCCCCGATTCCGAGCGAGCTGATGACCACCGCCGCGCTCACCACCGGCAGGACGGTCAGCCCGCGTCTGGCGACGCTCGGCAACCGCGGCCGGTCCCCGGCGCGGACATCGGCGACGGCATGTGCGTGCAGTCCGGAGATCAGTGGGCCGACCACCGCTACGTCGATCACCGCGAGGGACAAGCTGACCCCGATCGCGGCGTGTTCCCGGGCGAAGGGTCCGGCTCCGGTCAACACCAGGACGAGCAGCAGGTAGGGCACGACCACCGCCCCGGCGAGCACCAGGAAGAGGAGCGGGAAGCGTCGGTAGAGCGCCACGGTGGCGCCGAGCAGACGGACCGCGGAGCGCGGGCGTTCGATCTCGTTGATGGTCCGCCCGTCCATGAGTGGTGGAACATATTTGCCTGGCGGTCTTCGTGGCAGACGCCGGCCCTAGACTCGGCACGATGCGGGCGCTCGTCCAGCGGTGCAGCCAGGCGGCGGTCGACGTCGAGGGGACGCGGGTGGCGCAGATCAAGGCGGGGATGGTGGTGCTGCTCGGGGTCGGCGTCGGCGATACCGAGGCCGAGTGCGACCGGCTCGCCGAGAAGGTGCTGGCGCTGCGGATCTTCGACGACGCCGAGGGGCGGATGAACGAGCCGATCGGTCCGGACCGGGAGATCCTCTGCGTCAGCCAGTTCACCCTCTACGGTGACACGCGGAAGGGGAACCGGCCCAGCTATGTGAAGGCGGCGCGGCCCGAGGTGGCCGAGCCGCTCTACGACCGCTTCTGCGAGCAGACCGGCGCCAAGAAGGGCGTCTTCGGCGCCTGCATGGGGGTGGCGTTGATCAACGACGGCCCGGTCACCGTGACGGTCGAGGTCGAGCCTTGAGCGGGATCACCGTCGGCCTGGTCGAGGTGCGCCCCGGGCGCACGATCACCTGGACCGTGGTCGGCGACGGCCCACCGCTCCTGCTGTTGAACGGCTACGCGGCGACCGGGTCCGACTGGGACCCGAGCTTCATCGGTCAGCTGGCGGCCCGCCATACGGTGATCTGCCCCGACAACGCCGGACTCGGGTCCTCGCGGCTCGCCGACGGTGAAGAGGTCGGTGGGGCGGCGGGGATGGCGGCCGACGTGCTGGCGCTGCTCGACGCGGTCGAGCTCGGGCGGGTCCCCGTCGTCGGCTGGTCGATGGGCGGCTTCATCGCCCAGTCGCTGGCGCGGACCGCGCCGGAGCGGGTCGCCGCGCTCGGCCTGATCTCGACCCACACCGGCGGTCCCGACTGCATCGACACCGACCCCTCGGTCTTCCGCACCCTGATCGACCACTCCGGCACGCCGCGCGAACAGGCCTCGCGGCTGATCTCGCTGCTCTTCCCGCCGCAGGTGGCGCCGGAAGCCGACGAGCGCTTCGGTGACATCGTCGCCGCCGCCCGCGCGGCGCTCCCCGAGCCGGTGCTCTTCATGCAGGAGGAAGCCCTGGTCGCCTGGCACGCGAGGCCGGCATCCCTGGCGGTGCTCGACCCGCCGGTCCCGACGGCGATCGTCCACGGCGGCGCCGACACCGTGGTGCCGCCAGGGAACGCCGAGGTGCTCGCCCGCTTCCACCCCGGGGCGTCGGTGACGATCCTCGCGGCCTGCGCGCACGCGGCGATGGCCCAGGAGCCGGGCGCGGTCGCAGAGGCGATCCTCGCGGCGACCGCCGGCTAGGCTCTATCTGGATCTGCGGGCGGCTCGGAAAGCCTCAGGTCTGTCCGGGCGCCAGCGTCCACCCGGCGACCAGGAACACGATCCCGATCGCGGCGATGCTCACGCCCGCGTACTGCAGCAGTCCGGCGATCCGCGGCGGCTCGACCGGCTCGATCTCCTCGCCGCGCCGCTCGCGGACATAGCGCTCGTCCCGCTGGGCTTCGTCGAGCCTCCGTTTGATCAGCGTGCCCACAGCGGCGGCGACGATCCCGATGATCAGGATGACCGTTCCCAGCGCGTAGAAGCCCTGCGAGGAGTCGACCGTTTCGGGGATCATCGCCGGCGACTCTACGCGCCGGCGGACCGGCGCGGCGCGATGCCGGAGGAGGGACTCGAACCCCCGACACGCGGATTATGATTCCGCTGCTCTAACCAGCTGAGCTACTCCGGCGGGGGAGGGCATGGTAGCGATGCCATGCTTGGGATATGGCCTCCGGTTCGGGAAGACCTGGGATGACCGGGTGGGCGGCGATCCGGCCGGTGTTGGTCGGGATGTCGCTCGTCGTCGATGCCGTGCTGGTGCTGGTGCTGGGGATCGGGCGGCACAAAGGCTGGCTGCCGCCGTTCATCGGCTTCGGGATCGTGTTGCTCGGGTTCATCTGGTTGATGGGGTGGTCGATTCGCCACCGTCACGACGACGACCAAGCTAGCTAGGCTGGGCCGATGCCAGGGGCAGATCTCGACAGCGCGGTGCGGACGGTGGTGCGGCAGTGCATGGGTGTCACCGCCGGCGAGGAGGTGCTCGTCGTCTGCAACCCGGTGACGGAAGAGATCGGGGCGCTGATGCGGATCGAGGCGCAAGGCGACGGCGCCGACGCGACGCTGGCCGTGATCTCCGAGCGCGAGACCCACGCGGCCGAGCCCCCGCGCCCGGTCGCCGCCGCGATGGCCGCCGCCGACGTGGTGCTGGCGCCGACGATCCAGTCCCTGTCCCACACCGCGGCGCGCAAAGCGGCGAGCGACGCGGGGGTGCGGATCGCGACGCTGCCCGGCGTCACCGAGGAGATGCTGGCGCGGCTGATGAACGGCGACCTAGACGAGATGCGGCGGCGCGGCTGGGCGATCGTCAACGCTCTGAACAGCGGCTCCCAGGTGCGGATCACCTGCGGCCACGGCAGCGACCTGACCTTCTCGATCGAGGGGCGCACCGGGATCGTCGACGCGGGCGAACTCTCCGCCAGAGGCGCCTTCGGCAACCTGCCCTGCGGCGAGGGGTTCATCGCGCCGGTCGAAGGGACCGCCGCGGGGACGCTGGTGGTCGACGGCTCGATCGCCGCGATCGGCCTGGTCGAGTCGCCGGTCCGGCTGAGCGTCGAGGGCGGCCACCTGATCGGCGCCACCGGAGACGAGGGGGCGAGGTTGATGGAGCTGCTGACCCCGCACGGCCCCGACGGCTCCAACGTCGCCGAGCTCGGCATCGGCACCAACGAGGAGGCGATCCTGACCGGGAACATCCTCGAGGACGAGAAGATCTTCGGCACCGCCCACGTCGCCTTCGGCGCCTCGGCGGGCATCGGCGGCACCGTCCAGGTGCCCGTCCACCTCGACGTCGTGGTCAAGGAACCGACCGTCGAAATCGACGGCGAGGCGATCCTCGGCGGCGGCGAGCTGCTGATCTGAGCGGCTGATGACGCTCCTCCTCGCCGTCCCCAACGTCTCGGTGGCCGGCGACGAGGCGGTGACCGGGCGGCTCGGCGAGGCGTTCGGGCGGGGCGCGCGGATCCTCGACGTCCACACCGATACCGACCACGGCCGCACCGTCTTCACCCTGGCGGGCGAGGCGGGCGGGCTGGCCGAATCGCTCGTCGCGGGCGCCGAGGAGGCGCTCGACTCGATCGACATGTCCTCTTATATGGGGGCGCACCCGGCGATCGGGGCGCTCGACGTCTGTCCGATCGTCTGGACGCAGGAGGAGGACCGCGCCGCCGCCCGCACCGAGGCGATCGCGGTCGCCGCCCAGATCGGCGGGATCGGCATCCCGGTCTTCCTCTACGGCGAGCTGGCCCGCGAGCCCGGCCACGCCGAGCGCGCCTACTTCCGCAACGGCGGCCTCACGGAGCTGTGGCTGCGGATGGAGGGAGGCGAGCTGCGCCCCGACTTCGGGCCGCCGCTGCCGCACCCCCGCGGCGGCGCGACCCTCGCCACCGCACGGGCGCCGCTCGCCGCCTTCAACGTCGAGCTCGAGGGCACCGACCTCGAGGGCGCCCGCACCGTCGCCGCGGCGCTGCGCGAGGCGGGCGGTGGCCTGCGCGGGGTGCGGGCGATCGGGCTCGCGCTGTCAAGCGGGCGCACCCAGGTCTCGACCAACGTCCACGACCCGCTGACGACGCCGCTCGGCGCCGTGGTCGAGGCGGTGCGCCGCCTGGCCGAGCCGCTCGGCGCCCGCCCGGTCGAGGCCGAGCTGGTCGGGCTGATCCCGGCGGCCGCGCTGGTCGATTACCCGGCCGACGTGCCGATCCGCGGCTTTGAGCCGGAGCGCCACGTGATCGAGCGGCGCCTGGCGGCGCTCACCGACTAAATTCTCAGGGACATGGCCCAACCGAAAAACAAACGCCGCCGCAAGCGCCGCGGCACCCAGGGCGGCAAAATCGACACCGGCGGGCGGCGCTCGCGCCCGCGCACCCGCGAGGAAGCCAAAGCGCGCGCCCGCTCCGGCGGCAGCCGCACCGCGACGAAGAAAAGAGACCTGCCGCCGACCTGGAAAGGGGCGGCCATCCGCGGCGCCGCCGCCGCGGCGATCTTCGTCCTGATCCTCCTGGTCCTGTTCAAACGGCCGATCGGCCTCGCGCTGGTCTTCGGCCTCTTCATGCTGGTCTTCTACATCCCGACCGGCTACTACATCGACATGACGATGTGGCGCAAACGCGAGCGCCAGCGGATCCGCGACCGCGAAGGGACCTGATGGCGCTCGACGTCGAGATGCTGACGGTCGGGCAGATCGCCGAGAACACCTTCCTCGTGCGGCCCGCCGGCGGCGAGAAGCTGCTCGTCGTCGACCCCGGCGAGGAGCCGGAGCGGATCCTCGCAGCGATCGAGGCTACGGGGGCGGAGGTCGAGGCGATCCTCCTCACCCACACCCACTTCGACCACATCGGCGCGGTCGCGCCAGTCGCCCGCGCCACCGGGGCGCCCGTCTACTGCCCCGAGATCGAGGTCCCTGTCCTCGCCGACATCATGGCCTACGTCCCCTGGGAGGGCTTCGGGCCCTACGAGAGCTACGAGGCCGACGAGACCGTCGCCGGCGGCGAGACCTTGGAGCTCGCCGGGCTGACCCTCGACGTCATCTTCACCCCGGGCCACAGCCCCGGCCACGTCACCTACTCGGTCCAGGGCGAGGACGCGATCTTCTCCGGCGACGTGCTCTTCCAGGGCTCGGTCGGCCGCGTCGACCTGCCCGGCGGCGACTGGGCGACCCTGCAGGACTCGATCGGCCGGCTGCTCGACTCCCATCCCGACTCGACCGTCGTCCATCCCGGCCACATGGGGTTGACGACGCTGGGCGCCGAGCGGGCCACGAATCCTTTCCTCCAGCCCGCGGCGCGCTAGCCGCTCCGCGCGCCCCCGCTAAGGTCGCCACCGAGATGGCAAGCAAGTTCCAGGCACCCCGCGGGACGTTTGACGTGCTCCCGGCGCAGGGCCGCGCGCGGGCTCGGCTGCAGGCGATCGCGACCGGGATCTTCGAGCGGGCGGGCTACGAGATGATCCAGACGCCGACCTTCGAGGACACCGACCTGTTCGAACGCGGGGTCGGCAAATCGACCGACATCGTCCGCAAGGAGATGTTCACCTTCGAGGACAAAGGGGAGCGCAGCCTGACCCTCCGGCCCGAGGGGACGGCGCCGATCTGCCGCGCCTACCTCGAGCACGGCATGCACAAACAGGCGCAGCCGGTGAAGCTCTCCTACATCGGGCCGTTCTTCCGCCACGAGCGCCCCCAGGCGGGGCGCTACCGCCAGTTCCACCAGCTCGGGCTAGAGGCGATCGGGACCGCCTCGCCGCTCGCCGACGCCGAGGTGATCATGCTGCTCTCCGACCTGCTCGGGGAGCTCGGCGTGCCCGGGGTCGGCTTGCGTCTCGGCAGCCTCGGCTCGCTCGACGCGCGCGCCGCCTACCTGGCCGAGCTGAAGGCGCACCTGCACCGCCACGAGGGGGACCTCACCGCCGACGTCCACGAGCGGATCGACATCAACCCGCTGCGCGCCTTCGACTCCGACGACCAGGGGGTGCAGGGGGTGATGGCGAGCGCGCCGACCATGCTCGAGGCGCTCTCCGGCGAGGACGCCGAGCACTTCGCCGAGGTGCGGGCGCTGCTCGACGCGGCCGGGATCGACTACGAGCTCGACCCGACCCTGGTGCGCGGCATCGACTACTACACGCGGACGATCTTCTCCTTCGTCTGCGACGCGCTCGGCGCGCAGTCGGAGATCGGCGGCGGCGGCCGCTACGACGGTCTGATCGAGCAGCTCGGCGGACCGGCGACGCCGGCGGTCGGCTGGGCGGCGGGGATCGAGCGGATCCTGCTGGCGCTCGACGAGGAGGAGCCGGGGACCGGGCGCGACGCCTTCGTCGCGATCACCGACCCCGAGCAGCGCCGCCGCGCGATGGCGCTGGTCACCGAACTGCGGCACGCCGGGCTCTCGGCCGAGATGGACCTCGGCGGGCGCGGCCTCAAGGGGCAGCTCAAACACGCCGACCGGATCGGCGCCGCGCGGGTGCTGATCCTCGAGGCCGACGGCAGCGCCCAGCTGCGCGACATGACGAGCGGCGAGCAGCGCCCCGCCGACACCGGCAATCTTCTCGGTGAGATGACGGGGGGCGAAGCGTGACCACGCTGGGCGAGCTGCCGGAACCGGCGGCGAACGGCTATCGCGACACCTGGTGCGGGCGCATTCTGGGCCCGATGGTCGACCAGGAGGTCCGCGTCGCGGGCTGGGTCAACCGCCGCCGCGACCACGGCGGGCTGATCTTCATCGACCTGCGCGACCGCACCGGCGTCGTCCAGCTCGTCTTCCATCCCGACCGCTCCGGTGCGGCCTTCGAGCTCGCCCACAAACTTCGCGCCGAGGACGTGCTCAGCGTCGGCGGCAAGGTGGTGCGACGCGACGCCGAGACGATCAACCCGTCGCTGCCGACCGGCGAGGTCGAGATCGCCGTCACCGCCGCCGACCTGCTCGCCGACTCGGAGACGCCGCCGTTCCAGATTGAGGGCTACGCCGACGACGTCGGCGAGGACACGCGCCTGCGCTACCGCTACCTCGACCTGCGCCGGGCGCCGATGCGCGAGGCGATCCTGCTCCGCCACCGAGTGACCGCGGCGATGCGCGAGTTCCTCGGCGCCGAGGGCTTCGTCGACGTCGAGACGCCGGTGCTGACGCGCTCGACCCCGGAGGGCGCGCGCGACTTCCTCGTCCCCAGCCGCCAGCAGCACGGCTCCTTCTACGCGCTGCCGCAGTCCCCGCAGCTCTTCAAGCAGCTGCTGATGGTGAGCGGGTTCGAGCGCTACTTCCAGATCGCCCGCTGCTTCCGCGACGAGGCGACGCGGGCCGATCGCCAGCCCGAGTTCACGCAGCTCGACGTCGAGATGTCGTTCGTCGAGGTCGACGACGTGATCGCCGTGAACGAACGGCTGCTGGCGCACGTGTTCGCCGCGGTCGGCGGGCCGGAGATCGAGATGCCGATGCAGCGGATGGCCTACGCCGAGGCGCTCGACCGCTTCGGGACCGACCGCCCCGACCTGCGCTTCGGGCTCGAGCTGGTCGACCTCGGGGCGGCGCTCGCGGACACCGAGTTCAAAGTCTTCAGGTCGGTGCTCGAGTCGGGCGGCCGGATCCGCGGCATCAACGCGGGCAAGCGCGAGGTCCCACGCAAAGACCTCGACGGCTTCATCTCGCGCGCCCAGGAACTGGGGGCGAAAGGGCTGGTCTGGGCCTTCCGCGAGGGCGACGGCTGGCGCTCGCCGACCGCCAAGTTCCTCTGCGAGGGCGAGCTGGCCGAGCTGAACCGCCTCCTCGGTGCCGAGGAGGGCGATCTGCTCCTGCTGGTCGCCGACAAGCGTCCGGTGGTGGACGCGGTGCTGGGGCAGATGCGGCTCGACCTCGGCGAGCGCTTCGGGCTGATCGACGAGAGCGAGAACCGCCTCGTCTGGATCGTCGACTTCCCACTGCTCGCCTACGACGAGGTCGAGAAACGCTGGGACGCGATGCACCATCCCTTCACCGCGCCCGCCGGCGACTTCGACCCGGCCGATCCCGGGAGCGCGCTGTCCCAGGCCTACGACGCGGTCTGGAACGGGCAGGAGCTGGGTGGCGGCTCGATCCGTATCCACAGCGCCGAGCTGCAGCAGCAGGTCTTCGCGGCGCTCGGGATCGACGCCGAGACCGCCGAGGCGCGCTTCGGCTTCCTGCTCGAGGCGCTGCGCTACGGGGCGCCCCCGCACGGCGGCATCGCCTACGGCATCGACCGCTTCGTCCAGCGCCTCGCGGGGGCCGAGACGATCCGCGACGTGATCGCCTTCCCGAAGACCGCCTCCGGCTTCGACCTCCTCACCGGCGCGCCCGCCCCGGTCGACGAGCTGCAGCTGCGCGAGGTCGGCGTCGCGATCCACCGGCGAGGAAAAGCCGGGCACTGAGATGGGTCTGCGGGATTGGATCCCCCGCCGTTGGAGACCCGGGTCCGGCCCTGGCCAGACCCCGATCTACGTCGACGACCCTCGCTACGAACGCTGGGAGGTGGTCCGGGACTTCGCCGACGTGCGCACCGCGCGCGCCTGGCACCAGGCGCTGATCGAGGCCGGCATCGAAGCGGCGCTGACCGCCGACTGGCCGCTCGACCGCTTCGGCCACGGCGACATCGCCCTCCGCGTGCCGGGCGATCGCTGGAGCGAGGCCGAGATGCATCTCTCCAACCTCGATGTCCCCGATTACTGAACCTGCTTCCCACCGGCGCCCCGGTGCTACGGTTCTTTCAGGCTCGAGCCCGTGCGAGAGCCGCCTCACCGTTTGACCCAACACAAACGGCTCGGGAGCCGATTTCTTTCGATCCCCTTGGGATCGCGAGTAGGCACCCACCTTCTTATGAAGGGATCAAAGCTAGAGGCGGTACCGGCGGGCTGGAGCCTCTTTTTCGTGCCCCGAGTGACGGAAAAGGCACGAACCGCGCGCCACACGTTCGTGATCTCGCAGCACCGTCGGCCGGGTGAAAGACGCCCGTCGACTTTCGGTCTCTCAGGGACCAAAACTCCACACGGAGATTCTTGATCGGCGGGTCGCCGCCCTCGCGGGACGGCAGCACGGCGTGGTCGGGCGGTGGCAGCTCCAGGAAATCGGCTTGACCGAGCGGATGATCCGGACGCGAGTTGCCCACGGCGGGCTCAATCCGCTGCATCGAGGTGTCTTTGCCGTGGGACATCGGGCGCTCACGGTCGAGTCCCGCTGGATGGCGGCGGTGCTAGCCCACGGAAAGAACGCGGTGCTCAGTCATCGCTCGGCCGGCCAGCTCTGGGGGCTCTATCCACGGAGCCGAATCGCTCCCGAAGTGACCTGCCCAGGCTCGAAGCGCACCAAGAGCGGGATCGTCGTCCACCGGGCCTCCCTGCCGCCCGACGAGATCGTCAGTGTGCGAGGGATACCGGTGACCTCCATGCCGCGGACGATGTTCGACCTGGCCGCGACCCTGAAGGAGCGCGAGGTCGAGCGGGCCTGGAACGAGATGGAGGTGCGGGGATACACGGACCGACTCTCGGTGCCGCACCTGCTGGAGCGCTATCCGGGGCGGAAGGGATCGCTGCTGCTCGGCCGCCTGGCGAACCGCAAGACGCTGCCCGTGGGGATCACCAGGAACGATTTCGAGGAGGCGTTCCTGAGACTGATCGACCGTCATGCCCTGCCGCGGCCACGGATGAACGCCCACGTCGCTCTCCGTGGCCGCTTCTATGAGGTCGACTGCTTCTGGGAGCGCGAGCGGGTCGCGGTCGAGCTCGACGGCGGCGCGGCACACAAGACCGACAGGGCCTTCCAGAAGGACCGCGAACGGGACCGGATCCTCACCGCTGAGCGCTACACCACGACCAGGGTCACCTGGCAGCACCTCACCGACACCCCGGCCGAGGTCGCCGAGGACCTGCGCCAGATCCTCACGCCCTACCCTTTGACCGATGGACCGAGAGCTCTTCGACCACTTCCTGCGCGATGACTCGCGCCGCGGCCCCGCCGCCCTGCACGCCTTCACCGGCGCCGCAGGCGGCGCTGCCTGCGGCGACCTCTCCCGCCTCTCCCTGACCGTCGCCGGCGGCCGCATCGCCTCGGTCACCTTCGACACCGAGGGCTGCGGCGCCACCCGCGCCGCCACGGCGGCCGTCGCCGAGACGATCGAGGGCGCCACCGTCCTCGAGGCCGCCCGCGTTTCGATCGACGACGCCGAACAACTTCTGGGCGGTCTGGCCCCCGCAAAGCGTCACGCAGCACAGTTGGCGACCGACGCCCTGCACCGGGCGCTTAGCGCCGCCGCGGCCTCGAATCTCCCTTTGGACCCGACGACGGCGGCCCGCGTGGGACCGGACTCGCCCACCTCAATTGCCAGTGAAGGTGGGCGAGTCCGGTCCCCTGGTGCCGGCCGTCCCGTCTCTCCGTCCCTCGACCACATGGTGTCTCCGACCCCCGAACGCGTCGCGGTCGCCGTCTCCGGCGGGGTCGACTCGGCGGTCGCGGCTCTTCTTGAAAGAGAGCGTGGGGCGGACGTCGTCGCGATCACGGTCAAGCTCTGGGCCGACCCCGAGACCGACGGGACGAAGGCGTGCTGCTCGCCGGAGGCGGTGCTCGGGGCGCGCGCCGTCGCCCACTCGCTCGACATCCCGCACTTCACGCTCGACCTCGAGGCCGACTTCCGCCGCCGCGTCGTCGCCCGCTTCGTCGACGGCTACGCCGAGGGCCAGACGCCGAACCCCTGCATCCTCTGCAACGGCGAAGTGCGGCTCGCGGCGATGCTCGACCTCGCCGCGCGGCTCGGTGCGACCCGCCTCCTCACCGGCCACTACGCCCGCATCGTCGAGGACGCCGAGGGACCGCTGCTCGCGGCCGGCGCCGACGCCGCCAAGGACCAGAGCTACATGCTCGCCGCGCTCCCGCCCGACCTGATCGGCCGGCTCGGCTTCCCGCTCACCGAGATGACCAAGGACGAGGTCCGCGCCGTCGCCGCCCGCCACGGCCTCGCGGTCGCCAAGAAGCCGGAGTCCCAGGACCTCTGCTTCCTCGCCGGCCAGGGCAAGCGCGGCTTCCTGCGCCGCCACGGCGACCTGGTCGACCGCGAGGGTGCCGTCGTCGACCGCGCCGGCCGCGCCGTCGGCCGCCACCGCGGCCACCACAACTTCACCGTCGGCCAGCGGCGCGGCACCGGCGTGTCGCTGAACGAGCCGGTCTACGTGCTCGCCACCGACGCCGTCGCCAACACGGTCACGGTCGGCACCCGCGAGCAGCTCGAGACGCGCCGCATCCACGTCCGCGACGCGGTCCTCCACCGCGACGGCGCCCGCGTCGACAACGTCCGCCTCCGCTACCACTCGGCGACCCTGCCGGCCAGCCTCGGCGCCGCCGCGCCGGGCCGCCACGACGCCCTCGAGCTCGAGCTCGGGCGACCGTTCGACGCCGCCGCGCCGGGCCAGACCGCGGTGCTGATGGACGGCGAGACGATCGTCGGTCACGGCACGATCGCCGCCGCGGCCTGAGCCGGCGAGCGCACCGCGCGCCACCCGTCTCCAAAAGCGCCCGTAGCATTCCCTACACGAACTGTCAGCAAACCGTAGGCTCTCCCTCATGAAGGCCCAACAAATCCGTGATACCTACCTCGCCTTCTTCGCGGAGCGGGAGCACAAGATCGTCCCCTCGGCCTCGTTGGTGCCCTCGGTCCACGACCCGACCGTGCTGCTCACGACGGCCGGCATGCAGCCCTTCAAGCCCTACTTCCTCGGCCGCGAGCAGCCGCCGGCGCCGCGCCTCGCCGACGTGCAGAAATGCTTCCGCACCACCGACATCGAGGAGGTCGGCAACACCGCCCGCCACATGACCTTCTTCGAGATGCTCGGCAACTGGAGCTTCGGCGACTACTTCAAGGCGGAGTCGATCCCCTGGGGCTGGCAGCTGGCCACCGAGGGATTCGGCATGGACCCGGAGCGGATCTGGGTGACCGTCTTCGGCGGCGACGAGGAGCTCGGGCTCGGCCCCGACGAGGAGGCCATCAAGATCTGGGAAGACACCGGCGTCCCCGCCGAGCGGATCGTGCGGCTCGGCCGCGAGGACAACTTCTGGCAGGGCGGGCCGACCGGGCCGTGCGGGCCGTGCTCGGAGCTCTACCTCGACCGCGGCCTCGAGTTCGGCGCCACGGACGAACGGCCCGGCGACGAGGGCGAGCGCTTCCTCGAGTTCTGGAACCACGTCTTCATGTCCTACGACCTGGCCGAGGACGGGACGCTGACCGAGCTGCCGATGCGCAACATCGACACCGGCATGGGACTCGACCGGATGGCGGCGATCCTCCAGGACGTCCCCTCGGTCTTCGAGACCGACCATGTGCGGCCGCTGATCGACCTCGCCGAGGAGCTCTCCGGCCGCGAGTACGGCGAGTCCGAGGCGGTGACGCGGGCGATGCGGATCGTCGCCGACCACTCCCGCGGCGCCGCTTTCCTGATCGCCGACGGGGTCGTCCCCTCGAACGAGGACCGCGGCTACATCCTGCGCCGGATCATGCGCAGGGCGATCCAGCAGGGCAACACGCTCGGGCTCGAGGCGCCCTGGCTGGGACGCTTCGCCGAGCGGACGATCGAGCTGATGGGGGAGACCTACCCCGAGCTGGTCGCCGAGCGCGAGAACATCACCCGCTGGGTGAACGACGAGGAGGAGAGCTTCGGGCGCACCCTGGTGCGCGGCCAGGAGCTGTTGGAGCGCCTGGTGGTCGAGGCGCGCGAGGCCGGCACCTCCTGGATCGAGGCGGCCGACGCCTTCAAACTGCACGACACCTACGGCTTCCCCTACGACCTGACCCAGGAGCTGCTCGCCGCGGAGGGCCTGTCGGTCGACGACGACGGCTTCGCCGAGCTGATGGAGGAGCAGCGGACCCGCGCCCGCACCGGCGCCGCCACCGCCCACGGCTCCGAGGACCGCCACGACAAGGTCCAGGCCTTCGCTGCCGCGACCCCGCCGAGCCGCTTCGTCGGCTACGAGACCCTGAGCGCGACCACCGGCGTCGCCGCGGTCGAGCCGGAAGGCGCCCGCGCCCTGCTGAAGCTCGAGGACAGCCCTTTCTACGCCGAGGGCGGCGGCCAGGTCGCCGACTCCGGCGTGCTCCGCTGGCCGGGCGGCGAGGAGGTCCGGGTGACCGACGTCTATCGCGTCGGCACCGACCAGGTGGTTGAGGTCGACGAGCCCGCGCGGCTCGGACCCGACGACGTCCCGGTCGACGCCGTGGTGGATCGTGAGACCCGCCACGCCACGATGCGCAATCACACCGCCACCCACCTGCTGCACGCGGCGCTGCGCGAGCGGCTCGGAACCCACGTCCGCCAGGCGGGCTCGGCGGTGCGTCCCGACAAACTGCGCTTCGACTTCACCCACGGCCAGTCGCTCAGCCCCGAGGAGCTGCGCGACGTCGAGGACCGGGTCAACGAGTGGATCAAGGCGAGCGCGCCGGTCCGCTGGATCGAGATGGAGCGGCCCGAGGCCGAAGCGCTCGGCGCGATGGCGCTGTTCGGCGAGAAATACGGCGAGTGGGTGCGGGTTGTCGAGATCGAAGGCGTCTCGCGCGAGCTCTGCGGCGGCACCCACGTCGCCAACACTGCCGAGATCGGCATCTTCAAGGTGAGCGCCGAGGGCTCGAGCGCCGCCAACGTGCGGCGGATCGAGGCGATCACCGGCCCCGCCGCGATCGACTGGTTCCGCGACCGCGACGCGGCCCTGCGCGAGGTGGGCGAGCTGCTCGGCAACCCGCAGGACCCGGTCGCCGGGGCGCGCCGCGCCGCCGAGCGGCTGAAGGAGGCCGGCGCCGGCGCGGAGCAGGCGCAGCGCCAGGCGCTCGGCGAGGAAGCGAAGCGGCTGGCGGGCACCTCCTTCGACCTCGATGGCGTCCACATCGTCGTCGCGGCGACCGAGCTGGCCGACCAGCGCTCGCTGCTCGACGTCGCCAACCGGATCCAGTCCTCGCTCGGCGGCGACGTCGCCCAGGTGCTGGGCGGCGGCGACGGCGAGAAGGTCGCGCTGGTCGCGCTGGCGACGCCGGGCGCGAACGAGAAGGGGCTTTCGGCGGCCGAGCTGGTCCGCGCCGCGGCAAGCGTGGTCGGCGGCGGCGGCGGCGGCCGCGACGACATGGCGCAGGCCGGCGGCCGCGATCCTTCGCGGCTCGACGAGGCCTTGGCGGCGGCGCGGGCTTTGATCGAAGGGAAGCTGGGGTAAGGGCTTGCGCGTGCTCGCCCTCGACCACGGCACCGTCCGGATCGGCGCCGCGATCTGCGACCCGACCGGGACCCTCTGCACGCCGCTGCCCGTGATCGAACCGCCCGAGCCGCGCTCGGTGGCGGAACTGGTCCGCGAGCGCGGGGTCGAACAGGTCGTCGTCGGCCTGCCGATCCACCTCAGCGGCGAGGAGGGCAGCCAGGCGGCGCTCGCGCGCACCTTTGCCGACGAACTGAACGTGATGCTCGACGTCCCGGTCGACACCTACGACGAGCGCCTGACCAGCCGCATGGCCGACGCCAGCCGGCGGGCCGGGGCGGGCGCGGCGCGCGACTCGCTCGCCGCCGCGCACCTGCTCGAGGCCTACCTGACCAGCGTGGCGCGGAAGGGGGACGACTCGTGAGACGCCCTGTGTCAACCCCTCGCCTTTTCGAGGCGCCGCAGGTTGCCGTGAAGAGCGGGGTCGTAGGGCACCCCGTCCTGCCAGCAGCGCCAGAGGATCCGCGTCCAGGCCTTGCCCAGGGTGCGGTTGGCATGCGGGTGGTCCTGTCCCCGGGCGCGGGCTCGCTGGTAGACGTCGCCGGCCCACGGGTGCCAGTGGCGGGTGGAGTCCGCGAGCACGCCGAGGTGGGCGCGCAATCGCTTGTCGCAGGCCCAGCGGAAGCTGGCGTGACGGCTCTTGCCCGACTCCACCGCGACCGGGGCGACGCCGCCGTCGGCGGCGAGAGACTCGGCGTCGCGGTAGCGGGAGCGGTCGTCGCCGATCTCGGCCAGGAGGCCGGCGGCGGTGAGCACGCTCCTGGGATCGCGAAAGAAGGAGAGGAAGATCTCGCCGTCGGGGTGGGAGCGGACGGCGCCGGCGATCTCGGACTCGAGGCGGCGGATCTCGGCGACGATCTGCCCCAGGGCGCCGACCAGGCCCGCCACCGCGGTGCGCCGCGCCTCTTCCTCGGCTTCGCCGAGCGCTGCGGCGGGAGCGCCGCGCAGCCTCGCCAAGAGCTCCTCGGGACTGCGCCGCCCGCAGTAGGAGTGGCGGGCGAGGAAGCTCGCAAGGCGCTTGGGCCCGAGGCTGCGGGCCTCGGCGGCCGAGGGGTAGCGGGCGATGAAGGCGAGTGCGATCGGCGAGTCGATCGAGGCGAAGATCCTGGCCGCGCCCGGCCAGGAGGCATCGAGTTGGGCGCGCAACTGGTTGGCCAGCGCCACCTTGGCCCCGACCAGGTCCTCGCGCGCCCGCACCAGCGAGCGCAGCGCCAGCGTCTCGTCGCCAAGGGGCGCCAGCACCCGGAAGCGGTGGGCGTCGGTGCGGGCCAGCTCGCAGAGCGCCATCGCGTCGAAGCGGTCGGACTTGCCGGCGGCCGCCCGGAAGCGCTCGCGGGCGGCGGCGAGCTGGTTGGGGTGCACGGCCATCACCCGCAGGCCGGCCGCCAGGAGCCTGCCCACCAGGAGGCCGTCGGGGCGCTCGATCGCGACCAGCTCCACGCGACGGTCGACCAGCAGTTCGATCAAGGCGCTCACCCCCTCCTCGGTATGGGCGAAGCGCCGCCGCTCCAGCACCTCACCCTCGCCGTCGGCGACGTGCACGTCGTGGTGCTCGGATGCCCAGTCGATCCCGCTGATTGCGGCCACAGGTCCTCCTCCTCCGTCGAGGTCGCTTTCAAATGGGCCGACCGGGAGGTACCGTGGCGGGCGCTCATAGGCAGGCGCTCTATGGCGCAACGCCCTGTTGCCGCTCTGGGTGCCTCACACCGCCGGGAGGCGCTGGTCTCACGAGGGCCCTCTACGGGGCAAGCGCCGAAGGCGCTCTCCCGGCGGTGGTCAGCTCTATGCGCGGGTCAGTCTGATCGGGGGCCTGGCCTACGGCCAGGCGTCTCCCTCTCTGACTTTCCAACTTGGGAGAGAGATCTCTCCCCGAGGGGGGAGGTTGCCCTATGAGCGACGACTCCGGGCGCGACTACCCCGGCGGCGACCCGTTCGTCGACCCGAGCGACCCGGAGGCGGTCGAGCGCGCCGAACGCCGGCGCGAACGCGAAGCCAAGCGGGCCGAGAAGGCCTCGAAGCGCAAGCAGAAGGAGGCCGCCGCGCCGCCTCCGCCGCCAGAGACCCCGCCGGCGCCGCCGCGCACCCCCGAGCAGGAGTTCTGGGACGAGCCCGCCGAGCCGGCGCCGCCGGTCCCCGGGCAGGAGCCGGGCGGGCTGCCGAAAGCCGACCCGGAGAAAGCCGAGCGGGGACGGCGGCGACTGCTGGGACGGCGCAAAGGCAAGGCAGCCGCCGCCGCGGGCGGAGCCGCCGCGGCCGAGCGCGCCAAAGCGCCGCCGCCCCCGGCGGGAGAATCGCCCAGGCCGACATCGCCCGGCCCCGCGACCCGCGAACAGCCCGTGGCGAGACAGCCTGGGCCGCCGACCACCGAACAGCCGATGCCGAAACAGCCCGAGCCGCCCGCCGACAAACAGCCGCCGCAGCCTTCCGGCCCGCCAACGACGGAATCGGCCCGCCCGCCCGCATCACCGGCCGCTGAGACGCCGCGCCCCGACCCCGGCCGGAGCACGGCCGAGACACCTCGTCCCGATCCGAACCAGCCGACCGCCTCGAACGTCGCCCCCGGCGACGCCGCCAACCCGCCCCGCGGGCGACGCGCGGCGCCGCCGTTGCCGGTCGAGCCGACCGGCGCCGGGGACTGGGAGCCACCGCCGCCACGCGACGACTGGTTCGACGACGACGGCGACTTCCACGACGACGGCGACCCGGACATGGTCGGCGCGGCCCGCGACGGCCGGCGCCACGGCGACGACGGCGGCCGGCGCGGCGGCATCGTCGGCGCGCTGCTGCGCCACCCGTTCCGGATCGTCGGCGTGATCGTCCTGATCGTCGTCCTGCTCTTCCTCAACGCCCTCTTCCAGCCCTTCCACGGAGATGGCCACGGCCGCGTCGAAGTGAAGATCCCGAAGGGGTCGAGCGTCGGCGAAGTCGGCGACCTGCTGGAAAAGAAGGGGGTGATCTCCGGCGGCTTCATCGTCTCCGGCTCGACCATGTTCCAGGCGCGCGTCACCCTCGCCGGCAAGCGCTCCGACCTATTCGCGGGCAAGTTCGCCCTCGAAAAGGACATGAGCTACGGCGACGCGATCGATCTTCTGTCGAAGGAACCGAATGTGGTGAAGCCGGGGGTGGTCACCGTGACGATCCCCGAGGGCTACACCCGCAAGCAGGCAGCGCAGCTGGCGAAGGAAGACGGCCTTCGCGGCAGCTACCTGAAGGCGAGCAAGAAGTCGAAGTACCTGAACCCCGCCAAGTACGGTGGCAAGGGCGCGACGAACCTCGAAGGGTTCCTGTTCCCGGACACCTGGGAACTGAAATCCCACACGCCGGCGAAAAACCTGGTCCAGCTGCAGCTCGAAGACTTCAAGAAGAAGATCAAGAAGGTGAACATGAAGTACGCGAAGTCGAAAAACCTGACGATCTACGACGTGTTGACCATCGCCTCGATCATCGAGCACGAGGCGGGGGCGGCGAACCAGCGCAAGCTCGTCGCGGCCGTGATCTACAACCGCCTGCACGAAGGGATGACGCTCGGCAGCGACGCCACGGTCCGCTACGCGACCGGCAACTTCACCAAGCCGCTCACCCAGTCGCAGCTCGAAAGCGAATCGCCCTACAACACGCGGAACCACGTCGGCCTGCCGCCCGGCCCGATCTCCAACCCCGGCCTGGCGGCGATCCAGGCGGCCGCCCATCCCGCGAAGGTCGACTACCTCTTCTTCGTCACCAGCCCCGACTGCAAGAAGCTGAACTTCGCGACCACCGAAGCCGAATTCGAACGCGACGTGAAGAGCTACGAAGCGTCGAAGTGCACCGAATAGCCGCATGCCCGGCCTGGCGGTGATCGGCCATCCGGTGGGGCACTCGCGCTCACCGGACATGCAGACGGCGGCGCTGACCGAGCTCGGTCTGGCGGGCGAGTGGACCTACGGGGCGCTCGACGTGGCGCCGGAGGACTTCGAGGCCGCGGTCGCCGAGCTGGCGGTGACGGGGGAGTACGCCGGGGTCAACGTCACCGTCCCGCACAAGGAGGCGGCGCTGCGGATGGCCGACGAGGCGAGCGAGGGCGCGCGCGCGATCGGCGCCGCCAACACGCTGAGCTTCGCCGACGGCCGGATCGCCGCCGACAACACCGACGCGGGCGGCCTCCTGCGCTCGCTGCCTCACCTGCCGCAAGGAGAGCGCGGGTTGGTGCTGGGCGCGGGCGGGGCGGCTCGGGCCGCGATCTGGGGACTGGTCGAGGTCGGCGCCGAGGTCGACCTCTGGAACCGCACCCCGGAGCGCGCCGAGGCGGTCGCCGCGGACCTGGGAGCCCGCGCCGTCGCCGCTCCCGACCCGGCCGACTACGACCTGATCGTCAACACCACCGCGGTCGGGCTCGGCGGCGAGGACCCGTTCGCCCACCTGCCGCTGGGCGCCGACTCGTTCCGCCCCGGGCAGGTGGTCGTCGACATGGTCTACACCGAGGAGCCGAGCGCCCTGCTCGCCGCCGCCGTGGCAGCCGGCGCGACGACGGTCGACGGCCTCGAGATGCTGGTCCAGCAGGGGGCGCTGTCGTTGCGCATCTGGACCGGCGAGACGCCCTCGCTGGAGGCGATGCGCGCCGCGGTCCACCGTTAGCGGGGCGCGCGCCGATAGCCTACGGCGCTCATGACGGCATTCCGCTTCACCACCGCCGGGGAGTCCCACGGCCCCGGGCTGACCGCGATCGTCGAGGGCATGCCCGCCGGGCTCGAGCTCGACCGCGAGGCGCTCGACCGCGACATGGCGCGGCGCCAGCTCGGCCACGGGCGCGGCGGCCGGATGCGGATCGAGACCGACACGGTCGAGGTGCGCTCCGGCGTCCGCCACGGTCGCACGCTCGGCAGCCCGATCGCCCTGCTCGTCGCCAACCGCGACTACGCCAACTGGGAAGACCGGATGAACCCCTGGCCGGTCGAGGGCTTCGAGCCGGACGAGGTCCACCTGCCGCGGCCCGGCCACGCCGACCTGGTCGGCGCCCAGAAGTACGGCCACTCCGACGTCCGCAACATCCTCGAGCGGGCGAGCGCCCGCGAGACCGCCGCCCGCGTCGCCGCCGGCTCGGTCGCCCGCGGCTTCCTCACCGCGCTCGGGGTCGAGGTCCACAGCCACGTGCTGCGGATCGCCTCGGTGGTCGCCGAGGATCGCGCCGACCTCGCGCCGGCCGACTTCGCCGGCGTCGACGACGACCCGGTCCGCACCCTCGACAAAGCCGCCTCGAAGGCGATGGTCGAGGAGATCAACCGCCTGCGCAAGGCCAACGAGAGCCTCGGCGGCACCTTCGAGGTGCTCGCCTTCGGGCTCGTCCCCGGGCTCGGCTCGCACGTCTCCTGGGAAGGGCGCCTCGATGGCAGGCTCGCCCAGGCGGTCTGCTCGATCCAGTCGGTCAAGGGCGTCGCGATCGGCGAAGCGTGGGACGTCGCGACCCGCCCCGGCTCCGAGGCTCACGACGAGATCTTCTGGTCGGAGGCCCGTGGCTACTTCCGCGAAACCAACCACGCGGGCGGCCTCGAGGGCGGGATGACGAACGGGCAGCCGCTCTCGGTGCGCGCCGCGATCAAGCCGATCTCGACCCTGACCAAGCCGCTGCGCTCGGTCGACACCGTCACCCATGCGCCCTCGCAGGCGCTGCGCGAGCGGACCGACTCGACCGTCGTCCCGGCCGCCGCCGTGGTCGCCGAGGCGATGGTCTGCCTGACCCTGGCGCGCGCCTACCGCGAGAAGTTCGGCGGCGACCACATCGACGACGTGCGCGCCGCGATCGACGCCTACAAGGCGCGGATCGACGCGCGGTGAGCGCGGGGGCGGCGCGATGAAGGCGTCGATCGTCTTCGTCGGCTTCATGGGCGCGGGCAAGTCGACCGCGCTGGCGGCGGCGCGCGGCGCAGGGCTGCCGACGGTCGAGATCGACGACCTGATGGAAGCCGAGTTCGGCTGCACGATCGCCGAGGCCTTCGAGCGCCACGGCGAGGAGGGCTTCCGCGAGCGCGAGGCCGAGGTGGTCGGGGCGCTGCTGGAGAACGCCGACGACGGCGGCGCGATCGCGCTCGGCGGCGGCAGCGTGCTCTCGCCGCGGATCCGCGCCGCGCTCGCCCGCCACACCGTCGTCTGGCTGCAGGTCGACGCGACCGAGGCATGGCGCCGGATCGCCCGCTCCGACCGGCCCCTGGCGAGCTCCGCCGAGTCGGTCGGCACCCTGCTCGCCACCCGCCTGCCGCTCTACGAAGAGCTGGCCGACGCGGTGGTGCCGATGGGGGACCGCCAGATCGTCCGCCGCGCCCTGCCGGCGATCCGCGAGCTGGCCGCCCTGCCCGCCGGGACGAAGCTGCTCTGGGCGAGCGCCCCCGGCGGCGAGTACCCGGTGCTGGTCGGCCGCGGGCTGCTCGACTGCGGCTGGTGGCCGCTGGCGAGCCGCCGCTTCGTCGTTACCGACCGCGCCGTCGGCCCGCTCTACAAGGGCCGGCTCGAGCCGGTCGCCGCGAGCGCCGAGATCGAAGTGGGAGAGACCGCCAAGACCCTCGCCAACACCGAGAAAGTGCTGCGGATCCTGAGCCGCGAAGGGATGACCCGGAGCGACCACGTGGTGGCGCTCGGCGGCGGCGTCGTCGGCGATCTCGCCGGCCTCGTCGCCCACCTCTACCAGCGCGGCGTGCCGGTGGTCCAGGTGCCGACCACGCTGGTCTCCCAGGTCGACTCCGCCTACGGCGGCAAGACCGGGGTCGACCTGCCCGAGGGCAAGAACTACGCCGGCGCCTTCCAGCAGCCCGCCGCCGTGATCGCCGACACCGAGACGCTGGAGACGCTGTCGCCCGACGAGCTCGCGGCCGGCTTCGTCGAGGTGCTGAAGACGGGGCTGCTGGCGGGCGGCTCGCTCTGGGAGCGGGTCCGTCAGGTCGAGAACATCGTCCCGGCCGAGCTCGACGACATCGTCTTCGCCTGCGCCCGCTACAAGTGCGCGATCGTCTCCGCCGACGAGCTCGACACCGGCCTGCGCAACGTCCTCAACCTCGGCCACACGGTCGGTCACGCGATCGAGTCGGCGACCGGCTACACCGCCTACCGCCACGGCGAGGCGATCGGGCTGGGACTGCTGGCGGCGCTGCGCCTCTCCGAGGCCGATGCCCTGCGCGAGGAAGTGAAGGCGATCCTCACCGCGCACGACCTGCCGACCCATCTCGAGGTGCCGATCGACGTCGACGTGATCGTGGAGGCGCTCGGCCGCGACAAGAAGCGGACCGCGGCCGGGGTCGGCTTCGTCCTCCTGCGGCAGCCCGGCGAACCCGAGATCGGCCAGCTGGTCGACCCCGCTAAGGTCGAGAGCGCCGTGGAAGAGCTGATGTCTTGACCCCCACCACCCGCAATCGGATCGCCGTCCTGCATGGGGTCAACTTCGACATCCTCGAGCGCCGCGACCCGTCCTTCTACGGCGGCCGCTCGCTCTCCGAGCTGGAACATCAGATCGAGGCCTGGGCGCGCGAGGCCGGCCTCGAACCGCTCTTCTTCCAGACCAACCACGAGGGCGAGTTCGTCGAGTACCTGCACCGATCGTGCGACCTCGCCGACGGCGTCCTCGTCAACGCCGGCGCCTGGACCCACTACAGCCGCGCGATCGCCGACGCGCTCGACGTCGCCGGGCTGCCCGCGGTCGAGGTCCACCTCTCCGACGTCGACTCGCGCGAGGACTGGCGGCGCGTCTCCGTCTTCGACGGGCTCGTCATCGACAAGATCGTCGGCAAGGGCGCCGACGGCTACCGCGAGGCGCTCGAAGTGCTCGCCCGCGAGCTCGGGGTGGCGGCCTGATGCGCGGCCGCGGCGACCGGCTCGAGGCGGCGCTGGCCGCGCGCGAGCTCGACCGGATGCTGGTCACCGACCTCACCAACGTCCGTTACCTGACCGGCTTCACCGGCACCAACGGGGCGGCGATCTGCGGCCCCGGGATCCGCGTCTTCCTGACCGACTTCCGCTACACCGAGCGTGCCGCCACCGAGGTCTCCGAATGGGAGTGCGTGACCCTGACCGGCGACTGGCTGGGCGGGATCGCCGAGCGCCTCGCCGGAAGGGTCGGCTTCGAGGACGACCACGTCTCGGTTCGCTCGCTCTCCAAACTCGAGGAGAAACTGCCCGAGGGCGCCCGGGCGGTGCCGGCCGGGGGCGCGGTCGAGGCGCTGCGCCGGGTCAAGGACGAGCAGGAGCTGGCGGCGATCGCCGAGGCCTCGAAGCTGGCCGACGCGGCGCTGAAGCAGACGGTCGAAGCGGGCTTCGTCGGCAAGACCGAGCGCGAGGTCGCCGACTTCTTCGAGGACAGGGTCCGCGGCCTCGGCGGCACGCTCTCCTTCGACACGATCGTCGCCGCCGGCCCGGACGGCGCCCAACCCCACGCCGAGCCCGGCCCGCGGGTGATCGGGAAGGGCGAGCTGATCGTCTTCGACATGGGCGCCAAGCTCGACGGCTACTGCTCCGATGGGACCCGCACCTACGCGACCGGCGACCCCGGCGAGGAAGGGCGCCGCGTCTACGAGACCGTGCTCGCCGCCCAGCAGGCGGCGCTCGAGGCGATCCGCCCCGGCGAGAAGGGCGAAGACGTCGACGCGGCGGCCCGCAAGGTGATCGACGACGCCGGCCACGGCGAGCATTTCGGCCACGGCCTCGGCCACGGGGTCGGCCTCGACATCCACGAGGGCCCGCGCCTCTCGCTGCGCTCCGACGACGTCCTCGCGGCGAACGAAGTCGTCACGGTCGAGCCGGGGATCTACCTGGCCGGCGACCTCGGCGTGCGGATCGAGGACCTCGTCGTCGTCACCGACGACGGCCTGCGCAACCTCAGCTCGCTGCCGAAAGCGCTCGACTACGTCGAGTAGCGGCGCGACCCTCGCTCAGCGCGACAGGTCGACGCCGGCTTTGATGCGGCTGCCGAACGCGGCGAGCAGGGCGACCGTCGCCTCCACGTCGCGCAGGTCGACCATCTCGACCGGCGAGTGCATGTAGCGCAGCGGGATCGAGACACAACCGGTCGGGATTCCGGAGCGGGAGATCTGCAGGACGTCGGCGTCGGTCGAGGTGCCGCGGCCGCTGGCGCTGATCGAGTACTCGATCCCCTCCGCCTCGGCGGTCTCGACGAGCAGCTCGAAGACGCGCGGCGAGAGGGTCGAGCCACGGCTGATCGCCGGGCCGGAGCCGAGCGGGTGGCTGCCGATCTCCTTCTCGTCGACCCCCGGCGCGTCGGTCGCATGGGTGACGTCGACGGCGATCGCGATGTCGGGGCGCAGCGCGAAGGCGGCGGTGCGGGCGCCGAACAGGCCGATCTCCTCCTGCACCGCGGCGACGCCCGCCATCGAACCGCCCGGGCCGGCGCCCTCGGCGCAGCGGCGGGTCGATTCGAGCGCGACGTAGGCGCCGAGCCGGTTGTCCATCGACTTCGAGACGAGGCGCGAGCCGGCGACCTGCATCGGCTCGGTGCGGATCACGACCGGGTCGCCGACCCGGACCAGCCCCTCGGCCTCCTCGCGGTCGGCGGCGCCGATGTCGATGTGCATCGATTTCAGTTCGACGACCTTTTTGCGCTGGTCGGCCTCGAGCAGGTGGATCGGCTTGCGGCCGGCGACGCCCGGCACGGGGCCTCCCGGGCCGGTGATCTCGACCCGCTGCCCGACCAGGATCTGCGGGTCCCAGCCGCCGATCGGCGCGAACCAGAGGAAGCCCTTCTCGTCGACGTGGGTGACGATCAGCCCGATCTCGTCGATGTGGCCGACGATCGCGATCAGCGGCTCGGCCTCGCCGACCCGCGCGATGGTCGAGCCGAGGCCGTCGTAGGAGAGCTCGGCGAAGTCGGCGGCCTTGCGCCAGACCTCGGCCGCTGGTCCCTCGTAACCGGACGGCGCGCCGGCCCGCAGCAGTTCGTCAAGGAGCCTGGGAACCTCGTTGGAAGTGGTCATAGGTTCGCCAGTATGTCGAAGTCGTACGTCCGTCCGCGGCTAATCGCCTGCAAAACCTCGGGTGCCGTCCTCGGCGACCAGCTCCGCCTCGGCCTCGGTCATCGTGTTGCGGGCCCGCAGCTCGTCCCGCCGCTCGTCGTATCCGGCGTGCTCGACGACGATGAGCAGCGCCAGCAGCGCGGTCGCGATGCCGAGCGTCGCCAGCGCCGGGATCGCCGTCGCGACCGGGATCAGGACCGCGAGCAGGGCCGCGAAGATCAGTTTGTTGCGGTTCCAGGTGTGTCTCTGGCGGTAGCGGAAGGCGACCAGGCCGAGCAGGTACAGCGCGATGCCGCCGAGCAGCGCGACGGCCGTCACCCCGTGCAGGTGGGCATCGGTGTGGGCGATCACCGTCTTCATGCCGAAGGCGGTCAGCACGATCCCGCCGACCAGGAAGAGGTGGAGGTAGGAGTAGGAGTCGCGGGCGAGCGCGTTCTGGACGGTTCCGGTGTCCGCCTCGGCAAGCCGTTTCGCCGAGACCAGCGCGACGACGTCGAAGTAGGCCCACCACATCGCCGCGGCGACCCCGACCCCGAGCACCGCGGCGATGCCGATCCCAAGATCGAGGTGGCCGGCCGCGCCCGCCCCGACCTCGACGATCGACTCGCCGAGCGCGATGATGATGATCAGCCCGTGGCGCTCGGCGAAGTGGCCGGGGACGAGCTGCCAGCCCTCGACGCCGAAGAAGTAGGGCCCGCCGAAGTCGAGCGCCAGCGCCAGCACCCAGAGGGAAGCCTGCGCGAGACCGTCGAATGCCGAGGCGGTGGCCAGCAGGGCGACCGCGATCGCGGTCGAGACGGCGAGGGCCGCGGTCGAGCGACGCAGGTCGGGCTCGTCGACACCGGCGATCGTGAACAGCGCGATATGGGCGACGCGGAAGAAGCCGATCGACAGGGCGAAGGCGAGCGCAAGGTCGCCGAAGGCTTCCGGCACGCAGATCGCGGCGAGCAGCATCGCCGCCATCGCGGCGAAGAAGACGAGGCGCACCGGCCCGGCCTCGGGGTCGATCACGCTGGTCAGCCAGGCGTAGCCGGGCCAGGCCCACCAGAGCACGCCGAGCACCAGCAGGCCCTGCGCCAGCCCGGTCCAGGTCGGGTGCTGCGACATCAGCGAGGTGCACTCGGTGATCGCGAGGACGAAGACCAGGTCGAAGAAGAGCTCGAGCGGCGTGACCCGCTCGCCCTCGCGGCGGACCGCGCTCAGGCGCGGTGCGTGGCCCTGCGGTGCCCGCTCGTCTGCGGGCGTGGACGAGGCGTCGGACACGCCGCCAATCCTTGCAACTCGGCCGGGGCGCGCCCGGGGGCGGCCTGGCGGGGGCCGAACACCCAGAGCCGCAGGAGGAAGTAGCGGAGCAGCGTCGCGGCGAGGTTGGCGACCACGAGCACGCCGACCTCGACCGCTTGCGAGGCGCCTGGGGCGAGCGCCCCGAGCCCCGCCAGGGCGACCGTGGTCAGCCCGAGGCAGAAGCCGAAGACGATCAGCCCCTGGAAGTGGTGGGTGACGAGGCCCTCGCGGCCGCGCCGGCCGAAGGTGAAGCGACGGTTGGCGGCGGTGTTGAAGACGGCGCTGAGGGCGAGCGCCGCGGCGTTCGCGGCGAGCGGCGCCATGGCGGCGCGCAGGGCGACGAAGAGCAGCAGGTAGAGGACGGTGCTGGCGACGCCGACCAGGGCGAAGCGGCTCAGTTCGCCGCCGAGCCGGGCGATCCCCCGCAGGTCGTCGAGCGCGGTGCGGACGATGTCGACGCGCGAGTCGGGGTCGTCGACCCAGTCGACCGGCACCTCGTGGATGCGCAGGCCGGAGCGCTCGGCGAGCACCAGCAGCTCGGTGTCGAAGAACCAGGCCTGGTCCTCGATCCGCGGGAGGAGCGCCTTGACGACCGCCGCGCGGCCGGCCTTGAAGCCGCACTGGGCGTCGGAGAAGCGGCTGCGCAGGGTGAGGTGGAGGAGGCGGTTGTAGGCGCGCGAGATCAGCTCGCGCTTCGGGCCGCGGACGACCCGCGAGCCGCGCGCCAGCCGGGTGCCGATCGCCAGGTCCGAGTGGCCGGAGATCAGCGGGGCGACGAGGGGGAGGAGCGCCTCGAGCCCGGTCGAGAGGTCGACGTCCATGTAGGCGACGACGTCGGCGTTGCTGCGCGACCAGACGCGGCGCAGGGCGCGCCCGCGCCCCTTCTCGCTGAGGCGCAGGTAGGCGACCGCGTCGAGTTCCTCGGCGAGCCGGGCGCCGATCGCCGCCGTCGCGTCCTCGCTGGCGTTGTCGGCGATGACGATCCGGAACGAGTAGGGGAGGGACTCGCTGCAGAAGGTGTGGAGGCGGCGCACACTCTGCTCCAGCGCGGCCTCCTCGTTGTGGACGGGGACGGCGATCTCGACGGTGGGCCTCATGCGATCGAGGCTGCCGCGCGACCGTTGGACCACCGTCAGAGCACCCTCAGCGTTCCCTGGGAGCCGACCACCCCGACGCTTGTTCGCGTATGGAGGACAAGCGTCTCTCAGGAAACGCACAGGAAGTTCGGAGAAGCTCTGTGCATGAACGCCGCTCCGAACAGCGCGCCGGTCGGCAAGGTGCTCGTCGTCGACGACGAGTCGAACATCGCCGACGTCCTCTCGATCGCCCTCCGTTTCAACAACTACGAGGTGGCGACGGCGGCCGACGGCCAGGCGGCGCTGCAGGCGGTCACCGACTTCCGCCCCGACCTCGTCCTGCTCGACGTGATGCTGCCCGACCTCGACGGCTTCGAGGTGGCGCGGCGGATGCGCGAGCGCGCCGACGACACGCCGATCCTCTTCCTCACCGCCCGTGACACCACCGAGGACAAGGTCCGCGGCCTCACCCTCGGCGGCGACGACTACGTCACCAAGCCGTTCTCGGTCGAGGAGCTGCTCGCCCGGGTCGGCTCGGTGCTGCGCCGCTTCGGCAACTCGGGCGGCGGCGAGAGCATCCTCCGCTTCGGCGACCTCGAGCTCGACGACGACACCCGCGAGGTCTTCCGCGACGGCGCCCCGATCGAGCTCACCGACACCGAATACCGCCTCCTCCGCTACCTGATGTCCCACCCCCGGCGCGTGCTCACCCGCGCGCAGATCCTCGACCACGTCTGGGACTACGACTTCGGCGGCGACGCCCGCGTCCTGGAGACCTACGTCAGCTACCTGCGCAAGAAGCTCGAGGCGCGGGGCCCGCGCCTGATCCATACGGTGCGGGGGGTCGGCTATGCGCTCCGCCTTCCGCCTGCCTGAGCAGCTCTCGCTGCGCACGCGCCTTCTGGTGCTGCTGGTCGCGCTGGCCGTGGTCGGCCTGGCCGTGGCCGACTTCGCCTCCTACCGGGCCCTCCACAACTACCTCTACGACCGCGTCGACCAGCAGCTCGAATCGGCGGTGGTGCCGGTGACGATCTCGATGGCGAGCGAAGTCGAATCAGGCGGGGTGGAGACGCAGCGATTCGGTCCCGGACCAGACGGAGATGCCACCGGCCCCGGCCCCGGGCCCGCGCCGAGCTCGCAGCTGCCGCCGGGGACCTACGGGCAGCTGCGCAACGCCGAAGGGAAGATCATCAACCGCACCAGCCTCGAATTCGGCGGCGAAAAGGAGCCCCGTCCGGAAGTGCCCGCCGATCTCGTGGCGACCGACCTGGGAACGGAGGGGATCTCGCCGACCACGGTCGGCCAGAGGGGCGGCGGCTCCGAACAGTTTCGGATCGCCGCCGTGAAGCTGTCGGGGGGCGCCGAGAGCGTGGTCGCGGTGCCGCTCGGCGACACCAACGGGACGCTCAGCCACCTGGCGCTGATCGAGCTGGTGGTGAGCGCCGCGATCCTGATCGCGCTCGGCGTCGCCGCCTGGTGGCTGGTCGGGCTCGGGCTGCGGCCGCTGCGACGGATGGGCGAGGTGGCGGGGCAGATCGCCGCCGGCGACCTCTCGCGCCGGGTCGAGCCCGACAACGACCGCACCGAGGTTGGCCGCCTGGGACGGTCCCTGAACGCGATGCTGGTGCAGATCGAGAAGGCCTTCGCCGAGCGCGCGGCGGGGGAGAGGCGGCTGCGTCGCTTCCTCGCCGACGCCTCGCACGAGCTGCGCACGCCGCTCGCCTCGATCCGCGGCTACTCCGAGCTCTACCGGATCGGCGCGGCCCGCGAGCCCGCCGAGGTGGAGCGGGCGATGGACCGGATCGAGGCCGAGTCGGCGCGGATGGGCGGCCTCGTCGACGACCTGCTGACCCTGGCCCGGGTCGACGAGGTGCGCGAGCCGGCGCGCGAACCGCTCGATCTGCGCGAGCTGCTCGAGGACGCCCGCGACGACGCCCGCGCCGCCGCGCCGGAGCGCCAGATCTCGCTCAACCCGACCGGCCCGGTGGCGCTCGAGGCCGACGGCGACGCGCTCCGCCGCGTCTTCGCCAACCTGCTGCGCAACGCCGTCGTCCACACGCCGGCGGGGACGCCGGTCGAGCTCTCGCTGGCGACGACCGAGGCCTGGGCGACGGTCGAGGTGCGCGACCACGGCCCCGGCCTGCCGCCCGGCGACCCCAACGCCGTCTTCGAGCGCTTCTGGCGCGACAGCTCCTCGCGCGGCCGCGACGACGGCGGCGCCGGGCTCGGCCTGGCGATCGTCGCCGCGATCGTCAGCGCCCATGGCGGCACCGTCGACGCGGCGAACGCGACCGGCGGCGGCGCCCTCTTCACCGTGCGCCTGCCCCTCTCCCCGCGGTCGTCCTAAGGCCCGGTCAACGGGCCTTAGGACGACCGCACTCCCAGCGGCGTCCCAGGTTCCTCCGAGGTTGGGGCGGCACGGTGGGTGCATGGAGAGCGCCACCCACCCACACCCACGGTCCTGGAACTCGACCCGGCTGCGCGACCGACTCCGCGCCCTGCCGCTGCCGCGCCCCGAGCTGGCGGTGCTCCTCGCCCTCGCGGCGCTGCTCTACCTCTGGACGCTCAGCAAGAACGGCTGGGCCAACGACTACTACAGCGCCGCGGTCCGCTCGATGGCGGGCAGCTGGCACGACTTCCTCTACGGCTCCTTCGACGCGAAGGGCCTGATGACCGTCGACAAGCCGCCGCTGGCCCTCTGGGTCGAGGCGCTCTCGGTGAAAATCTTCGGCTTCGACTCGCTGGCGATCCTCGTCCCGCAGGCGCTGATGGGCGTCGCCTCGGTCGGCCTCCTCTACGACCTGACGCGGCGCCGCTGGGGCCGTGTCGCCGGGACGGTCGCCGGCCTGGCGCTGGCCCTGACCCCGGTCGTCGTCGCGACCTCCCGCCACAACAACCCCGACGCGCTGCTGGTGCTCTGCAGCGTCGGCGCGCTCTGGTGCTTCGTGCGGGCTCTTGAGCACGGCGCCACCAAGTGGCTCGTCCTGGCCGGCGTCTGCGTCGGCCTCGGCTTCGAGGCGAAGATGGGCGCGGCGCTGATGGTCCTCCCCGGCATGGCGCTCGCCTGGCTCTGGGTGGCGCCGCGCGGCAGGCTCGTCGCGATCCGCCAGCTGGCCTTCGCCGGCGCGGCGCTGGCCGCGGTGGCTCTCGCCTGGCCGGTCCTCGTCTGGCTCACCCCGGCCTCGAGCCGCCCCTGGATCTCCGGCACCAGCGACAACAGCATCTGGTCGCTGATCTGGGAATACAACGGCCTCGGCCGGCTCGAAGGGCAGACCGGCGGGCCGGGCAACCTCGGCGCGGGCGGCACCTTCGGCGGGCCGACCGGCGTCTTCCGACTTGTCAACGAAGCGCTCGGCGGGCAGGCGGGCTGGCTGCTCGGCACCGCACTCGTCGGCGGCGTCGGGATCGCGGCGCTCAGCCGGCTGCGGCGGACCGATCCGCGCACCGGCTGGATCGTCGCGGTCGGCGGCGCCTTCGGCATCACCGCGGTCGCCTTCAGCTTCGCCGGTGGGATCTTCCATCCCTACTACACCTCGCTGCTGGCGCCCTTCGCGGCAGCGCTGGTCGGCGCGACGGTGGGCCAGGTCTTGGCGAGCGAGCGCGAAGGAGCGCTGGGCGCGGTCCTCGGACGCACGCTCGGCGCGGTGGCGCTCGGCGCCGGCGCGATCGTCGAGCTCGTGGTCATCGACCACAGCGCCTCCGACCTCGACTGGCTGGTCGTGCCGCTGGTGGTCGTCTCGATCGCCGCGGTCGTGGCGCTCCTCTTCGCCGACACCGTCGCCGCGCGCCTCGGCGACCGGTCGAAGGCGGCGCGCCTGCGTCTCGCGGCGCTCGCCGTCGGCATCGGCATCCTCTTGGTCGCCCCGGCGATCTGGTCGGTCGACACCCTCGGACACCCGACCAGCAGCACCTTCCCCGCCGGCGGTCCCGAATCGGCGTCGACGATGGGCGGTCCCGGCGCCGGTGGCGGCTTCGGCGGCCCCGGGGGCTCGGGCAGCGGCGGCCCGCCGAGCTTCGGTGGCTCCGAAAGCGGCGCGATGCCGACGCTCCCCGGCGGCGAAGCGTCGGGCAGCGAAGCTTCGGGCAGCTCAGGCGGAGGCGCGGTCGGTCAACTGTTCGGCGAAGGCTCGACGGGGGCAACCGGCGCGACCGGCACCGGCGGCCCGCCATCGATGAGCGGCGGCGCCGCGGGCGGCATGTTCGGCGGCGAAGACCTCAGTGCGATCCTCGAATACACCGAAGCCAACGGCGGCGGCGCGATCGCGGTCGACAGCCAATCGGGCGCCTCGAGCGCGATCATCGAAGCAGGCGCCGAAGTGGCCGGGATCGGCGGCTTCTCGGGCAAAGAGTCCTCGGTCAGCGCGTCCTGGCTGGAAGAACGGATCGAATCCGGCGCGATCACCTGGATCTACACCAGCGGCCTCGGCGGCACCTCCGGCGGCGGTTTCGGCGGCCCCGGCGGGGCGACCGGCGGCGGCGACACCCGCACCGGCTCCGAATCGGCGATCGACACCGTGGTCGAATCCTGCACCAAGGTCTCCGTCGAATCGAGTGGCAGCGGCACCCTCTATGACTGCGGCGGATCGTGACGTAGCTTTACGCGATGCCGTCGCAGCCCAAGATCGCGCTGGTCACCGGCGCCTCGAGCGGGATCGGCGCCGCCACCGCGCGGCGCCTCGCCCGTGACCCCGGCACCGAGCTGGTCCTCGTCGCCCGCCGCGGCGAGCTGCTCGCCGAGCTCGCCGCCTCGCTGCCGTGTCCGGCGACCTGGCTCGTCGCCGACCTCACGACCCCCGATGCGCCGGAGCGCGTCCGCGCCCACGTCGAACAGCATCACGACCGCCTCGACCTCCTCGTCAACAACGCCGGCGCCGCCTGGCGCGGCACCTTCGCCGAGACCGGTTGGGCCAACGTCCATCGCCACATGGAGCTCAACTTCGACGCCGTCGTCCGCCTCACCGAGGCGCTCCTGCCGCTGCTGCGGCGCTCGGCCCCGAGCGCGATCGTCAACGTCGCCAGCACCGCGGGCCGGGTCAGCCGCCCCAACTCGGGCGCCTACTCGGCCAGCAAGTTCGCGCTGATCGGCTGGACCGACGCCCTCTCGCTGGAGGAGGCCCCGCACGGCGTCCACGTCGGCATGGTGCTGCCCGGCTTCATCGCGACCGAGGGCTTCCCGCAGACCGAGCTCCGCCAGAAAGCGCTCACCCGGCTCATCCTCTCGACCCCCGAGAAGGTCGCCGAGGCGATCCACGAGGTCGGCCCGGGCGGCAAGTCCGAGCGCTACGTGCCGCGCCCCTACGCGCTCGCCGCCCACCTCCGCATCCTCGCCCCGCGCCTCGTCCGCCGCGTCCTCGGCGGCGGCTCCGCCGCGACCCTCACGCCCGCCGCGGCCGAGCGCAACGACTGACCGGCGCCGCGCCCCGGCGCGCCGCTAGAGTCCGCCTCGATGACTGTCTCAACCAACCAATTCCGCAACGGGTCCCACATCGAAATCGACGGCAAGGTCTGGAAGATCGTCGAGTTCCAGCACGTCAAGCCGGGCAAGGGGGGCGCCTTCGTGCGGACGAAGCTGCGCCGCATCGAGGACGGCGCGGTGATCGACAAAACCTTCCGGGCCGGCGAGAAGTTCCGCCTGGTCCGCACCGAATCGAAAAAGATGCAGTACCTCTACGACTCCGGTGAGTCGGTCGTCTTCATGGACAACCGCGACTTCGACCAGATCGAAATCCCGTCGGGGGTGCTAGGCGACGTGATGCAGTGGGTGCTGCCGAACTCCGAGGTCGAGGTGCTCTTCGTCGACGAGCAGCCGAGCGACGTGCAGGTGCCGAGCGCGGTCGAGATGAAAGTGACCCAGACCGACCCGGGCCTGAAAGGCGACACGGCCTCGGGCGGCGGCAACAAGCCGGCGACGCTCGAGTCCGGCGCCGTGGTCCAGGTGCCGCTCTTCATCGAGGAGGGCGAGACGATCCGGGTCGACACGCGCACCGGCGAATACATGTCGCGCGCCTGAGCGCTGCGTCTATTTGGGCCCCTATAGGGGACCGAAAGCACGCAGCGCGAATACGATCGGCGCGTGAGCGTCGCCTACGACCCCTCCGCCTGGAGCGATCTCTTCGTCGCCACGGCGGGCGCCTCGGCGGCGCTGCTCGGCCTGCTCTTCGTCGCCGTCTCGATCAACCTCGAACGCATCCTCAGCTTCAAGGGCCTGCCGGAGCGGGCGCTGGAGACGCTGCTGCTCCTGCTCGGAGTCCTGGTGGTGTCGATCGTCGGGCTGATTCCGGCCCAGAGCACCTTGGCGCTTGGCCTCGAGCTGTCGATCGTCGCCCTCCTCATCGCCTTCATCGTGCTGCGGCTGCCTCCGACCGCGACCGACGAGACCGGCCAGGAGCAGGCGCAGTGGCGACTCACCCACCTCGCTGTGCGGCTGATCGTGACGCTGCCGCTGGTGGTCGGCGGCCTCAGCGTCCTGCTCGAAGCGGGCGGCGGCCTCTACTGGATCGCCGCGGGCATCGTCCTCGCGATCTGCGGGGCGGTCGCCAACGCCTGGGTGCTGCTGGTCGAGATCCTCCGCTGAGCACGCGCCCCCGGGCCTGAGAGAATGCAGGGATGCGCCGCTCCGACCAACGCCGTGACGCCGTCTTCGCCAGCTACCAGCGGGACGTCACCGGCCGTCCGCTCACCGACCTGGTCGCCGGCGCCAAACCGCTGACCAAGGAGCTCGCCGAGGGGGTCGACGCCAACCGCGAAGACCTCGACGAGACGATCTCCGAGCACCTCCGCAGCGGCTGGACCGTCGACCGGATCGCGCCGCTCGACCTCAACGTGATGCGGGTCGCGCTGTTCGAGATCGAGGAGGGGGAGACCCCCTTCGAGGTGGCGATCGACGAGGCGGTCGAGATCGCCAAGGAGTACTGCGGAGCCGACTCGGCCGGCTTCATCAACGGCGTGCTCGGGGCGATCGTCCGCGAGCGCGAGCCGACCGGATGACCCGCCTGCGCGAGATCGCCGAGCGCCTGCGCGAGATCTCCGCCGAGCTGGAGGGCGAGGGCGAGCTCGAGGAGGGGCGCGCCGCGACGCTCGCCGCCGAGGCGGGCGAGCTGGCCGCCGAGGCGGTCGAGGAGACCAACCGCCGCGCCCGCGAGGCGGCCGCCGCCGACAGTGAATAGGTACCCCGAGGGCCTGCGCGACCTGGTCGACGCCGCCCTCGCCGACCTCCGCTTCTCACCCGCGGCGCGGACCGCCGGGCTCGAGGAGGCGATGCGCTACTCGCTCCTCGCCGGCGGCAAGCGGGTCCGTCCGGTGCTGGCGCTCGCCACCGCCCGCGCTCTCGGCGCCCCGCCCGAGCGCTTCCTCCCGGTCGCCTGCGCGATCGAGCTGATCCACACCTACTCGCTGATCCACGACGACCTGCCCGCGATGGACGATGACGACCTGCGCCGCGGCCGGCCGACCTCGCACAAGCGCTTCGGCGAGGACGTCGCGATCCTCGCCGGCGACGGGCTCTTCGCCGAGGCGGTCCGCCTCTTCTGCGAGCAGCCCGGCGACCCGGCCCGGGTGCTGGCGGCGCTGCGCGAGCTGGCCGCCGCGACCGGGGTCGACGGCATGGTCGGCGGCCAGTACGTCGACGTGGTCGGCGCCGAGCTCGACGCCGCCGGGCTGCGCGAGCTGCACGCGCTGAAGACCGGCCGATTGATCTCCGCCAGCGTCTGTGTGATCCCGATCCTCGAGGGAGCGGGCGAAAGTGAGACAATGATCTACCGCCGTTTCGCCGACGAGCTGGGCGTGCTGTTCCAGATCGTCGACGACATCCTCGACGTGACCGAGAGCGACGAGCGGCTCGGCAAGCCACATGGAAGCGACGAGAGACATGGCAAACTCACCTACGTCAGCCTCTTCGGCCTCGAACGGGCGCGCGAGCTCGCCGCCGAGTCCCACGCCAAGGCGACAGCGGCGCTGGTCGAGGCCCGCGGCGACACCGACGACCTGAACCGGGTCGCCGAGTACATCTTCACCCGACACGAATGAGCGACAACTCCTCACAGAACGGACACGAAGAAGCGGCCAACGGCTCCGAGCCGGAGCTGGAGGCGGCCCTGCTCGACGCGATCGACGGGCCCGCCGACCTCGGCGGCCTCGACGACGCCGAGCTGCAGCGGGTCGCGCAGGAGATGCGCACCTACATCATCGACACGATCGGGCAGATCGGCGGTCACTTCGGCGCCAACCTCGGCACCTGCGAGCTCGCCGTCGCCCTCCACAGCCTGCTCGAAAGCCCCCGCGACAAGATCCTCTGGGACGTCGGCCACCAGTCCTACCCGCACAAGATCCTCACCGGCCGCCGCGAGCAGCTGCCGACGATCCGCCAGTACGAGGGCCTCGCCCCGTTCTGCTCGATCGAGGAGTCCGAGCACGACATCATGGGCGCCGGCCACGCCTCGACCTCGATCGGCTACGCGGTCGGGCTGAAGGAGGCGATGCGCAAAGGGATCGGCGAGGACGGCCGGGTCGCCGCGGTGATCGGCGACGGCGCGCTGACCGGCGGCGTCGCCTACGAGGCGCTGCACGCGGCGGGCGGCCTGCAGACGCCGATCGTGATCGTCCTCAACGACAACGGGATGTCGATCTCGCCCAACGTCGGCGCCCTCTCCCGCTACTTCAACCGGATCCGCCTCAATCCGCGGCTCTACCACGCCCGCGAGGGGGTCGAGGACCGGCTGATCAAGCTGCCGCTCGGGATGGGACGGCGGATCGAGCGCCTCGGACCCGAGATCAAGGCGGCGATCAAGGCCTACTGGGCGCCCGGCCTCTTCTTCGAGGAGCTCGACCTCGCCTACATGGGTGTGATCGACGGCCACGACGTGGGGGCGCTGCGCCGCGCCCTGACCGAGGCGTTCGAGGCCGAACGGCCGGTCGTCGTCCACATCCACACGGTCAAGGGCAAGGGATTCGCGCCCGCCGAAGCCAACGGCCTCGCCTCGATGGAGGAGTGGCACGCGGCGAAGCCCAACTCGATCGTCGACGGCCGCCCGACATCGAAGGAAAAGCCGGTGCCGGTCCAGGAAACCGACTCGCCGGAGGGGATCGAGCGACTGGAGAAGCCGCCCGCACCGGGCTCGCCACCGCAGTACACGAAGGTCTTCGCCGACGCGCTGGTCGGCGAGGCCGAGCGCGACGAGCGGGTGATCGGGATCACCGCCGCGATGGCGGGGGGGACCGGCCTGCAGAAGCTGGCCGACGAGCTCCCCGCGCAGTACTACGACGTCGGCATCGCCGAGCAGAACGCGGTGCTGCTCGCCTCGGGGCTGGCACTGCAGGGGGCGAAGCCGGTCTGCGCGATCTACTCGACCTTCCTGCAGCGGGCCTTCGACCAGATCGTCCACGACGTCTGCCTGCAGAGCCTCGACGTGACCTTTGCGATGGACCGCGCCGGGCTGGTCGGCGACGACGGCCCGACCCACCACGGCGCCTTCGACATCTCCTTCTTCCGGCCGATCCCGAACGTGGTCCTGATGGCGCCGCGCGACGAGGCGATGCTGGTCCACATGCTCCACACCGCGATCGCCCACGACGGGCCCGCGGCACTGCGCTACCCGCGCGGCGCGGCCGAGGGGGTCGAGATCCCGGCGACGCCCGAAATTCTCCCGATCGGGGTGGGCGAGGTGCTCGCCGAGGGCCGCGGCGTGGCGCTGCTCGGCTACGGCCACGGGGTGACGGTGGCGCTCGAGGCGGCGGCGATCCTCGCCGACCACGGCCTGCAGGCGACCGTCGCCGACGGGCGCTTCGCCAAGCCGCTCGACGAGGAGCTGGTCGACGACTTGGCGCGCGACCACGACCTGCTGGTGACGATCGAGGAGAACGTCCTCCCGGGCGGCTTCGGGGGGGCTGTCCTGGAGCACCTCGAGGACGCCTTCGCGGCCGGCCCGGCGGAGCGCGCACGGGTGCTGCGGGTCGGTCTTCCCGACCGCTACGTCACCCACGGCAAGCCCGATCTGCTGCGCGCCGAGGTCGGTCTCACCGGCCAGTCGGTGGCCGACCGGGTGCTCGCCGCGACCCCCTCCGTGCAACCGATCGCACGCTAATCAAAACTGGGGATTGCGCGATTTGGCGCAATCCAATAGGTTGCCCCCTGTCTCTCCGGTGAAAGGAAGAAGCGCCCTGCATTGGGAGCGCTTCTGGGGGATCACCATAGGGAGGAGAGATGCGTATCTATATATGTGTGGGTCTGTTTGGGGAAACGGGCCTTCTCGCCACCCGGGAGCCCAAGCGGCCCGGGTGGCGAGGCGCGTCCGCGGGCGAGCCGGTGCTCGTCCGCGGACAGCCGGCTAGTCCTGGTCCCGCGGCTCCTCGGCGAGGATCGCGTAGACCTTGCGGCGCGTCTCGTCGAGCAGCTCGCCGACCTGCTTCTGCTGCTCCTCGGTGCCATCGTGGGCGATCGCCCGGACCGCGGCGATCAGCGGGCCGATCGAGCGCCGCATCTGCAGCTGGCCGGCGGGGAACCCGGCGCGGACGGCGTCCCAGGGGGCGACGTCGCCCGACTTCTCCTCGTGCTCGGCGCGGCCCGCGTCGGTGAGGGTGAAGCGGCGCTTGCCGTCCGAGTCCTCGCCGCGGATCAGGCCCTCGTCCTCGAGCAGCTGGAGCATCGGGTAGATCGAGCCGGCGCTCGGGGTCCAGGCCCCATCGCTGCGCTCCTCGACCTCTTTGATCATCTCGTAGCCGTGCATGGGGCGATCGGCGAGGAGGGCGAGGACGGCGGCGCGGACATCGCCGCGGCGGGCTCGCGGCCCACCTCTGCCTCGACCGGGGCCGAAGCCGCGGCTGCGGGCGAACTCCTCGCGGCCGCCGCGGTGCCCGGGATGGCGCGGATGTCTGTGTGAGTGCTTGCTGTACATAATAATTACCTTCCTATCGGGATCTAACGCGATATATCGTAACGGATCGCATCGATATGTCAACCCGCAGCCGCGTTCGCACTTCGTTCCGCTATCCGGAACCAACTGCGAACGCACTGGCGGGGTGTGATCGACGCCTGGTGGGGTAAGTTCGACGCATGAAGATCCTCTTCGCACCGGTGGGCATCGCCGCCGGACTGGTCGCCGGTCTCCTCGCCAAGAAGGCGTTCGAAAAAGCCTGGGCCGTGATCGACGACGAGGATCCGCCCGAGCCCGACGTGCGCGGCGTGCCGACCGGCAAACTGATCGCCGCGCTGGCGGTCGAGGGCGCGATCTTCCGCGTCACCAAAGGCCTGGTCGACCACCAGGCGCGCTCCAGCTTCGCCGGCGCCACCGGCCGCTGGCCCGGCAAGGACCCGGCCGCGGAAGACGCCTGAAAGGGAAAAGGCGCCCCTCCGGGGCAGGAGGGACGCCTTCAGGGAACTGCAGGGGAGAAGTCACTTCGATACCCCCCAGTCGAATCCCTAAAACCAGGTAGTCGCCCCCGACTGGTAAGAAAGTCCGATGCCGACCTTCGCCGTCACCGCAGCGCTGCCCGGGAGGGCGCCGGAGATGCTGACCGCGGCCGGGGAGGTCCGCGCTCGCTCCGATGCCGAGCGCCTTGACCGCGAGGACCTCCTCGCCCTGGTCGAGGGCGTCGACGTCGCCGTGACGATGCTCTACGACCGCGTCGACGAGGAGCTGCTCGACGCCGCCGGACCCGGCCTGCGCGGCGTCTGCAACGTCGCCGTCGGCTTCGACAACGTCGATCTCGCCGCCTGCGCGCGGCGCGCCGTCGTCGTCACCAACACGCCGGGGGTCCTCGACGACGCCACCGCCGACCTCGCCTTCGCCCTCGTCCTCGCCGCTACCCGCCGGCTCGGCGAGGGGGAGAGGCTGATCCGCGCCGGCCGCCCCTGGCGGTGGGGGATGGGCTTCATGCTCGGCCATGACCTGCGCGGCGCCCGCCTCGGGATCGTCGGGCTCGGCGGGATCGGCGCCCGCGTCGCCCACCGCGGTCGCGCCTTCGGGATGGAGATCGCCTACCACTCCCGCCACGAGTCGCCCGCCGCCGCCAAGCTGGAGGCGACCCGGCTCGACCTCGACGAGCTGCTCGCCACCTCTGACGTGGTCAGCCTGCACGCGCCGCTGACCGCGGCGACCCGCCATCTGATCGGCGCCCGCGAGCTCGCCCTGATGAAGCCGACCGCGACGCTGGTCAACACCGCCCGCGGCGCCGTCGTCGACGAAGCGGCCCTGGCCGCGGCGCTGCGCGAGGGGACGATCGCCGCCGCCGGCCTCGACGTCTTCGAAAACGAGCCCGAGGTCCACCCGGAGCTGCTCGCGCTGGAGAATGCGGTGCTGGTCCCGCACCTCGGCTCGGCGACGGTCGAGACCCGCGCCGCGATGGCCGAGCTGGCCGCCCGCAACGCGATCGCCGTCGCCGCCGGCGAGCCGCCACCGACCCCGGTCGCCCTACCGGACGCCTAGTGTCCCGAGTCGTAAGTCGTGTGCCACATCTGGCGAGTGGATCGTCGTCTGTTGATCCGCTTGGCCGGGAGCGCCCCCGGTCACACCCTGCCGTGGAATCGACCATCTAGCTGGACGGCATGCGCCCTAGCCTGTCGCGCGCTCGCCCTCCTCGACCCACTTCACAAGCGCCCGCAGCACACCCTCGCAGCGGCGCGAGATCCGCTGGTCGGCGAGGCCGGCCACGGCGACGCTCGCGATCTGCAGCTCGGTCAGCGTGTGCGGCTCCTCGGCGGCGCGCCGCTCCTGGCCGAGCCGCACCAGCCAGCGCCGCGCCGCCGCCTCGAAGCGCCGGTCGCCTGCCCGCGCCAGCAGGACCAGCAGCTCAAGCGCGCAGTGCAGGCTGACCGGGCCACCCTTCGCCATCTCCCGCGCCGCCCGCGAGGCCGCGTCGAGGTCGCCCCGCTGCACGGCGGCGTTGAAGCGACCCAGGGCTTCGGAGTGAGAGGCCACGAACATATGTTCGCACCGAACTCAAATCAGGACCGGCGCCCGCGCTCGCCGCGCGGTAGAACTGCTGGGGACCGCAGCGACGAGCAGCACGAGAGGAGAGCTTTGACGACGCACGCAGACTTCACCGAGGAGGAGTGGGACACCGTCCGCGAGGGCCCGACCAGCGCCGGGATGATCGTCACCACCGCCGAGCGCGGCGGCACCTTCCGCGAGGTGATGGCGATGGCCAAGGCCTACACCGAGGCGCGCCAGGAGCACGGCTCCTCCGAGCTGCTCGACGAGATCGTCTCCCACCGCCCGGAGACCGACCGCACCAAAGCCCACTCGACCGAGGAGCTGAAAGAGCACGGCCTGCAGCGGATCCGCGACGCGGTCGCCCTCGTCACCGCCAAGGCGACCCCGGCCGAGCTCGGCGACTACCGGCTCTTCGTCGTCTCGCTGGCCAAACGGGTCGCCGCGGCGAAGAAGGAGAAGGGCTCCGAGGACGGCGTCAGCCCGGCCGAGGCGACGGCGATCGCCGAGATCGAAACGGCGCTGGGCCTCTAGCCTAGGCCGATGACCGAGCCCGAGATCCTCGGCAAGAAGGGCTACCGCAAGGAGCTCCGCCGCCTCCAGGTCGAGCTCGTCCGCCTGCAGGAATGGATCGTCCACGAAGGGCTGAAAGTCGTCGTCCTCTTCGAGGGCCGCGACACCGCGGGCAAGGGCGGCACGATCCGCCGCATCACCGAAAAGACCAACCCGCGGGTGATCCACGACGTCGCGCTCGGGATGCCGAGCGACCGCGAGCGCACCCAGTGGTACTTCCAGCGCTACGTCGCCCGGCTGCCCGCCGCCGGCGAGATGGTCCTCTTCGACCGCTCCTGGTACAACCGCGCCGGCGTCGAGCGGGTGATGGGCTTCTGCACGAACGAGGAGTACGAGGAGTTCATGCACTCCTGCCCGCGGTTCGAGCGGATCATCCAGCGCTCCGGGATCATCCTGATCAAGTACTGGCTCTCGGTCTCCGACGACGAGCAGGAGCGCCGCTTCCAGGCCCGCCTCGACAACCCGCTGAAGCGCTGGAAGCTCTCCCCGACCGACCTCGAGGCGCGCGCCCGCTGGGTCGACTACGCCGAGGCCAAGGACGAGATGCTCGCCCACACCGACACCGACCATTCACCGTGGTTCGTGGTCGAGTCAGACGACAAGCGCTCGACCCGGCTCAACCTGATCAGCCACCTGCTCGAACAGATCCCCTACGAGCGGGTCGACCAGGAGCGGGTGAGGCTGCCGCCGCGCCAACAGCGGCACTACGTGCGGCCGCCTAGGTCGACCGAGAAAGAGGTCCCGGAACGCTTTCGCGTGGAGTAGCGGGATGCGGGTCGCGGCGTGGGCTCGGCAGCGGCCGGGCCTGACCGCCGTGCGGACCGCGACGGCGCGGGCCGCGGGGCGGATCGTCGGGATCGGGGTCGCGCGGGAGCTGGGCGCGCACCGGGTCGTTGCCGTCGCCTCCGTAATCCACCTCGGGTTCCTTTTTGGCCCACCAGACGAGCCAGAGCAGGCCGAAGATCGGAATCTTCATCGCCAAGATGACCAGGACGATCGGCAGCACTCCCATCGCCACAGTGTAGGCAGGGTCGCGGCCCGGTCAAACCGGCGGCCCGGCCCGACGGTCGAGCACCGCGATGACGCGCAGGGCCGCGGCGAGCAGCGCGATCGCCACCGCCGAGCCGATCAGCCAGGCGCCCACCATGCCGCCGGTCGGGGGCGCGATTTCGAAGAAATTGCGGGCGACGGGGATCGCGCAGGCGCCGAAGAAGAGCAGCGCCATCGTCGCGCAGAGCGCCCCGACGACGAGCCGCCGCGTTCCCGGCTGGTCCTCCAGCGCAAACACGATCGCGAGGCCGGAGACCACCACCGTCGCCGCGGTCGCGCTGCGCGCCTGGGTCAGGTCGTCGCCGAGCGCGTGGCGGGCGAGCAGATAGGTGGTGAGGATGCCGAGCCCGGTGGCGAGCCCGGCCGGGAGCGAGAAGCGGGCGATCGCCCGCAGGAAGCCCTCCGGCCGCCACGGCCCGCTCGACGGCGCCAGCGCCAGGATGAAGGCGGGGATGCCGATCGTGAAGGTCGAGGTGAGCGTGAACTGGCGCGGCAGCATCGGGAAGACGCCGCTCGGGATCGCGATCACGAGGACGAGGAAGGCGGTGAAGACCGCCTTGCTGACGAAGAGGCGGGCGACGCGCTGGATGTTGCGGAGGATCTGGCGCCCTTCGCCGACCATCGGCGGCACCTCGCCGAACTCGCCCGAGACGAGGACCAGGTCGGCGACCGAGCGGGCCATCTGGGTGCCGCTGCCCTGCGCGATCGCCAGCCGCGCCTGCTTCAGCGCGGGCACGTCGTTGACGCCGTCGCCGAGCATGCCGACGTACTCGCCGCCCTCGCTGAGGACGCGGACCACCCGCGCCTTGTCATCGGGGGAGATTCGCCCGATCGCGGGCGCCGCCAGCACCGCGGCGAGCAGCTCGGCGTCGTCGGCGGGCAGGTCGCGGCCGTCGAGCGCCGGTCCGCTCGCCTCGATCCCGAGGTCACGGGCGATCGCCCCGACCGTCGCCGGGTTGTCGCCGGAGAGGATCTTCAGCGCGACGTCCTCGCGGGCGAAGAAGGCGATCGTCTCGGCCGCCTCGGCGCGCAGCTCCTCGGCGAGGACGACGACGCCGAGCGGTCGCAGCGGCGCGGTCAGCTCGGCGTCGGGGCCGGGCGCGGGGAGCGGTGCGCCGTAGGCGGCGAGGGCGAGGACGCGCCGCCCGGCCGCCGCCTCGCCCGCCGCCCGTTCGCGCAGCTCCGCGTCGCCGACGGCGCCGCCCAGCAGCGCCTCCGGCGCGCCCAGCACCAGCTGCCGGCCGCCCAGCTCGAGCGCGCTCCAACGCCGCCGCGAGGAGAAGGGGACGGTCGCCGTCGGCTCCTGCGGCTCGACCCCGTCGCCGAGCCCGGCGGTGTGGATCGCCTCCAGGGTCGTGTTGCGGCTCGGCGCGCTCGCCGCGTAGGTGCCGAAGGTGTTCGCCAGCTCCGCCTCCTCGACCCCCGCGGCCGGGATCAGCTCGACCACCCGCAGCGAGGCCTCGGTCAGCGTCCCGGTCTTGTCGGTGCACATCACCGAGACCGAGGCCAGCGACTCGATCGCGTTCAGCTGCTGGGCGAGGATGCCGTGGCGCGCCATCTTCGCCGCGGTCACCGCGGCGGTCAGCGAGACCAGCAGGATCAACCCCTCGGGGACGATGTTGACGATCCCCGCGGTGAGCGTCTCGACCGCCTCGGCCTGGCCGACGTTGCGGATCGCCAGCGAGATCCCGAGCGCGATCCCGAGCGGCGCCATCGCCCCGACCATCACGATCAGCAGGCGGTCCATCGCCTTCTCGAGCGGCGAGCGCGGGTGGCGGAAGGCGCGCGCCGTCGCGGTCAGCTCGGCGGCGTGGCTCTCGGCGCCGACCGCGGTCGCCTCGAGGTCGCCCTCGCCCTCGACCGCGAAGGAGCCGGAGAGGACGGTGTCGCCGGAGCGCCGCACCACCGGCTCGGACTCGCCGGTCAGATCGGACTCGTCGAGCGCCAGCCCGTCGGCGCGGACCAGGGTGCCGTCGGCGGGGATCTGGTCGCCGCTGCCGACCCGCACCAGGTCGCCGACCACCACCTCCTCGACCGCGACCTGACGCGGCGCGCCGTCGCGCACCACCGTCGCTTTCGCCACCACCAGCGCGGCGAGCTTGTCGAGGGCGCGCTTGGCGCGGACCTCCTGGAAGGTCCCGATCGCGACGTTGGCGACGAGGATGCCGAGGAAGAGCGCGTCCCTGGGGTTGCCGAAGATGATCGTCGCGGCGCCGAAGCCGGCGAGGATCGCGTTGAAGACCGTGAACGTGTTGGCGATCGCGATCGACGCGTAGGAGCGGCTGGTCGCCTGCTCGTGCCGCGGCCCGGCCTCGCGGAGCCGGCGTGAAGCCTCGGCCTCGGTCAGTCCGGTGACGGTCGCGGCCTCCATCGAGCCGCCAACCCTAGATGAGTAGTTCCACGACTCAGGCGACGTAGTCGACCAGCGCCCGGCTGCTGCGACCGAGTTCATGGTTCAGCGAGACGGCCGCGGCGAGTGCGAGGAACCGTGCGGCGATGCGGACCCGAAGCCCGCGCAGCGTGCGGGCGCCGTGGCGCTCGAGGGCGAGGATGTCCTTGGCGGTCCAGAAGATCGACTCGATCCGTTGGCGCAGCGGCGCCAGGTGTGGGCCGCCCCCGGGCTCGTCCCTGCGACGGGGCCGCACCACGGTCGCCCCGAGCCCTGCGGCATCGGCCTCGAAGTCGGCTCCGGCATAGCCCTTGTCGCCGAGGACGGTGAGCGGACCCGTGCGGTTGACCCGCCCGAGCAGCCGCAGACAGACCTCGCGCTCGCCCTCCTTGGGGGAGGTCAGGGCCATCTGCCGCGGGGTCCCGTCGGGCGCCATCAGGGTGTGCAGCCGAAATCCCCAGAACCAGCGGCTGTGCGACGCGCAGTATCCGTAGTCGGCGGCGTCGGAGAGCGCGTCGGCCAGGGAGCTCGACCCACCGCGCTTGACCGTCTCGCGCGAGCGGCCGCACTCCACGGGGGTCGAGTCGGCCAGGAGGAGATCGTCGTGGTAGCCGGGGCTGCGGGAGGCGAAGACGTCGATCAGCGCCTCGATCGTCCCGGCGAGGCGGTCACGGCGGCGGTGGAAGCCCGAGCGCCTGGTCAGGCCCGGGAACAGGTGGCGAAGACGTCTTGCGGCGGTCCGGACGAAGCGCTCGTCGGAGGTCACGCCCATGATCGACTGCGCCACGCAGAGGGTGACGACCTCCGCGTCGGTCAACTTCCTACGGGCGTTTCCCTTGCCTTCGGGCAGGAGATCGTCGGCGGTGCAGAAGACCGCAGTGAGCAGCAGGTCGAGGTCGGCGAGCATCGAGGCCCCCTTCGGGTCGGCGGTGATTACTGAGCACCGCCGACTTCGACCGCGTTGCTCGCTAACCCTGCGGCAGCCTTCGACGCGGAGGATTCGTGGAACTACTCATCTAGTCGGAGCACGAAGCGCCCCGACGCTTGTTCGCGTATCGCGAACAAGCGTCGGGGGTTCGTGGGGTGGCTTCGGAGGAGGCGCGGCGCGCGCCCAGGTCTAGCCCGCCGAGGTGGCGGGGCGTTCGGCGAGCTTCACGCTCACCGTCGCGGTCTGTCCTTCGCGGATCACGGTCAGTTCGACGGTTTCGCCGGCGTGGCCGTCCGAGATCTTTTCGACCAGTTCTTCGGTGGCGGCGATCGGTTCGCCGTTGACCGCGGTGATGATGTCGCCGCCGAGGCCGAATTCGGCCCCTTCGACGGAGGCCGCAGTGGTCGCTCCCTGGATGCCGGCGGCCGCTGCCGGGCCGCCTTCCTCGACCTGCTGCACCAGCACCCCGGCTTCGACCGGCAGGTTGAACGCCTGCGCCAGTTCGGGGGTGATCGTCGCCCCGCTGATCCCGAGGTAGCCGTGTTCGTCGGCGCTCCCGGACTCGAGCTTGGCGATCTCTTCCTTGGCGGTGTTGATCGGGATCGCGAAGCCGATCCCGACGTTGCCCTCGGAGCCCGAGCCGCCGGTCTCGATCTGCGAGTTGATGCCGATCACTTCGCCCGACGAGTTGATCAGCGGGCCGCCCGAGTTGCCCGGGTTGATCGCCGCGTCGGTCTGGATGACGTTGTCGATCGTCACTCCGTCGGGGGCCTGGATTTCACGCTGCAGGGCCGAGACGATGCCGCTGGTCACGGTCCGCTGCAGGTCGAACGGGTTGCCGATCGCCACCACCGGGTCGCCGACTTCCATCTGCGCGGAGTCGCCGAGCTTGAGCGGGTGGAGGGCGGAGGCGGGCGCTTCGACCTTCAGTAGCGCGAGGTCGGAGTTCGGTTCGGTGCCGACCACGGCGGCCGGGTACATCTGCCCTTCGGCCGCGAGCGAGACGGTGACTTCGCTCGCCCCTTCGATCACGTGGTTGTTGGTGAGGACGTGGCCTTCGGAGTCGAGCACGACGCCGGAGCCCGAGGCGACGCCTTCGGAGACCTTGGATTCGATGAAGGCGACGCCGTTGGCGTCGGCCTTGTAGATCTGGTTGACGGTGTTGCCGCCTTCTCCGTCGGTGACGGCGGCGGCGGGGGTCGCGCCGGAAGCGGCGACCTGGCCGCTCCGGATGGTGGTGGAACCGCCGCCCGTCGACACGAGCCCGGTCGCGATTGCGAGCAGGCCGGCGACGGCGACGATCGCCCCGCCCAGCAGGGCGGAGCCGAACGGGTGACTTCTTTTTCGTTGGAGCATGGGAGGGAGGTTGGCGCCCTCCGCTCGGCGCGCCCTAAACGGGCGTGAACGTCTTTCTAAAGAGTTGCCAAGAAATTTCTAAAGACGTGAGCTGCGGTCCCCGGCCTACGGGGAATTTGACGAAAAGCCCTTCGGTCCCTAAACTTTCGGCTCCTAATGTCTTCGAACGAGCACGCATCCGTGACCGACCGCATCGAGCCCTACGTCTGGAAGATCGCCGGGGTGGTGATCCTCGGGATGACGATGTCGATCCTCGACACGACGATCGTCAACGTCGCCCTCGATACCCTCGGCCGCGACCTGCACAGCACGATCGCCCAGATCCAGTGGGTCGCGACCGGTTACCTGCTGGCGCTCGCCGCGGTGATCCCGCTGACCGGCTGGGCGGCGCGCCGCTTCGGCGCCAAGCGCGTCTACCTCGCCTCGATCACCCTCTTCACGATCGGCTCGGCGCTCTGCGGCCTGGCCGAATCGAGCACCTCGCTGATCCTCTTCCGCGTCCTCCAGGGCATCGGCGGCGGCATGATCATGCCGGTCGCCCAGATGATCATGGCCGAGGTCGCCGGCCCGAAACGGATGGGCCGGGTGATGGGGATCGTGGTGATGCCGGCGATGCTGGCGCCGATCCTCGGCCCGGTCGTCGGCGGCCTGATCCTGCAGAACCTGCACTGGTCTTGGATCTTCTTCGTCAACGTCCCGATCGGGATCGTCGCCGGGTTCCTTGGCTGGCGGCTGCTCCCCGACTCCAACCTCGGCGAGGCGGGCAAGCTCGACGTCCTCGGGCTGGGGTTGCTGGCGACCAGCATGCCGCTGATCGTCTACGGGCTGTCCGAGATCGCGACCCAGGAAAGCTTCACGGCGCCGACCGTGGTCTGGCCGATCGTCGCCGGGATCGCGCTCGCCGCCGCCTTCGGCCGGCACGCGCTCCACGTCGAGCGGCCCTTGCTGGAGGTGCGCCTCTACGCGAACCGGATCTTCGCGGCGGCCTCGCTCACCACTTTCGGCCTCGGCGCCGCCCTCTTCGGGGCGATGATCCTGGTGCCGCTCTACTACCAGCAGGTCCGCGGCGAGAGCGTCATCGTCACCGGCCTCCTGGTCGGGCCACAGGGCCTCGGGATGCTCCTGGTCGCGCCCTGGGTCGCCCGCATGACCGACCGCTTCGGCGGCGGCCGGGTCGCCTTCGCCGGGGTGTCGGTCCTGACGCTCAGCTCGCTGCCGCTCGCCTTCATCGGCGCCGACACCTCGATCCTCTTCATCTCGGTGCTCCTGTTGATCCGCGGGGTCGGCATCGGCCTCTCCTTCATCCCGACGACGACGGTCGCCTTCGCCGCGCTGCGGACCGATCAGCTCTCCGACGCGACGCCGCAGATGAACGTCCTGCAGCGGATCGGCGGCGCGATCGGGACCGCGGTCCTGGCGGTGGTCCTGCAGCGGGCCAGCGCCGGCGCCCATGGCCCGGACGAGCTGGCGAGCGCCTTCGGCACCGCCTACTGGTGGGCGCTGGGGATCTGCGCCGCCTCGCTGATCCCGGTCCTCTTCCTGCTCCGCGCCGAAGGGCCGAAGGCGGAAGCGCCGACGGCCGCCGAGGCCAAGGAGATCGAAATCGCCGAGGAGTTCGTGGAGCCGATCGGTGCCTGAGCTCGCCTCACAAGAGCCGACCGGGGAGAAGGCCGGCCGCGCCGAGGCGCTGACCGAGCTCGGCGTCTCCTTCCGCCACGCCTTCCGCAGCCTGCGCAGCCTGCGCGGCCGCGACACCCATCGCGGCGACGAAGTCGGGCACGCCCAGTTCGAGCTGATGATCGAGCTCCACACCCGCGGCCCGTTGCACGCGGGCGAGCTGGCCGAGGCGGTCGGGGCGAGCGCCGCGACCGTGTCGGGGATGCTCGACCACCTCTGCGCCGCGGGGCTGGTCGAACGGACCCGCTCGGAGACCGATCGCCGCCTCGTCGTCGTCAAGCTGACCCGCCGCGGCCGCCGCAAGATCGAAGCGCGCAAGGCGCTCTGGCGGCGCCGCTGGGAGGAGGCGCTCGAGGGCCTCGACGAGGAGGAACTGCGGGTGGCAAGCCGCGTCCTCGACCGGATCGGCGGCATCTTCACCGAGCGCCCCGCGGGCTGAGGGCGCGCCGCGGCGTCTAGTCTCGCCCCCGATGGCATTGAGCGAGGCCGACGAGCGCCGGGTCGAAGACGAGGTGGGGCGGATGGTCGCCGAACTGCGCGCCCGGCCGAGTCAGGAGAAAGAGGACAGGATCGGCCTCGAGATCGCCCTGCTCCCCGAGGAGGAGCGCGCCTTCGTGCCGACCGCTCTGCTGCGCCTCATCGTCGCCGAGCGCGGCCATCTTCGGTAGCTCAGTCGGGGAACGCTTGTATACTAGTATCCACGCATGGCAGAGCCGATCCCGATCCGCGGGGGCAACGCTCCCGAAAGCACCCGTCGCCCCGGGCGCGCGCCGGCCGGCCCCTACCTCTACGCCGCCCTCCGCGACCTGATCGTCCGCGCCGAGCTGGCCCCCGGCGAACGCCTCTCCGAGGCCGAGCTGGGCGAGCGCCTCGGCGTCAGCCGCACGCCGATCCGCGAGGCGCTCGGCCGCCTCCGCGACGACCGCCTGGTCGAAGTCCGTCCCCAGATCGGCACCTTCGTCGCGCGGATCAGCCCGCAGTCGGTCTCCGACGCCCAGTTCATCCGCGAGGCGCTCGAGTGCACCGCGGTCCGCGTCTCCGCCGAACTCGCCGACCGAAGAGTCGATGGCCCAGCTCGAGGAAAACCTGCGCGCCCAGGAACGCGCCACCGACCGCATCGACATCGACGCCTGGCAGCTGCTCGACGACACCTTCCACCGGCAGATCTGCGACCTCAGCGGCCACCCGGCGGTCTGGCCGGTCAACGAGCGCGCCAAGTCCCACCTCAACCGCCTCCGCCGGCTCAGCCTCTCGATGCCCGACTACCTGCCGACGATGGTCGAGGCCCACCGCGCCGTCGCGGACGCGGTCGGCCGCCACGACCCCGACGCCGCCGAGGTCGCCCTGCGCGAGCACCTGCGGGCTGTCCTGCGCGAGGTCCCGCGGATCCGCGAACAACACCCCGACTACTTCGAGGAGCCCTGATGGCGACGATCGATTCGACCGCGGCCCCCGTCGACCCCGACGTCGGCGACCTCTACGACCGCTACCGCACGATGTTCCTGATCCGCCGCTTCGAGGAAGCCGCGGAGCGCCAGTACAAGGCGGCCCGGATCGGCGGCTACTGCCACCTGTCCTCGGGGCAGGAGGCGGCGACGGTCGGCGCGGTCGCGGCGCTCGAGCCCGACGACCTGCTGGTCACCGGCTACCGCTGCCACGGCTTCGCGCTCGCCCGCGGCGTCCCGCCCGAGGCGGTGATGGCGGAGCTCTTCGGCCGCGCCAACGGTTGCGCCCACGGGCGCGGCGGCTCGATGCACCTGCTCGACGTCTCGCGTGGCTACTACGGCGGCTGGGGCATCGTCGGCGGTCAGATGCCGATCGCGACCGGGATGGGGCTTTCATTGGTCCGTCGCGGCGCCCAGCAGGCGGTGCTCTGCGAGCTCGGCGACGGCGCCGTCAACATGGGCGCCTGGCACGAGTCGCTGAACCTGGCCGCGGTCTGGAAGCTGCCGGTCGTCTTCCTCGTCATCAACAACCTCTACGGGATGGGCACGAGCGTCGAGCGCGCCTCGGCCGAGACCGACCTCTTCAAGCGCGCCGCCGCCTACCGGATGGACGGCGAGCGGGTCGACGGCGACGACCTCGAGGAGGTCGAGGCCGCGACCGGCCGCCTGCTCGCGCGGGCGCGCGAGGAGCGCCGCCCCGCCGTGCTCGAGGCCGTCACCTACCGCTACCGCGGCCACTCGGTCGCCGACGCCGGCCTCGCCTACCGCAGCCGCGAGGAGATCGACGAGCACCGCCGTGAGGACCCGCTGGCGAGCACCCGCGCGCTGCTCGAAGCGCGCGGCGTCCCGAGCGAGGGGCTCGACGCGGTCGAGGTCGAGGTCGAAGCCGAGGTCGAGAGCGCCGTCGCCTTCGCCGAGGCCGACGCGCCGCCGCCGGTCGACCGCCTCGCCGCCGGCGTCTACACGCCCGGCTCCGAGGAGCAGTTCGAGCGCATGCGCCCCGGCAGCCCGTTCGGCGAGGCCGAGCTGGTCTTCGCCGGGGGGCTCGGGCAATGAGCGAGGTCGTCGCCGTGGCGCCCTCGCCGGGCGCGACGACCGCCACGGGCGCCGAGACGATGACCTACCGCGAGGCGCTCCGCCTCGCGATGCGCCAGGAGATGGAGCGCGACGACCGCGTCTTCGTGATGGGCGAGGAGGTCGGGCTCTTCGACGGCTCCTACAAGGTCACCGCCGGGCTGCTCGACGAATTCGGGCCCGACCGGGTGCGCGACACGCCGATCTCCGAGGAGGGCTTCCTCGGCGCGGGCGTCGGCGCGGCGATGCTCGGCGAGCGGCCGATCGTCGAGGTGATGACGCTGAACTTCCTGCTCGTCGCGATGGACCAGGTCGTCAACCACGCCGCCAAGATCGGCGCGATGTTCGGCGGCGAGGTCCGCTGCCCGATGGTGATCCGCACCCCGAACGGCGCCGGCAACCAGCTCACCGCCCAGCACTCGCAGTCCTTCGACGGCTGGTTCGCCGGGACGCCCGGGCTGAAGGTCGTCGCGCCCGCCAACCCGGCCGACGCCAAGGGCCTGCTGAAGGCGGCGATCCGCGACGACGACCCGGTGCTGGTGATCGAGAACCTGCCGATCTACAAAGAGAAGGGCGAGGTCGATCTCGACCCGGAGCTGCTGACGCCGATCGGGCGCGCCGCGGTGGCGCGCGAGGGCTCCGACCTGACCGTCGTCTCCCACTCCTTCGCCACGGTGCGGGCGCTCCACGTCGCCGAGAAGCTCGCGACCGAGCACGGCGTCTCGCTCGAGGTGGTCGACCTGCGCAGCCTGCGGCCGCTCGACGTCGAGACCGTCGCCGCCTCGGTCGCCAAGACCAACCGGGCGCTCTGCGTCGAGGAGGGCTGGCCGAGCTACGGGGTCAGCGCCGAGCTCGCGGCGCGGATCCAGCACGCCTGCTTCGACGACCTCGACGCGCCGGTCGAGCGGGTCGGGATGGCGGAGGTGCCGCTGCCCTACGCCAAGGAGCTCGAGCTGGCCGCGATGCCGACCGAGGATCGGATCGAACGGGCCGCCCTGCGCGTCCTCGACCTCGCTTCCTGATGGCCGAGATCGTGATGCCGCGCCTCTCCGACTCGATGGAGGAGGGGACCATCCTCACCTGGATGAAGCAGGTCGGCGACGAGGTCGCGGTCGGCGAGGAGCTGGTCGAGATCGAGACCGACAAGGCGAACATGGCCTACGAGTCCGACGTCGCCGGCGTGCTGACCGAGATCCTGGCCCAGGAGGGCGACACGATGCCGATCGGCGAGCCGATCGCGGTGGTCGGGGGGGAGAGCGACGGCAACGGCGCCGCCCCCGCCGCGAAGACTTCACCCACGGATACGCCCGCAGGCGACTCCTCCTCCCAAGCCGGGACCCCCCTCCCTCCGTCACACCCCACGGAGGGCATTGCCCCCATCCCGGCCCAGTCTGCGGGCGTATCGGTCGGTGAAGAAACTGAGGCAAGCGACGGTGAGCGGGTCAAGGCGTCGCCGTTGGCGAAACGGATCGCGCGTGAGAACGGGGTGGACCTGAGCGAGATCACCGGGAGCGGGCCGGGCGGGCGGATCGTCAAGGCGGATGTCGAGAAGGCGCGCGCCGAGGTCCCCGCCGCATCCGCCCCCGCACCTGCAGGTAGGGGGGCGGATGCGGCGGGGACCGGGAGCGCGGCCGGGGAGACCGCCAAGGGCACGACGACCTACCAGGACCTCACGCGGCTGCAGCAGGTGGTCGCGCGGCGGATGGCCGAGTCGAAGGCCACCGCGCCGCACTTCTACCTGCAGACCGAGATCGACATGTCGGCGGCGGTCGAGGCCCGTGGGCGTCTGAAGGCGATGACCCCCGAGGGCGAGGTCGTCCCCTCCTTCAACGACATGGTGGTCAAGGCCTGCGCCCTGGCGCTGCGCGAGCACCCGCTCGCCAACGGCGCCTACCGGGACGGCCGCTTCGAGCTCTACTCGCGGGTCAACGTGGGGGTGGCGGTCGCCGCCGAGGACGCCCTGGTCGTCCCGACCGTCTTCGACGCCGACCGCAAGGGCCTGCGGGAGATCGCGGTCGACTCGCGCTCGCTCGCCGCCAAGGTCCGGGAGGGTTCGATCACCCCGCCCGAGCTCTCCGGCGGCACCTTCACCGTCTCCAACCTCGGGATGTACGGGGTGACCAACTTCTCCGCCGTGATCAACGCCCCGCAGGCGGCGATCCTGGCGGTCGGCGCGATCACCGAGAAACCCGTGGTCAGGGACGGCGTGGTCACCACCGCCCACCTCCTCGGCGTCACCCTCGCCTGCGACCACCGCATCCTCTACGGCGCCCCCGCCGCCGGGTTCCTGGCGCGGATCCGGGCGCTGCTGGAGGAGCCGCTCTCGCTGGCGCTCTGAGAGCACGGCGGCGATCTGGGTACCGTGGTCGCCTGATGAAGTGGGTTTACGACTTTTCCGAAGGCTCGCGCGAGATGCGCGAGCTGCTCGGCGGCAAGGGCGCCAACGTCGCCGAGATGACCCGCATCCTCGGGCCCGAGCGGGTCCCGGCCGGCTTCACGATCACGACCGAGGCCTGCGTCGCCTACATGGGCGCCGACGAGTTCCCCGAGGGCCTCGACGACCAGGTCGCCGCCGCTTTGGCCCGCCTCGAGGAGCGGGCCGGCAAGCGCCTCGGCGACCCCGGCGACCCGCTGCTCGTCTCGGTCCGCTCCGGCGCCCGCGAGTCGATGCCGGGCATGCTCGACACCGTCCTCAACCTGGGGCTGAACGACGCCTCGGTCGCGGGCCTCGCCGCCCGCACCGGCAACGAGCGCTTCGCCTGGGACTCCTACCGCCGCTTCGTCCAGATGTACGGGAACGTGGTGCTGGGGATCGAGGGCAAGCGCTTCGAGGACCTGATCGCCGCCGGGAAGCGCGAGCGCGGGGTCCGCGACGACACCGAGCTCGACACCGACAGCCTGCGCGCTCTGACCGCCCGCTTCCAGGAGCTGTACGACTTCCCGACCGAGCCGGTGGCGCAGCTGCGGACCGCGATCCGCGCCGTCTTCGATTCCTGGACCGGCGACCGCGCCGTCACCTACCGCCAGATCAACCGCATCCCGGACGACTGGGGCACCGCGGTCAACGTGCAGCAGATGGTCTTCGGCAACAAGGGCGAGACCTCAGGCTCCGGGGTCGCGTTCAGCCGCGACGAGGTGACCGGCGCGCCCGAGCCCTCTGGTGACTTCCTCCCGAACGCGCAGGGCGAGGACGTCGTCTCCGGGGTCCGCACGCCGCGCGACATCCGCGAGCTGGCCGACTGGCAACCGGAGGTCCACGCCCAGCTACTGGAGATCCTCACCACCCTGGAGCACCATTACGGCGACATGCAGGACACCGAGTTCACGGTCGAGGAAGGCCGCCTCTACATGCTGCAGACGCGCAACGCGAAGCGCCCGGCGCAGGCCGCGGTGCGCTTCGCCGTCGACGCGGTGGCCGAGGGGCTGCTGGAGCGCGAGGCGGCGCTGATGACGATCGACGCGGAGACGCTCGACGCGCTGCTGCACCCGACCTTCGACCCGGAAACGACCTACGAGATCCTCGCCTCCGGAGTCGCCGCCTCGCCCGGCGCCGCCAAGGGGGAGATCGTCTTCTCCGCCGCGGTCGCGATCGAGGCCGCGGCCGAGGGCCGCGACGTGATCCTCACCCGTCCCTTCACCGAGGCCGATGACATCGCCGGCTTCCACGCCGCGGTCGGCATCCTCACCTCGGAGGGCGGCAAGGCCTCGCACGCCGCGCTGGTCGCCCGCGGCATGGGCGTCCCCGCGGTCACCGGCGCCGCATCGCTGGAGATCGACCCCGAGGCGGGCGAGATCCGCCGCGGCGGCGAGGTCGTCCTGCGGGCCGGGGACCGGATCGCGATCGACGGCAGCGCCGGCGCCGTCACCGGTGACGACGTGCCGCTGGTCGAATCGCAGATGAGCGAGGCCTTCGAGACGGTGCTCGGCTGGGCCGACGCGTCGCGGGCGCTCGGCGTGCGCACCAACGCCGACACCCCCGAGGACGCCCGCCGCGCCCGCGGGTTCGGCGCCGAAGGGATCGGCCTCTGCCGCACCGAGCACATGTTCTTCGGCGCCGAGCGCAACGAGGCGATCGTCGCGGTGATCCTCGCCGACACCGACGCGGGCCGCAAGGAGGGCCTGCAGAAGCTGCTGCCGCTGCAGCAGGGGGACTTCGAAGAGATCTTCGCGGCGATGGAGGGCCGACCGGTGACGGTCCGCCTGCTCGACCCGCCCCTGCACGAGTTCCTGCCGCCCCTGCACGAGGTCGAAGAGCGGCTGCGTGGGGCCGAGGCGGAGGGCACCGCCGAGGTGGCGACCCTGGAACGCGACCTGGCCCGGGTGCGGGTGCTGCAGGAGGTCAACCCGATGCTCGGCACCCGCGGGGTGCGGCTGGGGATCCTCTTCCCGGCGATCTACGAGATGCAGGTCGAGGCGATCTTCGCGGCGCTCGCCGCGACCCGCGACCGCGGCCTCGAGGTGAGCGCCGAGATCATGGTGCCGCTGGTCGACTACCGCCGCGAGCTGGAGATCCTGCGCGAGCAGATCGTCGCGATCGGCGAGCGGGTCGGGGTCGAGCCCGGCCGCGACTACCAGGTCGGGACGATGATCGAGCTGCCGCGCGCCTGCCTGCGCGCCGACGAGATCGCCGAGGAGGCCGACTTCTTCTCCTTCGGCACCAACGACCTGACCCAGACCGCGCTCGGCTTCTCGCGCGACGACATCGAGGGCCGGATCCTCGGCCGCTACATCGAGATGAAGGTGTTCGACCGCTCGCCGTTCGAGACGCTCGACACCCCCGGGGTCGGCCAGCTGGTGCGGATGGGCGCCTGGCTCGGGCGCAAGACCAAACCGGACCTGAAGCTGGGCGTCTGCGGCGAGCACGGGGGAGACCCCGACTCGATCGACTTCTTCCACAACTCCGGGATCGACTACGTCTCCTGCTCTCCCTACCGCGTCCCGGTAGCCCGCGTCGCCGCCGCCCAGGCCGCGATTCGCGCCGCGGCATCGGCATAGGGTGGAGGGGCGACCGCAAGGGAAAGGGATGAGCGAGATGGGAAGTGAGAACGGCGGCAGCCTCCAGCAGGAGCTCGACCGCATGCTGGAGATCGAGAGGTTCGAGCCGCCCGCGGAGTTCCGCGAAAATGCAAACTGGTCGGACCCCGCCGTCTACGAGGAGGCGGCGGCGGATCCGGTCGGCTGGTGGACGGCCCGCTCGAAGGAGCTGCTCGACTGGGACGTCGAGCCGACCAAGGGCCTGGACGACTCCGACCCCCCCTTCTACAGGTGGTTCGAGGACGGCAGGCTGAACGCCTCCGCCCAGTGCCTCGACCGCCACGTCGCCGCCGGCAACGGCGGGCGGGTCGCCTACCACTGGCGCGGCGAGGAGGGCGAGCGCCGCGACGTCACCTACGCCGAGCTCCTGGAGTCGACCCAGCGCTTCGCCAACGCGCTGCGCGACCTCGGGGTCGAGAAGGGCGACGTGGTCGGGATCTACCTGCCGATGATCCCCGAGGTCGCCGTGGCGATGCTCGCCTGCGCCCGGATCGGGGCGATCCACAACGTCGTCTTCGGCGGCTTCTCGGCCGAGTCGGTGCGGGAGCGGATGGAATTCTCCGAGGCGAAGGCGCTGGTCACGGTCGACGGCGCCCGCCGCAAAGGCAGGACGGCGCAGGTCAAGGAGCAGGTCGACGAGCACCTCGGCGAGGTCGACTCGCTGCAGACGATCGTCGTGGTGCGCGCGACCGGGACCCCGTGCCCGATGACCGAGGGCCGCGACGTCTTCTACGACGAGGTCTGCGAGCAGGCCGACCCCGACTGCCCGGCCGAGCCGATGGAGGCCGAGCACCCCTTGTTCATCCTCTACACCTCGGGCTCGACCGCGAAGCCGAAGGGCATCCTCCACACCACCGGCGGCTACATGACCGGGGTGACCACCACGCACCGCCACGTCTTCGACCTGAAGCCCGAGACGGACGTCTGGTGGTGCGCCGCCGACGTCGGCTGGATCACCGGCCACTCCTACATCGTCTACGGCCCGCTCTCGAACGGGGCGACCAGCGTGATGTGGGAGGGGGCCCCCGACCACCCCCACCAGGGGATCTGGTGGGAGCTGGTCCAGGACTGCAAGGCGACGATCCTCTACGCGGCGCCGACCGCGATCCGCACCTTCATCAAGTGGGGGGCGGAGATCCCGGAGAAGTACGACCTCTCCTCGCTGCGCCTGCTCGGCTCGGTCGGCGAGCCGATCAACCCGAAGGCCTGGCTCTGGTACCACCGGGTGATCGGGGGGGAACGCTGCCCGATCGTCGACACCTGGTGGCAGACCGAGACCGGCGCGATCATGATCACGCCGCTGCCCGGGATCACCGCGACCAAGCCCGGCTCGGCGACGACGCCGTTCCCGGGGGTGTCGGCCGAGGTCGTCGACGAGAAGAGCGGTGAGCCGGTCTCCGAGGGCCAGGGCCTGCTGGTCCTCGAGAAGCCCTGGCCCTCGATGCTCCGCACCCTCTACAAGGAGGACGAGCGCTTCGTCGAGACCTACTTCTCCCGCTTCGGCAAGGAGCGCTACCTGGTCGGCGACGCGGCGCGCCGCGACAAGGACGGCTACTTCTGGGTGATCGGGCGGATCGACGACGTCGTCAACGTCTCCGGGCACCGGCTCTCGACCGCCGAGGTCGAGTCGGCGATCGTCGCCCATCCCGCGGTCGCCGAGGCGGCGGTGATCGGCCAGTCCGACGAGGACACCGGCCAGGCGATCTGCGCCTTCGTCACCCTGCGCGGCGGCACCGAGCCCTCCGCCGACCTGGAAGCCGGGATCCGCGAGGTCGTCGCCACGCGGATCGGCAAATTTGCCCGACCGAAAAGGATCGTCTGGGCCGACGACCTGCCGAAGACCCGCTCCGGCAAGATCATGCGCCGTCTGCTGCGGGATATCGCCGAGGGGCGGGCCCTCGGCGACGTGACGACGCTGCGCGACCCGGGCGTCATGGCGGAGCTGGAGGCTAAGATCGCGGAGGAATCCGACGACGAGTGAGCGTCCCGAAACAACCTCGATGTCACTCCCGACCCGCAGACGCCTGATCGCCGTCCTTCTCGTCCTCGCGGTCGGGTTCGGGCTCTTCGCCTCGGCCCCCGCCTCGGCGGCGCCTTCGACGAGCGCCTTCCCATATTGCTCATGGTGGGCGAAGACGACCCCGGAAACGCTGAACGTCGCCTTCCCCGATTCGGCGGCCACCTACTGGACCACCCCCTTCTACGCCGACGAAGGTCTCTCGATCGAAGTCGAAGGCACCTACCCGAACGCCCGCTACATGTCGTTCAACGTCTACGACGAAGCGGGCGGGTCGTTCGAAGCGAACGGCGTGTCTTCGGGGATAGCGGACTTCGAAATCGATCCGGACCAGGGCTCGTCCAATCCCTTCCAGACGAAGAGCGAACCGGGCGGCGCCTTCACGGTGACCTTGAGCGGCGAAGCGAAGCCGGGGGACGCGAACACGCTGCCGATCGCGCCCACCGGCGCCGAACCCGGCAAGAGCGGGGCGCCGCTCGGCTTCCTCCTCTACCGCGTCTACCTGCCGACCGGCGGCAACGGGACGGTGAAGCTGCCGCGGCTGACCCTGGTCAAGGGCGGGAAGCGGACCGCGCTCGCGGCCTGTCCGAAACCGAGCGGCCTGCCCAGCGGCGCCAAGCTCAAGGCCCACCAGGAGAAGCCGACGGCGAAGCTGCGCCGGGCGCTGCACAAGCTGCGCGAGAAGCTCGAAGGCGGGTCGGAAGGGACCGGCCCCTGCCGCGGCTCCGCCTGCCCGCCGCCGATGCAGTTCTTCCGCGCCGGCGCCGCCTCGACCAACGCCTTCTTCCCCAACGTCGACAACGCGTATGTCTCGGCGCTCTTCCGGCCGGTGGCGGGGACCGTGGTCGTGGTGCGCGGAAAGGCGGCGACGACGCCTCCCGGGACGAACCCGGTGCCGTGGCCGCAGAGCGATCTGCAGCTTCGCTACTGGTCGCTCTGCAACAACGTCTACCGCAGCCCATGGCCGGTCGTCGCCAACCCCGAAGCGGGCGGCGGCACCGAATACGGCTGCGCGGCCGACTTCCAGACCGATCTGGACGCGGCCGGCGAATACGCCTTCGTCGTCGCCAAGCCGTCACAGCGCGCCGCGGTCGAAGCGGCGGGCGGCACCTTCATCCCGCTCTCGACCGTCCAGCCGCACGCCCGCCAGATCCTGATCTTCCGCAACATGCTGCCGAACTCGAGCTTCCAGTACGCGGTGCAGAACGCGCCGCAGACGAGCAGCCCGGAAGCGACCGCGGCGGCGATGGGCGCCTACTACCCACGCGCCTACCGTTGCACCCTGCCGCAGTTCGGGGCCGGCTCCCCCGCCTGCGGCTGAGCCGGGCGCCGTCAGTCGCCGAGCAGGCGGGCTTTGGCGGCGGCGAACTCGTCGTCGGTGAGGGCGCCGTCGTCGTTGAGGGCGCGCAGGCGCTCGAGCTTGTCGACCAAGTGACCTTCCTCGGACGCGGTGCCGGTCGCCGTCCGCCCGGTGAAGCTCGTCTCGGGGTGCAGCCGGTCGAGCTGTGACAAATCCGCTTTGCTGAGGTTCGGCGATGAGGTCCCGAGGAAGCGATGGCGACTCATGTCGGAGCGCTCGGCGCGCATGTCGGTCGACTCCTGCCTCCACGCCTTGCAGTCGTCCTCGGGCTCGCCGCCGCCTTCTCCGTGCAGCGAGTAGACCAACCGCTGGTAGCAGTCGGCCCCGCGCGCGATCAGCCCTTCGCGGCCGTCCGGGCCGGGGGTAGGGGAGGCACGGTTCTTGTCCCAGGCAAGCAGCTCGAGCGCGACGCCGGCGGCGATGAAGTTCCGCTCGATGAGCTTCTTCGAGATCTTTCTCCCGCACCCGCAGACGCACTCCATCCACGGCAGCTTCGCATTTCGCGGCGACGATCGAGGTCGACCCGACCTTGGACGCCGGCGGAGAGGGGGTGATCGTAATAACCGATCGTTCACCCCATTCGGTTGCGCATAGGCTCAGAATCGCCTCACACAGATCGGCGGACCGAACCCGGCTGTCGGCCCTCGATCGCGAACCAGTCAGAACGAAAACTCAGGTCTCAGCCGAATGCCAGACACCGGATTTGGGAGCGCCACTTTCCTGCGCGCATGCCGCATCGCGGTGGCGTGCCGAGCGATCGAAGGTCACGGTCCACGGGCGGTCTGGGGGCGGCTCCGGGCCGGCTCGCTGCGGCTCCTCTGGTACCGCCGCCGCCTGCCGACGACCAGGGTTCGCCTGACGGCGTCCCGCTCCGGCCGGACGATCGAGGAGCACTTCGGGATCCGCGAGAGAGGCCGCCTGCGGTACCGCGACGCCCAGGGCGTGCTGCGGCTGCCTGCGGATTTCTCCGAGTACCTGCGCGGCCGTCACCGCCAGGCCGTCCGGACCAATGTCGGCCACGCTCGCAGGTCCGGCCTTCTCGTCGTCTCGATGGCGATCGACAATTGGAGGCCCGGCACCGACGATTCCCGTCTGGCCCACATCACGCCAGGGGCGGTCGAGCGGTGGATGGTCCTCGACCCGGACGGGGAGGTCGTCGCCGATTCGATCCTCTCGGTCGACGAGCACGTGGCGCTGCTCCACGGTCTGGTGACGGTCGCCGTCACCACCAACGCCCGCTGGCTCCTCCACACCGCGATCGTCGAGCGCCTCTGCGGCTCCTGCGATCTGCTCCTGACCAACAGCGACGACGCCTACTTCATGGGCACCGGCAACCAATACTTCCAGCGCCTCCTCGGCTACGAGATCAACCGCCTGCGCGTCTCCCGCGCCGCCGGCGCGCCGCTCGTCGACCTCGCGGCCCAGCCCGCCGGCCTCTCGTGGCCACCGGGGCAGCTGTCCTGCGGGTTCGCCGCCCAGCCCGCTCCGGCGCCGCTCGCTCCGGCCGAGCTCGCCACCGCCGCCTGACCGATCCGCGGCCACGGTCTGTGCCACGATTCGGCCCATGGATGACGCGGTGGCGGGCTACCGGGCGGCATCGGAGGCGAACGACATCGGCTCCCTCAAGGCGGCGATGGCCCCGGACGTCGAGGTGGTCTCGCCGCTCTCGGGTCGGATGGTCTTCCGCGGTGTCGACGACGTGAGCCTTCTGCTCGGCGCCGTCTACTCGACCGTCCGCGACATGCGCTGGACCGAGGAGGTCGGCGACGGATCCGCGCGGATCCTGGTCGGCACCTTCCGGGTGGGCCCGTTCCGCGCCAGCGACGCGATGGCCTTCGACCTCGCCGCCGACGGCCGCATCCGCCGCATCCGTCCCCACCTGCGCCCCTGGCTCGCGACCACCCTCTTCGCCCTCCTCCTCGGCCCGAAGGTCGGCCGCCATCCGGGCGTGATCTGGCGCGCGCTGAAGTAGCCCGGCCCACGGCGCCCGCTCTCCCTACGCCTGACTCGCCTCGTCGGCGAGGATTTCCTCACGGTGCGCCCACAGCCATTCGATCGTCTCCCTCAAGGCGCTGTCGGGGTCGGGGTCATCCGCTTGGACACCGAGGCTGTCACGCAGGCGGCGATCGGAGCCGAGGACGGGGTGGCCCGTCTGCCATGGGTGGTCGGCCCTCTCGAAGGGGACCTTCAGCGGCTCCCACTCCCAGTCGAGGATCTCACCGATCCGTCGCGCCAGCCCGGAGTAATCCCAGTCCACGGGATCGACGACGTTGCAGGCCCAGGAGCCGCGCGGGGATCGTTCCGCGGCGGCGAGGATGGCGCCGGCCAGGCGATCGACGGCGACCCGGTGAAATAGCTGGACCCCGCCGTCGGGCAGCGGCAGACGGCGATCGCCGACGGCGATCCGGCGCGCGATCGTCCACTCTCTGGTCGAGGGGTGCGGGCCGTAGATGGCTCCCGGGCGCAAGAGGGTCGCTTGGCAGCCCGCGCTCTCGAGAGCGTCTTCCATCGCGACGTTGTCGTGTGACGCACTGCCTCCCGGATATGGGCCGACCCGGCGGCGGGCGTCCTCGTCCAGCGGGATCGGATCGACAGCCATCGCCAGCATGCCGTCGCCGTTCGCGACCCCGGCGTCGACGCCGTGCTGGTAGACGTCCATCGAGCTGATCGCGATCACGCGTGCCCCGGTCCGCGCCGCACATGCGGCGAGCTGCCCGCCCTTCTCGGCCGTCGCCCCGCCCGGGAACGTGTCGATGAGGACCTCGGGGCGCCAGCCTTGGATCGGCCCTCCGATCCCGAGGAGTGAGCCGCGATCCCCGTGCAGGTGCTCCACCGATCGCACCGCTGGGTGCTCGTGTGCCCCGCTGTGGGCCACGGCGACCTCGTGCCCCGCTGCCACCAGCCGACCGACGGCGGCGGGCCCGACGAATTTCGTCCCCCCGACGATGACGACTCTCATTCTCGACCCCTCCCGGCGTGTAGAACCTGCAACCAGATGGTTGCATGTTAACGGCAGGCCGAACGACCGAAGCCTGGGGGTTACCACAGGGAGGAGAGCTGTGCGAATCGCCGTTTGTAGAGCAGCATTTGGCTCTGCAATGCGGAATCGGGTCCGGTTGTGTCCGGTTGTTTCCGGCCTATTTGGTGGCTGACTGGCGCGCAACTGCCGCGCAGGGGATCATCTGAGCGACCTTTTCGATGCGATGGCGTGTGCCGGTTTGGGGCCTGAACCCTGGCGCTACGATCCCTGTATGGCCGCACCGTCGACGATCAAGGTCGAGTTCGACCGCGAGCTGCTTGAGCGGCTTCGCCAGCGTCACCCCGCAAAGGGCGACCGCGAGCTGCTTGAGTCGATGGCGAAGATGACCCTCGGCCGCGAATCGCTGCGGCGAGTCCAAGAGCGCAGCTCTCTGTCCGAAGACGAGGCGATCGCGCTTGGAACCCAGGCCGTGCATGAGGTCCGCAGCGAGCGCCTTTAGCCCGAGTTCCTCAAAGCGGAGCCGAGGATCACTCCGTCGGGATAACGCCGCGCGGCTCGGTTACCCTTGTCTCATGGCACTGGACCGAATCACCGTCGATCCGAACCGGATGCGAGGGCTGCCGTGCATCCGCGACACGCGCGTCACCGTCAGCGCCGTGCTTGGTCAACTCGCCGCCGGAGCGAGCGCCGACGACGTTCTGGCCGACTATCCCTATCTTGAGCGCGACGACGTGCTGGCGGCGCTGGAGTATGCCGCCACCGACGCGCAGGAGCGGGAGCTGGCAGTAGCCGCTCCGGCGTGAGGTTCCTGCTCGACGCCAACCTCTCGCCCGAGGTGGCACGGCGTCTGGGATCCTCCGGCCACGACGCTGTCCATGTCGGCGAGCTCGGCCTTCTTAGCGCACCGGATCCTGAGATCATGGAGGCGGCCGACAAGGCAAACCGCATCCTCGTCACCGCCGACTCAGACTTCGCCGCCCTGCTCGCCCTGGGGGCGGCGCGGGCACCTTCCGTCGTGCTCCTGCGATCGGCTGACCACATGCGACCGCCGGAGCAGGCGGCGCTCCTGGCGGCCAATCTTCCCGCCGTCGCGGAAGATCTGGAGCGTGGCGCGATCGTCAGCCTGACTCGTCGCCATCTACGGGTGCGGCAGCTTCCGATTGAACGTAGAAGCTAGACGCTCCTCGGCGCGATCCCGACGACGACTACCTGGTCGCGCTTGCCAGAGATTCGGGGGCCGAGGCGGTCGCCGGCGATCGACGCGCGGGAGGCCTGCAAGCTGCTCGGATTGTTCGGCTGAGCCCACCAAGACAATGCACGAACTCTTCAGGAGTCGGCATCGAGCGGCTTGGTGCGCTCGTCCAGTGCGAATAAGAACTCGTCGTCGCTCCCATACGTGGTCCCGCGACCGGCGGCAAGGTCGTCGTCGGCCTCGCGCTCTTTGGCCTGCCACTCGCGGGTCCAGAACCAAGCCTGCTCCGGGTCGATCCTGCCAACGCTGATCTCCTCAAGGAGGATCGCGGCGCCGTCAACGGCGCCCTCGGGGAGGCGATCGACTAGCTGATGAAGATCGGCCTTGGTCATGGTTTAAGTGTAGGCGGAACCGAGCATTGCATTCGCGCTGAAAAACCGCCCGCGTACCTGGCTGCCGCCGAGCGGCTTCCAGCCGGCTGAGACCTGGCTGACTGGCGCATTTACTGGCGCGCACCCCGTTTTTCGCGCCTCGGTCCACACGCCGAACCGCCGGTTTTTGGCTCTACAACAGAAAACGCCCCGTCTTTCGACGGGGCGCTTCTGGGGTTACTACAGGGAGGAGAGATATGTATCTCTATATATGTGGATCCGTGGGAGGTAGGTGAGCCCAGTTGAGTCGTGGGCGCCGATTGTGGGAAGCAATCAGGGCCATATGTACGACGCGGGACTCGACCAAAAAGTTCTTTGTGTTTCCTTCTATCGGTTGCTCCGACTGAATCCTTGAACAGCGTACGAACGTATGTGCGGTTTGTGTGTGAGGGGGGTCACAGAGGACGCCATTTGGGGGGTTGATTCCCTGCTGTGGTGCCAGAAACCGCTCTGGGACGGGAAATAGGAGGCTTACCTTGTATACCAGGTTCCCAGCTCCGGTTTAATGGAAGCGTTAAAAGTCCGTAAACAGGGCGGAGTCGCACGCGGTAGGGGTGCCGCGGGGGCGGGAATTTGGCCTCGCTGTAGCTTTCGGGCATGAAGAAGGCCCGGATAGACGCCGTTTTGGCCGAGCGGGGGCTCTTCCCCTCGCGATCCGCCGCGGCGGGCGCCGTCCGGGCGGGCGAAGTGCGGGTCGGGACCGACGGTCCGGTCGCCCTGCGGCCGAGCCAGCTGGTCGAGCCGGAGGCCGATTTCGTGCTCGAGGCGCGGCCGCGGTTCGTCTCGCGCGGCGGGATCAAGCTGGAGAACGCGCTCGAGGCGCTCGGGATCGACGTCGCGGGGCGCGATTGCCTCGACGTCGGCGCCTCGACCGGCGGCTTCACCGATTGCCTGCTGCAGCGCGGCGCGGCCCGGGTGGCCGCGGTCGACGTCGCCTACGGCCAGATCGACTCCCGGCTCCGCAAGGATCCGCGGGTGACCGTGATCGAGCGCCTCAACGCCCGCGCCCTGGGGCCCGCCGATCTGCCCTTCCTCGCCTCCCTGGCGACGGTCGACGTCTCCTTCATCTCGCTGACCAAGATCGTTCCCGCCGTCGCCGCCTGCCTGGCGCCCGGGGGTGAAGTGCTGGCGATGGTCAAGCCGCAGTTCGAGCTGGGGCGCGAGCGGGTCGGGCGCGGCGTCGTCCGCGACCCCGCCGACCGCCAGGAGGCGATCCTGAAAGTGGCGCTCGCCGCGGGCGAGGCCGGCCTGCCGGTCCGCGGCATCGCCTCCTCGAGGCTGCCGGGCCCGAAGGGCAACCACGAGACCTTCGTCTGGTGCGGCGGGGACGGCCCCGCGCTCGATGATCTGGAGCCGGCGATCGCCGCCGCCGACGCGGCCGGGACCGATGCCGAGGAGGGCGAGGGGTGAAGACCGGCGCCCTGATCACCCACTCGCACCCGCCCGCGGCGACCGAGGCGGTGCCGGTCGCCCTCGCCGCGGCCCGCGCCGCCGGCTGGCGCCTCGTCGCCGACCAGGGGGAGCTCGACAAGCACGGCGAGGCGGCGACCGGAGTCGAGCTGGAGCGCGAGGACGAATCGCCCGACCTCTGCCTCGTCCTCGGCGGCGATGGCACGATCCTGCACGCCTTGCGCCGCTTCGCCGGCACCGAGGTGCCGGTCTTCGGTGTCAATTTCGGCACGGTGGGGTTCCTTGCGGCGGTCGAGCGCAAGGACGCCGCGGCCGGGATCGCTCGCGCCTTCGGCGGCGAGGTCGAGACGATCGAGCTGCCGGCGCTCCGGGTCGAGGCCGGCGGCAGGAGCGGCATCGGCTTCAACGACGTGACGCTCTCGCGCCGCCCCCATGACCGGGTCGCCGAGCTGAGCTACCGGATCGCCTCCGAAGAGGTCGGCAACGTGCGCTGCGACGGCCTCGTCGCCGCGACCCCGGTCGGTTCGACCGGATACAACCTCGCCAACCAGGGGCCGATCCTCGCCTGGGGCGTGAAGGGCTACGCGGTCAGCTACATCGCGCCGCACTCGCTCACCGCGCGGGCGCTGGTCGTCGCCCCCGCCGACATCCTCACCGTCGGCAACGCGCCCGACCGCGAGGCGGTGGAAATCGCCCTCGACGGGGTCGAGTTCGGCGAGCTGGCGCCGGGCGCCGAGCTCCAGGTCGGGTTCGTCGAATCGGCCGGGTGCCTCGCCCAGCTGCCGGGCACGAGTTTCTACGGACGCATCCGCGACAAGTTCGGCCACCTCGCCGTCTAGGGTCCCGCTAATGGAACGTAAGTGGTGGACCCTGGTCCTCGTTTCCGTCGCGACTTTCATGCTGCTGCTCGACGTGACGATCGTCAACGTCGCGCTGCCCGACATCCAGCGCTCGCTGCACGCCAGCCTCTCCAGCCTGCAGTGGGTGGTCGATGCCTACTCGCTGATGCTCGCCTCGTTCCTGCTCACCGCGGGCAGCCTCGGCGACCGGCTCGGGCGGCGGCGGGTGTTCACGATCGGCTTCGGGATCTTCACCTTCGCCTCCTTCCTCTGCGGGATCAGCGACGACCCGACCCTGCTCAACCTCTGCCGCGGCCTGCAGGGGATCGGCGGCGCCGGGATGTTCGCCACCTCGCTGGCGCTGATCGGCCAGGAGTTCCAGGGCAAGGACCGGGCGACGGCGTTCGGGGTCTGGGGCGCGACGATCGGCGGCGCGGTCGCGATCGGCCCGCTGATCGGCGGCGTGATCACCGAGAACTTCGGCTGGGAATGGATCTTCTTCGTCAACGTCCCGATCGGAATCGTCGCGATGGTGTTGACCGAGCGGAAAGTTCGCAACGTCTTCGCCAAAGATCCGGAACCGATCGACGTCCCCGGGCTCGTCACCTTCTCCGCGGCGCTCTTCCTCTTCATCTTCGCCCTGATCCGCGGCAACCCCGAAGGGTGGGGCAGCGGCGTGATCCTCGCCTGCCTGATCGGCGCCGCCGTCCTGATGGCGATCTTCATCACGATCGAGGTCCGCACGCGCCACCCGATGCTCGACCTCACCCTCTTCCGGAATCCGGCCTTCAACGGGGTCTCGGCGGTCGCGTTCTGCCTCTCCGGGGGGATGTTCGCGCTCTTCCTTTACATCACGATCTACATGCAGGGTGTGCTCGATTACTCGCCGCTCGAGGCCGGCTTGCGCTTCCTGCCGCTGACCGTGCTTGGTTTCGTCGCATCTCCGGTGGCGGGAGCGCTCTCGAACCGGGTCGCGATCCGGGTGCTGCTGGGGATCGGCCTCGGCCTGGTCGGGATCGGGCTCCTCTTCATGCACGGCGTCTCGCCCGACTCGGATTGGACGACGCTGCTGGTCGGCTTCCTGGTCGCCGGTGTCGGCGTCGGGATCACCAACCCCGGCATCGGCCAGGCGGCGATCGCCGTCGTCCCGGTCGAGAAATCGGGGATGGGGTCGGGGATCAACTCGACCTTCCGCCAGGTCGGCATCGCCACCGGGGTGGCCGGGCTCGGCGCGATCTTCCAGGGGCAGGTCAACTCGAAGCTCGCCGAACTGCTGCCGCACGCGCCCAAGGGGCTCGGCGAAATCGTCTCCTCGAGCGGCTCGCGCGGGGTCGCGGCGCTGCACCTGCCGCCCGTGCTGAGCATCAAAGCGCAGCACGCCGCCGACGTCGCCTTCGTCGGCGGCTTCAACACGATCATCCTGATCGCCGCGATCCTCTCCTTCGTCGGCGCCGCCGCCGGCTTCTTCCTGACGCGCTCCTCGTCGTTCGTGCAGCAGACCAACGGCTGACGGGCAGGACCCCGCAAATAGCGCTCACAAGGCCGGTGGATCCGCCGCGGGCGCTGCTAAACCGGGTCGCATGCTGCGTGAGCTGCGGATCGAGAACCTGCTGCTGATCGAACGGGCCGAACTGCGGCTCGGCGAGGGGCTGAACGCGATCACGGGGGAGACCGGGGCGGGGAAGACGGTGCTCGCCCACTCGCTCGACCTGCTGATGGGCGGCAAGGCGAAACCGGGGATCGTCCGGCCCGGCGCCGAGGAGGCCTGGGTCGAGGGCGTCTTCGACCTCCCGGCGCGGCTGCTCGACGAGCCCGAGCTGGCGGAGCTCGCCGAGCGGCTGCCTGCGGGCGCCGAGGAGGTCGTCCTGGGACGGCGGGTCTCGGCCGGCGGGCGGACCAGCGCCTTCGTCGCCGGACGCGCCGCGACCGCGGCCGACCTGAAGGCGCTCGGCGGGCGGCTCGTCGCCTTCTTCGGCCAGCACGAGCACCGCAAGCTGACGATCGCCTCGGCCCAGATGGGAGTGCTCGACGGGTTCGCCGGCGCCGAGCAACTGGCGCTCCGCGACGAATACCGCGAGGCGCACCGCGAGGTCGGGCGGCTGTCCGCCGAGCTGGCCGAGCTGCGCGAGCGCGAAGGGTCGCGGGAGCGCGACCTCGACCTCTACCGCTACGAGCTCTCCGAGATCGAGGAAGTCGAACCCGATCCCGAGGAGCGCGCCGCGCTCGCCACCGACCGCGAGCGGCTGCGCCACGCCGAGGGGCTGAGCGAGGCGGCGGCCGGCGCCCACGCCGGGCTGGCGGGCGCCGACCTCGAGGGGGGCGGCGCGGCGTCGGCGCTGGCCGAGGCCGAATCGCGGCTCGGCGCGGCGAGCGGCCTCGATCCCGGCCTCGACGCGATCGCCGAGCGGGTCGCCGCGTTGAACGTCGAGGTGGGCGATGTCGCCGCCGAGCTGCGCGACTACGCCGAGAGCGTCGCCGCCGACCCGGGCGGGCTGCTCGGCATCGAGGAACGGCTGGAGGCGATCGACCGGCTCGAACGCAAGCACGGCGGCAGCGTCGAGTCGGTGCTCGCGCACGCCGATCGCTGCCGCGCCGAGATCGCCCGGCTCGAGGGCGCCGAGGAACGCGGCGCCGAGGCGAACGCCGCGCTCGCCGAGGCCGAAGCGCGCCGCGCCGCGCTCGGGGAGAAGCTGAGCGCCGGGCGCGAGGCGGCCGCGCCGCCGCTGGAGGAGCGGGTCGCCGCCGAGCTCGCCCAGCTCGCGATGGACGGGGCACGGCTCGAGGTCGTCCTCGATCCCCACCCCGACGGGTTCGGCGCCTCCGGCCGCGAGACGGTCGAGCTCCGGGTCGCCCCCAACCCCGGCATCGAAGCGGCGCCGCTGCGCGACGCCGCTTCCGGCGGCGAGCTCTCGCGCGTGATGCTGGCGCTCAGCGGGCTCGGCCCGGCGGCGGGGGCCGCGACCCTCGTCTTCGACGAGATCGACGCCGGGATCGGCGGCAACACCGCCCGCCTGGTCGGCGAGCGGCTGCGCACGCTCGGCGCCGAGCACCAGGTCCTCTGCATCACCCACCTGCCGCAGGTGGCCTCGCTCGCCGACGTTCACTTCCGGATCGAGAAGGACGTCGCCGGCGATGCCGCCGTGGCCGGCGTCGAGCGGCTCGACGGCGAGGGCGTGGTCGAGGAGATCCGCCGCATGCTCGGCGGCGAGCGCTCCGACGAAGCGGCGACCCGCCACGCCCGCGAGTTGATCAAGGCCGCCTGATCTGGCTTCTTTAAGACAGGTGACTTAACCTGGGCCGGTGGCAACCACCAGTCGTCGTCGCCTTCCCGCCTTGCTCGGGCGTCGCGGCGGAACGCGCACCGCCCCTGTATCGATCGTCGGCACGGCGCGGCTCGGCGGGCGCACCAAGCACCTGGTGAAGCGCCTGCAACCGGGGGACGTCGCGGTGGTCGACCACGTCAACATCGACCGGATCGCCGCCGAGGAGCTGATCGCCTGCGGCGTCGCCGCCGTCCTCAACGCCTCGCCCTCCTCCGACGGCAAGTACCCGAACGCGGGACCGCTGATGCTGGCGCGCGCCGGCATCCGCCTGGTCGACGCCCCCGACGCGCCGGTCTTCGACCTGCTCCGCGACGGCCATCAGGTCACGGTCGACGGCGACGGCGCGATCCTGGTCGGCGAGAAGGAGGTGCTGCGCGGCCGCGTCCTCGGCGTCGCCGAGCTCGAACGCCAGCTCGCCGCCCAGCGCGAGCGGATCGACGAGGTGCTCGCCGAATTCGCCGAGAACACGGTCGAGCACGTCCGCCAGGAGACCGACATCCTCACCGGGGCGATCGACTTCCCGCCGACCCGGGTCTCCTTCCGCGACCGCCACGTCCTGATCGTCGTCCGCGGCGAGCGCCACCGGCGCGACCTGAAAGCGCTGCGCACCTACATCCGCGACGTGCGGCCGCTGATCGTCGCCGTCGACGGCGGCGCCGACGGGGTGCTCGAGGCGGGCCTGAAGCCCGACGTGATCCTCGGCGACATGGACTCGGCCTCCGACGCGTCGCTCTCCTGCGGCGCCGAGCTGATCGTCCACGCCTACCCCGACGGCCGCGCGCCCGGCCGCGCCCGCCTCGACGAGATGGGCCTGCCCTACAAGCTCGTCCCCGCCGCCGGGACCAGCGAGGACGTCGCGATGCTGATGGCCCACGAGAAGGGGGCCGACCTGATCGTCAGCGTCGGCGCCCACTTCAACCTGATCGAGTTCCTCGACCGCAAGCGCGGCGGCATGTCCTCGACCTTCCTCACGCGGCTGCGGATCGGCGAGCGGCTGGTCGACGCCAAAGGCGTGAGCCGCCTCTACCGGCCGAGCTCGACCCTGATGCCGGTGATCTTCTTCGTCGTCGCCTTCCTCGTCCTGGTGACGATCCTGATCATCACCTCGCCGGCCCTGAACGACGTCTTCGAGCTGTTCTGGCTGAAGGTCCGGATCTGGTTGGGGATCTGATCCCCGCATGGGCTACAGCGCGCGCTACCACGCGACCTCACTGATCGCCGTTTTCCTCGCCCTCGCGGTGGGGATCCTGATCGGCGCCGAGTTCGGCGGCGACGCGCTGACCGAAACGCGCAAGAACCTCGAGCAGAGCCTGGTCGGCAACCTCCAGGACGCCCGCTCGCGCGCCGACGACCTCAGCGGCGAACTCGGCCGCGCCGACGAATTCGACGAAAAGGTCTACCCGGTGCTGACCCGCGACGAGCTGCAGGGCAAACGGGTCGCGGTGATCGGGCTCGGCGGGCTGCCCAGCGAAATCACCTCGGCGGTCGAGGACGCGCTCGGCCCGACCGGGGCGAAGCTGGTCGGGGTCGGGGTCGTCCGCGAGCCGGTCGACACCAACGGCCTCGCCGGCGAACTGTCGAAAACGCGCTTCGCCGAACTGCAGGACGAACCCGAAGAGCTGACCGAACTCGGGGTCGGGGTCGGCCGCCAGATCGTGATCGGCGGCGTCCTCCCGGAAGTCGTCCGCGGCCAGCTCTTCTCCCGGGCGAGCGGCGAATTCGGGGCACTCGACGCGGTGATCGTCGTCCGCGATCAGCCGGAAGGGATGGGGCCGATCCAGCGCTCCACCGCCAACCAGCTGGAAACGGCGCTGCTGGCGGGCATCACCGCGACGCGGGTGCCGGCGGTCGGGGTCGAGTCGACCAGCACCGAACCTTCCTCGATCTCCTTCTTCCAGGCGAACGACCTCTCCAGCGTCGACGACATCGACACCACGGCGGGCGAGGTGGCGCTGGTCGCCGCGATGCGGGGCGCCGAGGGCAGCTTCGGGGTGAAGAGCTCGGCCGACCGGCTGCTGCCCGAGCTGCTCGCGCCGGGGGGCTGAGCCGTGTACTGGGTGGGATTCCCGCTCGCGATCGCCCTGGCGGTGCCGATGCTGCCGGCCGGGGCGCGTGGCCTCCGCGACGCGGGGCTGGTCCGCACCAACTACCGGGGCGCGGCGCTCGCCTTCCCGCTGGGGGCGATCCTGGCGACGGTCGCGCTGGTCGCGCTGGCGCCGCTGGCGGTGCTGAACGATCGGGCCGGCCTCGACCTGCTGGAGCCCGAACTGCGCCGCTGGCTGCCGTACCTGCTCGGGATCGCCTTCCTCGGCTTCCTCGACGACGCGCTGGGCCAGGGCGAGGCGGCGGCGACGCCGCGCGGCTGGCGCGGCCACTGGGGGGCGCTCCGCGAGGGGCGGCTCTCGACCGGCGCGATCAAGGCGATCGGCGCGCTCGCGCTGGCCGCCTACGTCGTCTCCGGGCAGGGGCTCGAGACCTGGCGCTACATCGCCGACGTCGTGCTGCTCGTGCTCGCCACGAACCTCTTCAACCTGCTGGACCTGCGGCCGGGGCGGGCGGAGAAGGCGCTGGCGCTGCTCGGCGGGGCGCTCTGCCTCTTCGCCTCGACCCTGGCGCCGATCGAACTGCTGGGGATCTTCGCCGGGCCGGTCCTGGTCGGGGCCTGGCTGACGCTCGGTGAGCGGGCGATGCTGGGCGACACCGGCTCGAACCTGATCGGGGCGATCGCCGGCGTCTGGCTGCTCACCGTCCTTTCACAGGACGCCCGTCTGATCGCCCTGGGAATCGTGCTCGTTTTGACGGTTTATGGGGAGTTACGTTCGATCTCGGCGACGATCGAACGGGTTCCGCCCCTGCGCTGGCTAGACTCGCTCGGCAGAGCATGAGCCCAACCACGCAAGGCGACACCCGTTTCATTTTCGTAACCGGAGGTGTCGTTTCAGCCCTGGGCAAGGGGATCGCCGCCTCGTCGATCGGTCGTCTGCTGGTCTCGCGCGGCTTCCGGGTCCAGCTGCAGAAGTTCGACCCCTACATCAATGTCGATCCGGGGACGATGAGCCCGTTCCAGCACGGCGAGGTCTTCGTCACCGAGGACGGCGCCGAGACCGATCTCGATCTCGGCCACTACGAGCGCTTCACCGACGAAAACACCTCGCGGGCGTCCAACGTCACCGCGGGCGGCGTCTACAACTCGGTGATCCGGCGCGAGCGGCGCGGCGACTACCTCGGCGCGACGGTGCAGGTGATCCCCCACATCACCAACGAGATCAAGCAGAAAATCCTCATCGTCGCCGAGTCCCAGGCGGTCGACTTCGTGATCACGGAGATCGGCGGCACGGTCGGCGACATCGAGTCGCTGCCGTTCCTCGAGGCGATCCGCCAGCTCTACACCGATCTCGGCCCGAAGCGGGCGATGTTCGTCCACCTGACCCTGGTCCCGTACGTCGGGCACGCGGGCGAGCTGAAGACGAAGCCGACCCAGCACTCGGTCAACCAGCTGCGCGGGATCGGGATCCAGCCGCATGCGTTGGTCTGCCGCTCCGAGGGGCGGCTGGACCGCGAGATCCGCGAGAAGATCGCGCTGTTCGCGAGCCTCCCGGTCGAAGCGGTGATCTCCGCCCACGACGTCGACAACATCTACAAGGTGCCGCTCGTCTTCCGCGCCGAGGGGGTCGACGACCTGGTCCTCGACCACTTCGGGATGGAGGCGCCCTCGCCCGACCTGACCGAGTGGGAGGCGATGGTGCGGCGCGCCGACGCCGCCACCGGCAACGTGCGGATCGCGATCGTCGGCAAGTACGTGCAGCTCGAGGACGCCTACAAGTCGGTGATCGAGGCGCTCGAGCACGGCGGCATCCACCACGGCGTCAACGTCGAGATCGACCTGGTCGACTCCGAGAACCTCGACCCGGACCTGCTCGAGGGACTGGACGGGATCCTCATCCCCGGCGGCTTCGGCGAGCGCGGCATCGAGGGCAAGATCCAGGCGGCGAGGATCGCCCGCGAGCGCCGGATCCCCTACCTGGGGATCTGCCTCGGGATGCAGATCGCGGTGGTCGAGTTCGCCCGCCACGTGGTCGGCATGGACGGCGCCAACTCCTCCGAGTTCGACCCCGAGACGCCCTACCCGGTGGTCGACCTGCTGCCCGAACAGAAAGAACTGCGCGACCTGGGCGGCACGATGCGGCTCGGCGCCGACCCGGTGAAACTGCACGAGGGGACGCGGGCGCGGGAGATCTTCGGCGAGCAGGTCATCTACAAGCGCCACCGCCACCGCTACGAGGTGAACCTCCAACTGCGGCGCCGGCTCGAAGACGAGGGCCTGGTCGCCGGCGGCACCTCGCCGGACGAGCGGCTGGTCGAGATGATCGAGCTGCCCGACCACCCGTTCTTCGTCGCCTCGCAGTTCCACCCCGAGTTCAACTCGCGGCCCAACCGCCCCGAGCCGCTCTTCCGCGAGTTCGTCGGCGCCGCCGCCACCCATGCGGGCGAACACCCCGCCGACGGCGGGGCGATCGCCGAACCGGACGGCGACGGCATCGACATCGGCATCAGCCGCTCGACCGAACGCCGCTAGCCCGCGGCCCGCCGACCGCGCCGCGCCGCCGCCCCGGCTAGCCTGTCGCCGGTGGGGAACGAGAGGCTCTACGACACCTTCGCCCGGCTCTGCGAGATCCGCTCGCCGACCGGGGAGGAGCGCGAGGTGGCCGACACCCTGGCCGCCGAACTGAGCGCGCTGGGGCTGGAGGTCGAGGAGGACGACGCCGCCGGGCCGGCCGAAGCCGGGGCCGGGAACCTGTTGGCGCGTGTGCCGGGGGAGCGTGACGAGTTCGTCATGTTCTGCGCGCATATCGACACGGTCCCGCACGAGGGCCGGGTCGAGGTCGTCAACGACGAAGGGGTCTTCCGCAGCGCCGGCGAGACGATCCTCGGCGCCGACAACAAGGCGGCGGTCGCGGTCTTCATGGAGCTGGTCCGGCGCGGGGTCAAGAGGACGCCGCCGGTCGGGATCGAGCTCGTCCTCACCGTCGCCGAGGAGCAGGGGCTGCGCGGCGCCAAGGCCTTCGACATCGACAAGCTGCGCGCCGCGATCGGCTTCGTGCTCGACCACGCCGGGCCGGTCGGCGAGGTGATCACGGCGACGCCGACCCAGCAGAAGATCCTCGCCGACTTCGTCGGGGTCGAGGCGCACGCCGGGGTGCGGCCCGAGGACGGGTCGAGCGCGATCGAGGCCGCCGCGGCGGCGATCGGGCGGATGCCGCTGGGCCGGCTGGACGAGGGCACGACGGCGAACGTCGGGATCATCCGCGGCGGCACCTCGGGCAACGTCGTCGCCGGCCACTGCGGCATCCACGCCGAGTCGCGCAGCCTCGACGCCGGGCGCGCCGCCGCTGTCGCCGGGCAGATCGCCGACGCCTGCGCCTGGGGCGCCAGCGAGTTCGGCTGCGACGTCGACGTGCGGGTCGAAGAGCTCTTCCGCGGCTACAAGGTGCCGTCCAATTCGACCGCGCTGGCGCTGGCCGAGGAGAGCCTGCGGGCGGCCGGGGTCGAGCCGCGCCGCGAGGCGATCGGCGGCGGCAGCGACGCCAACGTCTTCCGCCTCGCCGGCTTCGACAGCGTCCTGCTCGCCAACGGGCCCGACGGGGTCCACACCGCCGGCGAGCACGTCGCCGCCGCCGACCTCGACAAGATGCTCGAGGTCTGCGAGGGCATCCTCGCCCGGGCGTGAGGGGGCCGGGTGTGAGCGGGAGGCTTGACCTGCGCCGCGGCGTCGTCGTCTCCGCCGCGCCGCTGGTCGTCGAGATCGACGGGGAGCGGCGACCGGCCTGGGCCGACGAGGTGCTGCTCGGGCCGATGCGCGAGGGCGACGAGGTCGTCGTCAACGCGGCGGCGCTCGAGCTCGGGCTGGGATCGGGCGGCTTCGACGTCGTCCACGTGAACCTGACCCGCGGGCTCGGCGGCGGGGTGGATGGTGACGCCCACGTGATGAAGCTGAACTACAGCTCGCTGCAGCACCCGGTCGAGCCGGTCGAGGGCCTGCCGCACCTGGAGCCGGGCGGGGAGGGGGCGGGCGCCTCGGCGGCCGCCCGCGAGGACATCCCGGTCGCGGTCCTTCCCCTGCACGGGCATCTGGCGCCGGCGGCCTGGGCGGCAGCGCAGGCGCGGCCGGGGATCCGGGTCGGCTACGTGCAGACGGCGGGCGGCGCGCTGCCGGGCTCGTTATCGCGGGACGTGGTCGAGCTCACCGAGCGCGGGCTGCTCTGCGGGCACATCACCGCGGCGCCGTCCTACGGGGGCGAGCACGAGGCGCTGAGCACGGTCGGCGCCCTGGACGCCGCGGCGACGGCGCTTGGCTGGGACGCGGTCCTGGTCGGCCCCGGCCCCGGGATCATCGGCTCCGACAGCGAGTTCGGCCACGGCGGCATGGCCGGCGCTCGACAGCGCCCACGCGTCGCTGTCGCTGCGCCTGCCGACCCTGATCTCCCCGCGCCTCTCCTCCTCGGACCCGCGCGAGCGCCACCACGGCCTGAGCCACCACACCGCCACCCTCCTCGAGCTGCTGCTCGCCGCGGTCGACGTCGCCGTGCCGGAGGGCGCCACCGACGCCGCGTCCCAGATCGAAACCGCGAGCGGCCATCGCCACCGCCTGAAGCAGGCCCCCGTCGATCTCGACGGCTACGCCTCCTCGGGGCTGCCCGCATCGACGATGGGGCGCCAGTTGGCGGACGACCCGCTCTTCTTCGAAGCCCCCCTGGCGGCCGGGGCGCTGGTCGCGGGCGTCCCTACCCACCCATAGCGCCGGTCAGGTCGACCGCGCACGGTCGCTTGCGCCCAAAGGTTTAGACAGGGGCGAACCGAACATCCCGTCATGGCCATCGCCGTGAAACCCGAGATCGCTCCCGCGCCCGCCGAAGATGGCGCCGACGCGCGGTTCAAGTCGCTGACCCTCGACTTCCTCTCCTACCTGGAGCTCGAGCGCGGGCTTTCGCGCAACACCCTGAACGCCTATCGGACCGACCTCTTCCAGTACGGCGAGTACCTCTCGGCCCACCACCTCGACGCCTTGAAGGCGCGGCCCGCCGAAGTCGGCGAGTTCCTCGCCGAGCTGGCGACCGGGAGCCCCGAGCGGGCGCCTTGCTCCTCGGCGACGATCCACCGCAAGGCCGCCTGCCTGCGCTCCTTCTACAAGCACCTGCGCCGCGACGAGCTGATCGGCGACGACCCCACCGCCAGCCTGGCGGCGCCGCGGCGCTCGAAGAAGCTGCCGCACGTCCTCAACTACCCGGAGGTCCAGAAGCCTGCTGGCGGCGCCGCAGGGCGCCGAGCCGACGGCGCTGCGCGACCGGGCGCTGCTCGAGGTGATGTACGCGTGCGGGCTGCGCGCCTCGGAGGTGATCGGGCTCGAGATGACCGACATCGACATGCACGAGGGGTTCGTGCGGGCCCGCGGCAAGGGCTCGAAGGAACGGCTGGTGCCGCTCGGCCGGCAGGCGATCGCGGCGATCCGCGCCTACCTGCGCGGCGGCCGCCCCGAGCTGCTCCACGGCCGTGAAGAGCCGCGCCTCTTCCTCAACTTCCGCGGCGGCCCGCTGACCCGCCAGGGCCTCTACAAGATCGTCCAGCGCCACGCCCGCGCGGTCGGCCTCGACGGCAAGATGAGCCCGCACACCCTCCGTCACAGCTTCGCCACCCATCTGCTCACCAACGGCTGCGATCTGCGCGCCGTCCAGGAGATGCTCGGCCACGCCGACATCGCCACCACCCAGATGTACACGCACCTCTCCGGCGACCGCCTGAAGCAGGTCTACTACGAGGCGCACCCGCGGGCCAAGGAGGAATAGCGCCGCCCCCGCCGGTGAGTTCGCAGTAATCGTCGGATAGCGAAGAGAAGTGCGAACGCGGGTCGGGTAGAACTTCGGGCGTGCCCGAGCTGCCCGAGGTCGAGACCGTCGCCCGCCAGCTCGAGCCAGAGCTCGAAGGGCACGCGATCGAGCGGCTCGAAGTGCGCGACGCGCGCTGGTCGCGACCGGTGTCGCCGCAGAAGCTCGGCAAGCAGGTCGACGGGCGGACGATCCAGGGCCTGGGACGGCGCGGCAAGTACCTCTTGCTCGACCTCGACGGCGACCAGACCCTGGTCATGCACCTGCGGATGACCGGCAACCTGGTCCTGGTCGAAGGCGAGGGCGAGATCCTCGACCCGGCCGAGGGGCGCCTGCTCTACCAGGGGGAGCGCACGACGGAGGAACGTCATCTGCGCGCCCGCTTCGTGCTCGACGACGGCCGCGAGCTCTGGTTCACCGACCCGCGCCGCTTCGGCGAGGCCTTCCTGATCGACGACGACCAGCTGCCGGAGCGGTTCTCACGGCTCGGGATCGAGCCGCTCTCTCCGGACTTCACCCCGGAGGCGCTGGGCGCGATCGCCGCCGGGCGGACGGCGCCGCTGAAGTCGTTCCTGCTCGACCAGTCGGGGATCGCCGGGGTCGGCAACATCTACGCCGACGAGGCGCTCTTCCGGGCGCACCTTCACCCGCTCTCGCCGGCCGGGTCGATGAAGCCCGAGCACTGGGCGGCGCTTCGCGACGGCGTCGTCGCCGCGCTGGAAGCCGGGATCGACGCCGGTGGCTCCTCGATCGACGACTACCGCGACGGGCGCGGCGAGAAGGGCCGCATGCAGGAGCGCTTCCTCGTCCACACCCGGGAGGGCGAGCCGTGCCCGGGCGAGGACTGCGACGGCGTGGTCGAGCGGGTCGTCGTCGCCGGCCGGTCCACCTACTTCTGCCCGCAGTGCCAGGTCAAACTGCGCCGCCGCCCCAAACGCCGCGCGAAAAAGCGCGTTCGCAGTTAGCCGTACTCCTTACGGGAAAGTGCGAACGCACTGGCGGGAACCCGGATCTCGCGCGTGTTCCGTCCGGTCCGTCCCGCATCCTTCGTTCGATGGCGGGATCTACGGTCAAGACGGAAGCGGTGGTCTTGAGGAGCATCCGGTACGGCGAGGCCGATCGGATCCTCCACCTCTACTCGCCGACGCTGGGCCGCTTCGGGGCGATCGCAAAGGGCGCCCGTAAGCCGAAATCCCGCTTCGGCGGCCGGCTCGAGCCGTTCTTCCGCCTCGACCTCGTCCTCCACCAAGGGCGCAGCGACCTGATGACCGTCACCAACGTCGCGACCGTCGACGGCTACCCGCGGCTGCGCTCCGACGGGGCCGCGATCGGCTGCGGCGCCCGCGCCTGCGACGCGGTGCTGCGGCTGCTCGACTCCACCGACCCCAACCTGCCCGCCTACAACCTGCTGTGCCGCTACCTCTCGCTGCTCGACGAACCGGGGCAGCCACGGTCGATCAGCCTCGAAGTGGCGCTTTCCTTCCGCCTCAAGCTGGCCCTGGTCGCCGGCTTCTCCCCGGAGCTCGCCTCCTGCGCCAACTGCGGCGAGGCCGAGCACCTGGCGGGCTTCTCCGGCGCCTCCGGCGGCGTCGTCTGCGCCAGTTGCGAGGCAGGCTCCTTCGCCCTCACCGAGGAAGCGCACCGCTTCATGGTCGACGCCCTGGCGAAGCCGTTGATCGAGGCGCCGGCCGCCGAGCCGCCCGCCCTGCGCCAGGTCGAGCGGGCGGTGGGAGAGACCCTCGAGCACCACGCGCATGTCCAACTTCGCGCCGCCGCATAGGAGAGGTCGCCCGACGGCCCCTAAGATCGATGCGATGCCCGCCACCCTCGCATTCGAGGACCGCGTCCGGGCCTGGGAGGACGAGTTCCTCTCCGAGCACGCGATGCGGTCGTATCCGGCCGAGCGCGCCGTCGCCGAGCCCGACAGCCCGCTGCGCACGCCGTTCCAGCGTGACCGCGACCGGATCGTCCACTCGAAGTCCTTCCGTCGGCTGAAGCACAAGACCCAGGTCTTCGTCGCGCCCGAGGGCGATCACTACCGGACCCGGCTGAGCCACACGCTCGAGGCCTGCGGGATCGCCCGCACCGTCGCCCGCGCGCTGGGGCTGAACGAGGACCTGACCGAGGCGATCGGGCTCGGCCACGATCTCGGCCACCCGCCCTTCGGCCACGCCGGCGAGGATACGCTCGACCGTTGCCTGCGCGAGCGCACCGGCGGCGGCTTCAAGCACAACGAGCATTCGCTGCGGGTGGTCGACGTGCTCGAGCGCGACGGGGTCGGCCTCAACCTGACCGCGCCGGTCCGCGACGGCATCCTCAACCACACCGGCCCGGTCAAGCCGGCGACGCTGGAGGGGCGGATCGTCCGCCTCGTCGACCGCGTCGCCTATATCAACCACGACATCGACGACGCGCTCCGCGCCGGGATCCTCCGTCCCGAGGACCTCCCCGCCGCCGAGATCGAGCTGCTCGGCCCGACCGGCTCGATCCGCATCGACACCCTGGTCGGCGACATCGTCGAGCGCTCCCGCGACGCCGGCGACATCGTCCAGAGCGAGGAGATCGGGATGGCGATGCTGCGCCTGCGCAAGTTCATGTTCGACCGCGTCTACCTCGGCCCGACCGCGCGCAGCGAGCACGCCCGGGTCGAGCGCACGATGACCGGGCTCTTCGACCATTACCTGGCAAACCCGGACGTGATCCCGGCGCTCGACCCGAGCGCCGACACCGCCCAGCGGGTCACCGACTACATCGCCGGGATGACCGACCGCTACTGCATCGCCCGCTTCACCGACCTGGCGATCCCCGAGGCGGCGCGCTTCTAGATGAAGGCGAGCGCGCGATGGCGCTGATCTCGACCGAGAGCCTCGAACGGGTCAAGGGTGCCGCCGACATCGTCGAGGTGATCTCGGCCCACACCGACCTGCGCCGCCAGGGCGCCCGCTGGGTCGGGCTCTGCCCGTTCCACGACGAGCGCACGCCGTCCTTCTCGGTCGACGCCCAGGACAAGCTCTACCACTGCTTCGGCTGCGGGGTCGGCGGCGACGTGATCAAGTTTGTCGAGGAGAAAGAAGGGCTCGGGTTCGCCGAGGCGGTCGAGCTGCTCGCCGACCGCTACGGGGTCGAGCTGGAGCGCGAGCAGGAGGACCCCCGCGCCGAGGCGCAGCGCCAGCGCCGGCGCCGTCTCCAGCAGCTGCTGGAGCGCAGCGCGCTCTACTACGCCAGCTACCTCTGGGAGTCGAAGGAGGCGGGCAAGGCGCGCGACTACCTGGCCGAGCGCGGGCTGGGCGAGTCGGTGCTGCGCGACTTCGGCGTCGGCTTCGCGCCGAGCGCCTGGGACAAGATCCTCGTCGCCGGCCAGCGGGCGGGCTTCAACGTCGACGAGCTGCGTGGTGTCGGGCTGATCCAGAAGGGGCGCCAAGGTGGCGAGTACGACCGCTTCCGCTCGCGGATCATGTTCCCGATCCGCGACGCGCGCGGCCGCACCCTCGGCTTCGGCGGGCGGGCGATGCGCTCCGACCAGGGCGCCAAGTACGTCAACACCGCCGAGACCGACTTCTTCCACAAGTCGAAGATCCTCTACGGGCTCGACCGCGCCCGCGCCGCGATGACCAAAGCCAACCGCGCCGTGGTGGTCGAGGGCTACACCGATGTCCTCGCCCTGCACCAGGCGGGGCTGGAGGGCTCGGTGGGGGTGATGGGGACGGCGATCACGCCCGACCAGGTGGCGACGCTCTCCGGCGTCGTCGACGAGGTCGTGCTGGCGCTCGACGCCGATTCGGCCGGCCAGGAGGCGATGCTGCGGGCGCAGCGGGTCGCGGGCGGCCGGCGGATGCGCCTGCGGGTCGCCTCGATGCCGAAAGGCGTCGACCCGGCCGAGCTGATGGCCGAAGAGGGGGGCGCCGAGCGCTTCCGCGAGCTGGTCGAGGAGCGCCGGCGAGCTGACCGACTTCCAGGTCGGCCTGGTCCTCGACCGCACCGACGTCTCCTCGCCGGTCGAGCGCGACCAGGCGCTCGCCGAGGTCGCCCCGATCCTCGCCGGGATGGGCGAGGGGGCGAGCCAGTCGGAGTTGGTGCGGCGGGTGGCCGACCGGCTCGATCTGGAGCCCGCGATGGTGATGGGACGGGTGGTCGCCTCGACCCGGGCCACCGGCGGCCCGGGCGCGGGGGGTGGCGACGAACGGCGCGGCGCGGCGGCGCCGGGGGTCCGTGGTGAGGCGACCCCTGGTGACCGGCCACAGTCGGCGCCCGCCCCCCGTCCCGCAGAGCTGACCGCGCGAGAACGTTGGGAGAGGTCGCTGCTTGCCATGTGTATCGCGCTGCCCGAGCCGGGTGCCGCGTACTTGAGGCGACTTGGTGCGGGGCACCTTTCGCCCACCGGAAATGAGGCGGCGGACTTTCTTCGTGCTCATCCCAAGGATCCAGCCGGGCATCTGCCACGCGACAACGGTCCGCTTGCCGCGCTGATCACCGAACTGGTGATGATTGCGCGCGAGGAGCCTGCCTCGGAGGAGTCGATGGACAACAATTTCGCGCGACTTGACCTGCGACGGCTTGAAGCCGAGATCGCCGAGGCCGGCACCCGCGGAGACTACGAGCGGCGCGCCAGGCTCAGTCGGGAAGCGGTGGCTCTGAAGCACCGGATCGAACACATGGAGCGGGTCGGAAGCTGACCCGCTAAATTGCGAGCCGGTCCGGGCTCGCCCGGCCGCAGCCGTTCCGGGGTAGCTCAATCGGCAGAGCATTCGACTGTTAATCGAAGGGTTGTGGGTTCGAGTCCCACCCCCGGAGCCTCATCGTGGCCAGGTTTCGGGAGCGCGTCATGATGGAGACGTGCCCAACCTGAAGGAGCAGTGAGATATGGCCGCACCCAAGCCGATGATGAAGGCCGAGGTGAAGCGACGCGAGGACATGGCCCTGGCGGACATGGCGGCCACGGCCCGCTACCACGCCGGCCGACTGCCGACGACGTCGAAGTGGCACGGGGCCCTCACCGGTCTCGCCGAGAGGCTCGAACCGGTTCCGGCGTCAGAGGACTGAGGCTCGCCGGAGCGCCAGCTCCTCGACCAGTTCGGCGCCGCGGTCGGAGCCGTCGTGGGTTGCTCCCCAGGCGGCGATCTGGCGTGAGCGCGCCGCGAAGCGCGGGTCGGCGAGGACGCGGCCGGCCGCCCAGCGCAGGGGGCCGGGTCGGCAGAAGCGCCAGGGCAGTGAGAGCCCGGCGCCGGCCCAGGAGACCCGCATCGCGGTCTCACCCATGTCGCCGGCGATCGGCGAGATCAGCACCGGCGCGCCCGCCCCGAGGGCCCGCGCGACGGTCCCGTGGCCGCCATGTGAGATCACCAGGGCCGCGATCGGCATCAGCTGGCTGTAGCTCAGCCAGTCGACCAGGACGGCGTTGCCAGGGACCGGGACCGGGCCCAGCGGGCGCACCCGGTTGGTGGTGGCGACGACGCGGACCGGCTCGTCGGCGAGCGCCGCCAGCGCGGTGCGGACCAGGTGGTTGCCGGAATCGTGGGCGGTGCTCGGCGCGACGAGGACGAGGGGGGCGTCACCGGTCGGCAGCTCGATCTCCGGGTGGGGGACCTCGAAGGCCATCGGCCCGGTGACGTGGACCGAGGCGGGCCAGGCGCGCGGGTACTCGAGCTGCGGGTAGGTCGCGACCAGCGCCAGGTCGGGGCTGATCCCGCCGTGGAAGCGATCGAGCGGCGCCAGGCCGAGGCGCTCGCGCTGGCCGTTCAGGTCGCGGCGGCCGCGCTCGAGGCCGACATCGAGGGCCCGCTGCCCGGCCTTCCAGACGGCCCGCCCGACCGGCGTGCGCGGCGCCCGCAGTCCCACGGCGAAGAACGGGAGCCCCGGCTCGACCACCGGGTAGATGTGGGGGACCAGGGTCGCCAGCGGCACCCCGGCGGCCTCGGCGGCGAGGGTCGGGGCGAGGGTGAGGATGTCGCTGACGACGACCGCCGGGTCGAGCCGCTCGAGCAGCGGCAGCAGCGCCCGCGCCGCGTCGGCGGCGTGGCGGCCGTCGTCGGTGTCGGGTGCGGGCGGCGGGAAGGTGCGGTATTCCTCGGCGGCGGCGAAATCGAGGTCGGCGCCTTCGACCGCGGCCCGGCGCTCCTCCCAGGTCTCGATCGTCACCTCGTGCCCGCGCCGCGCCAGCGCTCGTCCCAGGGCGATCGCCGGGAAGACGTGGCCGGGGTCGCCGAAGGCGGCGACCAGGATCCGCACTAGCGGCGCGCCGATCGTCTCGCCCGGGCGGGTGAAGACGATCTCGGGGATGTGGCAGTTGGGGGAGAGCTTCAGCAGGTAGCGGACCGCCTCGCCGATGTCGGAGGGGCGGATCATCTCCTCGGCGGGGACGGCGCCCTTGACGAAGTCGGTCATCGCGGTGTCGACGAAGGCGGGCGCGAGCGCCGTGCAGGCGATTCCCTCGCCGCCGACCTCGCGCTCGGTCGCGACGCTGAAGTTGAGCACCGCCGCCTTCGTCGCGCCGTAGATCGAGAGCCAGGGCTGACCCGCTTTGCCGGCGATCGAGGCGGTGTTGACGATCAGCGCCTTGCGGTGCTCGGCGCCCGCCACCCGCAGCAGCGGCAGCCCTTCGCGCGTCCCGAGGATCACCGAGCGCAGGTTGATCGCCAGCTGCATGTCGAGTAATTTCGTCTCGATCTCGGCCAGCGGCGCGCCGATCCCGACCCCGGCGTTGTTGACCAGCACGTCGAGGCGGCCGAAGCGCTTCTCATGGGCGTCGAAGACCGCTTTCAGCTCGGCATCGTCGGCGACGTTGGCGGCGACGGTCTCGACCTCGTGTCCCGCGTCGCGCAGATGGGCGACCGCGTCCTCGAGTTTCTCCGGTCGCCGCGCCGAGAGCGTCAGCGCCGTAGCCCTCCTCGGCCAGCACCGCGGCGATCGCCAGTCCGATCCCGCCCGAGGCCCCGGTGATCAACGCCGCTCGCTCCGCCATCCCATCTCTCCCTCCGCTCGACGACGCGGCCAGCCTACCTGCGATCGGCCCGCTCGGGCGCGCCACGGCGCGGCTCGGGTGACCGGGACTCTGAGAACATGCCGCCGATGCGCGCCCCCCGTTCCGCCCTGGGCCTCTTCTGCCTGCTCGCGTACGCGGCGCTCGCGCTCGCTGCCTGTGGCGGCGGCTCGTCGTCCTCGTCCCATGTCGACCGCGAAGCGGAGACCGGGAAGAGCCGCCCGGCGCCGCCGCGAGCGCCTTCCCCGCTGCGCGAGGGCGGACGCTGCGCGAAGTCTCCGAAGAAGCGACGGGCCACACCGAATTGAAGGTGACGCCGGAAGCGCAGGTCTTCTATCCCGGGGCGAACCGGTATCCGTTCACGATCGCCGAAAGAGTCGCCTCCTCGGGCCGGCCCGGAAGCCGAGATCACCGACGCCGAAGCGGCGATCTACTACGCCAAGGTCCCCACCCCGAGGCCCGGCGCGAAATCGAAATCCGGCAACAAGGGCCTGCTCGGCAAAGCGCAGGCGGAGGCGCTCGACCAGCCCGCGATCGGGCCGTTCCCGGCGAAGATCGAATCGCTGGCGACGCAGCCGCCGTTCCAGGGCAAGACGACGACCGAAACGGCCGACGTCACCAGCGTCGTCTACTCGACCGAGCTCGACCTGGCCGGCGAAGGCGAATACCGGCCCGCGATCCTGATCAAGGAAAAGGGCGGAGTGGGGTGGAAACTCCTTCCGAGCATCGAAGTGGGCGAATACGCAAAGATTCCGAGGCCTGGGGACAAGGCGCCGACGATCGTCACGCCGACCGCGAAGAGCGTCGGCGGCGACCTCGCCAAGCTGACGACCAGGATTCCGCCGGACACGCTGAACAAGGTCAACTACGCGGAAGTGCTCGGAAAGGAACCGATACTGCTCTTGTTTGCAACCCCCCAGTTCTGCCAGAGTCGGGTCTGCGGGCCCGTCGTCGATGTCGCCCAGCAGGCCCAGCACGAATTCGAAGGCAAGGCGAACTTCATCCACATGGAGATCTACAACGACAACGACCCCTCGAAAGGGGTGCGTCCCCAGGTGCGCCGGTTTCACCTTCCGACCGAACCGTGGCTGTTCGCGATGAACCGCGAAGGGGTCGTGAGCGCCGCGATCGAGGGGGCTTTCGGGACGAAGCTGATGGATGAAACCGTGGAAAAGGTGGTGGGGGAATGAGCGACAAAGCCGCTTCCGAGGACGAGCTGCTCGAGTCCTTCGCGCAGGAGGCGCGCCGCCGCTGCGACGTGATCGCGGCAGGGCTGGCGACGGCGACGACCGACTTCGAGACGATGCGCGCCGAAGCCCACGCGCTGCGGGGCACGGCGGGGGTGGTGGGACTGCGCCGGCTGGCGGAGCTCGCCGGGCTGATGGAGTCCGACCTCGCCGAAGCGAAGAAGACCGGCACGATCCGCGGCGGCCGCGACCACCAGATCGCCGACGCGGCGAAGGCGCTCGCCGAGGGCGCCGCGGCGGCGGCGAAGGGCGAAGAAGAGCCGCCCGACGTCGGCCGCAGCCTCGCCCAGCTGTTCAGCGCCTAGCGGCGCCGGCTATCGTCGTCCGCGTGCGTTTCGTCCTCCCGGCCATCGTCGTCGCCCTGCTTGCGACCGCCATCGCCGGCTGCGGTGGCTCCGCTGACCAGACCCTGAGCGTCGGCAACGAAGAGACGATCACGGTGCCGAGCGACGTCCACGGCTTCTACGGCGAAATGGAAGCGATCCTCGCCCAGTTCCCCTACCAGCACTGGTACACCGCCTGTGTCGTCCGCGCCTCGAAGCATCTCCTCAGCCCGGCCGAAGCCGAAGCGCTCTCCGAACTCCCGGAAGCCGAACGCGAGGCCAAAGTGACGCGGGTCACCGCGACCGCCGGCCCGGCCTGCGAAAAGGCGATCGGCCGCCCGGTGGTCGACCCGAACGCCTCGCCCAGGCAGCTCGACATCCTGCGCGCCGGCACGATCCCGGCGATGACCCAACTGGCCGAATCCAAGGGCCTCACCTCGGTCCAGGTCGCCTGCGTCCAGAACGGCGCCGAGACGATGTCCGACAAGCAGTTGATCGAACTCCGCAACGGCACCGACAAGGCCCGCGAAGTCATACTTCTCTCCGTCTTCAAGCCCTGCGCCAAGGCGAAGTAGCCACGGCGCGCCGGGCGCGAGGCCCGGGGCGGTAGCTCAGTTGGTCAGAGCACGGGACTCATAATCCCTTGGTCGCTGGTTCGAGTCCAGCCCGCCCCATCTACTGCCGCAGGCACGACCCGCATCAGAGCGGGGTGCATAGGGGTGCACCGCCACGCATGGCGAGCAGGCTCCTAGACACTTGCTAGACACTCGGCGACCTCGGACCTAGACACACGTCTCCGAGGCCCCGCAGACGCCCTCGCCGCCTCCGGTGGCATCAACGACTTCGGCGTCACCGACGCCTTTCCCACAACGAAAAAGAGGCCCCGGCCAACTGCCTCTCCAAAGGCGCCGGGACCTCCACACGACTGCCACCATCTTACCGGTGGCACAGGCGGTCCCTGCCGCCTAGATGGCCCGTCGAGGGCCAAGCCGCGTGCTGCGCGGCCGGGATCCGGAGAGAACCTTCCAGAATCCATCGGAACCCCCGTCCGCGTGTCTACCACGGTAGACAGGGCAGGCGAGGCGAAAGGCGTTACAGCCCGTAACGCCTTGCGGCGTAAAGCGCGACCTGGAGCCGCAGAGCCTCGTCGCCGACGACATACGGATACCTCAGTCCCAACGGGACGAACGTCGGCCTACTGCTCCCCCTGTGACCAGAGGGGCAGTAGCGCCTCCGAGCAGCCGTTGTCCTCGAACCCTTCGGGACGGGCCGCTCAGTCCGGAGCCGAGGCCGTCAGGCCGCGGCGGAGAGACGGCGGTCCCTGAGCGCTCGACAGTCGGCCACGACCGAGGTTGAGCCGAGGCTGATCGCTTTCTAGGTGACGGTCACCGGGCTGTTGCTGTTCAAGCCCTCCCCCTGTGATGGATGGGCCGAAGGCCCAAGGCGCCCCGTCGACCCTCCGTCCCGCCGGAAAGCCGAGTCCTCGCCCGCTGTCAGGCGGTGCGGTAGCTCGGCCACGACCGAGGTTGGCGACGGCCCGGCCGCAGACGACTTCCCGAGATCAGCACGAACCCGACCACAAGGAGATGTCGATTGTGCTCGCGAACCCGGAAACCCTCGCCCGCAGGAGCGGTACGTGTCCCGGCTGCCGACGACGGATCGGCAAGGGTCAGGCGATCCAGAAGGTGAGCGGCATCGGCTGGCTGCACACCCGATGCGCCCAGCGGTTGAGGCCCGACGAAGTTGTGACCCGTAGGTAGAAGGGCCGAGACGAACGGAGCATCTGACCGTCCGTCAGATGCAGCGGGGGGCGGGGGGTCAAAACCCCTTGAGCCGCCCGCTCCGTCCACCCGCGCCATGACAAATCTCTCCCCGGCGCCTATAAGCCGCAACCCACTCGAAAGGACACCATGCAATGCCGATGCGGCCACGACGGCCCGCCTGACGATTTCGCCCGCGACCGCAGCAAGGCGAGCGGCCGAAAGTCGATCTGCAAAGCCTGCGACCGGGCTAGGAGCGCTGCCTACTACACCGAGAACCGCAACGCAGTGATCGCCCGCGTGACGGCTCGCCAGCGCCAAGGGGCAACCCGTGGGTGAGTTCCAGCCGGGCCGCAAACCGGATCATGTCGTCTTCCAGTTCGAAGACGCGGATGGCGGACTCAACGTCGCCGAATTGGATCTCGACCAGGCCGCTGCGATGCAGCGCGGCGAGACGGTCTCCGGCTTTGGGCTCTCGACCTACTACTCGCTCGCCGATCGGATCGCGATCGCCAAGGCGAACCTTGACGGCGTCCGCGCGCGGAAGGCCGAGATGGAAACCGAATACCCCGAACTGAGGAGCATCTGATGTCGAAAATGCATGTGGCAATTCGAAGCGGATTTGTCGAGGAAGACGGCGAGCTGCAGGAGATCACCCGCGGCGTAACGCGCGTCGCGCCCGAGGTCCTCGAGCGTCCCGGCTACGCCGAGTACTTCGATGTCGCCGTGACCGCTCGGAACTCCGATGCGCACCGGAGTGAATATCGGGGGATCACGCCGGACGGGCGCGTCTTCGCCTTCGACCCCAAACACTGAAACCAACTTACGCGGCACCGCCCGCAGCCTGCGCCTGCTCGCACGCGCACGCCTCCCGGGTCGCCGTACGCGGCATCAACCGTTCCGCTGGTTCACCGGAATACGGCGCCGATCCAACGCAATTACACCCTGAAAGGGCACACCGATGAACCGGTTGAATCCTCTGTACGAGAAAAGAAACCGCCTGCAAGGCGAGCTAGACCAGCTGCGGGCCAACTACGAGAAAGACCCGCAGGACGGCACCCTGGAGCGGATCTCCAACGTGAAGCGCGGACTTGATGCGACCCAGCGGGACATCGTCACCGGGTTGGCCGCCGATCCTCACCACACCGAGTCCGGCACGCCGACCGACACCCGCCGGCGCACCACGGGCAACGAGACCCGAGACGCCGCCCTGCGCGCCGTCGAAGCGCGGGCCAGTGAGATCGATGCGACCTCCGGTGACCGGCTGGTCAGCCTGATCGAGGCCGACAAACTCGGTGCCGACAGCGAGTACCTTGCCGCTGTCGCGGACCCCGACTACGAACGGGCCTTCGCCCGCCAGGTCGCCAACCCGACCGGCGCCGCGTCGATGCTGACGCCCGACGAGGCGCGTGCCATGCAGCGGGTGGGCGCGGCGATGGAGATGCGTGCACTCGCCATCGGCGAAGGCGGTACGGGCGGCTTCGCGGTGCCGATCACCCTGGATCCGACGATCATGCTGGACAACGACGGGGCCGTGAACCCTATTAGGGAACTCGCGTCGGTACGGACGATCGCGGCGTCGACCTGGAAGGGCGTGAAAAGCGCCGGCGTCGGGTTCACGTTCGGGGCCGAGGCCGAAGAAGTGGAAGACGGTGCGCCGACCCTGACGCAACCGGAAATCACTCCGACCCGTGCGACGTGCTGGATCCCGTTCTCCATCGAGTCGGGCGAAGACTGGCCCGGCCTTTCCGGCGAAATGGCCACCCTGCTCGCGGACGCCAAGTCGGTGAAGGAGGCAGAAGTGTTCGCCACCGGATCGGGGGCCGAACACATTCCGCAAGGGCTGATCACGGGTGCCACGGAAATCAAAGAAACCGCGGCGAAAGAACTGGTCGCGGTCGGTGACATCTACGCGCTTCAGGAAGCGCTGAAGCCGCGCTGGCAGGCACGCGCGGTCTGGTTGGGGACCAACACTCTCGGAAATCACGTTCACCGCTTGGTCGCCACCGCTGACGCCGACGAGGCGCCCCTGATGTCGGAAGACCGGGAAAAAATCCTCGGTAAGCCCTTCAAGGAAGTCTCGACCATGTCGGCCGCCATCACCACGAAAAACAGCAAAGTGCTCGTCTACGGCGACATCGGTGCGGCGTACAAAATTGTCGACCGCGTCGGGATGGCGGTGGAGCTCGTGCCGACGGTGTTCGGTGAAAACCAGCGCCCGACCGGTCAGCGTGGCCTCTTCGCGCATTACCGCGTCGGCGCCAAAGTGACGGCTCCTCACGCGGTTCAGGTGCTGAAAGTCAAAAACGAATAGCCAAGTTTCGGGCGCTCCTCGATCGCGCGCCCGAGAGCCGCTGACCCCCGCTCCTCCTGTGTGAGGGTCGGCGAGGAGGGGATCGGCCCCGGCCCGTCGCCGCACTGGACATGCCGGCGACGGGCCGGACCCTGGGGAGCACGTCCTACGAATCGACCCTCTCGTCGGTGGTGGTCAAGGGCGGGAGCCTCCTGGGGAATACGCGTGTCGGCCTCTTGGCACGCTACGTCAGCACCGAAAAATGGGTGATCGCATGTCTGACGGCATCCGAATACACGACCTCGCACACCCCGGCCAAGCTCGTCGTGGTGAAAAATGTCTCCGGCACGGTCACCGTCCTCGGAGAACAGGCGACCTCCCAGGATGTGTTCGGCTACCTGCTTCAGGGCGGAGATACGACGATCGAGTTGACCGTCCTGGCGAACGGGGCATGGACCGCGCAGAGCGGGGCGAGCAAACTCTCGGGCCAGGACTCCGGAAGAGCACGGCGTCGTCGGCGGCCGGGACCTCGAGGGCGCAAATGTCCTCCACCGGCATCGTCGGGTACTGGTTCTCGATCGAGCGAAGGTCGGGCGTCTCGGAATGCTCGTAGCGCCAGGGCGGATCGGCGTAGAGAACGGGGAAGGTTCCGGCCGCGGCGATCGGTGGGGCCGCCTGCGGTGCCGGGCGAGCGGCCTTCTTCTCGGCGCGTTTATGTTCCTTCTCGGTGATCGGCGCCTCGTGCTGAGGCTGCTCGGGGAAGCTGATGACCGGGGCCGGCTTGGGCTTCGTTGCCGGGTAGGACTTTCCATCACGCCCCGTCACGTGTCCGGTTTCGGACACCTGCTCGACGTCTTCCGCGACCGTTGACTTTGGGACGCCGCTGGCCTCGGCGATCTCCCTAATCGACCTCCCCGCCGCTCGAAGCTCGACATGAAGCTCCTTACGCTGCTCCCGGCTTAGCTGCCGACGCTGCAGGTTCAGGGCGATTGCGTGCGCCCGTTTCTCTTCGTCGCTCAACCCGCGGCGCGTGATGGTGGGCGCTTGGATTCCGAGCTCTCCGCAGGCGCGTAGACGGTGAGCTCCATCGAGGGTCTTCCCCTCCTCGTCGATCTCCACCGGCACCAGGCAGCCGCGCTCGGCGATGTCGTCCTTCAACGCCTGGTACTCCGCGTCGGAGAGTCGCGGTAGGAGGTCCGTATACGGGCTACCGATCACGCCGCCTCCCACGCGTCGTACATGCTGGGTGCCCGTCTAGGAGCTTCGTCCAGTTGTAGGAGATCGGGCGATCCGGGGTCGGCGGCAGCGGTAGGCGGAGGAGCCGCGCTGCTCTTGGTGCTGCCGACAGGGGAGCCGACCCCGGACCGAGCATCGCCCGGATTGGCACCGAGGGTGTCCGAGGAGGTTTGCTCCCCCCCGGTGCCAGGGAGGAGAGGTCGCAGATTGACGCGGCGTATGACCGGATCAGTGGGCGTCTCGACCCGGACGCGCTCGGATTGGTCGAGCGACTGTTCGACCTGAACAACCACGCGCTCACCGCGGCGCTGGAAGGCGCCGATCTCGATGCGGTCGCATCAGCGGCAACCGGCGGGGCGCTGGAGGCCGCCTCCCTCGAGCCGGAGCCATGCGAGATCGACCGCGAAAGAGCCGCCGGCATCGCGAACGCAATGAAGGCCCACGCCGTCGACATGTCCCGCGACAGGCCGTATCGGGCGATGGCGCTCGATGCGGCGAAAGAGTGGGAGCGCATCGCGGAAGGGCATCACGTAGGCCGTGAGGCGGTCGGGGCCAATGCCTAGACCCGCCCACTTCGGCCGCAAGGTCCGCAAGGTGATCGTCACCGAGGCTTGCCTCGACGTGACGTCGCTCGCGGAAGGCTTCTGGGACTGCACGAAGCCCCGGCAACTCATCGACCAGCAAAGGAGGATCGCCGACCACATCAAGTTCGTCCGCGAACTCGACTCCGGCCAGCTTTCCGACTACTGGGCCGTCGATCGTGCTCAGAAACTGATCGAGAATGAGCAGCAGTTGGTCAAGCAATCCATTGGGGAAACCGAGATCTACCTTGCCGACGAAGGCGGCGATGGCCCTAAGGCGGTTCAGCGGAGAAGCGACATCGCCCGGCTCGTCAAGCGAGGACTCCGGCTCCGTAAGGGGTTGGGCGAATGCCGACGATGGCGAAGCGAGTATTTCGAGGAGGAGAGAGATCGGCAGGCGGCCGAGCGCGTAGCCGGGTCGCCATGTGGCCGGTGACCCGGCTCTACTATCTACGGTGGCTTCGATGTCTGATCCGCCACAGCGTGGAAGCCTGAACCAAGAGAGGCCCCTATATGGGGCCTCTTTTTTGTCGCAAATTTGCGACAGCCGAAACTTGTGACGCGTAGGTGAAGGGCGGAAAAGTTCTCTCCCGCCGTGATCGTCTCTAACCTCCGGAGGAACCGCATGTCCCCGATTCCAGCCACGACCCCCCTTGAGCGCCTGCTCGATGAGTGCGACTGCTACGGCTCGCCGGCCACGACCTGGGCGGACGGCTCGCCGAAACCGATGAGCCTCATCGAAGACGACTGGAAGTGCGAGCGCGCACGCCGTGCGAGTTGCCAGCTTCATACCGAGGAGGAGGCCGGCCTTGGTGACGGCCCTACCGCTGTGATGCTCCGCGAGTACCTCGCCGCCGCCGACGATGCGCAGGAGGCCCAACGGGTGATCAAGGCGGCTAAAGCTCAGCGTCGGCGCGAATACGGCGTGGTTCCGCCGTCATCGGAGGTTGTCCGGCACGCCGAGGCGCAGAAAAGCCACGGCCGCCACTCCGGCGCCGCGCGCGAGTCGCACGGAGGCGCGAGTCGCACGCGGGGCTCTCGCCGCTCGTCCAGCCGGGGCGGAGACTCCGGCGACAGCGACGGCGGATCCGGATCTGACGAGCCCCCCGGTCTTCGCTGCGCGGCCGGGTGTGGCAATGGAAAGCGCAGCGCAGCGGGGCAGGCGAAGTATTGCGACAGGCCGTCCTGCCACACCGCCCGGGCAACCGATCGGCAGCGTAAATCGCGCGATCGCCGCACCGTTCTTCCGCCGCGGGGTTGGGAGCTTGCACCCGGGCCACTCCTGAGACCGGGGGGCGGCGTGAACCGGGTGAACAGCCACATCCAGTTTTCGGATGACTCGCTCGACCTCGGGCCGATCGAGGAGGATTCAACCCGCCTCTGGCTCGCCGGCCGTCAACAGGAGGCCGAAGCCGTAGCCGTGGAAAGACGCGACGCGTTGCTGCGCGACTTGGGCGGTGCTGCCGAGGTCGTGTCGCCGGAACCAGCGGGTGACGTCGTCGACATCGGGATCCTCCGGCCGGATGAGATCGCCGGCCTCCTGGTCGCTTTCCCCGAGGAGGTTGAGCAGCGGTGGGCGGCATGAACGCCGTGGCCACCCTGGAGCCGTGGGTGCCGGTCACGGACTTCGCCCGTCATCTCGGCTGCTCCGACCGCTGGATCAAGTACCGCGTCACCGAAGGGATGCCGTCCGCGATCGTCGCCGGGAGACGCAAGGTTATTGTCTCCGAGGCGACGAGCTGGCTTGAAGCCGAGGGTCACATCGTCCGGAGCACCTGATGGCGATACGCAAGGTCAAGACCAAGAAGCTGGGCACCCGGTACGCCGTCCGCGTCCACGTAGGCGACGGGAAGTACGAGATGCTCGGCACCTATCCGACGAAGGCAGCCGCGAAAGAGCGCGAAGCCCAGTGGCTCGTCAAGACCCGGGGGCGCACGCGCCGCACCGGCAACGAATGGGCCGACTTCTATCTCGAGGGCTACGCCGCCCGCGTCAAGGCGTCCAGCTATGCGACCGCCGAGAGCGCCATCCGCTGCTGGCGCCGAACCTTCGGCACCAGGACCTTGGCGAGCATTGAACCGACCGAGGCCGAGGAATGGGGGAGAGCCAACAACTGGGCGCTCCCGCCGGTCGTGACCATGCTGAACAACGCGGTCAAACGCGACGTGCTCGATCGCAACCCTTTCATCGGCCTGACGAAACGCAGCCCGGGACGCAAGCACCTTGCGCCGCTCAGCGTCGCCGACCTCGATCGGCTGGCCGACGCTGCGGAGAAGCACCACGGCGACATGTTCCGCGCCTTCGTCCTCTTCACCGCCTACACCGGCATGCGCGTCGGCGAGGTCTTCGCGCTGCAGTGGGACGACATCGATTTCGATCGCGAGGTCGTGCTCGTCCGTCGCCGGCTCTACAAGACCTCGCTCGACTTGCCGAAGGGCAACAAGACCCGGGAGATCACGCTGTTGCCGGAGGCGGTAGCCGCCCTAGGGCCGCTCGACCGCTCCACCGAGTGGGTCTTCCTCGGCAAGCGCGGCCAGCGGCTCAGCCAGTCGAAGCTGAACCACTACTGGCAGCGGATCGCGGCGACCTTCGGGCGGGACGTCGACCCTCACGAGCTCCGACACTTCTGTGGCCACTATCTGTACGTGACGAAAGGGATCCCCGACCGCATCGTCGCTGCCCAGCTGGGGCACAACGACGGCGGCAAGCTGGTCCGCGATCTCTACGGGCACGGCGACCACGGCGCGATGGACGAACTGAAGCGCCTGTATGGCGCCAACGTCGTCCCGTTTCAGCGCAAATCCGCGTAAGCGCGACACTTCCTAGACACGCCCGACCCGCCAGGTCAATCACAGAGCCAAGTTGGGTTAATCCGCCCCATAGCAGCGTTCCCTTCCGTCAAAAGGAACCCGGCTGTTTACTCAAAGATTCCTTGACGGTCGCCGGCTGGTGTGGGAGGTTGCCGCCTCATGTCAGGGGAAGAAGCGGTGCCAGAGGCAGGCGACGGGAGGGTTCTGCCCGTCGAAAAGGGCCAACCGGGCACGCTGGGGGTGCTGATCGCGTTGGCCGGGCCGGCACTGGCCGCGATCATCATCTACACGGGTGCCGAACACTGGGACTGGTCGATCCTGGGGGTCGCGGGAATCGTCGGAATCTGTGCGTTCGCGGTCGGGGCGCTGCTCGGTTTTCTGTTCGGGATCCCGCAGTACCTGGCCAAGGGTGCGGCGACCACTCCGACCGACAAAGCGACCTATCAGCCGAATACCAACCTGACCCAGGTCTCGGATTGGCTGACCAAGATCATCATCGGGGTGGGGCTGGTGCAGTTCGGCCAGCTGACCCACACCATCGGCGATCTCGGCGACTCACTCGAAGCGAGCCTCGGCGGCAGTCCCGACGGGAAAGCCTTCGGCATCGCGGTGGTGGTCGGCTTCTTCGTGATCGGTTTCCTCTGCAGCTACCTGTACACGCGCCTGCGACTGCAGTGGGCGTTTGCCCAGGCAGATCGAGGCGCTTTCGAAGGCGCTGTCGAAGAAATCCTTGCCGAAAACCAGGCCGAAAAAGAAAAAAAAGAAGAGCAGGCGTTGGCCTTGGGCAAACGACAGATCGATCCTTCGGAGCCGGAACCATCGCGCGACGAGTTGGTGGGAGCACTGTCGGAGGCCTCCCCCTTGGCCAAAGCCCAACTGTTGACCGAGGCCCAGACCGCGGCCAAGGCGCCCGAGGAAGCCGCGTCCAAACGCGCTCAGGTCGTGATCGACGCGATCAAAGACTCGAGTGCTTGATGTCGTCCTCACCGAGGAATACGACCGCCTCTACCGCGACCGCGTCGACATCGGCTGATCCGGCCAGGGGTCGGCGCCGAGTCGGCGGCACGCGATTCGACCCTCAGTGCACGGTGGGGGCGAAGGAGATGCCGATGATCGCTCCCTCCGGTGAGAGGAGGCGGGTGACGGTCTGTCCCCAAGGCTCCTCACGAGGCGGGTGCAGCAGCTCGTGGCCGGCCGCGCTGAGCTCGTCGGCCGCGGCGGCGAGGGCGTCCATGTCGGCGACCTCGAACTCGATGCTGACCTGCGGCAACGGGACGCCCTCGGGCCACTCGTCCTCGCCGAAACACGCCTGCGCGGCCTGGGACAGGGGCCAGATCCCGAAGTGGCGGGTCCCGGCGACCTGATCGCTGTGGAAATAGCCTGACCCACCGCCGTCGCTGAGGGGCAGGCCGATCGTGTCGAGGTAGAGGGCACGCGACCGCGCCGGGTCGGGTGCAATCACGGCGACGCTGGTGACGAATTCGATGTTCATCGGGCTTTCCTCCTGTCTTTGTGCGCTTTCCGCGCTGGTTCAGTGGACGACCAGGAAGACGACGAAGACGATCGCCAGGACGGCGAAGGCCACCAGCCAGATTCGGGTGTAGGCCCCGAGCAGCGAGTAGTCGCGCGGCTTGTGGCCCACCGCGTCGGCCAGGTGGGCGGCGTTGGCGGATTCGGGGATCTCCTCTTCGAGGGGGTCCTCGACCATCGTCTCGGCGATCAGCTTGCGGGCCGCGACCGCGTCGGTGGGGCGGACATAGATGCGGCGCGGGCTGCGGCCGAGGAGGCCGCCGCCCATCCTCGCGCCGCCCTCGAGGGAGGCCTGCCTGGCGAGGCAGCGGATGCCGTCTTCGCGGAGCAGGCCGCTGATCAGCGCCGCCTCCTCGCGCGTGTCGGCGAAGGCGATCTGGACGAGATCTCGGCCGGCGTCGTCGCCCCTGTCGATGATCTCCACGCCGACAGGGTACGGCGGCGGGAGCGGCTCGGGCTATTCGGTTTCGGGGCGAAGGCGCAGCTGTCGGCGGGGGTGCGCGTAGGTGATGCGGAGGTTCAGCTCGGGCGAGTCGGCGGGCCAGGCTTCATAGATGCCGGGCTGCTGCGCGAGGGGGCGCGAGGAGGCGATGGCGACGATGGCGTGTTCTGCGGTTTGGGCCTTGACCTGGTGCAGTTCGCGTTCTCGGTGGCGCCGCCGCTCCCAGGCGGCTACGACGAAGTTCCGCATGGGCGCGACTCTACCCGGTGGGAAGGATTCTTTAACCGACGTTTGGTCGGCAAAAATCCCGGTGGTCGGGTCAAGTCTCGTCTTCGCCTGTGCCGATGCCGAGCATCACCGCGAGGACGAGGCAGGCAAGCACGAGGACGACGGCGCCGATCGCGACGAACGCGCCGGTCGCGAAACCGAGCAGGCCGACGACAGCGAGGACGAGCGCGACAGCCGTGGTGATGCTGCGACGCATCGGCCGATCCTATGGGTGGGCGACTCCCGGCCGTCCGGCCGCGGTGCGATACCTCGGGGATGAGGCTTTTCGGCAAGGCTTTCGCGATGTACGCCGGGTTGATCCTGTGCGTCATCGCGGCGGGCTTCGTCGCCCAAAGGCTGTTCGGGGGCGGGACCGTGCGCTCGCCGGGGGCCGGCGGGGGCACGACCACTGGCCACGAGGCCGCGGCGCACCCTGCGAAGCCGGGCAAGGGGGACGGCTCCGCCGAATCCGGGATCTCCTTCGCCGCGGTCGGCGACACGATGCTCGGCAACACGCCCGAGCTGCCCGCCGACCCGGGCTCCTACCTCGACCACGTGGAGGGGCAGCTGACCGGCGACGTCGTCTTCGGCAACCTCGAGGGCACGCTCACCGACGTCGACGACTCGCCCAAGTGCGGCGGCGCCCCGTCGGGCACCTGCTATGCCTTCCGCACGCCGCCCAGCTACGCGCGCCACCTCGCCGCCGCCGGCTTCACGGTGATGAACGACGCCAACAACCACTCCTTCGACTTCGGTCAGGAGGGGCTGGAACAGACGATCGCGGCGCTGCACCGGGCCGGGATCGCCCAGGACGGCCTGCCGGGTGAGGTGACGGTGGTGAAGGCGGGAGGGGAGAAGGTCGCATTCGTCGGCTTCGCGCCCTACTCGAACACCGCCTCGCTGCTCGATCCCCACGCCGCCCGGAGGCTGATCCGCCGCGCCGCCCGCCAGGCCCCGATCGTCGTCGTCGCGATCCACGCCGGCGCCGAGGGCTCGGGCGCCCAGCACGTCACCGGCGAAGAGGAGACCTACCTCGGCGAGGACCGCGGCAACCCCGAGGCCTTCGCGAAGATGGCGGTGCGGGCGGGCGCCGACCTGATCCTCGGCTCCGGGCCGCACGTCCTGCGGGGCATGGAGATCTACCGCGGCCGCCTGATCGCCTACAGCCTCGGCAACTTCTCCGGCTTCCACAACTTCGAGACGTCAGGGGTGCTCGGCGCCTCGGCAGTGCTGCACGCCAGCCTCGATCCCGACGGGGCCTTCCGCTCCGGCCGGATCGCCTCGGTCCGCCTGGTCGAAGCCGGGCAGCCGGTCCCCGACCCGAGCGGCGAAGGCGCGCGGCTGATCCGTGAGCTCTCGCGCGAGGACCTCGGCAAGGCCGCGGTCCGGGTCGGCGGCAAGGGAAGGATCCTCGGCACCGTCGGCGACGGCTAGCCTGCTGCGCGTGCGAAGTCGCGCCCTCCCGATCGCCCTCCTTGCCGCCCTGGCGACCGTCCTCGGCGGCTGGTCGGGGACGGCGCTCGGCGCAGGCAACATCTGGTCCCCTATAGGGGCCAAAAAGGACGCAGCGCGAACCGAGCCGAGCCCCGCGAGCCCTCGCCTTCACACCTGCGACCTCGGGATGCCGCGGCCCTTCCGCTGCGGGCACATCATGGTCCCGGCGCTCCGCGGCGACCCGGCGCTCGGTGAGACCAAGGTCGCCTTCGCGGTCCGCGGCCGTCGCGACACCTCGCGGCCGAGCCTGGGGACGATCGTCGCGATGGACGGCGGCCCCGGCTACGCGGCGACCGCCAAGCCCTACGCCGCCTCGCTGATCGCGGCGCTCGGCCCGGTCCTCCGCCGCCGCGGCCTCGTCCTCTACGACATGCGCGGCACCGGCCGTTCCGATGCGATCGACTGCCCGGCGCTGCAGGCCGGGCTGATCCAGGAATCGATCGCGATCGGCGAGTGCGCCAACCAGCTCGGCCCGCGCTACGCCGGCTACACCTCGGCCGAAGGCGCCGAAGACCTCGACCAGCTCCGCCGCGCTCTCGGCCTCGGCAAGATCTTCTTCTACGGGGACTCCTACGGGACGTTCTTCGGTCAGGCCTACGCGGTCCGCCACCCGGGCAGCCTGCGCGGCCTGATCCTCGACTCGGCCTATCCCGGCGACGACCCCTACTACCGGACGCTGCTGCCCGCCGGGCTGCACGGGCTGCGGATCGCCTGCCGCGACGCGCCCGGGTGTGGCGGCGACCCGGTGGCGCGCTTCGATCGCGTCGTGCGGATCTTCCATCGTGAGCGCCGCTCGACCGAGAGCCTGATCTCCTTCCTGCTCGAGGCGGGGACGCTGGCGCCGCGCTCCTACCTCAGCCTCGACCAGGGCGACCGCCGCTTCCTCGCCGGTGAACAGCAGCGGCTCGAACGCCTGCTGGCGCCCGGCCCGGCCGGGGAAGAATTGAGCGAATACAGCTCCGGCCTGGCGATCGCGGTGGAATGCAACGACTACAAGCTGCTCTGGGACGCGAGCGCGCCGTTCTCGCGCCGGGTCGCCGAACTATCGGCCGCCGTGCGCCGCATCCCGCGCGACTCCTTCGCGCCTTTCGGTCGCAAGGAGTACCTGCTCTCCACGGCGGCGCGCCTCACCCCGTGCCTCTACTGGCCGGCACCGCCCGCGGGCGGTTTCGAACCGGCGATCCCGGGCGACTGGCGCGCGCCGCGCAGCTTTCCGACCCTGATCACCGCGGGCCAGGTCGACGACGTGACCTCGGTCCGCGAGGCGCACGAGGTGCAGGCGCGCTTCCCCCGCTCAAGCCTCTACGTCGTCCCCGACCGCGGCCACGTCTCCAGTCTCTACTTCCCGTTTCGCTCGCCCGCGGTCGCGGTGATCCGCCACTTCATCACGTCCCACTGAGGCGGCGCACCGGGGTGCGCGCCGCCGGGCCCTCTCGCTACGGCAGGAGTTCTTCGGCCTTTTCCTTGGCTTCTTCGATGCCTTCTTCGGCCTTTTCCCTGGCTTCTTCGAGGGACTTCTTGCCCTTGCCCTTGCTGTTTTCCAGCTTTTCCTTGGCTTCTTCGAGGCCCTTTTCGGCCTTTTCCTTGCCTTCTTCGATGCCGCGTTCGGCGCTTTCGACGCCAGCTTCGGCTTCCTTCTGGGCGTTGTTGCCGGTCGTCGAGACTTCGCTCGAGACGCCGCCGCCGGTGCTGTTGCCGCCGCCCCCGCAGCCGGCGAGGAGCGCGCCACCACCGATCGCCGCGACGACAGCGAGCAGCGCGGTGGCCCGGCGAAGCTTGAGGTTGAGCTGAAGATCGTTCATGTCGTCTCCCCTTCGATTGCGTTGTCGGCCACGTTACCCCGAGCGGGCGGACTTGCGAACCTCGCAGTTGCGGGTGAGAACCGCATGAAGGGTGCGGCCGCCGGGGAAGGTGAAGGTGCCGCGCGCGAACGCGAACGTGGCGCCGGGGAAGCCTTCCGGCGCGGCACAGGCGGCGCTCAGGTAACTGCGCCGTTCGCCGCGGTAGGAGTAGCGGCGCCCGATCTTCAGCCGCAGCTCGGTGATCGAGCCGAACCCGCCCGCCAGCTTCGGCACCCTCGTGTTCAGCACCGTGCCGAACTTGCCCTCGCGGTGGCTGATCTTCAGTGGGATCACGAGGGTGATCCGGACCGGGCGCGCGATGTAGATGTGGATCAGCATCCCGGGGCGGCCGCCGACGACGCCGTTGAAGACCAGGGCGCGGCCGTCGACCGGGATCGGCGTGCCGGAGAACTGGACCCGCGCTGCGAAGGTCCCGCTCCCGACCTGCGCCGGGCCGCACCGTCTGCGGGCAAGTTCGGAGTCGGTCGACTGCAGGGCCCCCGCCGTGCAGGCGGGCAGGCCGCGCGCGTCGATCTGCCCGGCGTTGTTCAGTTCGACCCGCAGCCGTTGCAACGGCGGCGGGGTGCCGCCGTCGGTGGTCGAGATCTTCCCCTCGACTTCGACCGTGATCGGCGCGGCCCGTTCACGCGGCAGCGCCTGCGGCGCGAACGTCGCGTGGAAGTTGACCCGCACGTTCCCCGACTGCACCACCTCGGCCTTGGCCCCCGCGGCGAGCGCCCCGCCGACGGCGAGCAGCAGTGCGAGCGTGGCGAGTCGGCGGCGCGTCCCCATCCCCGTCGACGAGTCTAGGTCGGGCCTGCCACGGCTAGGGTTGAGCGATGATTGAGCCGGGGATCGAGGGGCCGCTGACCGCGACGCTGCGCGGCGATCTGGTCACGCTCGAGCCGTTCGCCGAGGAGCATCGCGACGGCCTCTGGGAGGCGGCGCAGCCGGACGAGATCTGGGCCTGGCTCGCCCACCTGAACAAGAGCCGCGAGTTCTTCGACTTCTGGTTCGACCTGACCCTGGGGAGCGACGCGACCGTGGAAGGCGCCCCGGGGGAGACCGGGACCTTCGCCGTGCGGCGCGCCGCCGACGCCGCCCTGGTCGGGACGAGCCGCTACCTCGGGGTGCGTCGCCACGACCGCGTGGTCGAGATCGGCTGGACCTGGTTCAACCCTTCGGTGTGGCGGACGGGCGTCAACGTCGAGACCAAACTGCTGATGTTGACGCGCGCCTTCGAGACGCTCGGCTGCGTCCGGGTCGAGCTGAAGACCGACGCCCGCAACGAGCGCTCGCGCGGCGCGATGGCGCGCCTCCCGGCCCGCTTCGAGGGGATCATGCGCAAGCACCAGATCACCCCCGACGTCGGCCAGCGCGACAGCGCCTACTACAGCGTCATCGACGACGAGTGGCCCGCCACCCGCGACGCCCTTCGCGCCCGCCTCAATTCCGTGCGCCCCGCCGGCTGACGGGCCGAAAACCGGACGCATAGTCAGGTTTTCGGCCCGTCAACACCGAGGTGTTGGGGGTCTGTGGCGCATCAGTCGCGTTTGTTGCTCTCGTTCGGGTCGTCGGGGTGGACGACGCGTGCGGCGGCGGCGCGGACTTCCTGGCCGGCTTCGCGGGTCGCGGCGACCGCCTGTTCGGCGACGCCGGCGACGCCCTCGCTCGGCTTGCCGCCGACCAGGTCGCGGAAGGCTTCCTTGAAGCGGTCGGTGCGGCGCCCCGGGTGGAACCGCTGTTCGGACTTCGCCTGCTTCTTCGGGCGGCGCTCGCCGTAGCGGCGCCGCGCCCAGGCCGAGTTCGGCTTGCCGATCCGGCAGGCGCCGTAGATCGCCAGCGGGAAGAGCAGAATGCCGAGCGTGCCGTGCAGCCGGCGCCCCTTCATGAAGCAGATCGCCACGAACAGGATCAGCAGCAGCGAGGAGACGATCCCGGCCACGACGCCTTCGCCGTTGTTGAATTCGAACGGGTTGGCGCCGAGGACCACGAGGAAGATCAGCGAGGCGGCGAGCACCGTGGCGTCGATCGAGCTGCGCCCCTCCTCCGCCCAGTAGACGTCTTCGAGGTAGACCCAGAGGGCGAACTCGTCGATCGTCAGGCCGGCGCCGACGCCGAAGAGGAACGCGCAGATCTCGGTCCAGGGACTCGCCCCGAGCGAGGCGAAGCCGAGCGTGCCGGCGACCATCATCGTGATGATCCCGAAGACCAGGTGGTGGACGTGGACGCCGCTCTCGCTTTCGACGTTGCCCGGCCACCAGCTCACTTCCTTGCGGATCAGCCTGGTGCTCATGCGGATGAAGGCGAACGAGCCGACGAACCCGACCAGCACCAGGAAGACGCCCTGGCGGTCGTGGTCGACCAGGTGCTGGTTCCAGAATTCGGCGACGACGTTGGCGAGCGGCAGCGTGGTGTTCACGCCGCCTCCGTCATCTGGATCGGCGCCGGCCGGCGCTTCAAGGTGGGCCCATCCCCGTCGTGATAGTGGATCAGCTCGAGGGTCAGGAGCACCACGGCGAGGGCGAAGAACGGCGTGCTGAGGATGTTGGAGGCCGACTCGCCGACCCAGGCCGCCAGCAGGCCGTGCCCGAGCAGGCTGTGGGAGAGGCCGACGACCGCGTCATTGACCAGGTCGCCGACGATCTCGATCGGAACCACCACCGCGGCGACCATCCAGAAGTGGCCGCGGACGAGCCGGAAGCTGCGCGTGAAGCCGCCCCAGACGCTGTGCTTCTCCAGCTCGACCACCGGCCCGGCGAGCGAGAAGTAAACGAACGGGACCAACAGGCCGACGATGAACACGAACGATCCCAAGACGATGGTGAGCACGTAGAGGAGGTCGACGGCGATCAGTTTCAGGTAAGAGATGTGGCTTGCGATCTGGCGCAGGGACGGCGCGTGCTCGTCTTCGGAACGGGTGAGCGAGATCGCGACAGCACCGCTGAAGAACACCTCGCCGAGGAGGCCGCCGGCGGTGATCGCGCCGGCGGCGCCGACGAACGCGGCCAGCTTGAAGCCTTCGGTGACGTTCAAGGAATCCGTGTTCACCTGGTGCAGGAGCGCGTCGAGGAGCCCCACCGGGATGAAGACGATTGCGGCGAGCAAGATCAGGGAGGGCGCCCAGACACGGTACGTGCGGCCCACCCTGGCGTAGAGGCCGAGCAGGCGCCGCCGGCGGCTCATCGGCCGCGTTTGCGTCGTCGTCCGGCCGGGACCCGGCCGCGCCGTTCGAGCTTCGCCTGGCTCGATTCGCCGGCGGGGACGCGCCGCAGGTTGCCGAGCTCCGGGATCAGTATTTCTGCGGCGCAGACCCGGTGCCAGTGGTGATGGTCGGTGCCGCCGAGCCGGCGGACGAATTGGACGACGGTGTGCTCGTCGCCGACCTCGATGTCGCCGTGGCAACCGGGGCAGCGGTAGAGCTTGCGGGCGATGCCGCGAATCAGCCAGGCCTCGTCGCCCTCTTCGGTCACCCCTTGGAGGCTCCAGCGCATACTCGGCTGGCCGTCGAACTGGCCCATCAGTGGGGAGGCTCCATGTCTGACTTCGAATCCAACCAGAAGGGAAAGCGTCAGGTCCGGCGAAAACGTCGGCCGTGACCAAGACCGCGACGAAATCACCCCAACTTAAAAGCCTCTCCGACTACATCCAGGAGCGTTTCGAAGAGTTTTCACGCTCCCAGAAAGATGTGGCCCGCTACATCGTCGACCACCTCGACGAGGCCGCGTTCCTCACCGCCGAGGAGCTCGCGCGCCGCGCCAGCACCTCCTCCTCGACCGTCGTCCGCTTCTCGCAGGCGCTCGGCTTCGAGGGCTACCCGGAGCTGCAGCAGGCCGCGATCGAGGAGTACCGGACGACGATCGCCGCGGTCGGCTCGGCCGCCGGCCCGCTCTTCTCCTTCGACCACTCCGAGCTCGAGGGCTCGCTCAGCGCCGACTATTCGAACCTCGAGGAAACGGCGCGCAAGCTGACCACCGAGCAGGTCAACAACTCGGTCGCGGCGCTCGCCACCTCGCAGCGCATCGTGATCGTCGGCGTCGACCAGATGGCCTTCTTCGCCAGCTACCTGCGCCACACCCTCAGCCTGCTCGACATCCGCGCCGAAATCGTCGCCTCGACCGGCGGCGAGAGCCTCCAGCGGCTCGGCCGGATCGACGAGAACACCCTCGTCATCACCCTTTCGGCGGGTCGGGCGCATCCGCTCCTGCTGCGGGCGATGAAGCTCGCCCTGCACCGCGGCGCGCGCACCCTGGCGATCTCCGACGCGACCATGTCCGAGGTCGGCGAGCACGCCGAGATGACGCTGTACTTCTCGTCCAACAGCCCCTCCTTCACCCGCTCCAACACGGCCCTGATGGCCCTCGTGCAGGCGCTCGCCTACGGGTTGTACGCCCGGGATGAAGACCTGCACCGGGACCGCATCAAGGCGTACAAACTGAAGTAGGGCGGGCGCCGGCCCGCCGTCGCGCATGCCTAATATGGGGTCATGCCCGACCGCGCGACGTTTCGACTGAAGACCGGCCTCGCCGAGATGCTGAAAGGCGGGGTGATCATGGACGTGGTCACCGCCGAGGAGGCGGAGATCGCCGAGGGGGCGGGAGCCGTCGCCGTGATGGCGCTCGAGCGCGTCCCCGCCGACATCCGCCGCGACGGCGGCGTCGCGCGGATGTCCGATCCGGCGATGATCAAAGGCATCCAGGCGGCGGTGACGATCCCGGTGATGGCGAAGGCCCGGATCGGCCACTTCGCCGAGGCCCAGGTCCTGCAGGCCCTCGAAGTCGACTACATCGACGAGTCCGAGGTGCTGACCCCGGCCGACGAGGTCAACCACATCGAGAAGCTCGCCTTCGACGTGCCGTTCGTCTGCGGCGCGACCAACCTCGGCGAGGCGCTGCGACGGATCGGCGAGGGCGCCGCGATGATCCGCTCCAAGGGCGAGGCCGGGACCGGCAACGTGGTCGAGGCGGTCCGCCACATGCGTGAGATCACCGGCGGCATCCGCCGGCTCGCGACGCTGCGGCCGGAGGAGCTCGCCGCCGCCGCGAAAGAGCTTCCCGCACCGCTGGAAGTCGTCCAGGAGGTCGCCGCCGCGGGACGCCTGCCGGTGCCGCTCTTCTGCGCCGGCGGCATCGCCACGCCCGCCGACGCGGCGCTGATGATGCAGCTCGGCGCCGAGGGCAACTTCGTCGGCTCGGGGATCTTCAAATCGTCCGACCCCGCGCGCCGCGCCGCGGCGATCGTCGAGGCGACCACCCACTACGAGGACCCGGAGCGGGTCGCCGCCGCCTCGATCGGGCTCGGCGAGGCGATGGGCGGCCTCGAGATCGGCCCGCTCGCGGCCCAGGACGCGCTGCTCCAGCACCGCGGGAGCTGACCTGAAGGTCGGAGTGCTAGCCCTGCAGGGCGACTTCGAGGCGCACGCGACGACGCTGCGCCGGCTCGGCGCGGAGCCGATCGAGGTGCGCGCGGCGGAGCGGCTGGAGGGGCTCGACGGCCTGGTCATCCCGGGCGGCGAGTCGACCACGATGACGAAGCTGATCGAGTCCTCGGGGCTCGAGCCGGCGCTGCGCGCCCACCACGAGGCGGGCAGGCCGATCCTCGGCACCTGCGCCGGGCTGATCGTCTGCGACGCCGAGCACCTCGGCTTCATCGACGCGACGGCGCGGCGCAACGCCTTCGGCCGTCAGCTGCAGAGCTTCGAGGCCGACCTCGAGGTGACGGGGGCGGGGGAGGAGCCGCTGCGCGCGGTCTTCATCCGGGCGCCCTGGGTCGAGCGGACCGGGGCGGGCGTAGAGGTGCTGGCCGCCTGGGAGGGCCACCCGGTGGCGATCCGCGAAGGGTCCGTCCTCGCCTCCGCCTTCCATCCCGAGCTGACCGACGACCCGCGCTTCCACGCGATATTCATGGCGATGATCGCCAAGGCCCACGACCCCGACACCCGGGGACAAGATCGACTGAAAGGGGCGGCACGAGGATGAGCGGCGACCCGAGGACCGAGAACCTGGCGAAGATCCTGGTCGGCTACTCGACCAAAGTGCAGGAGGGCGAGGTCGTCTCGATCGACGGCGAGAGCGCCGCCGCGCCGCTGCTGCTGGCGGTCTACGAGGAGGTGCTGAAGGCGGGCGGCAACCCGGTGCTGAACGTCGCCCTCGACGGGCAGATCGCGGCCTACTTCAAACACGCCTCCGACCAGCAGCTGGAATGGATTTCCCCGTTCGCCGAGTGGATGGTCGACAACGCCGACGTGCGGATCGCGATCGGGGCGAGCACCAACACGCGCGAGCTCTCCGGGGTACCGCCGGAGCGCCAGACCCTGCGCCAGTCGGTCACCGGCGACCTGATGGCGCGGGCGATGAAACGGAGCGCCGACGGCGACTTCCGCTGGGTCTACACGCTGTTCCCGACCAGCGCCTACGCCTCCGAGGCCGAGATGAGCCTGGCCGACTACGAGGACTTCTATTACGGCGCCTGCCTCGCCGACGACGGCGACCCGCTGACCGCCTGGAAGCGCGCCTCGGAGGAGTGCAACCGCCTCGCCGACTGGATCGAGGGCCACGAGGAGGTGCGGATCACCGCGCCCGGCACCGACATCAAGCTCGGCATCGCGGGGCGCAAGTTCATCCCCTGCGACGGCGACCACAACATGCCCGACGGCGAGTTCTTCACCGGCCCGGTCGAGGACTCGGTCGAGGGCGAGGTCAGCTTCCACCTGCCCGCCGTGATCGGCGGCCGCGAGGTCTCCGGCGTCCACCTCAAGTTCGAGGCGGGCCGCGTCGTCGACGCGAGCGCCGAGCGCGGCGAAGAGTTCCTGGTCGCCCTGCTCGACACCGACGAGGGCGCCCGCACGCTCGGCGAGCTCGGCATCGGCACGAACTACGGGATCGACCGCGGCACCCGCGAGGTCCTGCTCGACGAGAAGATCGGCGGCACCATCCACATGGCGGTCGGCCAGGCCTACCCCGAGTCCGGTGGCACCAACGAGTCGGCGGTCCACACCGACCTCGTCTGCGACCTCCGCCTCGGCGGCAAGCTCGAAGTCGACGGCGTGGTCATGCAGGAGGACGGCAAGTTCGTCGTCTGACGCGCCGACGCCGGAGTGTCAGGGGTGGTGCTGGAGGAGTAGCGCCGCGAAGCCGAGGATGATCGTCAGGTACATCGGGAGGAGGATGGCGATGAGCGTCCGAAAATCCGCACGCGCATTGCTCTGGGCCGAGAGGATCTCGGTCCGCAGTTCTCTCTTGGCGCCAAGGATCTCGGACCGTGTCTCTGCGCGCACGGCTTTGAATTCGGCCCGCATGTCGGCGAAGCCTTCGTCCACTTTCTTCTCCAGCCTCTCCAGCTGCTGCTCGCCGCTCAGCGCCTGCATGAGCCGATAGAAGCACTTGTGCCGGCGCGCTTCAAGCGGCGTCACAGTGAATTTGCAAAGGCGATTCCGAGCTGCGCGGAACCGCTACCGATTCGGGATCGGCGAGCCTGCCAGCAGGAAGAACCAGGTCATCAGGGCGAGGCCGGCGAGCAGCACCGAGGACATCATCACGGCCTCGACCACGGTCACCGCGCTCTGCACCGGGGCCGCGTCGCGCATGCTCTTCAGCCAGCCCGGGCGGGTCTGGACGATTTTGTTGCTGCCGGTGACGCGGACGTAGAGGTCGTTGAGGCGCCCGATCAGCCAGGCGTCGGCCATGACGGTGACGATGATCCCGATCACCACGACCATGTAAGGGCCGATGCTCGGGAACTGGCTGTGGGACACCTTCGAGCCGATGTAGACCCAGCCCAGCGGGATCAGCGTCCAGAGCGAGAACGCGGCCAGGAGCATGGCGAAGAAGACCACCGTCGCGGCCACGTTGCGCCCAAAGTTCCTCACCGTCATTTCCAAGGCGTTCCCCCTCTCATAGAATGACACCTGTATGTCAGGGCATTCGAAGTGGTCATCGATCAAACACAAGAAGGGCGCGGCCGACGCGAAACGCGGCAAGCTCTTCAGCAAGCTCGCCCGCGCGATCACGGTCGCCGCGCGTGACGGCGGCGGCGACACCGAGGGGAACCCGGCCCTCGCCACCGCCGTGCAGAAGGCGCGCGAGGCGTCGATGCCCAAAGACAAAATCCAGAAAGCGATCGACACCGGCACCGGAGCCAACGCGGATTCCGCGGCGATCGAACGGGTCGTCTACGAGGGCTACGGCCCGGCCGGGGTCGCGGTCCTGGTCGACGCGCTGACCGACAACCGCAACCGCGCCGGCGCCGAGATCCGCCACGCCTTCTCGACCCACGGCGGCGGGTTGGGCGAGCCCGGCTCGGTCGCCTGGAACTTCGAGAAAAAAGGCGTCGTAGTGGTCGACGGCGACCGCTACAGCGAAGACGACCTGATGCCGGCGATCGACGCCGGCGCCGAGGACGTGCAGGAGGAGGACGACAAACTGCGCATCCTCAGCGAGCCGACCGACCTCACCGCGGTCAAAGCGGCGCTCGAGGAGGCGGGCGTGGAGATCGAGTCGGCGACGCTCGCGACCGAACCGAAAAGCACGGTCGAGCTGAAAGGCCACGACGCCAAGCGGATGATCGACCTGCTCGAGGTGCTCGACGACCAGGACGACGTCGACCAGGTCTACGCCAACTTCGACATCCCCGAGTCGGTCCTCGAAGAGCTCGCGGCGTAGGTCGCCGCGGCTTCCGAAGCCGCTTCGGGGAGGCATCCGGTCCTCCTCCCAGAATCAGTCCCTTATGCAAGTTGTGATGGGGATCGACCCGGGCGCGGCGAACCTCGGCTTCGGCATCGTCCGGGTCGAGGGCAACCGCATGGTCGCGCTCGACGGCGGCGTCGTCGAGACCGGCTCGGAGATGCCGATGGAGCGGCGCCTGGAGCGGATCCACGCCGCGCTGGGCGAGCTGATGTCCTGGCACGAGCCGCGCGCCCTGGCGATCGAGCAGGTCTACTTCGGCCGCAACGTCGGCTCGGCGATGGCGGTCGGCCAGGCCAGCGGCGTCGCGATGCTGGCCGCCGCCCAGCGCGGCATCGCCTGCTTCGCCTACACCCCGCAGGCGATCAAGATGGCGGTCTGCGGCTCCGGCGCGGCGGGCAAGGAGCAGGTCCAGCGCATGGTCGGCACGCTGCTCGGGCTGCCCGAGCCGCCGACCCCCGACCACGCCGCCGACGCGCTCGCGGTGGCGATCTGCCACGGCGGCGGCGAAGGCCGGCGCCAGGCGGTGGCCCGCTCGACGGCGCCCGTCGCGGCCGGCAAGGCGCCCTTCACGGCACGGGTGGCCGGATGATCGCCGCCGTCCGCGGCGAGGTGATGGTCCGCCGCCCCGACCACGTGGTGATCGACGCGAACGGCGTCGGCTACCGGCTGGCGGTCTCCGCCGAGACCCTGAAGGCGGTCCCCGCGGCCGGCTCCGACACCTTCCTGCACGCCGAGCTGATCGCCCGCGAGGACTCGCTGGCCCTCTACGGCTTCGCCTCCGAAGACGAGCGCGACCTCTTCCGGATGCTGATCTCGGTCAGCGGGGTCGGGCCGAAAGTCGCGATCGCGGCGCTCTCCGGCGGCAGCTCGCGCGAGCTCCTCCGGGCGATCGCCGCGGGCGACACCAAACGCTTCCAGGCGGTCCCGGGGATCGGCAAACGGACCGCGGAGCGGATCATCGTCGAGCTCCGCGACAAGGTCGCCGGGGCGCTCGAGGTCGAATCCGCAATCGTCGCCGCCGAGGAGGGCGACGCCCGTTCCCTGGCCCGCGACGGCCTCGTCAACCTCGGCTACCAGCCGCTCGAGGCCGAGCAGCTGCTCGACGGGCTCGAGGGCGAAGACGCCGAGCAGCTCCTCGCCGGCGCGCTGCGCAAGGCGGGCACGCGCGATGAGCGACTTCGATCCGGCCGGCGACGTGGGTGTCGGCGCCAACCGCATCCGCACCCCCGGGATCGGCGACGAGCCCGTCCCGGTCGATGCCGAGGTGACGCGTGCACGACGCGCGCGCCGAGCAGCGCGAGGACGACCTCGACCGCAGCCTGCGGCCGCCGACCCTGGCCGACTTCGTCAACCAGGTCCAGGTCACCGAGCAGCTGGGGATCTTCATCGAGGCGGCGCGCCGGCGCGGCGAGCCGCTCGACCACGTCCTGCTCGCCGGCCCGCCCGGGCTGGGCAAGACCTCGCTCGCCAACATCGTCGCCGCCGAGCTCGGCGTGCCGCTGGTCCAGACCGCCGGCCCGGCGCTCGAGCGCAAGGCCGACGTCGCCTCCTTCCTCACCGCGCTGGAGCCCGGCAGCGTCTTCTTCATCGACGAGATCCACCGCCTCGGCCGCGCCGTCGAGGAGACGCTCTACCCGGCGATGGAGGACGGCGAGCTGCCGGTGGTGCTCGGCCAGGGGGCGGGCGCCCGCACCGTCACCCTGCCGCTGCCGCCGTTCACGCTGATCGGCGCGACCACCCGCTCCGGCCTGCTGACCACGCCGCTGCGCGACCGCTTCGGGGTCAGCCACCGGCTCGAGCACTACAGCCCCGACCACCTGGCGCTGATCGTCGAGCGCTCGGCGGGGATCCTCGAGGTCGAGATCGACGCCGAGGGCGCCCACCTGATCGCCTCCCGCTCGCGCGGCACGCCGCGCGTCGCCAACCGGCTGCTGAAGCGGGTCCGCGACTTCGCCCAGGTGAAGGGGACCGGGGCGATCGGGGCCGGTGTGGCCGCCGACGCGCTGGCGATGCTCGAGGTCGACGAGGCCGGGCTCGACCGCGCCGACCGCGCCCTGCTCGACACCGTCGCCACCAAATTCGGCGGCGGCCCGGTCGGGCTTTCGACCCTGGCGGTCGCGATCGGCGAGGAGCAGGACACGATCGAGGACGTCCTCGAGCCCTACCTCCTGCAGCAGGGATTGCTGAAACGGACGCCGCGTGGAAGGGTCCTCACCCAGCGCGCCTACGACCACCTCGGCCTGCCGGCGCCGGAAGGCGCAGCCAGCCTCTTCTAGCGCTCGCGAGCGCTTAACTCACCTTGCAGAGCGATCATCTAGCCTGTCCCGACCATGCCGTTTTTCATCTGCCCCAACTGCGGACACCGTGAGGTCAGCGGCTCCCGGACCGAAGGATTCAGCCGCCGCCCGAAGGGTTGTTCGAAATGTGGGTTCGGGTTCGTATTCGAACTACTCGACGATTATTATCCGGCACCGAACGCGGCGTTCTTCGTCTGCGATCAGCAGGAACGGGTTATCGATGCGGGCAAGGGGAGCTACGAGTTGACCGGTTTGACCGATGAGGACGTGATCGGACGTCCCGTGCGCGAGGTGCTCGGGCTCGACTGGATCGACCCCGGCGAGGGCGGTCCCGAGGCGGACACCGACGGCGACGGCAAAACCGATCCGATCGAGACCTCGCTCGAGTGGGGCGTGCGCTCGCTCGGCAAGCGCGTCTCGGTCAACGCCGAGGGCGATCTTCCGGCCAAGGCGGTGGCCGACGTCTTTCCCGCCTATGACGACGACGGCGGGCTTCTGCTTGTCCTGACCCCGGAGGGCTAGGCGCCGTGGGTTCAAGGCGGCAGCACCTCTTCGTCCTGCTGTTCGTGGTCGGGCTGGTGATCCTCTCCGGGATCGTCATCGCCACCAAGGAAACGAAGCTCGGCCTCGATCTGCAGGGCGGGCTCCAGCTGGTCTACGAAGGTCAGCCGACCGGCACCGCGACCGAAGTCTCCGGCGAAGACATCGAAGAGTCGATCAGCATCATCGAACAGCGGATCAACAACCTCGGTGTGACCGAGTCCGAAGTCGCTCGACTCGGAACGAAGAACATCACCGTCGGCCTGCCCGGCGTCACCGACGCCAACCGCGCCGCCGAACAGGTGGGGACCACGGCGCAGCTCTACTTCTACGACTGGGAGCCGAATCTGCTCGGCCCGGAGCGGACGATCGGCGGGCACCCCGGGCAGACGCCGCCCAGCGCCGCGCTGAAACAGCTCGAAAAAGAGTGGGAAGAAGCGGGGCGCAGCCCGAAAAGCGAAGAGAACAAGGGCCTGATCCTCTCCGGCGCCTACCCGAACGCCTACGAGGCGGCGCTGCTGGCGGCCGAACAGGAACCGGCCGAAAACTGCGAAAAATGCTCGGTCGCGAAAACCCGCTACTACCTCTTCGAAAATGCCGCGCCGCACAAACTGCTCGCCGGCCCGGAGACGACCAAGAAAGACCTCTACGAAAGCCCGACCGGCGAAACGCTGCCGAAAGACGGGATCGTGGTCGAAATTCCGCCCGGGACCGTCCTCGTCTCCGAACAGCCGACCGAAGAAGGCGGCAAGGTCGACGAAAACGCCGAACCTGGCTGGTTCGCGCTGAAAGACGAATACTCGCTCTCCGGCAGCGAAATCACCGAACCGAAGCAGGAATACGCGCAGGGCACCGGTGAACCGAACGTCGCCTTCAAATTCACCGACGCGGGCCGCGAAAACTTCCAGAACGTCACCCGACAGATCGCCCTGCGCGGCCAGGCTCAGTCGATCGGCCCGCCCGGCAGCGCCGAAGAAGCGGCGGCGCTCTCCGGCCACTTCGCGGTCATCCTCGACAACGAAGTCCAGAGTCGCCCGATCATCAACTTCCTCGAAAACCCGGACGGGATCGACGGCCGCCAGGGGGCCCAGATCTCCGGCGGGTTCTCCGGCGAACACGGGCTCTCGCAGGCGCAGGAACTGGCGACGACGCTGCAGATCGGCGCGCTGCCGATCGACCTCCACCTGATCTCCGAGACCCAGGTCTCGGCGACGCTCGGCTCGCAGGCCCTCCACGACGGGATCAAGGCCGGGATCATCGGCCTCGCTCTCGTCATCCTCTTCCTGCTCGCCTACTACCGCTTCCTCGGGGTGATCGCGGTGGTCGGGCTGGCCGCCTACGGGGCGATCTTCTTCGCCCTGATCAAACTGATCCCGATCACGCTGACGCTGCCGGGCATCGCCGGCCTGGTCCTGACGATCGGGGTCGCCGCCGACGCGAACATCGTCATCTTCGAGCGAATAAAGGAGGAGGTCCGGGCTGGTCGCTCGATGCAGAGCGCGATCGCCGCTGGTTACAAACGCGGGATCTCGACGATCGTCGACGCGAACGTCGTCACCCTGCTCACCGCCTTCATCCTCTTCGTGCTGGCGACCGCCGGGGTCAAGGGCTTCGCCTTCACCCTCGGCGTCGGCACGATCACCTCGCTGCTGACCGCCGTCGTCTTCACCCAGGCGCTGCTCGGCACGATGAGCAACTCGAAAATGCTGCGCTCGCCGAACGCGCTCGGGGCGGGCGGCGAGGGCCGGCGCTGGCACTTCGACTTCATGGGGGCGAGCCGCTGGTTCTTCACCCTGTCCGGGGTGATCCTCCTGATCGGGGCGATCGCGCTCTCGACCAAGGAGCTGAACTTCGGCATCGACTTCAAGTCGGGCACGCGGATCACCGCGGCGCTGGAAAAGCCCACCGACGAGGAAGGCGTCCAGGAGACCCTCGAAGAAGCCGGCGTCAAGAACGCCGAGATCCAGCAGGTGACGGTCCCGCACTTCGGCAGCAACGTCTTCCAGATCGAGTCCGCGCAGCTGCAGCCGGGTCAGGTCAAGAACACCGAAGCCGCCCTGCAGAAGAAATACGGGGTCGACAAGGAAGGCTTCGAAAGCACCAGCGTCGGGCCGACCTTCGGCAACCAGGTCGCCGAATCCGCGGTCAAGGCGCTGATCTTCTCGCTGCTGGTGATCCTCGTCTACGTGGCGCTGCGGTTCGAGCCGAAATTCGCCGTGCCGGTGCTGATCGCGCTCTTCCACGACATCCTGATCACCGGCGGCGTCTACGCGCTGACCGGCAAAGAAGTGTCGAGCGGGACGGTGGCCGCCTTCTTGACCATCTTGGGCTATTCGCTCTACGACACGATCATCGTGTTCGACCGAATACGAGAGAACGTGCCGCGCATGCCGCGCGCGGCTTTCTCGCAGATCGTCAATCGCTCGATGAGCGAGGTGCTGACCCGTTCGCTGGCGACCAGCTTCACGACCTTGCTCGCGGTGCTCTCGCTGCTGATCTTCGGCTCGGCGACGCTGCAGGACTTCGCCTTCGCGATGCTGATCGGCATCGCCTCCGGCACCTACTCGTCGATCTTCATCGCCTCGCCGGTGCTGACCGCCTGGAAGGAACGCGAGCCCCAGTTCATCCGGCGACGCCAGCGGATCGCCGAGGTCGAGGGCGGCACCGTGCCGGCCTTCGCCGACGACGTGCAGGTGGCGAAACTGGCGTCAGACGACGAGACCGAAGCGGAAATCGCCGCCGACGTCGAGGCCGAAGCGCCGATCTCCGAGGCGCCGAAGGCGGAGCGCCGCCGCCGACTCGGCAGGGGCGCGGTGGCGACCGCCGAGCCGGCCGCGGACGGCGGCGGCGCGGAGGGCGTGGAAGCCCCGGAGCCGCCCGAGGCGCCGAGCGCGCCCGCGAGCGACAAGAACGGGGCCGCGGCCGACAGCGCCGCCGACCCGGAATCGGCGGAGCGCCGTAAACGGAACGACGAACGGCGGGCGCGCCGCGCCCAGCGCCGCAAAGGTGGCCGCCGCCGATGAGCGAGGTACCCGACTGATGGCTTTCCTGGTCTTCTTCACGATGGGCATCGCCCTCTGGCACTTCACCGTCTTCCTGCCCGACCGCTTCTGGCAGGGGATCGTCGGCGCCTTCGTCGGCTCGGTGCTCGGCGCGATCCTGGTCGGCGCGATCGTGCTCGCGATCGACGGCCAGAGCGTCGGCAACACCACGATCGGCACCGCCCTCTCGGCGATCCCGGGGGTCGCCCTCGGCCTCGGCGTCGTCTGGCTGCTCGGCACCCGCGAAGTCCACCCCGACTAGCGCGTTCGCACTTAGTTCCGGATAGCGGAACGAACTGCGAACGCACTGCGGCGGGCGTGGTCGGTTCCAGGCATTTTGCGGGCGGAAGGCCGGCGGTTTGCCGCCGGACGCCGACCTAGCCTGGAAACGTGCCGGAAACCGTCAAGGCGTTCGCCGCCGATCCATATGACTACGCCGAGGTCCGCGCCGTCGGCGAGGCGCTCGGCCTGAGCCTGCCCGTCGCCGTGACCCTGGTGCGACGCGGCTACCGGACCCCCGACGAAGCGCGAGCCTTCCTCGCCGCCGACGAGTCGCATCCGCCTTCGGCGTTCAAGGGGATGGACGAGATCGTCGCCTTGGTCTGGGCGGCGATCGAAGCCGGCGAGCGGATCACCGTGCACGGTGACTTCGATGTGGACGGGGTCAGCGCCACCGCGCTCCTGATCTCGACCCTGCGCGACCTCGGCGCCGACTGCGACTGGCTGATCCCCGACCGGATCGCCGACGGGTACGGGCTGAGCACCGAGAACGTCGAAAAGCTGGCCGTGCGCGGGACCGGGTTGCTGATCACCGTCGACTGCGGGATCACGGCGGTCGAGCAGGTGGCGCTGGCCCAGGAGCTCGGGATGGAGGTGGTGGTCACCGACCACCACCAGAGGGACGCGGAGCTGCCGGGGTGCCTGATCCTTCACCCCGAAGTCTCGGATTACCCGTTCACTTCTTTGTGTGGGACGGCGGTCGCCTGGAAGTTGGCATGCGCGCTGCGCGAAGGGGCGGCGGCCGCGGATAAGGACCTCGACTTGGTGGCGTTGGCGACGGTCGCGGATGTGGTGCCGCTGGTGGGGGAGAACCGGTCGCTGGTCAAGCGCGGGCTGGCTGAGATGAGACGGACCAAGCGAGTCGGGCTCAGGGCGCTGATGGAGGGCGCGCGATGTGAGCCGAGTCGGCTCGACGAGGGGGATCTCGCGTTCCGGCTCGCTCCGAGGATCAACGCGGCAGGGCGGCTGTATCGGGCCGATGCGGGAGTCGAGCTGCTGCTCACCGACGACGAGGAGCGGGCCAGGCAGATCGCCGAGGAGCTGGGACGGGCGAACTCCGAGCGGCGGGCGACCGAGCGGGAGGTCGACGCGGCGGCGGAGGCGGCGCGGCGGGAACTGCCCGACGAATTGAAGGAGGCCAACGGGCTGGTGCTGGCGGGCGAGGGATGGCATCCCGGCGTGGTCGGGATCGTCGCCTCGCGCCTGGTGGAGCGGCACCACCGGCCCGTCGTCGTCATCTCGCTCGACGGGGAGGGGGGAGGGCGCGGCTCGGGCCGCAGCATCCCCGGCTTCGACCTGCACGCCGCTCTGGAGGCTTGCTCCGAGCACCTCGAGACCTTCGGCGGCCACAAAGCCGCGGCGGGGCTGTCGCTGAAAGCGGAGAACCTCGAGGCCTTCCGCACCGCCTTCGCCGCCCACGCGGGGGAAGTGCTCAAGGCGGAGGACCTGCAGCGGACCGAGCGGATCGACGCGATGATCGGTGGGGTCGGCCTCGGCCTCGACCTCGCCGAAGAGCTCGGGCAGCTCGCTCCTTTCGGGATGGGCAACCCCGGCGTGCGGCTGATGGTGCCGTCGGCGCGGGTGACCGACGTGCGGACGATGGGCGAGGAGGGCAAGCACTCGCGCTTCAGCCTCCACAGCGGCTCCCACCGCGCGCTCGGTGTCGCCTTCGGCCGCTCCAGCCTGGGTGTCGACGACGACGACATGCTCGACGCCGCGGTGCGCCTCGAGGTCAACCACTGGAACGGGGCGGTCGAGCCGCGAGTCGTCCTCCGCGAGGTCTATCCGCTCGACGACACCCCGGCCCTGTCCCTGCATCCCTGCGGCTGTGACGACGCCGAGTGGTGGGCGCGCTTCGAGGCCGAGCTCGACCGCGACCTCGGCGCTGTGGAGGAAAACCGTCGCTATGCGACGGAAAGTCACCACAGCACCTCGGGCGTGGAGAGTTACCACCGCATAGCGAGAGTTAGTTGCCACGGCGCGGGCTCTTCGCCGACCGCGACGATCGCGGAGCTGGTCTCGAGCGGCGCGGGGGTGCTCGCGGTGGCCGCCGACGCCTCGCGGCGGGCGGCGCTCGCCAACGGGGCCACCGGCCTCGCCCGCTTCAACGGCGGCGCGGCGCTGATCGCCTGCCATCGCTGCGGCGCCGGGGCCGTCGCGGGCCTCGCGGCGCGCGGCGACGGCGGCCTCGCCCTCACCGACTACGCGGCCCTCGCGATGGCCCCCGACCTCGCCGCCTCCTTCGAGCACGTCATCCTCGTCGACGCGCCCCGCACCTCGCTCGACGTCGCCCGCGTCACCCTCGGCAGCGGCTTCCTCCACCCGCTCTTCTCCGACGCCGAGCGCGAGTTCGGGCTCGGCGTCCTCGCCCGCCAGGCGCCCTCCCGCGAGACGATCGCCGAGGTCTTCCGCGGCCTCCGTGCCGGGGGCGAGCTCTCCGGCGCAGAGCTGCGCGCCGCGCTGGCGGGAGCGGGCCCGCATCAGCTCGACCCGGAGACCGCGGCGCGCGCCTTTCGCGTCCTGCGTGAACTTGGCCTCGTTGCGGGCAGCACGAACGCGGGCGCCGGGCTCGTCGGCGTCGTATCCTCTGAAGGGACCGATCTGGAACGCTCGACCGCATTCCGGGTCTACAGCGAAGAGCACTCGGAGGCACAGTCATTTCTCCAAAGCCCCAAATTTCCGTAGAGCACAGCGAGTTGCTCGGCGACCTGTTCGCGGTCGTCGAGGAGTTCGACTCTGCGCACGAGGAGCAGCTTCCGGCGGGTTTCGGCGGCACCGCGGTGGCGGTGGCCGCGATCGACCGCGACCAGGTCGAGCGCGCCTTCGACTTCGCCTGCGAGCGCCACGCCGACCAGAAGCGCTATTCCGGAGACGAGTTCATCACCCATCCGGTCGGGGTCGCGCAGATCTGCGCCGGGATGCGGCTCGACACCGAGACGCTCTGCGCGGCGCTGCTCCACGACACGGTCGAGGACACCAGCGCCACGCTGGAGGAGATCCAGGCCGAATTCGGCGACGAGATCGCTCAGCTGGTCGACGGCGTCACCAAGTTGACCGGGATGAACTTCGAGAGCCGCGACGAGCGGCAGGCCGAGAACTACCGCAAGATGATGGTGGCGATGGCCACCGACGTCAGGGTGATCCTGATCAAGCTGGCCGACCGTCTCCACAACATGCGCACGCTGGGCGCGCTGCCCAAGCAGAAACAGACGCTGAAGTCGCACGAGACGCTGGAGATCTACGCGCCGCTGGCGCACCGGCTGGGGATCCACGCGATCAAGTGGGAGCTCGAGGACCTCGCCTTCGCGACCCTGCACCCGCGCAAGTACGCCGAGATCAAACAGCTGGTCGCCCAGCAGCGCGATGAGCGCGAGACCTACGTCGCCGAGGCGGGCGAGTTCCTCTCCGAGGAGTTGGAAGAGGTCGGCATCGAGGCCGAGATCTCCGGCCGCGCCAAGCACTTCTATTCGATCTACACGAAGATGGCCAAGAAGGGCCGCGAGTTCAACGAGATCTTCGACCTCACCGCGATGCGGGTGATCGTCGGCTCGGTCAAAGACTGCTACGGGGCGATCGGCGTGATCCACTCGCTCTGGAAGCCGCTGCCCGGCCGCTTCAAGGACTTCGTCGCGATGCCGAAGGCCAACATGTACCAGGCGCTCCACACGACGGTGATCGGGCCCGAGGGCAAGCCGCTCGAGATCCAGATCCGCACCGAGGAGATGCACAAACTGGCCGAGTACGGGATCGCCGCCCACGTCGCCTACAAAGAGGGCGGCCGCGGCGACCCGCAGCGCGAGAAGATGACCTGGCTGCGCCAGCTGGTCGAGGCCGAGGGCGAACAGGACCCGACCGAGTTCCTCGAATCGCTGAAGGTCGACCTCTTCGAGGACGAGGTCTTCGTCTTCACGCCGAAGGGCGAAGTGAAGAGCCTCTCGGCGGGCTCGACCCCGCTCGACTTCGCCTACGCGGTCCACACCGACGTCGGCCATAGCTGCGTCGGTGCCAAGGTGAACGGCTCGATCGTGCCGCTCCACTACACGCTGCGCTCCGGCGACATCGTCGAGGTGCTGACCGCGAAGCAGAAACGGGCGCCGTCGCTCGACTGGCTGAAACTGGTCCGCACCAGCCGCGCCCGCAACAAGATCCGCGCCTGGTTCAAAGAGGAGCGCCGCGAGGACGCCGAGCGCGACGGCCGCGAGGGCCTCGAGGAGGCGCTGCGCAAGCGCGGCGTGCCGATGCAGAAGATCGCCGGCTCGCCGCTGCTCGCCGACGTGATCCGCGAGATGGGCTTCCGCAAAGCGACCGAGTTCTATATCGCGATCGGCCAGCGCAAAATCTCCACCAAGGCCGCGGTCAACAAGATCCTGCAGCGGCTGAAGGCGGGGGAGGCGATCGAGGACGAACCGATCCCCACCAACCAGAACGCCGACCGTCGCGCCCGCCGCACCAAGGACGCCTCCAACTACGGGATCGTCGTCAAGGGCGTCGAGGACGTCGCGGTGCGGCTCGCCAAGTGCTGCCGCCCGGTGCCCGGCGACGACATCGCCGGCTACGTCAGCCTCGGCCGTGGGATCACCATCCACCGCGCCGACTGCAAGAACGTGAAGGCGCTGAAACGCGCCCCGGAGCGCTTCGTCGACGTCGGCTGGGAGGGGGACAACGAGGCCTCCTACCGGGTCGAGATCCAGATCGACGCCTACGACCGGACCCGGCTTCTCGAGGACCTCTCGCGGACGTTCTCGGAGGGCGGCATCAACATCATCGGCGCCACCTGCACGACCAACCCGCCGATGGTGAAGAACAAGTTCGTGATCGAGGTCGGCGACACCGAGCAGCTCAAACACTGCATCAGCCGCCTCCGCAACGTCGAGTCTGTCTTCGACGCCTACCGCATCACGCCTACGGCCTGATAGTCAGCGCGTGGGGGTGTCCTCGGTCGGTTGCCTTCGGGTCACGCACGTTTGTGCGCTCCCCTCGCCGCCCTCCCTGCGTCCTACCCACGCTTGACTCTCAGGCCGTAGGCCAGACACTGTCCCTATGGGACTGATCGTGGCGGTGACCGGGCCGACCGGGGAGATCGGCGGTTCGCTGATCGACGCGCTGGAGGACTCGGCGCAGGTCGGCGCGGTGCGGGGGATGGCGCGGAGCGCGTTCGACCCGGCCGCGGCCGGCTGGCGCAAGGCGACCTACCAGCGCGGCGACATCCTCGACCGCGGGCACCTCGCCGAGCTGTTCGAGGGAGCCGACGTCGCCGTCCACCTTGCGTTCGCGATCTTCGGCGACCGCGAGGAGACGCGGCGGATCAACCTCGAGGGCAGCCGCAACGTCTTCGAAGCGGCGGTCGAGGCGGGGGTGGGGCGGCTCGTCTACGCCTCCTCGGTCGCGGCCTACGGCTTCCACCCCGAAAACCCGCAGCCGCTGACCGAGGAAACGCCGGCGCTCGGCTCGCCCGGCTTCTATTACTCGTCCCAGAAGGCCGAGCTGGAGAAGGCACTCGATGGGGTCCTCGCGGGATCCGAGCTCGATGCCTACGTCTTCCGTCCCTGCATCGTCGCCGGCCCGCGGGCGACGATGCTGATCGAGCAGACGGTCGGCGTCGCCCGGCTCGGCGACCCGGTGCCGCGCCTGCGCCGCCACGTCATCGACCGCATCCCGCTGCTGCGCCCGATCCTCCCCGACGCCGGCGTGCCCCTGCAGTTGATCCACCACGACGATGTCGCGACGGCGCTCGCCGCCGCGGTCGAGGGAAAGGGCGAGCCGGGCGCCTACAACCTGGCAGGCGACGGTGAGATCGGCATCGGCGACATCGCCCGGGCGCTCGGCTGGCGCTCGGTGCGGGTGCCGCGGCCGGCGCTCGGCGCCGGCACCGCGCTCGCCGGCCGCCTCTCCTTCATCGACCCGCAGCTCGAGTGGGCGACCGCGCTGAACACCCCGGTGATCATGGACACGACCAAGGCGCGCCGCGAGCTCGGCTGGAGCCCCCGCTTCGACGCCGCCGAGACCCTCCTGCAGACCGCCGTCGCGGCCCGCGAAACGGGTCTCCTCGACTAGCGCGTTCGCAGTTACCCGTAACCAGTACGGAGAACTGCGAACGCGCTCAGGCGATGATCGTCAGGCCGCCGGGTTCGACGCCGAGCTCGACCCGGGTGCGCTCGCCGATGTAGTCGCCGTCGACCTGCAGCTGGAAGGAGCGGGGGGCGCCGGAGCGGTCCTCGGAGATCGACTCGAACACCGCGCCGGAGATGTCGTCGAAGCTCTCGACCTGGCGGTGGTGCGCCGCCGGGCGTCGCGCCGAGAAGAGCCGCGGGATAAGGGTCGGCATGTCGCGCTGGGCGGCCCGCTTCAGCACCGACAGCGAGAGCGTGCCGTCGTCGATCGCGATCCCCTCGCAGACATAGATCGGTTTGTTGGAGAAGTAGGTGAAGGGGTCGGAGTTCTGGGCGATCGCGGTGACCCCCTCGACCGGGGCCGCGTCGCCGACCGTGACCCGCAGCCGCACCGGGTTGACCAGGTAGCGCCGGTAGAAGGCCGAGACCCCGGCCCAGCTGTAGTACCAGGGGCCGGCTTTCGACTTCAGCCGCGGGTGCGCGTCGACCCGCTTCACGACCGTCGCGTCGATCCCGGCGCCGCAGGCGAAGACGAAGCGCCGGTCGTCGACCTTGCCGAGGTCGATCTTGCGCGGCTCCCATTCGTCGGCCAGCGAGAGCAGGTGCTCGGTCGCGTCGACGACGTCGTTGGGGATGCCGAGCGTGCGGGAGACGACGTTGGTCGAGCCGCCCGGCAGGATCGCCACCGGCAGGTCGGTCCCGGCGAGCCCGTTGGCGACCTCGTTCAGCGTCCCGTCGCCGCCGAAGGCGACGACCACGTCGTAGCCCCCGTCGCGCGCCTCGCGGCCGATCTCGGTCGCGTGGTTCTGCGCCTCGGTCGCCACCGCCTCGACCTCGTAGCGCCCCTGCAGGGCGTAGACGACGAGGTTCCGCAGCCGGTCCGAAACCGTCGTCGCATAGGGATTGACGATGATCAGCATCCGCTTCTTGGCGGGTTTGCCGGACCTCCGAGCGCCGAACGAGACCATCTGCGCCGGGAGCCTACGCGACCGCTTCGAAGCGGATCACGGTGCCGTCGGTGACCTCGCGCACCCGACCTTCGCCCTCCAGCAGGTCCATGTGGCCGATCACCTCGGAGAGCGTCAGGAAGGCCTGGGTGACGGCGATGTTCCCCCACATCGACTGGGCCAGCTCGTAGCCGCTTCGCGGCCCCTCGCCGAGCAGGCGCAGCAGTTTCTCCTTGCGGCGGTCGGTCGAGGCGAAGCGGGTGTCGATCAGGCGCTGGTGGTCGTCGATCGGCTCGCCGTGGCCGGGGAAGAGGATCGAGCCGACCGGCAGCTCGCGCGTCTTCGCCATCGAGGCGAGGTAGTCGACCAGCGAGTGGGTGCGGCCGGGGGAGCCGTCGAGCGGCCGCGAGATGATCGGGTTGGAGGAGATGTGGGGGAGGAGGTGGTCGCCGACGAAGGCCATCGCCCGCTCGGCGTCCCAGAAGACGGTGTCCATCGGGCTGTGGCCGGGCCGGAAGAGGACCTCGAGCCGGCGCCCGCCGAGCTCGATGACGTCGGCGTCGGCGATCGGCCGGGTCACCCGCACCGGGCCGCCCCAGCCGCGGTAGGTGGAGGAGACGCTCTGCAGGGCGAGGGCGATCTCCTCGGGGATGCCGCTGCGCAGCATCAGGTCGACCGCGAGCTCGTCGTCGCGCACCGCTTCGCCCTCGAAGTCCGCGAGGCGCTCCGCCGCCGCGCCGAGCGCCGCGACCTCCGCTCCGGAGTGCTCGGCGACGATCTCGGTCAGCCCGATGTGGTCGCTGTGGTTATGGGTGATCAGGACGAGTCCGATGTCCTCGATCGCGTGGCCGCGGGCGGCCAGCTGCTCGTTCAGGACGTCGAGCGAGCGCCCCGAGTTCGGCCCGGTGTCGACCAGGGTCAGCGGCTCGTCCTCGATCAGGTAGCAGTTGACCCTGCCGACCGCGAAGGGGGTGGGGATCGGCAGGCGGTGGACGCCCGCCAGGGCGGCCTGCTCGAGCGCCTCCTCGGGGGTCGGGGTCACCCCCGGATCAGCCCCAGGACCTCGTCGCGGCGGCGCTCCATGTCCTCGCGGGAGACCAGCGACTCGAGGTTCAGCCGCAGCAGCGGCTCGGTGTTCGAGGGGCGCACGTTGAAGTGCCAGTCGGGGTAGTCGACCGAGACCCCGTCGAGTTCGGTCACCTTGGCGCCGTCGGCGCAGTGCTCGCGGATCAGGTCGAGCTTCGCCGCCTGGTCGTCGACCTCCGAGTTGATCTCGCCGGAGATGAAGTATCTGGAGCGGAACTCGGCCATCAGCTCGCCGATCGTGCGCCCGTCTTTCGAGATCAGCTCCAGCATCAGGAGCGCCGGGATCGTCCCCGAGTCGGCGTTCCAGAAGTCGCGGAAGTAGTAGTGACCGGAGACCTCGCCACCGAAGGCCGCGTGCTCCTCGCGCATCCGCGCCTTGAAGAAGGCGTGGCCGACCCGCGAGAGGCCAGAGCGCCCGCCTTCGGCGGCGACCAGGTCGGGGACGGCGCGGCTCGAGCGCGGGTCGTAGAGGATCATCGCGCCCGGGTTCTTGGCGAGGATCGAGCGCGCCAGCAGTGCGCAGACGAAGTCGCCGTCGCAGAACTCGCCGGATCCGTCGATGAAGAAGCAGCGGTCGGCGTCGCCATCCCAGGCGATGCCGAGGTCGGCGCCGGTCGAGCGGACTCGGTCGATGATCAGCCGCCGGTTCTCCTCCAGCAGCGGGTTCGGCTCGTGGTCGGGGAACTCGCCGTCCGGCACGAAATACATCTCCTCGAGGTCGAGCGGCAGCTTCTCCAGGATCGGCCCGACCATCGGCCCGGCCATCCCGTTGCCGCCGTCGACGACGACCTTCATCGGCTTGACCGCCGCCGGGTCGATGAAGCCCAGCGCGTGGGCGCGGTATTCGTCCCAGATGTCGACCTCCTCGAGCGAGCCGCCGCCGGGCGCCGCGCCGAGCCCGGCTTCGATCTCGGCCCGCACTTCGCCGATCCCGGCGTCGCCGGAGAGCGGCAGCGCCCCCTCGCGGACCAGCTTCACCCCGGTGTAGGCCTTCGGGTTGTGCGAGGCGGTCACCATCGCGCCGCCGTCGAGCTCCCGCGAGCCGACCAGGTGGTAGAGCATCTCGGTCGCCACCATGCCGGCGTCGACCACGGTGGCGCCCTCGAAGATCATCCCGTCGCGCAGCTCCGCCGCCATCTTCGGCGCGGTCAGCCGCATGTCGCGGCCGAGGCCGACCCGCAGGTCACCGGCGGGCTTGTCGCGCAATCGCGACAGGACGTGCACGAAAGCGCGCCCGATGTCGTGCGCGGTGCCCTCGTCCATCTCCTCGCCGTAGAGGCCGCGGATGTCGTAGGCCTTGAAGATCCCCGGGTTCAGCTCCACGTCGCCCCCTTCAGCACCGAGTAGCTCTGCTCGATCGTCTGCGGCATCACTTTGGTGTCGGCGATCACCGGCATGAAGTTGTTGTCGCCCGACCAGCGCGGCACCACGTGCATGTGGATGTGGTGCTCGACCCCGGCGCCGGCGATCCGGCCCTGGTTGAAGCCGACGTTGTAGCCGTGCGGCGCATAGACGTCCTCGAGCCGGCGGATCGCGGTCTGGGCGAGCGCCATCATCTCGGCCAGCGTCGCGGCCGGGATCTCCTGGATCGCGCCGATGTGGTCGTACGGCGCCACCATCAGGTGCCCGTTCGTGTACGGGTAGAGGTTGAGGATCACGAAGCAGCGCTCGCCGCGGTGGACGATGAGGTTGCCCTCGTCGTCATCCTGCGCGGGCTTCGCGCAGAAGATGCACTCCTCCTCTTTGTCCTTGGCGGCGTCCGACACGTAGGCGAGGCGCCAGGGCGCCCAGATCCGAAAATTTGCCACTGGTGATGGAGGCTATAGCCAGCCGCGTCGTTTGAACCACGCGACCATCCCGATCAGGATCAGGAGCATGCCACCGAGCACGATGAAGAAGGCGGCGAGGTTGTCCTGCCCCGGCACCTTCGAGTTCATCCCCCAGATGCTGGCGATCAGGGTGAGCGGCAGGATCACGACGCTGATCGAGGTCAGCACGCGGAGGATGTCGTTGAGGCGGTGCGAGATCACCGACTCATTGGTCTCCTCGAGCGCCTCGATCACCTCTTTGTAGTTTTCGAGCATGTCCCAGATCCGCTCGTGCGAGTCGACGATGTCGTCGAAGTAGATCTCGAGGTCGAAGTCGGGGGAGAGGTAGCGCGATTTGACTTTCTCGAGGTCGCGCAGGACCGGCCGCTGCGGGCGGATCACCTTGCGGAAGTTGATGATCTCCTGCTTGACGTTGGAGATGTCGCGGACGATGTCCTCGGAGCGGCCCTCGAAGATGTCGTCCTCGAGCGCGTCGAGCTTGTTGCCGATCTTGCGCAGCATCGGGAAGCAGTAGTCGAAGCTGTCGTCGACGAGGCGGTAGAGCAGGTAGCCGGAGCCGCGCGAGAAGAGCTGCTCGCGCAGCTCCTCTTTGCTGCGGCAGCGCTCGAACAGGTACTCGACCGGCTGTAGCGGCTGGTTCGGGATCGTGACCAGGAAGTCGGGCCCGACGAAGAGGTCGAGCTCGCCCGCGCCCAGCCGCTTCGCCGAGCGGTCGAAGACCGGCAGGTTCAGCACGCTGAACAGGTACTCGTCGTACTGGTCGATCTTCGGGCGCTGGTTGCGCGAGAGGACGTCCTCGAGGTCGAGGGCGTGGAAGTCGAAGTGCTCCTCGAGCCAGGCGCGCTCCAGAGCCCCCGGGTGCTCGATGTTCACCCAGCGGAGCCCGCCCCACTCGATCTGCTCGACGCGCGGCGCCTGCGGCTCAGCGCTCTCCGCGGGTGAGACGAGTTCGCCGCGGCGGGGGCGCCGCAGGCGTGGTTTCGGGAGGTTCGGCATCTGCCGAGCCCTTCGTCTCTTCGAGCGGGAGAGTCGTCACACGCGTAGGTTAGCCGTCCTCGAGGCATCGGAAACGTCGCCCGGTGCGTGGTAGGCTTCCTTGCACATAAGCGCCACATCTAGAGGGGTGGAGGGACTGGCCCAGTGAAGCCCCGGCAACCATCTCGGACCTAACGGTCCGGGGCAGGTGCCAACTCCAGCAGGTCGATCGACCTGACAGATGTGGGGGATGTCCGATCCGGACCTCTGCCCCACGTGGCGGAGGTTTTGTCGCATAAGGGCAACGGAAGGATCGGACGGATGTCAGTTGAGAGCTTGAAGTGCAAGGAGTGCGCGAGTGAGTACGAGCTCGGCGCCGCCTTTTTCTGCGAACGGTGCTTCGGCCCGCTCGAGGTCAGCTACGACCACTCGGAGCTGGACGCGGACGAGGCGAAACGGCGGATCCAGGCGGGTTCGCGGGGGATCTGGCGCTACGCCGACTTCCTGCCGTTCTCGGGCCGCCCCGCCGACCCGCTGGAGCCGGGCCTGACGCCGCTCCTGCGCGCCGACCGGCTGGCCGAGCGGCTCGGGGTGGACGCCGAGATCTGGATCAAGAACGACGCCGCCAACCCCACCCACTCGTTCAAGGACCGGGTGGTCGCGGTCGCCGTCGCCAAGGCCCAGGAGCTCGGCTTCGACACCGTCGCCTGCGCCTCGACCGGCAACCTCGCCAACGCGGTCGCCGCCCACGCCGCCGCCGCCGGGCTCGATTCCTACGTCTTCGTCCCGGCCAACCTCGAGGAACAGAAGCTGCTCGCGACCGGCGTCTACGGGACCAACCTGGTCGGCGTCCGCGGCAACTACGACGACGTCAACCGGCTCTGCACGCAGCTCGCCGAGGAGCACCCGTGGGCCTTCGTCAACGTCAACCTGCGCCCTTACTACGCGGAGGGCTCGAAGACCCTCGCCTTCGAGACGGTCGAGCAGCTCGGCTGGGACCTGCCCGACCGGGTGGTCAGCCCGATCGCCTCCGGCTCGCTCTTCACCAAACTGGGCCGCGGCTTCCAGGAATGGATCGACCTCGGCCTCGTCGACGGCGCCCAGCCGACCTTCAACGGCGCCCAGGCCGAGGGCTGCAGTCCGGTCGCGACCGCCTTCGCCGAAGGCTGGGACGTCTGCAAGCCGCAGAAGCCCGACACGATCGCCAAGAGCCTCGCGATCGGCGACCCGGCCGACGGGCCCTACGCGATCGAGCACGCCCGCAAGACCGGCGGCGCGATCGACTCGGTCACCGACCCGGAGATCCGCGAGGCGATCAAGCTGCTCGCCGAGACCACCGGGATCTTCACCGAGACCGCCGGCGGCGTCACGATCGGCGTCCTCCGCAAGCTGGCCGAACGGGGTGAGCTGGCGAGCGGCGAAAAGGTCGTCGCCTACATCACCGGCGAGGGCCTGAAGACCCTCGACGCGACCCGCGATACGTTCTCGATGCACGAGATCGATCCGAGTCTCGACAGCTTCGATGCCGAGTTCGCCCAGGAGGTTTCCGTCTGATGAGCGTCACCGTGAAGATCCCGACCCAGCTGCGCGCCGCGACCGGCGGCGAGTCCGAGGTCGAGGTGGAGGGGTCGAACGTCGGCGAGGCGCTCGACGCGGTCTTCGCCGCCTATGGCGACCTGCGCGAGCGGATCACCCAGGACGGCACCCTGCGCCGCTTCGTCAACGTCTACGTCTCCGGCGAGGACATCCGCTTCCAGCAGGGCCTCGAGACGGCGATCAACGAGGGCGACGAGGTAACCATCCTCCCCGCAGTAGCGGGAGGGTGAACAAACCGCCGGTCGTCATCCTCTGCGGGGGGCGCGGTACGCGGCTGCGCGAGCGCACCGAGTCGGTGCCGAAGCCCCTGGTCGAGATCGGCGGCCGACCGATCGTCTGGCACGTGATCGGCATCTACGCGGCGCAGGGATTCAGCCGCTTCCTGCTCGCGACCGGCCACCTCGGCGATCAGGTCGAGCGCTTCGTCGCCGCCGAGCCCTGGCCGCGCGGGATCGCGGTCGAGTGCGTCGACACCGGCCTCGACACTCCGACCGGGGGGCGGATCGCGGCGCTCGGCGAGCGGCTGCGCGAGGGGACCTTCTGCGCGACCTACGCCGACGGGGTCGCCGACGTCGACCTCGGCGCCCTGCTCGACGGGCACCGCGAGGCGGGCCTCGAGGCGACGGTGACCGTGGTGCGGCCGAACCTGCAGTGGGGTGTGGCCGAGCTCGACGGCGAGCGGGTGTCGGGCTTCGTCGAGAAGCCGCGCAGCGAGCGCTGGATCAACGGCGGCTTCTTCTGCTTCGAGCCGGCGGCGCTCGAGCGGATCGGACCCGACTCGGTGCTGGAGCGCGAGCCGCTCGAGCGTCTCGCCGCGGCCGGGCAGCTGCGCGCCCACCGCCACCAGGGCTTCTGGGACTGCATGGACACCTACAAGGACGCGGTGGTGCTCGACGACCTCTGGCGCGGTGGCGAAGCGCCGTGGCGGGTCTGGGACGGCGCTGCGGCGGGCGCCCGGTGAGCGCCGCGGGCGCGCGGACGCTGGTGACCGGCGGCCACGGCTTCGTCGGCTCCCATCTGTCTGCCGGGCTGCTGGCGGCGGGGAGCGCGGTCCGGGTGCTCGACCGGCCGGGGCCGCGGCAGACCGACCTCGGCGGGCCGCGCGCCTCGGGGCTCGACCTGCTCGGCATCCGCGACGAGGTCGAGCTGGTCGAGGCGGACCTGCTCGACGCGGCGGCGGTCGAGGCCGCGGTGGCGGGCTGCGACTCGGTCTTCCACCTCGCCGCGCAGACGATCGTCGGGGTGGCGCGACGCTCCCCGCACGAGACCGTCGACGTCAACGTGCGCGGCTCCTGGAACGTCTTCGCCGCCTGCCGCGACGCGGCGGTCGGCAAGGTCGTCTTCGCCTCCTCCGACAAGGCCTACGGGACCGCCCCCGAGCTGCCCTACCGCGAGGACTTCCCGCTGTGCGCCGACCATCCCTACGACTCGAGCAAGGCGGCGGCCGACGTGATGGCGCGCGGCCTCGCCCGCGAGTGGGGGCTGCCGCTCGCGGTCAGCCGCTTCGCCAACGTCTACGGCGGCGGCGACCTCAACTTCACCCGGCTGGTGCCGGAGACGGCGATCGCGGTCGCCGACGGGCGGGCGCCGCGGATCCGCTCCGACGGGGCGCCGCGGCGCGACTTCCTCCATGTCGACGACGCGGTCTCGGCCTACCTGGCGATCGCCGCGGCGCTCGACCGCGAGGGCGCGGCGGGCGAGGCCTTCAACGCGGGCGGCGACAGTCCCCACTCGGTGCGCGAGGTGGTCGACCTGATCGCCGCGGTGGGCGGGGGAGAGGTCGAGCCCGAATACGGCCCGGGGCTGCCGCCCGGCGAGATCCTCGACCAGTACCTCGACTCGACCAAGCTGCGCGAGCTGACCGGCTGGGCGCCTACGGTCGATCTGCGGACCGGGCTGGGGCGTACGGTGGAGTGGTACCGCGAGCACGAGGAGGTGAGGCCCTGATGTGCGGGCGCTTCACGGTCACCACCAAGGACACGAAGAAGATCGCCGACCGTTTCCAGATCGAACTGGAGAAGGCGCTGGAACAGGGCGGGGGCGGCGACGGCGCGGCCGCGGCGAAAGAGTCGGCCAAAGACGGATCGAACGACTCCGACGGCGCGCAGGCGAAGGAGAAATCCCCACCCGGGCTCGGCCGCTTCAACGTCGCGCCGACCCAGGAGATCCTCGTCGTGCGTTCCTCGCCCGACGAAGCCGAGGCCGCGCAGGGCGAGCGCGAGGCGCGGCTGATGCGCTGGGGCCTCGTCCCGGTCTGGGCCAAGGACCTGAAAGTCGGTTACCGGATGATCAACGCGAAAGCGGAGGGGCTGACCAAGAGCCGGGCCTACGGACCGCTGGTCGGCAAGTTCCGCCACCGCTGCCTGATCGTCGCCGACGGCTTCTACGAGTGGATGAAGGCCGAGGACCCGAAGCAGCCGCGCCGGCCGTGGCGCTTCACCGTCGACGACGGCGAGCCGTTCGCCTTCGCCGGGCTCTGCACCCGCAAGCAGTGGGACGACCCCGATGACCGCGGCGTCGACCCCGATGGCTACCTCTACAGCGCGACGATCATCACGACGACGCCGAACGAGGTGGTGAAACCGGTCCATGACCGGATGCCGGCGATCCTGCCGAGCGCCGAAGCTGAGGCCGCCTGGCTCGACCCGCGGCTCTCGACCGAGGAGGCGATCGCGATGTGCGGGCCGCTCGACCCGCGGCGGATGGACGGCGCGCCCGCCAACCCGGCGCTCAACAAAGTCGGCAAAGGGATGGCCGAAGGGCCGGAGCTGCTGGTCGCGCCGCAGGCCTGAGCGGGGCGACGGGGGAGGGCGCTATTCGCCTTCCGATTCCGACTCTTCGGATTCGCCCGCCGCTTCGCCGTTTTCTTCCCGTTCTTCCTGTTTTTCTTCTTCGACTTCTTCGTTGATCGGCGGCGCCTTCGGCAGTGAGGCTTCGGTTTCCACCGTCGCCTTGCCGGCCCCGACTTCGAGCTTGCAGGCGATCTTCGCGGCAGGCGGATCCTGGCTCTTCCAGAGCGTGTAGAAGGGCAGTTCGATCGCCGTCTTCGGTTTGCCTTCGGGCAGGAAGTATTCGATGTGCTCGGTGCCGACTTCGTACGTCGGCCAATTCACCTTGACGCCCTGGATCGTGGTGAAGCGTTCGGGCAGCCCTTCGGCGACTTCGAGCACCGCCAGTTCGTAGCCGTGCGAGGAAAACTGGACGAGGATCGTCTCCGGCACGGGCTGGCCGTAGATCCCTTCTTCGGAGGAGCGCGGGTAGGTGGTGCGCAGGCCGTTCGAGGACTGGCCGATTTCGGTGCCGCGCCTGGTCGCGTGCGTCGAGCAGATGATGCGCCCGCCGCCGACCGGCGCTTTCTTGGCGATCTTCAGCGTCGAGATGACCCGGAAGAGCGAGTAGCCGGCCACGTTGGTCCCGGTCGACTGGATCCTCCCTTCGAGCAGGCTCATCTGAGCTTCCTTGCTGCCCGGGACCGCCACCGCCTTGGAGGCCGGGATCGCCCGCTGCTGGACGAATTCGAGGTGCGCCGCTTCGCCGCTCCCCTTCCCGGTGGTGAGGAGCGCCGCCGCGATGCAGGCGATCACACCGACCACGACGACGATGACCGCGCCGGGGGGGATGCGGTTGTCGGGGTTGCCTGAGGGGGGAGTCGAGCCGCGCTCCATTGCGGCGCGACAGTATTGAAATCGCCCGACGGGGTGTTCCCTCCGCCGCCGGGTGGGGTACCAATGTCACCGTGCCACCGATCGATGCAAGCTTCTCAACTGCTCAGACGATTTCCGTCCATGGCCGCTCCGTCAGCTACCTGGAGGCGGGCGACGGGCCCCTGTTGCTGCTGGTCCACGGCATGGCCGGGACCGCCCGCAACTGGGGCGCGGTGATCGAGCCGCTCGCCCTCCACAGCACCGTCGTCGCGCCCGACTTCCCCGGCCACGGCGAGTCGGAGCCGGGCGGCGGCGACTACAGCCTCGGCAGCCTGGCGAGCGGCCTCCGCGACCTGATGGTCGCCCTCGGCCACGACCGCGCGACGCTGGTCGGCCACAGCCTCGGCGGCGGCGTCGCCCTCCAGTTCGCCTACCAGTTCCCGGAGCTGGTCGAACGGCTGGTGCTGGTCTCGAGCGGCGGCCTCGGCCCCGAGGTCGGCATGGTCCTGCGCGCCGCGGCGCTCCCCGGCGCCGACCTCTTCCTGCGCGCCACGGCGGCGCCCGGCGCCACTGCCGCGAGCTGGATCACCGGCGCCCTCGGCAAGGTCGGGCTGCGACCGAACGCCGACCTCGCCGAGGTCGGCCGCGCCTATGCCACCCTCGCCGACGCCGACCGCCGCAAGGCGTTCCTCTCGACCCTGCACGCGGTGGTCGACACCGACGGCCAGCGCGTCGCGGCGCTCGACCGCCTCTACCTTGCCGAGGCCCTGCCGGTGCTGATCATCTGGGGCGAGCGCGACCCGATCATCCCGGTCGCCCACGGCCGCGCCGCCCATGCCCAGCTCCCCGGCAGCCGCCTCGAGGTCTTCCCCGACGCCGGCCACATCCCCCAGCTCGAGAGCCCGGGCCGCTTCGTCGCTGTCCTCCAGCGCTTCCTCGACGAGACCGAGCCGGCCGAATTCGACGGCGCCGAGTGGCGCGCCCGCTTCAGCGGCAACTAGGACGCGCCCGGCAGGATTCGAACCTGCGGCCTCTTCCTCCGGAGGGAAGCGCTCTATCCAGCTGAGCTACGGGCGCTTGCGGAGCAGCTTAGTGGCCACATGAGCGCGTAGGCTCGCCCGCATGGATCTGGAGGTGACCTTTCTCGGCACCGGGGCGTCGGTGCCGTCGGCGCGGCGCTCGACCGCGGCGGTGCTGATCGCGCGCGGCGGGGACCGGCTGCTGTTCGACTGCGGGGAAGGGACGCAGCGGCAGATGCAGCGCTCGCTGGGGCTCACGCAGGTCGACGAGATCTACCTGACGCACTTCCACGCCGACCACATGCTGGGGTTGCCGGGATTGCTGAAAACGTACGACCTGACCGACCGAGAGGTGCCGTTGCGGGTGTTCGGGCCGCCCGGGCTGAAGGAGCTGTTCACGGTGCTGCGGCCGCTGATCGGGCGGCTGCGCTACCCGCTCGAGCTGGAGGAGCTGCGGCCGGGGGAGGGGGTCGACCACGACGAATACGTGGTCGAGTCCTACGAGGCCGCCCACAACGTGCGCGCCTCCGGCTACGCGCTGGTCGAGGACGAGCGCCCGGGCCGCTTCGACCCCGAGGCCGCGAAGGCGGCGGGGGTCCCCGAAGGCCCCGATTTCGCGCGGCTGCAGCGGGGTGAGGAGGTCGAAGGGTCCCAGGGGACGGTGGCGCCCGACCAGGTGATGGGGAAGTCGCGGCCGGGGCGGATCATCGTCGTCACCGGCGACAGCGCCCCCTCGCCCGCCACCGTCGCCGCCGCGGCCGACGCCGAGCTGCTGATCCACGACGCCAGCTTCGCCGAGGAGGACGCCCAGCGGGCCGCCGAAACCGGCCACTCGACCCTCGGCCAGGCGGCCGCCGTCGCCGCCGAGGCCCACGTGCGGATGCTCGCGCTCGTCCACATCTCGGCCCGTTATCACGTCGGCAAGGTGCTGGAAGAGGCCCGCGAGGTGTTCCCCGACTGCGTCGCGCCTCGCGACTTCGACCAGATCGTCGTCCCGCTTCCCGAGCGAGGTTCTCCTCGCCTGATCGCCAACGGCGCCCGCGAGCGAAGTGGAGTCCCGGAGCAAGGCGGGTCGGGTGATGTGCCGAACGAACCTCCCCGCAGTTCGTGAGAGAGGGACATCACCCGACCCGCCGCCCCCCTTGCTACATTCACCACGTCCTTTAACCAGGCCCCGTGAGGCCAGGAAGGCAGCGCAAAGTGAGTGAGAAGGTCGTGCTTCAGCACGACGATCTGAGGCGAACCCTGCGGCGGATCGCCCACGAGATCGCCGAGAAGAACCCCGAGCCCACGCGGCTCGCCGTGGTCGGCATCCACACTCGCGGCGCGGTCCTCGCCCGCCGCCTCCACACCTTCCTCTGCGAGCTGACCGGCGCCGACCTGCCGATCGGCGACATCGACATCTCCTTCTACCGCGACGACGTCGGCGCCAAGGCCCCCGCCTCGCAGCCGGTCGTCCACGCCTCCCACATCGACTTCGACCTCGCCGGGCGCACGGTCGTCCTCGTCGACGACGTCCTCTTCACCGGGCGCACCGTCCGCGCCGCGATCGAGGCCCTCTTCGACTACGGCCGCCCCGAACGGGTCCAGCTCGCCGTCCTCTGCGACCGCGGCCACCGCGAGCTCCCCTTCCGCCCCGACTATGTCGGCAAGAACCTGCCGACCGCCCGCGAGGAGCGGGTCAACGTCCGCCTCGAGGAGATCGACGGGGTGGACGAGGTGACGATCTCCGATACCCGACCCGCGGAGGCACTGGCATGAGAAATCTGCTCAGCATCGAGGAAGTCGACCGCGACGCGATGGAGGCGATCCTCGACCGCGCCGAGAGCTTCGCCGAGGTCGGCCGCCGCGACATCAAGAAGGTGCCGACCCTGCGCGGGCGCACCGTGGTGACCCTCTTCTACGAGTCGAGCACCCGCACCTCGAGCTCCTTCGAGCTCGCCGCGAAGCGGCTCTCCGCCGACCTCGTCTCGGTCAAGTCGGCGGGCTCCTCGGTCGACAAGGGCGAGTCTCTGAAGGACACGATCGCGACCCTCTCCGCCTACGACCCGGCCGCGATCGTGATCCGCCACCCCTACGCGGGCGCCGCGCAGATGGTCGCCGGCTGGACCGCCGCCGCGGTCGTCAACGCCGGCGACGGCAAGCACGAGCACCCGAGCCAGGCGCTGCTCGACGTCTACACGCTGCGCCGCCGGCTCGGCTCGCTGGAGGGCCGCAAGATCTGGATCGTCGGCGACGTCCTCCACAGCCGCGTCGCCCGCTCCAACCTGATCGCCTTCCAGCGGATGGGCGCCGAGGTGACCCTCTGCGGGCCGCCGACCCTGATCCCGCGCGGGATCGAGGAGCTCGGCTGCGCGGTCACCCACTCGCTCGACGGGATCGAGGAGGCCGACGTCGTCTACGCGCTGCGGATGCAGCTGGAGCGGATGGACGACAGCTTCGTCCCCAGCCTGCGCGAGTACGCGGCCAACTTCCAGATCGACACCCGCCGGCTCGGGCCGCGCCAGCTGCTGATGCACCCCGGGCCGGTCAACCGCGGGGTCGAGATCTCCGGCGAGGCGATCGACTCGCCGCAGTCGCTGATCGGCGAGCAGGTCGCCGCCGGCCTGGTGGTGCGGATGGCGATCCTCTACGAGCTGCTCGCCGGGAGCCCGGAGCGCCCGACCGCGATCGGCGAAGGCGCCGCGGCCGAAGCCGGCGCGCCGACGATCGGACAGCCGGCGTGAGCGCCGAGAGCCTGACCGACCTGCTCGACGTCCGCGCCGGGCGGCCCGCCGAGCTGGTCCTCCGCCGCGCCACCGTGCTCGACCCGGTCGCCGGGATCGACGGCGTCCACGACGTGGTCATCCGCGCCGGCCGGATCGCCGAGCTGGCCGCCCCTGGCGAGGCCGACGCGACCGATGCCGAGGAGCTCGACGCCGAGGGCCTCCACGCCTTCCCCGCCTTCTTCGACCCGCACGTCCACCTCCGCACCCCTGGCCAGGAGCACAAGGAGGACGTCGAGACCGGCACCCGCGCCGCCGCCGCGGGCGGCTTCTGCGGGATCATCGCGATGGCCAACACCTCGCCGCCGATCTCCTCCGCCGCCGACATCGCGGCGCTGCGCGAGCAGGCGCGCGCCCAGGCCTCGGTCCCGGTCGGCTTCACCGCCACGGTGACGGTCGGCATGAAGGGCGAGGAGCTGACCGAGATGGTCGAACTGCGCGAAGCCGGCGCGATCGCCTTCACCGACGACGGGCTGCCGATCCGCAACGGCAGGATCATGCGCCGCGCCCTCCAGTACCAGAAGCTCTGCGGCGGGACGATCGCCCTCCACGAGGAGGACCCCGATCTCTCCGCCGGCGGCGTCATGCACGAGGGCCCGGTCTCCGCCGTGGTCGGCCTGGCCGGGATCCCCTCGGTCTCGGAGTCGACGATGATCGCCCGCGACGCCGCGCTCGCCGCCTACGAGGGCGCCCGCATCCACGTCCAGCACCTCTCCGCCGCCGAGTCGGTCGAGGTGGTCCGCGCCGCCAAGGCCGCCGGCGTGCGGATCAGCGCCGAGGCCAGCCCGCACCACCTCTGCCTGACCGACGAGGAGGTCCGCAGCCTCGATCCGCGCCGCTTCAAGATGAACCCGCCGCTGCGCCAGGAGTCCGACCGCCAGGCGCTGATCGCGGCGCTGCGCGACGGCACGATCGAGTGCATCGCGACCGACCACGCACCGCACCACCTCGATGAAAAGGAGGTCCCCTTCGAGCAGGCGGCGATGGGGGTCACCGGGCTCGAGACCGCCTTCGCGGCGCTCCACACCGAGCTCGTCCTGCCCGGGGTGATCGACCTCGGGCTGCTGGTCGAGCGCCTCGCCGGCGGCGCCGCGCCGTTCGACCTTCCGCGGCCGAGCCTGGCGCCCGGCTCGGAGGCGAACGTCGCCCTCTGCGACCTCGCCGCCGAGTGGACGGTCGGCGAGGACGGCTACGAGAGCCGCTCCTCCAACTCCTGGTGCGAGGGCCGCGCCCTGACCGGCCGCGTCCTCGTCACCGTCGCCGCCGGCCAGGTCGCCTTCCGCCTTCGCTCCTTCAGCCTCGGGGTCGCCCAGTGAGCGCGCCGGGGGCCTACCTGCTGCTCGAGGACGGGGTCCGCTTCGACGGCGACCTGGTCGGGCACCCCGATCAGGTCACCGGCGAGGTCGTCTTCAACACCTCGATGACCGGCTACCAGGAGGCGGTCACCGACCCCTCCTACGCGGGCCAGATCATCGTCTTCACCTACCCGCTGATCGGCAACTACGGGGTCGGCGCGGCGGCGATGGAGTCGGAAGCGATCCACGCCCGCGGCGTGGTCATGCGCGACGCCAAGAACCGCGAGGACGCGGCCTCCGCCGAGGGCGGCTGGCTCGACTGGCTCGGCGACTGCGGCGTGCCGGGGATCACCGGGATCGACACCCGCGCCCTGGTCCGCCACCTGCGCGACCGCGGCGCGATGCGCGGCGGCATCTTCCCGGCCTCCGTCCCCGAGCCGGAGGCGCGTGAGCGGATCGCCGCCGAGCCCTCGATGGCGGGCGCCGACCTCGCTCGCACCGTGACCCCGCCCGAACCGGTCCGCTTCGACGGCGACGGCCCGCACGTGGTCGGCATCGACACCGGGATCAAGCTCTCGATCGTCCGCCAGCTGCGCGAGCACGGCGCCCGGATCACCCTGCTGCCCTGCGACTCGAGCCCCGAGCAGGTGTTCGCCGAGGACCCCGACATCGTCTTCCTCGCCAACGGCCCCGGCGACCCGGCGGCGCTCGACTACGTCGTCGACACGGTCCGCGGCATCGTCGGCAAGAAGCCGGTCTTCGGCATCTGCCTCGGCCATCAGCTGCTCTGCCGCGCGGTCGGCCTGCAGACCTACAAGCTGCCCTTCGGCCACCGCGGCGCCAACCACCCGGTCAAGGATCTGGAGACGGGCCGCATCGACATCACCTCCCAGAACCACGGCTTCGCGGTCGAGGGCCCCGGCGGCGAGCCGCGGATCGAGGGCGACGAGCCGGTGAGGTGGGACACGGACTTCGGGGTGGCGGAGCTTTCCCAGCTGAACTTGTACGACAGAACCGTGGAGGGATTGATCTTGCGGGATGTGGCAGGAGCAACGGTCCAGTACCACCCCGAGGCGGGACCGGGGCCGCATGACGCACGGCATCTATTCGAGAGGTTCCTGGCACTTGCCGCGTAGAGACGACATCGAGAAGATCCTCCTGATCGGCTCCGGGCCGATCGTGATCGGTCAAGCCGCCGAGTTCGACTACTCCGGCGTGCAGGCCTGCAAGGTCCTGCTCGAGGAGGGCTACGAAGTCGTCCTCGTCAACTCCAACCCGGCGACGATCATGACCGACCCCGAGTTCGCGACCGCGACCTACATCGAGCCGCTCCTGCCCGGGCCGGTCACCCGGATCCTCGAAAAGGAGCGCCCCGACGCGCTGCTGCCGACGCTCGGCGGCCAGACCGCGCTGAACCTGGCGATGACGCTGCACGAAGACGGCACGCTGGACCGGCTCGGGGTCGAGCTGATCGGCGCCGACGCGGCCGCGATCCGCCGCGCCGAGGACCGCGAGGAGTTCCGCACGACGATGAACGAGGCGGGCCTGCGGATCCCGTGGTCGATCACGGTCGAATCGCTCGAGTGAGGTCGAGGAGGGCCTCGCCGCCGGCGAAATCACGCTGCCCGCGATCGTCCGGCCCGCCTTCACGATGGGCGGCCAGGGGGAGGGGTCGGCTACACCGAGACCGAGCTGCGCCAGGTCGTCTCCGAGGGCCTCGCCGCGAGCCCGATCAACCAGGTGCTGGTCGAGGAGTCGGTGATCGGCTGGGGCGAGTTCGAGCTCGAGGTGATGCGCGACCGCAACGACAACGTCGTGATCATCTGCTCGATCGAGAACATCGACCCGATGGGCGTCCACACCGGCGACTCGGTCACGGTCGCGCCCGCCCAGACCCTCACCGACCCGCTCTACCAGGACCTGCGCGACCAGGCGATCAAGGTGATCCGCGCGATCGGAGTCGAGACCGGCGGCTCCAACGTCCAGTTCGCGGTCAATCCCGCCGACGGCGAGATCGTCGTGATCGAGATGAACCCGCGGGTCAGCCGCTCCTCGGCGCTCGCCTCGAAGGCGACCGGCTTCCCGATCGCCAAGATGGCGGCGAAACTGGCGGTCGGCTACGCGCTCGAGGAGATCCCCAACGACATCACCCGCGCCACGCCCGCCTCCTTCGAGCCGACGATCGACTACGTCGTCACCAAGATCCCCCGCTTCGCCTTCGAGAAGTTCCCCGGCTCCGACGGCCGCCTCTCGACCTACATGCAGTCGGTCGGCGAGGCGATGTCGATCGGGCGGACCTTCCGCGAGTCCTTCGCCAAGGCGATGCGCTCGCGCGAGCTCGACTCCCACCCCGACTTCCCCGCCGACGACCGCGAGCTGTTGGCGGCGCTGGCGATTCCGACCGCGGAGCGCTTCGACCAGGTGCTGGAGGCGCTGCGCCGCGGCCTCGGGGTCGAGGCGGTCCACGAGCAGAGCCTGATCGACCGCTGGTTCCTGCGCGAGCTCGAGGCGCTGGCGACCGAAGGCGACGGCACCGAGGGGCTGGTCCGCACCTACAAGGCGGTCGACACCTGCGCCGCCGAGTTCGAGGCGGCGACGCCCTACTACTACTCCGCCCACGAGCGGCGCCGCCACGACGGCAGCTCGCCCGCCTCGGAGATCCGCCGCGACACCGGCCGCGAGTCGGTGGTGATCCTCGGCGCCGGGCCGAACCGGATCGGCCAGGGCATCGAGTTCGACTACTGCTGCGTCCACGCCGCGATGACCGCCCGCGAGCTCGCCCGCGACGCGGTGATGATCAACTGCAACCCGGAGACGGTCTCGACCGACTACGACACCTCCGACCGCCTCTACTTCGAGCCGCTGACCGCCGAGGACGTGCTCGCGGTCTGCGCCGAGGAGCGCCCCGAGGGCGTGATCGTCCAGTTCGGCGGGCAGACCCCGCTGAAGCTGGCGCGGACGCTGGAAGAGGCGGGCGTGCCGCTTGCTCGGCACCCCGGTCGACGCGATCGACCTCGCCGAGGACCGCGGCCGCTTCGGCGCCCTGCTGCGCCGGCTCGGCATCGCCCACCCGCCCTACGGCACCGCGCTCTCGGCCGACGAGGCCGAGGTGATCGCCGCCGAGGTCGGCTTCCCGCTGCTGGTGCGGCCGAGCTACGTGCTCGGCGGCCGGGCGATGGAGATCTGTTACTCGACCGACGACCTGCGCAATTACGTGCGGCGTCCATGTCAAGGCCGACCAGGAGCACCCACTGCTGCTCGACCGCTTCCTCGAGAACGCGATCGAGGTCGACGTCGACGCGCTCGGCGACGGCGACTCGGTCCACGTCGCCGGGATCATGCAGCACGTCGAGGAGGCCGGCGTCCACTCCGGCGACTCGGCCTGCGTGATCCCGCCGCTCAGCCTCGGCGAGGAGATGCTCGAGGAGATCCGCGCCACCACCGAGCGGATCGCGCTGGAGCTCGGCGTCGTCGGCCTGATCAACATCCAGTACGCGATCGCCGAGGGCAGGCTCTACGTGATCGAGGCCAACCCGCGCGCCTCGCGCACCGTCCCGTTCGTCTCGAAGGCGATCGGGGTGCCGCTGGCGAAGGTCGCGGCGCGGCTGATGCTGGGCGAGAAGATCGCCGACCAGGATCTGCCGGAGGGGCTGCCCGAGCACGTCAGCGTCAAGGAGGCGGTGCTGCCGTTCGCCCGCTTCGCCGGCGCCGACTCGGTGCTCGGCCCGGAGATGAAGAGCACCGGCGAGGTGATGGGCATCGCCGCCGACTTCCCGACCGCCTTCGGCAAGGCGCAGGCCGCCGCCGGGGTGGTGCTGCCGCGCGAGGGCGCCGTCTTCATCACCGTCACCGACACCGACAAGGCGGCGGCGACGCAGCTGGCGGCGCGGCTCCACGACGTCGGCTTCGAGGTCATCGCGACCGGCGGCACGGCGATGGCGATCGAGCGGATGGGGGTGCCGGTGCGCCGCATCAACAAGCTGAACGAGGGCTCGCCGCACGTCCTCGACCTGATCCGCAAGCGCGAATGCGATCTGGTGATCAACACGCCGAGCGGCCGCGGGGCGCGCGCCGACGGCTACGAGATCCGCACCGCGGCGGTCAAGTCATGGGATCCCCTCGATCACGACGATGACCGCAGCGACGGCGGCGGTGCGGGCGATCGCCTCGGGCCGTGGGATCGACGACGAAGTCCGCTCGCTGCAGGAGATCCACGCGGCGGCTGCGGAGGCGGCGGGCCGACCGTGACCGCTCCCTTCGGCCGCAGGCTCTGCGAGGTCGCCGCCAACCGCGACTCGGGCGGCTACCGGGTCGTCTCGCTGGTCGATCGCGAGGGGCCCGAGCCGGAGCCGGGCCAGTTCTACATGCTCGCCGCGGCCGAGGGCTGGGGCGCCCGCGACGGCCGCGCCTTCCTCCCGCGCGCGATCTCGGTCGCCGAGACGATGCCCACCGCGGGCGGGGGCGTGCGGCTCGACTTCCTGCTCGACGCGGTCGGGCCAGGGACGGAACGGCTGTGCGAGACCCGGTCGGGGGAGAGGGTCTGGGTCGCCGGCCCGCTCGGCAACTCCTTCGCGGCGCCGCGCGAGGTCGCGCCGGGCGCCGCCGGGGCGGTCCTGGTCGGCGGCGGGGTCGGGGTCGCGCCGCTCGCCCTGCTGCGCCGCCGCCTCGCCGAGCGCGGCGTCCCGCATCGCGTCCTGCTCGGCTTCCGCGACCGCGCCCACACCGGCGGCCTCGACCTCTTCTGCGGCTCCTCCGGCGCCCTCTGCCCGGAGGTGAGGCTGGCCACCGAGGATGGCCACGCCGGGCACCAGGGAATGGTCACCGACCTCCTCCTGTCGATCCTGGCCGGCGACGACGCGACCTCGGCGGTCGTCTACACCTGCGGCCCCCCGGCGATGCTGGAGGCGGTCAGGGCGCTCTGCGGAGGGCATGGCGTGCCGACCGAGCTGGCGCTCGAGTCGCCGATGGCTTGCGGCTTCGGCGCCTGCTTCGGCTGCGCGGTGCCCAAGCCCGGCGGCGGCTACCTGCGCCTCTGCATCGAGGGCCCGGTCTTGCGCGGCGAGCAGGTCGAGGAGGTCAGCCACGCCTATGCCTGAGCTCTGCGGGATCGAATTGGCGACGCCGGTGATCAACGCCTCCGGCACCTACGACGCGATCGCGGCGCACCGGGTCTTCGGCGACGCGCTGATGGACCACTTCCCTTTCTCTGCCTTCGTCTCGAAGACGATCACGCCGGAGCCGCGCGCCGGCAACGCGCCGCTGCGGATCTGGGAGACGCCGGCCGGGATGCTCAACTCGATCGGCCTCCCGAACAAGGGGCTGGAGGGCTTCCTCGCCGAGGACCTGCCGCGGCTGGCCGAACTGCCGGTGCCGCTGATCGTCTCGATCATGGCGACCACCCGTGAGGACTTCGCCCGCTGCGTCGAGCGGGTCGCGGCGCGGCGCGAGGTGGCGGCGATCGAGCTGAATATCTCTTGCCCGAACGTCCACTCCGGGTTGATCGTCGGCGAGAACCCGAGCGAGACCGAGGCGCTCCTCGACGCACTCCGCCCGCTCACCGAGAAGCCGCTGATCGTGAAGCTGACGCCGAACACCGCCGACCCCGCCGCGGTCGCGGCCGGGGGAGAGACGGGCGGCGCCGACGCGATCTCGCTGATCAACACGCTGAAGGGGACGGCGGTCGATCCGGCGAGCGGAGAGCCCGCGCTCGGCAACGGCTACGGCGGCCTTTCGGGGCCTGCGGTGCGGCCTGTCGCGCTGGAGCAGGTGCGCGCGGTGCGGTCCCGGGTCGAGCTGCCGATCGTCGGCATGGGAGGGATTTCGAGCGGTGCCGACGCGGCCGAATTCCTCGCCCTCGGGGCGACGACGGTCGCGGTCGGGACCGAGTGCTTCCGCGATCCGCGAGCCGGTTCTCGGATCGCGGCGGAACTGGAGTCGGCACTCCCTTCTGAGCGCTCGATCGAGCCGGCGCTTGACCTCGACTAGAGGTTGAGATGAATTTACGCGCGAATGGGTGACTTCGCCTTGCACGCCCCCGACCCGCGGCTATACTCGCCGCCGCATGACGACCTCTTCCGTCAAGACCTCCCTCGCGGCCCCGGAAAGGTCCCTGGACCAGAGGATGGAGGCGCTCAAGCGGGCCAACGACATCCGCACCGCGCGGGCCAAGCTGAAGAAGGACCTGAAGGCGAGCCGCGCGAGCATCCACGGGATCCTGCTCGACCCGCCGGAGTACGTCCTGACGGCGAAGGTCTTCGACATGCTGCTCGCCGTTCCGAAGTACGGTCGCGTCAAGACGAACCGGATCCTGAACCAGTGCCGGATCTCCCCGTCGAAGACGATCGGCGGCCTCTCCGAGCGTCAGCGCACCGAGCTCGTCTCGCTCCTCCGTCGCTAGTCGAGCCGACCGACCTGCTCGTAAAGATCGACCGCCGATGAACGGTGAGTCGGCCAAGGTCTTCGTCATCACCGGCCCTTCCGGCGTCGGCAAGGGCACGCTGATCAAGAAGCTGCTCGAACGCGTGCCCGCCCTGGCGCTCTCGGTCTCGGCGACGACGCGATCGCCGCGCGAGGGAGAGGAAGACGGCCGCGACTACCACTTCCTCACCGAGGACCAGTTCCAGGAGCGCATCGCCGCCAAAGACTTCCTCGAGTTCGCCACCTACTCGGGCAACCACTACGGGACGCTGAACTCCGAGCTCGACCGCTGCCTCGAGAAGGGCCGCTCGGTCGTCCTCGAGATCGAGGTCCAGGGAGCCCAACAGGTCCGCGCCGCCCGTCCCGACTCGGTCCAGATCTTCATCGCCCCGCCCGACCCGGCCGTCCTCCGCGAGCGCCTCCGTGGCCGCGGCACCGACTCCGCCGAGGCGATCGACCGCCGCCTCAAAACCGCCGAGCAGGAGCTCGCCCAGCAAGACGACTTCGATCACCGCATCGTCAACGACGATCTCGACAAGGCGGCCGACGAGCTCGAGTCGATCGTCCGCGAGTCGATCGGCGCCGATCCGTAATCGGTGCGAGTGGCAGGCGGAAGCCCCTCCGGCGGAGGCCGTCCGGCCCCACACATGGCAAGGGAGCGGTCCGTAGGCGGCTCCCAAAGCCTCCGGCGGAGGGACTTCCGCCTGCCTTCGAGCCGCAGCCGGTGAGTTCGCAGTTCTCGTCGCATAGCGAAGGTTTCTGCGAACTCACCGGGCCGGCTTTGACGACTTCGTGTCGGGTCCCGTTGAACGGAGCGCGATCAGAGGACCCTCCATTGCACACGCCCGAACCCTCGGAGGTCCCGCCGACCCGACCGTCTACACTCCCTCGCCGATGATCAAACCACGCGTAGACAAGCTTCTCGTACACGCCGACTCCCACTACGCCGCCGTTGTCGTGTCGGCGAAGCGGGCGCGGCAGATCAACAGCTACTTCCACAACCTCGGTGAGGGTGGCTTCGGCGAGTACCCGCCCCCGATGGTGGAGACCAACGCCGAGGGCAACTACCTCACGATGGCCCTGGAAGAGCTGGCCGAGGGCAAACTCAAATACGAGTACCGCAGCTAGGCGCGCAGCGCCCGGCTCCAAGGAGCTCTGACATGGCCCGGTTGCTGCTGGGTGTGAGCGGAGGGATAGCGGCCTACAAGTCGCTCGAGTTCGCGCGCCTCGCAACGCTGGCCGGCCACGGCGTCCGCGTCCTGATGACGCCCAACGCCGAACGCTTCGTCGGCGCCGCCTCCTTCGAGGGGATCGTCGGCGCGCCCGTGCTCACCTCCGAGTTCGAGCGCGACCCGATGCGCGGCGCCTTCCCCGGCGAGCCCGGCGAGGGCGGCCACGACCCGATCGGCCACCTCGAGCTCGCCGCCAACTGCGATGCCTTCCTCGTCGCCCCGGCCTCGGCCAACACCGTCGCCAAGCTGGCCGGCGGCTTCGCCGACTCGATGCTGACCACGTCCTTCCTCGCCTGCACGGCGCCGCGGCTGATCGCCGCGGCGATGAACGACCGCATGTACGCCGACGCCGCGACCCAGGCCAACCTGGCGACGCTGCGCGAACGCGGGGTGGAGGTGATCGATCCTGACGAGGGCCTGCTCGCCTCGCGCGGCGAGCGGGGCCGCGGCCGGCTTCCCGACCCCGAGCGCCTGCTCGCCACGGTCGAGGCGGCGCTGTCCGGCGGCGAGCACGATCCGCGGGACGAGGCGGCGCCGCCCGGCGGCGAGCCCGGCGCCTGGGACGGCCTGCGGGTCATGGTCACGGCCGGTGGCACCCGCGAGCCGATCGACGCGGTCCGCTTCATCGGCAACCGCTCCAGCGGGCGGATGGGCATGGCGCTCGCCGCCGCGGCGGTGCGACGCGGAGCAGAGGTGACGGTGGTCGCGGCGAACGTCGCCCTGCCCGAGCCCGCCGGCGTCAAGCGGATCGACGTCGAGACCACCGCCGAACTCGCCCACGAGACGATCGAACGCTTCGAGACCCAGCACGTGCTGCTGATGGCCGCCGCCCCCGCCGACTTCCGCGCCGAGCCGATCACCGGCAAGATCAAGCGCCAGGACAGCCTCAACCTGAACCTGCAGCCGACCGCGGACATCCTCGCCGCGATCTCGGCGCAGCGCGGGGAGAGCCAGACGATCGTCGGCTTCGCCGCCGAGCACGGCGGCGACGCGGTCGCCCGGGCCCGCGCCAAGCTCGCCAGCAAGGGCGCCGACCTGATCGTCCTCAACGACGTCTCCGACCCGCGGATCGGCTTCGAGAGCGCCGAGAACGAGGTCACGCTGGTCGCCGCCGAGGACGAGACCGAGATCCCCCGGACCGGCAAGGAGGCCGTCGCCGAGGCGATCCTCGACCGGGTCGAGCAGCTCCGGGTCGCCGCGGGCGCCGGCGGCGCGCACACCGTCTAGGCGACGTCTGACCCGCAAACAAGGCGTTTCGGCCGAGGCGCCAAGCGAGCTATACTGGGCTCAAGCTTTTCTGTCCCTATCTGTATCGCGCAGTCGAGAAGTGGGCCTGGCCCACTTTTTTTACGGCCCGAATCGGGCCCCACGTAACGACGAGAACCCCCGACGCACCCAATCAATCGGCATATGAGTGACCTCCAAGCAGACATCCAAAGCCAGCTTCTTCGAGCTCGACCCCGAGATCGACCTGGTTGCCCTCGAGCAGCCGGGCCACGAGATGCTGCGGCTCTTCATCGATCACCCCGATGGCGTCGACCTGGCGCTCTGCGAACGGGTGACCCACCACCTCAACCACCTGCGCGCCGATTACGCGCTGGAGGTCTCCTCACCGGGGGACAAGTACCGTCGTGACAGCGCGAGCAGCACCGCTTCCGAGACCAAGGAGTCGTCCCAGTGAGTAAAGAGATCGTCGACGCAGTCAA
>CAVWCG010000004.1:0-93349 GCA_963753445.1 uncultured Actinomycetes bacterium
ACGTATTCGGATTCTTCGTATTCGCCGGCTTCGATTTCTTCTTCGGCTTCGCTGCCCGATTTGCCTTCGTGTTCCTTTTCTTCCTTGGCCTTTTCTTTGGCTTTCTTTTCGGCCAGGTGTTGCTTGCTTGATTTCTTCCCAGGCGGTGATCACGCGCGCCCAGATCAGCGCCGGGTAGGTGCCGCCCATCACCGGGCCGCCGTTGAAGAGGGTCAGCATCGGCGTCGTCGTGTCGGGGTAGCCGACCCAGACGCAGGCGGTCACTTCGGCGGCGACGCCGCCGCAGAACCAGGCGTCGCCCTCTTCCTCGGTGGTGCCGGTCTTGCCCCACTCTTCGGTCGCGCCGGTCTGGGCCGCGGTCCCGGTGCCCTCGCTGACCACCGTTTCCAGGATCCCCTTCTCCTCCGCGGCGGTTTCTTCGTTGAAGACCTGGTGGTGGATCGGCTTGTTTTCGCCGCCCTTGATCGGCTTGCCGTTCTTGGTCACTTCGGTGAAGGCGAGCGGGCTGTCGCCGGGGCGCGGGGCCAGGGTGCCGGAGATGCGGTCGCCGTCGTTGCCGAGGGTCGAGTATGCGTAGGCCCAGCCGAGCGGCGAGACGCCTTCCTTCAGCCCGCCCAGCACCATCGCCGGGTTGGTCGAGACCGGGTCGGTGTAGCCCGCCTCGTGGATCGTCTTGGCGATCGAGCGGGTGCGGTCCTCGATCGTCTTCCCCTTCAGCCCTTCCAGCGCCAGCCCGGCGTAGATCGAGTTGTCGGAGTAGGTGAGGCCGCAGCTGATCGAGCAGGACCCGAGATAGCCTTCTTCGTCGTTGTGGACGGTGAAGGTTTCCTGGCCGTTCTTGCCGAAGTGGAAGGTCCGCTGTTCGGAGGGGAATTCGGTGTCCGGTGAGATCCCCTCTTCGAGCGCCGTCATCAGCGTGAAGGGCTTGATCGAGGAGCCCGGTTGGCGGCGCCCCTGGGTCGCCAGGTTGAAGGGGGCGGTTTCGAAGTTGGGACCGCCGACCATCGCCTTGATGCCGCCGGTGTGGTCGTCGATCACGACCACCGAGGCGGTCGCCGGCGAGTAGCCGAGGTAGGAGCTGACCGCTTCTTCGGCGGCTTCCTGGAGCGAGAGGTCGAGCGTCGATTTGACCTGGAGGCCGCCGAAGTAGGCCTTCTCGGGGCCGTAGCGTTCGACCAGCTGCTGGCGCAGGAAGGCGGTGAAGTAGGGCGCGGCCGATTCCAGCGTCGGCGGCTTGATGTCGGCCGGGGCGGGGAGGGCCTTGTGGATGCTTTCGACGTACTGCTCGTGGGTGATGTAGCCCTGTGCGCAGCATCTTTTCCAGCACCAGGTTGCGGCGGCCGAGGGCGTTTTCGGGGTAGACCTTGGGGTCGAACGCCGACGGCGAGGCGATGATCCCGGCCAGCATCGCGGCCTCCCAGGGCTCCAGCACCGCGGCGCACGGTTCGGCTTCGGTTCCGCAGCCGGGGTGGGCGGCGCCGAAATAGGTCTGGGCGGCGGACTCGATCCCGTAGGCGCCCTCGCCGAAGTAGATCGTGTTCAGGTACTCGGTGAGGATTTTCTCCTTCGACCAGTGCTTCTCGAGTTTGTAGGCGAGCGCCGCCTCGCGGAACTTCTCCAGCACCGTGCGGCTGCCTTCGGCTTCGAGCGCGTTCTTGACGAACTGCTCGGTGATCGTCGAGGCGCCCTGCTGGGCGCTGCCGCTGACGATGTCGGAGACCAGGGCGCGGGCGATGCCGCGGAAGTCGACGCCGTCGTGTTCGTAGAAGCGCGAGTCCTCGATCGAGACCACCGCGTTCTTGATGTTGGGGGAGATCTGGCTCGAGCTGAGGAGGATCTTGTTCTGGTCGGAGCTGAGCGTGCCGATCGGTGCGGCCGCTCGAGTCGACCACCTCGCTGTTCTTCGAGGCCTTGTACTGGGCGAAGTTGTAGATCGCCGGCAGGTCCTGGGAGACCGCGGCCATCATCCCGAAGATCATCGAGACGACCGCGAGGATCCCGAGCCCGAGCAGCACGAAGAGGAACCGCAGCTTCTTCAGGCGCGGTTTGGTCCGTTTCGGTGGGCCGGGCGCGGCGGGGGAGAGCGGCGGTGCCGGGGGTGCCGGCGGAATCTCGCCGCCGTCGCTGCTGCGTCGACGCTTGAGTAGTGAGACGGCCATCAGGCGGGGAACAACCGGGTCAAAAAAATGCGCCCGAGCGGGCAGCTGGACCCGTCGAGCGAGGCGCGGAGTCTAGCATTGGCTCCGTGCCGGACCTGACGCGGAACGCGGTCGACGTGCTGCCCGAGGGCCGCCTCGCCGAGCAGCTGAAGCTGGGCCGGCCGCTGCGGGTCAAGCTGGGGATCGACCCGACCACCGCCGACATCCACCTCGGCCACACCGTCGTGCTCGGCAAGCTGGCCGAATTCCAGGCGGCGGGCCACACCGTCGTCCTGATCGTCGGCGACTTCACCGCCCGGGTCGGCGACCCGAGCGGGCGCTCGGCCTCGCGGCCGGTGCCGACGCCGGAGGAGATCGAGGCCAACGCCACCACCTATCAGGAGCAGGCCTACAAGATCCTCGACCCGGAGAAGACCGAGGTCCGGCGCAATTCCGAGTGGCTGCAGATGGGGACTCGGCGACCTGCTCGAAACTGATGGCGACCACCACCGTGGCGCGGCTGCTCGAGCGCGACGACTTCCAGAAGCGGATGGCGGCGCAGCAGTCGATCGCCGCCCACGAGCTGCTCTACCCGCTGCTGCAGGGCTACGACTCGGTGGCGATCGAGGCCGACGTCGAGCTCGGCGGCACCGACCAGAAGTTCAACCTTCTCTTCGGGCGCGACGTGCAGAGCGCCTACGGCAAGCCGCAGCAGTCGATCCTGACCCTGCCGATCCTGGTCGGCACCGACGGCGTGCAGAAGATGAGCAAGAGCCTCGGCAATTACGTCGGGGTGACCGACCCGCCCGCCGAGATGTTCGGGAAGCTGATGAGCATCCCGGACGAGGCGATGGAGGAGTACTACCGGCTGCTGCTCGGCAGCGAGGTCCCGGCGGGGCCGCCGAACCAGGCGAAGCGCGAGCTCGGGCGGCGGATCGTCGACCGCTTCCACGGCGAGGGGGCCGGGGCCCAGGCCGAGGCCGCCTTCGACCGGGTATTCGTCAAGCACGCGGTGCCCGACGACGTGCCCGAGGTCGACCTGGCCGATTACGTCGGCGACGGCGACGGCGAGATCCACCTGCCCCGCCTGATCGCCGGCTCCTTCGGCATCAGCTCCAGCGAGGCGCGCCGCCTTCTCGCCGGTGGAGGTGTCAAACTGGACGGCAAGCCACTGGGCACCGACCCGCTGGACCTTCCCGCCGAGGCACTCGCGGGGCGGGTTCTCCAGGTCGGGAAGCGGCGCTTCGCAAAACTTCACAGCCCGGGCTAGACAGAGCCGCGCGAAAGCGCTATATTCCGTCGCCCTCTGGGGCTCCCGTGTGGAGCCCCGGCGTCTGAGAGAGACGAGTCCCGTCTCGGAGGCGCAATGGTCTTTGAAAACTGAGCAGCGTGCATCTCCGTGGGCCTTTCCAATTCGGCCTGCGGGATGTTCAGCCCGATCCATCCGGCGCGCCAGCGTGCCGGATGGTGGTGAATCATCGAAGTTGAAGTACCTCGTCATGACGGCCGCCGTACTTGTGTACTCGGCGGCCACGAAGTAGTCATTGACAGGCTCTCTGTAGAAGTAAATTTCACGGAGAGTTTGATCCTGGCTCAGGACGAACGCTGGCGGCGTGCTTAACACATGCAAGTGGTGCGACGAACCAGGGCTTGCCCTGGGGCAAAGCCGCGAACGGGTGAGTAACACGTGGGTAATCTGCCCCGATGACCGGGACAACCCGAGGAAACTCGGGCTAATACCGGATGATGAGCCTCGGCGTAAGCCTTGTCTCTAAAGGAAGCTTCGGCCTCCGCATCGGGAGGAGCCCGCGGCCCATTAGCTTGTTGGTGGGGTAATGGCCTACCAAGGCGACGATGGGTAGCTGGTCTGAGAGGACGATCAGCCACACTGGGACTGAGACACGGCCCAGACTCCTACGGGAGGCAGCAGTGGGGAATCTTGCGCAATGCGCGAAAGCGTGACGCAGCAACGCCGCGTGGGGGAAGACGGCCTTCGGGTTGTAAACCCCTTTCAGGAGGGACGAAGGTTCGCCGGTGAATAGCCGTGCGGATTGACGGTACCTCCACAAGAAGCACCGGCTAACTACGTGCCAGCAGCCGCGGTAATACGTAGGGTGCAAGCGTTGTCCGGAATCATTGGGCGTAAAGCGCGCGTAGGTGGCTTCGTAAGTCCGTTGTGAAAGTCAAAGGCTCAACCTTTGAACGCCGATGGATACTGCGGAGCTAGAGTACGGAAGAGGCGAGTGGAATTCCTGGTGTAGCGGTGGAATGCGCAGATATCAGGAGGAACACCAATAGCGAAGGCAGCTCGCTGGGACGTTACTGACACTAAGGCGCGAAAGCGTGGGGAGCGAACAGGATTAGATACCCTGGTAGTCCACGCCGTAAACGATGGGTACTAGGTGTGGGAGGTGTCGACTCCTCCCGTGCCGTCGCTAACGCACTAAGTACCCCGCCTGGGGAGTACGGCCGCAAGGCTAAAACTCAAAGGAATTGACGGGGGCCCGCACAAGCAGCGGAGCATGTGGTTTAATTCGACGCAACGCGAAGAACCTTACCTGGGCTTGACATGTTGGTGACCGCCGTGGAAACACGGTTTTCCTTCGGGACACCATCACAGGTGGTGCATGGCTGTCGTCAGCTCGTGTCGTGAGATGTTGGGTTAAGTCCCGCAACGAGCGCAACCCCCGTCCTATGTTGCCATCATTAAGTTGGGGACTCATAGGAGACTGCCGGTGACAAACCGGAGGAAGGTGGGGATGACGTCAAGTCATCATGCCCCTTATGTCCAGGGCTACACACGTGCTACATTGGCGCATACAAAGGGCAGCAATACCGCGAGGTGGAGCAAATCCCATAAAGTGCGCCTCGGTTCGGATTGGAGGCTGAAACTCGCCTCCATGAAGGTGGAGTTGCTAGTAATCGCAGATCAGCAATGCTGCGGTGAATACGTTCCCGGGCCTTGTACACACCGCCCGTCACACCACGAAAGCGAGCAACACCCGAAGCCGGTGGCCTAACCGCAAGGAGGGAGCCGTCGAAGGTGGGGCCCGTGATTGGGGTGAAGTCGTAACAAGGTAGCCGTAGCGGAAGCTGCGGCTGGATCACCTCCTTTCTAGGGAGATTTCTCTAGAACGTCGACCGGGCTGGTCGGCCCACTTCGGTGGACCGCAACGCTGCTCAGTTTTGAGAGACCACCTCCGGAGAACCCGGGGGTGCGCCTCGGTGGACCTTGAAAACTGCACAAAGCCAAATAGATCAGAAATCCGCTTCGGCGGATTTTCGATTGGGTAATTTAAATGAAACGATTCACCTCTTTATTGAAGTGAGTCGCTCACCGTCAAGATAGTAAGAGTTTACGGTGGATGCCTTGGCACCAGGAGTCGATGAAGGACGTGGACGGCTGCGATAAGCCGCGGTGAGGCGCTGAACAGCCTTTGACCCGCGGATCTCCGAATGGGAAAACCCGACGTCGGTAATGCGGCGTCATCTGTCGGTGAATTCATAGCCGGCAGAGGTGAACCGGGCGAACTGAAACATCTAAGTAGCCCGAGGAAAAGAAATCAACCGAGACTCCCTGAGTAGTGGCGAGCGAAAAGGGATCAGCCCAAACCTGACCGATGTAAGCGGCACGCGTTGTCGGTCAGGGGTTGTAGGACGTCATGTCCAGGCCGTGCCGGTCTGGCGGCAGTTACAAAATCACGTGTTAGCCGAAGCGAGTGGAACCTCGCACCACAGAGGGCAATCGTCCCGTAGGTGAAAGCGCTGTGATCTGTCGATTGATGTTCCTGAGTAAGACCACACCCGTGAAACGTGGTCTGAATCTGGGGGGACCACCCTCCAAGGCTAAGTACTACCTGGTGACCGATAGTGAACTAGTACCGTGAGGGAAAGGTGAAAAGCACCCCAGAAGGGGAGTGAAATAGTACCTGAAACCGTAGACTTACAAGTGGTCGGAGCACCTTCGGGTGTGACGGCGTGCTTTTTGCATCACGAGCCGGCGAGTTACTCGTCAGTGGCAAGGTTAAGCGATGAGCGGAGCCGCAGCGAAAGCGAGTCTGAATAGGGCGACATAGTCACTGGCGGTAGACCCGAAACTGAGCGAGCTATCCATGGGCAGGCTGAAGCGGGGGTAAGACCTCGTGGAGGGCCGAACCGACCTAGGTTGAAAACTGGGCGGATGACCTGTGGATCGGAGTGAAAGGCTAATCAAGCTCAGAGATATCTGGTTCTCTCCGAAATATATTTAGGTATAGCGTCGATTGATTGCGTTTCGGCCGTAGAGCACTGTTTGGATTAGGGGCCCTACCAGGTTACCGACTTCAGGCAAACTCCGAAGACCGTTACGGTTAGATCGGCAGTCAGTGTGCGGGGGATAAACTTCGTACGCGAGAGGGAAACAACCCAGACCATCAGCTAAGGACCCCAAGTGCTAGCTAAGTGGCAAACGATGTCCGAATGCAGAGACAACCAAGAGGTTGGCTTAGAAGCAGCCACCCTTAAAAGAGTGCGTAACAGCTCACTGGTCAAGTGTTCGGGCGCGGATAATTCAACGGGGCTCAAGCTAGCCTCCGAAGCTATGGGTGTGCAGGCCTGCGGGCTCTGCACGCGGTAGGAGAGCGTTCCAATTGGGTGAAGCGGCGTCGTAAGGCTCCGTGGACTGGTTGGAAGTGAGAATGCCGGCATGAGTAACGAAAGTGGAGTGAGAATCTCCACCACCGATTGTCCAAGGTTTCCTGAGTAAAGTTCGTCTGCTCAGGGTTAGTCGGGACCTAAGGCGAGGCCGAAAGGCGTAGCCGATGGCCAACAGGTTGATATTCCTGTACCACGTCGATTCCGTTATGACCGATGGGGGGACGGGGAAGGATAAGGGAACCCAGGCGATGGTTGTCCTGGGGCAAGTACGTAGCCAGTCGCCGTAGGAAAATCCGCGGTGGCGTTTTGACGCGAGGTGCGATGCCAGCTGGCTTACGCCGGCAAGTCCCCGATTCCATGCCTCCAAGAAAAGCCTCTAGGCAGGATTCGCGTGCCCGTACCGATAACCGACACAGGTGGACAGGTAGAAAATACTAAGGTGAGCGAGCTAACTCTCGTTAAGGAACTCGGCAAAATCGTCCCGTAACTTCGGGAGAAGGGACGCCCCGTTAGGGTGAACTCCATACGGAGGGAGCTCGAGGGGGCCGCAGTGAATTGGTCCAACCGACTGTTTACCAAAAACACAGGGCTCTGCTAAGTCGTAAGACGACGTATAGGGTCTGACGCCTGCCCGGTGCCGGAAGGTTACGCGGACTTGTTAGCTCTTCGGAGCGAAGCAGCGAAGCTAAGCCCCGGTAAACGGCGGCCGTAACTATAACGGTCCTAAGGTAGCGAAATTCCTTGTCGGGTAAGTTCCGACCTGCACGAATGGCGTAACGAGTTGGACGCTGTCTCAACGAGAGGCTCGGTGAAATTAAAGTCTCGGTGAAGATGCCGAGTACCCGCAGCTAGACGGAAAGACCCCGTGAACCTTTACTGCAACTTGATATTGGAGTCTGGGGTATCTCGCTCAGGATAGGTGGGAGACTTTGAACCGGCGACTTTGGTTGCCGGGGAGTCACCCTTGAGATACCACCCTTGGTGCTCTGGGCTTCTAACACCGCGCCGTGATCCGGGCGGTGAACAGTGTCAGGTGGGCAGTTTGACTGGGGCGGTCGCCTCCTAAAGTGTAACGGAGGCGCCCAAAGGTTCCCTCAGCACGGTTGGAAATCGTGCGTAGAGTGTAAAGGCAATAAGGGAGCTTGACTGCGAGACCGACAGGTCGAGCAGGAACGAAAGTTGGGCTTAGTGATCCGGCGGTAGCAAGTGGAAGCGCCGTCGCTCAACGGATAAAAGGTACTCCGGGGATAACAGGCTTATCGGTTCCAAGAGTCCACATCGACGAACCGGTTTGGCACCTCGATGTCGGCTCGTCGCATCCTGGGGCTGGAGTAGGTCCCAAGGGTTGGGCTGTTCGCCCATTAAAGCGGTACGCGAGCTGGGTTCAGAACGTCGTGAGACAGTTCGGTCCCTATCTGCTGTGGGCGTTGGAGAGTTGAGAGGAGTCATCCCTAGTACGAGAGGACCGGGATGAACGTGCCTCTGGTGTATCTGTTGTCCTGCCAAGGGCATCGCAGGTTAGCTACGCACGGAACGGATAACCGCTGAAAGCATCTAAGCGGGAAGCCGTCCTCGAGATGAACTCTCCCATCCCTTTAAGGGAGTAAGACCCCTGGTAGACCACCAGGTTGATAGGCCGGCGGTAGAAGTCCAGTAATGGACGTAGCCGACCGGTACTAATGGTTCGAGGGCTTGACGGATATTTTTTGTTTGCTTACCCACATTTGGCTTGTGCAGTTTTCAAGCTCCACCGAGCGTCTCGCAAAATTCCGGTGGTGCATAGCGAAAGGGAGACACCTCTTCCCATTCCGAACAGAGCAGTTAAGCCTTTCAGCGCCGATGGTACTTGGGGGGCAACCCCCTGGGAGAGTAGGTCGCCGCCGGTTCTTCTGACGAATCTGAGCCGCCCGCAAGGGCGGCTCTTCGTCGTTCTGGAGCCCTGTGGGGCGGGTTTACGCGGGCGTTAGGCCCCATCAAGCAGGGGTTCCGCTTAACCCGTCGGGAAGAGGAGTTGGGGGAGCTGGCGCCCCGGGGGTGCTCTGGCCCTCTGGGTACAAGACGCTCCACCCCTGCTTGATGGGGCCTTCGCGTTCGGTACGCGCGCTGGGGTAGCGACGAAGAGCCGCCCTCGCGGGTGAGCCAACTACGCGAGCGCCGGTGGCGTCCTACAGGGCTCCTCCCATGCAGCCTATGAGAGCCCCGGAGGTCGGAGCGGCAATCCTTCAAGCCCTGGTGGGAGGGGATCCCGGTAGGGGTCGCAACGTCTTGTACCCAGAGGGCCGGAGCTCCTCGAGGCGGCAGCTCCCCAATCTCTCCACCCGCCGGGTTAAGTGAGACCCCTACCGGGATCCCCTCTCGGAGCTCAGAGCTAGAAGCTGTAGTGACTCGACACCCGGTCGAACAGACGATCGCCACGCCGCCGCGGCCCCTCGCAAGGAGTGGGGGCCGGACGGCGGTGGCGGGTCTCGCAGCTCGGTGAAGTTCTCCCAACGGGCTCCTCGAGCCCGTACTCGCCGAGCGTGGCGAAGTCGATCATCAGGTCGACGGCGTCGGTCAGCCGTGTCGTTAGCGTTTGCTTGCAATCGAACATGGGTTCGTAAGATAGGGGGGCCTTCGGACGACTGCTGCGATTTGCAACGAGGCTTGCACGCAAGCCGAAAAGTACCCGCAAATCGCGGTTTTCACTCGCAGCGGTCCGAACAGATGTTCCCTCTCGCGGCGTTGTTGGCGGTCGCAGACATTGGCGGTAGGGGGTCGGGGCTTCCGGTTGCGGGCACGTCGCGGTCGCTGCCTTGACACTGGCAGCGCCGCGAACCCCCAGAAGCGCATCGCAAGACGACCTTTCGGGGACTCAGCTATGGCCTGGACCACGTCCCTCGACGTCTCGCGCGCTGGATCGTAGAGTGACGGCCGTCACTTTGCAAGTCTCCCGCCAAATTCTCGATGGGCGAGCGCCGGGAGGGGGTCGTTTCGGGGTCCGCGGGGCGGGTCGTTACCCTGCGTGGGGATGGAGAAATTCGTCATCCAAGGGGGCGCGCCGCTGTCCGGTGAGGTCACCGTCGCCGGCAACAAGAACGCCGCCCTGCCGATCCTCGCCGCCTGCCTTCTGACCGAGGAGGAGGTGCTGCTGCACCGGGTCCCGCGCATCCGCGACACCGAGGCGCAGATCGCCCTGCTCGAGCAGCTCGGGGTCGAGGTCGCCTGGGTCGGCGACAACAGCGTCAGGCTCTGCGCGGCGGGCGTCAGCGCGCCTGTGGTGGACGAGGAGCTGTCGAGCCAGATCCGCGCGTCGTTCCTGCTGGCCGGCCCTCTGCTGGCCCGCTTCGGCGCCGCCAAGATGCCGCCCCCGGGCGGCGACTTCATCGGCCGCCGCCGGCTCGACGCCCACCTCGACGCCTTCAAGGACCTCGGTGCCCGCGTCGACGGCGCCCGCTGGATCGAGCTGAGCGCGCCGACCGGGCTCTGCGCCTGCGAGATCTTCATGGACGAGCCCTCGGTGATGGGCACCGAGAACGCGCTGATGGCGGCGGCGCTGACCCCCGGCCAGACGCAGATCTCCAACGCCGCCTCCGAGCCGCACGTCCAGGACCTGGCCCGCCTCATCACCGCGATGGGCGCCGAGGTCGAAGGCGTCGGCTCCAACGTGATGGTGGTCAACGGCAAGCCCTCCCTGGGCGGCGCCGAGTTCACGATCTGCCCCGACCACATCGAAGTCGGCAGCTTCATGGCCCTTGCCGCGGCGACCGGCGGCGAACTGCGGATCCGCGACGCCGGCCCCGCCGACCTCCGCAACGTGCGCCGCCAGTTCCGCCGCCTCGGCCTCAAGTCCGAGGTCGAGGGGGAGGACGTGATCGTCCCGGCCGGGCAGCGGCTCGAGATCGAAGCCGACCTCGGCGGCGCGATCCCGAAGATCGAGGACGGGCCCTGGCCCGCTTTCCCCGCCGACCTGACCTCGATCGCGCTGGCGCTCGCCACCCAGGCCGATGGCGAGATCCTGATCTTCGAGAAGATGTTCGAGAACCGTCTGTTCTTCGTCGACAAGCTGGTCGCGATGGGCGCTCGGATCACGCTGTGCGATCCCCATCGGGCGATCGTCAGCGGTCCGAGCCGGCTTCATGGCGAGCGATCTGCCAGCCCCGACATCCGCGCCGGGATGGCGATCCTCATCGCCGCCCTGGCTGCCGAAGGGACCTCCGAGATCGGTGACATCCACCAGATCGACCGCGGCTACGAGCAGATCGACGAGCGCCTGCGCGGCCTCGGCGCCCAGATCGAGCGCGTTTCTGCCGAGGTCCCGGCCTAGCTCTGCTGGTGCCGGTTCTCGTAAGGTCCGGCGCATGATCCACCCGATCCCACCCGGCACGCGCGATGTGCTGCCCGACGAGATGCGCGAGCTGCGCCGTCTCAACCGTCGCCTGATCGAAGTCTTCGAAGACGCCGGGTACGGCGAGGTCTCGACCCCGGCGATCGAATACGACGAGGTGCTCTCGCGCGGCGACCGCCCGTCCTCGGCCTCGCCCTACCGCTTCTTCGACGAGAACGGCGACCTGCTGGCGCTGCGCTCCGACATGACGGTGCCGATCGCCCGCCTCGTCGCCACCCGCTTCGCGGACGCGCCGCTGCCGCTGCGCCTCTGTTACCTCGCCTCCGCCTACCGCGCGGTGCTGCCGCAGCGGGGCGAGATGCGGGAATTCGTCCAGGCCGGGATCGAGCTGATCGGCGCCGCGGGCGCCGCCGGCACCGCCGAGGTGATCGGCGTGCTCGAGGCGGCGCTCGACGCCGCCGGACTCGACCGCGCCGTGATCGGGCTCGGCGACGCCGACCTCTACCGCAACCTGCTCGAGGAGTTCGGGGTGGAGGGGGAGGCGCGCGACGCCGTCCTCGGCCGGCTCGCAACCCACGACCTGGTCGGGCTCGAGGCGGCGCTCGCCGAGGCCGGGATCGGCGACGTGGCGATCGAGACCTGCGTCGCCCTCTCGCAGCTGCGCGGCGGCCCCGAGGTCCTCGAGCGCGCCCGCGAGCTCGGCGGCGACGCGACCCGGCGCACGATGGCCCGCCTGCAGGAGACCTACGAGTCCCTGGTCGAGCGCGGCACCGCCGAGCGCGTCCAGATCGACCTCGGCCTGCTGCGCGACCTCGGCTACTACAGCGGCGCGATCTTCGAGGTCTACGACCCGGCGCTCGGCCACGTGCTCGGCGGCGGCGGCCGCTACGACGGCTTCCTCGCGGGCTTCGGCGTCGACCTGCCGGCGGCGGGCTTCTCCCTCTATCTGGAGCGCGTCCACGTCGCCCAGATGGAGGAGGAGTCACGGCGCCGCGAGAGGGCGGCGGGCTGATGGCCGGGCTTGCCGGCTTCGGCGGCCCCGCCCGGCCCGAAGGCCCGCTGACGCTGGCGGTGCCGCGCGGCGCGCTCTTCACCGAAACGCTCGACGTCCTCGACGGCGCCGGCGTCGACACGGCGCCGCTGCGCGGCGACTCGCGCTCGCTGATCTTCAAGACCGACGAGATGACGCTGGTCACGATGCGCCCCTCCGACGTCCCGACCTACGTCGAGGCGGGCGCCGCCGACGTCGGCATCACCGGCAAGGACGTCCTGCTCGAGCAGTCCGACCGGGTCGTCTACGAGCTGCTCGACCTCGGTTACGGGCACTGCCGCATGGTGCTGGCGGGACGGCGCGGCGACGAGAAGCTGGGCGAAAGCTACCGGCGCCTCGGGATGATGCGGATCGCGACCAAGTACCCGCGGATCGCCGAGCGCTACTTCGAGTCGACCGGGCGGCAGATCGAACTGATCGAGGTCAAGGGGTCGGTCGAGCTGGCGCCGCTGATCGGGCTCGGCGACGGCATCGTCGACCTCGTCGCGACCGGCCGCACGCTGGCCGAGAACGACCTCGAGGTGCGCGAGGAGATCGTCGAGTGCACGGCCCGCTTTGTCGCCAACCGCGTTGCCCACAAGCTGCGGGCCTCGGAAGTCGACGACCTGACCGCGCGACTGCGGGTGGCGAGTCGCGGATGAGGAAGCGGTGAAGCTCCAGCGCTTCGAGTGGGCGGGCGCGGGCGCGACGGCGGCCGCGGCGCGGGCCTGGAGCGCCGAGTCGGCGCCGCCGGTCGAGGTCGACTCGATCGGCAACCTGGTCCGTGAGGGCGGCGACGCGGCACTCCTGGCGCTGACCCGCCGCTACGACGTCACCGATGGCGAGATCGACCGGATCCGGGTCGACCCGGCCGACGCCGCCGCGGCGCTGACGGGGCTCGAGGCGCCCCTGCGCGAGGCGCTGGAGACGGCCGCCGCCAACATCGGAGCGGTCGCCGCGGCCCAACTTGGCGAGGAGCGCACGATCGAGCTGCCGCAGGGCCACTCGGTGCGGCTGCGCGAAGTGCCGGTCGGCGCGGCCGGGCTCTACGCGCCGGGCGGCCGCGCCGCCTACCCCTCGAGCGTCCTGATGACCGCGCTGCCCGCCCGCGCCGCCGGCGTCGGGCGGATCGCCCTGGCGACGCCCCCCGGTCCGCACGGTCGGATCCAGCCGGTGACCCTGGCCGCCGCGGCGCTCTGCGAGATCGAGGAGATCTACGCGATCGGCGGCGCCCAGGCGGTCTTCGCGCTCGCCTTCGGCACCGAGACGATCGAGCCGGTCGACGTGATCGCCGGCCCCGGCAACGCCTGGGTCCAGGAGGCCAAGCGGGCGGTCTACGGGACGGTCGGGATCGACTCCCTGGCCGGCCCGTCGGAGCTGATGGTGATCGCCGGTCACGACACCGAGCCCGAGTGGGCCGCCTTCGACCTCTGCGCCCAGGCCGAGCACGGCGACGGCGCGCTGCTGGTCGCCGCGGTCGAGCTCCACATCCTCGACGCGGTCGCCGAGGCGACCGAGCGCATTGCGGCGCTCCGTCCCGGCGTCTCCGCGTTGGCGCCGCTGGCGCTGGTCCACGTCCCCGACTCGACCGACGCCGCCGACCTCTGCAACGCCTTCGCCCCCGAGCACGTCGAGATCTTCGAGGAGGACGCGGCGCTCCTCGCCGAGCGGATCACCACGGCGGGCTGCGTCTTCGCCGGCCGCTGGGGCGCGACCGCCTTCGGCGACTACGCGGCGGGCTCCAACCACGTGCTGCCGACCGGCGGCTCGGGCCGTTTCGCCGGGCCGCTGGGTCCCGCCGCCTTCCGCCGGCGGATCTCGACCGTGGAGATCGACCAGGCCGCCGCCGCGGCGCTCGCCCCGAGCGTCGACCGGATCGCCCGCGCCGAGGGCTTCCCCGTCCATGCCGAATCGGCCATGATCCGCAAATGAGCTCACGTACCGCACAGATGGAGCGCAAGACGGGGGAGACCGAGGTCCGGCTCTCGCTCGACCTCGACGGCGGCGCCGCGAGCGCCGCGACCGGGGTCGGCTTCCTCGACCACATGCTCGACCTGCTCGCCCGTCACGGCAGGCTCGGCCTCGTGGTCGAGGCCAGCGGCGATCTCGAGACCGGTGCCCACCACACGGTCGAGGACGTCGGCATCGTGCTCGGCCAGGCGCTCGACGAGGCGCTCGGCGATCGGGTCGGGATCCGCCGCTACGGCTCGGCGCTGGTGCCGATGGACGAGGCGCTCGCCGAGTGCGCGATCGACATCTCCGGCCGGCCGCTATGCGTCTTCCAGGCGGAGCTGCCGACCACCTCGATCGCCGGCTTCGACACCGAGCTCGCCGAGGAGTTCTTCCGCGCCGTCGCCAACTCGGCGAAGCTGACCCTGCACGTCTCGGTCCGCTACGGGTCGAACGCCCACCACATGATCGAGGGCTCGTTCAAGGCCTTCGCCCGGGCGCTCCGCGTCGCCATCTCGATCGACCCGGAGGAGTCCGGAGTCCCCTCCACCAAGGGGACCCTCAGTGGGTGACGCGGCCGCTCAGATCGTCGTCATCGACTATGGGATGGGGAACCTGCGCTCGGTCGAGAAGGCGCTCGAGCACGTCGGGGCGCGCGCCACGATCGGCGCCGACCCGGAGGCGGTGCGGGCCGCCGACGGGCTGATCCTGCCCGGCGTCGGCGCCTTCCCGCGGGCGATGGAGCGGATCCGCGCGACCGGGCTCGACGAGCTGATCGGCGAGCGCGCCGCGGCGGGGACGCCGATCCTCGGCATCTGCCTCGGCCTGCAGCTGCTCTTCGAGCGCAGCGAGGAGCTCGGCGGCGCGGCGGGCCTCGGGCTGCTGCCCGGCGAGGTGACGGCGCTCGACGCGCCCGGCCTCAAGGTCCCGCACATCGGCTGGGAGCCGGTCCGCTGGGAGCGCGAGTCGCGGCTCACCGTCGGGATCCCCTCGGGGACGCCGTTCTACCTCGTCCACTCCTTTGTCGTCCGTCCGGCCGGCGGCCTCTGGGGCGACGACGCGCTGGGCACAGCCGAGTACGGCGAGCGTTTCGTCTGCGCGGTTGAGCGAGAGAACGTCTTCGGCGTCCAGTTCCACCCCGAGAAGTCGAGTGCCGCCGGGCTGCGGCTGCTCGCCAACTTCGCCGCCAAGTGCGGCGCGAAGGCGCCCGCCGCGGCGTGATCCTCTACCCGGCGATCGATATCCGCGACGGCCACGCGGTGCGGCTGGTCGAGGGCGACTACGACCGCGAGACGGTCTACGACACCGACCCGCTCGACGCGGCGCTGCGCTTCGCCGACGCGGGCGTCCACATCCTCCACGTGGTCGACCTCGACGGGGCGAAGGCGGGTGAACCGGTCAACCTGAAGACGATCCGGCGGATCGCCGACGCGGTCCCGTTCCCGATCCAGGTCGGCGGCGGGCTGCGCGACGCCGACTGCGTCGCCAACGTGCTGCGGGCGGGGGCCGAACACGTGGTGATCGGGACCGCGGCGATGCGCGACCCGGAATTCCTCGCCGCGATGCTGAAGGCGCACGGCGAGCGGATCATCGTCTCGGTCGACGCGCGCGAGGGCAAGGTCTCGCTGGCGGGGTGGACCGAGACCTCCGACGTCGAGGCGGCCGACGCGGTCGCCGACCTGACCGAGCGCGGGGTGCGGCGCTTCCTCTTCACGCCGATCGAGGTCGACGGGACGCTCGCCGGCCCCGGCTTCGAGCAGCTCGCCGCGGTGGCGGCGGCGACCCCGGCCTCGGTGATCTACTCGGGCGGGGTGGGGACGCTCGCCGACCTCGCGCGGCTGCGCGCCGAGGCGGCGCCGAACGTCGACGGTGTGATCGTCGGCCGCGCCCTCTACGAGGGCCGCTTCCGCGTCGACGAGGCAGTCGCCGCCCTCGCCTGAGGCCGACCACCGCCGTGCGTTCGCACTTCTCTGCGGTATGCGGCGACAAGTGCGAACGCGCCGCTCGTCTAGCCTGAGCCTGTGGCACTGAAGCGAGTCATCCCCTGCCTCGACGTCGACGCCGGACGCGTCGTCAAGGGCACCAACTTCGTCGGGCTGCGCGACGCGGGCGACCCGGTCGAGCTGGCCGAGCGCTATGACGCCGCGGGCGCCGACGAGCTCGTCTTCCTCGACATCACCGCCTCGCACGAGCGGCGCGAGACGATCGTCGAGCTTGCCCGCCGCACCGCCGACAACGTCTTCATCCCGTTCACGATCGGCGGTGGGATCCGCTCGGTCGAGGACGCGCAGGCGGTGCTCGACGCGGGCGCCGACAAGGTCTCGGTCAACTCGGCGGCGCTGGCCCGGCCGGAGCTGCTGACCGAGCTCGCCGACCACTTCGGGGCGCAGTGCGTGGTGATCGCGATCGACGCCAAGCGCGACGCCGAGGAGCCCGGCACGGCCTCGCCGACCTGCGCGGCGCCCGCCGGGTGGTTCGGCGGGACCTGGGGCGTCTACGTGAAGGGCGGGCGCGAGCGGGTGCCCGGGCGCGACGCGGTGTCCTGGGCGCGCGAGGCGGTCGAGCGCGGCGCCGGCGAGGTCCTCCTCACCAGCATGGACCGCGACGGCACCAACGACGGTTACGACCTCGAGCTGACCCGCGCGGTCGCCGACGCGGTGTCGGTGCCGGTGATCGCCTCGGGCGGGGCGGGGGAGCTGGGGCATCTTTCGGAGGCGATCGCGACCGGCGGCGCCGACGCCGTCCTCTGCGCCTCGATCTTCCACTACGGGCAGCACACCGTGGCGGAGGCGAAGGAGCGCCTCGCCGCCGACGGCATCCCGGTCCGCCGCTAGATGGTTGATTCCACGACACCGCACGCCCGGATGACGCACCCGGCACACTGCGCGTCCCGGCGTCCTCGGGTTTGCCTTTGCCCACCGGCAAAGGCTGCACCCTGCGTCCTTGATCCGCTTGGCCGGGAGCGCCCCCGGTCACACCCTGTCGTGGAATCAACCATCTAGCCGCCGCCTTCGGTCGTTTCGCCTTCGCCGTTCTTGAGGTCTTCGGCGAGACCCGCGACGTGGGATTCGCGCAGGATCTCGAGCCGCGCCAGTTCGTAGGGCCTGTCCTTTTCGGCGAAGCCGGAGATCTCGGTGGTGGCGCCGGTGTAGCCCGCCGCTTCGACTGCTTCGACCACCCTTTCGTCGAACTTCCCGGCCGGGTAGCAGAAGTTGTTGACGGGGACCTCGAATTCGCGCTGCAGGATCTTCCGCGAGCCGGCGACTTCTTCTTCCAGTTCTTCGGGCCCGAGTTCGGTCAGGTCGAGGTGGTGGATCGTGTGGGCGGCGAGCTCCCAGCCCGCCGCGATCATCGCCTTGACGTTCGATTCGTAGAGGTCCGAGCCTTCGGCCTTGAGGTTGAGGACGCCGGCCCAGCCGTGTTTGCGCAGCGGTCGGCAGGGCGAAGGTGAACTGCGGGCGGTAGCCGTCGTCGAAGGAGATGACGATCGGCTTCGGCGGCAGCTTGCCGCCGTGGTACCAGGCTTCCTGCACCTGTTCGAGCGTCACCGCCTGGTAGCCCTGTTCTTCGAGCCAGTCCATCTGCTTCGAGAAGTCGGTGCGGCCGACGTAGAGTTCGGGATACGGCGCGCCTTCCGGCGGTGGCCGAGGACGTGGTACTCGAGGATCGGCACCGGGCCGGTGTACGGCTTCCAGTCGGCCTGCGGGGTCGCGTTGCGGACCTTCGTGGCTTTCCGGCTTCGGCTTCGGTCTTGGCTTCTTGCCGACTTGCCTTGCGGACGCCTTCGCGGACGCCTTGCCGCCGGAGCCGCCGTCGCCGCCGAGCGGATCACGATGACCACCGCCGCCGCGACCACCACGATCGAGCCGAGCGCGACGATCCGCCGCCGCAGCGACCTGGCGCGCGCCGCTCCGCGGCGGCGCGGGCGCGGTCGTCGGGTCGCTTCTCCGGCAGTCCCTCGTCGTCTTGCCAGTCGCTCGCCATCCGCTCGCGCGATCATCGTAGGCGGGCGAGCGATGACGGGCGCCGAGCGATGACCACCGATGCCAGCGACCTCGCCGAGGCGCTCGCTGCCGCCTATCCGGAGCTGGAGGCGGTGGGCGGCCGCGGCGCCGGACCCGGTCTACCTGGTCGGCGGCGCGGTCCGCGACCTGCTGCTGGGGCGAGGGCGGGCCGACCTCGACCTCGTGGTCGAGGGCGATCCGGCCGATCTGGCGGCGGCGCTCGGGGCCGAGCCGGTCGCCGCGCACCCACGGTTCGGGACGCTGAAGGTGCGAGCTGGGCGGGCGAGGAGGTCGACATCGCCGCGACGCGGCGGGAGACCTACGCGGTGCCGGGGGCGCTGCCGACGGTCGAGGTCGGGGCACCGATCCGGACCGATCTGGCGCGGCGCGACTTCACCGTCAACGCGATGGCGGTGCCGCTGGCCGAGCCGCGGGAGCTGATCGATCCCTACGACGGCCGCGAGGACCTGGAGCGCGGCGTGCTGCGGGTCATCCACGACGGGCTCGTTCGTCGACGACCCGACCCGGGCGATCCGCGCGGCCCGCTACGCGGCGCGGTTCGGGTTCGCGCTGGAGCGGCGGACCGAGGAGATGCTGCGGGCCGACCGACCTGGGGACGGTGACGCCGGAGCGGCGCGCCGCCGAGCTGCGGCGGCTGGCGGGGGAAGCGACCGCGATGGAGGGACTGGAGCTGCTGGCCGGGTGGGGCTGGTCGAGCCGCGCGCCGGGGGATTGGAACTGGCGCGCGAGGGTCGACGAGCTCCTGGGCTCGGGTGCCATGGGCGCGAGGAGGTCGATCGGGCCGACGCGATCCTCGCCGCGGCCTTGGGACCGGAGGCGGGAGAGAGGGTCCTGGCGAGCGCCCGTCCCTCGCGGCCGTCCGAGGGCGTCGCCCTGGCGCGGGGGCACGATGCCGATCGAGCTGGTCCTGGCCCGCGCCGCCGGCGCCGCCTGGCTCGACGACTGGCTGCGGTGGCGCGAGGTCGCGCCTCGAGATCAGCGGCGCCGACCTGACCGCGGCGGGTCTCTCCGGGCCGGCGATCGGCGAAGCCCTCTCCGCGGCCCTCGCCGCCAAGCTCGACGGCACCGCCCCCACCCGCGCCGACGAGCTCCGAGTCGCCCTCGCCACCGCCGACACAATCCGGTGACAACCCCCGGCCGATGGGCCGACAACGGGACACATGGGCTGGTTTTCGGCCCGTCGGCATGATGTGGTTGGCTGAGGGTCACGATGGAGTGGCGAGAGACGGACGGGGTGCGGTGGTTGGCGGCGGACCTTGGGCCCGCCGGGGCTGGGATGGGGCGCGTCGGGTTCGGGACGCGCCTCGGCGGGGTCAGCGAGGCTCCCTACGACACGCTGAACATCGGCGTGCTCACCGAAGACGCGGACCCGGCCGTGGTCGAGAACCGCAGGCGGCTCGCCGCCGCGCGTCGGGATCGAGCCGCGGAACATCCCGATCGGACTGCAGGTCCACAAGGGCGACATCGCGGTCCACGAGGCCCCTCAGGAGCCGAGCCCGTTCGCCCAGCCTGGGACCGCGCTGGAGGAGGTCGACGGGCACGTCGTCCGCGGCGCCGGGCCTGGCGCCGCTCGTCCTCACCGCCGACTGCCTGCCGGTGGCGCTCGCCGGGCCCGGCGGCGTCGCGATGCTCCACTGCGGCCGGCGCGGGCTCGCCGCCGGGATCGTCGCCCGCGGCGCCGCGCTCGTCGAAGCCACCTCGGCCGCGATCGGCCCCGGGATCGGGCCCTGCTGCTACGAGGTCGGGCCCGAGGTCACCGGCGCCTTCGCCGATCTCGGCGACGGGGTCGCCGACGGCCGCATGCTCGACCTCCCCGAGGTCGCCCGCCGGCTGCTCGCCCGCGCCGGCGTCGATCAGGTCGAGTCGGCCGGCCTCTGCACCTTCTGCGAGGCCGAGCTCTTCTTCTCCCACCGCCGCGACGAGGGTCGCACCGGCCGGATGGGCAATCTCGCCTGGATCGCGAGCTGAGAGCCATGCCGCGCACGCTGTTCCACGACATCGACCCGGCCCGCCTCCGCGCCCACCTCGAGCAGGTGACCGCCGAGGCGGCGGGCCGCGCCGAGGTCCTCGTCGCCTGCAAGTACGTGCCGCTCGAGGAGATGGGGGCGCTCGCCGCGGCCGGTGTGCCAGCTGGTCGGCGAGAACCGCCAGCAGGACCTGGCCGCCAAGCACGAGCGCTACGCCGCCGACTTCACCTGGGACTTCATCGGCAACCTGCAGAGCCGCAAGATCAGGCAGATCCTGCCGCTGGTGCGACTGATCCACTCGGTCGCCACCGATTCGGCGCTGGAGCAGCTCGGCCGCCACGGCACGCCCGACACCGAGGTGCTGATCGAGGTCAACGTCGCCGAAGAGGAGGGGAAGGGCGGTGTCGCGCCCGCCGGCCTCGCCGATTTCATCGCCCGCTGTCCGGTCCGCGTGTCGGGCCTGATGACGATGCCGCCCTTCGCCACCGATCCGGAGGCGTCGCGCCCGCATTTCGCCCGCCTCGCCGAGCTCGCCGCGGCCAACGGTTTGAGCCGCCTCTCGATGGGAACCTCCCAGGACTGGCGGGTCGCGCTCGACGAGGGGGCGACGATCATCCGCCTCGGGTCGGCGCTGTTTGTGTGATTCAGCGCTAATCTGGGGCGAGATTCGCTAAAGGAGTCGGCCCCATTAAGCCGAAACAGCACGCATGGCCCTGAGGGATACCTGGCATAGAGCACTTGTCTACTTCGGCCTCGCCGAGGACCACGACTACGGTCCCGAATACGAGGAAGACTACGAGCCGGAAACCGGCACGGAGGACGTCTACGAATCGCGCCGCGAGCGCGAACCGGCCTCGGTCCGGCGGCTGCCGACCTCGCGCCGCGCCCGCCGCGACGAGATCGACGACATCTTCGCCGACGACGAGCCGATCGCCGCGAGCCGCACCCGCACGCTGCGCCCGGTCGACAACGGCGGTGCGGCGACCTCCAGGTCCACCTGGTCATCCCGCGCAACTTCAACGACGCCCAGCAGGTCGCCGACCAGTTCAAACGGACGGTGCCGGTGATCCTCAACCTGCAGACCGCCGACCACGAGCTCTCGAAGCGGATGATCGACTTCTGCTCCGGCCTCACCTACGCGCTCGACGGCGGCATGCAGCGGATCGCCGAGAAGATGTTCCTGCTGACGCCGCGCAACGTCGAGGTCTCGGCGGAGGAAAAAGCGCGGTTGATCGACAAAGGCTTCTTCAACCAATCCTGAGTAGGCTCGTCGCATGAGCGCCTGGCCATCCATCTCCTATCCGGAGTGGAGCGCCACCTGCGACACGCTCCACGCCCACACCCAGGTGCTGGGCAAGCTGGCGGCCGAACTGGCGCCGCCCGAGCCGCAGCTTCAGCACGCCGCCCTCCGCCTCAGCGCGCGCGGCTGGGAAACCCTGCCCCTGCCCGCGCCTGACGGCTCCGGCGCCTCCATCGTCGTCGCCCTCGACCTGCACCGCCACGAGGCGCTGGTGGAGACCAGCGACGGCGAGATCGACGCGGTGCCGCTGGTCCGCGACCGCTCGGTGGGGGAGGTGACCCGCGACCTGCTCGCGGCGGTCGCCCAGGTCGCCGGCGAGGTGAAGATCGACCCCGAACCGCAGGAGGTCGCCTGGACGACGCCGCTCGACACCGACACCGAGCACGCGACCTACGAACGGCAGGCGATCGCCGAGTACTTCGGCATGGCGACCAGGGCCGCGCAGGTCCTGGCCGCCTTCCGCGCCCCGTTCCGCGGCCGCTCGACCCCGGTCAACGCCTGGTGGGGCTCCTTCGACCTCGCGGTCAGCCTCTTCTCCGGCGACCCGGCGACTCCGCCCTCCGACGACTTCATCATGCGGAACGCGATGGACTCCCAGGAGGTGGCGGTCGGCTGGTGGCCGGGGGACGCCAAACACGGCGGCGCCGCCTTCTACGCCTACGCCCATCCGGCCCAGCCCGGCTTCGCCGAGGCCGATCTCCAGGTCGAGGGGGCGCGCTGGGACGCCGATCTCGGCGAGTACGTGCTCGAGTGGGCCGACGTGGTCGCCGCCGCGGATCCCTTCGGCCTGGCCCTCGCCTTCGCCCGCCAGGCCTTCCTCCACGCCTGCTCGACCTGCGGCTGGGACGTCGACCTCGCCGCCAGCGCCGCGGGAACGCCGCCGCCGGTCTCCTGAGCGCCGTAGTCTGGGCCTCGTGACTCTCGGCTTCATCGGCTCGGGCAACATGGCGGCGGCGATCGCCCGCGGGCTGGTTGGCGAGGTCGACGCGATGCTCTTCTCCGATTCGGGCTCGGGCCGGGCGGCGGCGCTCGCCACCGAGCTGGGCGGCGAGGCGCTCCCCGCCGCGGAGGTCGCCGACCGCGCCGACGCGATCGTCCTCGCGGTGAAGCCCGCCGCGCTCGAGGCGGTCGCCCCCGAACTGCAGGAGGCCGACGAGATCGTCTCGGTGCTCGCCGCGACGCCGCTGTCCCGCCTCCGCGCCGCCTTCCCCGACGCGCTGATCCTGCGGACGATGCCGAACGTCGGCGTCGAGGTCCGCCAGGGCGTCATCTGCGTCTGCGGCGACGCGCTCTCGCCCTGGGTCGGCGCCGCCCTCGAGCAGATCGCCCACGTGGTCGAGATCGACGAGGGGGACTTCGACGCCGCCACCGCGGTGATGGGCTGCGCGCCCGCCTACCTGGCGCTGGCGGTCGAGGCGATCGCCGATGCCGGGGTCGAGGACGGCCTCGAGGCCGAGCTCGCCCGCGAGCTGATCGTCGAGACGACCGCCGGCACCGCCGAGCTGCTCCGCCGCCGCCACCCGGCCGACGTCCGCCGCGCCGTCGCCTCGCCGGGCGGCAGCACCGAGGCCGGCCTCGAAGAGCTCGACCGCCAGGGCGCCCGCGCCGCCTTCGCCGCCGCCGTCGACGCCTCGCTGGGGAGGATGAGGGCATGACCGCCACGATCGCCGCGCTGCCGCTGGCGCTGACCAGGAACGACATCGCCACCTACGTCAGCGCGCTCTTCGTCGTCTACACGATCCTGATCCTGCTGAACATCCTGATCTCGTTCGTGCCGCGGATGCCGTACTCGCCCTGGCTGCGCGCCGTCCTCGACTTCATCACCGAGACGACCGACCCCTACCTGAACATCTTCCGCCGCATGATGCGGCCGATCGGCGGCGCGGGCGGCTTCTCCTTCGACCTCAGCCCGATCCTCGCGCTGATCGTCCTCGGCATCGCCGAGGGGATCGTCGTCGGCGCCCTGGCGTGAGCAACCGCGTCGCGCGGGCCTGGGAGCTCGCGGCAGCCCTCGCCGTCGTCGTCCTCGTCCTCGACCAGGTGGTCAAGGCGATCGTCGAACACCACATCGTGCTGGGCGAACAGGTCGACGTCCTGGGGCCGTTGAAGCTGACTCTGTCCCACAACGAAGGGATCGCCTTCGGGCTCGCCGACGGCGGCGGGGTCGGGCTCGTCGTCGTAACCCTGATCGCGCTCGGCGTCGTCCTCTTCCTCTTCTCGCGGGACCCGGCCCGGCCGGGGATGTGGGTCGCGACCGGCCTGCTCGCGGGCGGCGCGCTCGGCAACCTGACCGACCGCCTGCGCCACGGCCACGTCACCGATTTCATCGAACTGCCGCACTGGCCGCCGTTCAATCTCGCCGACTGCGGGATCACCTGCGGGGTGGTCATCCTCCTGGTCATCTACGTGCGCGAAGCGGAGCGCGCCGAGCGTGGCTCCTGAGGCGCCCGAGCTGCGCATCGTCCATCTCGACGAGGACCTCGCCGTGATCGACAAGCCGGCCGGGCTGGTCGTCCACCCGGCGCCCTCGCACAGCGGCCCGACCCTGGTCTCGGAGCTGGGGGACCTGCTCGGCGGCGGCGACCCGGAGCGGCCGGGGATCGTCCACCGCCTCGACAAGGACACCAGCGGGCTGATGGTCGTGGCGCGCGGCCCGGAGGCGCTGGCGGCGCTGCAGGAGGCGGTGCGCGAGCGCGAGGTCGAGCGGCGCTACCTGGCGCTGGCCGGGGGGCGCCTCGGGTCGCGGACCGGGACGATCGACGCGCCGATCGGGCGGGCGACCAAGCGGCGCACCCGGATGGCGGTCGCCGGGGCCGCCTCGCGCGAGGCGCGCACCCATTTCGAGGTGCTGGAGCTGCTGCCCCGCGAGAGCTACGTCGAGGCCCGCCTCGAGACCGGCCGCACCCACCAGATCCGCGCCCACTTCGCCGCGATCGGCCACCCGCTGACCGGCGACGCGACCTACGGCGGGGGGCGCCGCTACGGCCTCGAGCGCCAGTTCCTGCACTCGCACCGGCTCGCCTTCAAGCACCCGCGGACGGGCGCGCCGCTCGACTTCTCCTCGCCGCTCCCGGCCGACCTCGCCACGGCGCTCGAGGCGGCCCACGCCGAGTAGGCGTCGGCTCTACAATCGGCCTTCACCAATCACCTCTATCCCCGTCCAGAGCGGACCGGATCCTGCCCGGGAGCCAAGAACCCGGGTCCCGGCGAGCGGGGCGGGCGCATCGCAAACCAAATCCAAGGAGAACACATGCCTGAGGCAGGCCTGCAAGAACTGCTCGAGGCCGGAGTCCACTTCGGCCATCAGACGCGCCGCTGGAACCCGAACATGCGCCGTTTCATCTTCGGCGAGCTCGACGGGATCCACATCATCGACCTCCTCCAGACCGAGGCGCTGCTGGAGAACGCCCGCCGCTTCGTCGGTGAGCTGGCGTCCGGGGGCGGCACCGTCCTCTTCGTCGGCACCAAGAAGCAGGCGCGCGACGTGGTCCAGGAATGGGCCGAACGCTGCAAGATGCCCTACGTCAACAAACGCTGGCTGGGCGGCCTGCTGACCAACTTCAACACGATGTCGGGCCGGATCTCCCGCCTGCACGAGCTCAACACCTGGAAAGAGGAAGGCAAACTCGACCTGCTGCCGACCAAGGAGCGGATGTCGATGGAGGCCGAACTCGCGAAGCTCGAGTTCAACCTCGGCGGCGTCCGCGACATGGACCGGCTGCCCGACGCGGTCTTCGTCACCGACCTGAAAACCGAGGAGATCGCGGTCCACGAGGCGGCCCGCCTGCGGATCCCGATCATCGGCCTGGTCGACACCAACTGCGACCCGACCCCGGTCGACTACGTGATCCCCGGCAACGACGACGCGATCCGCTCCTGCCAGCTGATCATCGGCACGATCGGCAGCGCGGTCGAGGAGGGCTCCTCGGCCTGGCGCGTGCAGGAGGAGAAGCGGATCGCCGAAGAGATGGAACGGCGCAAACGCGAGGAGGAAGAGCGCCGTAAACGCGAGGAGGAGGAGAAAGCTCGCGTCGAGGCCCAGCAGGCCAAAGAAGCCGAGGAAGAGGCGGCGAAACAGGCCGCGGCCAAAGCTGCGGCGGAGAAACAGCAGGCCGCCGCCCAGGCAGCCGCGAAAGCCGAGGCGCCCGCTCCCGCCCCCGAGAAAGCTGAGGCTCCGGCCGCCGAGAACACCGATACCCAGAAAGGGGATTCGTGATGGCGCAGGTCACCGCCGCCGATGTGAAAGCGCTCCGCGACCGCACCGGGGCCGCGATGATGGACAGCAAAGCCGCGCTGGTCGAGGCCGACGGCGACGTCGAGCGGGCGATCGAGCTGCTGCGCGTCAAGGGTCAGGCCTCAGCCGCCAAGCGCGAAGGCCGTGGCACCAACGAGGGCGTCATCTCGTCCTACATCCACGCCAACGACCGGGTCGGGGCGATGGTCGAGGTGCAGTGCGAGACCGACTTCGTCTCCCGCAACGAGGACTTCAAGGTCTTCGCCTACCAGGTCGCCCTGCACATCGCCGCGACCTCGCCGCAGTACGTCTCCACCGACGAAATCGACCCGGCGGCCCGCGAGGCCGAAAAGCGGGTCTTCGAGGAGAAGGCGCGCGAAGAAGGCAAACCGGACAACATCGTCGAGAGGATCGTCGAGGGTCAGCTGGCCAAATGGGCCTCCGAGGTCGCGCTGCTCGACCAGACCCACGTCAACGCCGAGAAACACGGCTCGAAAACGATCGAGGAGCTGCGCCAGGAGCTGGCCGCCAAGACCGGGGAGAACATCCGCATCGCCCGCTTCGCCTACTTCCGGGTCGGCCAGGACTGACGATGGCAGGGGAGCGGTTCTCGCGGATCCTCCTGAAGCTCTCCGGGGAGGCCCTGATGGGCCGCCTCGAGTACGGCACGGACGCCGCCGAGGTCGACCGCATCGCCACCCAGGTCGCCTCGGTCCGCGAGCGCGGGGTTGAGGTGGCGATCGTGGTCGGGGCCGGGAACATCTACCGCGGCCTCGACGGCGCCGCCGCAGGGATGGACCGGGCGACCGGCGACTACATGGGGATGCTGGCGACCGTGCTGAACGCGCTGACGCTGCAGGACGCGCTCGAGCGGATGGGGCAGCACACGCGGGTGATGTCGGCGATCGACGTCAAGGAGGTCGCCGAGCCCTACATCCGCCGGCGCGCGATGCGCCACCTCGAGAAGGGCCGGGTCGTGATCTTCGCCGCCGGCACCGGCAACCCGTTCTTCACCACCGACACCGCCGCCGCGCTGCGCGCCCTGGAGATCCACGCCGAGGCGATCCTGATGGCCAAGAACGGGGTGGAGGGCGTCTACGACTCCGACCCGGCGACCAACCCCGACGCCAAGTTCATCCCCAAGATCACGCACCGCGAAGCGATCGAGCAGGGGCTCAAGGTGATGGACTCGACCGCGCTCAGCCTCTGCATGGACAACGACCTGCCCATCTACGTCTTCAACATGGCCGACGAGCTGAACATAGATAGGATCGTCAGCGGCGAGACGGTCGGCACGTTGGTATCCAACGGCACCTCCGCCTAGAGAGGAGGGACCGTGGCAATCACCGACGAACTGCTCGCAGACGCCAAGGAGCGGATGGCCAAATCGGTCGAATCGAGCCGCGGCGAGCTCGCCACGGTGCGCACCGGCCGTGCCTCCCCGCACCTGCTCGACCGCATCCAGGTCGACTACTACGGCGCCCAGACGCCGCTCAAGCAGCTCGCCAACGTCGTCCGCCTCGGACGCCCGCCTGCTCACCGTGCAGCCCTTCGACAAGAGCGCGATCGGGGCGATCGAGAAGTCGATCCTCGAGTCCGACGTCGGCCTGACGCCGTCCAACGACGGCAACGTGATCCGCCTCGCGATCCCGGAGATGACCGAGGAGCGGCGGCGCGAGATGGTCAAGGTCGTCAACGGCGTCGCCGAGGACGGGTCGGGTGGCGATCCGCAACGTGCGCCGCGACGTGATGAGCGACCTGCGCGAGCTGAAGAACGAGGGCGAAGTCGGCGAGGACGACGAGCGCCGCGCCGAGACGACGCTGCAGAAGCAGACCGACGAGGCGATCGCCGAGATCGACGCGCTCCTGAAGGGCAAGGAAGCGGAAATCCTCGAGGTTTAGCGCCGTGACCGGCAACGTTCGCTTGAGCGCCGCGAGATACGTAGCGATCATCACCGACGGCAACGGCCGCTGGGCGCAGGCGCGCGGGCTGCCGGTGATCGAGGGCCACCGGGCGGGCGCCGACGTGGTCAAGGCGCGGCTGCGCGACGCGGTCGAGCTGGGGATCGAGGAGCTGACCGTCTTCTCCTTCTCGACCGAGAACTGGTCGCGCTCGGAGGAGGAGGTGAGCGGGCTGATGGCGATGTTCGGCGAGCGGATCCTCGGGGAGACGCCGGAGCTCGACGAGGAGGGCGTGCGGATGCGCTTCATCGGCCGCCGCGAGGGGGTCGACCCGGCGCTGGTCGAGCGGATGGAGTGGGCCGAAGCGACCACTGCCGAGAACTCGCGGATCAGCGCTCTTCATCGCCTTCAACTACGGCGGCAGGGCGGAGATCGTCGACGCGGCGCGAAGCTTCCAAGGGGGCTCCGAGGAGGAGTTCCGAAGCCATCTCTACGCGCCCGACATGCACGACCCCGACCTCTTGATCAGAACCAGCGGCGAGCAGCGCATCTCCAACTACCTGCTCTGGCAGTGCGCCTACTCGGAGCTGGTGTTCGCCGAGGAGCTGTGGCCGGACTTCGACCGGGCGGCGTTCGAACGGGCGCTGGGGCAGTTCACGGAGCGCAAGCGGCGCTTCGGGGGGCGCTGATGAGCGACTTCTTCGAAGAAGAGATGTTCGAAGAGCACGCCGAGCCGGAGCCGGAGCCGGAGCGTCCGCGACGGCGGAAACCGCCGAAACAGAAGAAAGTCCGCTCGACCGGGCGGCGGCGGCGAGACGGCGCGGCGGATTCTCGTCGCCGTGCCGGCGATCGTCTTCGCGATCGCGATCACGGTCGCGGGGAACTGGATCTTCGCCGCCGCGATGATCGCGATCGGCGTCCTCTGCCTGCGCGAGTACCTCGAGATGACCTCGACGGCGCGGCCGTTGGCGATCCCGGCCTACGCGGCGGTCGCGGCGATGGTCGTCGCCGCCCACGTCGGCACCTCCTACAGCGTGCTGCTCGTCTTCGCCGCCTCGTTCCCGCTGCTCTTCGCCTTCGGGGCCGACGCCAAACACCGCGACGGGGTGACCGTCTCGATCGCGGTCACCCTGCTGGGGATCGTCTGGATCGGCATCCCGCTCGCCCACGCGGTCTTCCTGCGCGACCTGCCGAGCCACGGCGCGGCGCTCCTGATCGACGTCCTGGTCGGGACCTTCGTCACCGACACCGCCGCCTACGCGACCGGGCGCATGTTCGGCAGCCACAGGATCGCGCCCCACCTCTCGCCGAACAAGACCGTCGAGGGCCTCGTCGGCGGCTTCGTGATCGGCACGATGGGCTTCTGGTTCGCCGGGCTCTACCAGAACTGGCTCTCCGGATCCGACGCCCTGATCATCGGCGCCGCCGTCGCCGCGATCGCCCCGGTCGGCGACCTCTTCGAGTCGATGCTGAAGCGTGACCTCGGCAAAAAGGACACCGGCACCCTCTTCGGCCCCCACGGCGGCATCCTCGACCGCCTCGACGCCGTCTTCTTCACCGTCGTCGTCGGCTATTACCTCGCCGTCGCCCTGGTCTACTGAGGCTCGGGCCGTTGCGGTCGGGGACGAGGAGTTTGCGGGAAGTTCTGTCGCAGGGATGCTGCGTTGGTTACGGAGATGCCGCGTCCTCGAACGGTCAAAAATCTGCGCGGTTATTTATGTTCGTATAGCGCCTATTTCTAACCGTGCAGTTTTCTGAGCACTCGAGATCGAGGACAAAGCGTGACGTTCCCGGCGTCTTCGTGACGAACCCGCCGTCTCGCCGGTCCCTGCGCCGCTCGCGAACCGTCCGCTGCCTCCTCATGACCCGGCCATTTGCGCCCTTCAGCCTCCGACCCTCGATTCCGTCGCCCAGCACGGGCCCCGCCGACGCATTTAAAGAGCCGGAAGGTGCTCTCCGTATCCTCTGAGCAGATGAAGAAGGTGCTCATACTCGGCTCGACCGGGTCGATCGGCACGCAGGCGCTCGAGGTGATCGAGACCTCACCGGAGCTCCAGGCGGTCGGGCTGGCCGCCGGGCGCGGCTGGGAGACGACCGTCGCCCAGGCCCGCGCGCACGGGGTGGGCGCGATCGCGCTCGCCGACCCCGACGCGGCGGCGCGGGCGGGGGAGACCTGGGAGGGGCGCGTCCTGGCCGGCGAGGAGGGCGTCCTCGAGCTGATCGCGACGACCGAACCCGACCTCGTCCTGAACGGGATCGTCGGCGCCGTCGGGCTCTCCTCGACCGTGGTCGCGCTGACCGCCGGGATCGACGTCGCGCTCGCCAACAAGGAGAGCCTGGTGCTCGGCGGCGAGCTGGTGATGGCGCTCGCCGAGGCGACGGGGGCGCGGCTCCTGCCGGTCGACTCCGAGCACTCGGCGCTCCACCAGCTGATCGCCGGCGAGGCGCCCGGCACCGTCGAGCGCCTGGTCCTGACCGCCTCCGGCGGGCCCTTCCGCGGCCGTGAGGACCTCAGCGACGTCAGCGTCGCCGAGGCGCTCGACCACCCGACCTGGAAGATGGGCGGCCGGATCACGATCGACTGCGCGACGCTGATGAACAAGGGCTTCGAGGTGATCGAGGCCCACCACCTCTTCGGCGTTCCCTACGAGCGGATCGACGTCGTCGTCCACCCGCAGTCGCTGATCCACTCGCTGATCCACCTGGTCGACGGCTCGACGCTCGCCCACCTCGGCTATCCCGACATGCGGGTGCCGATCTCCTACGCCCTGAACTTCCCCGAACGGATGCCGGTCGACGTGCCGCGCCTCGACCTCGCCGCGGTCGGCGAGCTGACCTTCGAGGCGCCCGATCCCGACACCTTCGCCTGCCTGCGGCTGGCGCTCGAGGCGGGAGAGGCGGGGGGCACCGCGCCGACCGTCCTCAACGCCGCCGACGAGGTCGCCGTCGCCGCCTTCCTCGACGGCCAGATCCCCTTCACCGGCATCGCCGCGGTGATCGAGCGGATCCTCGAGCAGATGCCGGCCCGCCCGGTCACCCACTTCGACGACCTCTTCGCCGCCGACGCCGAGGCCCGCGAGCGCGCCGCCGCGGCCGCCCGGGAGTTGACCCCCGCATGAGCTGGCTCTACGTCTTCCTCGGCTTCTGCTTGCTGATCCTGCTCCACGAGGCCGGCCACTTCGTCGCTGCCAAGGCGACCGGGATGCGGGTCGAAGGCTTCTACCTCTTCTTCGGGCCGACCCTGTGGTCGTTGAAACGGGGCGACACCGAGTACGGGATCAAGTCGATCCCGCTCGGCGGCTACGTGAAGATCAACGGGATGAACCCGGAGGAAGAGATGCCCCCGGGGGAAGAGCATCGCGCCTACCACCGGCAGAAGGTCTGGAAGCGGATCGTCGTCGCCGCGGCGGGCCCGGCGGTCAACATCGTGCTCGCCTTCGTGATCCTCTTCACCGTCTTCAAGGTCGGCGGACTGGAAGAAATCAAGCCGCAGGTCGGCGAAGTCGAGCCGAAGACCCCGGCGGCGAAGCTGCTGCAGCCCGGTGACCGGATCGTCGCGATCGAAGGCCACCGGTTCGCCGGTCTGCCCCCGGAGCAGCGGATCGAACGCTTCGGCAAGCTGGTCGCGGCCCACGAATGCGCCGGCAAGCAGACCAACGGCTGCGCCGCGAAGACGCCGGTCGAACTGACGATCCGCCGCGACGGCCAGTTGAAGACGCTCGAAGCGCGCCCCCGCTACAACGCCGAAGCCAAGAGGGTCCTGATCGGCTTCAGCTACGGCGGCGAATTCGCCCCGATCAGCACCTCGCTGGCGGTCAGCCACTCGACCGCCGTGATGGGCGAAGTGATCACCAGGACCGGCTCGGTCTTCGCTCACATCTTCGAATCGGAAAAGCGCAAGGAAATCTCCAGCGTGGTCGGGATCTCAGACGTCGGCCACGAAGCCGTGAACAACGGCTGGCGCGACGCCTTCCTGCTGCTCGCCCTGGTCAGCCTCTCGCTCGGCTTGATCAACCTGGTGCCGATCCTGCCACTCGACGGTGGCCACATCTTCTGGGCGATCGTCGAGAAGCTGCGCCGCGGCAAGCCGGTTCCGATCCGGGTCATGGAGATGGCCACGGTGGTCGGCTTCGCCCTGGTCCTGATGCTGATGGTGGTCGGCGTGTCGAACGACATCGGCCGGATCACCGGCGAAGGCTTCAACGTCTCGAAATAGGTCGGCGCCGCCCGGAAACAGCCGGGTGACAGGCCCGCCGGGGCCACCCGGATAACCTTCGTCTATGGCTTCCAAAAGGCAGATCTTCGTCGGCAGCGTGCCGATCGGCGGCGGCGCGCCGGTCGTCGTGCAGACGATGACCAAGACCGAGACGTCGAATCTGACCGCGACGATGGACCAGATCCGCAAGGTCGCCGACGCCGGGGCCGACGTGGTGCGCTGCGCGGTGCCGCGCGAGCAGGACGCCGAGGCGCTGCGGACGATCGTCGCCGAATCGCCGATCCCGGTGATCGCCGACATCCACTTCAACCACACCCTGGCGCTGAAAGCGATCGAAGCGGGCGCCCACTGCATCAGGCTGAACCCGGGCAACATCGGCGGGCGGGAGAAAGTCGCCGAGGTCGCCGAGCTCGCCAACCGCAAGAACGTGCCGATGCGGATCGGGGTCAACTCCGGCTCGCTGCCCAAACACCTCCACGCGCTCGAGCGCGAAGCGCCGGTCGAGGCGCTGGTCGCCGCCGCGATCGAGTTCGTCGAGCTGATGGAGGGCCTCGACTTCACCAACTTCAAGGTCTCGATCAAGTCGACCAACGTGCCCTACACGATCGCCGCCAACCGACAGCTGTCGGAGAAGATCCCCTATCCGCTCCACCTCGGCATCACCGAGGCGGGGACGAAATGGTCGGGCGCGCTGAAATCGGCGGTCGGGCTGGGGACGCTGCTCGCCGACGGGGTCGGCGACACGATCCGGGTCAGCCTCTCGACCTTCCACGCCGAGGAGGAGGTCAAGGTCGCCTGGGAGATCCTCAAGGCGCTCGGCCTGCGCGAGCGCGGCCCGGTGCTGATCGCCTGCCCGACCTGCGGCCGCCTGCAGTTCGACATGGACTCCGTCGTCGCCGAGATCGAGCAGCGATTGGAAGGCTACGAGGAGCCGGTCGAGGTCGCCGTGCTCGGCTGCGCGGTGAACGGGATCGGCGAGGCCAGCCACGCCGACTTCGGCATCGCCGGGGCCAAGAACGAGGGCCTGATCTTCGCCGGCGGCAAACCGCTGCGCAAGGTGCCGCAGGCGCAGCTGGTCGACACGCTCTTCGAGGAGATCGACAAGTCGCTCGACCGTGGCACGGTCGAGGTCGACGAGGCGGAGGCGCGCGAGGGCGCCGCCTGGCTGGCCAAGATCGAGGAGGAGAACGCCGGCGAACTGACCCCGGAGAAGATCGCCGCGATGGAGAAGGAAGCGGTCGAAAAAGGCGAGTCGGACAAGGTCCTGCTCGACGAGGAGGCCAGCCCAACGGCCGGCCGCCGCTTCACCCGCGCCTAAGACCCGCAGGCGCCATATAGGTTTTGGCCCATGACTGACGTCGATCCGTTCGGGCGCGGCCGGGTCCGCCGCCTCTTCGGACTCGATCGCAGCGGCCCCAAACCGCGGCAGACCCGCAAAGGGGAGCCGCTCAACCCGTGGACGATCCCCAACCTGGTCGGCTATGTGCGGCTGGCCGGGATCCCGGTCTTCCTGATCCTCGCCTACTCCTCCGACGACGGGCGCTCGGCCGCCGCCGCGGCGCTCTTCTGGCTGATCGCCGCGGGCGACTACCTCGACGGCTTCCTGGCGCGCGCCACCGGCCAGTACAGCCGCATGGGAGCGCTGCTGGACCCGTTCGTCGACCGCCTCACGGTGATCTCCGGAGCGGTCGTCTGCTGGAGCTTCGAACTGCTGCCGCGCTGGGCGCTGATCGTCCTCGCCCTGCGCGAGCTGGCGATGCTCTGCCTCGCCGAGTACGGGCTCCGCCACGGGGTCGACATCGCGATCAACTGGCCCGGCCGGATCGCGGTCTTCTGGATCATGGCCGGGATCTTCTTCGCGATGGTCTTCGCCGGCTGGGTGCCGACCGCGTTCCTTCTCTTCGGCCTCTTCATGGCGATCATCGCGACCGTCCTCTACGCGCGCACCGGCATCCTCGCCGTCCGCGCCGCCAAAGCAGCAGCCTGACCCACCACATGAGGGTTGGGACCGGAGTGGCCGCCGATCGCCCGCCGCACCCTCAGGGAACCTTCAACCTGCAGTTGAACCTTTTGCTCGGCCGATCTATACTGCGCTCCGCGGTGCCGGCGGGCCGGCGCAACTCACTCTTTAAGGAGCACGATGGAGGACACCTTTCCCGATCTCGGTTCCCTCAGCGACAAGGAGCTGAAGGACCTGATCGACAATCTCACGGCGGAGGAGAACGAGATCTCCTACAAACGGCGCGTCCTGCACGGGAAAATCGACATCCTGCGTGCCGAGCTGGTCAACCGCCTGCGGCAGAAACGCGAGCGCGGCGATTCGCTCATCTCCGGTGACGATGTCGAGCAGCTGACCAACATCCTCGCGGGCAAGGCCCAGGGCGAGGACTCGGCCGCCTAGCCCGGAGGGCCCGCGGATGTCCGCCGTCCACTGCCCTGAGTGCGGGTTCGCGAACCCGGAGGGCGCCAACTACTGCCAAAAATGCGGCGCCTACCTGGGCGGGCCGGCCGAGGGCGGTCCGCGGAGAGCGGTGAGGACCCGACGACGATGACCTACCGGGTCGACGAGACCGGCGACATGCAGCCGGTCGACATCGACGAGGTGGTCGAGGCCTCGGGCGCGGCGCTGGTCATCCGGGCGGGCGGCGGCCGCGCCGGCGAGAGCTTCTCGATCGACGAGGACCGCACCTCGATCGGCCGCAGCCCCGATGCCGGCGTCTTCCTCGACGACGTCACCGTCTCGCGCAACCACGCGCTCCTGGTCCGGCGCCGCGACGGCCTCTACATCGACGACCTCGGCTCGCTCAACGGCACCTACGTGAACCGCCGCCGGATCGAGTCGCACCGGCTCGCCGACGGCGACGAGATCCAGGTCGGCAAGTACAAGCTCAGCTACCTGGAGCGCTGATGGCATCCGTCTCCGAACCCGCCCGGCGCACGCCGGAGTCCGCTTCCCGTCCCCGCAAGGCGCTGACGATCGGCGCCGTCTGCAAGATCCTGCAGAGCGAGTTCGACGACGTCTCGATCTCGAAGATCCGCTACCTCGAGGACCAGAAGCTGCTCAGCCCGCGGCGCACCTCGGGCGGCTACCGCCTCTACAGCCAGTCCGACGTCGAGCGCCTGCGCACGATCCTGCGCCTGCAGCGCGACGAGTTCCTGCCGCTGCGGGTGATCCGCCAGGAGCTGGCCGCCGGCAACGACATCGGCGTGCTCGGCGACGGTGACCGCAAACCGAACTCCGGCGCGGTCCGGCGGGCGATCCTGGTCGACACCTCGCGCACCTATCTCAGCCTCGAAGAGATCCTCGAGGAGACCGGGGCGCGCGAGGAGCTCGTCTCGGAGCTGGAGAACTTCGGGATCGTGCAGCCGGAAAAACGCGAGGGGCGGACCGTCTACGACGAGACCGACCGCGAGATCGTCCGCGCCGCCAACGAACTGTCACGGGTCGGGGTCGGGGCGCGCAATCTGCGCGTCTTCCGCTCCTCGGCCGACCGCGAGGCGCAGCTGCTGGAAGCGCTGCTGGGACCGTCGCTGCGCTCGCGCAACCCGGAGCGCCGCAAGGAGGCGCTGCAGAGCCTCGAAAGCCTCGCCGCGACCGTCAGCCACTTCAAGCACCTGCTGCTGGTCCGCGACCTGCGCCGCCTCGCCGGCGACTGAGTCGTGCCGATGCCGCGGGTGACCCGCAGGCGGACGGTCGAGGCGCCGGTCCCCGAGGTCTGGAAGCTGGTCTCCGATCCCTACGCGCTGCCGCGCTGGTGGCCGCGGGTCTCGCGGGTCGAGGACGTCGACGCCCGCTCCGGCGGCCGCCGCAGCCAGTGGACCAAGGTGCTGGAGACCCAGCACGGACGCGGCGTGCGGGCCGACTACCGCTGCGTCTCCTCGGCCGAGCCGGAGCGCTACGTCTGGGAGCAGCAGCTGGAGGGCTCGCCGTTCGCCAGGCACCTGAAGGACTCGCGGGTCGAGATCGAGCTGCACGGGGCCGGGGCGGGCGAGACCCGGGTGGTGATGACCTCGTCGCAGACGATGCGCGGGATGTCGCGGCTCGGCGGCTGGATGATGCGCAAAGGGCAGCGCGACATCCTCGACGGGGCGCTCGACGGGATCGAGGAGGCGCTGGCATGAGGGGCGCGAGCAGATGACCGCGCCGCGCCGCGACACGAACTGGTGGGGCTGGGGCGACCCGATGCGGCGCAGCGAGCTCGACCCGACCGCGCTCGGGGTGCTGCGCGAGCGGATCGGCGAGCTCGAGCCGTGGCCGCCGGCGGCGCGGATCGACGAATTCGAGCTGCCCGCGGCGCGGCCGCTGCCGCAGGCGGTGATCGACGCGGTCGGGGAGGCGGCGGTCTTCGGCTCGAAGGAGGACCGGCTGCGCCACGCCTGCGGGCGCGGTTATGTCGACCTGGCGCGGCTGCGCTCGGGGCGGCTCGACGACGCGCCAGACGCGGTCCTGGTCCCGGCCGACGCGGCCGCGGTCGGCCGGCTGATCGACGCCTGCGCGGCCCACGACGTCGCCGTGGTGCCGTTCGGTGGCGGCACCAGCGTGGTCGGCGGGGTCGAGCCGCTGCGCGGCGCCCACGAGGCGCTGATCAGCCTCGACCTGACGGCGCTGCGCGAAGTCGTCGTCGACGACACCTCGCTGACCGCGCGGCTCGGCGCCGGGCTGCGCGGGCCGGAGGCGGAGGCGGCGCTCGGCGCCCAGGGCCTCACCCTCGGCCACTTCCCGCAGTCCTTCGAGTACGCGACGATCGGCGGCTTCGCGGCGACCCGATCGGCCGGCCAGGCCTCGAGCGGCTACGGGCGCTTCGACGCGCTGGTCACCTCGGTGCGGCTGCTGGCGCCGGCCGGGAACCTGAGCACGCTGGAGACGCCGCACACCGCCGCCGGGCCCGCCCTGCGCGAGGTCGTGATCGGCTCCGAGGGGGCGCTCGGCGTGATCCCCGACGTCACCGTGCGGGTGCGCCCGGCACCGCTGCAGCGCCGCTACGAGGCCTGGATGGCGGAGAGCTTCGAGGCGGGGGCGGAGATCGTCCGCGCCCTCGCCCAGGGCCCCGGCCTGCCGACCCTGGTCCGCGTCTCCGACGAGGAGGAGACGGTCGGCTCGCTCGCCCTCTCGGGGCCGCGCGGGATGGCAGGGCGGGCCTTCGGCGCCTACCTGCGGGCGCGGCGGCGCGGAGGCGGGGCGCTGATGATCGTCGGCTTCGAGGGCGACGAGGAGACGCTGACGCGGCGGCGCGCGCTCACGGTGCGGGCGCTGCGCGGCGGCGGCGCCGCCTACCTGGGGCGCGCCGCGGGGCGCTCCTGGGAGCACGGCCGCTACGGCGGCCCGTACCAGCGCGACCTGCTGATGGGGATGGGGGCGATGGTCGAGACGCTCGAGACCTCGCACACCTGGACCCGGCTCGGGGAGCTGCACCGGGCGGTCGGCGCGGCGATCGCCGGCGCGCTCGACGGCCAGGGCACGCCGGGGTTCGTCTTCTGCCACCTCTCGCACGCCTACGCGGACGGCGCCTCGCTCTATTTCACCTTCATCTCGCGGGCGCAGCGGGGCGCCGAGGTCGAGCAGTGGGCGGCGGTGAAGAAGGCGGCGAGCGAGGCGATCGTCGCCAACGGCGCGACGATCACCCACCACCACGCGGTCGGCCGCGACCACGTCCCGTACATGGCGGCGGAGGTGGGGGAGACGGGGACCTCGGGTGCTGCGGGCGGTGAAGGAGCGGCTCGACCCGACCGGGATCATGAACCCCGGCAAGCTGCTCCCCTGACCCGCGTTCGCAGTTCTCCGTAACCGGTACGGAAAAGTGCGAACGCGCCGGGTGCCGGCTATTCGCTCCTTTCTTCTTCGCGCTTGGCGAGGCCGACGATCGGGCCGGTGATCGTCCCGCGCAGGACCGCTTCGCCGGTGTAGGCGGGCGTGCCCTTCTGTTTCTTCGCCGCTTCGATCGACGCTTCCAGCGGTTTGGTCCTGGTCCGGGTGATCGCGATCTGGTCGAAGGTCCCGTTCGCCAGGTAGGCGAGGATTTCGACCGGCACTTCGAACTCGGCGGCGATCGCATTGGCGCCTTTGCCGCTGCCCTTGACCGCGGTCGAGGCGAGCGGCAGCATCTTCTGCGGCGTCTGGGCGAGCCAGACCGTGTAGGCGTCGGTGCCTTCGACGGTCGGTTCGAGGCCGGTCGCTTCGACCTGCAGCGCCAGCTTGTTTTTGACCCGGCCGAAGGTCGCGAGCCCGACCGCTTCGCTGCCGTCGACGGCCGTCAGTTCGGCCTGCGTCGGCTGTCTTCGAGCCGGAGGCGTCTTCCGTGCCGCCTTCTTCGGCGGTGGTCGAGCCGGCTTCGGTCGACGTCGTCGACGAGCCCTCTCCGCCGCCCCCCGAGGCGACCAGGATCACGACGACGATCACCACGATCGCGGCGAGGATCCCGCCGCCGAGGATCCAGGCGTGCGCCCGGAAGGGAGGGTGACCGTGCGGCCGCCGGAGGGGGGAGGAGCGGAAGAGAGGTGGGGACGGCGGTGGCGTCGCGGCGGGTTTGGGCGCGGCGGCCGGTCGCGGCGCCACCGAATCGGCGACGACCGGCTCGGTCGGCGGCTCCACCGGTGCCGGTGCGGGCGGCTCGGGCTCCGGCGCCGTCACTTCCGCGGCCGGTTTCGCCCCGCCCGCGATCGGCGGCGGGATGTCCGGTGCGGGCTTGCCTTCGGCCTGCAGCTGGGCGAGCGCGCCGACCACTTTCGCGCGCACCTCGTCCTCGCTCTGCCCCAGGAGGGCGGCGATGTCCGCGTAGCCCTGCTCGCCCGAGGCCAGCAGGCGCAGCATCGCATTCTGCTCGTCGCTAAGCGCCACCGCGCGGAACCCTAATAGGGTCAGCGGCGATGGCGCGCGAGGATCCGATTAAGGGTCTATCCAACTTCGACGTCCACATCGGCACCGAGTGGATCCAGATCGATCCCGACGACGCCCGGGCGCGGGTCGAGATGCGCGACGAGCTCCGCCAGCCCTACGGACTCCTCCACGGCGGCGTCTACTCGACCCTGATCGAGAGCCTCTGCTCCTACGCCACCGCAGCGGCCGTCTACGCCGACGGGATGATCGCGATGGGCCAGGCGATCGAGGTCAGCTTCCTGCGCCCGGTCACCTCCGGCCACGCCGAAGCGCGCGCCGTCGCCCGCCACCGCGGCCGCAGCACCTGGGTCTGGCAGGTCGAGATCCTCGACGACGACGAGCGCCTCTGTGCCCTGGCGAAGATGACGATGGCCGTGCGCCCCGCGCCGACGCCCTGAGGCGGCTTCAGCCGCCGAAGCGGTTGGTGATCGGCAAACGCCGGTCACGGCCGAAGGCGCTCGGGGTGATGCGGATGCCCGGGGCTGCCTGGCGGCGCTTGTACTCGGCGCGGTCGACCAGGCGGATCACCTCGTCGACGATCTCGCCTGGAAGGCCCGCGGCGACCATCTCGTCGCGGCCCTTGTCGCGCTCGACGTAGGCCTCGAGGACGCGGTCGAGCAGGTCGTAGTCGGGCAGCGAGTCGCTGTCGAGCTGGTCGGGGCGGAGCTCGGCCGAGGGCGGCCGCTCGATCACCGAGGCGGGGACCAGCTCGCGCCCGGCGCGTTCGTTGCGCCGTTCGACCAGCTCGTAGACGAGCGTCTTCGGCACGTCCTTGATCACCGCGAAGCCGCCCGCCATGTCGCCGTAGAGGGTCGCGTAGCCGACCGACATCTCGCTCTTGTTGCCGGTCGTCAGGACCAGCCAGCCGTGCCGGTTGGAGAGCGCCATCATCAGGTTGCCGCGGATCCGCGCCTGGATGTTCTCGGCGGCGAGGTCGGGCTCGGCGGGCCGGGTCGGATCGATCGGGGCGGCGCCGGGATCCTCGGCCTCGGGCCGCAGATGGACGTCGAGCGCCTCGCGGTAGCCGTCCATCATCGGCTCGATCTCGATCTCGATCAGCTCGGTGCCCAGGTTGCGGGCGATCCGACGGGCGTCCTCCTGGGTTTCATCACTGGAATGGGGCGACGGCATGACGACCAGCGTGACCCGCTCGGGGCCGAGCGCGTCGACCGCGAGCATCGCGACCAGTGCCGAGTCGATGCCGCCCGAGATCCCCAGCCCGACGTGGCCGAAGCCGTTCTTTTCGACGTAGTCGCGGAGCCCGAGGACGAGCGCGCCGTAGACCTCGTCGAGGTCGGGGAGGGGGTCGGCGAGCGGGGCCGGGGAGCCGGGCGCGGCGGGGACCTCGGCGACCAGCAGCTCCTCCTCGAACTGGCGCGCCCGCGCGAGCACGGCGCCGTCGGGTCCGAACAGCAGGCTCTGGCCGTCGAAGACCAGCTCGTCCTGGCCGCCGACCAGGTTGACGAAGGCGAAGTGGGCGCCGTATTCGCGCGCCCGCTCGCCGAACATCTCTTCGCGTTCGGGCCCCTTGCCGCGGTGGTAGGGCGAGCCCGACGGGTTGGCGATCAGGGTCGCGCCGGCGTCGGCCTCGGCCTGGCCGGGCGGGCCGGGCGCCCAGGTGTCCTCGCAGATCGTCAGGCCGATCCCGGTCCCGTCGACGTCGATGGTGCCGGCGTCGCGGCCGGGGATGAAGTAGCGCTGCTCGTCGAAGACGGCGTAGTTGGGCAGACGGTTCTTGCGGTAGACGGCCTGCACGGCGCCGTCGGCGAGGACGGCGAGCGAGTTGTGGGCGTGCCGGTGGTCGCCGCCGCCGGGGACGGGCTCGGCGAAGCCGACCATCACCGTGATCCCCGGCCCCAGCCCCGCGGCAAGCGTCTCGACCGCGCGCACGTTGGCGGCGAGGAAGTGCGGCTTCAGGTAGAGGTCCTCGGCCGGATAGCCGGGGACGCAGAGCTCGGGGAAGATGACCAGCTCGGCGCCGGCGCCGCGCGCGCGCTCGATCCAGGCGGCGATCTTCGCCGTGTTGCCGTCGACGTCACCGACGGTCGGGTTGATCTGGGCGAGGGCCACGCGCATCGGGAGGACCTCGCAAGTATCCCGGCCCTGGTCATCTAAGGTCATCCGGATGGGCGCGCGTCGACTTGTCACCGCCGTCGCGGCGCTCGCTGCGCTGCTCGCCGTCGCCGTGGCGCTCCCCGGCCACGCCGCCGCCGCGCCCGCGCCGTTCATCAAGCCGCGCCCGCGCCCGACCGAAGCGCTCGAACGCCCCGCCGAAGGGATCACGCCGACCCGCAACGCCTACACCGTCCCCGAGGCGCCAAATTCTCCCGCCTGCGACGCCGACTTCTGCGTCCACTGGGTCGACCAGGGCCTCGACGCGCCGAACCTCAAGGACACCAACGGCGACGGCGTCCCGGACTACGTCGAACGGGTGCTCGCGGTCGCCGAACACGTCCACCACGTCGAGAACGAAAAGCTCGGCTGGCGCGAGCCGCTCTCCGACGGCACGCTCGGCGGCGGCCGACGGCAAGACCGACATCTACCTCTCCGAGATCGGCGGCGAGCTGTTCGGCTACGCCGCCCCCGACCGCGACCAGGCCGTCGACGGCCGCGAGCCGCGCCACCTGCACGGCTACCTCGTCCTCGACAACGACTACAGCCCCTTCGAGTTCCCCCACACCGAACCGGGCCACGACCTCAAGGTCACCCTCGCCCACGAGTACAACCACATCCTCCAGTTCGGCTACGACGCCTACGAGGACCCCTGGTTCGCCGAGTCGACCGCGGTCTGGATGGAGGACCAGGTCTACAACGGGATCAACGACTACCTGCGCTACGTCCGTAGCTGGGTGAAGCTGTGGGAAACGCCGCTGACCGCGAACTCGATCAAGGAGTACGGGACGGCGGTCTGGAACCAGTGGCTGGCCCGCCACTACGGCCGCGCGATCATCCGCGAAGCCTGGGCCGGAGCGGACCGCGACCCGCCCCGACGGCTTCGCCGTCGCCGCCTACGAACGGGCGATCCGCGCCGCCGGGCCGTCGAGCTTCGGCCGCGACTTCACCCGCTTCGCCGCCGACGTCGCCGAGTGGCGGACCGGGATCGGCTTCCGCGAGAGCTACCTCTACCCGGACATGCCGCGGCAGGGGACGCTGCTGCTCGGCGCGCCGCCGGCGACCCGCCGCCTCAACCACACCACCTTCAGCCTGATCGGCGTCCACGCGAGCGACCGGGCGGGCGGTCGAAGTCGAAGCTCGAAGCGCCGGAAGGGGTCGACGCGGGGCTGGCGCTGGTCGGGCGGATCGGCTCCGAAAGCCACGGCCGCACGGTGAAGGCGGTCGACTACGCCGAAGCGGGCGGCGTTCTGCGCGCGACGCTCCCCGACCCGGGCCGCTTCCAGCGGATCACCGCGGTCGTCGTCAACGCCGACGCGAGCGCCGCCGGGTTCAGCGCGCGCCACCTCGACTGGCGCTACCTGACCGAAGAAACCCCGTTCCGGGTCAGCGGCCGGATCGTGCGCTGAGGTGCGCTGACGCCTAGCGGGCGGAGCGGGCGCCGGCCGCCGAGGCGCCGTTGCTCGACGTCGCGGCCTTCAGCTTGCGCTGCTTCGGCGCCGGCGGGGCGGTGTCGATCGCCTCGGCGGTCGCCGCCTCGAGGTCGAGCGCGAAGCTGTCGAGGTCGGCCATCGCGTCGTAGTCGCCGATCAGGCCGAAGTTGACCTGCCCGTTGTAGGACATGATCCCGATGCAGAGCGCCTGGCGCTGGGCCAGCGGCACCATCGGGAAGATCGACTCCATCTGTCGTCCCAGCACGTAGAGCGGGAACTGCGGCCCCGGGACGTTGGTGACGACCAGGTTGAAGAAGCGCTGGGCGGGCTGCAGGCGGGCCGCCTGGGAGACGATCGTGGTCGGCGCGAAGTCGGTGAGGCGGGTGAGGATTTCGGCGCCGACCGCCTGGCCGGAGGCCTTCAGGTCGCCCATCGACTCGGTGACGAGGTGAAGGCGCTCGACCGGGTCCTCGCACCAGACCGGCAGCGGCGCCATCATCGCGCTGATCCGGTTGCCGAGCGCGCCGTGCTCCTCGGCCTCGCGGATCGAGACCGGCACCAGCGCCCGCAGCTCGAGGCCCTCGGTGTCGTGGCCGCGGGCGCGCAGGTAACGGCCGATCGCGCCGGAGACGACCGCGAGGATGACGTCGTTGACGGTGCCGCCGTGGGCGTCCTTGACCCGCTTGAGGTCGGCCAGGTCGGTCTGGGTCATGGCGAAGCGGCGGTGTGGGCCGATCTCGACGTTGAAGGGGGTGGCGGGGGCGCTGAGACCGGCGCCGACCATCTTCGTCGTCGCCGCGGCGCCGCGCAGCACCTGCCGCGGCCCGCGCAGCGCGGCGCGGAAGCCGCGGACGATCTCGCGCGGGCTGGTCACCCGTTCCTTCAGCGCCTCGCTGAGCAGCTGGGTGTCGGTCGGCTCGGGGCGGGCGAGCCACGGCGGCGGGCTGGACGGCGGGCCCTTCGGCTCGCGGTCGAGGTCGTAGAGGACGGTGGTGATGTCGACGCCGGAGACGCCGTCGACCAGCGCGTGGTGGCTCTTGCCGATCACCGCGAAGCGGCCGTCGGCCATGCCCTCGACCAGCCACAGCTCCCAGAGGGGCTTCGAGCGGTCGAGCTGCTGGGAGAAGATCCGCGCCGCCAGGTTGCGTAGCTGCTCGTCGGAGCCGGGGGCGGGGAGGGCGGTCTGGCGGACGTGGTAGTCGAGGTTCAGGTGCGGGTCGTCGACCCAGACCGGCCGGCCCTGGCCGAAGGGCACCGTGCGCAGCTTCTGGCGGAATCGCGGCACCAGGTGGAGGCGCGACGCGATGTGGTCGCGGAATTCCTCGTGGGTGGGGGCCGGCCCTTCGAAGATGATCGTCGAGGCGACGTGCATGTGGGCGCCGTCGCGCTCCATGTGGAGGAACGACGCGTCGAGCCCGGACAACCGGTCTGAATTACCCACCAGTCCATCTTCGCATACGGCGTTCAGGCCGTGTGACGGTATTTATCTGGCTTTGCAGGGCCATTTGCGCGCCTCTGCACGCTTTCGTGCGGTTCGACACATCTGTGCGCCTGGTCACACGGACGCACCCCGCGCCGCCGTAGCGTGTTCGCTCCACAAAGGAAAGAACCCATCTGCCGAGTCCCCTCGCCAAGGCGCGACGGGGAGCGGGGGAACCAAACGCCGCGGCGACCACCTGGCCGCGGCACCTGGGGCGAATCGGGCGGCTTGCCGCCTGTAACGGACACGGCCTGAGCGCCGCGCCCGCGAGCCCGTCAGCTAACCCCGTAGGCAGCAGAAAGCGAGTGAGAAACACGATGCGATTCATCCTGCCCGTGATCGGCGCCGCCATGGCGCTGTCGATCGGCGCGTCGCCGGCGGTCGCCCAGCACCAACAGCGGCACCACCGGCCCCACCAGGCGCCGAAGCGGGTCAAGTCACACGTCGCGCTGCACGTCTCGGGGCACTCCGTCCTGAGCGGTCGCAGCGTGACCCTGCGAGGCAAGGTGCGCCCGAGCGGCGCCCACCGGGTCAAGGTCGTCGTCGGCGGCCCCGACCACCAGGTCCTCGCGCTCCGCACCAAGGCCAACGGCACCTTCCGGGTGAAGTGGGACGCCGGTGCGATCGGCAACTACGACGTCACCGCCTACGGCGTGCACGACGCCCGGGTGCGCGGCTCCCACAGCCCCGCCCGCCACGTCACGGCATACCGGCTGGCCGGCGCCTCCTACTACGGGCCCGGCCTCTACGGCAACGGCGTCGCCTGCGGCGGCACCCTCGAGCCGGGGACGCTCGGCGTCGCCAACAAGACGCTGCCGTGCGGCACCAAGGTGAAGCTGCGCTACCACGGCCGCCAGGTCACCGTCCCGGTGATCGACCGCGGTCCCTACGTCGCCGGTCGTGATTACGACCTGACCGAAGCGACGAAGGACGCGCTCGGCTTCCCGGGCGTCGGCGACGTGGAAGCCAACCACTAGGTGGCGTCGCGTCAGCCGGGGAGGGCGAGCCTGAGTTGGGGCTCGTCCTCCGCGGCGTCCTCGGCCTCGTTCTCGAAGGAGGCGAGGCGGACGCCGAGCAGCCTGACCGGGCGCGGCGGGTCGTAGGCCCGCAGCAGGTCGAGCGCGATCGGCCAGACGACCTCCGGGTCGTTGGTCGCGGTCTCGACCGATTGCGAGCGGGTGATGTTGGTCCAGTCGTCGAGGCGGACCTTGATCCCGATCGAGCGCCCCTCCAGCTCCTTCTTGCGGAGCCGGCGGCAGAGCTCCTCGGTCTGCTCGCGGAGCGTCAGCTCGAGCGCGGCGAGCTCGCCGACGTCGACGTCGAAGGTCGTCTCCACCGATTGCGATTTGGTCTCGCGGGTGACGCTGATCGGCGTCTCGTCGCGGAGGTTGCCGCGGGCGTGGAGCCAGGCGCCGGAGCGGGGGCCGAAGCGCGCTTCGAGGTCGCCGCGATCCCATTCGCCGAGTGCGGTGAGGGTGGTGACGCCGAGCTTCTCCAGCCGTTCGACCGTCTTCGGGCCGATCCCGGGGACCACGCCGGGCGGGCCCGCGCCGAAGCGGGAGAGGGCCTCCTCGCGGGAGATGACGACGAGCCCGTTCGGCTTGCCGAGCTCACTGGTCATCTTCGCCAGCATCCGGCTCTCGGAGATGCCGACCGAGCAGGTCAGCCCGGTGACCTCGCGGATCTCCGCCTTGATCCGCCGCATCGTCGCCTTCGGCGAGAAGATCCCGCTGAGGTCGAGGTAGGCCTCGTCGAGCCCGACGACCTCGACGACCTCGGCGTTCGAGCGCAGCACTTCCATCACCAGCGCCGACGCCTCCCTGTAGGCGGGGAAGTCCGGCGGCAGGTACACCGCATTCGGCAGCCTCCGCCGCGCCACCGACGCCGGCATCGCCGAGTGGATCCCGGCCAGCTTGCGTGCCTCATAGCTCGCCGTCGTCACCACCGCCCGCGGTCCCGACCCGCAGACCACCACCGGCTTCCCCTTCAGCTCCGGATGCCGCCGCAGCTCGACGGACGCGTAGAACGCGTCCATGTCAACAATTGCGACCACACGGGGCCAGTCGGCAATGGATGACACAGGGAGACGGTATCGACTAGCGCGGCGGCACGAACAGGTGTTCGGTCTCGACGACGAAGCACCCCCGAGAGGCCCGAACCGAGTCGGTGCCGTGCATAATCTCGGCGCGGATCTGCCCAAGGCGATTGGGGGAGGCGGTGAGATGAATGGCGAGCGGGGGCGTCGGGTGCCGGCCGCATCGGCCTGGCTTCTCGCTCTCGCTCTTGGAGTGATTCTCGGGGTGGGCGGAGCGCTGTTAATGCCGAAGCTCTGGGACAGCGAGAGCGTCCCGCAGAAACTGGTGGACGCGCTCGACTGCCCTAAGCCCATCCGACAGACGCCGGCGGCAGCCCATCACGCTGATGAAGGTCCGGATGGTTACTCCTGGTTCGCCGTCACCCACGCCGACGAATTCTTCTATGCCGGTTGCGAAACCGGTCCGGGAACGATGTATCTCCACTTTCCAGAATGGATCAAGATGGGGCACGTTTTGGCGTCACTCCACCACTTCGGTGCGGTGTGCGTGGTCGGCGACGGCGTTTTCGAAGGCACCCTCCTCGATGGGAGGGCCCAGTTGGAAGAACTGTGCCATCAGATCGGCGGCACGCTGGAAACTCTCGAAGGGGGCGGGCGCCCGGCAGGGGCCCACCGCCACCGCTCAGCAGCGAGGCCGTCGACCTGACCATTCGATTAGGCCCATGTCGAGGTGCGCGATCGTGCGCTGCCAGCCTGCAATCGACACGGACCGAAGTTACCGCGTGGGGCGGCGGAGCGAACAGGTGTTCGACTCCGGGGTCAGCTGTCCAGGGTGCGAAGGAAGTCGCGGATCTGCGCCCTGAGAGCAGTCGGCTCCTCCAGCCAAGGGGAGTGCCCTGCCCGCGGGATCGGCGCCCAGATGGGCTTGGGTGCGATCTCAGCTATTTCACGAGCCCCGGCGGGTTCAGGGTCGGCTTCTCCATGCACGACGAGGATCGGAACCTGGAGGTCGCTCAAGCCATCAGCGATGCCGGCGTCCAGGCGACCCTGCCAGTCGCGATGGATCGCCGTGGCCACCGCATCGACTCGCGGGAATTCGTACAGCGGCTTTTCGTCCAGTACGGCTGCCGCCTCGCGAGAAGCGAAATCGGTCGACCAGATCAGTCGCAGGAATCTTGCCTGCGCCTCAGGCGTCCCGAGGTCCTGTCGGAGCTCCTCGAGCTCATCGCGCTCCGCGTCGGTCAGGCGCCTCATGCGCTCGGCATGGGAGCGCTCGCGGAATCCCCAGACCGCGGCGGTGCCACTCAGGTAGATGACGCCGATGGTCCTCTCCGGGTGGGCGAGTGCGTAGAAAAGGGCCAAGGCCGCGCCCCAGGAATGGCCACCCACGATCCAACGCTCATGGCCCCAGTGCCGGCGCAAGGCCTCGAGGTCCGCGACGAAGGTCTCGATGTCGAACGGCCCCTGCGACGTAGAGCGGCCCCCGCCCCTCTGGTCATAGAGGTGGACCCGGGCGATGTCCTCCACCATCGCCGCGACCGGATCGAGATTGCTGGACAAGCCCGGCCCGCCGTGCGCGAGCACAAGCGGCAGTCCGCTCCCGTAAGACGCGGTCCAGAGTGATCCGCCAGGGACCGCCACCGTCTCGACACTTCCACGACCAGGGTTCGGCGGCACGATCGCAGCCTAGTAAGCGGGCGTCTCGACGAGCGAACTCTTTTCGGGATGGGCGGGTGGTGGAGATGGTCCACTACCGGAACCCCGACGGCGCGCCGACGCCGGCTGCGGCCGCCGCCGATCCGGTCGTGGGGCGTCTCGGTCACCTGCCGACGTCAGCGTGGGACGGCGGAGCGAACCGGGGTTCGGGCGCCGCCCGGCCCGCTAGAACTGGGCCGATGCGGGTCGGACTGGACAGCATGATCGACGCGAGGCTCGCCGCCTTCGCCGCGGAGGCGCGGGAGTTCAATGCCGCGGCGGAGGCCGCCGCCCGCGGCCGGACCGGGCCTGATCCGAGCACGCCCGCGGGGCTCGAGGCGCACCGGACCGGGCTCAGCGAGCGACCGACGCCGGAGGGACCGCCGGGGGTCGCGATGCTCGCCGAGGCCGAGGGGCGGCAGGTCCCGGTCAGGGTGACGATGCCGCGGAGCGGGGAGGCGCGGGGCGCCTATCTGGAGATCCACGGCGGTGGCTTCTACATGGGATGGGCGGCGCGCAGCGACTTTCGCAACCGCGCCACCGCCGACGCCGCGGGGGTCGCGGTGGTCAGCGTCGACTACCGGCTGGCGCCGGAGAATCCGTGGCCCGCCGCGCCCGACGACTGCGAGACCGCCGCCCTCTGGCTCCTCGAGCACGCCGAAGGGCAGTTCGGCACCTCGCGCCTGGCGATCGGCGGCGGCTCGGCGGGCGCCAACCTGGCGATGACGACGCTGCTGCGGCTGCGCGACAAGGGCCTGGCCGGGCCCTTCGTCGGCGCGGTGCTTCACTACGGCGCCTTCGACCTCAGCGGCCAGACCCCCGGCGGTCGCCTCTACGCCGACGAGTTCTTCCTCGACGCCTACGTCGGGGGGGTCGAGGACCGCTCTGACCCCGACATCTCGCCGCTCTTCGGCGACCTCCAGGGCCTGCCGCCAGCGCTGCTCGTGGTCGGCACCGAGGACCTCCTGCTCGAAGACAGCCTCGCGATGGCGATGCGGCTGGCGGCGGCCGGCGGCGAGGTGGACCTGAGGGTCTACCCCGAGTCCCCCCACGGCTTCCTCTCCTTCCCGACCGCGATGGCCGCCGCCGCCAATTCCGACATCGAGTCATGGCTGGGCGAGCGCTTCGTCGACTGACCCCGGTCGCGCGGCGAAGCCGATCCGCGGCAGCCGCGGGGGACGCGGCTCTCTACGCGATGCCGGCGTCGGACCGGTCGTCGAGATCGGCGCCCGAGGCGACCGGGAGCGCGTAGTAGACCGCGCAGGCGGCGCAGATCACCAGCGTGATGTAGGGCGAGACGAAGGCAAGGGCGGTCGCCAGGGCGTAAGGGATCTGGCCGAGCGCGGCGAAGCGGAGGATCCGGTGGGCCGCCGCCGGCGGGATCGGCTCCCGCAGCAGCTGCGGCCGGCGGAAGAGGATCTGGCGGTTGGTGCCGACGAAGACCCCGCCCATCAGGAGGAAGGAGCCGCCGTAGACCGCCGCCGCGAGGCTCTCGCCGCTGCCCTCCTTCAGGTAGGTCGCCATCAGCGAGGTGGTGAAAGGGAGGACCCCGACGCTGAGCAGCAGCAGGAGGTTCCAGATCAGGATCGAGTGGTCGACCGCGCGCAGCCGGCTGAACGCGGCGTGGTGATTGATCCAGATGATCCCGATCGTGAGGAAAGAGATGACGTAGGCGGCATAGCTGGGCCACTGCGCCAGCAGCTCGTGGCCGAGGGTGCCCGATCCCGGCTCCGGCACGTGGAGGTCGAGGACGAGCAGCGTGATGGCGATCGCGAAGACGCCGTCCGAGAAGGCCTCGAGGCGGTTCGGGCTCACCCATTGGTTTTCGGCGGCCCGCGCCGCGGTCCTGCGAGCGGGCTCGCTCCCTATCCTGTCGGGATGGCTTCCCCGGAGGCGAAGAATCTCGAGGCGATCTCCCAGGCGATCGACCAGCACAACGCCAACTGCCCCTTCCCGGCCGCCGAGGTGAGGATGAATCCGTTCGAGGTCGAACGCCTCGGCTGGGACCACATCCGCGGCCTCCCGGTCGTCCCCGACGCGGAGATCGGCACCGGCCGCTTCCGCATCGTCTGCTCGCGTGACATCGAAGACGACGGCCTCGAGATCACCGAGGCGGTCGGCCAGGAGCTCGAGACCGCCGTCCCGGCGACTCAGAATTAGCTGAGCGTCCGCATTTGCCCCCCGATATGGAGGGGTAAACGCAGACGCTAGATGTCGAACCCCAATACGTCCCGAACGCGCTCGATCGGTGGCCTATGGCCGAGCGCGGAGTGGGAGCGCCGCCCGTTGTAGTGGTCGAGCCAGTGTGGCAGCGCCTCCCGACGGGCGTCGCTCGAGGCGTATTCCAGGGCATAGGCCCACTCCCGCATCAAGGTCTGGTGGAAGCGCTCCACCTTGCCGTTGGTGCGCGGCGTGTAGGGCCTGATCAGGAGGTGTGAGACGGCGCGACGATCCAGGAGCTCGGCCAGGGAGGTGCTCTTCGTGTAGCTGAAGTGGTTGTCGGTCATCAGTCTCTCGACCCCGATCCCACGCTCTTCGAACCACTCGAAGGCCCGGCGGGTGAAGTCGGTGACGGTCGGGGCCCGCTCGTCGTCGTGGATCTCCGCGTAGGCCAGGCGCGAGCAGTCGTCGACGATCGAGTGCACGTACTCCCAGCCGACCCGTCGCGAGCGCCGTCGGCGGTCGCCGGTCAGCGCATGACCGGGCGCCTCGAAGCGGCCCAGCTTCTTGACGTCCATGTGCAGGAGGTTGCCGGGGCAGGGCCACTCGTAGCGGACCACCGCCGGGGGCTCGGGCCTCGGTCGGCGCGAGCAGCCGCCGCGGCGCAGGACGCGGTGCACGGTCGAGGCCGGGCGGGCGATGTCGGGCTCCTCGGCCAGGCGGCGGGGCTCCAGCCGGTCTTCTCGCGCCGCTCGCAGATCTTCTTCGCCTCTGCGTCGGGGACCTGGGCCGGGCTGCGCCCGGGGCGCGAGGAGCGGTCGGTGAGGCAGCTCAGGTCGCGGCGGGCATCCTCGCCTGCCTCGCGCCAGCGCGAGACCCAGGTGTGGGCTGTGGATTTCGCCACGTTCGAGGCGGCCGCGGCCGCCTCGAACGTGAGGTCCTCGTCTTCCACCAGCGCCACCAGGCGACGCCTCCCGTTCGGGGTGAGCGGGGCGTTACGGTGCTGCATCCGGGTCCTCCTCGAGGTCGTGAGCTTCGACACCCACAGCCTCTCGGGGGACCCGGATCTACCTCATGGCGTTCGGAACGTCCCTGGGCTCGTCAGCTAGACCTGGTTCCAGAAGTCCAGGCCCAGATTCGACAGCCAATTCTGGGCTTCGATGTTCAGCTGTTTGAATTCCCCGGTCACGATCAGGATCCCCATCACGATCAGGATCAGGCCACCGACCGCGACGATCGCCTGGTAGTGGCGCTTGACGACGGAGAAGGCGGTGGTCATCCGCGAGAAGGCGAGGGCGGTGATCAGGAAGGGGATCGCGAGGCCCGCCGAGTAGACGGCGAGCAGGAAGGCGCCGCGCCCGGCCGAGCCCGACAGCGCCGCCGCCGAGAGGATCGCTCCCAGGGTCGGCCCGATGCAGGGCGTCCAGGCGACCGCGAAGGCGGCGCCGGCGACGATCGGACCACCCTTGCCGGCCCGCGCCAGCAGCGCCTCGACGTGCCACTCCTTGTTCAGCCGGGTGATGAAGAGCGAGCCGACGAAAAGGACGCCCATCGCGATGATCAGCCAGCCCGAGATCTGGGTGAGGAGCGGCTTGTTCGAGGAGAGGAACGAGCCGAGCCCGGTCGCGGTCAGCCCGAGCAGGATGAAGATCGCCGAGAAGCTGCCGACGAAGATCAGGCTGGGGCCGAGGACGCGGCGCCAATCGGCGTCCTCGAGCTCGTTGGCCGACACCCCGGTGACCGCGGAGAGGTAGCCGGGGACCAGGGGCAGCACGCAGGGGGAGAGGAAGGAGACGATCCCGGCCGCCAGCGCTGCGAAGATTCCGACTCCCGCCGCGGGGTTGCTGCTGATATCGGCAAGGACCACGACCCCCGAGGATACCCTCGTCCCGATGCCCACCCCGACCAGCCCACGGCTCTTCGACGCCACGGGCGAGGTGGAGCGCCTGCGCGCCTCGCCGCTCTTCGCGATCGGACCGGCCGCGCCGGGCCCGGCGCTGCGCCGCGGCGCGCTGGTCGCGGTGCCGATCGCGCTGGCGCTGACCCTCGAGTTCGCCCTCGACTGGCCCTCGCGTGGGGCGATCGCCACCGCCGCCTTCGTCTGCGGCTTCACCGCACTCGACGCGCCCGCCGGGCCGCGGGCCCTCTGGCAGGCGGGCGCGGCGCCGCTGGTCGGGGCGGGGGCGGCGATCGGCGTGCTCTCCAGCCAGTCGGCGCCCGCCGCCGTGATCGCGATGGGCCTGGTCGCCGCCGCCTCCGGCTACTGCTTCGCCGACACCCTGCGCCTCGCCTTCGTCGGCTTCGGCGCGGCGGTGGCGCTGGTGCTCAGCCAGGGCCTCTTCCTGCCTGCCTCCGAGGCGCTGCCCGCCTTCCTCTACGGGACGCTCGGCGGTCTGATCCAGGCGGGCTGGGCCGGGTGCGTCTGGCTCGTCTACGACCGCGCCGGAGACAACGAGAGCGGCTGGGACTGGGAGCGCACCAAGGCGCGGCTGCGCGCCAACCTCACGCTCGAATCGCCGGTCGCCCGCCACGCGATCCGCTTCGGCGTCGCGCTGGCGGTGGGGGTCGCGCTCTACCGGCTGCTGGGACTGCACGACCACGGCTACTGGATCCCGCTGACCCTGCTCTTCGTCCTGCGCCCCGAACGCGACGAGACCGACCACCGCCTGATCCTGCGCGCCGTCGGGACGCTGCTCGGCCTGGCGATCGCCACCGGCCTGGCGCTCGCCTTCGACGGCGCCCAGCCTTGGATCGCGATCGCCCTCAGCATCTCCGCGGCGCTCACCTTCGGCCTCCTGACCGTCCAGTACGCGCTCTTCACCGCGGCGATCACCACCTATGTCGTGCTGCTCACCGACACGCTCGGCGAGTCCGCCCTGCACGCCGACGCGCAGCGGGCGCTCGGCACCGCGATCGGGATCGCGATCGCCTACCTCGCCTTCCGCATCTTCCCGGCGCCCGGCGAAGCGCGCCGCCTGCGCTAACTTACTGGCCAGCCAGCCAAACAGGCCGCCGTGGGGCGGTGGCCGCCGGGAGGAGCCAGACTTGAGCAACCGCACGTTCGTGATCGGGGTCGGGATGACCAAGTTCGAGAAGCCCGGGACGAAGGAGGGCGACTACCCCGACTGGGCGGTCGAGGCCGGGACGAAGGCGCTCGCCGACGCCGGCATCTCCTATGAGGACGTCGAGCAGGCCTACGCGGGCTACTGCTACGGCGACTCGACCTATGGCCAGCGCGCGCTATACGGACTCGGGCTCACCGGGATCCCCGTCGTCAACGTCAACAACAACTGCTCGACGGGCTCCTCGGCGTTGTTCCTCGCCCGCCAGGCGGTCAAGGGCGGGCTCGTCGACTGCGCGCTCGCGATCGGCTTCGAGAAGATGGAGCCGGGCAGCCTCGGCGTCAAGTACACCGACCGCACCAACGCGCTCGACAGACACGCGATGCGGATGTTCGAGATCCGCGACCCCGAGGCCTCGCCGCCCGCGCCGCAGATGTTCGGCAACGCCGGCCGCGACCACATGGATAAATACGGCTCGAACCCCGACCACTTCGCCTGGATCGGCTGGAAGAACCACAAGCACTCGGTCGACAACCCCTACGCCCAGTTCCAGGACGAGTACACGCTCGAGGACATCAAGGCGGCGAAGATGATCCACGACCCGCTGACCAAGCTGCAGTGCTCGCCGACCTCCGACGGCGCCGCCTGCGCGATCGTCGCCTCGGAGCGCTGCGTCGACGCGCACGACCTCTGGGACAAGGCGATCGAGATCGCCGGCCAGTCGATGGTCACCGACCTTTCCTCGACCTTCGACGAGGACGCCGACTGCATGACGATCGTCGGCTCGGAGATGTCGCGGACCGCGGCGAACGCCGCCTACGAGGAGGCCGAGGTCGCCGCCCACGAGGTCGACGTCTGCGAGCTGCACGACTGCTTCAGCGCCAACGAGCTGATCACCTACGAAGCGCTCGGGTTCGCCGCGGAGGGCGAGGCGCACATGCTGGTCGAGGCGGAGGCGACGACCTTCGGCGGCCAGGTGGTGGTCAACCCGTCGGGCGGGCTGATCTCGAAGGGGCACCCGCTCGGCGCGACCGGGCTGGCCCAGTGCTCGGAATTGACCTGGCAGCTGCGCGGGGAAGCGGGCAAGCGCCAGGTGGAAGGGGCGAAGATCGCCCTGCAGCACAACATCGGCCTCGGCGGAGCGGCCGTGGTCACCGTCTATAAACCGGCCGGGTAGCCGGGAGGAGGAGCTGATGGCGAAGCAGCGGCGGACTTTGAACGGCAGGGTCGTGGCGATCACCGGCGGCGCGCGCGGGATCGGCAAGGCGACGGCGGCGGCGCTGGTGCGGCGCGGCTGCCGGGTGGCGATCGGCGACATCGACCTGGCGCTCGCCGAAGAGACGGCGACGGGGCTCGGCGGCGGCAGCGTGGCGCTGCGCCTCGACGTCTCCGACCGCGGCTCCTTCGAATCGTTCCTCGACGAGGCGGAACGCCAGCTCGGGCCGGTCGACGTGCTCGTCAACAACGCCGGGATCATGCCGGTGACGCCGTTCATCGAGGAGTCGGAGGAGTCGTTCCTGCGGCAGATCGACATCAACCTGATCGGGGTGATCCACGGCACCCAGCTGGCGATGCGGCGGATGCTCCCCCGCGACAGCGGCCACATCGTCAACATCGCCTCGCAGGCGGGCAAGATCAGCGCGCCCGGGATCGCCACCTACACGGCGACCAAGCACGCCGTCGTCGGACTCAGCGAGTCGGTGCGGGCGGAGATGCACGGCCGCGCGGTGGAGATCTCCTGCGTGATGCCGACCGTGGTCAACACCGAGCTGACCGCCGGCGTCGGCCAGAAATGGGTGAAACCGGTCGAGGCCACCGACGTCGCCGAGGCGATCGTCGAGGCGCTCGAGGTGCCGCGCTTCGACGTCTACGTGCCGAAGTCGAACGGGGCGCTGATCCGCACCACCGGCCTGCTGCCGCGCGCCGCGGCCGAGTGGATCGGGCGGGCGATGGGCACCGACAAGCTGATGACCGAGGTCGACCACGTGGCGCGCGCCGCCTACGAGGAGCGGGCGCAGAAAAGCGCCGGGGACCGCGCCGTCAACTGAGCTTCCGCCGACGAATGCCGGCTTGATCACCTCTGGATGTGGTCAACTGAGCAGATGGCGGCCGGCGCACTGGGAAAGGCATACGACGCGACCTGGGGACGGGCGTTCGCGCGCTTCTACGACCGCGCGCTGAAGGCGACCGAGGAGAGCGGGCTGGGGGAGATGCGGGCCTCGCTCCTCGCCGGTGCGACGGGCCGGGTGATCGAGATCGGCGCCGGGACCGGGGTCAACGTCGGGCTGTACGGGGCCGGCGTCGAGGACCTGACCCTGATCGAGCCCGACCCGCACATGGCGGCGCGCCTGCGGCGGAGCGGCTCGGGAGCGGGGCGGGGGGCCACGCCGCCTGGTCGAAGCGCCCGCCGAAGCCCTGCCCTTCGCCGACGACAGCTTCGACACCGCGGTCGCGACGCTCGTCCTCTGCACGGTCCCCGACCCGGCCGCGGCGGTGGCGGAGCTCGCCCGGGTGCTGAAACCGGGCGGCAGGCTCCTCTTCATCGAGCACGTCCGCTCCGACGACCCCGACCGGGCGCGCTGGCAGGACCGGCTCGAGAAGCCGTGGCGCTTCCTGGCCGACGGCTGCCACTGCAACCGCGACACCGGAGCGATGCTCGCTGCCTCCGCCTTCCGGGTAGAGGAGCTCGAGCACGGCACGATGCCGAAAGCGATGCCGATCGTCCGCCCCTTGATCCGCGGCAGCGCGGTCCTCTCCGGATGAGAATCCCATTCCATAAACGAAACGCGACGTTCACATCTGTGCCACATCCGCGCCTAGGATCGGCCCCGATATGAGCGGCAGAGCGAGCGGCGGCGGCCGGCGGGACCCGAACGATCCCCGCGATCCGGCCGTGGCCGAGCGGCTCGAGGCGAGGGACTCCGATGAATTCCTGCGCCGCCGCGAGTTCCTCCAGCGCGCCGCGCTGACCGGCGGCCTGGCGATGGGGATGGCGAGCCTCCTCAGCCCCGACACGATCCTCGCCGAGGCGGCCGCCCGCGACCGGGTGAACGTCCCCGACGCGCGCAACCTGCCGCTCGACACGATCGTCGTCCTGATGATGGAGAACCGCTCCTTCGACCACTACCTCGGCTGGCTGCCCGGGGCGGACGGCCGGCAGGGGGGCCTCACCTACGCGAACGCGGCCGGGCAGCAGTTCGAAACGCACCGGCTCGCCCCCGACTTCCAGGGCTGCGCCCATCCCGACCCCGACCACTCCTGGGAAGGGGGGAGGGACCAGCTCGACGGCGGCCGCATGGACGGCTTCCTGCGCTCCGGCGAAAACGACGTGTTCTCGATCGGCTACTACGCCGAACAGGACCTGCCCTTCATCCCGGCGGCGGCGCGCGAGTTCACCACCTTCGACCGCTTCTTCTGCTCGCTGCTCGCCTCGACCTACCCCAACCGCGAGTACATGCACTCCGCCCAGTCCTACGGGATGAAGGACAACACCTTCCCCTTCGGGACCGCCGAATTCCCGGCCGGCTTCCCCGACACGACGATCTTCGCGGCGCTCTCGGCGGCGGGAGTCTCGAACCGTTACTTCTACACCGACATCCCGGTCTCGGCGCTCTGGGGCGCGCCCGGCCTGGCCCGCTCCGGCCAGGTGCAGGAATACTACGAGCGCTGCGCCAGCGGGACGCTGCCGGCCGTCTCCTTCGTCGACCCCTCCTTCGCCGGCGAGGAACAGGGGACCTCGGGCGACGAACACCCGCACGGCGACGTCCGGGTCGGCCAGGCGTTCATGTCCGACGTCGTCCACGCCTTCCTCGAAAGCCCGCAGTACAAACGCGGCGCCCTCTTCATCGTCTACGACGAGTGGGGCGGGTTCTTCGACCACGTGCGCCCGCCGCGCGTCCCCGACGTGCGCTCGAGCGCCAACGTCGCCGAAGACTTCGGCCAGATGGGGATGCGGATCCCGGCGGTGCTGCTCTCGCCCTACGCGAAACGCAACCACGTCGACCACAACATCTACGGCTTCGAGTCGATCCTCAAGCTGATCCGTTACCGCTTCGGCCTGGCGCCGCTGACCACCCGCGACCAGTACGCGAAGAACATCGCCCGCTCCTTCGACTTCGAATCGAAACCGAACTACGAAATCCCGAGCCTGCCGGACCCGCCGAGCGTGGTCGCCAGCGCCTGCACGACCTCCCCCTCCGGGAGCGGGAGCGGGAGTGGTGCCGGCGGTGGCGGTGGCGGGATCCTCGAAGAACTCGGCGGGATCATCACCCTGGAGCGGCCGAAGGAGCACGACCTGGCGGCGCTGCGGACCTCCGGCTACCTGGAAAGCCTCGGATTCGACTACAAGCCCGCGACGCCCGCGCGGACCTTCCGCCACCCCTCGAAGCTCGGGCTGAAGCCTTGAGGCGCGCCTCGGGGGCGCTCGTGGGCGGCCTGGTGGCGCTGCTCGCCTTGGGTGGCACGGCCGGGGCGGCGCTGCTCGAACCGGTCACGGTCACCGCGATGGCCCCGGAAACCGCGGTCGCCGGGACGCCGTTCAAACTCGAAGTGGCGGTCGAAGCGGAAGCCGGGACGCTCGCGATCGCCGCCCAGCCGCTGCGGGTGCGGGTGAAACTGGCGCCCGAGTGCGGCGGCTCCTTCATCGGGACGCCGGGGCCGACCGCGCTGGAACAGACCCTGCCGGCGCCGGGCGCGAGCGCCTATGCGCAGACCGTGACCGGAAAAGTGACCGCGGCGAGCGCCGGGACCGACGTCGTCTGCGCCTTTCTCGAGGACGCCCAGGAACGCCAGTTCGCCACCGACACCGAAGAGGAAGTGACCGTGGTGTCGGCGGCCGCGGCGCGCCAGTGCACCGCGGCGACCCAGCGGCTGACCGAGGCGAAGCGCAAGCTGAAGCGGCTCGAGCACCGCATCCACAAGCTGAAGCGCAAGGTGCGCCACGCCCACGGCGCCCACCGCAAGGCGCTGGTGCGGAAGCTCGACAAGCTGCGGGCGCACAAGCGCAAGGCGGCGCACCGACGCAAGGTGGCGGCGCGCAAGGTCGCCAGGGAGTGCTCGTGAGGCGCGCGGCGCGGTCGGGCGGCGGCGCACTGCGGATCCTCCTCGCCTCCAGCCTCCTGGCGAGTGCGCTGCTCTTCGCCGGGGCGCTCTCGGCCTCGGCCCGAGCCGCCGAAATGCCCCACATCAACCACCTCTTCATCATCGTGATGGAGAACGAGAACGCCGAAAAGGTCTACTCGGCGACGCCGCCGGCACCGTACCTCGGCAACACGATGCGCGAAGAAGGCGCCTTCCTGCCGAACTACTTCGGCATCGGACACCAGAGCCTCGACAACTACCTGGCGCTGATCAGCGGCCAGCCGCCGAATCTGAACACCCAGGCGGACTGCCTGATCTACACCAACTTCATGGCGCTGATGACCGAATCCAACGGCGTCGCGGTCGGCCAGGGCTGTGTGTTCCCGGCCTCGGTGCAGACGATCGCCAATCAGATGGAAGACAGCGGGCGCACCTGGCGCAGCTACAACCAGGACATGGCGGCAGGGGCGGCGCTAGGCGAAGCGACCACCTGCCGCCACCCGAGCATCGGCAGCTACGACCAGACCCAGCTGGCGAGCAAGACCAACCAGTACGCGGCGCGCCACGACCCGTTCGTGTACTTCCACTCGATCACCGACTATGAAACCTGCAACCGCAACGTGGTCGACCTGACGCAGCTGCCGCAGGACCTGAAAAGCCTGGCGACCTCGCCCGAATACGCGTTCATAACCCCGGACCTCTGTTACGACGGACACGACGCAACGTGCGCCGACGAAACCTCGCCGGCGGGCTTCGACGGGATCAACGCCTTCCTCGAAGAATGGGTGCCGAAGATCAAGGCCTCGCCGGCCTACAAGGACCACGGCGCGATCATGGTCACCTTCGACGAGTCCGAGACCGGCGCCGAATCCTGCTGCAACGAGCCGATCGGCCCCAACACCCTGAACAACGGCGGCTCCATGCCGGGCAACGGCGGCGGCCGGGTCGGCGCCGTGATCGAGTCGCCCTGCGTCAAACCCGGGACGGTCAGCCAGATCTCCTACAACCACTTCTCGGCGCTGCGCTGGATGGAGGACAACTGGGGCCTTTCGCACCTGGCTGACGCCGCAACCGAAGCGCTGCGGCCCTTCGGCAGCGATGTCTTCACCAATCCCGAATGCACCACCGGCCTCACCGCCGCCGGCGGCGGTGGTGGGGGAGGCGGGGATCCCGGCGGAGCCCTGCCGGTCACCCACCTCAAGATCGCCCCCCACCGCGTGGTCGCAGGCACGGCCAGGGTGTTCCACCTCCGGCTGACCGGCGGCACCGCCTCCTGCCGCAGCGCCGCGATCGTCCACTTCGCCGGTCACAAGACCCACACCAGCCGCAAAGGAAAGGCCCGGATCCGAGTGCGCCTTCCGCACCGCGGCAAATGGACCGCCGTGGCCCGCCCAAAGGCCTGCAAGCCGTCCCGGGCCACCGTCCGGGCCCGCTGAACCGCATCGCGCCTCACTGAAGCTCTCCGGCGCGCCGGAGCCGCTGAGTTCGCAGTTTCCCTCGCTATGCGGCGATAACTGCGAACGCGCCGCAGGGTACGGCGGGGCGTTACAGAGTTATGTGGACCCGGACACCCGTAAGGACTCAAGGCGCGCCTGTGGGGAGCCGAAAACTCTGCCGTGGAGACGCTCCCCGCGCCGCCGGCCGGACCGGTCGCCGACAAGCTGAGCATCTGGCCGCTCGATTCTGGGCGATACGGGCTGGGCGCGACCTTCCAGGGACGCAGTGGCTACGAACGCATGGAGATCCACGAGGCGGCGCTCAAGGCGACCGGGGTCAAGTTCAGCATCGTCCAGGAGCTCGGCAACGCGTGGACGCTGCGCTTCGGGCCGCTCAGCGCTGCCGAGATCTCGGTGGCGCTGCGCTCCTTCGTGCACTGACAGCCGATCCCGGCGCGACAGGCCGGAGGCGGTGGCTTGCAGCCTCACGCTCAGATCCAACGCACGATAATCTTGGTTATGTCAACTTGGCGCGGGAGGGGCGCCTGTGCATATGCCCCGCTCGGGCGCCGCTCTCCCCGCCAGGCTCACCGCGCGCTAGGCGGCCTTTTCGATCCGTTCTTCAAGCTGCTTCTGGGTTTCCGGCGTGCCGATCAGTTCGATCCCGTTTGAGTTCGGGCCTTCGACGGCAAAGGACGGCGTACCGCTGAATCCAAACGTCGACGAGGCCTGTTCGGTCGTCGATTCGACCTTCTTCTTGAACTTGCCGCTCTTGCGTTCTTGGTTGAACTGGGCCATGTCGGGAACGCCCGCGGCCTTGGCGATCGATTCGATGAATTCTTCGGTCACGTAACCGGAGCGCTCCTCGCCCTGGTTGCGGTAGAAGGTCTCGATGAAGCTCCAGCCTTTGCCTTGTTCGCCCGCGGCATAGGCGGCTTCGCCGGCCGGGATCGATTCTTCGCTGATGATGATGTAGTCCCGGTAGGTCAGCTTCAAATTGCCGGTCTTGACTTCGCTCGAGATGATTTCCGGCAGGATTTCTTCGATGTACTCTTTGCAGATCGGGCACTGCAGGTCGCCGTACATGTAGAGCGTGGTCGGTGCCGTGGACTTGCCGAGCGTGAGCTCTTTCTGCGGGATCCCCTTGACGATCTTGTTCACTTCGGCGACGTGTTCGATGCTGGAGGCGTCGCCGCCGGACTTGCTGCTGCCGCCCGCGACGATGATCACGACGACCACGATGATGATCGCCAGGAAGACTCCGCCGGCGGAGAGTTGAAGCAGCCGCGTCCGCCGATCGCCGCTGGCCGCCTGCGATTCGGCCGCGATGCGTTCTTCTCGGCGTTTCTCCCTGTCGCGTTGGTTGCTCATCCGTCCTCCGTGTCGTTTACGTGCGAAATCGAAGCTGCCCTGCGCCTGCGACTGTAACCGTCTCCGCCGCTCAGCCGTCTTCGGCGATCGGTCGGGCCGCGCCTCCGCCGCCGCGCCCGATCACGGAGCCGCCATCGGGCGTGCCGACGTAGCCGAGCAGCCGCGTGACGTTGAGCAGGAAGCAGATCGTCATCAGCACCGCATTGGTCACGCACCATTGGCAGATCGCTTCGATATTCCAGATCTCGAGGTAGGTCAGGTAGATGCTGAAGCCGAATCCCCCGAGGGTGAAGAGAAAGCCCGCCAGGCGCGCCGGGTCGTTGCCGAAGAAGACCGTGCCGAGGATGAAGATCCAGCCGAGGATGCCGAAGACGGCGACGTTGATCCCGAGGATGTGTGAGTAGGAGCTCTTGGCCACCGTCTCGCAGCCGGTCCCGCCTGCCAGGCAGGCAGGCGCCCCGGAGGTCGAGTCGGAGATCAGGATGTAGGTCGCCACGCAGATGCCGAGCACCCCGATGAAGGCGATCGCGATCCTCAGAATCCTTTCACTCGGGAAGTTCATACCAGTGAGCTTACGGGGATAGTGCCACGTCTGGCTCAAGGGCAAATAAGGCGATCTCGCGGGAGAGGCGCCCACCCTGCCAGGCCAGCGGCGATCGGCCCTCGTCCTCGCTGATCAGGCGAGCGTGCGGCAGCGCCTCCGCGTAGGCGGCGGCGACCGCGTAGGGATGGCCGGGATCGGCCTCGTCGCGCGAGGCGACGACCAGCGCCGGGACCTCGAGCCCCGCCAGGTCCTCCAGCGACCCGAAGGGCCGCGAGGCGGGCGTCTCGCGCAGCGCCCGCGCCAGCTCGCGCCGGTCGCGGTGCAGCTGCATCCGTTCGCGGCTGATCCGCGCCACCGAGTCGCGCCAGGCCTCGGCGGTGTCGCCTTCGCGGGTCAGGTAGCCGACGAAGCCGTCGATCCCCTCCCCTTCCAGCGCCGCCGCCAGCCCGTCCCAGTAGGCGAGCGTCGCGGCGGAGACCTCCCCGGTGTAGGTCGGCCCGATGATCACCAGCCCGCTCAGCCGCTCCGGGTGCGCGAGCGCGTAGCCGACCGCGGTGTGGGCGCCCATCGAGTGCCCGCCGAGCAGGAAGCGCTCTGCGCCGACCTCCGCCTCGACCACCCGCTCGAGGTCGGCGATCAGCTCCGGGTATCCATAACTCTGCGCCGCCGGGGCGGGGTCGGACTCGCCGTGCCCCCGCGCGTCATAGGTGATGACCCGGTGCCCGGCGCGCTCCAGCGCCCGCGAGCCGTGGATGACGTAGCGCCGGCTCGCCGTCAGCCCGTGACAGAGCACGATCGGCGTCCCCTCCCCGGCGGCGCTGCCGCGCAGGACCGGCGCCGGGCCGACCGCGAACTCGGCGGAGTCCGCCGCCGGCATCAGGCGACTCCGGCGACGGCGCGCTCGAGGTCGTCGACCGACTCGTAGGTGAGCCCTGCCAGGGTCACCTTGCGGTAGCCGATCTTGCCCTCCTCGTCGACGACGAAGATCGCCCGCCGCACCAGCGGCCCGGCGACGACGCCGTAGGCCTTCGCGACCGCCTTGTCCTCGTCGGCGAGCAGCGGCACGTTCAGCCGTTTCTCCTCGGTGAAGCGCTCGTGCGAGTCGACCGACTGCGGCGAGATCCCGACCACGTCGGCGCCGATCTTGTCGAGCCGCTCGCCTGCGTCGCGGTAGGAGCAGAACTGCTTGGTGCAGACCGCGGTGAAATCGCCGGGGTAGAAGGCGATCACCAGCTTGCGGCCGCGGTAGTCGGAAAGGCGGTAGGTCCGCCCTCCCGTCCCGGGAAGCTCGAACTCCGGCGCCGCGTCTCCTACGTCGACCTTGGCCACTGCCAGAGCTTACGAAGCGGGCGCTACCCGCGTTCGATCGACATCTTTTCGATCTCGACGACCTGGGTCGGTTTTTCTTCCGCGTCGCCCAGTTCGCCGATCTTTTCGACCACGTCGAGGCCTTTGGTGACGTGGCCGACCAGGGCGTATTCCGCCGGCAGCGTTTCACCCTGTGGGCCGCTGACGACGTAGAACTGGCTCCCGGACGCGCCCGACGGCGCTTCGCTGCTCTTCGCCATCGCCACCGTGCCCAGCGTGTATTTGAGGTTCTTCGGCGGCGCTTCGACCACTTCGTAGCCGGGACCGCCGCTGCCGGTGCCGGTCGGATCGCCCCCCTGGATCACGAATTCCGGGACGATGCGGTGGAAGGTCAGTTCGTCGTAGAAGCCTTCTTCTGCCAGATAAGCGAAGGAGTTGGCGATCGTCGGCGCTTCCTTGGTGGCGAGTTCGATATCGAAGGTGCCGCAGTTGGTTTCGACCACCGCGGTCAGCTTTTCGCCCTTCTTCACCGTCTGCTTCGGCTTCGGCAGGCTCTCTTCGCGCGGTTCGGGCTGTTCGACCGTCTTGCAGCCCTTGGCGCCCTTTTCCTTGCCCGCGGTCGTGCTCGAGGTGGACTTGTCGCTGCTGCCGCCGCTGCGCGAGATCAGGATGATGCCGACGATCACGGCCGCCAGGACCGCGAATCCGGCCAGGATGAACCACCGCCGATCGAACTGTTCCCCCGCCATCGGTCCGCAAGAGTAGAGCAATTACGATCGACCCGATGTCGAGCCCACCGCCGCTGACCCCGCTGGCCGCCGCGGCGCTCCATGCCGGCAGGCCGGAGCGTGTCCTGCAGGTCGCCTGCGGGGAGGGCGAGGGGGCGCTCTTCCTCGCCCGCGAGTTCCCGACCGCGCGGGTCCGCGGCATCGACGCCGACGCCGATCTGGTCGCCGCGGCTGGCCGCCGGGTCGGGCTCGACCCCGAGGGACGGGTCGCCTTCAAGGTCGGCGGGCCGCGCCGCATCCCCTATCCCGACGACCACTTCGACCTGGTCGCGGTGGTCGACGCGCGCCCCGCGGCGGGGGAGCTCGCCCGCGTCCTGCGCCCCGGCGGTCACCTGATCCTCGCCGCCACCGCGGGCGCCGCGACCGGGAGCGGCCTCGCCGCCTGGCTGCTCGCCCGCAGCCTGCGCTCGCGCGGGTTCGAGACCGTGGCGGACCAGGAGGCGGGCGCCGGCAGCTTCCTTGTCGCCCGCCTCGGCGGGCCCGGCCGAGTGGCCGGCCGCCCATAGGGTGAGCGGATGGAGCCGCTCGTCCTCCTCGCCAACCCCTCCTCCGGCGGCGGGCGCGCGATCAAGCTGCTGCCGCGGATCGAGGCGGCGCTCGACGCCCGCCGCGTCCCCTTCCGCGTCGAGCGCACCAAGAGCCTCGACCACGGGGTCGCCAAAGCGCTGCGGGCGATCGAATGCGGCGAGCTGCCGGTCGTGATCAGCGGCGACGGGCTGGTCGGTGCGGTCGGCGGGGCGATGGCGGGTGGCGAGACGCCGCTCGGGATCGTCCCGGTCGGCCGCGGGAACGACCTGGCGCGGGTGCTCGGCATCCCCACCGATCCGGAGGCGGCGATCGAGGTCGTCCTCGCCGGCCACACCCGCACGATCGATATCGGCGAGGCCAACGGCGAGCCCTTCCTCGGCATCGCCAGCGTCGGCTTCGACTCCGACTGCAACGCGCTCGCCAACCGCACCCACTGGCTGCGCGGCAACCTCGTCTACGCCTACTCGGCGCTGCGCACGCTGATCACCTGGAAGCCCGCCCGCTTCACGATCGCGATCGGCGACGAGCGGACGCGGGTCGAAGGCTATTCCGTGGTCGTCGCCAACAACAGCGCCTACGGCGGCGGCATGTACATCGCGCCCGACGCGAAGCTCGACGACGGCGAGTTCGACGTGGTGACGCTCGCCCAGCTGGGAAAGCTCCGGTACCTGGGTAACCTGCCGAAGGTGTTCAAGGGCACCCACGTCGACGTCCCCCAGGTGAACGTGACGCGGGCCGCCCGGCTCCATGTCAGCGCCAGCCGGCCGTTCGCGGTCTACGCCGACGGCGAGCACCTGACCGACCTGCCGGCCGACCTGCGCGTGATCCGCCACGCCCTGCGCGTGTTGGTCCCGCCGCCGGCCGCTTGAGCGCGGCGGTGGCCGAGCGAGGGGCCCGCGGCGGCCCCGCCTTCGGTGCCAAGCGCGCGGTGGCGCGGGCGATCGGCGCGGCCAGCCGGCGCAGCGGGCGCGGCGGCGGCACGACGCTGCCGGGACGGGTGCTGCTGCGGCTCGAGCCGGAGGCGATCGCGCGGCTCGGCGCCGGGCTCGCGGGCGGCGCGACGATCGTCTCGGCGACCAACGGCAAGACGACGACGGCCGGGATGATCGCCGCGATCCTCGCCGCCGAGGGGCGCCCGCCGGTCCACAACCGGGCCGGGTCGAACATGACCTGGGGCGTCGCCACGGCGCTGCTCGAGCAGCGCGGCGAGGAGGGCCTCTTCGAGGTCGACGAGGCCTGGCTACCCCGTGTCGCCGAGCAGCTCGAGCCGAAGCTGATCGTGCTCGGCAACCTCTTCCGCGACCAGCTCGACCGCTACGGCGAGATGGAGGCGCTGGTCGAGGAGTGGGCGAAGGCGGTGGCGGCACGGCCCGCCGGGACCGGGCTGGCGCTGAACGCCGACGACCCGCTGATCGCCGACCTCGGCCGCGACCCCGACACCGAGCGCCCCGGCGAGGGCGTCCTCTACTTCGGGATCGAGGACCACTCGCAGGCGCTGCCGGAGCTGCAGCATGCCTTCGACGCCAAGCACTGCCGCCGCTGCGGGCACCCCTACGCGTACGAGGTCGCCTTCGTCGGGCACCTCGGCCACTACTCGTGCCCGAACTGCGGGGCGCAGCGGCCGCGGCCCGACGTCGCCGCGACGCGGATCGAGCTCCACGGCATGGAGGGCTCGGCGGCGACCGTGCGGGTCCCCGGCGGGGAGATCGAGGTCGAGCTCCCCCTCCCCGGGCTCTACAACGTCTACAACGCGCTGGCCGCGATCGCCGCGGCGCTGCGGCTCGGGGTCGAGCCGGACAGGATCGCCGCGGCGTTGCGCGGCATGCGCGCCGCCTTCGGCCGGGTCGAGACGATCGCGGTCGGCGAGGGGGAAGTCTCGATCCTGCTGATCAAGAACCCGGCGGGCGCGAACGAGGTGCTGCGGACGCTGAAGCTCGAGGCCGAGCGCCTGACCCCCCCTGTGAGTTCGCAGAAATCGTCGGATAGCGACGAGAACTGCGAACGCACCGGCCGGGGCGACGGGATCGACCTGTGGATCGCGCTCAACGACCGGATCGCCGACGGGCGCGACGTCTCCTGGGTCTGGGACGCCGACTTCGAGATCCTCACCGACGCGGTCCGCCGGGTCACCTGTGCCGGCACCCGCGCGGCGGAGATGGCGCTGCGGCTGAAGTACGCGGGCTGGCCTGAGGAGGCGATCGCGGTCGAGCCCGACATCGCGACCTCGCTCGACGCCGCCGTCACCGCCGCCGGCCGCCTCTTCGCGCTCCCCACCTACACCGCGCTGCTGGAGCTCCGCAAGCTCCTCGCCGCCCGCGGCCTCGCCAAGGAGTTCTGGCGATGAGCGCGTCCGCCTCGACCTCGGAAGCGGCGATCTGGCACGACGTCGAGTGCGGCGCCTACGCCGCCGACCTGGCCGTCTGGGACGACCTGGCCGAGCGCTGCGGCGACCCGATCCTCGAGCTCGGCGCCGGGACCGGCCGCCTCGCGATCCACCTCGCCCGCCGCGGCCACCGGGTGATCGGCCTCGACTCCGACCCGGAGCTGATCGCCGCCCAGCGCGAGCGCGCCGCCGGCCTCCCGGTGACGCCGCTGCTGGGCGACGCGCGCGGCTTCGAGCTGCCCGAGCCGGTGGCGCTGGCGCTCGCCCCGATGCAGCTCCTGCAGATGCTCGCGAACCAGGCCGAGCGGCTCGCCTGCCTCGACTCGCTCGCCGCCCAGCTGCTTCCCGGCGGCCGCGTCGCGGCAGCGATCGTCGAGGGCATGCCGGAGCCCGAGGAGGGCGAGCCGCTCCTCCCCGACGTGCGCGAGGTCGACGGTTGGATCTACTCGAGCCTGCCGCTGGAGGCCGTGGTCGGGCCGGAGCGGATCGTCGTCCACCGGCTGCGCCAGAAGGTCTCGCCGACCGGCGAGCTGACCGACCTGCCCGACGAGGTGACGATCTGCACGCTGACCGCCGCCCGGCTCGAGGCCGAGGCGGCCGAGGTCGGCCTGGTCCCGATCGAACGCCTCCACATCGACGCGACCGACGACCACGTCGGCTCGACCGTCGTCGTCCTCGGCGAGGAGGAGTGATGGAGCTCCGCGTCCTCAGCCTCTACCCCGAGCAGATGAACATCTACGCCGACCGCGGCAACATCCTCTTCCTGCAGCGACGCTGCGAATGGCGAAGGATCGGGTTCAGATGGAACGGCGCCGGACCTGGCGCGTCGATCGACCCGTCTTCGCATGATGTTTTCTACATCGGCGGCGGCCAGGACCGCGACCAGCGCGTCGTCGCCGCCGACCTGGTCGACACCAAGCGCGCCGCCCTGGCCGCGGCGGTCGACGACGGCGCCGTCCTGCTCGCCGTCTGCGGCGGCTACCAGCTGCTCGGCGAGAGTTACCAGCTCGGCGAGGAGACCTTGCCCGGGCTCGGGCTGGCCGACCTGCGCACGGTCCGCGAGGAGGGCCCGCGGCTGATCGGCAACGTCGCGATCGAGACCGAGCTCGGCGGCGTGAAGCGGGTGCTGGCGGGCTTCGAGAACCACGGCGGGCGCACCTACCTCGGAGCGGGCGCGCGACCGCTCGGCCGGGTCGTCGACGGGCACGGCCACGGCAACAATGGCGGCGACGGCCTCGAGGGCGTCTGGCGCGACAACATGGTCGGCACCTACCTGCACGGGCCGCTGCTGCCGAAGAACGCCTGGCTCGCCGACCACCTGATCGCCCTGGCGCTGGAGCGCCGCTACGGCGAGCGCCCCGAGCTCGAGCCGCTCCCGGACGAGCTCGAGCGCGCCGCCCACGCGAGCGCCCGCGCCGCCGCCGGCGTCTGACTCCCGACGCTTGTTCGCGTATGACGAACAAGCGTCGGGGGCCCCGGCTACGGGGCGGCGGGGACGATCGCGGTCGGGCCGGGGCCCTTCTCCAGGTCCGCCGTGTCGAACGACGGCGAGTCGAGGCGCCGGGCCGCGGGCATCGCCGCGACGAAGGCCTCCTCGGTTTCGAGGAAGTTGATCTTGTCGGTCTTGTAGTGCATCGGCACCACCCAGGAGGCGCCGAGGTCGATCGCGATCCCGGCCGCGGTGGCGCCGTCGATCGTCGGGCCGCCGCCGACCGGCAGGAAGAGCAGGTCGATCCCGTCCAGGTGGGCACGCTGCTCGGGCCGCAGCGCGGGCTGGCCGAAGTCGCCGAAGTGGGCGACGCGGACCCCGTCGAGGTCGAAGACGACGATCGTGTTCGGGCCGCGCTCGGTCCCGGCGACGCCGTCGTGCTCGGAGGCGATCGCGACGACGTCGCCGATCGGCCCGGCGTGCGTCCCGGCCACCGAGCGGACCAGGGTCGGCTCCCCGTCGATGATCTCGACCCCGTTGTGATCGCTGTGCTCGTGGGTGACGATCAGCAGGTCGACCGCGGCGGGCGGCTCGATCGGCGGGTAGTTCCACTCGATCCCGCGTGAGGCCGCGGCCGACATGTCGCCCCACGGATCGATGAACACCGTCGCGGCGTCGCCGTCCAGGGTGAACGCCGACTGCCCGTGCCAATCAACTCGCATGACTCTCCTCCAGTTCGCGGATCGGTGGAGCCGCCGCGGGCGTTTCCGCCTCGCTCGGCTCGGTGTGGGTGTAGCGGCCGCCCCGCATCAGCGACGCGGCGGCGGCGATCAGGCAGGCGACGATCGCGAAGCCGAAGGCCGTGTCGAGCCCGTTGCTGAACGGCTGCGAGATCAGGTGCGGGAAGAAGCTGTGCCCGGTCAGCACCGCCTGGGCGTGCGGCTGCAATTCGTGCAGGGCGTGGCTGCCGACCAGATGTTCGATCGGGTTGAAGCCGAGGAAGGCGGCGAAGAGGACCGAGATCGGCGGCGTCTGCCCCACTTCGTGGGCTTTGGCGGCGGCGATCCCGTGCGCTTCGAGCCCGCTCGACAGCGCGTGCGGCAGGGTCGAGGCGAGCCCGATGATCAACAGGGTGAAGAAGATCCCCATCGAGATCACCTGGGCCGAGTTCTGGAAGGTCTGGTTCATGCCCCCGCCGGCGCCGCGGTCCTGGGGCGGCAGGCTGTTCATCACCGCCGCCCGGTTGGGCGAGGCGAACATCCCCATCGAGATCCCGTTGAAGGCGAGGATCGCGGCGAAGACGGGATAGGAGAAGTCGACCGGAAGGAAGGTGAGGGCGGCGAAGCTGACGGCGGCGGCGACCATCCCGCCGGTCGCGAAGCCGCGCGCGCCGAAGCGGTCCGACAGGTAGCCGGAGGTGGGCCCGGCGATCAGCATCCCGATCGTCAGCGGCAGCATGTAGATGCCCGCCAGGAGCGGCGCTTCGGTGTAGTCGTAGCCGTGCAGCGGCAGCCAGATGCCCTGCAGCCAGATGATCAGCATGAACATCAGGCCGCCGCGGGCGACCGCCGCCAGGAAGGTCGAGAGCGTGCCGAAGGTGAAGGCGCGAATGCGGAAGAGCGGCAGGCGGAACATCGGTTCCTCGGCGTGGCGCTCGATGATCACGAAGGCGATCAGCGAGGCGAGCGCGCCGGCCAGTAGGAGCAGGCAGCGCGGACTCCCCCACCCGGTCGGCGAACCGCCGTAGGGGCGGATCCCGTAGGTGACGGCGACCATCGCGAGGATCAGGCCGAGGGCGAAGGTGGCGTTGCCCCACCAGTCGATCTTGCCCGGGTGCGGCGTGCTCAGCTCTTTCAGCTTCACGTAGGCCCAGACCGTCCCGAAGAGCCCGACCGGGACCGAGATCAGGAAGACCAGCCGCCAGTCGATCGGCGCCAGCAAACCGCCCAGCACGAGCCCGACGAACATCCCGCTGACCCCGACGATGTTGTTGATCCCGAGTGCCATGCCGCGCTGGTTGGCGGGGAAGGCGTCGGTGAGGATCGCCGCCGAGTTGGCGAGCAGGCAGGCACCGCCGATCCCCTGGACGATCCGGAAGCCGACCAGGAAGAGGGCGCCGTTGGTGCCGGTCATCCAGTCGATCGCCAGCATCAGCGAGGCGACCGTGTAGATGACGAAGCCGAGGTTGTAGATCTTGACCCGCCCGTACATGTCCCCCAGCCGGCCGAGGCTGACGATCAGCACGCTGGTCACGACCAGGTAGCCGAGGATCATCCAGAGCAGGTAGAAGCTGTTCGAGGGCAGCAGCGGGTCGAGGTGGATGCCGCGGAAGATGTCCGGCATCGCGATCAGCGTGATCGAGGCGTCGAGCGTCGCCAGCAGGATCGCCAGCGTCGTGTTCGAGAGCGCGATCCACTTGTACTTGTCGTCGTGAGAGGCGCCGTTGCCGTTCGCGGTTGCCGCGGAGACCATGTTGCCATATTACACAGGTAACCTGTGCAGTTCACCTGTCTAAATCCGCTATGGTCTGCCCGTGCCCGTGCCCGCGCAGACCCGAGACCACGCCGACACCGCTCTTCTCGCCGCCGACCTGCGCGGTGTCATCGGGCAGCTGATCCGCCGCCTGCGCAAGGAGAACCTCTTCCCGCTGAACCAGGCCTCGGTGCTCGGCCGGCTCGACCGCGAGGGCCCCTGCAGCGTCTCCGACCTCGCCGCGGCCGAACGGGTGCGGCCGCAGTCGATGGCGCAGACGGTCGGCGACCTCGAGGCCGACGCGCTGATCGAGCGCAACCCCGACCCCGACGACCGCCGCCGCGCCCTGGTCAGCCTGACCGCGGCCGGGAAGGCGCAGATCGAAGCCGACCGCCGTGCCCGCGAGGGCTGGCTGGTCAAAGCGTTCGAAGAGCTTCCCGACGACGACCTGGCGGCAATCGAGCGCGCCGTCGAGATCCTCCGTCGCCTCGCCGACTCCGACGTCTAGCGCCCGGTCGAGCCGAAGCCGCCGTCGCCGCGCGCCGACTCGGTCAACGCCGCCGCCTCGACCGGCTCGGGCGTAGCCATCGGCGTCACCACCAGCTGGGCGATCCGCGCCCCCGCCTCGATCCGCACCGTCTCGGCCGGGTCGGTGTTCAGCATCAGCACCCGCATTTCGCCGCGGTAGCCGGCGTCGATCAGCCCCGGGCTGTTGACCAGCGTGATCCCGTGCTCGCGGGCGAGCCCGGAGCGAGGCAGGACGAGCCCGGCGTGCCCCTCGGGGATCTCGACCGCGATCCCCGGTCCCGACGCCCCAGCGCTCGCCGGGGCCGAGGTGGGCCTCCTCGGTCGAATAGAGGTCGAGCCCGGCGTCGCCCGGATGCGCCCGGGTCGGCAGCACGGCGTTGTCCTTCAGCTTGATGACCGGCAGCTCCATGCCGCGCAGCCTAGAGGCTTTGGGCGCGCTCAGACCACTGCCAGGTCGTCGAAGCGGTGGAGCTCGCCGGCCGGGACCCGGGCGTGGACGAGGACGCCGTCGGCGCGGTCGGTCCGCTCCAGCTCGCCCGCCACCTCGTGCAGCTCGTGCAGGCGGCCGCCCTCGCTGTAGGGGATCAGCAGCTCGACCTCGGTCAGGGTCTCGGCGAACGCCGCCTCGATCCGCTCGCGCAGCTCCTCCAGTCCGGTGCCGGCGAGCGCCGAGACGAGGACCGCGTCGGGGTGGCTGAGCGCGACCTCGCGGCGCTCGTCCTCACTCAGCAGGTCGGTCTTGTTGAGGACGAGGAGGCGCGGCTTCTCCCCCGCTCCGATCTCCTCCAGCACCTCGTCGACCGCGTGCATGTCGGCGATCCGGCGCTCTTCGGTCTCGGAGGCGTCGACGACGTGGACGATCAGGTCGGCCAGCGTCGTCTCCTCGAGCGTCGCCTTGAAGGCCTCGACCAGTTGGTGGGGCAGCTTCTCGATGAAGCCGACGGTGTCGGTCAGCAGGTAGTCGCGGCCGGAGAGCTCGAAGTTCCGCGTGGTCGGGTCGAGCGTCTCGAAGAGGCGGTTGGCGACGCCGACCTCGGCGCCGGTCAGCGCGTTCAGGAGGGTCGACTTGCCGGCGTTGGTGTAGCCGGCGAGGGCGACCCGCGGGAGCGAGGAGCGCTCGCGCTGGGCGCGCATCACGCCACGGTTCTTTTCGGTCTGTCGCAGCCGGCGGCGGAGCGCCGAGATCCGGTCGCGGGCGAGGCGGCGGTCGGTCTCGATCTGGCTCTCGCCCGGGCCCCTGGTGCCGATGCCGCCGTCGATGCGGCCGGCGCCGAGCCGCTCGAGGTGGGTCCAGAGCCCCCGCATGCGGGCCATGTTGTATTCGAGCTGGGCCAGCTCGACCTGCAGCTTGCCCTCGGCCGAGTGGGCGTGATCGGCGAAGATGTCGAGGATCACCGCGGTGCGGTCGATCACCGGCACCTCGAGCGCCGATTCGAGGTTGCGCTCCTGGCGCGGCAGCAGCTCGTCGTCGCAGGCGACCAGGTTGGCGTCGGCGGCCTTGATCTCCGCCTTCAGCTCGTCGATCCGGCCGCGGCCGAAGTAGCGGTCGGGATCGGGTTTGGGGCGCTGCTGGGTGGCGACGCCGGCGGTCGCGACGCCCGCGGTGCGCAGCAGCTCCTTCAGCTCGGCCAGCGGCTCGCCGGGCTCGCGGCCGTCGATGATCCCGATCGCCAGCGCGCGCTGACGCGCCCGGCGGTTCACGACCCCGGCGCCGTTCCCGTTTTCTGCCGCATACCGCGTCTCGGTGACGCGGCCGGTCCTCGATTCACTCACTCCTGACCATTGTACGGCGCTGCCCCGGCCGTCTAGGCTTGGTCCTGTGAAGGTATTCGTCACGGGAGGGACGGGTTTCATCGGCGGTGCCGTCGTGCGCCGATTGCGCGCCCGCGGTGACGACGTCGTGGCGCTCGTGCGCTCTCCCGCCAAAGGCGCGGCGCTGGAGGAGCTCGGCTGCGTCCTGGTCGCGGGCGACCTGGGCGACGAACGGGCGATCCGCGCCGGCATGGGGGGCTGCGACGCGGTGATCCACGCGGCCGCCGTCTACGAGGTGGGGATCCCGCCGAGCGAGCGCCGGTCGATGCGCGAAGCGAACGTCGGCGGCACCGAACGGGTGCTGGGGGCGGCGCTCGAGGCCGGGGTCGGCAAGGTCGTCTACGTCTCCACGGTCGGCGCTTTCGGCAACACCCACGGCCAAGTCGTCGACGAGGGCTACGAGCACCCGACCGAAAGCTTCACCTCCGGAGTACGAGAAGACCAAGTGGGAAGCCCATCAGGTCGCCAAGAAGCTGATCGGCGAGGGGCTCCCCTGCGTGATCGTCCAGCCCGGCGGCGTCTACGGCCCCGGCGACACCTCCTCGATCGGCGTGCTGCTCGACCAGTTCCTGAGCGGGAAGATGCCGCTGATCCCGTTCCCCGAGCTGGGCATCTGCCTCAGCCACGTCGAGGACATCGCCGCCGGGATCGTCCTGGCGCTCGACAAAGGCAAGGTCGGCGAGGCCTACATCCTCAGCGGCCCGGTGACGACGGTGCGCGAGGCGATCGGCGTGGTCGCCGCCGAGACCGGGAAGAAGGCGCCGAAACACGCGCTCCCGACCGGGCTGATGAAGGCGATGATCCCGATCGGCCCCCTGGTCGGCAAATTGATGGGCCAGCCGCCAAATCTGCGCGAGCTGATCTCCTCCGCCGACGGCGTCACCTTCTGGGCGAGCCACGAGAAGGCCACGCGGGAGCTCGGCTACCAGCCGCGCGGGCTCGAAGAGGGGCTCCACGACCTCCTCGCCGCCGAAGGCAGGCTGCCGACCGGCGCAGCCGCTGCATAAGCTCCCGTCGATGCGCGTAATCGACGTCGAGCACCTCGGCCGCCCGCACGTGATCGGCTGCTGGGAGGTCGACGGCATGCTCGTCGACCCCGGTCCCGAGTCCTCCCTCCACACCCTGCTGGAGAAGCTGGAAGGTGCGCGGCCCGAGGCGATCCTGCTCACCCACATCCACCTCGACCACGCCGCCGCGACCGGCGCGATGGTCGCCCGCTGGCCCGACCTGCCGGTCTACGTCCACGAGCGCGGCGCGCCCCACCTGATCGACCCCTCGCGCCTCCTGGCCAGCGCCGAGCGCCTCTACGGCGACAAGCTCGAGTACCTCTGGGGGAAGATCCAGCCGGTCCCGGAGGCGCAACGTGACGACGCTCTCCGGCGGCGAGGTCGTGCGCGGGATGCGCGTCGCCTACACGCCCGGGCACGCCTCCCACCACGTCTGCTACCTCCACGAGGAGACCGCCACCGCCTTCGTCGGCGACGTCGCCGCCTGCCGCATCCCGCCGACCGACCTGGTGATCCCGCCGACCCCGCCCCCCGACATCGACGTCGAGCTCTGGGAAGAATCGCTCTCCACGGTCGAGGCCTGGTCGCCGCGGCGCCTCGCCCTCACCCACTTCGGCCCGGTCGAGGACCCCGTCGCCCACCTCGCCGAGGCCCGCCGCCGCATTCGCGAGGAGGCCGAGCTGGCCCGCGGCATGGACGAGGAGACCTACGAGGCCGACCTGCAGCGGCGGATCGCCGCCCGGCTCGACCCGGAGATCGCGGCGGAGATGTTCCAGGCGGTCCCGACCGCCTACCAGTGGGCCGGCCTCGACCGGTACTGGCGCAAGAAAGCCGAGCGCGAAGCGGCTTAGGAAAGGTGCTCGCGCATGCGCTCGACGGCCTCTTCGATCCGGTCGTCGGGAGCGGTGAGCGAGATGCGGAAGAAGCCCTCGCCGCTCGGTCCGTACATCGAGCCGGGCGAGACGACGACGGCCGCCTCTTCGAGGACGGTCTCGGCGAAGGAGGTCGAGGTGTGGCCGCTCGGCACCGGCGCCCAGATGTAGATCGTGCCCTTCGGCGCGGTGACCTCGACGCCGATCGCGGCGAGGGCCGAGACGACGAGGTCGCGGCGCCGGGAGTAGGTCGCGTTCATCGCGGCGAGCGGCTCGGGCGGGCCCTGGAGCGCGGCGACGCCGGCGAGCTGGAGCGCCTCGAAGAGGCCGGAGTCGACGTTGGTCTTGAGCCGCCAGTAGGACTGGATCGCGTCGGGGTTACCGAGGATCGCGGCGACCCGCCAGCCGGTCATGTTGTAGCCCTTGGAGAGCGAGAAGACCTCGACCCCGACTTCCTTGGCTCCCGGCGTGGCGAGGAAGCTGGGCGCGACGTAGCCGTCGTAGGTCGTCTCCGAGTAGGCGTTGTCGTGGACGACGAGGATCTCGTGCTCGCGGGCGAACTCGACCGCTTCGGCGAAGAAGCCCTCGGGGACGATCGCCCCGGTCGGGTTGTTCGGGTAGTTGATGAACATCAGCCGCGCCTTGGCGGCCGCCTCGGCCGAGACCGCGCTCAGGTCGGGGGCGAAGCCCTTCTCGGGCGGCAGCGGCAGCAGCTCGGCGGTGGCGCCGTGGAGCAGCGGGCCGCCGGTGTAGACGGGGTAGCCGGGGTCGGAGGCGAGCGCCACGTCGCCCGGGTCGAGGAAGGCGTTGCAGAGGTTGTAGATGCACTCCTTGGCGCCGATCGCCGGGATCACCTCGTTCGCCGGGTCGATCTCGACCCCGAAGCGCTTGTCGTAGAAGGCGGAGAACGCCTCGCGGAAGTCCTCGCGGCCGCGGTTCGAGGGGTACTGGTGGGTGGCCGGGTCGGCGACCGCCTTCTGCATCGCCTCGACGATGTACGGATAGGTCGGCTGGTCGGGATCGCCGATCCCGAGGCTGATCACGTCGATGCCGGCGGCCCGCTTCTCGGCGATCCGCCGCTCCAGTTCCTGGAACATGTAGGGCGGGATCGCCTGGAGGCGCTTCGATGGCTCGGCGATGCCCATGGGCGCGGAAATCTATTGGAAGCCTGATCTGAAACCCGGTCTGGGTCAGTCCTGCTCGGACAGCGCGGCGAGCAGCTCGGGCGAGGCCTCGCCGCGGTAGACCGGCTCGGCCCAGCCGTCGAGGCGGACCGCCAGGTCCTCGCCGATCTCGACCACGAGCTCGCCGCCATCGAGCTCGACCGTGATCGGGCTCGGCGCGCCGCGCAGGAAGGCGGTGACCGCGGCGCCGGAGGCGCCGGTGCCGGAGGAGAGCGTCTCTCCCACGCCGCGCTCGAAGATGCGGGCGCGGACGGTCGAGCCTTCGACCGCGAGGAAGGAGACGTTGGTGCGGTTCGGGAAGAGGTCGGAGGCTTCGATCGCCGGGCCGATCTCCTCGAGGTCGAGGTCGGGCAGCTCGGCGGCGTCGACGACGATCGCGCACTGCGGGTTGCCGATCGAGACGTGCTGGAACTCCCAGTCGCGGCCGGCCGAGCGCACGGTGCCGCGCCCGTCGGGGCCGCCCGAAGGGAAGTCTTTCGAGGTGGTCGACGCGCTGCCCATGTCGACCGAGCAGGTCAGCTCGCCGGTGATCGTCGGCCGGATCGGCCCGGCGACGGTCGAGATCGCGAACTCGTCTGCGTCGGTCCAGCCGTGCCGGCGCAGGTAGAGGATCGCCTCGCGGGCGCCGTTGCCCGACAGCTCGGCCTCGGAGCCGTCGGGGTTGAAGATCCGCAGATCGGCGACGAACTCCGGGTCATCGCTCGGCGCGAGCAGGAGGATGCCGTCCGCCCCGATCCCGAAATGCGGGTCGCAGAGCCACTCGATCCGCCCCTCGGTCAGCTCCCAGGGCAGATTCGCCTCCTCGAGGATCAGATAGTCGTTCCCCAGCGCCTGCCACTTCTCGAATTTCACGGCCCGGACCCTATTGCGTCACACCGATGCAACGGCGCCCGGCCGATGGGCCGAAAACCTGCCCATATGTCCGGTTATCGGCCCATCAGCGGGGAGGGACGACGGAAGCGATACGAGTTGCGACTTCGGCGTCGGAGAGGCCGGTGCGGTCGATCGTCTTGAGGTCGGGGATTTTGCGCATCCAGGTGAGCTGGCGGCGGGCGTAGTTCCGGGAGCGGCGCTTCATCGTCTCCAGGTCGCCGGCGAGGAGCTCGGTCAGCCCGAGCGCCTTGCGGGCGGTGCGGCCGGCGCCGAGGGCGTCGGCACGGCGCGCCTCCTCCTCCCCGCCCGCAGCGACGATCGCGTCGACCCGGGCGTCGATCCGCTCATAAAGCTGCGCCCGGTCCATGTCGAGGCCGAAGATCCGGGTCGGGTGCCTGGTCTCCGCCGACCACAGCTCCGATTCCTCCGAGAACGGGGCCACCTTCCGCAGCGACAGATCCGCCAGCGCCGCCCGCAGATACAGCCCGGTCCCCCCGACCACGATCGGCGTCCTCCCCGCCTCGAGCGCCGCGTCGATCGCCTGGTGCGCCGGCGGCATGTAGTCCCCGATCGAGAAGTTGGACGTCACCGGCACGATCCCGAGCAGCTCGTGCGGCAGCACCTCCCGCTCCGCCGCCGTCGCGGCCCCGGTGAGCACGTCGATCCCCTCGTACACCTGCAGCGCATCGCAGTTGATCGCCACCGGCTCCTCACCGCGCGCCCGCAGCAGACGAGCCAACTCCACCGCGACGCCGGTCTTGCCGACGCCGGTCGGCCCGAAGATGGCGAGCACCGCCACCGCTAGAGGCGTGGTGTCGGCACAGCCGCGAACGGCTTGTACTTTTTCGTTGCCCGCATCTCGGGCGTCGGCATCCGTCTCACCGAAAAAGTTGAGAGAGGGGCTGTGCCGACACCCCGCCCAACGTCTGCGAAGTCGCACTCTCGATCTCGACCTGAACGAACTCACCGGGATTCGCGACCCCTTCGAAGTTGACCGCCTTGTTATGCCGGGTCCGCCCCCGCAGCCGGGTCGGATCGGTGCGGCTCGGCCCCTCGACCAGCACCTCCATCGTCCGCCCGACGAAGCGCTGCGCGCGTTCGGCGGCGCGCCGCTGGACGACCTCGAGCAGGCGTTCCATCCGCTCGACCTTGACCGGGTGCGAGAGCTGGCCGTCCATCGTCGCCGCCTCGGTTTCGCGGCGCGGGCTGAAGACGAAGGTGAAGGCGCCGTCGTAGCCGACCTCCTCGGCCACGGCGAGCGTCTCGGCGAAGTCGGCCTCGGTCTCCCCCGGGAAGCCGACGATGATGTCGGTGGTGATCGCGCAGTCGGGCACGTGCTCGCGGATCAGCGCGACCCGGTCCATGTAGCGGGCGCGGTCGTAGGTGCGCCGCATCCGTTTCAGCACCGCGCTCGAGCCCGACTGCAGCGGCAGGTGGATCTGCTCGCAGAGCGAGGGCAGCTCGACGTGGGCGCGGATCACGTCCTCCTTCATGTCCTTGGGGTGCGGGCTGGTGTAGCGGATGCGGTCGATGCCGGGCACCGCGTCGACCCGGGCGAGCAGCTCGGCGAAGCTGACGCGGCCCTCGCGCGGCAGGTCGCGGCCGTAGCTGTTGACGTTCTGGCCGAGCAGCGTCACCTCGCGCACCCCGTCGCCGGCCAGCGCCTCGGCCTCGGCGACCAGCTCGGCCGGTTCGCGACTGACCTCGCGGCCACGGGTCGAGGGCACGATGCAGTAGGAGCAGCGGCAGTTGCATCCCTGCGAGATCTGCAGCCAGCCCTGGAACTCGCGCTCGCGGCGGGCGGGCAGGTGGCCGGAGAAGTCCTCGAACTCGAAGTAGCCCTGGGCGGTCAGCGAGTCGGAGTTGAGAAACTCGGCGAGCTTGTGGATCTGGCCCGGGCCGAAGGCGACATCGACGAAGGGGAAGCGCTCGAAGACCTCGTCCTTCACCGATTGCGCCCAGCAGCCGCCCACTCCCACCGTGCGGCCGGGGTCTTCGCTCTTCAGCCGCTTCGCCTCGCCGAGATGGGCGACGAAGCGGCTGTCGGCCGACTCGCGGATCGAGCAGGTGTTGAAGAGGATCAGGTCGGCTTCGGCGCGCTCGGCAGCCTCCGCGTAGCCGAGCGAGGTCAGCATGCCGCGCATGCGCTCGGAGTCGTGCACGTTCATCTGGCACCCGAAGGTGGTGACGTGGAAGCGCTTCACGCGCTCAGGGTACCGAGCATTGGGTCGACGCCGCGGCTATTCGCCGCCGGTGATTTCCTGCGCGACATAGGCGGCGACGTTCTCGATTTCTTCTTCGGAGAGCGTGCCCCCGAAGGCCGGCATGCCGCCGCCGCCGTTGGTCACCTGCTGGATCGCGCCTTCTTCGGACTGGGCCAGCGGCATCGTCCGCAGGTCGGGACCGCCGTTGCCGCCGTGACCGGTGGCGCCGTGGCAGACGGAGCAGTTTTCGGAGAAGACGACGGCGCCGAGTTCGGGATTGCCGCCGCCACCGGCTGATTCAGCGCCCTGCCCGGCTTCGCCTTCGAGCTGTTCGCCCGCCGCGCCTTCCTGTTCGGCGCCCCCTTCTTCGGGCTGGGCTTCGGCTTCTTCTTCGGCTTCTTCGGGACTCGCTTCGGATTCTTCGCCGCCCGCGGCTTCTTCGGCTTCCGCTTCCTTTTCTTCGGCTTCGACGAACGGGCCTTTGGTCTCGTTGAATTCGATTTCTTTGCTCGCCTTGGCGAATTCCTTGTCGTGGTCCTTCGACTCGTCCTTCCCGTGCAGGACCGCGAAGGTGCCCGCCCCGATCGCGAAGACGGCGAACCAGACGACTACCAGGGGCATCCATTTGCCGGGGAAGTCGTCGTTTTTCAGCCCGAACAGGCTGACGACGACGGCAGACGCGGCGAGGATGCCGCCGCAGATGAAAAAGAACGTTTCGTGCATCAGGCGGCCGGAATCCTATTGGTGCGCGGAACCCGGTGCTTGCCGGCCGGAGCCAGGCTGCTCTAGGCGGCCTGGGCCTCCGCGATCGGAGCCTCGGGCTCGGGGACCACATCGGGCGAGGTGATGCCGATTCCGAGCGCCGTACGGACCTTGGTTTCGATCTCCAGGGCCAGCTCCGGGTTGTCGGCCAGGAACTGTTTGGCGTTGTTGCGGCCCTGTCCGAGGCGGGTTTCGCCGTAGGAGAAGAACGAGCCGGATTTCTGGATCAGATCCTGCTCGATGCCGAAGTCGATGAGACCGCCCTCGCGGGAGATCCCGACCCCGTACTCGATGTCGAACTCGGCCTGGCGGAACGGCGATGCGACCTTGTTCTTGACGACTTTCACACGGACCCGGTTGCCGACCGCCTCGGTCCCTTCTTTGAGGGTCTCGATACGGCGGATGTCGAGCCGCTGCGACGAGTAGAACTTCAGCGCGCGGCCGCCCGGCTGGGTCTCTGGCGAGCCGAACTGGACGCCGACTTTTTCGCGGATCTGGTTGGTGAAGATGCAGACCGTGTTGGTCCGGTTCAGGTTGCCGGCGAGTTTCCGCAGCGCCTGCGACATCAGCCGCGCCTGCAGGCCGACCGTGGTGTCGCCGATCTGGCCGTCGAGCTCGGCTTTCGGGGTCAGTGCCGCGACCGAGTCGATCGCGACCACGTCGACCGCCCCCGAGGCGATCAGCCGGTCGGCGATCTGCAGTGCCTGCTCGCCGTAGTCGGGCTGCGAGACCAGCAGCTCGTCGGTGTCGACGCCGATCGCTCGCGAGTAGACCGGATCGATCGAGTGCTCGGTGTCGATGAAGGCGCAGACGCCGCCGAGAGCCTGGGCCTCGGCGATGATGTGGTTGACCAGCGTCGTCTTCCCCGAGGACTCGGGGCCGAAGATCTCGACGATCCGGCCGCGCGGCACGCCGCCGATCCCGAGCGCCAGGTCGAGCGCCAGCGACCCGGTCGGGATCGAGGCCACCTTGACCGTGCCTTTGTCGCCGAGGCGCATCAGGGAGCCCGCGCCGAAGTCGCGCTCGATCTGGGTGACGGCCGCCTCGAGGGCCGAATCTTTCGCTTTGGCTTCCTTCGCCGTGAGGCCCTTCAAGTTCACTTTGTCGTCCGCCATCTCAGATCATCACCTCACTGCCGCCCGCTTCAGGACAGCTCGACTTGGGCCAGCGGGGCGTATCGGGCGCCCCCCGGCTGGAGTTCAGAACGGTAGAGCGTCATCCGGACGCCTAAAAACGGCTCTTTGAGCCTGTCGGGAAGGTCTCCGGGCCGCCTCGCGACCGCCGCCGGGCGGCGCGAGCCGCGCCCCTCCGCGCGCACCCTGGCGACCGTCAGATGGGGCCAGAAATCACGCTCCTCGGCCTCGTGGAGCCCGGCCGCGACCAATCGTCCCACCAATGCCCGCTGGAGGTCGGTGGTGGCCGGAGAGGGCGCCGGGAGGGCGAAGAGCGCCGCCCGCCCGCGGCGCGGCAGCGGCACCGGGTCCTCGAGCTTCAAGAGCGGCGCCGGGCCGCCGCTGCGACGCACCACCGCGGCGATCGCCTCGGCCTCGGCGGCCTCGCGGTGGCCGAGGAAGACCAAGGTGACGTGCAGCGACTCCGGCCGCACCGCGCGCAGCGCCGGATCGACCAGCTCGGCCTGCTCCCACGCCGCCAGACCGTCGCGGACCGGCTCGGGTAGGTCCAGTGCCACGAACAGCCGCTGCCGCCGCTCTCGCTCTCCCTGGGTCGCCATACGGCCAAGCTAGGGCGGAAATCCGCGCGGCTCAACGCCGCATCGCGACTTCTTCGTGAATTTAGGCGCCCGAATCAGGCGCCTCGCCCTACGCGGGCGTCTCGTTGTCGCCCAGCAGGCTGCGCAGCAGGTGCATCGCGACCAGCGCCGAGCGTTCGCGGATGTCGTGCCGGTCGCCGGGGATGACCGGCTCGCGGGCGATCGCCGTCCCGTCGGCGAGCCGCGCGTTGAAGCAGACGTATCCGACCGGCTTCTCCTCGGTCCCTCCCCCGGGCCCGGCGATCCCGGTGATCGAGACCGCCACGTCGGCCCCGAAGCGCTCCAGCGCCCCCAGCGCCATCGCCTCGGCCACCTCCGGCGAGACCGCGCCTTTCTCCTCCAGCAGGGCCTTCGGCACCCCCAGCAGCTCTTCTTTGGCCTCGTAGGAGTAGGCGACGACGCTCCCGGCCAGATAGCCCGAGGCGCCCGGCACGTTGGTGATCCGCGCCGCCAGCAGGCCGCCGCTGCAGGACTCGGCAAGCCCCAGCCGGCGCCCCTGCAGCAACTTCGCCACCTGTTCGTCGATCGTCTCCCCGTCGAGGCTGAACGTTTCGCGCGGGTGCCGACGGACCAGCCCGTCGCGGACCGCCATCGCCACCGCCTCGGTCTCCTCGCGCCAGCGCACATCGATCTCGATCTCGCCGCGCCGCAGGCAGGTGGTGACCTCGACCGCCTCGACGTCGACCCCGTCGTCGTCCTCGATCTCGCGCAGGCTCTTGGCGATTTCCGACTCGGGGACGCCGAACATCCGCATCGTCAGCCCGAGCAGCGGCGTCGCCCGCGCCAGGACCGCCTGCACGGCGTCGGTTGCCACCGCCACCGGCCACATCGGCTGCAGCTCGCGCGGCGGCCCGGGCAGGACGACCACGACCCGCTCGCCGGCGGGCACGACCAGCCCCGGCGCGGTCCCGACCGGGTCGAGCGCCTCCGCCCCCTCCGGCACCATCGCCTGCTTGCGGTTGGCGTCCATCACCGCCGCTTCGTCGATCTTGAAGTTCCGCCGCGCCGCGAACCGGCGCAGGATCGCGGCGATCTTCTCCTCCATCTCCTTGTCCAGCACCATCGCCCGCCCGGCGAAGCGCCCGACGATCTCCGCCGTCAGGTCGTCGGCGGTCGGGCCGAGCCCGCCGCTGGTGACGATCAGGTCCATCCCCTCGGCGGCGAGGAAGCGGAGCGCGTCCTCGAGGTCGTCGGGGCGGTCGGCGACGACGATGATGTGGGCGACCTCGACCCCGAGGGCGGCGAGCTGTTCGCTCACCCAGGGCCCGTTGGCATCGGCGATGCGACCGGTGATCACCTCGGTCCCGGTGACCACGATCCCCGCCCTGACGACGTTCCGTCCCTCCATCGGCGGGACCGAAACTACCGGACCGGGTCGGTCAGGAAGGGTCGCTGTCGGCCTCGACCGCGACCGGCGCGGAGACCCCGGCGGCGGCGCCCGATCCCGGCCCGCCGACCACCCGCGCCAGATCGGCCTGGGTGATCAGCACCTGGCGCGGTTTGGAGCCCTCGTAGCCGGAGATGACGCCGCGCCGCTCGAGCATGTCGATCAGGCGCCCGGCCCGCGTGTAGCCGACCCGCAGGCGGCGCTGGATCATCGACACCGAGGCGGTTTCGGTCTGGACGACGAGCCGGATCGCCTCGTCGAGCAGGTCGTCGGAGTCGGGATCGAAGTCGTCCTCGCCGCGCCCCTCGTCGGCGGCCTCCGCGGGCGCCTCGAGCAGCTCCTCCTCGAACTCGGGTTCGCCCTGCTTGGCCCAGTGGTTGGTGATCTTGGCGATCTCGTCCTCGGTGATGAAGGCGCCCTGGACGCGCTGCAGCTTCGAGGAGCCGGCGCCGCGGAAGAGCATGTCGCCCTGTCCCAGCAGCGACTCGGCGCCACCCTGGTCGAGGATCACCCGCGAGTCGGTCTGCGAGGACACCGAGAAGGCGATCCGCGAGGGGATGTTGACCTTGATCGTGCCGGTGATGATGTCGGTCGAGGGCCGCTGCGTCGCCAGCACCAGGTGGATGCCGGTGGCGCGCGACTTCTGGGCGAGCCTGATGATCGAGTCCTCGACTTCGGCCGGGGCGACCATCATCAGGTCCGCGAGCTCGTCGATCACGCAGAGGATGTGCGGCAGCGGCGCCTCGCCGGCTTTGCGGCGAAGTCGGTTCAGCTCCTCGAGGTTGCGGGCGCGGGCCTGCGACATCACGCCGTAGCGCGTCTCCATCTCGGTGATCAGGTTGGAGAGGACGTTGGCGGCGAGCCGCGGCGAGGTCACCACCGGGGTCAGCAGGTGCGGGACGTGCTCGTAGTGGTTGAGCTCGACCTGCTTCGGGTCGACCAGCACCAGGCGCACCTCGTTCGGCGAGGCGGCCATCAGGATCGAGGAGAGGATCGCGTTGACGCAGGCGCTCTTGCCCGAGCCGGTGGTGCCGGCGACGAGGACGTGCGGCATCTTCGCCAGGTCGGTCCACACCGCGTTGCCGTCGATCCCCTTGCCGAGCCAGGCGACCAGCGGCGAGGTCTTCGCCGGCCGGCCCGCGTAGATGTCGCCGAGGCGGACCATGCGGCGCTTCGCGTTCGGGATCTCGACCCCGACCGCCTGTTTGCCCGGGATCGGCGCGAGGATGCGGATGTCGGTCGAGGCCAGCGCGTAGGCGAGGTCGTTGGCCAGCTCGGTGACTTTCTTGACTTTGATGCCGGGCGCCAGGCGCAGTTCGTAGAGGGAAACGTGCGGGCCGCTGACGACGCCGACGATCTTCGCCTCGACCCCGAAGTGGCCGAGCGCCTCGATCAGTTTGCGACCGGTGATCTGCTGGTCGCGCGGATCCGGGCCTTTGTCGCCTTTGCCCCGCTCGAGCACGCGCGGGGACGGCACCTTGTAGTCGATCTCCTCGGAGGTGGTGACGCCGCGCAGGTTGCCCATGGGAGTCGGCTTGGCGATCTCTTCCGTCGCCGGTTCCGGGAGAGCCTGCTGGACCGGCTCGGGCTCCGGGAGGTCCACCTCCGGCCCGGCCGGGCCATCGTCGGCGAAATCGGCCTGGGTCTCCGCGTCGAACAGGCCCGGGGCGAAGATGTCGTCGTCGTCGTCGGCGAGCGCGACGGTCGGCTCGAAGTCCTCGTCGTCCTCGGGGTAGTCGCTCATCACGTCGGTCGCCGCGACCTTGGTCTCGGCGGTCCGCTCGTCGCGGCGCCGCCGCCACTCCTCCGAGCCTTTGGCGACGGTGCGCGCCGTCGCCTCGCCGCTGCGCACACTGCCGAAGAAGACGACCCGCAGGCCGTGGCCGATCCCACGCGCGAGCGCCGAGACCGAGGTGCCGGTGAGGAGCATGCCGCCGGCGACCAGCATCAGCAGGGTGAAGATCCGGGCGCCGACCGACCCGAACAGGTAGACGAGCCCGGTTTCGACGCCGTAGCCCACCTTGCCGCCTTCCCAGCCGAAGAAGAGCACGAACAGCAGGTAGATCCCCGCGGCGACGAGGAAGAGGCCGATCAGGTCGAGATGCCGCTGCTCGAGGCCCTCGAACGGGTGGAATCCGCCGCGCGATTTCGCGGCTTTGCCTCGTTTGGCTTTGCCTTTGGGTTTACGGGCAGGGGAGCGCTTCTGTCGAACGAACACGCGTCCCGTTTCGACGTCCGCGCCCTATCCCCTGTCGGACTTTGCCTCCGCGGCGCGAACCCGCTCTAAATTCGGCATAAAACCACCGCTGAGAGCGCGGAATGCCGTTTAACATCGGCTGCATGCTCAGCACCGATCCCGAGGTTCAGCAAGGTGGCCGCGTCCTCATCGTCGAGGACGACACCGACATCGCCGACGTCCTGCGCCGTTCCCTCCGCAACGAGGGCTACGAGGTGCGGACCTCGGCCGACGGCGTCGAGGCGCTCGACGTGGCCGTCGGGTTCGTCCCCGACCTGGTCGTGCTCGATCTCGGCCTGCCCGGGCTCGACGGGATCGAGGTCTGCCGCCGCCTCCGCATGGAGGGCGACGTGCCGATCCTGATGCTGACCGCCCGCGCCGAGACCGAGGACCGCGTGACCGGCCTCGACAGCGGCGCCGACGACTATCTGGTCAAGCCCTTCGAGCGCAAGGAGCTCCTGGCGCGGATCCGCGCCCTCCTGCGCCGCCGCCCGCCGCGCGGCGCCGCCTCGCTCGAGGTCGGCGACCTGCAGCTGAACCCCGACACCCGCGAGGTCCACCGCGGCGACCGCGAAATCGAGCTGACCAATCGCGAGTTCGAGCTGCTCGAGTTCCTGATGCGCAACGAGCGCCTCGTCGTCTCCCGCGAGCGCCTCCTCGACGAAGTCTGGGGCTACGACCCGATGGCCGCGACGAACACGATCGACGTCTTCATCTCCAACCTGCGACGCAAGCTGGAGGCGGGCGGCGAGCCGCGACTCCTCCACACCAAACGCGGCGCCGGGTACGTGCTCAAAGACTGATGGTCGCCGCCGCCCGCAGCAACACTGCGGCCTGGCTGCGCCGAGTCGTGCATCCCCGGGCCTGGCCGGTGCGCTGGCGGATCGCCGCCGTCTCCTCCGGCCTGACCTTGGCGATCCTGCTCGTCTTCGGCGGCACGATCGGGCAGATCGCCACCTCCCGCATCCGCGACGACTTCAACGGCGAGGTCCACAACGCGGTCGAATCCCTGCAGCGGGAACTTCACATCGAAATCCCCCTGGTCGGGCGGCCACAGCCGGTGCCGCACCAGCTCAGTGTCCTCACCGAAGACGCGTCGCTGCGCGTCTTCGACCGGGCGGGCGAAGAGATCGGGCACAGCAAACACGTCGCGCGCCTCGGCGAACCGCATCCGGGCGTCAGGGAAGAAAACGGCCTGCGGGTGGAAACCGCGGTCATCCGCGACAGCAGCGGCGTCATCACCGGCTACGTGCAGTACGGCCGCAGCACCGAGCACGTCGATGACACGATCGCTCGCATCTGGCTCCTGATCGCCGCCGGGATCCTCGGCGGGACCCTGCTCGCCGCGCTCGCCGGCGTGGCGATCGCGAGCCGCGCGATGCGGCCGATCGCCGCGCTCACGGCAAGCGCGAAAGAGATCTCGGAGACGCGCGACACCTCCCGCCACATGCCCGAGCCGCCGGTCGAAGACGAGGTCGGCGAACTCGCCCAGACCCTCGAGCGGATGCTGCGGTCGCTCGACGCCGCCCGCTCCGAGCGCGAGCAGGCGCTGCAGCAGCAGCGCGAGTTCGTCGCCGACGCCTCGCACGAGCTGCGCACGCCGCTGACCAGCGTCCTCGCCAACCTCGAGCTGCTGCAGGCCTCGCTCGGCGGTGCCGACCAGGCCGAAGACCGCGAGGTCGTCGACTCGGCGCTGCGCTCCTCGCGGCGGATGAGCCGACTCGTCTCCGATCTGCTGCTGCTCGCCCGCGCCGACGCGGGGCGCCGCTCCGCCCACCGTCGCTGCGACCTCGCCGAAATCGCCGGCGACGCGGCCGCCGAGGCGGCGCCGCTGATGGGCGACCGCCATTTCGTCATCGACAACGACCGGCCGCTGCGGGTCGAAGGCAGCTCCGACGAGCTCCACCGCATGGTCCTGAACCTCTTGGACAACGCCGCCCGCCATACCCCCGACGGCGCGACGATCGAACTCAGCCTCTCCCAGCGGGACGGCTTCGCCGTGGTCGAAGTCGCCGACGACGGGCCCGGCATCCCGACCGCGATGCGGACGCAGATCTTCGACCGCTTCGTGCGCGGCGAAGGCCCCGCCGACACCGCTCGCGGCACCGGCACCGGACTCGGTCTGGCGATCGTCAGCGCGGTCGCCAACTCCCACCACGGCAGCGTCGAAGCGACCGACTCGGCCTCCGGCGGGGCCCTCTTCCGGGCCCGCATCCCGATCGTCCAGGCCGACCGCACCGAACAGAAGCATTCAAGTTCGATCTTTTAGGGACGCTTTAGAACCCAGTCCTAGATTTGCCCGTGGACGAGACACTAGCCCGCCGGGATTCTCCCCAGACACTGTCCCGGCGGGCTTTTCTTTGCCCTGGAACGGCGTGGGAGCGCCTCGCGGTGTCCTCCGGTCACTCGTCTCGGGTCACGCACATGAGTGCGCTCCCCTCGGCTCGCTTCCCTGCGTCCTCGCGAGGCTGGCCCACGCCGCCCCAGGGCGCCCTACGTACATTTGGTCCCCTATGGGGGCCCAAATCCACGCAGCGCGCCGACCCTTCCCGCTCCCTGTTCAAGCAGCGCAATGAGCCCGCACCGTGCCGGCTCAGACGCCATGTGAGCGGATCCTGGTGTTCCCTCGGGCGAATGTCGCGAAGCGGCGGAAATGCAATCCGATATCCGCGCGCCATAGGCGCGCTCAACCATCCGGAGCTGCGCCCGAAGGGCGCGCGACTCAATTCGCCCGAGGGAGCACCAGGAGGCGCTCCCCGGCGGCTCAGACCTGGATGACGACCGGGAGGATCATCGGCCTGCGGCGGAGGCGCTGCCAGACGAACTTGCCGATCGTTTCGTGCAGGTCCTCCTGGATCAGATCGGACTCGCGGGTGCCCGCCTCGGCGGCATCTTCGAGCGAGTCTTCGACCATGTCCTTCAGCTCCTCGACCAGTTTGTCGGCTTCGTCGAGGAAGGCGACGCCACGGAATAGCACCTCGGGATCGGCGACGATCGACCCGTCGTCGGAGGAGACCGTGACGACGACGATGAAGATGCCGTCGGCGGAGATATCGCGGCGGTCGCGCAGGGCCGCGTCGTCGGGGTCGCCGATGTTGACGCCGTCGACGAACATCGTGCCGACGTGGAGATCCTCGCCGAAGCGGGCGCCTTTCTCGTCGATCTCGAGTGGCAGCCCGTTGCGGCCCTGGAAGATGTCCTTGCGGGCGATCCCGACCGACTCGGCCAGGTCGGAGTGCAGGCGGATCCGCTTGTAGTCGCCGTGCACCGGCATCACGTAGCGCGGTTTGGTCAGGTTGAGCATCAGTTTGAGCTCCTCGCGGTACCCGTGGCCGGAGGCATGGATCGGCGCGTCCTGGGCGGTGACCACGGTGGCGCCGATCTCGTAGATGCGGTCGATCGTCTCGTTGACCGCGCGCTCGTTGCCGGGCACCGGGCTCGCCGAGAAGACGACCGTGTCGCCTTTGTGCAGGGTCACGTCGCGGTGGTCGTTGTTGGCCATGCGGCGCAGCGCCGAGAGCGGCTCGCCCTGGCTGCCGGTCGAGATCACGACGACTTTCTCGTCGGGGAAGTTCTCGATCTCGCGCGGCTGGATGAAGATCCCCTGCGGTGCTTTGGCGATCCCCAGGTTGGAGGCGATGTTGTAGTTCTTGCGCATCGAACGCCCGACCAGGGCGACCTTGCGGTCGAGCTGGGCGGCGGCGTCGACCACCTGCTGGACACGGTGGATGTTCGAGGCGAACGAGGTGACGATGATCCGCCCCTCGCAGCGCGAGAACTGCTGCACCAGGGCCGGGCCGACGCTCGACTCGGAGGGTGCGACGCCCGGCCGGTCGGCGTTGGTCGAGTCGCCGCAGAGCAGCAGCAGGCCCTCGCGGCCGATCTCGGCGAGCCGCGAGATGTCGGCGGGCCGGCCGTCGACCGGGGTCTGGTCGAACTTGTAGTCGCCGGTCATCAGCATCGAGCCGAGCTCGGTGGTGATCAGGACGCCGCGCATGTCGGGGATCGAGTGGGCGAGGTGGACCAGCTCCAACTGGAACGGGCCCCGTTTGACCTTCTCCCCGGCCGGCAGCTCCTGCAGCGGGGCTTTCTCGCCGAGCTTGTGCTCGTCGAGCTTGGAGCGGACCATGCCGATCGTCAGCAGGCCGCCGTAGATGACCGGCGGGATGCCGATCTCGCGCAGCACGTAGGGCAGCGCACCGACGTGGTCCTCGTGACCATGGGTGAGGACGATCGCCTCGATGTCGTCGGCGCGGTCGCGCAGGTAGGAGAAGTCAGGCAGGACGAGGTCGATGCCGTGCATCTCCGCCGTCGGGAACATCAATCCGGTGTCGACGATCACGATGCGGCCGTCGTATTCGACGACCATCATGTTCTTGCCGATCTCGCCGAGGCCGCCTAGAGGCAGCACTCGAAGTTGCTTACTGGGCACTTGTAACTCTTTCTGTTCGAAGTTTGATTCAGCCGGCGGCGACGGAGAGCCCGATGCCCTCCAACGCCGCCCGGACCGCCGCCCGCTGTTCGGGGTCGGCGGAGACCAGCGGCAGGCGCAGCCGGTCGGGGGCGAGGCCGAGCATCTCCAGCGCGGCCTTCAGCGGAATCGGGTTGGTCGTCACCGAGAGACCCTCGTAGACCGGGGTCAGTTCGGCGTCGATCTCCCGCGCCCGCTCCAAGTCGTTGTCCTGCGCGGCGTCCCACATCGCCCGCATCTGGTCGCCGACGACGTGCGAGGCGACGGAGATGACGCCGGCGCCGCCGAACTCGAGGACCCGCAGAAGGTGTTGTCGTTGCCGGCCAACACCGTCGAGGCCCTCGATCGGGCCCAGCTCGGCGTCGTTGGCCTGCTTCACCGCGACGATGTTGTCGACCGCGGCCGAGCTCGCCGAGCAGCTGCGGGTCGGCGTTGACGATCACCCGCGAGGGGATGTTGTACATGACCATCGGCAGGTCGGGGACGGCCGCGGCGACCGCTTCGAAGTGGGCGCGGATGCCGGCCGGGTTGGGCTTGTTGTAGTACGGGACGACGACCAGCGAGGCGTCGGCGCCCGCGTCGGCCGCCATCTTGGTCAGCTCGCGCGAGTGGCGGGTGTCGTTGGTGCCGGTGCCGACAGACGAGGACGACGTCGTCGCCGACCTCCTTGCGCACCGCGCGTGAAGAGCTCGATCGTCTCGCCGTCGGTGAGGGTCGGGCACTCGCCGGTGGTCCCGCCGACGACGAGGCCGTGCGAGCCGTGCTCGAGCAGGTGCGCGGCGAGCCGCCGGGCGCCGTCGTTGTCGACCGCGCCCGATCTCGGCGAACGGCGTCGCCATCGCGGTCAGAACTCCTCGCAGCTCCTTCATCGCCCAATCAGGCCGGTAGAGCAGCTTCTCCAGCCCGACCGTGAAGTGGTCGGGGAGGTCGGCACCTTGCGCACGGCCAGCAGCACGCCGGGCATGAACGAGTGGCGGTCGATCGAGTCGTGGCGGATCGAGAGCGTCTGCCCGGCGCCGCCGAAGATCACTTCCTGGTGGGCGACCAGGCCGGGCAGCCGCACCGAGTGGATCGGCCGGTGCACGTGGCCGCCCGCCGCGTCGATCAGCTCGGCGGTGCGGGCCGCGGTGCCCGAGGGCGCGTCGAGCTTCTTGTCGTGGTGGAGCTCGATGATCTCGGCCTCCGGCATGTGCGGGGCGATCGTCTGGGCGACGACCATCATCAGCACCGCGCCGATCGCGAAGTTGGGCGCGACGAAGCAGTTGGCGCTGCGATGCCTCGGCGGCGGCGCTGCGCCGCGTCGAGGTCGAAGCCGGTCGTGCCGACGACGACGTGGACGCCCGCCGCCAGGCACTCCTCGACGTTGGCCAGCGCGGTGCCGGGGACGCTGAAGTCGACGACGACCTCGGCCTCGCCGAGCACGTCGGCGAGCGCGACGCCGAGGCTCGGGTCGGCGCGCCCGCGTCAGCTCGAGGTCCTCCGCCCCTTCGACCGCCTCGCAGACCGTCTGCACCCATCCGCCCGGCGGCGCCGGAGACGGCGACCTTGGTCATGCCGCTACCAGGGCCTCGAGACCGGCGCCAGGGCCGCCCGGAAGCGATCTTCGTCGGCGCCGACACAGGCCGCCGAGAGGCGGTCCGCGGCGTAGAGCTCGGCCGCCAGCTCGGTCAGCTCGTCGACCTCGACCGCGTCGACTTTGGCGAGCATCTCGTCGAGGCTTTCGATCGGCAGGCCGAAGAGGACGGCGCGGGAGATCCGCGTCATCCGCGCCGCGGTCGACTCGGAGGAGAGGACGAGCCTCCCCTTGACGCTCTCCTTGGCACGGTGCAGCTCCTCGGCCGAGACCGGCTCGGAGCGCAGCCGAGCCAGCTCGGCGCCGATGATCGCGCAGGCCTCCTCGACGTTGTCCTCGCGGGTGCCGACGTAGGTCGCGACCAGGCCCTGGTCGGTGAACTGCTCGTTGTAGGAGCCGACCGAGTAGGCGAGCCCGCGCTTCTCGCGCACCTCGCGGAAGAGCCGCGAGGAGGTCGAGCCGCCGAAGATCGAGTCGAGGATCGCCAACGGGAAGCGCCGCTCGTCCTCGCGGTCGATGCCGGGAGCGCCGAAGCAGATGTGGTACTGCTCGGTCTCCTTGGCGAGGAAGCAAAGGCGCGGCGGCTCGGTCAGCGCCGTCGCCGGGGCGACACCGCCACCCTCGGTCGGCGGGTTGCACCAGCTTTTCGGCAAGGGCGACGATCGCGTCGTGCTCGAGGTGCCCGGCGGCGCCGACGACGATCTCCGAGCCGGTGTAGCGGGCGTGGTGATAGCTCTCGATGTCCGGGATCGGGATGTTGGCGATCACGTCGGCCTCGCCGAGCACGCGGCGGCCGAGCGGGTGCGTGCCGAAGACGGCCTCGGCGAGCACGTCGTGGACGCGGTCCTGCGGCTCGTCGTCGTACATCGCGATCTCCTCGATCACGACCTGGCGCTCGGAGTCGATTTCCGGGTAGGTCGGCGCCAGCATCATCTCGGCGAGCAGGTCGAAGACCTCGTCGGTGTGCTCGTCGAGGAAGCGGGCGTGCAGGTGGGTGGTCTCCTTGCCGGTCGCCGCGTTGACCGAGGCGCCGAGGCCGTCGAACAGCTCGGAGATCTCGATCGCCGAGTAGCGCTCGGTGCCCTTGAACAGCAGGTGCTCGAGGAAATGCGAGACCCCGGCCTGTGCCGGGGTCTCGTTACGCGATCCGGTGCGCACCCAGAGGCCGAGCGCGACCGAGCGCACCGAGGGGACCTCCTCGGTGACGACCCGGACGCCCGAGTCCAGGGTGGTGACGCGAGCGCTCAATTACGGCGCTCGCGTTCGCGGCCGCCGGCCGCCGCGGTCACGGTCACGACCGCCGCGTCCGCCGCGGTCGCGGTCGCCGCCGTCGCGGCGGCCGCCGTCGCCGGAGCCGACCGACGCCAGTTCCTCCGGCGATTTGCCCGCGACCGAGGGGTCGTCGGTGAGGCGCAGGCCGATCCGGCCGCGCTCCTTGTCGACCTCGACCACGGTGACGTCGATCAGGTCGCCGCTCGACAGCACGTCGTCGACCGAGTCGACCCTCTCCCCCGGTTTCACGTTGGAGATGTGGAGCAGGCCGTCGGTGCCCTTGACCAGCTCGACGAAGGCGCCGAAGGTCGTCGTCTTGACGACTTTGGCGGAGTCGTAGCGATCGCCGATCTCCGCCTCCTTGGTCATCGAGTTGATCCGCTGCGACGCAGGCCTCGACCAGTTCGCCGGTCGGCGCGTAGACCGCACCGTGCCGTCGTCCTCGACGTCGATCTCGGCTTCGAACTCCTCGCACAGGCCGCGGATCGTTTCGCCGCCTTTGCCGATCACGGCCCCGATCTTCTCCGGGTCGATCTTGATCGACTCGATCGCCGGGGCATGCGGCGAGAGCTTCTCGCGCGGCCCGTCGATCGATTCGGCCATCTTGCCGAGGATGAACTGGCGGCCCTTGTGGGCCTGGTCCAGCGCGTCGCGCAGGATGTCGAAGGTGACGCCGGTGATCTTGATGTCCATCTGCAGGGCGGTGATGCCCTCGGCGGTGCCGGCGACCTTGAAGTCCATGTCGCCGAGGTGGTCCTCGACGCCGGCGATGTCGGTGAGGACGATGTAGTCGTCGCCCTCTTTGATCAGGCCCATGGCGACGCCGGCCACCGGTGCGGAGACCGGGACGCCCGCCGCCTGCAGGGCCATCGAGGACGCGCAGACCGAGCCCATCGAGGAGGACCCGTTCGACTCGAGCGTCTCGGAGACGACCCGGATCACGTACGGGAAGGACTCTTCGTCCGGGATCGTCGCCGCCAGGGCCCGCTCGGCGAGCGCGCCGTGACCGATGTCACGCCGCTTCGGGCCGCGCATGAAGCCGGCCTCTCCCACCGAGTAGGGCGGGAAGTTGTAGTGGTGCCAGAAGCGTTTCGTGGTCACCAGGCCGAGCGTGTCGATCCGCATGTCCATCCGCGTCGTCCCGAGGGCGACGTTGGAGAGGATCTGCGTCTCGCCGCGGGTGAAGAGAGCCGAGCCGTGGACGCGCGGGGAGATGTCGACCTCGGTCTCGATCGGCCGGATCTCGTCCTGGGCGCGTCCGTCGGGGCGCTTCTTGTCGACCGCGATCGCCTTGCGGATCGTGTCCTTCTCGATCGAGTCGAAGGCGGCCCCGACCTCGGCACTTGCGGGCCGCGACGGCGTCCTCGTCGCCGCCGTCGGGCGCGTACTTGGCGACGACCTCGGCCTTGACCTTGTCGATCGCCTCGTAGCGCTCGAGCTTGCCCTCGGTGGCGATCGCGTCGACCAGTGCCTGGCCGTGCGAGGCG